>JAPPNK010000005.1 GCA_028818695.1 Candidatus Poribacteria bacterium
CGACCCCTTAAGTATGCGCATACCTGAGGGGTAAAGTAATCATGTAAATGACAGCAGGCGGGGGCGGGGATGACGGAGGGTGAAGTAGGTTGGCGGAGGATGAGAGCTGGGATGGCGGACGGCAGAAATGACAGCGAACGGCAAAACGCGAAACGTATACCGAGGGACTCTGGATTCCCGCTTGCGCGGGAATGACAGCAGGCGGGGGGAGCGGGAATGAACCGAGAACCGAGCGGCTTGGCAGCGGGCGGGGCGGTTTGACGGGCGGCTCCTACGGCTGTTTCATCAGGCGGAGCAGCGCTTCCATTGCCGCGCCGGCGTCCAGCGCATGGGGTGACGGCGCCTGCAGATAGTCCGCGCGTTCTCCTCTCGGACCGAAGCGGAGCGGATCGGACACAAAAAAAAGTCCCAGCGCCGGCAGTCCGACCGCCGCGGCGATATGCATCGGAGCCGAGTCGTTGCCGACAAACCCTGCGCAGCGCGACAACAAAGCCCCCAGCTCTCCCAGCGTCGTCCGCCCCGACAGGTCTGCCGCGGGGACGCGCGCCGTTTTGGCGGTTTCGGCGGTCAGATCAGCCTCGCCGCGCGCGCCGATGAGTATCGGCGCCATCCCCTCCGCATACAGCCGCTCCGCCAGGGACGCAAATTTTGCCGTCGGCCAACGCTTCGCCCGCACAGGCGAGCCGACATGGAGCGCGACCGCCTGACGCTCCTCCCCGCCGATTTTTTTTAACACACCTTTTAAAAGGAGCGCCGCCGAGGCGTCCTGCTCCTGCGTAAAATAAAAGCGCGGCGGGCGCGATTCGGTCGGTACGCCGCGCGACGCCAGCATCTGCAGCGCCGCGTCCGCCGCATGATCGGGCGGATTCTGCCGCCGCCGTTTCATCTCCAGCCGGTCCGCCCCGCGGTCGAACCAGCAGCCTTTCGCCAATGCCAGCGCCGTCCATGAACCTCGGATGCACATGGAGACCGCATATTCGCCGCGGAGAGCCTTAAAAGCGCGCCATGTTTTGAAGGCGGAGTCGGGCGGGCGTCCGTCTCGCCGAAAGACGCGCGGATTGAACTCCAGTATACGTTGTACATGGGGGGAGTTTTCAAACACAGCTCGGTTCCACCGCGCGCACAGGACATCCAGCCGCGCGCGCGGATAATGCGCCCGCAGGCTCGCCAGCGCCGGCTCCGCTAAGAGCGCGTCGCCGATATGGTCAAGCTGAATGTAGAGAACGGCGCGCGGATTGGGCGGAAGCGGCCGCCGTTCAAAAAAGAGACGCCGAAGCGTCCACGACGCCGCCATGAGCAGCCGCTCGTTCACCTTCCGCCGCCGACAGGTTTAAAAACGCGCCGCAAACGCGATGAGCGGCGCCTGAAACCGCGCGGACGAAAATCGGTTTGCGTCCGTTTCAAGCTTGCGCGGGGGAGGCTCCGGCAGAAGCGACTCGTTCCTGTCCTTGCCTTTCATGCGGTAGTAGTCGTAAAAGCCGATGCCCGCCGCCAAGACCGCCGCCCCGGCGATGACGACGTTCCAGTCGCCGCCTTTGACAGGCGCGGCGAGCGACCCAGCGCGGATCGACCTGTAGCCTTTCATCAGAAAGTAGCTGTGAGCGGCGGTGAAGGGAAGCGCCGTGAGCGTCACAATCTCAAAACGGCGCAGAGCCGATTCGGTCTGCTGTGGGTTCTGGTCGGCTTGTTCAGTCCGATTGGACGTTTCGATTTGCGCCGAGGCGGTTGCTGCGCCGAACAGAGCCGCGCAGAGAAGAGCCGCCGTTAGCTGTTGAATGCGCGTCATGCGTCCGCTTCCTTTCGTCGATCCAGCGCCGTTGAGAGGATGAGCATTCCCGCGCCGACGCATAAAAAAGTGTCCGCTAGGTTGAAATAGGGCCACTGGTACGCTCCGATGTCCACGTCGATAAAATCGACCACATAGCCGAGGCGCAGCCTGTCGAGCAGGTTGCCGAATCCGCCGCCGGCGGCGCATGCCCATGCAGTGCGGAGCCATCGGCTGCCGGAGTAGTACCAGTAGATCCAGACCGCCGCCGCCATTCCGACAACGGAGACGGCAAGCAAGAAAAAGGGCGTTGAGGCGCCGCCGCCGAACAGACCGAACGCCGCGCCGGTGTTCTTCGCCAGCCGAAGCCCGAACAGCCCCCCTAGAACAGGCTCCGATTTGACTCCCTGCAGGTTGTCGATCGTCACGCCGCGCTCTTCAAAAAAGCTCTGTATCGCCAATTTTGACCATTGATCCGCCGCAAAGACGCTCAACGTTAATATTAATGTATAGAGATGCGGCTTCCACCGCTGAAACCATTTATGCATCGCTGTCCGATTCTGGGTTCAGGTTGCTGACGCGCACCTCTTGGGCGCGCGCGTCGGCGTCTTCGGGAGGCGTTTCATCTGTCCACACGGCGAAGCCGCCTTCGGCGAACATGCGCAAGCCCTCCGCCGACTCGTCAAACATTTTCTGCCATTCTTCAACGTCGTTGTAGAAGACAACGTTGACGCCTCCGATGGAGGCTTGTTGAACGGCGCGCGCCGCGTCTGCCCACACCTCAAAGGAGCCGGGCGGGGCGGGGCGTTTCTTTCCGCTTTTCCAGTTTTGGGAGCCGCGCAGCGCGTTGGAGAGAAAGACGCTGCCGCCGTCCGGCTCGCGGAAGGCGCGCGTCCAGAGCCGCTCGGCGGTCATCGGCAGGAACGGCGTCATCAGTTTGAGCAGCTGAAGAGCGCACTCGTAAAACGCGCGTTCGGTCAGCGGCAGGTCGCCGCGCTCGCTTTTTGGCAGGCGCGTCCGCGCTGTTTCCAGATAATCTGCCATCGTCTCAAATCGGCGCAGCGCCCCGCGCAGCGTTTCCCATGCGGCGTCAAAGTAGTATGTCTGAAACGCGCTTTCGGTCTGTACCTTCACGCTGTCAAACCATGCGGCAAACAGCGCCGGCAGATATGGAATCGAGCCGATGTCCGCGTCTCCTTTGGGGGATGTCTGCTTCTGCGTCAAAAAGGCGGCGCGCAGCAGGGCGTTTTCAAACTCCGCCCTCTGCTCCTCTAAACGCTCCGCGGCGTCTTCAGCCGACGTCTTAGTACTAAAGGTATGGCGCAGCGCAAAGAGGCGGAACAGATCCGATCCGCCGGGCTGTTCCAGTATGCGCATCAGTTTGGGGTCGGCGGAAGCTTTCAGCTGCGGTCCGCTTTTTTTAAGGTCGATGTAATGTAAAAACTTTGTCGGGCAGCCGTCTCTCAGGGCGTAGAGCAGCGTTAGCAGACGCGCGATCCAGTCGAGCGCGTCGTCCGCCCGCTCCATGAAGATGTCGCCGATCTTGGCGTTTTCGCGCCGGCTGTCCATGTTCTGTATCGCGTCCAGCAGCGACGCCGTCCATGGTTTCATGACGCTGGTGTCGCGCCGAAACTCCCGCGCGCCGCAGCTCGGACAGGCGGCGTCGTTCGGCAGCGCGTCGTCCGGATCAACGGAGAACCATGCATCGGTGCCTTTATGGCTGATGAGATCGCGCGCCGTCTTGACGCTGCGCTCTACGTCCAGCTGCTCGCCGCATTTTTGGCAATAAAACGCCGGTATCGGCAAGCCCCATACTCCAGGCTGCGACGCCTCCCACCGCTCCTGCCGCGGGACGCTTTTCTTCAACCGCTCCTTCAAGCCGGACGGATGCGTCTCAAACAGCTCCATTCCCTGAACAACGCGCCGCAGCAGCCCGCTCTCCGAAGCGTCGAACGTCCAATGGTCAATCGGACGAAACGCCGCCGGCGAGTCGCATGTCCAGCAATGCGGGTAGGCGATTTCGCCGTCGTCCGCCCGGATGAGCATGCCCATGTAGTCAAGCCGAAGGGCGATATGCTCGTGCGCGTCCTGTATCGAAAGTCCGCAGAAAGTTTCCGCCTCCTCGGTCATCTCGCCGCTTTCGTTCATGATGGAGCCGATGCGGTAGTTGTAGGCGAGGCGGGGCGAACGTCCGCCGAAGGGATCCGCGTCGGAGGCAAGGAACAGCTGCTGCGGAAAGGGGCGTTCTTTCCCGCTTGGGCTGACCAGAACGAACGCGCCTTCTTCCTCCCCGCGCATGACGATCGGCAGCTCGGCGTCCAACAGCGGATGGCTGCATATGCACTGGAGCAGCTCCGCCGCCTCAATCGTTTCGATGCGCTCAATCTGGCTCTCTGCTGGGAATTTGTCGGCGCTTCCTTTTTCAATGACAAGCGGGCTGCCGTTGAACTGGACCGCCTCGTACGACGCGTCGGGAGACAAGGCGAGCGCCGCGCCCGCCGGCAGCGTCCACAGCTCAAAGACGCGCGCGGCGACGCCGGCGTTCGGCCCGAGCCGTTCCAGACCTGCGCGAAGCGGAAAACGGATGTACGCGCCGGTCGATTTGCGGTTGCAAACCGCCTGCTCCGCCTCGCTCAGGTCAGTTCTGCACTGTATGCACCAGCAGCCTGGTTTCAACTCGCGCTGGACAAGCCCGGCGGTCATGAGCCGTCCGAAGCTGTCGAGCAGTTTCGCCTCGTAGCGCGCTTCTAGATGCGGTTTGACTCCGCGCCAGTCGGCGAAGACGCCCAGCTGTTTCAGCGCGGCGCGTTCGGTCTCCATGCGCTCCTGCGCGCTCCGCTTGCAGCTGCCGCGCACCAGGTCGGATTCGAACGGGCGGCCGGCGGCGTTTTCTTCGCGCAGCGCCTCGTTCTCGACCCCGCCGTCAAACAGGTCCCAGCTGGGCGAATACGCGACATTGAAGCCCATCAACGCAGCCGCTTTCAGATAGATGTCCTTGCGCATGCGGACGCTCAGGAGAAGCGGGCTTAGATCGTTCTGCGGCGGTCGGGGAATGTCGTGGAAAACATGCTTGTCCTTGCCTTTGTTTTTTTGACGAAGCTGCGCGAGCAGCGCGATCTCTTCCCACCGCTCCACCAGGTCGGCGTCGCGGGCGCCCTCCAACGCCTGCTTTCTAAAGGCATCGAATGATTTGCTCACAGCCATAGCGCGTTCCTATTCGCGGGAGTCGGGCGCGTTCGGTTCAAGCAGAGTCGTTCCGGTGCGTTCTGGGTCAGGGTCGGGCGGCAGGTCGGTCGACGGGTCCAGTTCGACGCTTTCATCGCCCAATCCAGCCTCTTCCAGCAGCAGCGTCATCTCCGACAGATGACGCGCCAGCATGGATAGATATTTTTTTTCATGTTCGGAGAAGCCGCCGCTCGTCTCCTGGCTTTCTCCGCCTTTTCGCTGGCTTATTTTTTTGGCTTCGGCTCTGGCTTGGTTGAGAAGCGCTCTCGCTTCCGCTTCCGCCTTCGCCTTGATTCTTGCCGCCTGCGCCTGCGCCTGTTCAAGCGCCTGGGCGCTTCGGTCGTCGCCGGCGGGCTGCGGTTCTTGGCGGGAGGCTGGCGCGCCTCCCCCCAGGCTCTCCTTCAGGTCGGCGTTCTCTTTCATGAGCGCCTCCATATCTTCGGCGACCTGAAAGAGAAAATCCTCCACATCCTCAGGGTCTAAGCCGTTCAATGCCTTGCGTTTGAATTCTCTTTGGTAGATTTCCATAGGCGTAATCATGCGTTCCCCAACTCTTTAGACCGCGCGGCGGCTGCGTGTACGGCGTCTCTCAACGCCGCCCGCGCCCCGCCCCGCTCCAGCGCCGCTAATCCTGCGGCCGTCGAACCGCCCGGCGAAGCGACGCGAGACTTCCATACCGCCGGATGATCCTCCGATTCGGCCGCCAAAACGGCAGCCCCCAACAATGTTTGACGCGCCAAAAGTAACGACTGATCAAAAGGCAAACCGATCTCAACGCCCGCGTCCGCCAGAGCTTCCAGCACAACCAGCGCAAACGCCGGACCGCTTCCGCTCAAACCTGTCACCGCGTCCATCAGCCGCTCCTCAACGCGCGCCGTCTCGCCCACACTCGAAAGTAAACGTTCGGAAGACGCAATATGTTTCTCATCCGCATGCGCGCCGCCGCAGACGCAGGTCATCGCCTCGCCCACCGAAGCCGCAATGTTCGGCATCGCCCGCACTACCGCGGCGCCCTTCGGCAGAAGCGACTCGAGACGGCTCGTTGCGACGCCCGCCGCTATAGACAGCATCCAGTGGCGCGGCTCCCAGCCCGATTGTGAAAGTTCCGACAGCGCCGCCTCCAGATTGGACGGATGCGCGGCATACAGAACGCAGTCCGCATTCGCCAGCATTTCGCGCTTGGACTCGGCGGCATGGACGCCCAGCTCCTCCGCAACGCTCTCGGCGCGCCCCGGCAGCGCGTCGTTCACCCAGACCGTCTCCGCCGACAGCGCGCCCAACTTCAACGCGCCGCGCAGAATCGAACCGCCCATTTTTCCCACGCCCAAAATGCAGATGCGCTCTATCGCTCCGCCTCCCTTGTTCCAAAAATGCCTGTGCCGATGCGCACCATCGTTGCGCCCTCCGCAACCGCCTGTTCAAAATCGCCCGTCATGCCCATCGAAAGATGGCGCAGCTGCCGGGCGTAGGCTGAATTGTGCGCCAATTCGCGCAGCGACGCAAACGAGCGCTGAATCTCCAAAAGGGAACCGCCCAGCGGACCGATCGTCATCAAGCCGACCGCGTCCAGATGCGCCGCCTCTTGAGACGCTTCCATCAAGCTCTCCAGCTCATTCGGCGCGATGCCGCCTTTGGACGCCTCTCCCGAGCAGTTGACCTGTATCAAGACGCGCCGGCGGACGCCGAGCTCCTGGCAGCATCGGTCTAAACGGCGCAGCAGCTTTTCCGAGTCGACCGACTGGATGCAGTCGAACAGCTGAACGGCGCGGCGCGCCTTGTTGCTCTGCAGGCGTCCGACCATGTGCCATTCCACGCCGTCTGGCATGCGCGGGCGCTTCGCTTCGGCTTCTTGCACGCGACTTTCGCCGATGCGGTTTGCGCCGGCGACGCGCGCTTGGGCGATGCGCGTCGGATCGACGCCCTTCGCGATCGCAATCAGCTGAATGCCGCTCGGATCGCGCCCCGCCGAGGCGGCCGCCTTGGCGATGCGCTCCAGCGTTTTATGTACGCCGCGCCCTGCGTCGATAGTCCGCCTCCCTTCGCGCTGCCCCGCAGCTCAAAATAGTATAACGTTAAATAATGACAATTTCAAGAAGGGAAAACTGACCTCGCGCCTAAAGTTGGGACGTCGTCGCGAAAGAGCCGCAATGACCAGCGGAAAAACCGCCGCGCATAAAAATGAAGATTCGCCGTATGCAAGAACGCCTTCTTGCGCGCGGCGCTTTCTATGCATATCATATTGACACGATGCCGTGGTTTCATTGGTTCTTTTGCGCATTTATGATGGTTCTTGCGGGGCTGCTTCTGATCAGTCAGGCGCGGAGGGCGCAGCCGGGGAACCGCCGTCAAAAAGGCGACGTATGCAGCCTCTGCGGAGAAGAATCGCCCCCCGACCAACTCATCGAACGAACCTTTATCTCCGGCTATCGGCGCAAGTTCTGCGGAAAATGCGCCTCGGAGCTCTATCAAGAAGCGAACCAGCAAGGATTGATCAACCATGAACATCTCGATACGCGACCGATCGGTCCATCCGAGCCTTGACCGCGCGTTTGAAATCGCGCGAAACCTGGGTTTTGACGGGGTGGAGCTCTCCATCGGCGGACCCAACATGCCGGAGCATCTCATCTGGCGCCGAGAAGGGTTGATGAAAATGGCAGATTTTTTACAGGACGCCTCCGTGCGCATCTCGGCGGCGCATCTCGGCTCATATGAGGCGTTCGGCCTGAACCGCCCTCTCGGCCAGAAGCTGTTTCAAGCGCTTCTGCCGCGCGCCGCCAAGCTGCATATTTCCGCCCTGACCGTCGCGATCCCGCAACAGACGCTCCGCTCTGCCGAAACCTGCGAAGAGGCGGCGCAAACGCTTGCCGCGCGGTGTCGAGAGGCTGCCGAAAGGGACTTCTCCCTCGCTGTCGGGTTGCCGCTGTCCGCCGACGACTCCCTCCGCTTTCTCGACGCCGTTGACTCCGACAACCTCGGACTCGACTACGACATACTTCATGCCGCGCGCGAAGGGCGTAAACCCGAAAAAGAGATACGGCAGCTGAACGAACGCATACGGCAGCTCCGAGCGCGCGACGAAGGCGACGACGGCTCCTCATGCCCCATCGGGATGGGCGTCGTCCGCTTTGAGCCGATCGCGGCCGCGCTGAACGCCGTTCAATTTCAGGGCGGATTCGTCATCGACGCGCCGCCGGGAGGGGACGCCGCCGCCTCAGCCGCCGCCAACCTCGCCGCCGTACAAGAAGCGCTTTTATGGGCGCAATCCTACTGAGAGCCGATATGCGCGGAGAACGAAGCGACATCTTCACCGACACGGGAGGCTGGACGCGCGTCCGCGCCTCCGAAGACGAATGGCAGTTGAATGTGCTGCGCGCCGCGCTCATCCACGCCGAGATACCTTTTAAAAGGATCAAAAGCGGAGGGAAAACCGAAATTTGCGTGCCTATAGAATATGCGATGGAGGCGGAACTGGCGCGCATGCGCGTAGAGGAGGCTCTCAACCGAAGCAAGGATGACGGAGAAAACGCGCCGGAGCTGTCCGTCCCTCCGCCGCCTCCGCCTCCCATGGACGCGCCCGTTCAGACGATTGTCTCCGATCCGAGCCTCGGCGAGATCGTTCATATTGAGCATTACGGGTATGAGCTGCGCGTCGGTCCTGAGCCTTTTTACGCTGTGCTGGAGAAAGAATGGGAGGAGTTTTTGGACATCAGCGCGCAGCGGCGGGAGTTTGCCATCCTGCTTGAAAAAGAGTATGAACGCTTATACGCGCATCTGCGCGGCGCAAAGCGGTTTCCGCAATTTGTGCGCATGGTTGAGGCGGTGTATAAAGGCGACGACGCCGCGGACAATCCGAGCGATTTCCTGCGCGCCGCCGGGTGGACGGCGGCGGCGGTTGCGGTCATCGCGTTTTTGGCGGCTCTTGTCCGTTGGATCGGCTCATAATTTTGGAAGGCGGCGCCTGTGAACCGCGCGCTCATCATCTTTGTCAAGGAGCCGGACGCGCGCGCGGCGAAAACGCGCCTCGCGCCGGCTCTCGCGCCGGAGGAGCGGGTCGGCTTGTATGAAGCGATGCTGCATGACCTGTCCGCCGAAACGGCCGCCGCGCGCTGCAGTCGGCGCATCGTCTGCTGGACGGGCGAGGGGGAGCCTTCTCGGCTGCGCGCCGTTTTTCAGGGACGCGCGGAATGGCGGCGGCAGCGCGGAGCCGATCTGGGAGCGCGCATGCTGAACGCCTTTCAAGAAGCTCTGAAGACGGACGAATCGGCTGTGTTGATCGGATCGGATGCGCCGCTGTTGACCTCGGCGGAGATGGACGCCGCCTTTGAGAGCCTGGACAGGGCGGAGATCGCGCTCGCGCCCTGCCCGGACGGCGGATACGGGCTGATTGGGGCAAGAGCGTCCGCCCTGCCGTTTCTGCCGCGCCTTTTTGAGAACATTCCGTGGAGCAGCGCGGACGTCCTTTCGGAAACGCTCAACCGCCTGGCGGAGCTGCCGGCGCTGCGTTATGTCCAGCTCCCGCTCTGTTTCGATGTCGACACGCCCGACGACCTGCGCGTTCTCTGCGGCTTGTTGAAAGGGCGCGCCCTGTCGAACCAGCGGACGCCGAAACAAACAAGCGCGTTTTTGCGGCGGCGGTTCCATGCTGAATAACGCGCGCGCCGCCGTTGTCATTCCCGCGCTGAACGAGGAGCGCTCCATCGGACTCACCCTGCGCGGGCTGCCCCCAGGATGCGCCGCCGAGACGATCGTCGTCGACAACGGAAGCGACGACCGCACCGGCGAGGAAGCCGCGCGGCACGGAGCGCGCGTCATACGCGAAAACAGACGCGGATACGGAAGCGCCTGCCTCGCGGGACTCAACGCGCTTTCGGACAATATACAGATCGTCGCGTTTCTGGACGCCGACTATAGCGACGATCCATCCGAGCTGCCAATGTTACTTCAGCCGATACTGGACGGCGAAGCGGAGATGACGATCGGGTCGCGGACTCTTGGCGAGCGCGAGCGGGGGGCGTTGACGCCGCATGCGCGGTTTGGAAACTGGCTTGCGACGCGGTTGATTCGTCTGCTCTGGGGCGTCCGTTTTACCGATCTGGGACCGTTTCGGGCGATTCGACGCGACGCGCTGGAACGCATGCAGATGCGCGACACGGGGCATGGATGGACGGTGGAAATGCAGGTGAAAGCGGCGATCTTGAAAACGCCTTTTGTGGAGCTGCCCGCAGCTTATCGGCGGCGCGTCGGGCAGTCCAAAATATCAGGGACATGGATCGGGTCGGCGCGCGCTGGATTCAAAATCCTTTCGGTGATTGCGTACTACTGGTTTGTTCAAGGTCGTTTTAAACGCGGCAGCGGCGCATGAACGGATGCCTGCCGGCGCCCCTTCCTTTCTTCATCCCTACGCGGGAGACGGCGCGCGGAACGGGGCAGTCACTCCTCCGTCTGTTCTTCTTCCGCCGCTCGTTTCTCCGCTTCCTTGACGGCGTTTTCAACCCGAAGATAGAGCATCCGCATATCGTAAAGGACGTTCTCAAGGTAGTTTTTTTCAGGGGCGGTGGCGTTCGCCGCCGTTTTTTCTTCTAGGAGCGTCAACAGGTTGATGGCGTATTTAGCGTAAAGCAGGTCGATGACGGGCGCGTCGGTCTGCGGGTGATTCACAGCGCCGAGAGCCATCTTCGCCTGCGCCGCCAGAAAATCGACCAGCGCGTTCATGCTCGGTTTCGGAAAATGCCGTTCATCCATACTCAACTTTTCTCCCCGTTTGAGCTCGTATCTGGGCGCGAAGATTTCGGCGCAATGCGAACGCGCCGAACGCTCCGCTCATCCGCTTCCAGCACAATGACCATCAGATCGTCCGTCTCAACAACATCGCTCTTTTCCGGTATCTTGTCCAACCAATGCATCAGAAATCCGCCGATCGTTTCATAATTGCCCTCCGGTATTGCGGCGGCGTCTTTCAACAGGCTGAGCTCCGTTTCGCCGCCGCATTCAATGACGCCCGTCCGTTCGTTCAGATGGTAGATGTCATGCTCGTCGTCCCGCTCGTCCCGTATTTCGCCGAAGATCTCTTCCACCAGATCCTCCATCGTCACCAGCCCGACGACGTTTCCCCGCTCGTCCACCGCAAACGCCATGGAACGGCGCTGACGCCGCAGCTCCGCCAGCAGCGTCGAGACCAGCTTCGTCTCCGGCACAAAAAGCGGCTTTCGACGTATGAACGGGTCGATCGTCTCGGCGCCGGCGTCGTCGTAGATCACATCCAGGATATAGACGATGCCGACAATGTCGTACGCCCGCTCCGAATAGACAGGCAGGCGCGAATAGCCGGACTCGCTCACCTTTTCCATCAGCTCTTCGACTGAGGAGCCTTCCTTTATGGAGACGAAATCGGCGAGAGGGCGCATCACCCGCTCAACGCGCTGTTCGTAGGTTTCCAAGACGCCGTGAATCATCTTGCGCTGGTCCTCTTCCAGCGCGCCGTCCTCCTCGCCGGTCTCTGCAAGTATGCGCAGGTCTTCGCGCGTGACGATCTCCGGCTGCCCCGTCTGTCCGGTCAAACGCATGAACGCTGTCGCCGCGCCGAGTATGACGAAGTTGATAGGCCGAAACGCCCAGTCGAACGCGCCGAGGACAGGAGCGATGCGCCGCATGATGCGGTCGGGGTAGGCGCGCGCGAGCGACTTCGGCAGTATTTCCCCAAACACAAGCAGCAGCGAGCCGACCACAAACGTGTTGACGATGTCCAGCTGCTCCGTCGAGTACTCTGTCAGCAGGCTCCCCGCGACAACATAGCTGCAGACGCCGGCGCCTGCGTTCACCAGGTTGTTTCCGATCAGAATGGTCGCTTGCGTCCGTTCTTTTGGTTCATAAAGGGAGGCGGCTTTGCGCGCGGACGGATCGCCCAGCTCCGCTTCCGCCTCCAGTTTGGGCAGGTTAGCGGAGAGAAACGCCGTTTCGGAGCCTGAAAAGAGCGCCGAAAACGCCAAGCAGCCCAGCGCAATGAGAAAAAAATAGAGCGTCGCGGAGGTTTCGTT
The DNA here is from genome assembly GCA_028818695.1 of Candidatus Poribacteria bacterium. Taxonomy (GTDB): domain Bacteria; phylum Poribacteria; class WGA-4E; genus JAPPNK01. Next base: position 12,025 of record JAPPNK010000005.1, read on the forward strand.
CGCCGGTTCAGAGCCGGCGCCGTTGCTCGCCAGCGCCGACAACGCGGCGGCGCCGACAGCCGCGCCTGCGGCGATCCAGCGGAAAGCGGAGCTGTAAGGTATCAGTCGGCGCGTCAAGCGTTCGCTCCTTCCTCGTCCGTTTCATCGGGTCGGCGCGTCACCAGCGCCGTCAAAATGCGTTCGCCGTTCATCTCTGTCACGGTGAAGGTGTAGCCCAGCTCGTCCGTCACCGAATCGCCTGTCGACGGCGCTTGACCGAACAGGTTGAACATATATCCGCCGAGGGTGACCGCATCCTCGTCGTTAAAAGACGCCCCCAACAGCTTGGACGCGACGCGCAAACTGGTCTTGGCGGGCAGCGGAATGCCGTCCCGCTCAAGCAGCGTCAGGTCGTACTCTTCCGCTTCCTCTTCCAGCTCGTCGCCATCGTCGTATTCATCCACGATCTCGCCGACAATCTCCTCAATGATGTCCTCTAGCGTCGCGAGGCCGGCGACGCCGGCGTATTCGTCCAGCAGAATCGCCATCTGCGTTCCGGCGTCGGAGAAATCGTTCAGAAGCGCATGCAGCGGCTTCGATTCGGGTGCTTTGAGCGGCGGGCGAATGAGCGTCTCTTCGCCTTCTGGACGGTTGCTCATCCGCTCCATGAGCTTCTCAATGGTCGCGTCCAGATCGGGCTGACCTGGAAAATGGATCGGCAGATCTTTGACATGCAGAACGCCGACGATCTTGTCCGGCGTCTCTTCATAGACGGGCAGCCGCGAATGGCCGACGCTGCGCGCCGTTTCGAGCGCTGCGCGCAGGGTTTGCCCCTTTTCGACGCAGACCATCTCCGTTCGCGGGACGAGTATGTCCTTCGCCTGCGTATTGCGCAGTTCGAAGACGCGGTCAATGAGCCGGCGTTCATCCGTTTCGATCTGGCCGGTTTCGGCTCCCGCGTCGGCGGCGCCGCGTATCTCCTCTTCAGTGACGGCAGGCTCGGCGGACGGGTTGCGCAGACGGAAAACGCGCACAACCATATCGATCGCCCAGCGCATAGAGAGGCGAAGCGGAGTGAGCAGATGCGAGCAGAGCCACAGCGGCAAAGCGATGATCGCCGAGACGCGGTCGGCGTGCCGTATGGCGAAGGTCTTTGGCCCGATTTCGCCGAAAAACAGCGTCAGAAGCGTCGCCGAGACGACGGAGGCGGAGGCGGCGTACTGGTCGCTCCATTTGAAAACTTCGTCGACGATCTGCTGCCATGAGGAGGCGACGACGGTGGCGATGGCGGCGTTCACAAAGGCGTTGCCGATGAGCGAGGTGTTGAGCAGGTTGCGCGGGTTGTCGACAAACATGACGATGCGCCGGCTGATGAGGCTTTTGGAATCGCGCCGCCTGCGAATTTGGGATCGGCTCAAGGTGAACATGGCGGTTTCGGAGCATGAAAAGAAGCCGGACAGCATGAGCAGCCCGCAAAGAAGCGCCGCTTCAGGCGTCAAGCCGCGAAGCGCCTCCATCAGGTTTGAGAGGTATGCTTGTAACGAAGACTCGTCCAAAAATCGCCTCCAGCGATGCGGGCTTTAGCCGTCCATGTCCCGTTGGGAGCGGCGTTTCATTTTTTGCTGAAACGAGGTTTCCAGGTCCACGCCCGTTTGATTCGCCAGCGCCAGCAACACAAACAGTATATCCGCCATCTCCTCGTCCAGCTTGCGCGACCTGTCGGACGGCTTCCAGCGCTGATCCCCGTACTGGCGCGACATGACGCGCGCCAGCTCCCCGACCTCTTCCATCAGAACGACCGCGTTCGTCAGCTCTGAATAGTAACCTTCCGTCGTGGATGCGATCCACTCGTCCACCTGCCGCTGCGCTTCCCGTATCGACATTTGCCGCCCGCTATGTTCGCCCGCAATGGAAATCTAATATACCATGAGATAGAACGCAACGCAAACAAACCACCCCTTCCGGACGCCGGACGAAAGAATGCGTCGCTATGTTTCGCTGTCGGTGTCCGTTAGCATGGCGGCGATGTCGGCGGGCAGCTGGATTTCCGTCCTCTGCTCAAAGTCGGCGACGCTCTTATATTCGTTATGGAATGATTTGACGATATCGTATTCCATGCCTTCGGCTTTCTTCAGATCGGATTTGGCGTTATCCCACGCTTCTTTATGCAGCCATGCTTCCCCGCGATTGCAATAGAGGATTGCCTCGTTTGAATCTAGTTCAATCGCTTCGGTATAATCTCTGATGGCGGCGTCAAAATCGCCTTTTTTGGCGTAAGCAACGCCGCGGTTGCTATAGGCTCTGGCATCGCTTGGGTCCAGCTCAATCGCTTTGGTGTAATCTCTGATGGCTTCGTCAGGATCGCCTTTTTTGGCATAGGCATTTCCGCGGTTGCTATAGGCTTCGGACAAGCCTGGTTTGAGTTCAACCGCTTTATTGTAATCTCTGATGGCTTCGTCAGGATCGCCTTTTTTGGCATAGGCATTTCCGCGGTTGTTATAGGCTTCGGCTAAGTTTGGGTTGTGTTCAATCGCTAGATCATGGTCTCTGATGGCGGCGTCAATATTGCCTTTTTTGGCGTAAGCAGTGCCGCGACTGCTATAGGCTTCGGCAAAGTTTGGGTTGTGTTCAATCGCTTTGGTGCAATCTCTGATGGCTTCGCCAGGATCGCCTTTTTCGGCGTAAGCAGTGCCGCGATTGTGGTAGGCAGCGGCATGCTTTGGATCGATTTCGACTGCTTTGCTGAAAGCTCTGATAGCTTCGTCAAGATCGCCTTTATTGGCATAAACAGTGCCTCGATTATAGTAGGCTTCGGCATGCTTTGGATCGATTTCGACTGCTTTGCTGAAGTCTCTGATGGCAGCGTCAGAATCGCCTTTATCGACATAAGCATTTCCGCGATTGTAGTAGACGCCGGCATCATTTGGATTGAGCTCAATCGCTTTGCCATAGTCTTTGATGGCTTTGTCGGAATCGCCTTTATCAACGTAAGCCATGCCGCGAATGTTATAGGCGTCGGGATCGTTTGGTTCCAGTTCGATCGCTTTGCTGAAGTCTCTGATGGCAGCGTCAAGGCAGAAGTCTCTGATGGCAGCGTCAATGTCGCCTTTTTTGGCGTAAGCCAAGCCGCGATTCCTATAGGCGATGGCGAATCTTGGATTGAGTTCGATCGCTTTGCTGAAGTCTCTGATGGCGTTATCAAAATCGCCGTTTTCGGCGTAAGCCGTGCCGCGGCCGAAATAGACGACATAGTTTGGGTTCATGGGTTCACCTCAATCGCTTTATTAAAGTCTTCGATGGCTTTGTCCTGATCACCTTGTTCGGTGTAAGCAGCACCGCGATTGGTATAGGCGTCAGCATCTTTTGGGTTCAGCCTGATCGCTTCGGTATAATCCTCAATGGCTTTTTCATGATTGCCGTTTTCGGCGTAAGCCCGGCCACGGTTTTTATAGACGCCGACATCATTCGGCGCCAGTTCAATCGCTTTGCCAAAATCTTTGATCGCAGACTCATAATCGTTGTTTTCGGCATAAGCAACGCCGCGCCTGTTATAGGCGCCGGGATTGTTTGGTTCCAGTTCAATCGCTTTGCTGAAGTCTCTGATGGCGTTATCACGGTTTTGACGATTGCCTACTGCGAAGTATGCAAGACCGCGATTGTAGTAGGTTTTGGCGTCGTTTGGGTTCAGATCAATCGCTTTAGTATAGTCGCTGATGGCGGCGACAAGATTGTCTTCTGCGACGTAAGCAAGACCGCGATTGTTGTATGCCGCAGCGGAGCGCGGATTCAACTTGATTGCCTCGTCATAATGATCAATCGCTTTATCGTGTTTGCCTTCAATTTGATAAGCGAGGCCTCGATAAAACCGCGTATAAGATTCCCCATGACGGTCTTGATTGTAGATAAACCCGTGAAGGTCGTTGTAGATCCTTTCCTTGTCGATGCCATGGTGCTTTTCCAAGTACTTAAGCATCTTTTCTTTGAGATCGGCTTGAATCCAGACGATATCCTCGTCCTTTGGATCATAATAGCCTTTACGCGGTCGCACAAATACGCTCTTCTGCGCAATGACGCGGTGAGGCGGATGCCAAGGCGTTTTAATCGTGCCGTCCTCCATAAAATCTTTTTTCTGCAGGATAACACGACCTTCTTTGTCGTAATCTCCGTCGCACGCAAAGAAAAGCGCGATACGGTAATCGGTTGTGAAGTCGATCAGGTTCGTCCTGCCGCCGTAATGCTGAATCTCTGTCAGAATTTCAAAGTCTTCGGGGGTTTCCACTAGAATTTCAAAGTCTTCAGGGATTTCCACATTAAACGCATTGGGACTTTGCGTAGAACTCCCTAGCCTTCTTTCCGACATATGCCTCACCGCTGTTCGCAACGCATCGAACGCATCGGAACTTTGCGCAGGACGCTGTGTATGCTTTTTGGCTCCAGCCAACATTTCTCTCTGGACACGCTCTATGTCAAAATCAATCCCCTCTTCTTCTCGAAATTTATAGTCGCGCCAAAGCCTTGACGAGACCTCTGTACTGAATTTACCTTTATGTTCAAATCTGGATTGCGTCTCGCCGCGGAAGATGTAACCGCCGCCCGACGCCCTGCTCTCAATATCGGCGATGATGTCCGGGACGCTTTTCGGTTTGGTTTTCTGATCGCTCATGTTCGTTCGCTCTCCTTAGGTTGCATTTCTATCAGGCTGAATAATGTACCGCATCCGCCGGCGAACATCAACCTTAAGGTTTCCGAGGCGCCTTTGGATTCCCGCGCGTTTTACCGCATGGGCAGGAATGACGATGCGCGGTCGGGGGCTGCAGCTTGCTGTTGCGCGCTTTTTCTGTTATAAAATTAAAGCTAGCATTGACTATGGACAGAGAGCATGAGCGCGCTAAAAAACTATCGTGAGTCGAACCGCTTTGCACCGAACCGCCGCCCTCAAATGGACGAATCGGAGTTTTGGCTCCTGCCGAAGGTGCCGCCCGCCGCTCGCTTCCCTGACTGCCGCCTTCAGATGAACGGCTTACAGTTTCTGCGCCTGCTGCCGGAGAAGTCGGTTGCCGCCGCGTTCTTAGACCCGCAATATCGAGGCGTACTCGACAAGCTCGCTTACGGAAACGAAGGCAAAAATCGAGGGCAGCAACGCGCCGCGCTCCAGCAGATGAACGACGAGACGATCCGCCTGTTTATAGACGGAATTGGGCGCGTCTTGAAGCCGTCCGGCCACCTGTTCTTGTGGATGGACAAGTTTCACCTGTGCGAAGGGTTTCGAGACTGGCATCTCAACGCGCCGCTGGAAGTGGTTGACCTAATCTCCTGGGACAAGGGGCGCATCGGCATGGGTTACCGCACGCGGCGAACAACCGAGTACTGCGTCGTTCTTCAGAAAGAGCCGCGCCGCGCCAAAGGCGTCTGGACGATACATAACATACCGGACACATGGCGCGAGAAGATCGAAGGGCGGACGCACACGCACCAGAAACCTGTCGGACTGCAGAGCGCGCTCATCGCCGCCGTGACAAACGAGGGCGACTATGTGATTGATCCCGCCGCCGGCTCCTTCTCCGTGATGCAAGCGGCAATTGAAATCAAACGAATATTTTTAGGATGCGACCTGAACGAATAGCAGCATGGCCCTCATCGAAAATGCCCAGCCAAAAGAGACATCGGGAGCATATCATCGTCTATTTGGAAATTCGCAGCTTGGCATGCTCATCAGCCGGGTTCAGTCCGCTGTCATTTCTTCTGGAACTGAACTAGAACGGATGATCAAAGAGCGCGTAAATCTCATTGAGGATGTAGACGAATTTTTGGAAACCGAAACTATGCCTGAAGGCGTATGGGTGGCCTCCAAAAGCGGCGTGAAAAAATGCGCCACTCTTGACTATAAAGGCTCTGAGCCAGACTTTTTCATTTTCAAACGGCATAAAGGCATACAGCATTGCTATATCATAGAGCTCAAGGACGGTCATATTTTCGATACTAAGAAAGCCGCCGCAGAGCGAGAAGCTGCGCATGGATTCGTTGAGCAGAAGGCGCAACGTCTTCAATATCGTATGAGCTGCCATTTTTGCGCGTTCAACCTTGACGACCGAGACGCCATATGGAAAGGATTCAAAAAGAGAATCCGCCTGGACGAGATCATGACCGGTCGTGAATTCTGCGATCTTCTAGAAATCGATTATGAAGAAATCGTTGAATCCAGGAAGGCACATGGTCCAGTCAACCTGGACTATTTCATCTCCGAACTTGTCCGCATACCAGAGGTAAAAAGCAAGATCAATAGATTGCTAAGACAGTAGCCATAATGAAATTCCTCACCAAAGAATCCAAAAGATGAACAAAAGACGCGTCCTCATCTGCGACGACGAGCCGAACATCTGCCGCGTCCTGACGCAGTCGCTCGTTGACGCGGGCTTCAAAGCGACCAGCGTACACACGCTCAAGGAGGCGCGCGCCGCTCTCGACCGCTCCGAGGCGGACATTCTTTTTCTCGACATCTTCCTGCCGGACGGAAACGGACTCGACAGCCTATCGGAAATGCGCGAAACGCATCCAGACGTCCCGATCATCGTCCTCACGGCGCACGGAACGATGCGCACCGCCGTCGAAGCGATGAAGCGGCGCGCCTTCGACTATATCACCAAGCCGTTCGACATACTCAAGGCGCAGGAGCTGGCGCGCCGCGCCGCCGAGTCGATAGAGGACTCTCCCGCTCCCCCCTCTCCGCCCAAGATGAACGGCGAAAATGAGATCATCGGCAACAGCGCAGCCATGCAGGAGGTGTATAAAACCATCGGCAGAATCGCCGAGAGCGACGTCACCGCGCTTCTTCTCGGCGAATGCGGCACCGGCAAGGAGCTGGTCGCGCAGGCGATCCATGCCAACAGCCGTCGCGCGCAGATGCCGTATGTGGCGGTCAACTGCGCCGCCATACCAGACAATCTGCTTGAAAGCGAGCTGTTTGGACATGTGCGCGGCGCCTTCACAGACGCCCATTTCGACAGAGAAGGGCGTTTCGCCAGCGCCGAAAACGGAACTATTCTGCTCGACGAAATCGGCGACATACCGCTTGACCTGCAGACGAAGCTGCTGCGCGTTCTCCAAGAGCGAACCTACCAGCGCGTCGGTTCCGACGAGACGCTTGAAACGAACGCGCGCGTCATCGCCGCCACGAACCGCGATCTCGACAGAGCCGTCCAGGAGGGCGATTTTCGGGAAGATCTGCTCTACCGCCTCAATGTCGTTTCGATCACGCTTCCGCCGCTTCGCCGCCGTCGAGAAGACATCCCGAAGCTTGCCAAATATTTCCTGGCGAAGTATTGCATTAAATATGGATATGAAATTAAAACGGCGTCGCCTGCGCTGACGCGCCGATTGAACGCCTACCACTGGCCGGGCAATGTGAGGGAGCTGGAAAACGTGATTCACCGCGGCATCGTCATGTCGCAAGGGCGGGTTTTGAGCGAAGAAGACGCGCCGCTTCTAAACCCAGCGGCTGAGATGGAAAGCGGAGAATCGATGGAGCTCTGGGTGCGGAAACTGGTTCAAAAACGCATGAACGAAGGGCGAACAGGAAACCTGCATGAAGAAGCGGTCGCGGGAGTGGAGCGCCCTCTGTTCCAGTTTGTTCTCGACAAGATGGACGGAAATAAAAGCAGAGCGGCTGAAGCGCTCGGCATCAACCGCAACACGCTCCACGCAAAACTGAAAAAATACGAGTTGGCGGAATTTGACCAAGAGGGCGCGGACGAAATCGAAACCGCGCGATCATGAAATGAATGAACGACGGGAATACGTATGAAAGAACGAACGACACGGCGCATATGGAGGCGGGCGGCGGCCGCTGCGGCGTTTTTGGCGCTCCTCTCGGCGGACGCATGGAGCGCGCGCGTGCGCGTCGTCTTGCCAGACGGCGTCTCCTACACAGGCGAATGGGAGGGCAGCGGACGAGACCAGTTCCGCATACGGCTTGACGACGGCTCCGAACGGCAGCTGGCGCTCGCGGGCGGCGTCATCGTCATGACGACCGACATTCAAGGCGCCGTATCGCCCAGACCCGAATCGGTGCTGCGCCTGCGGGCGGGGCTGGACGCGCTTGAGCTCGGAATGATCGAAACGGCGGCGGAAAATATGCGCGCCGCGATCACGCTCTCGCCCAAATACGCCGACGCCCATTACGCGCTGGCGCAGCTGCTGGAGTCCCAAGAAGACGCAAAGGCATGGGACCACTACGTATGGGCGGCAAAATTGAACCCGCAGCGTTACCCTGTCGGCGGCAAGGTGCGCGCCGTTGTTGAGCAGTATGCCGCGCAGGGCGACTTTTTTGCGGCGGGAAGAGAATGCGCCCGATTTGCCGTCAACTTCACTGAAGACCCTTCGGCGGCGGAACTGGCGTACCGCGGAGCTCAATACCTGCTCGCCGCTTCGGACGACCCGGACATCGGCAACGTCGCCTTACAGGAGGCGCTGGCGGCGTACGAATTCGCCCTGCAGAACCACCCCGACCGCCCAGAAGCGCAGGAGGCGCGCAGCCAGCTCGGCTCGCTCTATGTCCTGACGAAGCAGCCCGACAAGGCGGTCGCAGCCCTGACAACGGCGCTCCAGTTGTTGGAGGATCCGTCGTCGCCTCATGCCGCGCGCCTGTATCTCACGCTCGGATATGCGTATTTTCAAAAAGGAAACATGGCGCTGGTGACCGACGCGGCGGAACGAGCGCTCGCGCTCAATCCTGACGACAAAACGCGCCTCGAAGCGAATCTTCTCCGCTCCGAAATTGCATGGTCGCTCATCACCGCCGAGAACGGCCTCCCCTCCAACGACATCTTTTCGCTGACCGTGGACGGCTCAACGCTGCTTATCGGTACTTCGAAAGGTCTCGCGCGCTTCCACATGGATTCTGTCCCGCCCAAGATAGAGGCGAACTTTCTGGGCAGCGAGAACGCCGACGGCGTTGTCGTCCGCGCCGTCGGCGCCGACGAAAACGAAATCTGGGTCGGATCCAGCGGGCAGGGCGTCTTCCGAAATATCAAAGCGACAGGCGAAACAACGCAGTATCTCGCGCTGGACGGCCTCGCCGGCAACCGCATCGACGCAATCGCGATGGACGAACGCGCCGTCTGGGTCGGAGGGCTGGGCGGCGCCGCGCGCTACGACCGCCAACTCGACTCCTGGCGCGCCTACACGAGCCAAAATGGACGCATCTTCCGCGAATCTGACCAGATCACATCGCTCGCGATGGACGCCAACTTCCTCTGGGTCGGTTCCATCGAGAAAGGCGTTCTGCGGTACGACCGACGCGCTGGAACTGATGTCTGGCGCTCATACGGCTCGGCGGACGGCCTGCCGTCTAACGCGTCCATTCTCAGCCTGTCGATACTCAACAACTCCGTCATGGCGACATGGCAAACCGAAGCGGAGAAAGGGTACGCCGAATGGGATCCCGCGTCCGACCGGTGGTTGAGCGCCGCGTTTGGGGGCGGACCAGGAACCATCTGGAGCGCGGCGCACGAAGGAACGCTCTGGCTCGCGGTGAACGGCGGACTTGTCTCGCGCAGCCCAAGCAGAGAATGGAGCCCCGGCAGCATATCGTACTCGCGCAGCTTGGATGGGGCGAAGATATACAGCGTCTTGAAGGTTGGAAACATGATCTGGATGGCTACCAATAAAGGACTCGCTAGGGTGGACGCCTCGCAATTCGGCCGCCGTCCCGCGCAGGAGGAAAAACAATGAGGGATCGCCTTGCCGCAATCGTATCGGTATTATTGATGTTGTCTTCTTCGGCCGCCTTAGGCGCGGATGAATCTGAATGGCTGAAGGAGCTGCAGAACGATATTGAGAATGTCGAAAAAGCGCGCCAAAAACGCCCCGAACTTCACCGAAGCCTTGTCAAAAAATGGAGCGACGCTGACCGTCTGGACGCCCTTGTTGACGAATACGCCGCCCGCGCGCAGATGGAGCCTGATAACGCCCCCCTGCTTTACGGCTTCGGATACGCTCTCGCGGTGCGGAGCAAACCGGGCGACCTTGAAAACGCCGCCGCCGCGCTCATTGAAGCGACCGAAATCGACCCGACCTTTCTCCTCGCCTATTTCACGCTCGGCGGGACCTTCTTAAAATATGCGCAGGAGGGAAGCGACATTGACCAAAACAGCCTCGGGCAAGCGCTGGAAGCGTACCAAGAATGCGCCATCATTGATGAAACTTTCGCGCCCGCCCAGTACGGCATCGCCGAAACGCTGCGCGTCCAAGAAGAGTTTGAGTTGGCGCTTGAACATTATGAGATTGCGTTGGGCTTGTCGGCGTCTGAATGGGCGCTGCCGCACTACGGAATGGCGCTGGCGTATGAGGCGATGGACGATCTTGGCAGCGCGGAGGCGTCGGCGCGCCTTGCGCTTGTCATTGATGAGAAGTACGCCTCGGCGATGTTTCTTCTAGGTCAACTGCGCGCCGCTCAAGGCTCGCCGCAAGAGGCAGTAGATCTCTACGACGAGGCGGAGCGGATAACGGGATACGCGCCGGCGGATGAGCTGCTGCGTCTGGCGCGCGTTTTTGTGGAGACGCAGTACGACGACCGCGCCGAGACATACTATCGGCGCGCTATCGAGGCGGCTCCTGAAGACGCGCGCTTCTTGCCGGAAACCCGCTATGAGCTGGGCGAGCTGCTGTGGAGAAAGGGCGACAAAGAGGCAGCGGCTATGGAGTATAAAGCCGCCGCCGAGCTGGACGCTAGATTTGAAAACTATTTTATTGAGCAAGCGCGAGCGCTCTACCATGACGCGGAACAGCCGGATGAAACCGCCGCGCGCGAGGCGCTGGACAAGGCTCTCGCCGTCAACGCGCTCATGCCGGAAAAAAATAGCGCCGCGCATCTCTTGTACGCCGAAATCGAAACCGCAAGCGGCAACGCAAACGAAGCGATACGCCTCTATGAAGCCGCCGCCGAAATCAGCCCAGACGAGCCAACGATCTACTTCCCGCTCGGCGATCTTCTCTACGCAAACGGAGAACGAGAACGCGCCGGCGAAGCGTTTCGAAAAGCGGCTGAACTGAACCCAGACGAAGCGCGAAAATACGCGGAATACGCCGAAGGAGTGTACGCGACGGGGCGCCTTGATGAAGCGGCGCAGGCATGGGACAAGCATCTCATGATTCATCCAGGCGACGCCTCCGCCCGCTACTGGCTAGCCCGTTCCTATGAAGAGAACGAGAAGACGGAGCAGGCGCTTGAGCATTACGAAACGCTGCGGGCAAACGCCCCCGACACAGAAGACGCGCTCTTCCGCCTCTCCAAAATCTATGTCGCGCAGGAGCGAAGCGAGGAGGCGCTGGAGGTCATGCATGAACTGATCGCGCTGCGCCCCAACGATCCAGACGCGCACTATATGCTCGGCGAAACGCTGTTTGCGTTGAACGACCATGAACGCGCCCTGCCGGTCTATCAGCGGGTTGTGGAGCTGGACGAAACGCATGCTTCCGCGCATGAGAAGATCGGGCAGCTGTTGGAGCCGACCGATCCGGAAGCGGCTGAAGCGGCTTATTTGCGCGTCGTTGAGCTGGAGCCTGAACGCCCGAATCCCTACTTCCGCCTTGCCAAGATCAGCCTAGACCGCAAAGATGAAGAGACGGGCATGGAGCGGTTGAAGCTGGGGCTGGAACGCGATCCGAATCGGCCGGACGAACAGTACACACTCGCGTCTCTTTTAGACAAGCGCGGAAAACTGACCGAAGCCATGCCGCATTACGCCGTATCGGTTAAACTGAAGCCCGAAATGCATGAGCGGCAGTATGAATACGCCCGGTGCGCCCACCGGGTCGCGGAGGCGGCGAAGGATGCTGAGGAGCGGGAAGCTGCGCTCGCCGCCGCGGACGCCGCTTACAGCGCCGCGATTGAAATTGAGCCGACGGCGGACCGGCATTACTGGCGCGGCCGTCTGCGGTTCGAATATCGGCAGCTTGGAGAGGAGCTGCATCTGATGAGCGACGTTGCGGACGACTTTCGCGCCGTCGTAAAGCTGGAACCGAAGCGTCTGGAGGCGCGTTACTGGCTTGGGAAGACGTTTGTGGAGATGGAGCAGGAGGAATTGGCGCGCCAGACGTTTCAGAATCTGTTGAAGTTGGACGCGAAATATCCTGAAGCGAATACGGAGCTGGGCTTGCTGGAGGAGAAACGGCGTGAATATGACGCGGCGATGCGATTTTTCCACCTTGAGTTGAAAGTGAACCCGAAGTCGTATATGTCGCATCGGCGGCTCGGCTTTCTTTATATGCACCATGTGGTGGATCCGAGCTTGGGCGCGGAGCATCTTGGGAAGGCGACGGAGCTGAACCCGACCGACGCGGAGGCGTTTTTTGAGTACGGGCGGGCATTGTATGAGATTTCGCAGCTGCGCTTGTCGGCTCGCGCCTTTGAAAAAGCGGTCAAGCTGAACCCTGCGCATATCACGGCGAACTACAACCTGGCGACGGTGTATGAGTACCTTGACAAGCCCAAGCTGGCGGCGGCGCGTCTGCGCCATCTGCTCACGCTGGAGGGCGTCCCCGGCGAGTGGCGCATCAAGGCGCAGGAAGAAATCAAACGATTGGAAGCGTTGAGCGGAGAATAACGGACGCTGTCGAATCAGTTTTTCTTGCGCTTCGCGTTCGAGTGTGCTATGTTAATTTGAAGTATGTTGACGGTGGATTGAAACCAAACCTGTTCAATGAAGGAATTTTGCCCTATGAAGATTCGAAAACGACTCCTTTCAGCTGCCGCGCTCGGAGCGGCCGCGACGCTTCTTCTGACCGCTGGATGCGAAACCATCCCCTACCCCCTTAACCCAGACGGTCCCGTCGAAACAGTGAACTTCACTGTCCGCATTGAAAACGTCTCGGACGGCTCCGTCCTTTTGGCGCCGGGCATCTGGCTGCTCCATACCACGGACGGGCCTCTCTTCTCTGACGGCGGCATGGGCGTACTCGGCCTTGAGCCTCTCGCCGAAGACGGCAACCCGTTCCCGCTGACCGGGTTGAACCCGTCCGGCCTCGCCATTCATCTGGACGCCGACCCCGGCATTCTCTACGGCGGCGTGTTCGCCGCTCCGGAAGGCTCCGACACTCCCGCGCCGCTCCACGCAGGCGAATCGTACGTGTTCAACTTCCCTGCCGTGTACGGCGCCAAACTCACCTTCGCCACCATGTTCGTCCACTCGAACGATCTCTTTTACGCCCCAAGCGAAATGGGCATCGATCTGTTTGACGAGCAGTACGCTGTTCCTCTGAAAGGCGACGTCACCGACATGATCATGCTCTGGGACGCCGGCACCGAGGTGAACGAAGAACCGGGCGTCGGACCCAACCAAGCGCCGCGCCAGGCTGGTCCAAACACGGGCGAAGATGAAAACGGCGTCGTTCATCTCGTCAACGACGGATACGTCTACCCGCCGGTGGAATCGGCTATCCGCGTGACGATCATGAACGACAAGCTGAACCCGGACAATTACTAAACTTGTGAGAAAGCCGCGTCAGCGCGCCTCGGCGAAAGGCTGAGGCGCGCCGCGCATACCCATGCCGAATGAAGCCGTCTTCCGGGTGTCGCAAGAAGGTGCCGGTATGCGTCTGGATAAACTGGTTGTCGAAGCCGCCGACGGCTGGTCGCGCGGCGACATCCAGCGCGCCATACGCGCCGGCGCAATCCTTGTCGACGGCAGGCGAGTCGCGCCCAGCTTTCGTGTGTCCGCTGGACAGCGGATCGAACGCCCGCTCAATCCGCCCAAGCCCGAAACCCCAAAGCCCGAACCGATACCCCTTCACATCGTCTATGAAGAAGCGGACGCTCTCGTCGTCAACAAACCGGCGGGCATGACGACGCATCCTGCGCCAGGCTCCGAGTCGGGAACGCTGGTGAACGCGCTTCTCGCGCATTGCCCGCAGATTGCGCATGTCGGGGAGCCGAACCGCCCCGGCATTGTCCACCGCCTTGACCGAGGCACGAGCGGGCTTCTCGCCGCCGCCAAAACGACGCGCGGATATGAAGCGCTGCGCCCGCAGTTTGCCGATCATTCGACGGAGCGCCGATATTGCGCCGTTGTGTACGGCTCTCCGCCGGATGTCGGCGTCATCGACGCGCCGATCGGTCGCAGCGCGCGCAACCGAACGCGCTTCACGGTTGGCGGAATCCACCCGCGCAGCGCCGTGACGCATTTCAGCGCCGCGGAGCGATTCCGCTATCAAGGCGCCGACTTCGCCCTGTTGAACGTAACGCTTGAAACGGGGCGGACGCATCAGATACGGGTTCATCTGTCGCATATCGGTTTCGGCGTCGTCGGCGACCCGACCTACGGGAGCGGTTCTCGGGGCGGTCTCCTGCGGGCAGAGCGGCCGATGCTCCATGCGGAGCGGCTCGGATTTGCGCTTCCATCCACAGGAGAGCTCCGAACCTTCCGCGTCAACCCGCCCGGCGACATTCAGCAGACGCTGGCGGTACTGCGCGGGGAGGGCTCGTCGTAATTTAAGCGGCGGATGGGCAGTTTTTGTTCCGCCTTCTGTTTGCGTACAGCTCAAGATCGGGGTATGCTTAAAGGGACGCCCGCAACGTCATTGGAAAGGATTCTGTATGTTTAAAAAAATCGCACTCGCTGCCGTCGCTTCGATGCTCGCACTCGCTCATATCAACGCGGAAGCTCAGGTTGCCTTTCTAGAGATCAGACCGCCCGACTCGAACGATATTTCCGGATTCTACAACAAAATTTATTTCGTTGAGGATTCGTTTGGGTACCTCGTCGGGGAGCAAACGCTCGAAGACGAGAAAGCGATCGTCTCCTTCTCGCGCGACAAGGGCAAGTCCTGGGAAATTAAAGCGCAGCTCGCGCCCGATCGGCTCATGGGCGGAGCCTTCGTGGACGAGAAACATGGATGGGTTGTCGGCGAGCGCGGCTCCGTAATCCACACAAGGGACGGGGGGGAAAACTGGCGCATCCAAACCAGCAAGGTGTCGGTCGACCTGCAAAGCGTCTTCTTCCTGGACGAAAAGGTCGGATGGGCTGTCGGAAGCAACAGCACCGTCGTCCATACCGATAGCGGCGGACGTTCATGGGACATACTCTTGGGCGGAACTCCCAGCGAGAATGTCGGGGAAGGCGAGATCACCTTTCTTGACGTTCATTTCTTTGACGAGAAAAACGGGGTACTGGTTGGCGCCGGCGCTGAAGGCGTCGTCATGATCACCTCCGACGGCGGGACAACTTGGGTCGTAGTCCACAAGTCGTCGGCGAACTACGCCAGCCTCGCCTTCGGCGACAAAAACAACGGATGGGTGGTTGGACAAGACGGCATGGTTGAAGCGACGACAGACGGAGGAAAAACTTGGACGCCCCAAAACAGCGGGGTTGAAGAATATCTGAAAGATGTCGCCGCCGCGGACGGTAAAACGGCATGGCTCTCCGGCGACAACGGAACCATCGGATACACCGCCGACGGCGGTAAAACATGGAGCCTCGTCGAAGTGCCGGTCACCATCTTCGGCAAGAAGTCGCCGTTGAAAAGGCCTGTCACAGGCATCGCCGCCTTTAAAAAGAAAGCGTGGGCAGTGACCGATTTCGGCCGCGTCTTCCATTTTCAGCTCCAGTGAGGCGTCTTGCGGCGCGCGTTGAACCGCTCGGGTCCGAATCGGCGTTCAGCGTTCTGAAACGCGCGCGCGAACTGGAAGCGCAGGGGCGGGACATCGTCCATGTCGAAATCGGACAGCCCGATTTCAACACGCCGGCGCATATCGTCCAAGCCGCTTACAAAGCGATACGCGCCGGCGAAACAGGGTACGCCCCCACCATGGGGCTGCCCGAAATGCGCGAAGCGGCGGCTCTGGACGCTTCCAAACGCCGCGGGATACAGATCGACCCTGAAGATGTCATCGTTGCAACCGGCGCCAAACCGCTGCTTTTCTTCGCCGCCCTCGCCTGCATCGAAACAGGAGACGAGGTCCTATGCCCCAACCCAGGCTTCCCGATCTACGAATCGGTCGTACGCATGGCGGGCGGAACGCCCGTGCCGTACTATTTAAAAGAGTCGCGCGGCTTCCGCTTCGACATTGACCAGTTCCAGGACGCTCTCACCGACAGAACGGCGATGGCGATCTTGAACTCGCCGCACAACCCGACCGGCGGGACGCTCTCCAAGACGGAGCTGAGAGCGGTTGCCGACGCGGCGAACGACCGCGGCCTCTGGGTTCTCTCAGACGAGGTTTACGGACGGTTGGTTTACGACGAACCGCATGAGAGCGTTCTATCGTTCGAGGGAATGCGCGGCAGAACGATCATGGTGGACGGCGCCTCCAAGGCGTATGCGATGACGGGCTGGCGGCTCGGATGGGCGGTCTTGCCTCCGGCGCTGAAAACGGCGTTTGAGCTGTTGACCGTCAATTCCAACTCATGCGCTCCGCCGTTCACGCAACGGGCCGGCGCAGCCGCCCTGAACGGACCCCAAGACTGCGTCCAGCGCATGCGCCTCGAATTCGCCAGACGGCGCGAGATCGTCGTTGACGGCTTGAACGCCATCGACGGAATCGAATGCGCGTCTCCGCAGGGCGCTTTTTACGCCTTTCCAAATATACGTCAGCTTGGAAACGATAAGCAGATCGCCGACCAGCTGCTGGAAGAGGCAGGCGTCGCGTCGCTGTGGGGTTCCTCCTTTGGCGACGGCGGGACGGGCCATCTCCGCATCTCCTACGCGACCGCCGTTGAGCGTTTAGAAGAGGCGCTTCGCCGTATTCGATGCTTTGCCGAAAAAACGCTTCGAGCGCCTTAGCCCTCAGCCTGCGAATCTGAGCGAATCGTCCGGTTAAAACGGTTCATTGCCGCTTCAAACCCGTTTGCCGCGGCGTATTTCAGCGCGTCTGCCGTATATTCGATCAGCTCCGCCGCAACAGACGCCTCGCTGCGGCGAAACGCGCTGAGGGCAAAGTCGGACGCCCTTGACGGATGCGGAGCCGGACCGATCCCAAGACGCGCGCGGGGCGTCTCCTCGGTCCCGAGCTCCTGCAGGACGGAGCGCAGGCCGTTATGGCTCCCCGCGCTTCCGCGAAGCCGAAGCCGCAGCGAACCGAGCGTCAAATGAAAATCGTCCAGAACGATCCAGATGTTCTCTGGGGGAATGCCGTATGTCTCCGACAGGGCGCGAACGGCATGCCCGCTCTTGTTCATATAGGTCAACGGTTTCGCCAATAGGACGCGGACGCCTTCCAACTCCGCAGGCTGAAGCGCCGCGTTGAATTTGAGATAGGCTCCCCCGCATGAATGGCGGCGCGAAAGCGCATCCACCGTTTTAAAACCGATGTTGTGGCGCGTTCCGTCATACGCCGCGCCGGGGTTGCCCAAGCCGATAACCGCCGCCTCAAAGCTCATCGTCAAGTTCAGCGTAAAAAACAAGGTCGATCGGGCTGGACAGGCGCAGCTGCGAAGCGTTCGGGTCCAGCTCTTTTCCTTCGACCAGCAGCGCCGCGCGCCGCGTCGTCGGCAGATTTTCGCGTATCGTTTTCGCCAGGGAGATCACAATCTCCAGCTCCCGCGTGAGACCCTTGTTAAGGCTCTCTGCAAAGCCGTCGGTAAAATTCAGATACGCCTGATTCTCCGCGTCTATGTAGGCGCTCAACAGCTCTGTGGACGGAACAATCCCGCCCGCTTCCGCCATCGCAGACATCCACACCTCCGCGACCAGTTTGAGCCTGTTTGCGTTTCCTTCAGGTATCTTCTCTTGGCGCCGCTTGGTTGACCATGTCCCGCCGTCCGCGTCCGCCTCGGCGCTGGGCAGCGCAATGAGCAGCGAGCGCTCCTGCGTCTGAGCGGCGGGGTTGCCTGGAGCGTTGTGAAGATCGTTTGCGGAGTTGAGAACGGGCGCGTCCGACTCCGCCGGCGGATTCGGAAGCAGGACCGCCCAGATAATGAACGCCGCCGCCGACAGACTCGCCAGCAAAACCGCCGCGACGCATCCGTAAAGATTGATTTTGGGCTGCTTTGCGGCGGAATTTTCTGCGGAACGCGGAGAGTCGTCGTCTCCCGCCGCCCGACGACGACGCTCTAGGTACCGGCGGCGCCGTTCAAGCGCGCGGGCGCGTTCTGGGCTGCGCGGGCGCATCGGTTCAGGGTTTGTAACGGGCGGCGCCGTTCCAGATCGCCGCAGCCGCGCTTTCTATTGTTTGCGAAAGAAGCCAATAACCCGCCTCCTCCGCGTTGGAAAGATACGCCATCTCAATATACAGCGCGGGGCGGTTCGCGCGCTCCAGCGCCGGCAACGGCAACCGAAGACGCTTGCCCTCAAAACCTGCCTCCTTGAGCGCCTCCTCCACGGCGTCCGCTAATTTTTCGGCGTCCTCCGGCGGCGAGGCGCGCCTGTCCGCGTTCTCCCCTTCGGTTGAAGATCGGTCGGGGGGAAGCGTGACGATGCGGTAACCGCTCCGACCGCTTGAGATCGAATCGTTAAAATGAAGCGAGATGAACGCGGTCGCGCCGCCCTCTTCGGCGGCTTGCATCCGCTCTTCAAGCGCGCGCGCCGCATCGTCCGCGCGCGTTAAAAAAACGGCTCCGCCCGCCAGAGCCGCCGCCGTCTTGATCTCCTTCGCCAACGCCAGCGTCAAATCTTTCTCAACCGCTCCGCTGCGTTCCAGACCGACGTCGGAACCGCCATGTCCGGCGTCAACGGCGACTTTTAAACCTGTCCAAACAGGAGCTTCCAGCTCCATCAGCGCATACGGCGGCGTTTCGGGAAGCGTCGACTCTATGATCGGGGTCGGATCGGAAGGCTCCATCGGCGGCTCCGCTTCAGGCGTCGAATCTGCCGCGCGCACAACCAGCTCGCGCGCGCCCGCGTCATACTCCACCAGCACAGGCGCCGCCTTCGGAATCGCCTCCGTCAAAAACTGAATGGGCGTCCACGGCTCGCCGGCAATCTCCACCGCAGGTCGGCGCATCGAGACGCTCCCGCGCGTTCCGATCGCCGCCTCCGCCGAACCCATTTTTAAACGCACAATTCTCGACTGACCCGACGGCATACGCAGCTGAACCGACAGCCGGCGCGTTGAACTGCGGTAAAAATAACGCAGGCGAACGGGCGAATTTTCGTCGTTAAACAGCTCCCGCAGATCCTTGACCGCCACATACGGCTCGTTGCTCAGCAGGCGCGGCTCCATCTGTATAACCGCGCCGCCGGCGCCATGCCGAGCCGCAATCGGTCCCAGTTCCGCCGACGCAAACGGAAACGCGCACAGGAGCAGGACGAGCGGCATAGCGAACCTAAAATATCCGCGCGCGCCGATATAGCCGCAGGAAGCGGATAGATGTCGACAGCCGACCGCCCGTTCGAACCGCTTATGCGGCGTCGCCATCGTCTTCTGCCTCTTTGGTTTCTTCCGTCTCTTCGGTTTCTTCGGCGTCTTCGGCTTCCTCGTCCGTCAGCTCCTCCGGCGCGGCGACAGGTTCCTCTTCCACGCGAGGCGCCGCAACCAATGCGATCACCATATCGCCGTCGGTCAAAATCTCCACGCCCTCCGGCGGCTCCAGCAGATGAACATGGACAGACTGCCCAATCTCCAGCTCGGAGATGTCCAGCGTCAGCGAGTCGGGAATGTCGGTCGGCAAAACGCGCACCTCCACCTGACGGGTCAAAAACTCAAGAATGCCGCCAAGCCCGACGCCGACAGGCTCGCCTACCAGCTCAATATCGACGGTGACGACGATCTCTTCATTCAGGCGTATATTCTGGAAGTCCACATGGAGCAGATCGCGCCGGACGGGGTCCTGCTGAATCTCTTTGACGACAGCCATCCCCTGCTCGCCGTCGATGAAGAGGCTGATGAGAGCGCGTTCAGCGTTTTCGTTCACCAGCGCTCGGCGAAAAAGGCGCGCGTCAATCTGTATGGAACGCGCCGGTTCCCCTTGACTATACGCCACCGCCGGCAGTTTGCCCGCTCTTCGGAGCGCTCGCGCCGCCCCCTTGCCAGAACCTGTCCGCGTCTCCGCCTCGATACGTACCTGATGCATCGCGCCCACTCCTCGTCCGTCGTTTCGGCACACTTCCGCATATGAACTCGCGGCTAATTAGTATAGCGCGCCGACGCCCGGCGGTCAAGCGGTTCGATCTGACCTCATGCTAAAAGTTGGGACAGTTGAACGACCAAAGCCTTTACTCATGGGAAAAGATGTCGCCAACCCGGCCGTCATTCCCGCGCAAGCGGGAATCTAGAGACGCCGCAGAAACCGTCCGCGTTCGCCCAGGCGAATGTCCCAACTAAAGCGCTAAGGTCAGAAGCGAGGGTTGCGCCTGCGCCGCCGCAGCTGTATCATAGAAAGAGCAGTCCAGATGAGATCAGGAGAGCTCCATGTTCTTTAGAAAAAAACCGTCTCCCCGCACAGGTTTATCTGTCGAAGAAGCCGCCAAACGAACGCCCCCTGGACAATACCTCACCGACAAATTCCCTGTCCTCACCTACGGACCGACGCCCCGCTTCGATCCTGAAACATGGGATTTTCGCGTCTGGGGGCTGGTGGAAGAGCAGGCGCGCTGGACATATGAGCAGTTTATGGAGCTCCCGACCGTCCAAATCACCGCCGACTTCCACTGCGTCACCACATGGAGCCGTCTGGAAAACCGATGGGAAGGCGTCTCTATCCATGAAATCATGAAACATGTCCAGCTGAAACCCGAAGCGCAATTTGCCATGTTCCACTGCGACGGCGGATACACAACGAACGTCTCTTTAGAGGTTCTTCTGGACGACGATGTCCTGCTCGCTTACAAACTAGACGGCGAAAACATCGACCTCGCGCATGGATGGCCGCTCCGCTCCATCGTTCCCAAACGATATGCGTGGAAAAGCGCAAAGTGGCTGCGCGGCATTGAGTTCATGGCAGCCGACAAGCCCGGCTTCTGGGAACGCAACGGCTACCATATGGACGGCGACCCTTGGAAGGAGGAACGGTACCGATGATGGAATCGAATGCGCAGGAAGGGCTTGGGCGCCGTCTTCGCGCGGGCTTCAACCGCGTCATCTACGCCCTATGGGATTACAGCGACCAGCTGGACGAGCTGCGGAAAATAAAGGACGAGGAGGAGGCGGAGAAAAAGCTGAGCGACATGGCGGACCTGTTCGCCGAAAAATACCGCAGCGGCGACCCTGTCTGGTCGGAGTATCTCAAGCTGAAAGGAAAATACACGCTTCCGAACATCACTGGCCTTTCGGCAGAGAAGATGGTGCGCTACCGCGAGCTGGACATCCAGCTGTTTGTCGAAAACAGCAAGCGCCGCAGGGATCTGAGCCGAGCGCAGGTCAAACTGCGCTGGAAAAACGAAAAAGATACCCTGAAAAAGATGGAGGATGAGGAAGCCGCCGAGAAGAAACTGGACGCGCTCGTCGAAGAGCTCGGTCCCAAGTATGAACAGAGCGAGAAAACGTGGACCGATTACATCCGCTTGGACGGGGAACGTACGCTGAACGGAAGTCTGCCGGACAAAAAGGCAATTCAGCGCATCAAGCTGCAAATGCAGCTGTACGGGTCCAATAAACGGCGCCGCATCAGTCTCGTCAAACTGCGCTGGAAAGTGGAAAAAAAGGCGATCGGACAGATAAAGGACGAGAATGCCGCCAAGAAAAAACTGAAGGCGGTCGCTGAAGAGCTGGGTCCTAAATATCCTGGCAAAGCGGATGAGTGGACCGAATATATTCGTCTGGACGGACAGTGTGAGGTGGACGAGCTGCTGCCGACTGAACAGTTGATTCGCCACAGAAAGCTCAAAATCGAACTCTACGGCGACTGCGATCACTGCGAGCAAATTTTACAGGAATTGCGCCTCAAGAAGCGATGGAATGATGAAAAAGAGGCCCTGAAAAAGATGGAGGATCGAAACGCCGCCATCGAGAAAGCGGAGGCGCTTATCGAAGAGATCGGGCCGAAGTACCCGGAGGAAGCGGAAGCATGGACGGAATATCTGCGCTTGGACTGCCAATACCAGTTCAAAAACGACATGCCGATTGAGCAGACATTTCGACGTCAAGAGCTGCTGATCGATCTCTACGGAAGCAGCAAGGGAAGGCGCGAGAAATTGGAGAGCCTTCAACGGAAGATGATGAATCCGACCGAAAATGCGGAACAGAACGACCGCGTTATAAAAGAATTCACCCTCACAGAGGGAACGCATGATCTGGAATAGATTGATCTGAATGTTGAGATCCAACGCGAGGACAACGCCCTCAAAAAGGAGATTGGGTTCTGTACCAGGCGGCCGGTCGTCGAACTGCTGGCCGCCTGCGCACAGCGCAGATCGGAGAAAGACAATACTGCCTGAGACGAATCCACACCATTCCCACCTGCCCTACTATGTCATCACACTATTATGAGTAAAGGAAATTATGGGTACAGAAACTGAAATGCCCCTGTCAGAGAGACTTCCCGTTACCGTCCTGTCCGGCTTTCTCGGCGCAGGCAAGACCACGCTTCTCAACAACGTGCTTAACAACCGCGAGAGCATGCGCGTCGCGGTCATCGTCAACGACATGAGCGAGGTCAACATTGACGCTGCGCTCGTTGAGCGCGGCGGCGCAGAACTCTCCCGGACCGAGGAGAAGCTGGTCGAGATGACGAACGGCTGCATCTGCTGCACGCTGCGAGACGACCTGCTCGCCGAGGTCTCGCGGCTCGCGCAGGAGGATCGCTTCGACTACCTGCTCATTGAGTCCACAGGGATCTCGGAGCCCATTCCGGTCGCGCAGACCTTCACCTTCGAGGACGAGAACGGTGTGAGCCTGAGTCAGGTTTCGCGCCTCGACACGATGGTCACGGTCGTTGACGCGGCGAACTTTCTGTGGGACTACAACGCCGCCGACGCGCTCCAGGCGCGCGGTGAATCGCTGGGCGAAGAAGATCACAGGACGGTGACCGACCTGCTCATCGACCAGATTGAGTTCGCAGACGTCATCGTGCTCAACAAGCTTGATCTCGTGAGCAACGATCAGACGCTCGAGGTCGAGGCCGTCGTGAAAGCGCTCAACCCCGGCGCCCGGATCCTCAGGGCGACGCACGGACAGGTCCCGCTCGAAAACGTGCTCGATACGAACCTGTTCGACTACGAGAAGGCGGAGAGCTCCGCCGGCTGGATTCGAGAGCTTCAGGGCGAGCGCACGCCGGAGACTGAGGAATACGGGATATCGAGCTTCACCTATCGGACGTCTCAGCCCTTCGACGCCGAGAAGCTGTGGACGTTCCTGCATGACGACGAGAACTGGACCAGCGTGCTTCGCTCGAAGGGCTTCTTCTGGGTCGTCGCGGACCATCGGGTCGCCTACGAGTGGGCGCAAGCCGGCGGCGTCAGCAGTGTGAAACCTCTTGGGATGTGGTGGGCGGCGGTACCTCGCGAACACTGGGAGCATCCAGAGGATCAGCGACCAGACCGGCAACCGGACTGGCATCCCCGCTTCGGCGATCGCGCGCAGCAGCTCGTTTTCATCGGCCAGCAGATGTGCGAAGCGGCGATACGCGCTCGCCTCGACGCGTGCCTGCTTGACGAGCGCCTCGCCGCCGACAGCAAGGTCTGGGCAGAAGCCCGGAACCCGTTTCCCGAACTTCAAATGGACGAGGAACCAGCATGACCGAAACGGTCCTATGCGTCCAAAGCGTCCCAGCGCCGTTTGTTTCAACGTCAACATGGAGGCGCTCTACTGATGAAAACGCCAACCTCAACCAACGCTTGACCGATGCTTCGAGCCTCACTGTTCCACCACTGGCAATTACGTTCTCCAACGAGCCGGTCGACGCTCCCACACCCGATGCGCCCGCGCCCGCCGGCTGCTCATTCTGGGAACTGAGCGCGAGGCAGAATCTGACGACGTCTGCAGTCGATCAGTTCTGTTCGAAAGGAGAGCGCATGTTGATCAACACATCGCCGCGTCGTCCGGACCGCGAACGGGTTCGATACATCAAGGAGGCGTTGCGCGAAGCGCTGAGCCTTTCCAATGACATCGCGATCGCGGTCGCTGAGCTGGCTTGTCTCGAAGAAGGTTGCGCGCCCGTCGAAACCGTGATTGGCCTGCTTCGGCCCGATGCGCCGCAGCTTCAGTGCAAGCTGCACAAACCCATGGACGCCGTTGACGCTAAAGATCTGGTTCAGGTCTGCGCGGCGTGGGGATTCGACGTCCAAATTCCAATATTTGTACCTCTGCTCCAGGAGAACTAGATGAACACACAGCGAAAAGTACCTGTTTCCATCCTCACCGGCTTCCTCGGCTCTGGCAAGACGACCCTGCTCAATCGAATCTTGAGTGAGGAGCACGGCAAGCGCATTGCCGTGATCGAGAACGAATACGGGGAGGTCGGCATTGATCATGAGCTCGTCATCAATGCTGACGAGGAGATCTTCGAAATGTCGAACGGCTGCATCTGCTGTACGGTGCGCGGAGACCTGATTCGCGTGCTCGGCAACCTCATGAAGCGCCGAGACAAGTTCGACTACGTGTTGGTTGAGACCACGGGGCTCGCCGATCCCGGTCCGGTCGCTCAAACCTTCTTCATGGACGACGAGATTCGCGCGGAGTTCGCGCTTGATGGGATCGTCACGCTCGTTGACGCAGCCCACATCGAGCAGCAGCTCGGACGAAGCGACGAGAGCACGGAACAGATCGCGTTCGCGGACGTTCTTGTTCTTAACAAGACAGACCTCGTCGATGGCGAGGCGCTCGACAGGATTGAGGCTCGGATCCAGGATATGAACCGAATGGCGCAAGTCGTGCGTAGCGAGCGGGCGAACGTCTCCCTGGACACGGTACTTAACCTCGGCGCCTTCGACCTGGACCAGATGCTCGAGCGTCGTCCCGCCTTCCTCGAGCCGGAGTATCCGTTCGAATGGACTGGAGTCTATTCGCTTGATATCGGCCGCTACGAACTCAGCCTCGCCGATGGACCTGATCCGACGATGTCGCTTGTCGTCGTGCCCGATCAGGGCACGGATGACGCTGCCCTCCGTGAGGGCGCGGAGTGGAGTGTGCGGCGGTACGCAGAACCTACGGAGCTCATTCGTCCGGGGGAAGAGATTCCTGTCGGAAAGCATGTGAATCTCCGGCTCGATTCCCCAGGGCGCAAGTCGTTCTTCCTGGAGGTCGATGCGCAAGTGCGGGTTGGCCTCTACGCCCAGCACACCGCGGAAGAGTTCGATCTCCAACTGACGAACGCGGAAGGAGCGACCATCGGGCTGGAGGTCGAGCGCACCTGGGTCGTACAGCACGAGCACGACGACGATGTTGGCTCGATCGCAATCGAGAGGGATGGCGACGTCGATCCCGAAAGGCTCAACGCCTGGCTCGGCAAACTGCTCCGTGAGCGCGGGGTGGACATCTTCCGAATGAAGGGCTTCATCAGCCTCGCGGGCGATTCGCGTCGATTCGTCTTCCAGGGGGTTCACATGCTCTTCGACGGCCAGCCGGATCGCCAATGGGGGGACGCGCCCCGTCGCAACCAGCTCGTCTTCATCGGCCGCAACCTCGATGAGGAGAGCATGCGACAGGAGTTCGATGCATGTCTGATGTGAGTACGGATAGCCCGAAGGGGGCGCTCCGCCGGGGCTGGTCTGCGTCGGTCGGCGACTACGCCATCGCCGGGGGTTGGACCCTCCACGGTGAGGCGCTGGTGGTCGGTGACGCTGCGGGTGGCGTCTACGCATTCGACGGCAAATCCGGCGCAAGCGCCTGGGTGCGGCAGGAGGCCCATGATGGCGGCGTGCTCGCGATGGCGATCCACCCGAGCGGGACCGCGTTCGCTACCGCTGGCCAGGACGGACGAGTCCTTGTCTGGGGTGTCGCCGAAGCTCAGGTAAAGCGGGTTATCGACGTCGGCAGCGATTGGGTGGAGCACGTGGCGTGGTCGCCGGACGGCCAATGGCTGGCGGCCTCCTGCTCCCGTCAGGTTCGCGTGTATGGCGCCGACGGCGGAGAAGTTTGGCGATCGGATGATCATCCCAGCACCGTCAGCGCGATCGCCTGGTCCAGCGCAGGGGAGCTGGCGACAGCCTGTTACGGTCGAGTGACGTTCTTCGACGCGTCCACTGGGAAGCGTCGCCAGAAGCTGGAGTGGAGGGGCTCCCTGGTGTCGATGGTACTGAGTCCGGACGGGGAAATCGTTGCCTGCGGCAGCCAGGACAACTCGGTGCATTTCTGGCGTCGCTCCACGGAGCAGGACTCGATGATGTCAGGATATCCTGCCAAGCCGTCAGCCTTGGCCTTCGATGACACTGGCGCCCTTTTGGCCACCGGTGGAGGCGAGGCAGTGACGGTCTGGAACTTCTGGGGAAGCGGTCCCGAAGGCACGCGGCCCGTCTCTCTATATCTTCATGTTCAAACTGTTACAACGCTCGCCTTCGCTCACCGCGGGATGCGCTTGGCCTCGGGAGCTCGGGATGGCCGCGTAGTTGTGTGGTCGCTCAGGCGCGATGGACAAGGCAATCCGATAGGAATTGCGCTTGTGGCAGATGTTGTCAGCGCCTTGTACTGGCGACCAGATGGACGCGCGCTTGCTGCGCTTGACGCTCAGGGTGGCGCGACGGTTTGGCGAGTGGGCAACAGGTGAAGCACAACCGCAAGTGGGTGGCGGCGCACCCCGGCTATGGGTCGACCCGCCTGTGCGTTAGCGCCGCAAGTCGCCAACTCAGGCGCCGCCTCAGACGATTTGAGCGGCTAAACCGACTTCACCGCCTGCGTCAATTCGACCGCAAACGCCTGCGCCGCCTCCACCAGGTTCGGCTTGCCGATATGCGCCTCAATCACATTGACGAGCGCGCTGCCGACGATGACGCCGTCTGCGATTTGGGCGACCGCTCTCGCTTGCTCCGCGTTGCCGACGCCGAAGCCGACGCAGAGAGGCTTGTCGGTCGCGGCGCGCAGCGTTTTCATCAGCGGCGCCAGGTCGGCGCTGACAGCGTCGCGCGCGCCCGTCACGCCCAGCAGCGACACCGCATACACAAACCCGCGCGATCTCTGCGCAATGCGGCGGGCGCGCTCCGGCGAGCTGGTCGGCGCCGTCAAAAAAATGAGCGCAATGCCGCGCGACAGCGACGCCTCGTACAGCTCCCCCGACTCCTCAAGCGGCAGATCAGGCACAATCACGCCGTCCACGCCTGCCTGCGCCGCCGCCTCGCAAAACGACTCCACGCCGTATCGATAGATCGGGTTGTAGTAACACATGACGACGGCGCATGACTGCATGGAGGGGCGCAATTTCTCCGTCAGCCGCAGCCCCTTCTCCAACGACGCCCCCGCGGCGAGCGCGCGTTCCGACGCCCGCTGTATGCTCGGTCCGTCCGCGATCGGATCGGAAAACGGTATGCCGAGCTCTATCACATCCACGCCCGCCCCGTCCAGCGCGAGCGCTATCTCCTCCGTCGCGGCGAGAGTCGGGTCTCCAACGGCGATATACGGCATGAACGCCTTTTTTCCCCTTGACCGCAGATCGTCAAACCGCGCCTCAATTCTGTTCAAAGCGAGACTCCTAACGCGCCGCTGACAACGCCGGTGTCCTTGTCGCCCCTGCCCGATAGGTTTACGATGACGACGGCGCCATGACCGAGCTCCCGCGCCAGTTGCGGAAGATAGGCGACCGCGTGCGCCGTCTCTAACGCGGGGATGATCCCTTCCGTCCGGCAAAGCAGCTGAAAGCCCTCCAGCGCCTGCTCGTCCGTCACGGCGGCATACCGCGCCCGTCCCGTCGCCAGATAGTACGAATGCTCCGGCCCGACGCCCGGATAGTCCAGCCCCGCCGAGATCGAATGCGCGGGGGTGATCTGTCCGTCCGCCTCCTGCAGGAGATGGCACCGCGCCCCGTGGAACACGCCGACAGAGCCTGCCGTCAACGGAGCCGCATGCCGTTTCTCAATGCCTTCGCCGCCCGCTTCAACGCCGACCATCGCCACCTCCGAGTCTTCATAAAACGGGGCGAACAAGCCGATCGAGTTGCTGCCGCCGCCAACGCATGCAACAAGGCAGTCCGGCAGCCTGCCTTCCTTGTCGAGAATCTGCTCGCGCGCTTCCCGTCCGATGACCGCCTGCATATCGCGCACGATGGTCGGATACGGATGCGTCCCGCAGGCGGAGCCGAGAAGATAGTAGGTCGTCCGAACGTTCGTTACCCAGTCCCGAAAAGCGCTGTTGATGGCGTCCTTCAAGGTGCCGGCGCCGGACGAGACGGGAACGACCTGCGCGCCCAGGAGCTTCATGCGAAACACGTTCAGCGCCTGCCGCTCAATGTCCTCCTCGCCCATATAGACGACGCATTCGACGCCGAATTTGGCGCATGCGGTTGCCGTTGCGACGCCGTGCTGTCCGGCGCCCGTCTCGGCGATGACGCGCTTTTTGCCCATGCGCAGCGCGAGCAGCGTCTGTCCAACAGCGTTGTTGATCTTGTGCGCGCCGGTGTGGTTCAGGTCCTCGCGCTTGAAGTAGATTTTGGCTCCGCCCAGCTCGGCGGTAAGCCGTTCAGCATAGTAAAGCGGCGTCGGACGTCCGACATATTCGCGCAGGTAAAACTGAAACTCCTCCTGAAAAGCAGGGTCCGCCTGAATCTCCCGATAGGCGTTTTCCAGTTCCAGCACGGCAGGCATCAGCGTTTCCGGCACAAAGCGGCCTCCAAACTCGCCGAAACGCCCGTTTTCGTCTGCTTGGAGCATGTCGTCCTCTCACTTAAAAACGCGGTTGCTTTAATAGAATAACGCGCCGAGGGCGCAATTGAAAGGGGATATGCGCCGCCGAGGAGTCGAAACCTGACCTTACGTCATTTAGTTGGGACATATCGACATGCGAACGCAGACGGCGTCTGCGGCGCCTCTAGATTCCCGCTTTCGCGGGAACGACGCTTTCGAGGGCGGAGCCTTTTCCCTATAAATAGAGCGATCAATCGCTCAAATGTCCCAACTTTACGCATGAGGCTAGTCGAAACGTCTTGACGCAGTCGGCTTTTCTGTGAAACAATTTGAGAGCCGACATGAATCGGCATCGGATCGTCCACACATTGGAGAAGAGACATGGAACGAACATGGGTTGTGAGGTTAGCGGTTGCGGCTCTGGCGGCGGGAACGGCGCTTGCAGTCGGATGCGGAAAAAAGGAGGATAAACGGCCGACTCGACCTGAAGCCGTACGACAAGCCCCGACGCCCGGCGGACAGGCTCCGGCGCAGCTGTTGGGAACCTCGACGATTACAGGCGTCGTGAAGTACATCGGAGCGCCGAAGCGGCGGGAGAGTTTGAATAACCAGATGGGCGCCGATAAAGTATGCGCGGCAGCCTCTGCAGCCGGCCCCGTTCTGGACGAAACGTTTATGATCGACGGCGATACCGGCGCGGTCAAGAACGTCTTTGTGTATGTGAAAAACGCGCCGAAGGGAAAGTACGCCGCGCCGACGGATGCGAAGGTTCTAGACCAAAAAGGCTGCGTTTACATGCCGCACGCTCTCGCGCTTCAAACGAACCAGACGCTGAATATACTCAACAGCGACGACACAACCCACAACGTCAATTCGCTGTCGGAAATCAACAAAGGCTTCAACGAGTCGATGACCTCTGGCAGCGCGAAAATCTCCAAAAAGTTTCCGAAGCAGGAGATCTTCAGAATCAAATGCGACGTCCATGGCTGGATGGGCGCCTTTGTCGGCGTGTTTGAGCACCCGTTCTTTGCGGTGACAGCAGAAGACGGCTCCTTCACCATCGAACAGCTCCCGGCAGGAACCTATACGCTGGGGGCGTATCATGAGAAACTAAAAGAGGTGGAAACGACCGTCACCGTCACCGAGGACGGAGAGCAAACGGTCGAACTCTCCTTTGGCGGTTAAGCGAACAGAACAACTTTGGAACGAGACAGCGTATGAACAGATCCTTGAAACGGGGCGTCAGCTGCGCGGCGGCTCTTTTCGCCCTGCTTGCCGGCGCGGCTTTGGCGCAGGAGTCGCTGCCGCTCCCTGAATACAGCGGATGGTGGCTTCCAGAAAATTTCTCAAGCGACGGAGTCGTCATAGACCAGCTCTTCAACCTGATTCTGGTCGTTGTTGTCGTCGTCTTCGTCGCCGTTCAGATCACTTTGATTGTGTTTTTGGTGAAATACCGGGCGCGCCCAGGCGGCAAGGCGACCTACATCCACGGCAACAACCGCCTTGAAATACTCTGGACGGCTGTACCCGCTGTGCTTCTCGCCGCTCTTTCTTTTTTTAGTCAGCAAGGTTGGGTGCAAATCAAGCCTGCCGAAGGGTTTAGAAACGGAGAACCCGGGCGCCAAGCCGACCATGTCATTGAAGTGGTCGCCGAGCAGTTCGCGTGGAACGTACGGTATCCAGGCGCCGACGGCGTCTTTGGACCGCGGCGGCCCGATCTTGTCTCCGTCGCCAACCCGATCGGCATCGACCGAGAACATCCGAACGGAGCCGACGACATCTTTCTCACAGGACAGATGCATGTACCGATGGGCGAGACCATCCAGGTGAATCTCACCTCCAAAGACGTTCTCCACTCCTTCTTCCTGCCGCACAGCCGAGTCAAACAGGACGCCGTACCCGGCATGGTGATCCAGATGTATTTTGACGTCACGCGCGCCGGCAGTTATGAGATCGCATGCGCTGAATTGTGCGGCAACAACCATTACAATATGAAGGGAACGCTCACCGCGCATCCGACCGTCGAAGCGTATCAGGCGGCAGTTGATCGGTTTGCGCCCGTTCCAATCGCAGAGGATACCCAATGAACGAGACGCATCATGAAGAGCATTACCATGACCAGCGGGTCGGATCGATCCGAAAGTATCTGTTTTCCACCGACCATAAGGTGATCGGGCGGCAGTTCCTGCTGACAACGCTGTTTTTTCTGATTGTCGGCGGGCTGCTTGCGCTCATTGTGCGGTGGCAGCTCGGCTTCCCCGGCGAAGCGGTGCCGCTCGGCAATCTCCTGCCCGAATCGATGGTCGCGGAGACGGAGGACGGCGGCTACATACTCAAACCGGAAGGCTACAACGCCGCCTTCACCATGCATGCCTCCGTCATGATCTTCTTCGTCGTCATTCCGATGCTGGTCGGAGCGTTCGGCAACTTTGTCGTCCCGATACAGATTGGGGCGCGCGATATGGCGTTTCCAAAGCTGAACATGCTCTCCTACTGGCTCTTCTGGCCGTCGGCGGTGATTGCGCTTCTCGGCTTCTTTTTAGACCCGCTCATGGACGCCTTCGGAGCGATGGGCGGCGGATGGACGGCGTACCCGCCGTTGAGCGTTGTCACGCCGGGTCTCGGCATCAACTGCTGGCTCATCGGCGTTCTGCTGGTCGGTTTCTCCTCGCTGGCAGGGGCGGTCAACTATGTCACGACAATATTGAATATGCGCGCGCCCGGCATGTCGCTCTTCAGAATGCCGCTGACGACATGGGCAGTCTTCATCACCTCCATTTTGACGACGCTGGCGACGCCGGTTCTGACAGCCGCCGTCACGCTCGTTCTGTTCGACCGCGTTTTTGACACCAGCTTCTTCTTGCCGCAGGGACTGGTCGTCTCCCAAGAGCTGTTCCGAGACGGCATGACAGGCGGAGGGCAGCCGCTCCTGTTTCAGCACCTGTTCTGGTTCTATTCGCATCCCGCCGTCTATATCATGATTCTCCCCGCCATGGGCATCGTCTCCGACGTCCTTTCCACATTTAGCCGAAAGCCGATCTTCGGATACCGCGCCATGGTGTTTGCCATCGCCGGGATCGCCGGCCTCGGCTTCATCGTCTGGGGGCATCATATGTTTCAGAGCGGAATGAACCCGATGATGGGAACCACCTTCATGGTCTCCACCATGTTCATCGCCGTGCCGTCCGCCATCAAAACATTCAACTGGCTCGGCACCATGTACAAGGGGCAGATACAGTACACAGCCGCGATGTGTTTCGCCATATCCTTTGTGTCCATGTTTGTCATCGGCGGGTTGAGCGGCATCTTCATGGCGTCAACGATCGTTGATATCTACATCCATGACACCTACTTTATTGTCGCGCATATCCATTATGTGCTGTTTGCGGGCAGCATCATGGGGGCGTTTGCGGGAATTTACTACTGGTATCCCAAGATGTTTGGGCGGATGATGAACGAAAAGCTCGGCAAACTGCATTTCTGGCTGACGTTCATCACTCTGAACGGCGTCTTCTTTCCGATGCATATCGTCGGCCTCGGCGGAATGATGCGGCGCATTTACGACCCGACCCAGTACGCGCACCTGCAGCATCTGCAGCCGCTCAATGTGTTTATGACGATTTCGGCGGTCGCGCTCGGTTTCGTTCAGGTCGTCTTTGCGATCAACTTCTTTGGTTCGCTTGTCTGGGGCAAGCGCGCCTCTGCGAACCCATGGCATGCGAATTCGCTGGAATGGCTCACCGCGTCCCCGCCGCCGATGTGGAACTTCGACGAAACGCCGGTTGTCCACCATGGCCCGTATGAGTACTCCAGCCCGCTTACAGAGGACGACTATCTGCCTCAAACGACGCCGCTGCCGCCGCCCGCCGAAGAGCCTGTTCCGATCCCTGAGCCGACAGCAACGTGACGCGCGGACGAACGGCGTTCGCTTTTCTGACAGCCGCCTCGGCATGGCTGCTCATCGGCGCGGGGGGGCTTGTGACCAGCTACGGAGCAGGGCTGTCAATAACCGACTGGCCGCTCGCCTACGGCAAACTCATCCCCTCATCGAATCTATTGGTCGGCGGCATCAAGATCGAATACACCCATCGGGTCATCGCGGGCGTCGTCGCCGTCATGACAGGCGTTCTCATGGTCTGGACGCTTCAAACGGAGCGGAGGCTGTGGATTCGGCGCCTCTCCATCGCAGCGTTTGCGGCAGTGTTAGTTCAGGCGGCGTTAGGCGGCTTGACCGTGCTTTTTCTGCTGCCGACCGCCGTCTCCATTGCGCATGCGGGCTTGGCGGAGCTGTTTTTGGGATGTCTCGTCGTCCTCGCCGCGGCGACTGCGGCGCAGGCGTCTGTTGAAAAAACGGCCGACTCGACCCTTCTGCGATGCGCGGTTGCCGTTCCCGTTCTTATTTTTATCCAGATTATGCTTGGAGCATGGACGCGGCATATCGGCGCCGGTCTTGCCATCCCCGACTTTCCGCTCGCCTACGGACAGCTCATCCCGCCTCTTTCTTCAGACGCGCTGCCTGAAATCAACCGCGAGCTGTTCGAGAAGCATTCGCTGGAGTATTTGAGCTCAACCGCGCCGATCGCCGTTCATTTTATGCATCGCTTGGGCGCGTTGGCGGTTTCCGCGGCGGTCCTCATTTTTCTGATCGCCTCGCTGCGACGCTCCCCGTTCGACAGAAAGCTTGTCGCCGTCTCTGCCGCCTTGACCGTCTTGCTCGCCGCGCAGATCGGCCTCGCCGCGTGGACGATATTGAGCAAGCTGTCTGTCTGGCCGACGACGGCGCATGTGAGCGTCGGCTCCGCCATGTTCGCCCTTTCTGTTTACGGGGCGGCCGATTGCTTCTTCCGCTATCGAAAAGAGGCGTACGCATGAGCTTCGCCGCCGCCGTCCACCGCCTGCGCATCAACGCCTTTGCGGAGTTGACAAAGCCGCGCATCGCCGCCCTGGTGTCAATGACCGCCGCCGTGGGATACCTTGCCGGCGCGCCGAAGCCGATCCCATGGGCGGGGCTGGCGCACCTCATCATCGGAACGGCGCTGTCCGCCGGCGGAGCCAGCGCGCTCAATCAGACCATCGAACGCAATATCGACGGCAAAATGCGCCGAACGATGCTGCGGCCGATACCGTCCAGGCGCGTCTCCCCCTTTGAAGCGGGAGTCTTCGGATGCGCGCTCAGCGCCGCAGGCTGCGCCTATCTATGGGCGGCGGTGAACGGACTGACGGCTCTGCTTGCCGCGTTGACGCTCGCCAGCTATCTGGGAGCTTACACGCCGCTCAAACGAATCACTTCGCTCAATACGGTCGTCGGAGCTGTGCCGGGGGCTATTCCCCCCGTGGGCGGATGGGCGGCCGCGCGCGGCAGCGTCGGGCTTGAAGCGTGGATTCTGTTCGCTATCCTGTTTTTATGGCAGCTGCCTCATTTTCTCGCCATCGCGTGGATCTACCGCGACGATTACGCCCGCGCCAAACTTGCCATGCTTCCCTGCCAAGACAACGGCGGAGTTATGACAGGCCGTCAGGTCGCGCTCTATACGCTCGCGCTGACGCCTGTTAGCCTCGCCCCCAGCGTCTTTGGGATGGCAGGCGCCTTCTATTTTGCGGGAGCTTTGGCGCTGGGATGCGCGTTCACCGCGTTCGCCGGACGAATGGCATGGAAGCGCAACTCCGTTTCCGCCCGCAGGCTCTTGACTGCCTCGCTGCTGTATCTCCCGCTTCTTCTCAGCCTTCTGATCTTAGACCGATACGGCGGAGGATTCTGATGCCAACCGACGTTCCTCAGTGGGTCAGATCGCTGCCGCATCTGAACGCCAGCTTGAACGCTGTCAGCGCCGCGCTGCTGATTGCGGGATTTCGAAGCGTCCGCAAGGGAAACATAGAGCGGCATCGGAACGCGATGATCGCCGCGCTGTGCGTTTCCGCTCTGTTTTTGGCGAGTTACCTGACATACCATTTCTACCCAGGCGTCGGCTCCATCCGTTTTGAGAACCCCGCTTGGTTCCGCCCCGTCTATTTGAGCGTCTTGATCCCGCATGCGATTTTGGCGGTTCCGGTCGCGCCGGCGGCTCTGGTTTTGGTCTTTTTGGCGGGAACGCGCCGGATCGAAGCGCACCGCCGGCTTGCGAAGGTCGCCCTGCCTGTCTGGCTTTTCGTCTCGGGAAGCGGCGTCGCCGTCTATCTCATCTTATACGCGGTTTTTCCGCAGGTTTAGGAGTTCATCATGAAACTTGCCCTCCGGCTATGCGCTGTCGCTGTCGCGCTGCTTGCGCTGGGAGAGCTCTCAGCTCTTCTCGCCTGCCCAATGTGCAAAGAAGCGGTGGATCAATCCTTCGGACAGGAGACGGCCTCGATGCGCAACGGCCTCGGCAGCGGCTTTGCGTTCAGCATCTACCTGATGCTCTCCGTTCCGTATCTTCTGATTGGCGGCTTCGCATTTGCGATCTGGAGAAATATCCGCCGCAGCGACTCGTCCGAAAAGACGGACGCCTAACGGAGCGGCGCCTTGACGCAAAAACCTCCCGCCATCGAAGTCGAAGAGCTGTCGTTTCAGTATGACGACCGGCCTGCGCTGCGCGGGGTCGCCTTCTCGGCGGAGCAGGGCGCCATGTTCGGCATCGTCGGACCGAACGGAAGCGGCAAATCGACCCTGCTGCGAATCCTTGCGACGCTCCTGCGTCCATCCAACGGAACGGCGCGCGTCTTCGGCATAGACGCGCAGAGCCGCCCGCGCGCCGTCCGTAAAACGATGGGCGTCGTCTTCCAAGGCTCCTCTTTAGACGACAAGCTGACTGTGCGCGAAAACATGCAATTCCGCGGGAGGCTTTACGGCATGCGCGGATCGAAGCTCGCGTCCAAAATAGACGCCAGCCTTGAAAGCGGCGGACTCATGGAGCGCGCCGACGACCGCGTCGAAACGCTGTCGGGGGGAATGCGCCGCCGCGTGGAGCTGTCGGCTGCGCTGCTGCATGAGCCGCCCCTGCTGCTGTTAGACGAACCGACAACGGGGCTTGACCCGTCGGCGCGGCATGCGTTCTGGGAAGAAACGGCGCGTCAAAAAAAGGACAGGGAATTGACCGTCATCCTCACAACGCATCTCATGGACGAAGCGGAACGGTGCGACTCTCTTGCCCTGTTTCATTTAGGGGAGCTGATTGCGCTTGAATCGCCTGACGAAATGAAGCGGAAGATGGGCTGCGACGTCGTCTCTATGCGCGCCGCAAACGCCTCCGCTCTCGCCGAGGAGCTGTCCGCGCGATTTGGCATGCGCTGTTTCTGCAGCGGAAACGAGGCGCGGTTCAACGCGCCCAACGGACGCGAATGGGTCGGAAGACTGCTGGAAATGTTTGGCGAACGCATCGACTCGGTCGCCGTCAGCAAGCCGTCCATTGAGGATGTGTTTCTGGCGCGGACAGACTACGCGGCGCAGCCCGAGGATGCGGCTTAATGGGCGTTTGGCCAATCTGGCGCCGAGACTTCATCCGTTTTTACCGGCAGCCGAACCGCGTCGGGGGGGCGTTGGGCGCTCCGCTGCTGCTCTGGCTCTTTATTGGGGCAGGTTTTGGAGACGCCTTTTCGCCGCCTGCGGACATTGAGATGGGGTATCTGGAGTATTTTTTCCCAGGCTTCATTGCGCTTGTCGTTCTCTTCACCTCCATCTTCTCGGCGATGTCGATCATAGAGGACAGGCGCGAAGGTTTTTTACAGAGCGTCCTGGCGGCTCCCGTTTCGCGCGCCGCCATCGTGACAGGCAAGGCGTTGAGCGCATCGAGTCAGGCGCTGGCGCAGAGCCTCATCGCGCTCATTCCCGCGTTTTTCTTTTTAGACGATTTCAGCGCCGCAAAGGCGGGCTACATCTTGGCGGCGCTGGCGGCTCTCTCCTTCGGACTCAGCGCGTTTGGACTCGCGATGGCGTGGCGAATGGATTCAACGCAGGCGTATCACAGCGTCATGAACCTGATCCTCATGCCGATGTGGCTGCTGTCGGGGGCGATGTTTCCGCTGACGACAGCGCCTGAGTGGATGAGCTGGCTGATGCGTTTCAACCCGCTTTTTTATGCAGTCGCGGCGTTGCGTTCCAGTTTTTACGGCGTTGAAGAAGCGGAAGCTTTAACAGGCGTCTCAACCGTATGGGCGGCGGGAGTCGCGATCGCTTTTGGGCTTGTCGGTTTTGCCGCGGCGGTCTGGGCGGCTCAGCGACCCGAAGCATGAATGAGGAATTTGACGAGGCAGACAGGCGTCAACGGGAACGCAAGCGGTAGATCGGCGCAGCGCGTTTTTTTTATAAAAAGATAGACGCGAACCGCGTTTGACGCTATAGTTAAATCAAATGCCGCCTATATCGGGCTGCAAAGTTCCTGCAAACAGCGCACGCGGCGTCAAAACGGGTTGCGACTCAAGGCTCCGCCGCTTCCCAGGACATCACGGCGCCCGACTGCTCAACTTTTTGAGCGGCGGCACCTCCTTATTTTTCCTTTTGTTCCGGGGGGTCTGTGTCTCTAAGATCCCTCGGTTCTTTTTATACGCCTAACTGCTGCCCTTGACCGACAGCCGCCCGCCCGTTAGACTAACTGCAGCGCGTCAAGCGTTCACTTCAACATAAACGGATGCAATGCATATGGGTTTCAAAGTCGGCATCGCTCAAATCGCGCCGGCGCTGGGCGATGTCCATGAAAATATGAAGCGGATTGAGCGCTGCATCGAACGCGCCCTTGACGAAAAAACGGACCTTGTCGTCTTTCCTGAGCTGGCGCTCACGGGATATACCCTGAAAGACATGGTTCCCTCCGTCAGCCTGCGTCTCGATTCGCCTGAACTGAAACGGCTTATGGACGCAAGCGAGCGGCTCTCCATCGCGGTCGGTTTTGTCGAAGAATCGCCCGACTATCGATTTTTCAACTCGGCGGCGTATCTTGAAAAGGGAAAGATTTTACATGTCCACCGAAAGGTGTATCTGCCCAACTACGGCATGTTTGAAGAGAACAGGGACTTCGCCGCCGGAAGTCGATTCCGCGCCTTCAACGCCGAATTTGGACGGTGCGGCATTCTCATCTGCGAAGACATGTGGCACCCCTCCGCCGCTTACGTTATCGCGCAGGACGGCTGCGAGCTGCTCATTGCGCTCTCATGCAGCCCCGCCCGCGGCGCCCAGTCGGACGGCGACCTGTACAGCGCGGACGCTTGGCAGACGCTCAACCGCGTGTATGCGCATCTCTACTCGCAGTATGTTCTGTATGCCAACCGCGTCGGATATGAGGACGGGGTCGGGTATTGGGGCGGATCTGAAGCGATTGGGCCGGACGGTTCCGTCGTCGCGCGCGCGAAGCAGTTTGAAGAGCAGTTTTTGACCGCCGAGCTGTCGTCCGACGCCGTCCGCCGAGCCAGGATCGCCTCTCCGCTTCTGCGCGACGAGCGGCTGGACATCACCCTGCGCGAATTGAAACGCATCGACCGGAAGAGGGAAAAATGAATGCGCACACGGAAGCGGCGCTTCGAAAGCAAGACGATCCTCTCTGGGTCAACCCTGAGATTGTGCTGCCTCTCTTGGAAGGTTTTATTCGGGACGAGATCACAAAGGTCGGCATCTCGAACGTCGTTCTGAACCTGTCCGGCGGGATCGACTCGGCAGTTTCGTGCGTCTTGGCGGCGCGGGCGATGCCGCCGGAAAATGTCACGGCGCTGATGCTTCCCTACAAAACAAGCCATCCAGACAGCCTCGGCGACGCGCAGACTCTCGCGCGGCAGCTCGGCATCCGCTCCATGACCATCTCCGTGACGGAGCAGGTGGACCCGTATTTTGAGAAGTTTCCCGACATGACGCCGCTGCGCAAAGCGAATAAGATGGCGCGCGAACGCATGACGATCCTATACGATCAAGCGAGCGCGCTGGACGCCCTGCCTCTCGGCACAAGCAACAAGACGGAACTGCTGCTCGGATACGGCACAATCTACGGCGACATGGCGTCGGCGCTGAACCCGATCGGCGACCTTTACAAAACGCAGGTTTGGCAGATCGCGCGGCATCTTGGCGTCCCGGAGGAGATCGTTTCTAAAAAGCCGACCGCCGACCTGTGGCCCGGCCAGACGGACGAATCGGAGCTCGGTTTCACCTATGAAAAGGCGGACAGGCTCCTTTACCATATGATCGACCGGCGCCGCTCCCGCGCGGAGCTGGAGCGGCTTGGGTTTGAGCCGGCGTTCATTCAGGAGCTGGAGAATCGAGTGAAGCGGTCGCAGTTCAAGCGGCGGCTGCCTCTCATTGCGAAGGTGTCGATGCGCACCATCGAGTCGGATTTTCGTTATCCGCGCGATTGGGGCAGATGATTGGCGCGGCGCGAGACCGCGGGAGAGCTGTATGTGGTGGCGGGTCCGATTGGGCATCTGGAGGACATCACATACCGCGCCGTGCGGACGCTCGCCGAGGCGGACATTGTCGCCGCCGAGGATACCCGCCGCGCCCGGAAGCTGTTGAGCCGATACGAGATTGAAACTCGGCTCATCAGTTGCCATGAACATAATGAGCGGAAGCGGATTGCTGAAATAACGCGGCTCATCCTGGACGGAGCGGACGCGGCGCTCCTCTCGGACGCCGGGACGCCTGTCATTTCGGATCCAGGGTACCGGTTAATTCGCGCCGCCGTTGAACGCGGCATACAGGTAACGCCGATACCGGGTCCGTGCGCCGCGGTCGCCGCAGCCTCCGCGGCAGGTTTGCCCGTCTCCGACTTCTACTTCGCCGGCTTCTGCTCCCCGAAGCAGGGCAGGCGGCAACGGCGGCTGCGCGAACTGGCAGACCTGAACGCCGTTCTCATTTTTTATGAATCGCCCCATCGCCTGATGAAGTTTTTGAACGACGCGCTTGATATCTTTGGAAATCGAAACGCGGTCATCGCGCGGGAAATGACGAAAATGCATGAAGAGTTTCTTAGGGGAACGCTTGACGAGCTGCGCGCCGCCTTCCAAAACAGAACCCCCAAAGGCGAATTCACCATACTGATTGAGGGAAATCATGAACGCAACGCAACGTCCGACTAGAAAGCGCAAATCCCGCAAATCGCGAATTATCTGGATCGTCGTTACCGCCGCGGTTCTTGCGCTGGCGATTTGGCTCGCGAATGGGCCGTTCAAAATGCCGGACGCTCCTGACGCGCGGGAACTCATGCCGGGAAAGCCGTATCTTGTGGTTGAATTGAGAGACGCGGCGGAGTCGATCGAGCCGGTTCAACAGGCCGCCGAGGCGGCGCGGAGCCTCTGGCAGCCGTTCATCAACCGGTATATCGCCCAGGAGGCGCAGAAGGAGATTTCCGCCAAGGACATCGCGGCGCTGTTGGGCGAGGACGCGGCGCTGGCGCTGTATAGAGGCGAGAACGGCGAGACGCGCTGGCTGCTCGTCGCCAAGACAAGCCTGCTCGCCCGCGCGCAGATCGGCTGGAACTTCATGACGCCGTGGTGGAGAAGCGAACACGGCGCCAAAAAAGAGAAGATCGGATCCATCAACGCGATGCGCATCGACAAGCTGGTTCTGCCCTTGATTGCGGCGTTTGACGGGCGCCTCGGCTTCGCCGCTTCAGACGCCGAACTGCTGAAAGACGCTTATGAGCAGCGTTTGGAGAACGCTTTTTTCGCTCGCGGCGACACGCCGGAAGAGAGCGGCCTGACAGAGCGAATCCGTCAAAAGTCGCCTGACCGATCCGCCTCCATCTACTGGGCTTTTGGAGAAGAGGCGTATGTTTTAGGAGAGACCGGCATGGACGGAGGGAGCTGGAAGGGGCGCGTCTGGTACTCAAGCCCAGGCGGACAGACCGGCTTGACCGAGTCGGACACTTCCGACTTCCGCCGCAGGGCGAACCGGCTCATGAACGAAAGCGCGGCGCTGGCGGCATGGCATACGGGAGTTTACGACCGGGACGCGATGGAGGCGGCGCGCGGCGCAGGGCTGACATGGGAGGGCGGACCGGACGCGCTCATTCAACGGCCGATCGGCCTCTATATCCCAAAAGCAGCGGGCGGCGGAATTCTGCCGTCGCTGGCGTTTTTTGTGTATGTCGAGAACGCGGAGGAAGCCTTGGAGCAGTTTGAAGACGCCAACTTCGCCTTTAACGGCTCGCGCTTGAGGCTGCGCAAAGGCGATCCGTTTCATCAAATACAGGTTCCGCTCAACGCTCTGTTTGCGGTCTCGCTTGAATGCGCCGTTGAGGGGGACGCGCTCATTGTCGGGACGAACCGCGCGGCTGCAGCCGCCGCTCGTCAGGCGTTCCAATCGACCGAAGGGGGAGAAGATTTGACCGCCGACCTGTTCCGCATTCATGGGCAGCCGACCGAAATTGCCGCCTCGCTCGACGCGGCCTCCAGCATGTTGAAGGCGCTCCCCATGCTCGCCGGCGACTCGATAGGGAAGACCGTCGACACTGCGCAGATCGTCATGAAAGAGATCGAGAGCGTTCAGATAGACGGCGTCTCGACCCCGGACGGCTTTTCAGCCGAATTTCAAATGAAATGGAGCGATGCAGAATGATCGAAGCGCGGAGCCTCGGCAAAACATTCGGCGAGAAGGAAGCGGTGCGCAACCTGAACTTAGATGTGGGCGAAGGCGAAATGTTTGTCCTGCTCGGCCCGAACGGCGCCGGCAAAACGACAACGCTGAAACTGCTCACAACGCTTCTCAAGCCGACTTACGGGCATGCGTCGGTGGCGGGGTTCGACGTCTTCGAATCGCCCGATGAAGTGAAGCGGCGCATCGGGTATGTCCCCGACACGCCCGCCCTTTATGAGCGTCTCACGGGGCGCGAGTTTCTCCACTTCATCGCCGATATACGCGGAACGAAGGAGCGCGCCTCCATCGACCGCTCCTTGACGCTCTTTGAGATGGACGAAAACGCGGACAAACTGATCGAAACCTACTCGCACGGAATGAAGAAGAAGATCGCGCTCTCCGCCGCTCTGCTCCATCAGCCGCAGGTTCTGTTTTTGGACGAACCGACAGGCGGGCTGGACCCGTACAGCGCGCGGCTCATGAAGGACCTGTTGACTCGGCTGTGCAGTCAGGGCGTCGCCGTCTTCATGACGACGCATATCATGGAGATTGCGGAGCAGCTGTGCGAGCGGGTCGGCATACTCTATGAGGCGGATCTGATGGCATGCGGGACGCTTGAGGAGCTGCGCGCCGAGCATGGCGATCTGTCGCTGGAGGACATCTTTATGAAGGTCACGGGGGCGGACGCGAGCTTGATGGAGGTGGATCTGTGGGAGAAGACGGAGTGAATCCAAGCGCGTACGCGGTTTGGCGCGCCCTTGTCAAATGTGATCTGCGCGCGTTGAAAAACGGTTTCTTCAAGCTCCATATCGTCGTGAAGATCGGCGTCATTTTGTACGGCGCGCTCTTCATTCTGTTTGCCGCATTTGCTGTAATAGGTCCCCAATTCGTTCGAAGCGGAGCCCCGCCCAATCCCGACAAGGTAGAGAAGGCGATGGAGATGATTGTCTTGTCATCCGCCGGCAGTTTTCTAATGGCTCTCTTCTTTTCGTTTCTTTCAGGCGGGATGGGGATGATCAGATCGACCGACATTCCGACGATTGCGTCCCTCCCTGTTCACAAAGGGGCGTTGTACTTCCATAGGGTCGCGCGCGTTTGCTTTGCCTTTCTTTTCCTTTATCTGTTTTTTGTTCCTGGCGCGCGAATGGCGGGCGTTCAGCTTCAAGCCAATCTGCTCCAAGACGCGGCATTTTATCTCGGATGGGTCGGCATACTCGCGTTTTGCGCTGGGCTGACCATCGGCGTCTCCTCGCTCCTGACGCGCTTCTTCGGCATGGACCGGAGCGATAAAGCCTTCAAAACGGTCGTGTATCTCTTCTCGGCGGGAATTATCATCGCGGTCGCCAATATGGACTTGTTCAGCGGCGCGGTCAAAAGCCGTCTCGATAGCGGCGTCAACCTATACGCCGCGCTGCCCTCTACATGGGCGGCTCTTGCGCTCAAAGATCCGTTCCCAATCTGGCAGATTGCTTCGCTGACGGCGCTCGGAGCGGTCGGCATTCTGTTTGGGTACGCCGCGTTTATCCGAACATTCGACATCGAAGAGGCGCTGGCGCTGATTGAAAAGAAGGCGGAATCGGGGAAGTTTCAAAGCGGCGCGCGCCGATACGGCTCCCTTTCGGCTCACATTAGAAGGGATTTGAAACTTCTTCTTCGCAACCGAAAGTTGATTGCTGGGACTGTTTTTTCGTTAGGCGCCTGCGCGGTGTGGATCTCTTACTCGTACCTTGAACACATCCATAAAAACGGCGTGGTCATGAACAGTTTTGGAATCTTCGCTGGGTTCGTTCTTTTGACGTCGCTGCCGGCGATGGAAGGCAGAGGCGTTCTTTCCGTTCGTATGGCGGCTCCAAATATGACAGCGTACGCCGCTGCGAAGGCGTTGGAGATCTCGACGCTCATCTTCGTTTACACGCTCGTCGCGCTCGGTTTGAAAACAAAGGCGATTCCGATTGGCATGGATATTCTGACCGGCGCTCTGATTGGCGTCGGCTACGGCTGTTTTATTGTCGGCGCATGGTGCGCGTTTCCGCGTTTCAACGAAAAGAAGCCTATTGGGCTTCCCTCCATCCTTTGCTTTGCGTTGTATTCCCTGGCGGCCGCCTTCGTCTTCGGCTTGTCTCCAGAATCGGCGCATGTATGGATCGCCGCTGTCGTCTGCGTCTCAGGCGCCTTCGTTGCGAACCAAGGGCGCAAGCGGCTTGAAAGCATGGACGCCGTATGGTGAACGAACCGACCCCGCCGCCTGCTGTGAATCCAAGCGCCTATGCGGTTTGGCGCGCCCTTGTCAAATCCGAGCTGAATGCATGGAAAAATGGGTTTCTCAAGATGCATCTTGCGGTTCGCGCCGCAATCGTTCTGTTTGTCTCGATCTTGATTCTAGGCTCCGCATTCGTTGCGGTTATGACGCTGTTTCTGCCAAACCTCGTCCCCGATGAGTTGACAGACATAGAGGCGGCTTCCTCCTATTCGGCGCTCGTCTTGGGTTTCTTGTTCTATTTTACCATTATCGCCAAGTCGGGTCTCAACAACCAAGCGTCAAGCGTCAATTTGCCCATGCTTGCGCCTCTTCCGGTTCCGCTTTCGTCGCTTTATGCGTTTGAAATCGCTCTGAATTGCCTCCATTTTTCCATCCTTTTTC
The DNA here is from genome assembly GCA_028818695.1 of Candidatus Poribacteria bacterium. Lineage (GTDB taxonomy): Bacteria > Poribacteria > WGA-4E > JAPPNK01. The sequence continues at coordinate 55,806 of JAPPNK010000005.1, forward strand.
TGATGGGTCTGCCGTTCGCCGCCTTCACTAGCCTAGCGTTTCGAGCGAATCTGCTCCAAGCGGCGGCGTATTTTGTCGGTTGGATTTCCCTTTACCTCTTCTCCATCGGAGCGTCTATCGGCGCGGCAATTTTACTGCTCCGCTGGTTCGGCGCAGAACGCAGCAAAAAAGCGTTTAAAATCATCATTTTCCTGATGATGATTGGGTTCTGGGCAGTCATGCTCAACATAAGCGAGATCGCCGATTCGATGGCAGGCGCCGTTGAAATTGGCAAAAGACTGCTACCGGCGCTCCCCTCCACATGGACGGTCTATATCTTGACCGATCCGCTGCTGGCGCTGGCGCTGTTCCCGGCGCTGCTCATTGTCGGGGCGGGCGGGATTCTGTTCGGATACGCCGTTTTCATCCGCACATTCGACATGGAAGCGGAGCTGATGCGCATCGAGAAGAAGGAGGAGTCCGGCAAGCGAAAAGCCTCTTCCCGCCGGCGGGGCGTCTTCGCCTCTCTGCTGGTAAAAGATTACAAGATCATTGTACGCAATCGTAAAATGTTGGGAGGCTGGATTTTTTCGTTAGGGATATGGGGAGTGTATCTCTCCTATTCGCTGCTAGACTCGACCAGCCCCGATACGGTTGGGACGATCGCCAATTCTTACGCGATGCCGGGCGCGTTTTTCATCGGATTGTCGCTGCCGGGCTTGGAGGGGCGGGCGGTCCTTTCCGTCCGCATGGCGATGTCAAATCTGCGGATGTACGCCGTATCGAAGGCGTCGTCCATCGTCTCCCTTCTCTTTATTTATGCGCTCATTGGACTCGCCGCCAAGCAAAAGGCGCTGCCGGCATTGCCCGACATCGCGGTCGTTGCGCTCATTGTTGTCGGTCATGGCTGTTTTTGCATCGGCATTGCATGCGTCTTTCCTCGTTTTGACATCAAAAAGCCGATCGGATGCGCCTCTGCGATCTACTTTACGCTCTTTTTTGCGGCGACAGCTGTAGCCTTCGGCTTCGCTCCCGCGGCGTCGCATGTATGGATCGCCGCCGCTGTCTGCGTCTTGGGCGTCGTTATTCTTGATTACGGACGCAGGCGGCTTGAAAGCGCAGACGCTGTATGGTGACGCATCCGCGCCATATCGTCGCCGTCTCCGCCCTGATTCTCGACCCTAACGGACGCATACTGCTCATCAAAAGCCCCCGCCGAGGCTGGGAATTTCCTGGCGGACAGGTCGAAGAGGGCGAAAACCTGATCGAAGCGTTGAAACGGGAGATCAAGGAAGAGGCGGGAGTGGAGGCGGAAGTTGGGCAGCTCGCGGGCGTGTATTCCAACATCAAACCGCCTGCAAAAGTGATCTTCGGCTTCTTAGCCGAGTATGCGTCCGGCGAATTGAGTACCAGCGACGAAAGCTTAGAGACGCGCTGGTTCGACCGCGAAGAGGCGTTGAGCCAAATCGCCAACCCCGCTGTCCGCGACAGGCTGATCGATATGCTGGACTTCGGCGGCGCGCCCGTTTACCGCGTTTATTCAACGAACCCTTACAAGATACATGCGCAGCGGCGCGTTTAACGCGAGAAGACCAACCGCAAACAGCGGCGCGCCGACCGAGCAAACGCATTGAAAGAAAGGATACTTCGCTATGACGCACGCGCATCCGCGGCATATCGTCGCTGTCTTCGCGCTGATTCTCGACCCTGAAGGGCGTTTCCTGCTCGTCAAACATCCCCGCCGAGGCTGGGGATTTCCCGGCGGAAAGGTCGAAGAGGGCGAAAATCTGATCGAAGCGCTCAAACGGGAGATCAAAGAAGAAACGGGAGTGGAGGCGGAGGTTGGACAGCTCGCGGGCGTGTATTCCAAACCCAAACCGCCAGCAAGAGTGTTTTTCAACTTTTTCGCCAAGTATGCGTCCGGCGAATTGAGAACCAGCGACGAAAGCTTAGAGACGCGCTGGTTCGACCGCGAGGAGGCGCTGAGCCAAGTCGCCAACCCCGCCGTCCGCGACAGGTTGATCGATACGCTGGACTTCGGCGGCGCGCCCGTTTACCGCGTTTATTCAACGAACCCTTACAGGATCTATTCCCAATGGAGCATCTGACAAAAGACCTCCAACCGCAGCGGGCGAAGGGACAGCCGACCGCCTTATGGACGCTCATCAAGGCGCGGCTGCGCATCGCTTTGAATACCGCTTTCAAGAGGGGAAAAACGCGCCTCATGGGGACGTTCGTCAAGGCGCTGGCGGCGGGGGCGTATTTGGCGCTATTTGCGTTGTTTTTGCGCGGCTCTTTTGCCAAATATCCGCATCCGCGCTTGGCGGCAACAGCGGCGTTTGCGGCGGCGGCGCTGCTCATGGCGGCGCGCGCCGTTCAATACGCCCTTGCGCAGACCCCCGGCAAAGGCTCCATGCGCATCTTGAAACCGCTGCCGGTCTCTAGCGCGAAGATATGCGCGGCGCGCATCGTGGACGGCGCTTTCGATAACGGAACGTTTACCTTTCTAAGCGCTGGACCTATCGCGCTCGGTTATGCGCTCGCCTTTCCGCCCAACCCGTTCCAAGCGCTCGTTTTTTGCTGGGCTGGACGGCGCTTTGGATCTCCTGCGCCAGCGTTGGAACCGCGGCGACTCTCCTGTATGAGCGTTTTGAAGCAAAGGTCGGCGGCGGTTTCCGCGGGGCGCTGGCAAGCGCCTTCATGCTTGTCAGCCTCTTCGCGTTCATTTATATTCTCATCTTCCCCGCTGTCAGCGCGGAAACCGACTCGCCTGACATTCTCATTCGCGCGGAACCGCTGCTCCGATGGGCGCCGTCCGTATGGCTCGCCGACGCGCTCATCGATCCGATGCCGATACTGGAAGCGGCGGGATGCGTTGCGCTGGCGTCGGCCTTAACAGCAAGCGCGTTTCTCTTACATGCGCGGGGAGATACGGAGGCGGCGCTCTCTGAAACGCAGACGCGCCTGATACGCCGAAGAACGCGCCTCCGCCCCCGAACCGCTCTCGTCTCGCTCATCATGAAAGATCTGAAGGTGAGCGTACGACATTCGGGGCTGTTGACCAGTTGGACTCTCCCGTTTCTTTTGTTGATTGCGATCAAAGCGTTTAGAAACTGGGCGTCTCCTGAAACGGAGCCGCCGATAGGCGGTACCATTGGTCCCATGGCGGCTTTCGGCTCCATTGCTGTCGGCTTGGTCATTGCAAGCTTGGACGGGCGCGCCTATCTCATGCTCCGCTCCATCCTGCCGCGCTTTAGGCTTTACGCCGCGGCGAAGACGTTCATTGCCTCCGGCGCGGTCTTCGCCGCTTCTCTCTTCTCGTTCGCGGTTGAGGCGCATAGCGTACCCAGCGTCGGATGGATGTTGACCGCCGCGGGAATCGCCGTCGGAAGCGGCGGCTTCTCGGTCGGGATCGGATGCCTCATGCCGGAGTTTGAGGAAGAGAACCCGATGCGCGCCGCTCATATGCGGAGCGTCCTGATTGTCCTAATTCACGCTATCGCAACCATCGTCTGCTTAGAGTCGCTCCCGTCGGGGTGGACAGCGGCGGTTTCATGCGCGCTCGGCGCGACCGCCGCCGCAATCGGAGCCGAGCGCCTTGAATACATGGACGTTACGCTTTAGTCCGGCGCCGCTTACCCTTCGATCAATTCGCCCGCCTTGACGACGAACTCGACATGGCTTCGGCGTATTTCGACGCGGACGCCCTCGGCGATGTTGACCTTCAAAAGATCTTCTTTAGCGTCATCGATGCGCCCCTGCAGCCCGCCGCGCGTCACGACGATGTCGCCCTTTGTCAGTTCTTCAAGCATTCGCCGCCGCTTTTTTTCGCGCGTCTGCTGGGGGCGAATGATCAGAAAATAAAACGCCGCGAGTATCAGTACAAAAGGGAGAAACTGAGTAAAGCCCCCCATTCCATCAGGCATATCGTTTCCTTTCCAATGGCAATTTGGTTGAAAGTTTCGCGTTTGTCTGTTTTTCTAAAAAACCAGCATCGCGTCTCCATAGCTGTAAAAGCGGTAACGCTCCTGCACAGCGGTCTCATACGCCGCCCGCATGAGATCATACCCCGTAAAAGCGGCCGTCAACATCAATAACGACGATTTCGGCAGATGAAAATTCGTCAAAACAGCGTCCACCCCCTTAAACTGAAAGCCAGGGGCGATGAAGAGGCTTGTCTCGCCGTCGAAAGGCTCCACCGTTCCAGAGGCGGCAGCCGTTTCCAGCGTCCGAACGGTCGTCGTGCCGACCGCGCAGACCCGCCCGCCTTTCTCTTTAAAACGGTTCAGCCGCTCCGCTGTCTTGGCAGACACCGCCGCCCGCTCCGCATGAAGCCGCGCCTCGCCCAGATTTTCGGTCTGAATCGGCTGAAACGTCCCAGGACCGACATGCAGCGTGATTCGCTCAACTCCGACGCCCTTTTCTTGAAGACGGCGCAGCGTCTCGCGGGTGAAGTGAAGCCCCGCCGTCGGAGCGGCCGCTGACCCGTCATGCTGGGCGTAAACGCACTGATACCGCTCCCGATCGGCAGCGTCCGGCAGACGGCGTATGTAAGGCGGCAGGGGGATTTCGCCCGCTTCTTCAAGAGCGGCGTTGAAGTTTTCGGCGTTGTTAAAACGGAATCGAAATGCGCCGCCGTCTATCCGTCCGATTGTTTCGGCGCGCAAGGCTCCGCCTTTAAAGAGAACCGCAACGCCAGGTTTGAGCCGTTTGCCCGGTTTCGCCAGCGCCTCCCATACGCCTTCTCCGAGCGGTTTGAGAAGCAGGAGTTCTATTTTGGCGCCTGTCCGCTCCTTTTCTCCGCGGAGGCGGGCAGGGATGACGCGGGTGTCGTTCAACACAAGCGTCCAGCGTTCGTCCAGCAGGTTCACAATGTCGTTGAAGCGGCGGCGTTCAATCGTTCCCGTCTCGCGCTGAACCGTCATGAGCCGCGAGTCGCCGCGTTCAGGAGAGGGCCGCTGCGCAATCAATTCAGGCGGAAGAAGGTAGTCGAAGTCGGACAGGCGCATCTTCAAAACAGCTGGTTCGATTCAGGCGATTCAGGCGGCGGCTCGCCCAGATGAACATACGCCTGCGGGGTGAGGGAACGCCCCCGCGGGGTTTTGCTGAGGAAGCCAATCTGTATCAAAAACGGCTCATACACATCCTCAATCGTGCGCGCGTCCTCGCTGACGGCGGAGGCGATCGTGTTGAGAGAGGCGTATCCTCCGCGCTCAATGATCGAATACATGATGCGCCGATCCGTCTCGTCAAGTCCAATGGAGTCGACGCCGAGCCTGTCGAGAGCGTCGCGGGCTAGGTCATAGGTGACGATTCCGTCGCCGAGGGTGTCCGCAAAGTCGCGGATGCGGCGAAGATAACGTTTGGCGATTCGGGGGGTTCCGCGGGCGCGTTTGGCGATCTCGGCGGCGCCCTTCTCTTCAACGCGAATCTGAAACAGCGCCGCGTCCCGTTGAACAATCTGAACAAGCTCCTCTTTGCTGTAAAAGTCTAAACGCAGGCGAATGCCGAACCTGTCGCGCAAGGGACCTGTCAAGAGTCCCTCCCGCGTCGTCGCGCCGATCAATGTGAAGCTGCCGAAAGCCAACCGCACAGGGCGCGCGCCTGGCCCGCCCTGCCCAATTACAACGTCCAAAAAGTAATCTTCCATCGCGGGGTATAAAATCTCCTGCGTCCGCTGGTTGACGCGGTGGATCTCGTCTATGAATAGGACGGATCCGCTTTGGCTCCCGCCTTGATTCAAGCCTGACAGGATCGACGTCAGCTCCAGCCGCTCAATGTTCGATCCGATGGCGCGCGTGAAGCCGACGCCCATCTCATTCGCGGCGATCTCCGCCAGCGTCGTCTTGCCGAGCCCCTTCGGCCCGACAAGGAGCGTGTGGTCAAGCGGTTCTTCGCGTTGCTGGGCGGCTTGGATAAAGACGCGCATCTGGTCGCATATCTCTTTTTGTCCGATGAACTCGTCCAAACGGCGCGGACGGAAAGTGTGATGCGTCGGCTCGTCGTCGTCCTGTTCGCCTGGGGCGGTCAACCGCTCGCTCATTTCGTTCCTGACGCCTTCGACCTAGCTTGAAGCGCGGCGCGCACAAGCGCGTCCACCGAGGCATCCTCGCCGAGACTGCGCCGCGCCTCCCGCACCGCTTTTTCAGCCTCCATCTCCTCGGCGCCGAGAGCGACCATCGCTTTGACAGCGTCTCCGACCTCTCCTTGTAGATGCGAAGCCCGCAGATCCATCGGCTCAATGGCTCCCCATTTGTTTTGCAGGTCGAGAATGACGCGCTGCGCCGTTTTCTTGCCGATACCCTTCGCCCGCGCAATGGCGGCGACGTCGCCAGACTGAACCGCCGCGACCATCTCCTCAGGCGTCAAAACGGACAACGCCGCCAGCGCCGAGCGCGCCCCTACGCCGCTCACGCCGATTAAATCCTGAAAAATAGACCGTTCCTTCCGACGCAAAAATCCGAACAACGCGCGCTCATCCGCCCGAACATGATCATGCGTGTAGAGAAGAATCGAGCCGCCGGGATCGGGCATGTTCATGAGCGCGCGCTGCGTCACAAACGCCTCATACCCGACGCCTTGAATGTCGACGATGACCGAATCGTCCGTCGCCTCGACAAACGCGCCGCGCAGGTAGGCAATCATGATTGGCTGAACGCGAGAGAAGAGGGGGCAAGCAGACGGCAGATTGCCAACGCTAAGCCGTCCGCCGCGTCGTCCGGCTTTGGGAGGTCGGGCAAGCCCAGCAGCGTTTTCGTCATATACCGCACCTGGTCTTTAGCGGCGCGTCCGACGCCGGCGACTCCGATCTTCACCTGACTCGGCTTGTAATGCGCGACCGGCAATCCGCGCTGCGCCGCCGCCAAGAGAGCGACCCCGCGAGCCTGCGCGACAGCGATGCCGGTCGTCACATTTTTTCCAAAAAACAGCTCCTCAACAGCCGCCTCATCCGGCCGATGCTCCTCCATCAACGCGCACAAGCCGTCGTAGATGCGTTCCAGCCGCCTCTCCAACAGATCGCCGGCCGGCGTGCGAATGACGCCGTGCGCGCGCCATCGAAGCGACCCGTCCGCTCCATGCTCCGCCACCCCGTAACCGGTGATTGCCACCCCAGGATCGATGCCCAAAACCTTCATGAATTACGCCGCGCTTTCTTGATACCGTTCTATCAACATATCGTCAATGTCCATGTCTGCGTACACATTGGAAACGTCGTCAAGCTCTTCAAGCGCGTCCATCAGCTTTAGCGCCTCTACCGCCTGCTCCCCGCTCAGCTGAAGAGGCGCGGCGGGAGTCATGCGCAGATCGGCGTTTGCGGTCGGTATCTCTTCCGCTTCTAGCGCGGCGCACACCGCATGGAACGCTTCTACGGTCGTTTCAATCTCGTAGCAGTTCTCGTCGTCCGTCACATCGTCCGCGCCCGCGTCCAGCGCGGTCATGATGAGCGCCTCTTCGTCGGCGTCCTCTAGATTGACAAGTATGTACCCTTTTCGGTTGAACTTCCATGCGACCGAGTTGCGTTCGCCGAGAATGCCGCCGTTTTTGTTGAGAGCGCGGCGCAGCTCCGCGCTGGTGCGGTGTCGGTTGTCGGTCGCCGCTTCGATATACAGAGCGACCCCGTGCGGCCCGTACGCTTCGTATGCGCACTCTTCATATGCGGCGCCTTCCAGCTCGCCCGCTCCGCGCAGGACCGCTTTTTCGATGGTGTCGTTCGGTATATTTTCGGCGCGCGCGTTGGAGATCGCCGTGCGCAGACGCGGATTTGCTTCAGGCGCCTTGCCGCCCTGGCGCGCCGCGACGGTCAGCTCGCGCAGCATCTTCGACATCATCTTGCTGCGGCGCGAATCGTTCACAGCCTTTTTTCGCTTGATTTTTGACCACTTAGAATGTCCAGCCATACCGCCTCGCTATTAGGTTCTCGCCCGCATGCGTCTCTTTATTTTACACACAATCGGTCTGATTGGCATCTTTGAGCTCTGGAGATGGACGATTAAGTCGGAACATGTCGGCGGGCGGAGGCGGAGCCTTGCCCAAATAGAACCGCTTGTTCGTTCAATTGCCGGCGCCAGAGTCCGGTTCGGTGAGCGGATACACGACAAGTAGAATTTCCTGGTCGGTTCCGTTTTGTGTGAAGGGGGTCGTTCCACGGGTCCAGCCGATGAAGCAAGGGGCGTCCGGAATTAAAGAGTTTAGACGGGATTCTCTCGCCCAGAACGCCAACGCTCTGGACGGCGTCTCTAAACCGCTCCACAGGGCGCGCATGCTGCGCATCGGCTGAAGCTCTCCCTCCCAGCGCTCGCCTGGGGGCAACGGTCCGATCTGTCGAATCCGCCCGTCTGCGGCGACCGCCGCCCGCTCAAACTGAAGCGGCGTCTGATTGCGCACCCAATGTCTCCCGCCGCTCCCTTTGCCGCCGATGATCTCCCCCACAAACGGCGTGAACGTTTCGCCCATCCAGAAGGTTGAATGCGCGCCGCTGGGCGAATAGTTGCGTATCTCGCCGCCGTTTTGACCTACGCGCCATTCGCCGCTCTTTTTGGGGTTTAAAGGAAGAACGCGCATCTCCGCCGGCAGCGCGATTCGGGAGTGGCGCCGGTCGGTCGGAGGCGCCTCTATGACGCCGAGCCACAGCGCCTCATGCGTCTTTGGAAACGCGCGCGCGACGCCCGACGCCTGCGGCGTCAACAGCGGAGAACCCAGCCGAGCGACGGACGGCGCCAAGCTGACAACCGCCCCCAGCGCCAGTAGGACGATCAACCAAAGACGGGAGCGAAACCGAAGCGCCAGCCCCCAAAAAAGCGCCGCCAAAACGACCCAGACGAACGCTCCGAGCGCAAACCGCCTCCCGCTCAACGCTGCGCTATGACGGCTGGCGGACGCATGCATCCGCTTCGACAGCCGCTGCAGGTATTCATCCCCCTCGTCTGGACGAACGCTGATTTCAACTTCGCTCCAAAGACGCGCGCCCATCCCCTCATAACGCCCAACGCGGCCTAAACCGACCGGACGCCATCCCGCGTTTGCAGGAAGCAGCGCCTCCCAAAACGCCGGGAGCGGCCCGCGCGTTGAATCGTCCAGGACGACCGCCAGCGTCCCGCCCCGCCAGATCCAGCGCCGCAGCGCCTCCTGTTGCGGAAGGCGAAGGCGGTTGAGAGGGACGTCTCCAGCGAACCAAACCAGCGCGTCAACGCTTTTCCAGCCGACCCAGGATTCTGGGAAGCTGTCCGCCGCGCCCGTTTCAAACACTTTAGCGGCTTGGGCGTCCATTTGAAACACCGCATGGAGCGCGCCGCGCCGCGCCGCAACCGCCAAGACGACAACGTCTATCTCGTTCGCATTCGGTTGAAATTCCAGGGGAAAGACGCGCTCTTCTCCGTCGACGCTTCTGAGCGTGAGAGAGCCTGTCGCGCCAATTGCGGGGACGCGGGCTGCGGATTCCCATCCCAGGGATCCGCCCGGCGGTATGAACATCGCGCGTCCCGCGCTCATTCCGCCAAGAGAGACGCGCGCCTCGCCTTCAAACGGCTCCCCAAACGAAGAGACGATCAGCTCAAATCGGTTCCATTCGCCCGCGCGAACAACCCCGCCGACGCCGACCTCATAGCTCTCCAGCCGCGTTTCGGCGTTCAGACTAAAGGCGGCGCATGCCATGACAGCGTAATGCGCAAGGCGCCGCGCCCTGTTCATCTCCACCGTTCAGCGAATTTTTGGCGCCCCTGCTCTATGACAGGATCGATCTTTCGGCCGAGGCGCGCCGTCTCGGACGCGATCCACTCCTCCAGCTCCGTCTCCATCGCGTCGGCGCGCTCGGGCTGCTCATCGGCGATGTTGCGCGTCTCCTTTGGGTCATGAATGCGGTCGTACAGCTCGCGCGGCGGGGAGCCGTAGAAGTCGATGGAGCGCGCTAAGATGAGGCGGGCGTCCGGCTTTCGAAGCGTCCATTTTGCTTGCCAGGTGCATTCTGAAGCAATGACGCGCTCTGGTTCTTCATACGGCGGCTGCTGCGTCAGAGACGGGTCGATGGTCGAGAGCAAACTTTGGCCGTCCATTGAGGAATGCGGCTCTATGCCGACAGCGTCTAAAATCGTCGGCGCGGCGTCTATTGTTTGAACGGCGGAATTGATCCTTACTCCTGACGGAAGCTGCCCCGGCGCGCGCAGGATAAACGGAACGCGCATGTTCTCGTCGAACAAGCCATGGTGGTCGTACCAGACGCCATGTTCGCCGAGGCATTCGCCATGGTCGCCCATCAACACGACAAGCGTGTTCTCCGCTTGACCTGAAGCGTCTAAGGCGGAGAGGAGCGCGTTGACTCCGTCGTCGGCGTAGCGGACGCTGCCGTCGTAGAGCGCGCGGATATACTCTGGGTCTGTGATGCGCCCCTCTGGGAGTTTTAACCATGTGTCCCGCCACCGCTGCCCTAGCGGATGGCGCCAGAGCGGCTCTAAGGCTTCGTTTTGCGGATCGGTCGCCGTCGCTTCGTCGCCTTCATAGAACATCGTTCGGTACCGCTTCGGCGGAAAATAGGGCGTGTGCGGATCCCAGTAATGCACAAAAAGGAAGAAACGCTCCGAGCCGCATTGATTCAAAAACTCCACTGCGCGGCGGTTTTGCTGCTCGCAGGTGACCGACAGACGAAGCGGTCGGCGGAGAGACGGGTCGATGTAAAACTCGTACCCTTTATGGAACCATGGCTTTGAATGGGCGAGGTTGTCGACGGCGCAGGTTGTCCATCCCGCCTTTAAAAGAATCTCCGGCAGAAGCGGAACGCCGCGCGGCAAGACTGCGGACCCGCCGTTCGCCACAATCCCATGCGACATCGGATGCATGCCTGTGTAGATGGTGGTGAAGGAGGGCTGCGTCGGTATGGCTGAACAGATCATCTGCTCAAACAGGACGCCCTCCGACGCCAGTTCATCGATGGCGGGGGTTGTGCGCCGTTCATACCCGTAACAGCTCATCTGTTGAGCGCGCAGGGTGTCGATCGCGATGATCAGTATGTTCATGATGTTACCCTGACCTTATGTCTTTAATTGGGACATGCCGGCGAACGGATGCGGACGGTTTCTGCGGCGCCTCTAGATTCCCGCTTTCGCGGGAATGACGGTCTGGTTGACGACGCCTTTTTCCCATAAATAGAGTGATCATTCGTGCAACTGTCCCAACTTTAGGCATGAGGTCAGGTTCCCCGCTTTATGAATTGCCGGACAGCCCGTATTGGTGATGCAGGGCGCGCGCCGCGTCGTCGGCTCTATCCAGCTCAATGACGCAGGAGACCTTGATCTCGGTGGTGGAGATCATCTGTATGTTGATGTTCTGATTCGCCAGCGCTTCGAACATCTGCGAGGCGACGCCTGAATGGCTCTGCATGCCGATGCCGACAATCGAAACCTTGGCGATGTTCTCGTCCGACAGCGCCTCTTCCGTTCCGGTCTCTTGGCATATCTCCGCGCTGGCGGCCATCGTCTTATGCAGGTCGGTTCGGGGTACGGTGAAGGAGATGTCGGAACGTCCGTCCCTGCTCACATTTTGAATGATCATGTCGATAACGATGCCGGCTTTGCCGAGTATGCCGAAGATTGTTGCGGCGACTCCCGGCTTGTCCGGAACCCCGATGAGCGAGATCTTCGCCTGATTCTTGTCCACGGCGACGCCGCTCACCACAAACCGCTCCATGTCCAACGCTTGCGTGTCATTCACCACCAATGTTCCCTCGTCTTGTTTAAATGTTGATCGGACGCGCAGGGGCGTCTGGTATTTCCATGCTAGTACCACCGCTCTTGAATGCAGCACCTTTGCGCCGAGGCTTGCCAATTCGACCATCTCCTCGTAGGCGATCGCTTTGAGGCGCCGGGCGTCTGGGACGACGCGCGGATCGGCTGTATAAACGCCGTCGACGTCGGTGAAGATGTCGCACATCTCGGCGCCCAACGCTGCGGCAACCGCGACAGCCGTCGTGTCCGAACCGCCCCGCCCCAGCGTTGTGATCTGTCCGTCGATGGAGGCGCCTTGAAAGCCTGCGACGATGACCGCGTTTCCTTTATCCAGCTCGGCGCGAATGCGGTCCTCCTTGACCGCCTTGATCCGCGAGCGGCTGAACGAACCGTCCGTCAAGATGCCCACCTGTGGACCGGTGAACGAAACGGCGCCATGCCCCATCGACTGAATCGCCATCGCCAACAGCGCGATCGACTGCTGTTCGCCCGTCGCAAGCAGCATGTCCATCTCCCTGTCGGGCGGATTGTCGACGACCTGCTTTGCCAGCGCGATCAGATTATCGGTCGTTTTTCCCATCGCGGAAACGATCGCCACAATGTCGTTGCCCGCCGCTTTTGTGTCGATCACTCGGCGGGCGACCGTTCGTATTTTTTCCACATCGGCGACCGAGGAGCCGCCGTATTTTTGAACAATCAATCCCATGGATAGTTCATGCTCCGCTTTCGTTGTCTGACATTTGAAGAAAGTACCGGTGAATGCGTCTGTCGGCGGTCAATTCTGGATGAAAGGAGCTGGCGAGCAGGTTTCCCTCTTGGACAAGCACGGGGCGGCCGTCCAGCTCCGCCAAACGGCGCACATGCGGCTCCGCCGATTCAATAAAGGGCGCGCGGATAAAGACGCCGGGGAACGGCTCTCCGCCGAGGCTCGGCATCTCGATGGGCGCTTCAAAGCTGTCCACCTGACGCCCGTAGGCGTTGCGCCGTACGCGGATGTCCATCAGCTCAAGGCGCGGCTGTTCGCTGTCGACGATCTGTTTCGCCATCAGAATCATGCCTGCGCATGCGCCGTAAACCGGCATCCCTTCGGCGGCGCGTTTTTGTACAGCCTCCATCAGACCGAACCTGCTCATGAGAATGCCCATCGTTGTGCTTTCGCCGCCGGGAAGGATGAGACCGTCCAGGCGCTCCGTTTCTTCAGGGGTACGGACTCGCTCCGCGCGGGCGCCGCATTCGGTCAGCGCCTTTATATGCGGCTCCACCGCCCCCTGTAAACTCATGACCCCGATTCTCAACGCCATCTTGAACGCCTTTTACCAGCCCCGAACGGCAAGCCTTTCTTCCTGCGGCATGGAGCGCACATCCATTCCCTTCATCGGTTCGCCCAAGCCTTCAGATATTTCTGCCAGTTTTTCGGGATCTTCGTAGAAGGCTACCGCTTCCACGATCTTATGGGCGCGCGTTTCAGGGTCTTTCGATTTGAAAATCCCGGAGCCGACAAAGACCGCCTCCGCGCCCAGCTGCCTCATGAGCGCGGCGTCCGCCGGCGTCGCCACTCCGCCTGCTGAGAAGTTGGGTACGGGCAATTTGCCTGTTTCCGCCGATTGCGCGACCAGCTCAAAGGGAGCGCCCATCTGCTTCGCTTCCGCCATCAGCTCATCCGTCCGCATGCCCTGCAGCTTGCGCAGCCCGCCCGTCACGGCGCGCAGATGCCGCACCGCTTCGACGACGTTGCCGGTTCCGGCTTCGCCTTTGGTGCGGATCATGGCTGCGCCTTCGCCGATGCGCCGCAGAGCTTCTCCCAGGTCTCTGCAGCCGCACACAAAGGGCGCGTCAAACTCGCGCTTATCGATGTGGTGCGCCTCGTCGGCTGGGGTCAACACCTCGCTTTCGTCGATGAAGTCGACGCCGAGCGACTGCAGAATTTGCGCTTCCACAAAATGGCCGATGCGGCATTTCGCCATGACAGGTATCGTGACGGCCGCCATGATTCGTTTGACGCGCGCGGGGTCGGACATCCTCGCCACGCCGCCGTCCCGCCGTATATCCGCCGGGACGCGCTCCAGAGCCATCACGGCGACGGCTCCCGCTTTCTCGGCGATTGTTGCCTGATCCTCGTTGACGACATCCATGATGACGCCTTCTTTCAACATCTCCGCAAGACCAACCTTCGTCTCCCAAGTCGATTTTTCCGCCATCTATCTGTCCTTTCCGGCGCTAGACGCGCCTAAAAACCAGTCCATCCATTGATGGCCTACAGCAAACCGAGACCCCTGCGCTCCCGACGCTTCCGTATAAACCTTTGCGGCGTCCGCCTCAATGCCCGGCCCGCATGCCGCAAACGGAACGGCGCCGCGCGCATGCTTTCGCGTCGAGACCGCCGTCACATGATCGGGCAGCGACGCGACGCGGACATTTTCCCGCGCGCGGGCGTATTCCATGACGCGCGCCGCAATCTCGCGGTCGATCGCTTCGATCGCCTCAATCTTCGCTTCAGCGCTGCCCATATGCGCCGCCTCGTCCGGAGCCTCTACATGAATATACACGAAATCGACCGAATCGTCCCCATCTAAAGACGCGAGCGCGAATTCCGCCTTCCCGGCGTAGTTGGTGTCTAAAAAGCCGGTGATGCCCGGAACCTCCAGCGTATCAAGCCCGGCATACCGCGCAATGCCGCGCACCAGATCGACCGCAGAGACGGCGGATCCGTTCAACCCGTATTTTTCTGGATAGGTCGGCATGGTCGGCGCCTTGCCCTGCCCCCATAGCCAGACGCTGTTGGCAGGCTTTTTTCCGCTGTCGACGCGCGCCTTATTGACCGGATGCTTCCGCAGTATTTCCCAGGACCGCTCAATCCAGCCGCGCAGCGTTTCGGATCCCGCGCCAGACGGGTAATGCTTGCGAAACGGCTCGCCCATGATGTCATGCGGGGGGGTTGTTTGCGCAGGGTCCAAGCTGTCGGAAGCTAGGAGAAGGTGGCGGTATTGAACGCCAGGGTGTAAAGCTGCGCCGTCCGTTTTCAGCTCCTTATGGACGGCGCCGATCAGCTCGGCGGCTTCTTTGGAGGAGATATGGTCTGCGCTGTAATCTTTCATGACGCCGTTTTCCAGCGTCACAAGGTTGCATCGAAACGCCGTTTGATCGGACGGTATCGATATGTTCATAGCGGCCGCTTCAAGCGGCGCCCGCCCAGTGAGATACTGTTCAGGGTCGTATCCGAGAACGGCGAGATTGCCGACATCGCTCCCAGGCGGAAGGGAGTCTGGGATTAAATCGACAAGGCCGACGGAGCCGCTCTCGGCGATGGCGTCCATATGCGGCGTCCGCGCGGCTTCAAGAGGCGTTTTGCCCTCCAGCGATTCCAGCGGAAAGTCAGCCATGCCGTCGCACAGGATGGCGATATACTTGATGTCGGGCATCGCCTTTTTCATGTTGAAAAAATCTCCTTGACGACGGCGTCTATCTTTGCTGGGACAACCTTCGGCTCTCTAGACTCCTGAACGGCTCGCTCCGGATCTTTCAGCCCATGCCCCGTCAACACGCAGACGACAATCTCGTCTGGGCTGAAGAAGCCGCGCTTGCCGAGTTGGAGAACGCCTGCTACGGAGATGGCAGACGCCGGCTCCACAAAGACGCCTTCTTCGCCTGCCAACAAGCGGTACGCTTCCAAAATCTGTCTGTCCGTCACTTTTTCGATCAAGCCGCCGGATTCATCCCTTGCTCTCACGGCGCGCTTCCAGCTGGCGGGATTTCCAATCTTGATCGCCGAGGCGACCGTTTCCGGCTTCTCTACTGGGGCGCCGTCCACAATCGGAGCCGCCTTCGCCGCCTGAAAACCGAGCATTTTCGGAAGAAAATCGATGACTCCGTCTCGGCGGTATTCCCGATAACCTTTCCAATACGCGACGATGTTCCCGGCGTTGCCGACAGGGAGAGCGTGGCAGTCGGGGGGGCGGCCGAGCTGGTCGCATATCTCAAACGCGGCTGTCTTCTGCCCTTCAATGCGGTGCGGGTTCAACGAATTCACAAGCGCGATGGGATAAGACTCGGAGACGGCGCGCACCAGCTCCAGCGCCTGGTCGAAGCTGCCTTCAATGGAAAGCAGAGCTGCCTGATGGATAACCGCCTGGGCAGCTTTGCCGAAGGCGATCTCTCCCTGCGGGACTAAAACCGCGCAGGCGATCCCGGCGCGCGCCGCATAGGCGGCGGCGGAGGCTGATGTGTTGCCTGTTGAGGCGCAGATGACCGCCTTCGCTCCGTTTTCCACTGCTTTTGAAAGAGCGACCGACATGCCCCTGTCTTTAAAGGAGCATGTCGGATTCATCCCCTCCATCTTTAAAAAAACGCGCGTTCCGCCCAGACGCTCCGACAGACTTGCCGCCGGCGTCAGCGGCGTCGCGCCCTCTAAGAGCGTCACGACCGGCGTCGCCTCCGTCACGGGAAGCCGATCTCCGTAATGCTCAATGACGCCCTGCCATGTCAGAAACGGGGATCTCATGGGAGCTTTCATAATCCGACTCTTACAGCTCCGTCTCGACTCGAATCGAGACGCCTGGCTGCCGCACGCATGGCAGATCGTTGATTTCATCAAGAGCGGCGCGAAGGCCGCGCTCCGCCGCCAGATGCGTCAAAAGGATGAGCGGAACGGTACCCTCGCTCATCGGGGTCGACTCTTTCTGCGACACAGCGGCGATGCTAACGCCATGCCTGCCCAGCGCGGCGGCGATCTCGGCGAGAACGCCTGGGCGGTCTTCAGCTTCAAGACGGATATACCGCCGCGAGCAGGCAGATTTCAGCGCTTTCTGCGCCTCGGTCTCGGAGTCGGCCGACGGAGGAACATCCGCGCGCCAGCAGAGCGGGATCTCCGCCGGCGCGTTCGCCGCAAGGTCGCGCGCCGCGTCCAATAGATCCGCGACGACCGCGCTCGCTGTCGGAAGTTTTCCCGCGCCTAGACCTAAAAACAGCGCCGGCCCGACCGCGTCCCCCACCACGGCGACCGCGTTGTATGCGTCCTGAACGTTCGCCAGCACGCTCGTTTCGGGAATCATCGTCGGATGCGCCTGAACGCTCACGCCGTCGTCCAACCTGCGCGAGATGCCCAGCAACTTGACCGTATAGCCCATCTCTCTGGCGCATTCCAGGTCTTGAGGCTGAATGCCCCGTATGCCTTCAAATTGAACATGCTGCGCGTCCACTCGATAGCCGTACGCGAGCGAGGAGAGGATGGCGATCTTATGCGCCGTGTCATGCCCGTCCACGTCGAAGGTCGGGTCCGCCTCGGCGTAGCCCAGCTCTTGCGCCTTTTTGAGAGCCGTTTCGTACGGCTGCCCGTTGTTGGACATCTGCGTCAAGATGTAGTTGCAGGTGCCGTTTAAAATGCCGTACACGCTTTCGATGCGGTTTGCCGCCAGGCTTTCTCGGAGCGCCTTGATGATCGGAATTCCGCCGGCGACGCTCGCTTCAAAGTAGATGCCGACTCCGTTTTGCTTCGCGGCATCAAACAGCTCCTGCCCTTTGAGCGCGATGATCGCTTTGTTGGCGGTGACGAGCCGCTTGCCCTGCTGAAGGGCTTCGAGAGCGTACGCTTTCGCCTCATCAACGCCGCCCATGACCTCAACGATAATGTCGATGTCGCTGCGGCGCGCCAAAGCCAGCGCATCGTCCGTGAGAAGATGAGAGGGAACCTCCGGCTCCCGCGGTTTAGACAGATCCCGCACGGCGGCGCCCTTCAGCTCAATGGGGCGCCCGACCTCATGTTGAAGACGCTTCGCATGCCGGCGCAAAATATGTACGACGCCTGATCCGACGGTGCCAAGCCCAATTAAACCAACCCGTATCGACCGTTGCATATTGCCGCCTCGCCTGAACGCTAGAAACTATAGCGCCGATACGGGCTGCTGACAACAGGAGCTCTCTGACCTTAGCGCTTTAGTTGGGACATGTCGGCATGCAAACGCGGACATCGTCTGTTGGACTCTGGATTCCCGCTTTTGCGGGAATGACAGAAAAGGACGCGGGTATGATGTTGAGCGGGGTTAGAGGAACGCCTCAAGCCGTCCGTTTTGCCGCCTGAAACGGAAGACGCGCGCCGAATAGACAGGACCGATTGAACATGCCCCTGTTTTAAGGTGAAAGCGCATGCGGTGCGCCGGGCATTCAACGCTTCCGTCGGGATGGAGCGTTCCTTCGCTGAGCGACGCCCCCATATGCGGGCAGATGTCGCCGATGACCGAGATGCCCGTTTCGTCATGAAAAACGGCGATCGGAACGCCGCGCCGGACGACCACCCGCGCCGCGTTGAACGGGAACTCATCCACCGCGCCGATGTCGATCCATCTTGGTCCCCTGCGTTTCAGATTTTCGCGTAAAAAGCGCGCCGCGCGAATGAGCCAGCGGATCAAAGGTCGGCGTCCGCCATGCCGAGTCGGCGCAAAGCGGTCGTTTTGCCGCGGATCGCGCGGATGCGGTAGGGTATGTTCTCCACAAAACGCATGCACAAACCGCGCAGCTCCTCCTTGCCGGAAAGAGGCGGGCGGAGAACCGTCAACGCGCGCGGAATGTCCGTATGCGACGGCTCGTCGGGCGACTCCCCCGCGCTCCAGACGGCGGCGATCCAGCCGTCTCCGTCCGTGAACCAGTGAAAAGCGTATCCGCCGACGGTATGCGACTCCGTCCGTTTCCATGCCATCGCTCTGCCTCCCGACCCGTTCCTTATGCGCCGTTCAGCGCGCCCGACGCCGCCGCCTCCGTCGACACGATCTGGACGCCGCGCCGCCTCCAGTCCTCCACAAGACGCTCTCCCTCGTCAGGGTTGATGGCGCGCGTCGCGTCCAGCGCGAGATAGATCTGTATGCCGCCCCGTTTCAACAAACCTTCCATCGCATGCGCGTCGCACACATCCAGCGCGACCCCGTAAAGCAGTATCCGCGATGGTTTGAGCGCGTCCAGCACAGCCCCTGCGTTCGGGTTTGTGAACACATCGAAGCGGCTTTTCTGCAGATACGTCTCTCCCCCGTTTGCCGTATGCGCGCGTACAGCGTCCTGAAGCGCCGACGGCTCCTGCGGGTCGTTCGGTATCCAGAGCGGGTTGAGCGGCGCCGTCGCCTTCACCTTTTCGGCTCCGTCTGTCCCGGCGAGGCAGTGCGGCGGAAAGGTCTCTTTGAAATCGGGGTCGTCGGACAGCTCTGGGTCCGAGGATTGATGCCAATCTACAGAGCCGACGACGACGCGCCCCGCTTCGCGCGCCCTCCGCGTGAGACGGGCGAGGTTCGGCAGGATCGTCTCGGCTCCTTGGATGTACAACTTTCCGTCCGGCAGCATAAAATCGTTCTGCGTGTCCACATCCCAGTAAATGAGCGGCGCGGTCTCAGGCATCTCGTTCTCCTTAGTTGTTTTGGATAAAGCGCGCGAGAAGTACGCCTGTTGTGACGGCGCTGAGAACGAACGACCAGTTCACTTGAAACCGCTTGCGGACGCGCACCGTTTCGCCGGGATGGACTAAAATGGAAGTCGCCTCGGTCCGCAGGTCCACCTTCTCCCAAGAGCCGTCCAGCCGTTGTATTTCAGCGGAGTTCATGTCCGCTTTGGCGACATCCGCCCCGCCGGAGAGCGCAAGCGCGCGCCCAACCGGTATCGGTCCCCGCACCTTGTAAAGGCCGGGCATCCGCACATATCCGATGACGCTGATCTCCGCCGCCGCGTAGGCGTACGGCACAAACAGCGCGTCTCCAGACTGCAGGCGCGGCAGCTTTTCAGGATCGTCGTTCCAAAACTGCTCCGACAGCCGGACCGTTTCGCTGACGCCGTCCGAGCGCAGTATGACGAGTCTGTCCAAGGCGGCGCGGTCTTCCATCGGTCCGCCTGCC
Organism: Candidatus Poribacteria bacterium; assembly: GCA_028818695.1. Classification (GTDB taxonomy): domain Bacteria; phylum Poribacteria; class WGA-4E; genus JAPPNK01. The sequence continues at coordinate 75,364 of JAPPNK010000005.1, forward strand.
AGCGCGAGCGCAAAAGCGGCTGTCGGCGGCGCGTCCACATAGTAGACGTCCGGTTTTTGAACATTGCCCGATACCTGTATCCGCACTTTGGGCGGAATATAGACGGCGTCCCCGTTTTTCACCTCTGGCGCGGGCTGCGCGTATCGGGTCAAGTCGTATGCGGCCGTTTCGCCGTCCGCGCGGTACAGCAGCGCGTTTTTGAGATTGGCGCTGTCCGGCAGCGGGCCGCCGGCAAGTATGACAGCGCGGCGAAGATCGATCGCCGGCTCCGGCGCAGGATGAAAACCAGGATTCGCAACCTGCCCTCCGACATAAACCCCGTAACTGCGCGGCGTCGGAACGACAATCACCTGCGGATCGCTAAAATGCTTCGACAGCCCCTGCGCGATTTGCTCTTGAAGCGCCTCAAGCGTCATTCCCTTCGTGTCGATGGAGCCGACTAAAAAATAAGGCAGCATTCCGTCCGGCCCGACCGCCACCTCCTGCGTGTATTCGGGCCTGTTCAAGATCAGTATGCGCAGGCTGTCGCCGGGCTGAATGGTGTAGGTTTGCGCCTCGGCGCGTAGGCAGAAACCGAACGCCGCCGCGAATAAAATGCATGCCGTTTTGAGTCGCATGGAGCGGTGAACCTTGCTGAATGAGATTGAACGCATACATGATACCGAATTGCGCCTGTTTTTCAAACCGGCATATTTGACAGCAGTACGATTATGACGAAGTTGGTTGCAACCATCCGCCAAAACAGATAGAATAAAGTGGCGGATATGAAGGAGAGCCGTATGTCAAGCGATCAGCCGATCCGCATACTCGTCTCGGACGACAACCGAGATACCTGCCGCTACATCGCGCAGCAGCTGCTCATGGAGTCGGACCTGTCGGTCAAGGTGGACGCCGCATACGACAGGGACGAGACGCTAGACAGAATCAAGTACGCCAAGGAGCCGTACGACATCGTCATTGCGGACCTGTGGATGCCCGACCGCGCCGGCGTAGGAGATAAGCAGGGCGGGTTGAAGGCGCTGCAGGAGGCAAAGAAGGGTTCCAAGCCCGCCGATGTGATCATCATCACGGGGCATAGTTCGGCGGACACGTCGCTGCGCGCCAGCCTCACGGGAGCGCGCGACTATATCATCAAGCCGATCGATTATGAACGGCTGGTGCGGGTTGTGCGCGCCATTTGCGCCGAGCGCAGAATGGACGCCGGCGAGGCTCCGATGCGCGACCACTCCTCCGAATTGACGACCATGGTCGGATCCAGCCCCGCCATGATTGAATTGACGACAGCGGTCGGACGGGTCGCCCCAACCGATTCAACCGTTCTGATTGTGGGCGAAAGCGGCTCCGGAAAGGAGCTGGTCGCCGAGGCGATCCACAAGTGCAGCCCCCGCGCCGACAAACCGTTCATTGCAATCAACTGCAGCGCCATACCGGATGAGCTGGTTGAGGCGGAGCTGTTCGGCATTGACCGGCGCGTTGCGACCGATGTGGACGCGCGCGAGGGAAAATTCATGGAGGCGGAGGGAGGGACGCTTTTTCTGGATGAGATTGGGGATATGTCGCTGGAGGCGCAGCCGAAACTCCTGCGCGCCCTAGAGAAAGGCGAGATACAGCGCGTCGGGGGACCGCTGACCCGCTGCGACGTTCGAATTGTGGCGGCGACGAATCAACCGCTGGAGGAAGCGGCGCGAAACGGCAAGCTGCGCCGAGACCTATACTACCGCATACGCGCCGTCACGATACGGGTTCCGCCCCTGCGCGAACGGCGCGACGACATACCGATGCTCGCCGAGTTCTTTTTGATGAAGCATTGCCAGAAGCTGAAAAAGCATGTGTTCGGTTTTGGCAAGAATGTCCTGCCTCGGCTCATGACGCGCGTCTGGGGCGGCAATATCCGCGAGCTGCGCAACGCTGTTGAAGCGGCCGCCCTCCAGTGCGGCGGGGTGTTGATACGATGCGACGACTTTCCGCCCGACTTTTGGGACCAAGAGGAGGCGCTGGAAGGAGAGGCGGCGGACAGGGAAAGTTCCAACAGCTATCTGCGGATGCTGGCGCAGATGCCGCTCTCGGAAGCGTCTGCGGAATTTGAAAAGTATATGATCCGAAACGCGATGGAACGCGCCAACGGAAATGTGACGCAAGCCGCCGAGAGACTGCAGATCAGCCGCTCCGTTCTTCACCGCAAGATCAAGGCGCATCAGATCAAAAGAGAATCGTAAGCGCCCGGCGCGACGCATTCCGTCCATAAACGACACACCTGTATCGAAAACGCGACACTGGTTTCGCCCGCCCGCCTGCCGATAAGGGCGCGAAGCCGCATACTGCGCGAGTCGCCCTGCCGTCTGAGTTGGCACGATTTTTGCTTAAAGAAGGCAGACGCGGCGTAAAAGCGTGGAGAAAACAGATGTCCGATTCGAAACGATCCAACGGAACTGCCTTGAACGCGTACCTGAAAGAGATCGGCAAAACGCCTTTGTTGACAAAGAAGCAGGAGACCGCCCTTTTCCGCCGGCTTGACATGCTTCGGAAAGCCCGCCGGCAAGCGGAGAAACAGGGGCTTCCCAGCGCTGTTGTTCAACGGATCGAGGTCGAAGAGAAACGCGCGCGCGACGAAATCGTGCGGCGAAACCTGCGTCTAGCCGCCTCCATTTCAAAAAAGTACCGCAACCGCGGCGTCGAGACGCTGGATCTGATACAGGAAGGCTCCATGGGCATCCTTCGCGCCATCGAATCGTTCGACTGGCGGCGCGGCGTTCCGTTCAGCTCCTACGCCGCCATGTGGATACAGCAGCGGATGGGTCTCGCGGTCGCGAATCAGGCGCGCACGGTGCGCGTGCCGACCTACCTGCAGGAGTGGCGGCGCCAAATTCGCCGGCATCAAAGCAGCGGAGAGGAATCGATCGAGGCGCTGTCGTCCGCGAGCGGATTGACGCCTGATCAGGTGAAGCGGGCGTTGGGCGCTGACAGCGAGACCGTGTCGCTGGACGCGGCGGCAGGCGACTGCGGACGGCCGCTGTATGAGACGATCGAGGACGAGAGCCGGCGCCGTCCAGACGCGCTCGCCGAGAAGAAGATGAAGCGCGAGGAGATCGAATCGGCGCTGTCCGAGTTGGACCCGCGAACAGCGCGCGTCGTTCGTCTGCGCTACGGGCTGGACGACGGCGGCGCGCGCAGCCTGCGCGAAGTCGGCATTGAGGTTGGGCTGTCGCGCGAACGGGTGCGCCAGCTGGAAGCGTCCGCCTTCGACAGCATCCGCCAGCGCCCGCATGCGTCTCGGCTGCGCCAGTATCTTTGAGTTTAGATCGGTCGATTCCGTTCCATTGGGGCGTCTTTAGCGGTATGATTCTTGTCAACTGCAGACCCTGACCATACGTCTTTAGTTGGGACAATTCTGGTTGTGAACGCAGACGCCTACTGTTGGACTCTGGATTCCCGCTTTCGCGGGAATGACGATCAGGTTGGCAATGCCTTTTCCCCATGAATAGGGCTTTGTTCTTTCAATGTCCCAACTTTTGACATAAGGTCAGCAAACCGCGCCAAAAGGGGAGAGGAATGGATGTCGAATCGCAGAGCCGCCATGACGCTAGAACAAGGGTCGGAGAGCCTTCAGTCCGACATAGAACAACAGCTGGAGTCGGTTCAGCGGCTGTTTCAACAGGAGACGGAGGCGGAGCTGCCGAGCCTGCTGCGCGCGTGGACGGTCAGCCACCGCCAAAACGCCGACATTGAAGCGGTTCTAGACGCCGCGGAACGCCTGCGCGCCGAGTATAAAGCGCTCGCAACGGTCGGCATCGGCGGCTCGGACCTCTCCGCGCGCGTGTACCATGAGACGCTCAACCCGCCCTATTTCAACATGCGCCCAAACGTCCGCGGCGCCGCCCCTGAGGCATATTTCGCCGGCGATACTTTCGACCCGATGCGTTTGAACGCCCTGCTGGACTCCCTAGAAGAGCGGAGCCTCTTAGAAAAAACCTGCGTCAACGTCATCAGCAAATCCGGACGGACGGGCGAAACGATCGCCGCGCTCATGATCATACGAGAACGGCTGAAGGCGCGCGCGGGCAGCCGATGGAGCCGACAGATCGCCGCGACGACGGGATTGAATGAAGACAGCGAACTATATCGGATGAGTCGCAAGCATGCGTTTTTGACGCCCGACCCCCTGCCGATACGAGAAGGCGTCGGCGGCCGTTTTTCCGCCTTTTCTCCGGTCGGTCTGCTCTTTTTGGCGGCAGCTTCGCCTGAAGGCGTCTCGCCGAGGGAGCGCGTCCATGAGCTGCTGGCGGGCGTTGAATCGGCGCATCGGCGGTTTCATCTGCCAAGCGGCGACCCTGACAACATCGCATACCGGCTCGCGGGATGGCTCCATCAGCAGGAGCGGAATGAAGGGCGAACCGCGCTGGTCTTCTACCATTACGCCGACAACCAGCGTCTGGGCGAATGGTTCACGCAGCTCTACTCGGAGTCGCTTCAGGAGCGCGGGGAGGGGCTGGATGTCCTGCCGGCGCGCGGGCCGACAAGCAACCACTCGATGTTGAACGGCATCCTGAACGGACCGCGCAACAAAGCCGTCCTGTTCCTGCATTGGAGCGACCTTGGGAACGATCTGCGGATACCGACCGAGACAGGCGTTTCGGGCGACATGAAGGCGTTTGAAGGTCTGTCGATGAGCCAAGCGCAGACGGCGTCCTATCAAGGCACGGCGGCCGACCTGCTTGAGAAAGGGCTGCCGTATCGGACGCTTCAAGCGCCGGTTCGGGACGCGCGATGTCTGGGCGAGCTGATGCGCATCTTGATGGACGTTGTCGCCGTGAAAGGGCGGCTTCAGGACCTCCATCTGAACGACAAGGGCGAGCTGAATCTGCGCGCCGAGGAGACCTATCTTCAAAGCGCGGTGGAGGGGTATAAGAAGCGCACGCGCGAATACGCCGAAGCGCAGCGCTCCCGCTCATGAGCCTGTTCTGGTTCTGCTTCGCCGCATCATGGATGTGCGTTTACGCCGCGTTCGTCTCGGCGCTGGCGGTTGGGCTGGCGCGCCTGCCGAATAAAACATCCCGCCCTCTGCCCAATCCGCCCCCCTTTATGACCGTTTTGACAGCGGCGCGCAACGAGGCGGAGAATATCGAAGCGTGCCTGCGCGCGCTGTCGGATCAGGACTATCCCGCCGATCGGTTCGAGATTGTTGCGGTGGACGACCACTCGACAGACGACACATTTGATATAGCGGCCGCCTTTGCGGAGAGCCGCCCAAGCGTCCGCGTTCTTCGGCTGTCCGATCTGGGGGCGGAGGCGTCCGGCAAACAACATGCGCTCGACTACGGCATCCAGCAGAGCCGCGGTGAGATCATCGCAAGCGTGGACGCCGATTGCCGTCCGCCGAGCAGCTGGTTGAGCGCATTGGCGCGCCGCTTTGAGCCTGAAACGGGCGCGCTGGTCGGTTTCTCCATGCTGGACGAACCTGGCGACAACGCCCCGCTCTTCGTGAAGGCGCAGTCGCTGGAGCTCCTGGCGCTCTTTTCGGCGTTTGCCGGCTGCGTCGGGCTGAACAAGCCGGTCGCATGCACGGGCAACAATCTGGCGTATCGGCGCGCCGTCTACGACGCGCTCGGCGGCTTCGCGCAGATGGGCGACACAGTCGCCGAAGACAACATGTTCTTACAACGGGTAAGCCGCCAAACGAACTGGAAGATAGAGACCGTCTTCAACCCAGAAGCGGTTGTCCAAACGAAACCGATGCTGGACGCCCGCTCCTTTCTGCGCCAGCGGCTGCGTTGGGCGTCCAACAGCCTGGAGAACCGCTTTTTCGCCGTCTGGTTTATGACGGTCGCATACGGCGCCTATCTGCTGGCTCCGATCGGGTTGGCGGCGGCGTTTTTGGGTTACGCGCCGCTGTGGCTGGCGGGCGCGCTGCTGTTGTCGAAGCTGGCGCCGGAGTTTGTCGTCTTATGGATCGGTCTGCGCCGTTTTGAGCGCCATGATCTGTGGGTCTATTGGCCTGTTGCCGCCGCGCTCCATACGGCGTATGCGCTGGCGGCGGGTCTTGTCGGCTTGGGCGGAAGGGCGTCCTGGAAGGGGCGCGTTCACCGCGGACAGCGCAGGCGCGTCATTTAACAAAACAGCGCGCAAACGCCCGCGCCGCTTCCCGAACATCGTCCGCGCGCGAGACCGCCGACAACGCCGCGATGCCATCAGCGCCCGCCTCAAGCAGCGCAGGGACAACGTCTGCCCGTATCCCGCCAATCGCGATGACCGGCAGCGACACTGCCGCGCAGTAATCTCTCAATCCTTCAACGCCGACGGGAGCGCGGGCGTCCGGCTTTGAGCGCGTCCCGAAGATCGGACCGAAACCGACATAATCGGCGCCGTCCTGTTGAGCCTGTTTCGCCAGTTCAACCGTCGGCGCCGTGACGCCGATGAGCGCCTCCGCCCCCATGAGACGTCTGGCGGCGGAGGCGGGCATGTCCGTTTGACCCAGATGAACGCCGTCCGCGTTGAGCGCGAGCGCCGCGTCAACCCTGTCGTTCACGATGAAGAGCGCGCCATGCCGTTTTGCCGCGTTCCGCGCTTTTTCGCCTTCTTGGATGAACTCGCGTATTCCGATCTGTTTGTCGCGGAATTGGATCAGGTCCGCGCCGCCTTCTGCCGCCCATTCGGCAATGTCCGCATGGCGGAGCCCGAGGCTAGCTCCTGTAATTGCATGGAATCGGGGGACAGGGCGGCTCATGGTTTTTTCCAAAAATGGCGGAGCCTCGGCGCGCCTTGCCCAACGCGAACGGCGCGCTCCATGGCGCCGTACACATACGCCTTCGCCGCGCCCGCCGCTTCCAGAACAGACGATCCGCGCGCCAGATGCGCCGCAACCGCCGAAGAGAACGCGCAGCCTGTCCCCCGCGGAGACGGACCGGGCAGCATCGGCGCGTCCAGCTCCACATACGAACGTCCGTCGTAAAGCAGATCAACCGCCTTGTCCGTTTTGGTTAAATGGCCCCCCTTGACGACAACCCATTCGGCGCCGAGGCGCCGCAGCTTTGCCGCAGCCTTCTTTGCGTCATGGACGCTTTCAACCTGCATGCCGGTCAGAATTGCCGCTTCTGCCGCGTTTGGACAGACGACCCGCGCGAGCGGCCACAGCTCCCGCAGCAGCGCCTCGACTCCGTCGTCCGTCAACAAAGAATACCCCCCGCTGGACGCAAGAACAGGGTCGATGACAAGATTGGGCGCGCCGCGCCGTTTCAGCGTTTCCGCGATCGTTTCCACAATGTTAGATGAGGCGAGCATGCCTGTTTTGACGGCGTCAGGGGCTGCGTCGTCCAAAACGGCGTTCAGCTGCGCCCGAACCGTCTCAGCCGGCAGATGAAACGCGCTCTGAACGCCCTGCGAGTTTTGCGCCGTCACGGCTGTAACGACGCAAGCGGCGTCCGCTTCGTTCGCGGCGATCGTTTTCAGATCTGCCTGAACGCCTGCCGCCCCGGTCGGATCGTAACCGGCGGCGGCAAGAACGGTCTTCACGGACGGCTCCTTAAAGCGGGATTTGTTCATGGGTTCGCGCGGACGGGGGCGAAGGTGAGCAACACCTGCCGGCGCGCCGCCTCAATGCGTTCCGCGGACGGCTTCTTGCCAAGCCGCAGCGGCCGCCAGTAACGTCCGCCGATGTACAGTTCAAAATGAAGGTGCGTTTCGGGAGTCCAATGTTCTGCCTTGTTTTCATGGCTGGTGCCGGAATGCCCGACATGCCCGATGACCGTATCCGCGTCGACAGGCTGCAGCGGTTGAATCTGCCCGACGGCGCTCAGATGCGCGTAGATGGAGACGGCCGCCTCGCCGCGTTCGTTCCTTCCGTGGTAGATCCATACCTGCCGTCCGCGCAGCGCGTCCAGTATGTCGCCGTAGTCGGGGTCTTCTGGGGCGCCTTCTCCTCCGGGCGTCGCCTGCGTTTCTCGGCATCGTTCCAGAAGCTTCTGTCGATATTCCGTCTTCATCGGCACATATGCGCGGTCGACGCGCAGAACAACGCCCGGGGCGATAGGGTAAACAGGCTCGCCGTAGGGCAGCCCGTAGATGTCGGAGCCTTGATGCGTCCCATGCCGATACGGCCTTGGTTCGTCGGGCGCGCGCATCATGTCAAGCGTCGTCTGCGCTCGGACAGGCATCTGAAAGCGGCATTTCGGAATGTATCGAAAGTTGACCTTGTTCAGATCGACAGGCGTAAAGGCGCTCTCATCCACACATTCCAGCGCCGCTTCAACGCTGGGCAGATAAGGCGAAAAAGAGGCTGCCGCCAGGGAGTGAATGAGCAGAGCGAGCGCCGCGGCGTTCAAAGCTCAAGCGTCAGCCCGTCGTAGGCGAGCTGAATGCCGTCGGGAAGGGTAGCGTTCACGGTTTCGTGGTCAACCTCATGCGCCATATGCACAAAGTAGGTCTGTCTAGGGTTCAGCTCCTGCGCCGCCGCTGTCGCCTCTTCGATGCTCATATGCGTCGAGTGCGGCTTCGGGCGCAGCGCGCCCAGCACGAGCGTGTCCAGCCCCGTCAGCCGTTCCTTCGCTTCGGGCGGCAGACGGCTGCAGTCGGTGCAGAAAGCGAAGTCTCCGATGCGGTAGCAGATGACGCGCGTTGAACCGTGCCATACATCAATCGGTTCAATCGTTTTTCCAAAAAGCTCAAACTTCCCGTTGATCTCGTTTAGATCAAGGCTGGCGACAGCTCCGCCTTCCGTCTTTTTTCTAAACATATAATCGTAAACGACGCGAATGCGCTTTAAAGTTTCATCGCCGGCGTAAACAGGCATCGGTCCGCGCTTTCTGAAGCAGAAGATGCGTATGTCGTCCAGCCCGTGAAGGTGATCCGCATGGTAATGCGTGTAAAGAACGGCGTCAAGCCGCTGGACGCGGTACCGCACCATCTGTTGCCTAAAGTCTGGACCCGTGTCGATGATGACATTCTTGGCTCCCTCCTCGTCCTCCCATGAGAGCAGCGCCGAGACGCGCAGACGCCTATTTTTTGAACCAGGCAACCGGGACGACCGGCATACATCGCATTCGCAGGCGATGACGGGAACGCCGGTGGAGGTGCCTGTGCCGAGAAAGGTGATTCTCATGCGGCGGCGAGCGTTCGTTGAAGCGCCGTTTTGAGCGCGCTGAGCGTCTCGTCAATGTCCGATTCGGGCGAGCAGTATCCAAACGAGAAGCGGACGGCTCCGCGCGCGTATTCGTCGGGAAGGCGCATCGCCCGCAGAACATGGGACGGCTCCACCGACCCGGAGGCGCATGCGGCGCCTGTTGAGACGGAGACGCCCAGCAGGTCCAGCGCGATGGTCAGATTTTCGGCGCTCAAATTTTTAAAGGAGATGTTGACAGCGCCGGGGACAGACTTCGGCGGCGTGTTGAGGCGCGTTTCAGGGAAAAGCTGCCGCGCCTGCTCAATGAACCTGCGCGTCATTTTTCGAAGCCGTTTTTCCGCGCCGCTCATTTCGAGGACAGCCGCTTCAAGCGCAACTGCCATTCCGACGATAGCGGGCGCGTTCTCCGTCCCAGGCCGCCTCTGACGCTCCTGCGGTCCGCCCCTTAGGAGCGGTTGGAGCGTCAAGCCGTTGCGCGCATACAACGCGCCGACGCCCCGCGGCCCGCCGAATTTATAACCTGAAATGGAGAGCAGATCGACATCCATTTTGTCGACATGGACGGGAATTTTGCCCGCGCTCTGGGCGGCGTCTGTGTGGAAAAAAGCCCCCGCTTCATGCGCAATACGCGCCGCCTCTTTGACAGGCTGAACCGCGCCCGTTTCGTTGTTCGCATGCATGACGGAGACGAGGCATGCCCCCTCGGCGAGCTCTCTGAGCGCGTCCAGATCGACCGTTCCGTCCTCCTTGACAGGCGCGGCGACCGCGTCAGGAACAGCCGACAGCCCGGCGGGATGCTCAACCGCCGAGACGACAACCCGTTTCTTTCCCGCGTTCGAGACGCCCTGCAGCGCAAGGTTGACCGATTCGGTTCCCCCGCTCGTGAAGACAATCTCGGAGTGGCGCGCGCCGAGCAGCCGCGCCATGGCGTCGCGCGCGCGTTCGATGGCGGCGCGCGTCTCCCGTCCGTCTGCATGCAGGCTCATCGGGTTGCCCGGCTGCTCAAAGAACGGCAGCATCGCCTTCAGCGCTTCTGGGCGCAGGGGGGAGCCGGCGTTGTGGTCTGCGTAGATGCGGTTGTTCAATCCATTCCTCCGCTGCTGAACTATACAGCGGAACGGCGCCGAATGCAAACGCATGCGCCTGACGTTGGCGCTTGAATCGGGGACATGTCGAGACGCGAACGCAGACGGCTTTTCCGCGCAGAAATCGTCCGCCCGTCTGCCGGCATGTACAAAATCAAGCGTCAAAGCCGCGCCGGGCTTTGACGCTTCGTAAAGAGAAAAGAGAGGGGCTGAAATGACAGCCCCTTTTGTTGGAATGCGTTTATTCTTCTTCGGAGATCTCGATCGGGATCATCTCGCTCCATGTGGAGACATCGAACGAGGAGCGCGAGCCTTCCTCGTCAACGCTGATGACGCGCGAGATGGCGGTCACCACCAGATGCAGCGCCTCCACATTGAGAGTGCCCTCTTCCAGAGAGGACGGAGCCTTCCAGTCGATCGAGAACGGCCCGTTGACCGAGCCTTGCGTTTCGCCGATTAGCTTGCCGCGGCCGGTCATATTCACCCAGCTGAATCGAAGATCTTCCGCCCGCACAGCGCCGACGGTGGCCGATATGGTGATTCGGTCGCCTGGCGCCGCCGATTCTTGACTCACATGTACGGACGCTTTGACCTCAATCTCGCTGCCGTCTATCGGCTCCTCTACATTCGCCGCCGGGTCTGTCGGCGTGGACGGACTGCTGCATCCGAGAGCCAGCATGCCGATCGCCGACAGCGCCATGATTCCAAGCCATGTTTTTCTCATCATCCGCTCCTGTTTGCGTATGGAACAAAGAAACTCATACACGTAAACGCCGTTTTAGCGCTGGATGTTCCATTAATTCGCCGGCGCTCTGGACGCGGTTCGGGAAGGACGGTCTGGTTGGGAACGTTTCTCGGTCATAAAGGCTTTGCTCGTTCAAGACGGGTCAGAGCAATCTGTATTTGCGATCTGCCATGAAAATATGCTAAAATAAGATAAAACGGCATGCACACCAGAGGCGGTTATGCGCAAACTTTTTCGGATTGCATCGGTTGCTGCGTTCACAGCGTTTCTAGCGTCCAGCGCGGGCGCGCTTCAACCCTCGCAGCATGGCGGCGAAGCCATGCATTACCTTTCCGCTCTTCATCCCAACCCTCAAGCTCTGGTTGTCATCGACATCGCCGGCTTTGAAGGGACTGGAATTCTCGGCCTGCTCCAAGAAGAGATGCTCAAAATACCGGAGATCGGAGATATTCTTCTTGGAACCAACAGCCATATCCATGAGCTTGTTAAAAAAGCGTATTTCGCTCTCCCCGACTTCCGCGCGCTTGATTTCGGAGCGGCGCACAGCTCCATCGACGCGGATATCTCCATTAAAATGCCGTTGATACTGCTGGAAACAGACCTGCCCAAGAACATGATTCGGGACCTTTTCAGCGGGATGGAGCCGGCGCCGAAACGCATTGAGTCGGAAAACGCGGTTCTGTGGGTGTTTCGAGACAAGGAAGGCAACCATGCGCTCGCCGAGCTGCCAAACGGGCTGATCGGTTTAGGCGACCTGCCGACTATACAGAAGATGTCGAGAATGGCCGCCGGCAAGGAGGAGCAAACGCCCGCCAAATACGGACCCGCGCTTAAAATGTACCATGACGCTCAATCTCCCGAAGCGGCGGCGAAAGGCGACGCGCTCATTTGGATGGGGGCGGCGCATTTGGGCAAGTTGTACCCCGTTGAGCTGGCGCAGTCCGGCTTTCCGTATCTGCCTCAAAGCGCTTCGATGCAGTTTTTGAGAACGCCGACAGGCTCCTATAAAGCGACTGTTGGAGGCTACTGGGCGGAAGCTCTCGGAGGACATGTTGCAAAACTCAACTATACCGCAACGGTTCATCCGAAAAACATGCTTGAGTTCCTCTCCAAGATACTGCCGCAGGGAGTTTACACCGCCGAAGGGGTCATCGATTACGACCCCGACATGGCGGAGCTGCGGGAGGGTCTAGAGGAACTGCGAGCGTTCATTGAACGCAACCCCGGCATGGATGAAATCGCCTTTGAAGTTGGCATCTCGCTGGATGAAGGCGGCGCGTACATTGAAGCCGAATCGAGCGGCGAAATGATGGACGAAATCGTTCGATCAGTCAAAGAAGAAATGCAAAACTCGTTTGAATAATACTAGGAGGACACCGCCCGTGAATCGTTTGCTTGTTCTTGCCGCCGCAGCGGCCGTATGTTTTTCAGCGGCTGCAGAAGACGCGCGGCAGATCTCGCCCAAGCACAATGTGCTGGAAGAATTGCCCATTGGAGCGCTCATTCAAATCGGGGCGCCGATCGGAAAGTTTGAGCTCACAACGCTGGACGGAAAAACCGCCCAATTCGGCGCCGGCTCACCCTCTCTTGTCGTCTTCACGTCCACGAGCTGCCCTGTGGCGAAGCGGTACACGACTCGTTTGAACCGCCTTTATGAGAAGTATAAAGATCGGGTTCAGATCGCCGCTGTTTTCTCAAACGAGAGGGACACGGCGGAAGCCGCGCGCCAACATGCGGAGGAGTTTGGGATTCAATTTCCTGCCGTTGTGGACGGAAGCGGGGCTGTAGCGCGGCGGTTCGGCGCCTCAATGACGCCCCAGGCGTTTGCGCTGGACGCCGAAGGCCGCCTCAAATACCGCGGCGCCATTGACAACGACCGGTACGAAACGCGCGTCACGCAAAATTATGCCCAAAACGCGCTGGACGACCTGCTTGCGGGACGCGACCCGATTGTCGCGGAAACAGCCGCCTTCGGATGTACCCTCCACGCGGCTCAAGCGCTCAAACCGGCGGCGGTCACCTACGCTGAACATATCGCGCCGATTATGCAGCAGCGGTGCCAGAGCTGCCATCGAACAGGCGAAGTGGCGCCGTTCACGCTTCTGAGCTACAACGACGCGAAAACATGGGCGGCAGAGATCGCCTACTACACCCAAGCGCGCATCATGCCGCCGTGGAAACCGGAACCCGGCTTCGGCGAGTTTAAACACAGCCGGCGCATGACCGACAAAGAGCTGGAACTGATCGCCAAATGGGTTGAGGCTGGGGCGCCTGCGGGCGACCTGTCCAAGGCGCCGAAAGCGATCAAATTCCCTGAAGGATGGGTTCTGGGAGAGCCGGACTACGTGGTCCAGATGGAGCGGGAATATCTTGTTGGACCTGAAGGCGAGGACGAATATCGCCATTTTGTGATCCCGACCAACTTTGAGACGGATATGTATGTCCAAGCGGTCGATCTGGAGCCGGGCAACCGTCAGACGGTGCATCATGTCATCATCTATCTGGATGTGAACGGGGAAGCGCGGAAGCTGGACGCCCAGCAGGAAGGGTACGGATACGCCACCTCCGGCGGAGGCGCCGGGTTTGAGGTGTCCGGCACGCTCGGAGGATGGGCGCCCGGCGTTTCACCGACTGTGCTGCCGGACGGCGTCGCCTACCTTCTGCCGAAAGGCGCGGACATCATTCTGCAGGTGCATTACTACCGCACCGGGAAGCCTGAACGCGACCTGTCTAAAGCAGGCCTTTATTTCTCCAAGACGCCCAACCCAGCCCCGCTGCGCGTCGGAAGCGCCATCAACACCAAGTTTGAAATACCGCCGGGCGAGAAGATGCATCCCGTCGCGGCGACCGAGCAGATCAAACAGGACATCATCTTGCTTGGCGTCGGTCCGCATATGCATCTCCTCGGACGCGATATGAAGATGCATGCAAACCTGCCGGGCGGAAAAAAGATAGACCTGATCTTCATCAGCGACTGGGACTTCAACTGGCAAGACTCCTACCATTACAAGGAGCCGATCTTCCTCCCGGCAGGTTCCTCGATTGAGATGCTGGCGCACTTTGACAATTCCGCCGGCAATCCGAACAACCCGAACGATCCGCCGATACCCGTTCGATGGGGCGAAAAAACGACCGACGAGATGGCGATCGGCTTCTTTTACTATGTCCATGCGGACGAGTACAAGAAGGAGACCGCGTCAACCGGCTCCGAGCAGCCGGGCGAGAATTAATTCCAAACCCTTGCGCTGAAGGGCGCGCGGCATCGAATCGACGCCCCGCCCTTCAGCCTGCTTCGGCAGATACGGCAGATGAACGAAACCGACGCGCGTCTTTAAACCGAGCGACGCCGCCGTATGCAAACCTGCAAACAGAACCTCGTTGCAGCAGTAGGAGCCTGCGCTCAGCGAGGCGCGCGCGGGGACGCCCTCGGAACGCAGCGCCTCGACAAGCTGTGTAACGGGAAAGGGGGAGAAGTAAGCGTCCGGCGCGTCCAGTATGATCTTCTCGTCTCGATGCTCTCCCTCATGGAAGTAGTTGACGCCGACGCGCTCCAGCGCCAGCGCGGACGATCCCGCCGCCAGACCTGTCAGCAGCGCGATCTCCGGCTCGTCACGTTTGATGAGCGACTGGATGCGGCGGCTTGCCTCCTGAAAAACGACCGGCAGCGCATGCCCTTGTACGCGCGCCTTGAGCGTATGCGCCGCAGCAATCTCCAGCGCCAGTTCGCCGGACGGGTTCCGTTCGTCCCCGCCAAACGGCTCAAAGCCGGCAATCAGAACGCTCGGCGCGCTCAAAACGCCTCCGGATAGATGCATATGGAGCCGGTGAAAACGCCGCCCGGCGGAAGAACGATGAGACCCGCCTCAATTCCCCGCGCCTCTAAATTCGCCGCGTCGGTGGGGCATGTGTACGGCTCTATGCAGAGCGAACGGCGGTTCGGCGGCGTGTATAAAACGAGCTCTCGGAATTCTTTGCCGCTTTCCAAGACGGTTCTGAGACGAATCGCGCGGTCTTCAATTGAGCAGCGGGAGACGCCGCTTTTTTCATGGCTCACTTGCGTGAAGAGGTCATCGAACGACATGCCTTCAAACGGCTGCCCTTGGCGCAAGTCGAAGCTGTCGAAGACGGGCAGAATGCGCCCCGTCGGCAGCAGCTCGTCCAGCTCCCAGTAGGCGTCCGCAGGGACGGTCGCTATGCAGTCGGACGGGTCCGTCTCCTCTCCGATGGGGGCGGAGAAGTACGGATGAAATCCGACGCCCATCGGCATGTCTTCGCCTCCCGCGTTCAGCGCCGAGAAGGTCAACTGCAGCGCTCCGCCTGCCAACGTGTAAGCCGCTGTCAAATGGAACGGAAACGGATACTGCTCCAAAACGCCCTCGGCGCTCTCTGCATCGAACGACATGGAGCAGGCGGCAAACTCCTCCCCCGCCTCCAAAGACTGAACCGTCCATTGCCTGTTGTACACTAGCCCATGGAGATGGTGGCCGGCGGCTTGGACATTCTCAAACTGATAGGTTTTGCCGCGGAATGTCCATGCTCCATTGCGGACGCGGTTTGGGAACGGAAACAGGATCGGTATGCCGCGTCCTGTCGGGTTGTCGGCTGCGGTCTTGGGTTCCGTTTTTTCTAAGAGCTGAAAAACCTGTCCGCGATGCCTCGACTCGTAGGCGTAACAGTTTGCGCCGGCGGAGGGCAGTATGCGCGCGCGCTGACCCCGTTCCTCGTCCAACAGCTCCACAATGAAGACGCCCCCGTCTTGCGTTTCACGGGCGGAAAACGCCCCCATCACGCCTTTTTCGGCGGCTCAAGCGCCTTTTGGACGCCCGGAAATTCATGCCAGATGTCCGTGTAGCCGGCGAAACCCGGCGGCTCCAGACGCTTGCTGCGAACGCGGAAAATGGCGGCGTAACGAATGTTGGAGGAAGCGTTTGGACATGCGCCATGCATCATCTGATAGTGCGCCAGAACGGCGTCGCCCGGCTCCCCCGTCACCATGACGCGCTTCTCAGGCAGCTCAAAGCGCGGCAGCCCGTTCGACAGAACCTCATGCCCATGCTTCTTGAAGTGCGCCTCGTATGCGGCGTGCGACTTCGGCCAGACGGTGAAATTCCCGCTGAACTCCTCAGAAACGTGCGAGAGATAGACGACCGCAAACATGGAGAAGCCGCGCCGGTAGCTGCCTTTCGGCTGTCCGTTGCGTCCGTTGCCCAGCCCGTCCAGATGTCCGTTCGGTTCCCTCGGATCCACCATCGGCGGCATCGGGAATCGCAGCGCGATCTGCCCGCCGCGGATCTCATGGTAGCCCTGCTTTCCCAAGAGCGAGCCGGCGGCGCCGCTCAACGGCGTCTTGTTGAACAGGTCGGTGATCGACTCCGCATTGCGCAGCTCATCGCAAAACTGGCCGTCGCGGTTGCGGTCGGGGCGGTCTTCTCCCCTGCCGATATTGCCGACGGAGTGGTTGATCGCCCTCCGCGCCTTTTCGACCATGATCTTCGGAACGGCGCCCGGTATCTTCAACCAGCCTTGCTCGTGAAACTGCAATTTCTGTTGTCGCGTCAACATAGCGATCTCCTGTTGCCTGTATTGACCGCATGCTAGCGCTAGACTATACGTCTGGCAAGCGCCGTCTCGGACCTTCCGACTTAAGAACGACGACGAAAGAACATCGGCGCCTCCCTCACTTAGGAGAGAAGCGCCGATGGGTTTGATTACTCTTCTTCGTCTTCGCCGCTGCTTTCTTGGGCAGGTTGTTGAGAAGGAGGCGGCGGTTTCAGCAGGTCGGGATTCTGCATGAGCCGCAGCTCCCGAATTCGCGCCGCTATTAGCGTTCGCGCGGCAGGATTCACCTTTTCTTCCTTGGCTGCCTTTTCGAGCGCCTCAAGAAACGCCAACGCGATGCGCCGTCTCTGCTCCGCCTTTTCAAGCGCAGCCTCATCGCGCAGCTCCGTCGGCGGATCGGAGAGAGGGTCCCTCTCTATAGGCGGCTCTGGCGAAGCAACAGCATCCGGCGCGGCCGGATGGACAGCTCTCAAAGAGGGCGAAGGCGATTCGCGCCCCGCAAACGGCTTCGGTATCTGATTGCGCGACGCCAGCTCCTCCAGAGCCGCATCGTACCTGTCCATCATGGAGAGCCACATGGCATCGCTCTGTTCAACCGCCTCCGGCTGGGTCAGATAGGTCGGAATGGCGACCAGCAGCTCCTCCAGTTCGGCTTGCTTCATCTTCTTGACGACATCCCGCTCGCTAAGAAACGGAACCTGATCCAGCGGCAATTCCTCTGAAAAAGTTTCACCCATGAATCGAAGCCTGTAGCCGCGGGGCGCGACACCGTGGCGCGAAATATTATACCTCTCCGCGTCGGTCAAAGGCGGTCGTCCGCCCGCCCCGACTCTGATGATAAAAAGCGTCCCGTCGGGTTCAAGCTCAACATTCAAGGTGCTTTCACCTGTCTCAGAAGCGTGGAAGTACTGCTCTTTCTCAACAGCCCAAGACTTGAGATACCCATCGATAACAAGGTTCTCAAAATCTTCTATCGAAAGACCGCTTTGAGCGAGGAGCGCTTCTTCCGAAAGTCCTTTCTTCCCGGCAATCTTGAGGTTCTCCTCTCTCTTATCGCGGATGCGATTCATGAGCTCGCGCCCGTATTCTTCGGCGTCTAAGCTGTCATTGATGACTCCTTCGCGCGCTAGTACACGCTGAAAATGCGCAAGCATCTCCTCGCGTTTGCCGTCATAGATTGGACCAGAGCAAAAGACTGTCACCAGCGCCTCCGCGGTCTGCGGACCAGAATATGCGAACCCCATTTGGTTCTTCATCAGCGTCACCCATGGATGTGTGACGCCCGGCTTCCACGGACGCATGCCGTTAGCCAGCTCATCAGCGGTCCATCGCGCCGCGTCGTCCTCTGTAGCAGAGTTTGATTTCTCTGCAAGCGCGGAGGTTGCTTTTCGCAATTCAACCTGTTCGTCTCCTTTCGGCGAGATTTCTCCCCGCCCGCGAAAAAACAACATCGCCAGAATCAGCGCGATAAAGATGGACCCCAACACAATCAAGGACCTGCGAGAGCGAGGCTTCAAAGTTTGAAGTTTGCCCATCGTTCATACTTTCCGTTTCAACGATTGAATTATTCTTCATGCAAATCAAACGCGTCCTCGTGGCAGTGCGCTTGTCGCTGCAGGTCGAACTCTGCCCTGTCTTCAGAGAACCATCCTTTGATCCATGCCGAGGAATGACGAACAGATGAGCGAATTTCGACATTGAAACGCGTTTCTTTCCACGGAGACATGGGATGCGGCCTCTTAGCCACTTCCCAGCGCATCGGTACAGCGTCCATCGCCATGGAGACCTCTCTCGTCCATTGATCATCCACTCGATTAGACTCAGGACCCAACGCCACGGCCAAAGCTGCCAAAGCTAAACCTAGGCCGAGGCCTTCTTTAGGTCCGAGATCTTTTGCAAGGGCGACACCTGCTTGGAATCCATTCAGAGCATCGTCCAAACGATCCTGCTTGCGGACCACCATGATGCGGATAAGATTCTTGTCCCACAATGCGCGCTTTTCAGGATCTTCTGGTGGATCCAGCTTTTTGATTTCGTACAAAAGGGAGGCTCCAGATTCGTACGGCTCATACCTAATCAAGCGCCACAGTACCAAATCATCCACTTCGCCTTTCCATTTGGCGTTCTCACCGCTCATTGTCAGAGCAACGTCTTTTGGATTGGAATGAGAGGGGGTGGCGGAAGCAGATGGAGCCGTGCCGGCGTACGCTGCAGCATAGCAGACGGCCTGCGGTGGATCGGTGAGGACGCCTCCGCTTGTAACGCCTTGCCCCGTCACAGTGGCGGTGTTTGGTCTTTCATTTCCAGGCGGCGGGTCGGTCAACGCGGGAGGGGGGGTACAATCACGAGAGCCGCAAGAGCGACAGCCATCAAAAATCGCTTCGTCATGTTTTTCCTTTCATGTGAAGCGTCTTAGAAACATCCATAACTCTTTATGAACGCTTTCAAGCCAAGTATAGAATCAAGTTGGAAGCGTTGTCAACTCGAATCAACCGAAAATCATTAATAGTCTATGAAATTTTTCGGATGCAATCATTTTTTTTAAAATGGACGGATAATCGGCTTACCAAGATTCCCGTTGGGAAGAAATAAGGTCGGCAGCCTCTATAGGCGATGGTGTTGGTTTTAGAGAGCCGTTTTTGGAATGCGGAGGCCATCTAAGAGAACTCTGGATTCCCGCTTTCGCGAGAATGACGATCTGCCCGATTTGAACAGGATTTTCGTATATCGTCGTTTGTAAAGAACGCCGGTCAGTCGAATGCGTTGCGCGCTCAACCTGTTTGCGGTATGCTAAAGTAAATCGCTATGGAGACGCCGTTCGGTATGATCATGAAGGGAGCGATCCCAATGAAGGCAATGAAAACGTTACGACTTGCTCTCTGCGCCGGCCTTTTGCTTACGTATGCAGGTTGGGCGGACGCCGCCTCGGTCGCGGTGATCGAAGTGCGGCGCGAAATCAACAAAGGACTGGAACGGTACATCAACCGAGCCTTGACCGAAGCAGAAAATAGAGCCGACCTGATCCTGTTCGATATAAACACGCCAGGCGGACGCATCGACGTCATGAGCGACATCATCAACCATATCTACAACCTTGAGATTCCGTCCATCGCCTTTGTGCATGTAGAAGCGATCTCTGCCGGCGCTGTCATCGCGCTTGCGGCGGATCAGATCGCCATGGCGCCCGGCGGAACCATCGGAGACGCCGCCCCTGTTTCTGCCGCCGGCGAGGAGATGGGCGAAAAAATCATCTCCTTTATACGAGGCAAAATACGCGCCACCGCCGAACGAAACGGACGCAACCCCGACATTGCCGAAGCGATGGTCGACAAGAAAAAAGTGCTCGCCCGCGTGGACGAAGACTCCATCCAGGCGCTCATGCCGTCCGAAGTGAGCGAACTGAAGGGAAACGGACAAAAGGTAGAGGTGATCTGCCCCGAAGGCGAACTGCTGACGCTCACCACCTCGGAAGCGTTGGACCTCGGCTTCATTGAGCTGAAAGCGGAATCGTTCGCCGAAATACTGAACGCCTACACCATCGGACGAGTGGACGACCGGCTTCGCGTCGTCGCCAATCAGGAGCTTGGGAACCTTGCGTCGCCTCTGGACGATCCGGAGCCGCTGGCGAACGCCGAGATCATGCTGTTTAAACCGAATGTCGTAGAAAAGATGGCGATGGCGATCACCGGCTCCATGCTGGGAACGCTGCTGTTGTCGCTCGGCATGGTCGGTCTCCTGTTTGAGTTCCGGACGCCTGGTTTCGGCGTTCCGGGCATCTTAGGGCTGCTGTGCGTCGCGGCGTTCTTCGGGGGGCATATTGTCGCGGATGTGACGACTGGATTTGGCTTGCTGATGTTCATAGCGGGTCTGGCGCTCCTGGCGCTGGAGGCGTTTGTGATCCCAGGCTTCGGCGTGGCGGGCATCGCCGGCTTAGCCTTGACATTCGGCGGGCTTTTCTTTACATTTGCCCGAAGCGCGCCGACGCTGGGCGATGCGATGGGTTCCATCGGCCTCGCGTTCGTTTTGACCATTGGACTTGTGATCGTGATTGGATTCACGCTGCCGAAAACGCAGGCTTGGAACCGCCTCATCTTATCGACTGAGCAGTCGAGCGCGGACGGGTACCAATCGGCGCGCCCTGATCTGGCGGAGCTGATTGGACGCAGCGGCGTCGCTTTGACGACTCTGCGCCCCGCCGGCGCGGCAGAAATCGGCGGCAAGCGCGTGGATGTCGTCTCAAACAGCGAATTCATCTCTAAAGGAGAACCGCTGACCGTTGAAATGGTAGAAGGAGCGCGCGTCGTTGTGCGCCCCGCCGCAAAAGACGAGCCAGCGTAAGGCGTCCGATGCCTCAACTCATTCTGTACCTGATCGGAGCTCTGGTCTTGATCGCATGGATCGGCTACATCGCTTGGAAACGGCTTGTTCTCAGAGATGAACAGCTGTCGGAAATCGGATATTCCGCGCCCGACGCCCAGCTGAAAAAGCTTGCCGGCTCCAACGGCGTCGCGCTGACAGACCTGCGGCCCGCAGGCGCCGCGCGCATCGACGGACGGCGCGTGGATGTGGTCGCCGACAGCGAATACATCGCCAAAGACACCCCCGTTCAAGTGGTCGCCGTCGAAGGAGTCCGCGTTGTGGTTGAGAAACTGCCCTTAGAAACGAATGTGAACAAGTAAGCAAAAGGAAGCGACGATGCCGTTCCTAGAAGACTCTTTATTCATTGCCTCCGCGCTCATCGCGCTGATCGGGATCGTTGTCTTCGGCGGATTGCTTTATTTTATACCGATCGGTCTGTGGATATCGGCTCTTTTCGCCGGGGTGCGCGTGCGGCTGATTGAGCTGATCGGAATGCGTCTGCGGCGGATTTCGCCGCCTGCAATCGTGAAGCCGATGATCAGCGCGTCAAAAGCGGGCGTGAGCGATAAATACGGGGTCACCATCTCCAAACTGGAGGGGCATCTCTTGGCGCAGGGGAATGTGAACCGCGTTATCAACGCGCTCATTGCGGCAGACAAAGCGGAGATTTCGCTCTCGTTTGAGCGCTCAACCGCTATCGATCTTGCAGGGCGCGACGTTTTACAGGCGGTTCAGGTGAGCGTCAATCCGCGCGTCATCACGACTCCGCTCATCACCGCCATTGCGCGGGACGGGGTTCAGCTGAAGGCGACAGCGCGGGTCACCGTCCGGGCGGACATTGACCGCCTTGTCGGCGGAGCCGGGGAGGATACGATCCTTGCGCGCGTCGGGGAGGGGATCGTTTCGGCGATCGGATCGGCGGAAGAATATGCCGAGGTGTTGGAAAATCCCGACCTGATCTCGCGGAAGGTTCTTGACCGCGGGCTTGATTCAGGAACAGCCTTTGAGATTCTTTCCATCGACATTGCCGATGTGGATGTTGGAGAGAACATTGGGGCGCAGCTGGAAGCGGAGCAGGCGGAGACAGACCTCGTCGTCGCGCAGGCCAGAGCCGAGGAGCGTCTTGCCATGGCGAAAGCGCGCGAGCAGGAGATGCAGGCGCGCGTCCAAAAAATGCAGGCGCAGGTCGTCGAAGCGGAAGCGGATGTTCCGCGCGCTCTCGGCGAAGCGTTTGAAAACGGGCATATCGGCGTCAACCCGTCCTCATAGGAGACACGCATGCTGGAATTCATCCTCATTTTCTTGGTTCTTGGGATCGTCTTCGTTGCAATCCTGAGCATCTTTGTGCCGTTCCGCCTGTGGATTGCGGCGCGGGCGGCGGGGGTTCAGGTGCGAATCTTCCGCGACCTCGTGGCGATGCGGCTGCGGCGCGTCCCGCAGGCGAACGTCATCAACCCGCTCATCACCTCAACCAAAGCGGGGCTGCCGCTTGACCTTGCCAGTCTGGAGGCGCATTATCTGGCGGGCGGGCATGTGGAGCGGCTGGTGGAGGCGCTCATTGAAGCGGACAAGGCGCAGATACCGCTCCCGTTTGAGCGCGCCGCCGCTATCGACCTCGCCGGACGGGATGTCTTAGAGGCGGTTTCGATGTCGATCACGCCGCAGGTGATTGAGACGCCGAAAATATCGGCGGTCGCCAAGAACGGCATCCAGCTGATTGTGACGGCGCGCGTCACGGTGCGCGCGAATATCGACAAGCTGGTCGGCGGGGCGGGCGAAGAGACGGTCATCGCCCGCGTCGGGCAGGGGATCATTACGACGATCGGATCGGCGGAATCGCATGCGGAAGTTCAGGAGAACCCCGACCAGATTTCGCGAACGGTTTTGGAGGCAGGGCTTGCGTCTGGAACAGCCTTTGAGATTCTATCCATCGACATTGCCGATGTGGATGTGGGAGAAAACATAGGGGCGAAGTTGCAGCGGGAGAGAGCGGAGGCGCAGCTGAAGATCGCGCGCGCCAAGGCGGAAGAGAAACGCGCCATCGCCGAGGCGGAGGAGCAGGAGATGCGCGCGCTCGTCGAAGAAAAAAACGCCGAGCTGATTGGAGCGGAAGCCGATGTGCCGAGAGCGATCGCCAGCGCGTTTCGAAGCGAGCAGCTCACCGTCCGCGATTACTACTCCATCCGCAACATCATGGCTGACACTGAAATGAGGCAGTCCATCGCCGGCGCGCCGGTCGAAGGCGCAGAAAGGAAAAACCTTGGCCGCTACTCAAGTTAAATGGTTCTGGGCAGGCGCGCTTGCCGCCGCATTTCTCTTGCTCGGCTGCGCAGAGGAGAGTCCGGACGATCTTCTGAATGGAGACGATTTGCCGCCGACGGTTCTGTCGACAGAGCCGGCTGAAGGCGATGTCTGGCCTCCCGATAAACCGCTCTCCGTCGTTTTCAACGAGGATGTCAAATCCGAATCTGCGCGGGAGGGCGTCGCCCTTATCGGCGTCAGCGCAAGGGTGGAGTACGACGCAGGGCTGCGTACAGCAACGCTGACGCCTGACGACCCTTTGCCGTCAGGATCCGCCTTGACGCTGACCGTTCGGCGAATCGAAGACCTTGCGGACAACGTCATGACCGGCATTCTCACCGTCAATTTTCAAGTGGAGTAAACGATGCCGCTACAACTGAAACATCTCGCGCTCCGTTGCGCCGACACATCCGCCTCCCGCCGATTTTATGAAACGCTTGGGTTTCGCTTCCTCGGCTATCGACCGAATTCGACCGACGCGATGGACCTGGCGGACGGCTCCGTCAATCTGACGCTCCTCCCCCATGAGGGAAAGCGTCCCAAACTGGAAGAAGGGACCGAGTATATTCATTTCGGAGTGGAGGTGGACGACGCCAAAGCCGCGTGGCGCGCTCTGCGGTCGGCGGGGATTCGCATACTGCGGGACGATGTCAAGCATCGATACGCGCCAGACGAATCGAAGCCGCCGGAAGGCTCCTTCAAGGCAGAGGATCCAGACGGAAATGTGGTCGACATCACGGACGACAAGGACGAGTGGCGTAAGGAATAAATAGCGTTGACCGATTTTTTGTTCGGCATCATTGCGGATCTGTGGCCGCTGCTGGCGGCGATCGTCGCCGGCATACAGGGGCTGATCGCATGGCTGCTCAAGAAAAAGAAAGACGGCAAAAAAAGCGAGACAGATTTTGAAGAGTCGACCGAATACGCGCCGCCGGACAACTTAGAGGAAACGGTTCAAACAGCAAAAGAAAAGGTTCAAATAGCGAAAGAAGCGGTTCAACAGGTTGAGAAGCTTGAACAGAAGGCGGCGCCGCGTCCGAAAAAGCGGGCGCAGCCGACCAAGCCGCCTGAAAAACGACAGACGGAGCCAAAGCCTGCCGCCGAAATGCAGCATCCGCCGCTGACGGCTCAAAACATACGGCAAGCGATCATTGTGTCGGAAATACTTGGAAAACCGAAATCGCTGCGGCGGGACTGACCATGCGGGCGCTCATTGCGGCAGCTCTGATGTTCGCGTTCACTGCGGCGGCCGGCGCTCAGCAGGTGCGCATCACCGAGGTGATGGCGAATCCAAGCGACGCGCAGGGCGGCGAACGCGCCGGCGAATTTGTGGAACTGTTCAACCTCGGTCCCGAACCTGTCGACCTGAGCGGATGGAGCGTCGCGGACGACATCTCCGAAGACATGCTCATACCGTTTGAGCCGGACGGACCGACGCTGTTAAACCCGCGCGCCTTCGCCGTCGTTCTTGACCCTGACTATGAAGAGCAGTACGGCGAGCTGCCGCCGAACACGCTGCGCATGCGCCCTGAAAACGCCGCCATCGGAAACGGCCTCTCCGCGCTCGACTCGCTGCGCCTGATGGATCCGGACGGCGTTGTCGCGGATGAATTCATACCGCCCTCATCGGCGCAGGACGGCGTCTCCTTTGAACGCATCGACCTGAACGCGCCAGGTTCTGCCGACAACTGGCGCCGCTCCAACGACCCGAGCGGCTCCACCATCGGACGGCCGCCCAACGAGCAGCCCCCGCCGCCTGTGGAGCCGAAACCCGCCCCGCTCATGGGCGTTGTCTTGATCAATGAGATCATGTTCCAACCGGCGGCGGACGCGCCCGAATGGGTTGAGCTGCGCAGCCTAGACAAAAATGAGATCGCCGTAAAGGATTGGACCATCGAAGATGAGCGGGAGCGCCCCGCGCCGATACCGGACGCTGTCATCCCGCCGGAGGGGTATCTCATCTTGACGCAGAGCGCCGAAGAGTTTCGCGCGGCGCACCCTGAAACGCCTAAAGAAACGCCTGTGATAGAGATGCCGCTCCCGGCGCTCAACAACGACGGAGACCTCGTGCGCCTCCGTCTCGACGGGGAGCTGATCGACGAAGTGCGGTATGAAAAGCGGAACGGACGGCGC
Organism: Candidatus Poribacteria bacterium; assembly: GCA_028818695.1. GTDB lineage: Bacteria > Poribacteria > WGA-4E > JAPPNK01. The sequence continues at coordinate 100,658 of JAPPNK010000005.1, forward strand.
GGGCAGTCGCTGGAGCGGCGCGATCCTAAAATGCCGTCGCAGTTGAGAGAGAACTGGCTGCTAAGCGTTCATGCGACCGGCTCAACCCCCGGCCGTCCGAACACCGCGGCGTTCAACGCGCCTGAGCAGCCGAAGCTGGCGGCGGCGCCGAATCCGTTCGATCCGCATGAAACAGCTGCGGAACTGCGGTATGAGGCGCCGCTGACGGCTAAAATCACGCTGCGCATTTTCAACAGCGCCGGCGTCCCGCAGCGCGAACTGCTCTACGACGCGCCGCGCGGAGGTCGGCAAACCGTCCACTGGGACGGGCGAAACGACGCGGGCATGTATGTTCCGCCGGGCATCTACATTGTCATGCTGCTCGCCATAGAAGACGGGCGGCACAGCGCGACCGCCATAGCCTTGGTCGTCGCCGAACGATGAGGCGGGTTTTATGGGCGGCTCTGCTTGCTTTAGCGTTTCCGTGCACCGCCGCTTTTGAGCGCTCCGCGCCCAGTCCCGCTCTGATCGGGTTTGGAGGGGCGGGCGCCGCGCATGGAGAGGCGGTCTCGTCGCGCTTGAATCCGGCGGCGCATGAGGAGAATCATTGGATCGCGCTCTGCTACAATCGCCCCTTTGGCGTGGACGGATTGCGGGAGAGTTTTGTTCAGGCGGGGGCGGCTCTTGGGTCTAAAGCGGCCGCGCGCGTCTCTTGGCATCAGTTCGGCAACGCGCTCCATGTCGAGGATACGATTTCCATTGCGGGTCGAATCGGCGGAGAGAACCTGGCGGCGGGCGCGCGCGGGTCTTACAGATCAAGGCGGACGCAAGGATTTTCTGACGCGCAGACCTACTCTGCCGACATCGGCGCGGTCTGGCGCGTCTCGCCGCAGATCAAGCTGGGAGCGGCGCTCCAAAACGCGGGGCTGAATGCGCAGATGCGAGCCGGCGCGCGCATTGAAATGGGCAGGCAGTCAACGTTTCTTGCCGACGCATTCACGGACGGGGACGACGCCGGGATCGCTGTTGGAGGCGAATGGCGCGCTCATCCGAACCTGACGCTCCGCGCCGGAACGCACAACCTGCCGTGGCAATGGGCGGTTGGGTTCTCTGTCCGCTTCGCCGGCATATCCTTCGATTACGCCCTAGAAACGCATCCTGCGCTGAACGCCACCCATTATGTCGGGATCGCCCTGTATGCGCCTTAGACTGCTCATTGCGGCGGTTGCGGGAATGTCCGCTCTCTCGGCAGCCGCATTCGACGCCCCCGCCGGCTTCGACTTCGTCGGTCCGACCGACCTTGACCAGTGGGTTGAAGACGGGCTGATACAGGAAGATGAGCGCGAGCAGCTGCTTGAGTGGATGGACGACCCGCTGGACCTGAATCGAGCGGAGCTGGATGAACTGAGGCTGCTGCCGTTTGTGGATGAACCGCTTGCGGAGGAGATCGACGCGGCGCGCAAAGAACGGCCGTTTGAATCGCTCAACGACCTAGAGCGCGTCCGCGGACTGCAAAGCGGTCTAAACATGATTCTGCCCTTTGTAACGGTACATTCCTATAGGTCTAGCGGGCGCATTCGGCAGCGGCTCTCCGACACGCAGAACGACGGCAGCCCCGCCCTGATGTACGGCTATCTTCGCCTGAACCCAACGCCGAACGCTGTCATCGGCATTGCGCACAGGGCGGGAGGTTCCGAGCGCGCCGCCTGGGACGCGGACGCATCGGTCGTTCGCCCGCTTGAATCGGCGCGCCTCTCCCGCGGGTATGTCGCATGGAGCGGCGAGGGGGCTGTTCAGCGGCTGATTGTCGGCGACTATTCTGTCGGAAGCGGGCTTGGGTTAATTCTGAACAGCGCGCGCCTCCGTTACCCAAAAGGCGCGCGGCCGAACGACTCCTCGCTTCCGCGCGAACGCGGAGCCGCCGCCGAGACGCGCATTGGCAGGTTCAACGCGCTCGGTTTCGTTTCTCGAAACAACGTCTCCGATTCGCTTCCGCCGGAGCTGACCGGTTTTGCCGGCGCCGAAACGATTGACAACGCCCTTTACAGCGACCTGATTGGAGCGCGTGTTGAATCTGAGGCGGAGGGCTGGCGGTTTGGAGCGACCGCAGCGGCGCAGCGGCATCGACCGAAGGCGGGGCAAAGCCTCAACGAGACGACTCGCACAGGCGCGGCGCTCGACTTTGACGGACGCATTCGCCAAACGCGCTGGCGCGGAGAAGCGGCTTACGCAAACGCGCCCGCCGGCTGGACGGAGCTGCTCACCCGTTCAAAAACTGCGTCCGCCCGCATCGCTTTCTACGCGCTGCCGACAGAGTTTGAAAGCCCGCGCGGTTCCGCCCGATCCGACCGGCGCGGCATACTCGCCCGCGCCGCGTTTTATTTTAAAAACAGAGCCAGAATCGGCTTTCAAATGAACGGCGAAAAACAAATCTCCACTGCAATATCGTCGCAGTCGGCGAGCGCTTGGACGGCTTCGCCGATTGGACGTATAATAACGGCGGGAATCGTCGTACGATGGTACGACCGAGACCTGTTGATCGATAACGAAACCGAATGGAGAACGACCGAATGGGCGGCTGCCGCGTTTCAAAACTGGCGCATATCGATGCAATGGACGCAGGAAAGCGACCGGACGCCGGCGCTCTTGACTCGGGTCGATTGGCGCGCTGTCAAGGGTCTCGTCTGCGGCGCGCGCGTCAAAACGGAAGGCTCCCGTTTCACGCTGCGCGAGCTCTCAGGGTATGCGTCTCTATGGTCAAGAGGCTCATGGCGCTGCCGCCCCGTTTTGATCCGCCGATGGAACGAGTCGGGCGCGTCCAACCGAGCCGTTCTGACGCTCGATGCGCGATGGGGTTCGCCTTGACGATTGCGTGCGCCGCCTTTGCGTCGGCGACTGCTCAAACGGTTCAGCAGCCCATCGAATGGATCGCCGCGGTCGTGAACGGCGAACCGATCGCATGGTCGGAGTTGAAGCTGGAGATGACGCTTCAAAAACGCGACCTAGACGATCCGGCAGCTCAGCGCGCCGCGCTCAATCAGCTGATTCATCAGCGGCTCATACTGCAGGGGGCGCGGGAGATTGTGCTGATTGAGGACTGGCAGGTTGAGCGGGAGTATCGGCGGCAGACCGCGCTGCTGCGTCCGTTTCTGAACGCGGGCGCGTCTCCAGAGGAGCTGCGGGAACGCATCAAGAATGAAATGATCGCCGAGGAGTTTATACGGCGCATCGTCAAGCGCGCCCTCTCAAGCGTCAGCGCGGAAAGGGTTAAAAGCAGGTTCGATGAAAACCCATCTCTCTACGCCGAGCCGGCGGCATACCGCCTCGATTTCATGGATGTGGAGCTGCCGCCGCAGGCGACGAACGAGCAGCGCGAAAAGGCGCTTGCATGGATCGACGCAGTTCGGCAAAATTCATGCGGCGAGGCGTATGCGGAGACATTGCCGGAGCCGCTCAATGCGTCCGACCCGTACGGCTCGGACCGATGGATCGAAGCGGACGGCATTGATCCTGAATTGCGGCGCGGCATCGACCGCCTTCAACCGAGAGAATGGAGCGGGCCGATCGTCACGCCGCTTGGTTACTCGATCATACGCGTCGTTGAGCGGAGAGAAGCGAGCCTGCCCGTCTTAGACGAGCGCGTGAGAGGCGTCATCCGCGTTGAATTGGCTGCGCTGGACTGGATTGAAGATGAAAAAGAGCGTTCGAATATCTGGATACTGGATATAAAAATTGACCAAAAGGAGCGAACTCATCAGAGATAAACCGACACCATGCGCCGCGCGTTTCTGGACGGCTGCGCTTCTCCTGCTGGGGCTGCCTTTCGCCGCTTTTGCCTCCTTTACGGAGCCTCCAAACGGGGCGCGGCCGCTTGGAATGGGAAGCGCTTTCACCGCTGTCGCCGACGACGCGAACGCCGCGCTTTACAATCCTGCAGGCGGCGCCGAAGGAAGTTTTCATCTCGCGTTCACGCGCGCGGCGTACTTCTCCGGCCCTGTTAGTCCCCTCGTCGCGCATGACGCCGCGCTCTTAGCCGCGCCGCTCGCCGGCGGAACGCTCAACGCGGGCGCCTCCACTTTATCCGACGCGAACGGCGTTTACCGCGAAACGGCGCTTCTTCTTGGATATGCGCGCCGCGTCGCGCAAGGGCTGAATGCGGGCTTTCTGTTGAAACGACTCCAAACGGGGGTGGACAGCTCTCTGCCGGATGTGGCGCAAAACCCGTACTTTGAAGAAAAAACAAGCGCCTCCGCCTTCACCGTTGATGTCGGACTCTTGGCTGAACCGGCGGACGGATGGACGATCGGGCTAGCCGGACAGAACATCGTTCCCGCCGATCTATCGTTTCGAGAGGCGCAGGACGAAGAGAGCGACCGCGCTCCTTCCATCGCGCGTATTGGGACGGCGCTGCAGCTGAGCGCCATTGCGGAATTTGCGGAGCAAGAGGCTGTCCAGAAAATGTTGGGACGGAGCCTCATCGCGATCGATGCGGCATTTGGGGATGGAACCGCTGTTGGAGCGGGGGCTGAAGTCGGCTTTAGCAATGCCGTCGCAGCGCGCGTTGGGTATCGATACGACGCCGGCAACGGACGTCTCGCCGCGGCGGGCGCCGGTTCCGTCACCGCCGGCGCGACGATCGCCTTCCATTTTGGGACGGCAGTTGCGTCTGTCGATTACGCGGTCGCCTTTTCAAACAACGAACTGGAAGACAGCGCGAGCCAGCGGGTCTCTCTCCGCGCTCGATTTTAAAAGGAAAATTGTATGAAGCTTCGCCCGTTTTACCGCATTGGATCCGTCTTGACCGCCGCTCTCTGGGGCATGCTCGGCGTTTTAACCGGATGGGCGGCTGTCAGCTCCAACGGGGAACTGAACGTACTGGGCGATCCCAGCGGACAAGTTCCGACCGCCTCCGAGCCGACCCTGATTTTGACGCTGCTCATCGACCGTTCGCAGGCGGAAGCGGGAGAAGAGGTGAAAAGCGTTGAGCTGTCGCTTCCCGCCGGCTTCTCCGTCCGCTCTCCAGAGTCGGCCGAGGATGTGCGCATCGACGGCGTTTCGGTACCGTTTGAAGCGGTCGTAACCGACGCCTTTATCCGATTTGTCCTGGAGGATGAGATCGACAACTTTCAAAGCTCGCTGTTTGAGGCGGTTTTTAAAGTACGGACCCCCGACCTGCCGCGTACGGGCGCTCTTTTCCGAGTCAGCCTGCGCAATCTAGACAACCTGCAGATTGGGGAGTTCGTCCAGCCGGGCGAGATCGACGGCGATCCGCTCAACAACAACGATTACACGCTGGATGTGATACCAAACACGCCCCCCGCCACGCCGACCGGCTTCACTGCGCAAGCCGACCCGACCGGCGAAAACGACGTCCTGCTGAAGTGGGAGCGCGTCGACGACACGGAGGTACAGGGATATTTCATCTACCGAGACGGCGCGCCGATCGATCTGCCAGACCCGAACGCTTCGCAGTTTCGGGATGTGAACGTCTCGCCGGGGACGCACTCCTACGCGATTGCGTCGTATAAGATACGCATTCTTGCCTCTCCGCTGTCGCCTTCTCGCGCCGTTTTTGTGAGACCCGATACGCGCGCGCCCGATCCTCCTGCAAACGCCGTCGCCGCGCAAGCCGCGCAGAATGTGGAGCTGACATGGAGCGCCAGCCCTTCCCCCGACGCGGCGCGTTACGACATCCTCTTCGGTTTGATTGGCGAAACGCCTGTTGAGATCGGAAAAGTTGAACCTGAACAGGGCGCCGAAACGCTGCTCTTCACCCATCATCGGCCGCGGCTGGAGATTGGATGGATGCGGTATGCTGTCGTCGCGGTGGACGAGGCGGGGAATCGATCGGAGCCGGCGGAGGCGCGGCTGCCCAACTTCGCGGCGCCGTTTCCGAACCCGTTCACGCCCCTTGGGTCCGATCCGTCGTTCCGTCAGGCAACCTTCCCAAGACGCGCGCTGAACGCCGCGGAAGGCAATCTGATCGTCCGCGTCTTTGACCTGCGCGGGCGGGAAGTCTGGACCTCCGAACCGACCGACGGAAACGCCGTATGGAACGGACGCGACCAAAACGGAACGCTTGCGGCAAGCGGAATCTACATCTATCAGATGCGAATAGGCTTGAACGTCTCCATTGGAACAATTGTGTTGATACGTTAGGAGCGAACGATGCGGGTTGGAGTGGTCGGATGCGGAGGAATGGGGCGTCATCACCTGAGCGTCTTGAAGGGGCTGCCAAATTTTGAGATTGCGGCGGTGTGCGACATATCGCCTAAAGCGGCTCAAAACGCGGCAGAATCGTTCCAAACAAAACCTTACGCCGACGCGGGCGATATGTGCGATTCCGAATCGCTCGACCTTGTCGCCGTCGCGACGCAGACGCGAGGGCATCTTGAGCCGAGTCTCGCCGCCTTGACGCGGGGCGTCTCTGTCTTATGTGAAAAGCCGATCGCTATCGATCTCGCCGAGGCGGATGCCATGGTTGAGGCGGCGGAGAAGTCGGGCGCCAAGCTGGCAGTCCATCAACAGAACCATGTGCATCCCGGCATCCTCAAGGGGCTTGAGCTGGTCGAAAGCGGGGCTGTCGGCGAGGTTATCGTTGTGCGCGGGCGCAACAAGGGCGGGCGCAAAAGCGGAAACGAGTTTATGGAGATGGGAACGCACATTGCCGATATGATGATGCGTTTCGGCGGAGAGCCGCGGTGGTGCGCGGGCGTCGTCATGTATGAAAACAGGCTCGCGCAGCCGCAGGATGTCATGGAAGCGAAGGAGATGTCGCCCAGAGACCGCGATTCAGGTCTTGTTCTCGGCTCAAGAGCCGCCGCCGACTACGAATTCGACAACGGCATTCTCGGCGAGATACGCTTCACCGACTACGCCAAGACGAACAACCACAATTACGGCGTCGACATACTTGGCTCAACAGGTCAGCTCGCCGTGCGCACCAGCGGCGACCTGTCCGAAAGCCTGTGGCGTTTGCCGCGGGCGATGGAGGGGCGTCCAAGCGAGCTCAGCAGCTGGGAGCGGATCGATCTGCCGAACCCGCGCAATCCGATTGAAACGATGTATCTTGAATACGCAAAGGCGCTTGAGCGCGGCTCCGATCCGCCGTGCGACGGAGTCAGGGGACGCTGGGCTTTGGAGATGATCATGGCGATCTACGCCTCTCACATGGAGGAGGGGCGGCGCGTTCCGATGCCGCTGAAGGATAGGCGCCATCCGCTGGAGAAGTGGCGCTCTACGCAGTGAGGCTCCATGCCTTGTCGATTGCGAGCGGCTTGCGGCTCATGGCATGATGTTCATGTCACCGGTTTTGACGCGGTAAACGCTTCAAGACCATCGTTCAAACATCAACCCTTGCCGTTTCTATGGAAGAAGGAGCGAGGAGAATATGGAACAGCGCAAAAAGGTCTTTTGGGTCGTCATCGGAGTCGCCATGATCTCGCTGCTGGTTGCGGTTGTTGTCAACAAATCGGTTCGGCGAGCGCATGACAGCAATGAATCAACAGCTGTCGAAGAGTCGCCTCCCAAGATGGATTCTGCGGGACATGCTGAGGGTTCGTCCGCCGCTCTCCATCAAGATAAAACGGCGCCGGAGTCCCCGTCAGCAAAGGTCGAAGAATCGGAACATGCGCCTCATGAATCAGGAATCGGTCAAAGCGCCAACAAGGATAACGGCGTTTCTTGGATCCAAGCCGCCATCGAGTACGACCGAAACGGACAAATCGGCGAGCCTCCAGAGGGGTGGAGAAATGACTATTCGCATTGGGACTTACGGAGTCGTGCAAGATATCTTGAGGAGATAGGGCTTGTTAAGGGAACAGGAGGACCCAGCTATATTTTTCAGCCCACCGAAGAGGCTCGTCAACGGATGGGCGAAATACAGCGAGAGATTGCAAAAGCGAGAGAAGAAGGGCTGCTTATGCAAGAGGCGAAGAGCGGCTATGTTCGCCGAGTACTCTACGGCGAAACGGCTGTTTATGCCGCTCCAGACTTCATCGAACATTACGACGCTCTATTGAGGGAAATGAAGAAAATCAATGAGCAGAATATGCAGGAGACGTCGGGCGGAGGGGCATTTATCATATTTCCTGAATCGTCCACAAGCGCTGAATATAGTAAGGTCAAGGTTCGATACTACCGCCGGGACGACGGATCGCTCATGCGCGAAGTAACGCTTCCGAGCGGGGAGATGAAAACATTTGTCGCCGGTCCGCCGCCCGACCTGTCGAGGTATTCGGAGGAGGCGATTGAGTTCATGAAATATCATTGGGGCGGAACTGAGGAGACGCAAACGTCTGGAGACAGCCATGCGTTCAGTATCTCCGTTCCGGCTGTCCCTAATCCCTGATCGCAGGCGGCGCGCCTGAAGCCGACGAAACAACTTGCGGCTGACGGCATGACGCTCATGCGGTCGGTTTTGGCGCGGAAACGCTTCGAGACCGCTTAGCGGACTTAATGAAAAGAGATGAACGATGAATCGAACGAAACGAGCGTACTGGGTTCTCGGCGCCGCGTTGCTGGCGCTGATTGCGGTATGCGTTTATGTGTTTGTCGTTTCAAACAGCAAAGACGCCGACAAAACGCAAACGACCGCTCTGTTGGATGAGACGGATCAAAGCCCGCGCGTCCAGCCGCTTCCTAAACAGACGGAGAACGGCAAAGCTGAAGCGTCGGGCGCGCCTGAATCGGCGTCTCAAAGCGAGGACGCCGCCGAAGCGGAAGGCGCGCAAGCATCCGACACAGAAACAGGCATGGGCGATCTTGACAAAGAAGCGGTCGAATACGATAAAAATGGACAGGTTGGGGATCCTCCGCCCGGTTGGAAAGACGACTACGCCCATTGGGATTCATCGATCTGGAAGGATGCTGTTCAAAGCTTAGAACAAATCGGCCTTATTCAGAAGAACATGGATGTCGTCGGCGGTTATACATATCGACCTACTGAAGAGCAAGCTCAACGAATGGAAGAGCTTGAACAGGAGGCTGTAGCAGCGGCGGAGAAAGGCTTGATTTCCAAAGATCCTAAAGACGGGTATGTGCGCCTGGATCTTGATGAGGAGAGCGGAACCAGCAAAGCCGTTTATGCCGCTCCAGACTTTGCCGATCGGATCCGTGAGATATGGGATGAGCAGATCGCGATCAACAAGGCGGGCATGGTCCCAGTCCCAAGCGTCCATGCAACGAATGCGCTCGGTTGGGGCAGACCGACAGATAGGTTCAAAATCCTGTACCTTCGCAGGCCGTCCGACGGTTCTCTCGTGCGGTATGTGCAGCTTCCAAGCGGAGAGCGCAAGCAATTCGTCGCCGCCCCTCCGCCCGACAATTCGCAATTCTCGCAAGGCGAGATTGAGATGATGCAAAAAGGTTGGGAACGGTTTTGGAAGAAACAGATGGGCGAGAACTAAGTCACAGGCGGCCGCCACAACTTCCCGCTCATACCAAACGCGAATCGTTTGGGCGCGTTTGCGGCTCATGGCATGATGCTCATGCGGTCGGTTTTGGCGCGGAAACGCTTCGATACCGCTTAGCGGACTTAATGAAAGAGATAAACGATGAATCGAACAAAACGAGCGTACTGGATTCTCGGCGCCTCGCTGTTGGCGCTGATTGCGATATGCGTTTATGTGTTCGTCGTTTCAAACAGCAAAGACGCCGACAAAACGCAAACGGCCGCTCTGTTGGATGAGACAGGTCACAGCCCGCGCATCCATGCCGCTTCTACGGCTATAGACAGGGGCAAGCCCGAAGCGACAACATTGGAGACGTCTGAAAAAGCGTCTGTCCAAGAATCCGCGGAAGCAGATCAACGGAGCGACGAATACGACGGTTACTTCGGAGAAGAAGCCGCCCGCCAATATGATGCGATGGGAGGCAAAGGCGAGCCGCCTAAAGCATGGAAAGAGGACTACTCCCATTGGGATGACGCGGGCTGGGACGTTCCGTTCGAAAAAGTAGGAGTTCTCCAGCGAAAGCCGAACAACGATCTTGCGTATATGCCGACTGATGAGGACAGGCGGCGCATGGATGAAATCGGCCAGGAGCTGACGGCGGCAGTACTAAAAGGGCTTGCTTCGCCCGTTCCGCTGCCTGGCTATGTCCATCGGACGCCCGAAGAGGGCAAGAACGCCTATATCGCGCCGGGTTTTCTGGAGCGTTACGACGCGCTGACCCAGGAAATCGCCGCGATTGACAAGCGTAGTATGAAGGAAGCTACGGATGTACGTTCATACAGATCAACCGCTTATCTCACGCATTTTTGGCCGACGAAATCGCCTGTTTTCGGAATTGAGTACCATCGCCGCAGCAGCGACGGTTCTCTCATACGCGCCGTGACGCTTTCAGACGGAAAGACCAGGAGATGGGTCGCCGGCCCGCCGCCTGACCTGTCAGGGTTTTCAAAAGAGGAGGTTGAGATGATGAAAAGAGATTGGGCAAAACATGAGGCGGAAAGTCCTTTTGTGCTTCAGTATATAAAGCGCATGCAGAACGATCCGCATCATTGAGGAGAATGAACGATGAATCGAACGAAACGAGCGTACTGGGTTCTTGGCGCTTCGTTGCTGGCGCTGGTTGCGGTATGCGTTTATGTGTTCGTCGTTTCAGACAGCAAAGACGCCGACAAAATGCAAACGACCGCTCTGTTGGATGAGACGGATCAAAGCCCGCGCATCCATGTAGTTTCCCCGACAGCAAACAACGGCGCGTCTAAAACGGAGGAGGCGTCTAAAACAACGCTTCATGCTCATGAAGATAGAACCGGCGTCGAAACGCTTGAAGCGCAGGGCAGCGCAGAAAATTCTGCGCCCGAACGACTCACCGCCGCGCAAGCATACGACGACAACGGACAGGTTGGCGACCCGCCTGAAGGATGGAAGCCCGACTACTCCCATTGGGATTCGCGCACTTTTTTAAGCAATGAAACAGGTCCTATCCCGATAGACAAAGTCGGGATTGCTGAGCGGAGCGAAGGAGGAACCGGAAGGTCGTATCAGCCTACTGAAGAAGCGCGTCAACGCAGGGAAGCCATCGAAAAAGAGCTTCAAAATGCAACTGACAAAGGGCTGATGATTGTCGAACCGAAAGACGAGTATGTCCGGCGCGAGTTTGACGAAGGAACCGATGTCGTGTATGTAGCAAAAAGCTTCATTGACCGCTTTGACGCCTTGACAGCCGAGGATCTGGCGATCTATGAAAGCAGCATGCAAGAGACGACGGGAGGAACGTTCGGCGGCGTAAACGATATGGGATACAGTCGGAACGGTTTTGAAGTCCAGTACTATCGAGAGGCAGACGGAACCCTCATGCGCAGAGTGAACTTGGCGAGCGGAGAGGTCATGAGGTTTGTCGTAAGCCCGCCGCCGGACCTGGAAGCGATGGGATACTCTCCTGAGGAGATAGAGGCTACGATGAGAATTTGGAAGATGCCTCATTCCCTGAGATAACGCCTCCGTTCCCTTGATGCGCAAGGCAGTTTGCGGCAACTTCGTTGCGCAGAGCGGTTTCAGTGGGGCATGGGAATATTGACTTGTCATCCATCTGAAAAATGGCGCGCGTCCCCGTAGATCATCGGACAAACGCTTTCGTCATCGATAAACTGCGACAAGCCCGCTCGTTTCCCCCCGACCGGCCGCGATTTCTCCGTCCGCATATGAACCGCAAAGCTGCGCCGCGGCTCGCCTGATACGTTTCTTCCGCTGGCATGCAGCGTCAAATGGTGGTGAAAACTGACGCCTCCCGCCGGAAGCAGCGCCGGCGCCTCCTCCCAGACGGCGCCTTCAGGGAGGCCGATCTGCCCGCGCTGGGCGTCATGGTCCTGGTCGTGGAAGTTGCCCGCGCCCTCCATGAGACCCCAGCGGTGAGACCCGCGCACAAAACGCATCGGACCGGAACGCTCCGTCACGTCGGTGAGCGCAATCCATGCCGTCAGCAGCTCGCTTCCCTCTTCCCAGGCGCGCCAGTAATGACGATCCTGATGCCAGCCGATATTGGTCGCCGCAGGCTCGTCGGCAGGGATGGACGGCTTGATGAGCATCTGAACCCACCAAACCTGCACCGCCTTCGCGCCTGTGATCTGCGCCGCCGCCCGCCCCACTTCTGGATGTCCGACCGTTTCCAAGACGGCGCGGTTCGCCATCTGCGGCATTTCGATCTTCACCAGTTTTTGAGGGTCGTCCCCTGGTTTCCATGGGGACGGCTGCGGAGCGCGCCCCGTTTCATACTCGCCGCGGCAGACCGCCTTCTGTCCCTCAACCGCCGCCGACACCTCAACCGGCGTCAACAGCGGCGCCGTATGTAAAGCGAATCCGTCCGTTTCATACTGTCCGCGCGTGATCATATGCCCCTCTTTCATTCAACAGGAATCAGCCGCCGCGTCTTGCAAATCTGCGCGTAATACTCCCCGCTCGGCTTCACGATGCGCTCATAGGTCTGCGGGTCGACCGCCGCCAAACCGAACTTTGCCGACATCCCCTCCGCCCATTCGAAGTTGTCCATGAGCGTCCAGTGATAATACCGCTGAATCGGAATGCCGTCTTGCCGCGCCTGAAGCGTCTGCGCGAGATGCTCGTAGATGAAACGGCTTCGTATCGCGTCGTCGGCGTCCGCGACGCCGTTTTCTGTGATATAGATCGGCTTGCCCGCCGCTTCGTAGGCGTCCGCGCACACTTGGCGCAGCCCCTCCGCGTCGATCTCCCAGCCCAGATCGTTTGTCGGGGCTTCGTCTGGGGTATGCCGTTGAAATCCTTTGCGCCTCCATCTCACGCGGTACGGCTGGTAGTAGTTGACGCCTGTAAAATCGGAAAAGTCGCCGCTGCCCTCCGGGTTGCTGTCATGCCGCAGCCATGGGTAGCCGTATGGAAACAGGAACGCGCCGGTCGAGAGCGCGAAGAGAGGAGCGTCTTGAAACAGATGCTCGGCGATCTTCGCGCCCAGCCTGTCGAGCCGTTTTTCAGGACGGGCGGGGCGCATTGCGCAGAAATGCTTGGCGGCGCCGACGCGCGTTTCGTCCTGCCATGCGTTTCTGCCGCGTATCTCATGGATGAGCCGATAGGCGCGGATATGCGCGCGGAGCATGTTTCGCACCGCCGCTCTGCATGCGCGCAAACGCCGCTTGCCCGGCGGCCAGATCGTCTGCAGATGTCCATGGTAGGCGTACACCGCCGGTTCGTTGACGGTGATCCACTCCGAGACGAGATCGCCCAGCGCGGAGACGACGCGCTCCGCATAGGTTTCAAACGCCTCAACCGCGGAGCGGTTCGTCCAGCCGCCGGCGTCCTCTATCCAGAGCGGGTTTGTGAAATGGTGAAGCGTGACAAGCGGAAGAACGCCGGCGTCTCGGAGCGCTCCGATCAGTTGCCTGTATTGATCCAGAGCCGCGGCGTCCCATGCGTCCTGCGTCGGCTGAAGGCGCGCCCATTCAATGCTGAGCCGATAGGTTTGGCAGTTCAGACGGCTGATCAGGGCGGCGTCTTCTAAGGCGCGCTCCCAGTGCATGCAGGCGTCTTTTGGGTGGGATCCGTCGGCCGTCTTGCCCTGCTCGCTCCAGCGCGCCCAGCTGTGGGGCAGTTCTCCGCCCTCTATCTGCGTCGCAGAGGTCGCCGACCCGAGGAGCAGATCGTCGGGGATCGCTTGCGCAGGCGCGGCTTCGTTGTTCAAATCAGGTCGTCCTCTATGTTGATTTGCCCGCGGAAGGGAGGTCTGCCCTCTCCGCCGCCTGCGCCAGGGCGGGAACCTCGGCGCCGGCTCGGCGGGGACGGCTTCGGCGTAACATCTCGAAACTGCATCTTGTGAAGCCGCGTGTAAACGCCGTTCTGCCCGATCAGCTCCTCATGGGAACCGCGCTCCACAATTTGACCGTTCTCAAGGGTCAAAATCTGATCTGCATGCCGTATCGTCGACAAGCGGTGCGCGATCACAAAGGTGGTGCGGTTCTTCACAAGATTGTCGACCGCCTGCTGAATCAGCGCCTCCGTTTCGGAATCGACCGCCGAGGTGGCTTCGTCCAGTATCAGAATGCGCGCGTCCGCCAAAATGGCGCGGGCAATCGATAAACGCTGCCGTTGCCCGCCGGACAGCTTCACGCCGCGCTCGCCGATTTCGGTCTTGTAACCTTCGGGCATCTCTTCAATGAACTCCGCCGCGTTCGCCGCGACGGCCGCTTCGCGCAGATCCTCATCTGTCGCATCCAGACGCCCGTAGCGCAGATTGTTCTCCACCGTGTCATTAAACAAAAACGGGTCTTGCGACACCAGTCCGATCTGCCGCCGATACTCGGTCAGATCAAGCCAGCGCAGATCCATTCCATCGATCAACACAACCCCGTTGATCGGATCGTAAAAGCGCGGGATCAGGTTCACCAGCGTTGTCTTTCCCGCTCCGCTGGGTCCGACAAGCGCGATCATCTCGCCCGGTTCGGCTCTCAGGTCGATATTGCGCAGCGTCTCGCCGCCCGTTTGATACGCGAAGGAGACGTTTTGAAACTCCACGCGGCCGGACAGCTTCGGCAGCGAGACGGGGTTTTTTGGCAACGCGATTTGCGGCTCCGTGTCCAGCAGCTCAAACACCCGCTCGCTGGACGCCAGCGCCTGCTGGACATGGTTGTAATAACGGGTAAAGCCGGTGATCGGACCGAACACCATCGGCAGATACTGAATGAAGACGACAAACATGCCGGGGCTGATGGCGCCGGACATTGCCCGCACGCTGCCGATGCCCAGCACCGCCAACATTCCGATCTGGTTCAGCATATCGATCCACGGACGAAACATGACAAAAATGGTCGCTATGCGCACATTTAAGGTGTAATTTTCTCGGCTTTTTTCGTTGAAGCGATTCAGCTCATGCTCCTCGCGCGCGAAGCTTTTCACAACGCGGATGCCGGAGATGTTGTCTTGAAGCAGCGCGTTCAGCTCCCCGACTTTAGTGCGCAGCTCGCGGAAGTTCTTGCGCAGCATGCGTCCGATGATGTAGGTTGAAATGAGAAGCAGCGGAACCGCTGTCATCGCCATGAGCGTCAGCTGCCAGTCCCATGTCAAGCAGAAATAGAGGACCCAGACGAGGCGGCATATGTCGGTGATGAGCGAGACGACGGGACCGACAATTACCTGCTCTAACGAGTTGACATCGTTCACGACGCGCGACATGACGTCGCCGGTCTTCTGATTTTCAAAATAGCCGACCGAAAGCCGCTGCATATGATCATAGACCTGACTGCGCATGTCGTACACGAGCGACTGCCCGACGCGCGCCATGATATACCCCTGAACGACGCCGAGTACCCGGCTGGCGGCAAAAAGCAGCAGAAACGCCAGAACCAGCACAACCGCCGAGACGATCTTTTCTTCGGAGTCTCGCATCCAGTTTTCAGCGACCCAATCGGCGAAGGCGTTGATATGCGGCGTGATGGGCAATTCAACGCGGGGGCGAAACGACGGTTCATCGGAGCCTTGAGCGCGCTCCGCTTCACGCGCAGGTCTTTCAACGCCTTGCTCATTCTCTCTGGCGCCTTCAAAGATCTTGTCGATGGCGACGCCCATGACCTGCGCCGGCAGAACGCTCATGAACGCCGACGCCAGCGACGCAATCAATATAACCAGTATCCAAAAGGTGTAAGGCTTCGCATATTTGAGAAGGCGGCCGTAGGTTTTTCGAAACTCAACCTTCGGCTGCGATTCGGCGTCGGGTCTCGAATAGCGGCCGCCTTGAAAACTGCGCATCGTTCGCACACGCCCCTGTTTTAACTTTACAAAGCCAATATAACCGATATTGCGGAACCCGTCATGCGAAGCGGGCGTTTGTGAGGCTGCCTGGGCGGGCTATGCCGTTCTCTTGCGCGCGATCACATACACGGCTCCCGCTGTACGGCGCGCGTCCCTAAGGCGAACAAGCCATAAATCCAGCAGCAGAAGCGGAGAAAGAATCCATCCGACCAGCCATCCGACCGCCTTCGCAATCCAGATGTTTCCAAACGAAAGCAGCAGCCCCAGCCATTCTCGAAAAACCCAGAGCAGCGCCGCCGTCGGTCCGACGCATGATCCGCTTTTGAGAATCTCATACTCCGAAAAGAGCGACTCAAAACCCTCAAGCGTCCACCGATGCAGGTCGATCGGCGAGGGATGAAACGGCTGTAAAAACGGAACCGCCGCGCAGACGACTCCGCCTGGCGCCAGCGTCCGATGGATCTCGGCGGCGACGCGGGACGGATCGCGGACATGTTCTAGGACCGCCTCCGCGATGACAGCGTCCAACGACTCATCGGCGAACGGCAGCAAGTGGCCGTCCCCAACCACATCGACATTTGGGACCGGGGCGATCTCTAGGTTGATGAAATGCGGGGCGCGCTTGCGTTCGCCCGAGCCGAGGTCCAACGTCCGCGCCTCATGCCCCCATTCGCGCGTCAATCGGCGCAATTCGGCGTCCCAATACGGCGCGGGGCAGGGGCATGACGCCAGCGCGTAGAGCCATCGGCGCCGCTTCACCCAGAACTTGAACCGAACGAATCTCTCCACAGCTTGCTGAAAGCGTCTTCAACGCGCCTTCATTTGCCCCCATGTCGACGCCAGTTTACCCTTCGGATCGACGCCGAGGTCGAAGTTTCGGCTCTGCCAGTCTCGTTCTCGTTTGGTTGGAAGTCTGCCTGTCCTCGCCGTCGGATTGTCGGTCAGGTAAAGCGCGTCCAGCATCGCGGCGTTTTCGTTCGTCCAGACGGTGATGACCGCCAAGCCCTCCTTCAGCTCCCAGACTCGGTCCATCCGGCCGCCGGCGTCGCGTCGATGGTCAACGCGGTCCCAAACCCATACGGGGCTTTTGGGGCGCAGCCTCCACTGGTACGCTAGGTTCCTGGACCTTTGCGGGTTTCGATCCTGGTCGGCTTTGCGGTTGCCGTCCTGCCATATGGTCACCCAGAACGTATCGCTGCGATTGTCCCAGGCGATCACATGGCCAAACAGCATATAGCTGCCTCTGTTCTCAATCGGAACGGTGAAACGCGCATAGCCGGCGTTGCCGCCGTTCTGATTTGGAGCTCCCGGCGCCCAGATAAATTGTCCGTTCGAGGGGTCGTTCGGCTTCTGTCCGCCTCTGTTGGCAGCGCTTTGCGGAACGGCTGCCTGCATCGGCCGGACGACGGTCTGCGCCAGCTCCGCCTCCAGCGCCAACTCGGCACCATGGGCTGACAAGAGGGCGAACGAAAGAGCCGCCGCCAATGCCGCAGTCGATAAAATGCGCATGTTTCATCCTTCCCGATCATGACCCGTCAGCGCGTTTTGAGAGACGCCCAGGCGGA
This sequence comes from Candidatus Poribacteria bacterium, assembly GCA_028818695.1. Lineage (GTDB taxonomy): Bacteria > Poribacteria > WGA-4E > JAPPNK01. Next base: position 117,921 of record JAPPNK010000005.1, read on the forward strand.
CGCCAACTTCCCGCTCGGATTGACGCTCAGATCGAAGTTGTTTCGCTGACGTTCTCTATCTTCATCAGTTGGGAGTCTGCCTGTTGCGGCATTGGCGTCGCTCGTTAGGAAGAGCGCGTCCAGCATGGAGGCGTCTTCGCGCGCCCATATAGTGATGGTCGCCAGGCCCTTTTCCAGCTCCCATGCGCGGTCGAAGGTTCCGCCGTCCAGCCAGTGATTGACCCTGTCCCAAACCCAATTATTGCCTTTTGGGTTCAGCGCCCAGCGGTAGTTGGTGTCTTTTGAGGCTTGCGGGTTTGGATCGTCGTCCGCGTCGTTATTGCCGTCCTGCCATATGGTGACCCAGAACGAGTCGCTGTTGCCGTCCCAGGCGACGATATGCCCGAAGAGCCGATAGGTTCCGGGCTCTTCGATGGGAATGGTGAATCGGGCGTAGCCTGAATCTCCGCCGCCTGTCCCAGGCGGACCTGGCGCCCATACGAATCTGCCGTTGGACGGTTCGTTTGGAGCTGGACCGCCGGCGTCGTCCACATCGTCAGGAACCGCAATGACCATGGCCGGCTCAACCTCTTGGGCTAGTTCCGCCTCTAAAGCCAGCTCATCGGCTTGGGCTGACATTAGAGCCAAGCAGAGCGCGCCGATCGTCCATGCGGCGCAATTCAACGTTTTCATGTTCTCTCCTTTCGTCCGCGGGATGCGCTGGAATTTGCTAATGCTTCAGTTCCGCCCAAAACGAGGCGAGCTTGCCTTGCGGTTCAACATTTGCCGTCTGGCCTGTCTGAAGAGCGACATCGTCCGGGTTCGGCGTCCGCAGCGGAACGTCGTCAGCCGTCTCGGAAAGGTTGTCTGTGATGAAGACGCAATCAAGCATGGCCGCCGTTTCGCGCGAGTAGATCGTCAGCAGCTGTTTTCCCGCGGACAACTCCCATACGCGCTCGAATGTTCCGCCGTCAAGCCACTGATTGACACGGTCCCAAGCCCAGACAGTTCCTTTTGGATTGACAGACCATCGAAAATGCGTGTTCTTCGACTCCTGCGGATTTTCATCTGGGTCGGCTCCATCGATTTTGACCCAGAAGGAATCGCTGTTGCCGTCCCAAGCGACGATACGACCCCAGACGGCGTACTGCCCCGCCGCAGAAATATTAAACTCAAGCGCGATGAATCCCGCGTCTCCGCCGCCTGTCGCAGGCGGACCTGGCGCCCATACAAACTTGCCGCCGGAAGGCTCGTCTGGAGCCTCTCCGCCTTCAGGGACAACGTCGGATGGAACGGCGACGACCATCGGCTCCTCCAGATCGCCCAGTTCCGCTTCGAGAGCCACATCCGCCGCCTGCGCCAGCGCAGCAGCCGCGCCGAGAACGGCAACGCAAATCAGTCGTTTCATCTTCTGCTTTTCCTCCTGCATTATTGGAATGTTTGCGGGAGGTATCTTACCATATTAATCGCTGCGGCGCTTCAATAGCGACCAGTAAAACAGCTTATATTGTTGTAAATCCACTGCTAGAGCGCCCGGGCGCCAGACAGGCTTTGTGTCCCAGCCGTCTGAACGGGTCAAACGCGCCGCGCCCGTCCCGTCGGCGTTCATCCAAGCGACCGCCCATTTCCCTTCCTCCGTCTCGGTTTGATAAAGAATCTTGGAGCCGTCCGGCGACCAGGACGGAAAAGCGTCGTCTAAATCGTTCTTTGTCAACAAGGTTAGCTGATTTGTCTTTAGGTTGAGTCGATAGATGTCGAAGTCGCCGTCTCGGTCTGAAGCGAACGCGAGGCTCTCTCCGTCCGGCGACCAGGACGGGTAGCAGTCGTACCGCGCATGGTCGGTCAAGCGGGTCTCCGCGCCAGTCTCTATGTTTAAAAGGCGCACATCCGTATTGCCGCCCCGCACAGTTGCAAAGGCGAGCCGCGTTCCGTCCGGAGACCATGCCGGCAGCTTGTCGTCTTCTGGATGATTCGTCAAACGCCGCGTATCCGTTCCGTCCGAACGGACGAGGTACAGGTCAAATCCGCCTGCGCGGTCGGAGCTGAAGGCGATCCATTCTCCGTTGGGCGACCATGCCGGCGCCTTGTCGATCCAGTCGCCGAAGGTGATCTGTCGAAGATCGGAGCCGTCCGCGCGGACGGCGTAAAGATTGGCTCTTCCGCCTAAAGAAGAAAAAAAGGCGAGCCGCGTTCCGTCAGGCGACCATGTCGGGTGGAAGTCGGAGCCGTCTGTGTCGGCGATCATCTGCGCCTGCCCGCCGTTCAGGTCAAGCGTATAGACAGCCCATCCGCCTGAACGGTCTGAAGCGAAGGCGATCGTGTCGGCCGCCGCGTCTGGAGCCGTCCATACAGCGCAGATCAGCAGCGCCGTTTTAACGCAGAGTCCGCACCGTTCGGCGAACCCTTGGCGAGTTTCGGCGCCGGTCCCTCCGCGCCAGATAGCGGTGAAATTCTCGAACATCCCTTTTTCGTCGATCCGATTTGAAATAAGCGAACTGAATGGTCGTGTCCGGCGTCTCTTCAGGCGCGGACGCCATCATCCCGTATTCGACAGGGTCCGACATTCCCATGACCGTTTCGCCGCACTGCTCCCACAACTCTCCGTCGACGCTGGCGAGGGCGGTTATGACATCGCCCTTGCGCTCTAAGCGGAGAAAGGTTTGCTTCGCGTCTTGCATGGCGGCGCGCCCTAGAAGGCGGGTGAAGCGCCAGTCATGGCGTTGAAACATGACGTCGCCGTGGAAGTCATGGGGGCGGCAGGTTTTTTCTAGGCGTACGCATCGATTTTCGTCCTTGCGAATATACAGCCCGCCATGCTCCAGCCCGCCCGCCGACAGGGGCAGCATCGTCTCGATGGCAAAGTCGCCGCGGGTGTATTGATAGATGCGCGGGGCGTTGTGTTCCGCTTCATAGGTCAAGTCCTGCCCTTTTTTTGCTGAAAAGGTGAGGACGCCGTGGCGCAGGTTCCAGTCCCCGCCTTCGGGGTCTCTCCAGCGCCAGCCTCTGCCGAGTCCGTTCTGAAACTCGTCCTTGAGCGTCTCGACGGTGAACTCGGAGCGGTCCGACCAGCAGGCGATGTCGATGGAGGAGATGTCGTTGCCGATGGAATGCGGGAGATCGTCTAGGCTTGGGAATTCTTTGTAATGTTCCGTAGAGCGCATTTCGATCGGCATGCGCAGACCGGCAAAGTTCGGCTCTGAGTAGAAGGTGACGCGGCAGCCTTTGCGCGGGAAATTCGGTCCTTTGTAGATCTTGATGGAGGAGATCGTGTTTTCCTGTCCGATTTCGCGCGTGTTGGGTATGTCGCGCACAATCGTTTGACGCCGTCCGCCGAAATTTGGCCAGTTATAGGTCTCAATCACAATCGGTATGCTTCCCCATTGGGGTCCTGCCGATTCGCTTTCCGCCTCAAAACGTATCGATTCGGGGGAGCCGAAGCGGTGCGCCAGGTCTTGAATGTTCGGATAGAAGCCTGGGGCTAACGCCAAGCGGTTGCCGCGGTACCTGTCGCGGTCGTAGAGAACAGCTTTTTGATTTGGAGAGGTTTCAAACCCCGGTCCTTCGAAGATGCGCGCTGAAAAGATTCTGCCGTGCATTCCCATGTCGGCGCGGCTCACAGCGTTTTCAACGACGACAGCTCGGCGCCCGCTGAACGCCCAGCCTTCGTAAAGCTCTACCACCAGCCTCGGTCGGATAATCGGCATCTTCTTTTATCCCGTCCACACGTCGTTCGTTAACGTAAAGTCCGCGCGAGCTGCGCGTTGTTCCGCCGCTCCCTGCGCGCCATGATTCGATTATAATTGCGCACATATCTCTTTCGCCGTTCCATTTTAAAATAGGCGAACCGCGTTGTAGTGTCGGGGGTCTCGCCTGGGGCGGATGCAGTCATTCCGACCCGCACCGGCTCTGTCATACCCATGACCGTTTCGCCGCACTGCTCCCAGAGCTTTCCGTCAACGCTTGTGAGCGCAGTGATCGCATCGCCTTTGCGCTCCAAGCGCAGATACGCCTGCTTGGCGTCTCTCATGTCGGCGCGTCCGAGCAGCTGCGCGGACTGCTGCTCATGCCGATGAAACATCGCGCCGCCATGGAACGCATGCGCCCTGCAGGTTTTCTCAAGCCGAACGCCTTGGTCATCCGATCTGTTGACATACTTGCGGATATACAGCCCGCCATGCTCCATACCGTCTGCAGCGAGCGGCAGCATCGTCTCGATGGCAAAGTTGCCGTGATGATTTTGATACATGTGCGGGGCAAGACGCTCTTTTCGATACGAGGGGCGCGCATTGGGATCCCCTAGAAAGATCATATCTTGCCCTTTTTTGGCGTAAAGTGTGAGCAGACCTTGGCGCATGTGGATGTTGTCGCCGCTGTCGTAAACCTTGCGCCAGCCTCGGCCGAGTCCGTTCTGAAACTCGTCCTTGAGCGTCTCAGCGGTGAACTTGGAGCGGTCCGACCAGCAGGCGATGTCGATGGAGGAGATGTCGTTGCCGATGGAGTGCGGCAGGTCGTCTAGGTTCGGAAACTCCTTGTAAGGTTCCGTTGAGCGCATTTCGATCGGCATGCGCAGACCTGCGAAGTTCGGTTCTGAATAGAAGGTGATGCGACATCCCCTGCGCGGAAAATTGGGACCTTTGTAGATCTTGATGGAGGAGATTGTGTTCTCCTGTCCGATTTCGGTCGTGTCGGGAATGTCGCGCACGATCGTTTGACGGCGTCCGCCGAAGTTGGGCCAGTTGAAGGTTTCGATGACAACCGGTATGCCGCCCCATACGGGACCTGTCGTCTCTCTCTTCGACTCAAAACGTATCGACCTGATATAGCCGAGCCAACCGGTGTAGTTCTGGATGTTCGGATAGAATCCTGGGGCTAACGCGACGCTCCTGCCGCGGTAGTTGTCAATATCGTACAGTACCGCTTTTTGATTGGGGGATGTTTCAAACCCCGGACCCTCAAAGATGCGCGCCGAGCAGATGCGCGCTGGAATCCCTATGTCCGCTAAGCTGGCGACATTTTCGACCACGACCGCCTTGCGTCCGCTGAACTCCTTGCCGTCGTAGAGCTCCACCACCAGCCTCGGTCGGATAATCGGCATCTTCCTTCATCCCGTCCTGGCATGTCTTAGTTGAGAGCTGATTTCAGCTCCGCCCAGCGCGCCGCCGCCTTGCCCGCCGCGTCGACGCTCAGACCCTGGGCGTTGAAGTTTTGCTTCACTTCGTCGTCGGTCAACGCGCGGTTGTAGATCATCACCTCATCGATTTTGCCGACGAAGCCGCCGTCCGCCGCAGCGTTTCCGATCTCCGTTTCTGGGCTGTTGCTTCCGATTGGCGCGCCGACATTCATCTCTTTCTGAAATTCGCCGTCCAGATACAGCTTCATGACGCCGTCGCCCAGCGTCCCTGTCAAATGGCGCCAGACTTGCGCCTCAAGTTTTTCGACGCCGAAGCCTCCGTCGCCCTGCCATCCGCCGGCGTTCACGATAAACTCCATCTCTTGTCCTGCGTTTCTGCCGTCGAAGCGCAAAGCCCAGCCGCCGGCGTCCCGCTGCGCAACGACGGTGCCGCAACAGGACGCCACCACGCCGACTACGCGGTTGTCGCTTGCGGCGTTCACCCAGGCAGACACGCTGAACGCGTCTTTGCCGGCGAAATTCAGCGCTTCGGTCCCTTCAATTTCGATTGGGCTTTGTCCGTCGAATTCTCCAGCTCCGCCGACTTTGCCGGCGACCTCTTTTACATTGCCGTTCACGACGCCGTGGTTCTCGCCGATCACATCCCTAGCATCTTTCCCGTCAAAATTTGCGGGATCAAGGGGCCAGTAGCCGACAAGCCCATCCAGAACCACCTGTCCAGCCGCGTTTGTCGCCGCCGCAAACGCAATCAGCATCGTCCACACCATCATTCCGCGCTTCATTGATTGTCTCCAAATAGCGATATTTAATCCGCCCGCGGCGCGCCGCCAGCTTTCTCAATAAACAGGATACGCCGAATGAAGTGAAAACGCAACCGCGCGGCTCCAGCGTTTACGGCGCGGCGTCGGTCGGCGAATCGCTCGTCTTTCGTTCCTCGCGCTGACGAATGACCGAAAGAAGACGCCGAGACGTCTCCGCCTGCGCCCATGCGCCCGTTTTTTTGGATAAGTCCAGCGCGCTGAGGGCGTATGTCTTCGCCTTTTGAAGATCGCCCTTGCCGATGCGCTCCTGCGCCGCCTGATACAACAAGCTTGCCGCCGCCTGATAACACTCCCGCGCGCGCTCCTCGTTCTCCGCCTGCTCATACGCGCGCGCGGCGTTGCGGTAGATCTCCGCTCCGGCGACGCGCTCCCGACGGCTGCCCATCCGCTTCGCATGCTCAATCCAGCAGTCCGCGGCGATGCAAAAATGAAGGGCGCTTTGACGCTTGTTCTGCGCGCTGCGATAGGAATCGCCCGCCAGCTCATATATTTCAGCCGCATGCCACAGGTCGCCCGCGTTGCGCTTCGACAACCCCTCCTTTGCGTAGAGCTTCGCGCTTTTTTGGTATGCGCTGCGCGCCTGCCGCCACCTGCGCTGCGATTCCAGCCGCTGCCCCTCCGCTCTCAGCTCCGCAGGATCTGCCCCCGCATTGAAGAGCGACTGCAATGGCGATCGGGGCGGCGCCCGAGGCGCGTCAACCGACGACGGAACGCTATACGACGGCCCCTTCAACATGCGCAGCAGTCCGTCGATGGCGTTCAGCGCCGATCTTGGAACAGCTCCTGTGTCCGCCAACTCCTTCGCTCGATTTTCAGCGTCCCTAAAATCGCCCCGCATGACGCATTCCATCAGCTGATCCGAAAGGTCGGACGCCGCCTCTCGAGCGCGCGCCGCGCTCCGATCCTCCGCCATCTGCTGCGCGTCCATCTCCGCCAGCTCCTCAAGCCGTCGGCCCGCCGGGCAGTCGATGCGAAGCGCGCGCCGCAGCGGATCTAAACGCGCGCGCGCCGCCTGCAGAGGCTCCCTAGACGTATAACATTCCCGCGCCTCCCGGCGGTAGATCGCCATCAGCTCATCCTCTACCGCTGCGAGCATCTCATCCATCGACCGAAAACGGTCGAACGGATCGGCGCGCAGACTCCCATGAAGAATCTCCTTCACGGAGCTCGGCAAATCTGCAGGCGGTTCCGGGTCGTTCTCCTTCGCCCGCTGTATCTGGTTGTGCGCGTTGCCCGGATACGGAAACACGCCGACCGTCATCTCCCACAGCAGAATGCCGACCGCGAACACATCCACCCGCTCATCGTACATGTCGTTATACTGCTCGGGCGCCATATAGCGGCGCGTGCCGGCGAGCGTGGACGGAAACGCATGGGGCGATTCGCGCAGCTCGGCGACGCCGAAATCAGACACCTTCGCCTCGCCCTCGGAGGTCAACAGGATATTGCTCGGCTTGATGTCCCGATGAACAATGTTGCGCCGATGCGCATGCGCCAGCCCGCTGCAGATGTCATGCGCGACCGCCAGCGCTTCTTGGATGGACATCGGCCCCTTATCGAGACGGCCGTCCAGGCTTCCGCCGTTCACATACTCCATGACGATAAACTCTAGAAATTCTTCGTTGCCGGGTTCAACGGTCAGCGCGGAAACGATGTTCTGATGATCCCACAGCTGCCCCATGGCGTTCAGTTCGCTTTCGGCGTATTTGCGGGAGCTGGCAGCGTCGTACACCTCGCGCAGAAGAGCCTTGACGGCGACCCTGCGGTTGCCGCGTATCTCTGAGGCGCGGTATACGACCGAGAAGGAGCCGCCTCCCACCAGCTCGTTGATTCGATATTTGTCGGCGATGCAGCGGAACATGCCGCGTTGCGCCACCTTTTCAACATGGTACTTTTCAAAGCCCCGCGAATCGAACGCCATTCGATCAACCCCACCCACGACACTCGCTCAGCAGCGGAATGGATTCCTGCTCAACAGCCATGCCCCACCCTAGCATGAAACGTCCATTGATTCAACAGGTTCTTCCTGACCTCATGCGTAAAGTTGGGACATTTGAACGAATGATCGCTCTATTGATGGAAAAAGGCGCCGCCAACCAGGCCGTCATTCCCGCGCAAGCGGGAATCCAGAGGCGCCGCAAAAACCGTCTGCGTTCGCCCAGACGAATGTCCCAACTAAAGGGCTAAGGTCAGGTTCTTCCTGACCAGGCGCATGCAGTTGGAACGTCGTATCGAAAGAACGTCATGAACAGCGGACAAGCCGCAGATCCCGCCCGCGCTCACATCCAACGCTGCTCCAACTCAAGCGTCAACATCAGGAATCTCGTTTGCAATCTTGGACGGCGTTTGCTATACTAAGGCATAGGCTATACATCAGAGCATCGTATGAGCGCAGAGTTGAGGACAGCCTTTTGAAGAAAAGCTCGCGAAGTTTTGTCGTCTGGACGCTTCTGTTTGTCGCTGTCGCCTTCGCCATCTACTACTGGGTGGACAAAGACAACCGTATGGGAGCGCGGTCTGACAGCCAAACCTACATGTTCAGCGATTTCTGGAACGAAATTAAGAACGACCCGCAGAGCATCCGAAAGGTGGTGATCAGCGGCGACAAGGTGATCGTTGAGAAAACGGACGGCCCGCCGCACGAGCTCAGCTACATACCGGGCGACGGCGACCTTACAAAAGAGCTGACGGATAAAGGGGTTCCGTTCGATATCAAGCTGAAGCCGCGCTTTCAGTGGCTCAACGTGTTCGGCGCTGTGTTTCCGCTGCTGTTCTTTATCGGGTTCATTGTCTTCATGTCTCGGCAGATGCAGGGAGCGGGCAACCGCGCCTTATCGTTCGGAAAAAGCCGCGCAAAGGCGTATGTCCAAGACCAGCCCGAAGTGACTTTTGACGATGTCGCCGGCTGCGAAGAGGCGAAAGACGCGCTCGCTGAGATCATTGAGTTTTTAAAAGAGCCAGCCAAGTTTCAAAAGCTGGGCGGGCGGATACCGAAAGGCATCTTGCTGGTCGGTCCGCCTGGGACGGGCAAAACGCTGCTTGCGAAGGCGGTAGCGGGGGAAGCGGGCGTGCCGTTCTTTACGATCAGCGGCTCCGATTTTGTGGAAATGTTTGTCGGCGTCGGCGCCTCGCGCGTGCGCGACCTGTTTGAACAGGGCAAAAAAAACGCGCCATGCATCATCTTTATCGATGAACTGGACGCGGTCGGCCGGCACCGGGGAGCCGGCATCGGCGGCGGGCATGACGAGCGGGAGCAGACGCTCAACCAGCTGCTCGTGGCGATGGACGGGTTCGACACCTCCGGCGGGGTGATTGTCATCGCGGCGACAAACCGCCCCGATGTGCTTGACCCTGCCCTGCTGCGCGCCGGGCGTTTTGACCAGCAGGTTGTTGTCGACCTGCCGGATGTGCGCGGACGCGAAGAAATCTTGAAAGTCCACACTAAAGGCAAGCCGATTGAGGAGAATGTCGATCTTGCGCGTCTGGCGAGGGGAACGCCTTCGTTTGCCGGCTCCGACCTTCAAAACGTGGTGAACACCGCGGCGCTGCTTGCGGCAAAACGGGGGCTGGACGCCATCGACATGCCCAGCTTTGAGGAGGCGAAAGACCGCGTCATGATGGGACCGGAGCGCCGAAGCCTCGTCATCAGCGACCGGGAGCGCCGACTGACCGCGATACACGAGGCGGGGCATGCGCTTGTGGCGCATCATCACCCGCACGCCGACCCTAACTATAAGGTGTCCATCATACCGAGAGGGCGCGGGCTGGGCGTCACCGTTTATCTCCCGAATGAGGATCGCCACACCCACACCAAAGACCAGCTGATGGGCAGGATATGCTGCGCGCTCGGCGGGCGCATCGCCGAGGAGGTTGTCTTCGGCCAACAGACCACCGGCGCGCAAAACGACTTCATGCAGGCGACCGACATGGCTCGGCGCATGGTTTGCGAATTCGGAATGAGCGACAAGGTGGGACCGCTTGCGTACCGCCAGCGCGAAGAGCAAGTTTTCTTGGGGCGCGACATCGCCTCGCACAAGGGCTTCTCAGAGCAGACCGCCATTCTGATTGACCAAGAGATACGAAACGTCGTCGAGACGGCGTGGGCGACCGCCAGCGGCATCATCGAAAAACATATCGACGATCTGCGCAAGCTGGCGGAGGAGCTGCTGGATAAAGAGACGCTCGACACAGCGCAGATTGAGCAGACGCTCGGCCCGAAGCCTGTCCAGGAGCCGTCGATGGCGCTGCGCCCCGAGTCGATACGGCTTGAAGAGAAGAGCTCCGAGCCGCCGGCAGAAGAAGACGTCGACGACGACGCTACGATCATTTCCGCAGGCGGCGAAGACAGTTGAGAAAGGGCGGGGCTACTGCGTTTTGAGCGCGGGCGGCGGATTCGCTTCATGACGATGCCTTATTTCCAATGTCGAGACCGCAAGTTAGACTACAGCGATAGAACGCTGACGATGGGCGTTCTGAACCTGACCCCCGATTCGTTCTCCGACGGCGGCCTCTGGAACTCAACCGACAAGGCTGTACAGCGCGCGCTTCAGATGCGCAGCGAAGGCGCCGACATCATCGACATCGGCGGCGAATCGACGCGCCCAGGCGCGCAGCCCGTCAGCGAAAAAGAGGAACTGCGCCGCGTCTTGCCCGTCGTGGAAGCGCTGGCAGGCAAGGCGAACCTTGTCCTCTCCATCGACACCTACAAGCCGAACGCCGCCCGGCGCTGTCTCGAAGCGGGCGCGCATATCGTGAACGACATCTCTGGTCTGCGCGACCCTGAAATGATCAAAACTGCGGCGCGATACGGCGCGGGCGTCATCGTCATGCACATGCAGGGGTCGCCGGGGACGATGCAGCGCCGCCCTGTTTACAACGGCGTTGTCTCGGAGATCATCCAATTTTTAAAACGGCAGACGGAGCGGGCGCTGCGCGGGGGCGTCCCGCCTGAATCGCTCATGGCGGACCCTGGCATCGGGTTTGGAAAGTTGCCGCTTCGGCACAATTTGAAAATACTGCGCCGCTTGCGCCGTTTTAAAAAGGAGCTGCCGTACCCGCTCATGATCGGAACGTCGCGCAAGTCGTTCTTGGGTCATATATTAGACGGCGCGCCGCCGAATGAACGTTTAGAGGGGGACGCGGCGGCCGCCGCCGTAGCCGTCTCGCGCGGAGCCGACGCCGTCCGTACGCATGACGTCGCCTTCATCGCCAAAACGATTCGAGTCGCCGATCACATCTGCAAAAAAAGAGCCGCCCATGCCGATTGAAGACATTGAAACAGGGGTTGACCTGATCGAGATTGAACAAGTCGAACGCGCGCTGGAGCGTTGGGGCGAGCGTTTTAAAAAACGAGTCTATACAGACTCCGAACAGGCTTACTGCGATTCAAGGGTGAAACCGAGCCAGAGCTACGCCGCGCGTTTTGCCGCAAAAGAAGCGGCGATGAAGGCTCTTGGAACAGGCTGGAACGGCGTCGATTGGAAAGAGATTGAGGTGACGCGAAACCGCCGAGGCAAACCGAGCATACAATTTCACCGCCGCGCGCAGGCCGTTTTTGAGCGGATGAATGGACAAGCGGCGCGGTTGAGCTTATCGCACACGGAAGGGATGGCGATTGCCCATGTGGCGCTTCTCTTGGGTTAGCGCATTCATGACGCTTGCGGCGTTCTCTCTTTGGGGAAAGCCCGCGGAGCTGCCGTTTCTATATGAGCTAAATCCACCTGTTCATCAGGGATCGGGCGGCGTCCTCGCGGCGCAGGTTCCGGAGCTGAGATGGAGCGTCATGGTCGTCAGCGCGCCGGAAACGCGCGTTGAGCTGCGGCGCGCGCTCCCGTCGGGCGGAAGCGAAACTGCAGGGCGTCTCATACGAGAAGGGTATGCAGCCCGTCGATTTCAGGCGGCGCTTCCGCTTGGAAAGACAGCCGCTTTGCGGTTCGAAACCGCGTTTCGCTCCTCAGGCGAATTTGAGCGCATCGACTCAGACGGCTCGTCGCTGCATGCCTTTGCCGACTCGGACTGGCTCACGGGCGTCTCGATTCAGAAGCGTTTTAACAAAATAACCGCCTCCGCCGGCGGAAAATGGATTCGCGCAAAGCGGGGCGGGGAGCGCGTCGACCATGCGTCTGCATGGGATATTCATCTGGCGTATGAGCCGAATGAGCGGTGGCGTTTCGGCGTCCATGCGCGGAATTTGAGCGGCTCCGATCTGTCCAGTCTCGGTCCCCCCTCTCGTGTGCGAGGCGAAACAGCGGCGGGGGTTCAACATCGAATGCGGCTCTCTTCAGATTTTGCGCTGCTGCTCTCCGCGGACGCGCGCTTTCCGTCCCCGCATGCCGCTCAAGGTTCCGGCGGGGCGGTTCTTGCCTATCAAAACTGGATTGGAGCCGCCGCGGGATACATGCGGCGCGCCGAGCGTTGGAAGGCGGACTATCTGCCGGCCAACGCCGACGAAACGGCCGTCGACGAGCGGCTGTGGATACAGAGCGGGCCGACCGCAGGGGCATGGGCGCGTCTTGGCGCATGGAAAATCAGCGGGTCGATCAGCCCCGTTTATGTCCCGAATCTGCCCGGAGTTGAAAAGCCTTACCAGTGGTCTGTTGAAATTGCGCGGCGTATGTAAAGGCGCTAGACGGGAGACCTCTTTGCTGCGTTACACGATGAACCACGAATGGATCAACATTCAAGACGAGACGGGAACGGTCGGGATCACCGAGCGGCGGTTGCTTGAGTCGGGCGACGTCGTGTATATCGACCTGCCGGAGCTGGGAGCTGTGTACGGGATGATGGAGCCTGTCGGCATCGTTGAGACGAGGGAAGGCTCCGAGTTCCTGTTCAGATCGCCAGTGAGCGGAAAGGTGGTTGCGGTGAATCCGAACCTTGAAAGCGAGGCTTCGACTCTGAACGATTCGCCTGAAGAGAAGGGATGGATCTTCAAAATAGAGCTGCGCGATCCGAGCGAGGTTCGCCGCCTCATGACCGAATCGGACTACGCTTTCTATGAGGAGAAGGAACGCTCCCTTGACCCTTACAGCGGCGAGGACGAGATGGACGAGTTTAACGAGAGCGATTACAGCTTGGACGATTAGCGCGGCCGGCGTCCAGGAGCTCGGCGCTTGAAAAATGGCGCGGAAGCGGTCATCATACTGATCAAATGTGCGGGGCGAGATGAAAGGGCGGCTGTATGCGTTGGAAGTTACTCGGCGCGGCGCTTCTGCTAGGGGCGTTGAGCCAGTGCGGAGGCGACATGACGAACAACGGCAAGGCGAACGTGGAGGGACGGCCGGCGTCGGCGTATGTGTACGAGTTTCGGACGCCGGAAGAGCTGCGCGATTTCCGTTTCCCGTCCGACGCCCTCGGCGCGGTCGGTTTTCGATTGACCCGCATTGAAAAAGAGACGCAGGAATTTCGCGCCGTTCCGTTTTTCAACGAAGACGGACAGCACTCGCTGGACGACGACTTTGTCAACACCGAACTGATCCGCATCATCGTTTTTCGTTGACCGATGGCTCTTGTTCTCGGCATTGACACCTCATGCGACGACACCTCTGCCGCCGTTGTAGAGGACGGGCGAAACATTCTATCGAACGTCGTCTCGTCGCAGACATCCACGCACGCGCAATTCGGCGGCGTTGTGCCGGAGCTCGCCTCCCGCAAGCACGCGGAGAACATCACGCGCGTGATTGATGCCGCCCTGAAGACGGCAGGCGCGGAGCTGAACGACCTGGACGCGGTCGCCGTGACGAACCGCCCGGGCTTGATTGGCGCGCTGCTTGTCGGCGTTGAGGCGGCGAAGGCGCTCGCGCTTGCCTGCTCCCTTCCGCTCATCGATATTCATCACATTGAGGGGCATATTTACGCGCCTTCGATGACGGCAGATCTGCCGTTTCCGCATCTTTGCCTGACGGTGTCGGGGGGGCATACGCTCTTGGCGCTGGTCGAGGCGGATTGGACGATGACGGAGCTCGGCTCCACGCTGGACGACGCGGCGGGCGAGGCGTTTGACAAGGCGGCGAAAATGCTCGGCTTAGGCTTTCCCGGCGGTCCTGCGATTGACCGTCTCGCGCAGGAAAATCTGGAGACGCCCGTTCCGTTTCCCGTCCCGATGCGGAATAAACCTGGGTACGATTTCAGTTACAGCGGTTTGAAAACAGCGGTGCGTTACTATCTTGAAAAGCGGGGCGGGGCGGATTCCGCGTCCGCATCGGCTGTCGCGGCAGGTTTTCAGGAGGCGGCGGTTGAGGCGCTCATCCACAAGACTTTTCGGGCGGCGAAAGAGACGGGCGTTCAGGCGGCGACCGTCACAGGCGGGGTCGCATGCAATTCGCTGCTGCGCCGGCGGGCGGCAGAGCGCGGAAAAGAGCTCGGCATATTGACAGCGTATCCGCCCCCGGCGCTCTGCGTCGACAACGGGGCGATGATCGCCGGCGTCGGATATGTTCGCTGGAAACAGGGGCGAAAGGCGAGCCTCAACCTGTCCGCGGCGCCGAACGGGGAGCTGCCAAACCGGTGAACGATCCAATTCAAGAAGCGGCGCGTCGACTGCGCCTCGGCGAAATCGTCGCCATACCGACCGACACGGTGTACGGGCTTGCGGCTGATCCGCGCAACTCTGAAGCGATTCGCAAGCTGTACGAGGCGAAGCGGCGCGACCTGTCAAAGCCGATACCGCTTCTCCTGTCGGACGTCTCGGCGATAGAGAAGGTGTGCGGTTCTCCGCCGCGGTCGGCGCGCCGTTTGGCGGAGCGTTTTTTCCCCGGCCCGTTGACGTTGGTCATGCGCCTCGCCACGCCGTTTCCGCCGATACTGAACGCAGGCGGCGAAACCGTCGGCGTCCGCGTCCCCGACCATGAGACAGCGCGCGGTCTGATACGGCGAATGGGGGGAGCGCTGGCTGTCACGAGCGCAAATCTGTCCGGAAAAGCTCCCGCCTTGAAGGTTGAAGAGTTGGACCCCGCGTTTGACAATCTGTTCATTCTAGACGGCGGCTCTACAGGGGGCTTTCAGGCGTCAACGGTGGTGGATGTGTCGCGCGATCCGCCGCTTGTTTTGCGGGAGGGGGCTTTGCCGGTCCGTGCAGTCATGGATGAGATTCGGAGCGTTGGGCAGTTTTAATATAAAAAGCGCCGCACAGCGAAAGAGCCGCGCGGCGCTGTTGTGTCCGGGCGAAGCGACTATCCTTGCGTGACGACGATGTCGCGGGCGCGCAGACGCTCCACTTTCGGCAGGTGAACGCGCAGAACGCCGTCCTTGAAGGACGCCTCCGCCGACTCAGCCTGGATGGAGGCGGGCAGCGTCAGCGAGCGCCGGAATTTGCCGTACTGCCGCTCGGCGTAGTAGACGTTCGCGTTCTCGTCGCCCTCTCGCTCCCATTTCTTTTCGCCGTCGATGTTCAGCGTGTTGTCCTTGACATTGACGCGCACATCTTCGGCGGCGATGCCGGGCAGCTCAACGGCGACATCCACCGCGTCGGCAGATTCAACCACTTCGACAGCCGGGAGCCAAGTCTTAGGCCGCGCCTGCGCGAAGAAGGACGGGAACGGCGAGAAAAAATCTCCGAAGTCTCCGAAGGTCGGAAGGTTCGGCTGCCTTACATTCAGTTTGACGGACATGGTTTGTTTCCTTTCATGCTTCATGGTTGATTGCCCTTTCGGGTTTGGCTTTATATAAGCATAAGCAAGAACGGCGCCAACATGATGGGCGGGGAGAATCCGCCTATGGCGCAGGTTGAGTCCAAAGGCGTTCGACGGGAGTGCGCCATTTTGACATACAACGGGAACGAAGCGATCAATATGGCGCATCAGCGACCGTCCCCGACCGCATACGGCTGACCTCATGCGTAAAGTTGGGACAGTTGAACGACCAAAGCCTTTATTCATGGGAAAAAGGCGTCGCCAACCAGGCCGTCATTCCCGCGCAAGCGGGAATCTAGAGGGCCGCAGAAGACGTCCGCGTTCGCATGCCGACATGCCCCAACTTAAGACGTAAGGTCAGATACAGCGCTTGACAGACGCATCTTCCAGCGTTAAACTTGCATCGCATACAACCATCGACTTAATAGAAGGAGCGGAGCAATGCGTCGACTCATACGCCTCGTGACAGAAGACGGCAAATCGACCTATGTCATGAAAAAGAAGGTGGACCCTGAAAAGGCGAACCAGCGCATGGAGATCAAAAAATACTCCCGTTACCACCGCAAGCACATGATCCACCGAGAAAAACGGTAAGCCATGAGCTACGAGCAGCATCAAGAGGCGGCGGCGGATCGTCCCGCCGCCTGCGCGGTCGTCACCGTCTCGGACACGCGGACGCCTGAAACGGATGTGAGCGGCGCGTATATTCAGCAGGCGCTGAAAGAGGCTGGACATACCGTGTCGGGGTACGCTGTCATCAAGGACGAGCCAGATCAGATCCAGGCGGCGCTGGAGCGGTGGACGGGCAAGGAGGAGCCGCAGGCGCTCATCTTCACAGGCGGAACGGGCATCGGAAAGCGCGACACGACCTTCGATATTGTGAGCGCTTTTTTAGAAAAAACGTTGCCGGGATTCGGCGAGATTTTTCGTTATTTGAGTTACGAGGAGATCGGCTCCGGCGCGATCATGTCGCGGGCAACCGCCGGCGTCGCGCGGAACACGATCGTGTTTTCGATACCCGGCTCTCGAAACGCGGTCGGCCTCGCAATGGAAAAGCTGATCCTGAAAGAGCTGCCGCATCTGGTGTGGGAGGTCGCTCGTTAGCCTAAAGAGCGGGGATAGAGGCGTATGAACCGGGCGAACGAACGCAGCCCCGCGCGGCAGGTCGGGGTGACATGGCGCGCGGTCGCCCTAGGGGCGGTTCTATGCGTCCCAAACGTGTTCTGGGTGCTGGAAGTGGAGGGGATGTGGCACTCAGGACATCCGACGACCATCTCGCTCTTCTGGAACGTCGTTCTCAACATTTTTCTCCTCATTATTTTTAATTTTATAGCGCGCCAGTTCCGCCCGGCATGGGCGCTGAATCAAGGCGAACTCATCACAATCTATGTCATGCTTTCGGTCGCCTCCGGGCTGGCTGGGCATGACGCGCTCGCCCTCACCATACCCGCCGTCCCGCATGCGTTCCGCTTTGCGACGCCTGAAAACCAGTGGGCGGAGATGTTTTTTCGATACATACCCGAACATCTGGTCGTGTTCGATCCTGAGCTGAAGATCATTGACGGATTTTATGAGGGCGACTCGCTAGATCAGTTTTATGCGTGGAAAACGCTGCGCCCTTGGCTGCGGGTGACGCTCTGGTGGACGAGCCTGATTGCCGCGCTCGGGCTGGCGATGGTCAGTCTGAACGTCTTCGTCCGCAAGCAGTGGACGGAGCATGAGAAGCTGGCGTATCCGATCATTCAGCTGCCGATGGCAATCACGGAGAAGGGCGGCGCGTCCGGCTTTTTCAAAGACAAGATACTCTGGATCGGCTTCGGGGGGGCGGCGGCGCTGGACATCTTGAACGGCTTGAACGCGCTGTACCCGTTTGTGCCGGGGTTTGCGGTGCGGCACGATCTGCGCACGCTTCGGTTCACGGAGCGTCCGTGGAGCGCGATGGGAGGCGTCCCCGTTCCGCTGTACCCGTTTGTGATCGGGCTGGGTTATCTGCTTCCGCTTGATCTCTCTTTTTCGATGTGGTTTTTCTTTGTGTTTAAGAAGCTGCAGCAGGTGTTCGTGTCGGCGACCGGCATGCGCGTCGCGGGCGCCCCGTTTTTGAGCGAGCAATCGATAGGGGGATGGCTGGCGGTCTTTTTTGCGGCGGTCTGGTCGACGCGGAGGCATCTGGCGAAGGTCGCGAAGCATCTGGTCGGCGTCCAGAAGATGGACGACAGCAAGGAGCCGATCAGCTACCGCGCGGCGGGCGTCCTGCTTCTTGTCTGCTCGGCGTATATTGTGTACTTCTGTTTGAACGCGGGGATGACGCTTCCGATCATTTTGCCTTTTTTCGCTTTCTTTTTTGCGATTTCAATCGGCATCACGCGGGTCAGAGCCGAGTTCGGACCGCCGGCGCATGAGATGGCCGGCATGGTGAACGCCCAGCAGTTTTTGATCAACATCCTTGGGACGCGCGGGTTCGGTTTTCAAAATCTAGGCGTCGTTCCGTATTTTTGGTTTTTAGCGGACGCGGTTATCGAGAGCATATCATGCCGCATCAGCTGGAAGGGTTTAAAATGGCGGAACGGGCGAATATGAACACGAAACGGCTCGTGTTCGCCATCGGCGCCGCTCTCGTGATCGGCTCCCTCGCATCCTGGTGGGCAGGCGTGAGCGAGATGTACCGTCTGGGGCATGCGCGCGCCGCCCCGTTCGTCGGGCATATCGGTCAGTTCAACTGGGTCGCCGGCCATTTCAGCAACCCCGTCGATCCGAACCGTCCGGCGATGGCGGCGATGGCGGGCGGGATGCTCTTCACGTTCCTGCTGATGCTGATGCGCATGAAGTTCATGTGGTGGCCGTTTCATCCGGCGGGGTATGCGATTTCGATGACGTTTGGAGTGGAGTATTTTTGGTCATGCTTGGTGATCTCATCAGCGTTGAAGCTGATCATTCTAAAATTTGCGGGCATGAAGGCGAACCGCAGGGCGACCAAGTTTTTCTTCGGAGTGATCTTGGGCGAGTACTGCGTCGGCGCCTTCTGGAGCGCGCTGAGCGTAATTTTACAGGCGAGGACATATGACTTTGCGCCAGGTTAATGCGGGCTGGATGTATCGAATGGCTGCCGCTCTTCTGTGTTTGATGAGCGCGTCGGCAGCGTCGTTTGCGCAGACGGAGGAAGGAGGAGAAGGCGCCTACGCGCTCGATTTCTTGACGATCGGCGTCGGCGCGCGCGCCGCCGGCATGGGCAACGCCCATACCGCGCTGGCTGAGGACGCGACCGCCGCATACTGGAACCCGGCGGGGTTGGCGGGAATCGAATCGCGCGCTTTTGCGGCGCAGCACGGCGACATGTTCCAGCAATCCGACGGATTCCCCCTTGGGCGCGGGCTGGCGCAATACAACTATCTCGGCGCCGCGATGCCGTTTGAGGGAGGCGTCCTTTCGATCAGCTGGATGCGCCTCGGCGTGGACGACATACCGCGCGTCACCTTCATCGATGTGAACGGCGACGGCATACTCGGCACATTTAGAGACCTGAACCAGAACGGCGTCAAGGACGACGGAGAAGCGTATATCGACGATCCGGTCGTGGCGGAGACATTCAGCAACTCGGACGACGCGTTCGCCGCCTCCTATGCGCGCCGCTTGACGGAGCGTTTTTCGGCGGGCGGCTCGCTCAAAATTTTTCGGCAAAGCCTGTTCAACTACACAGGCGCCGGCGCCGGTTTCGATCTGGGCGCGACGTATCGAATCAGCGGCCGTCTTAAAGCCGGATTGACTCTCCAGGATATGTTCGGCTCGCGGGTGAAGTGGAACACGCCGACGCGCCCGACGTTTGTAAAAAAGATGAACGCGCGATTGGGTCTGGCGGGGCAATGGCCGATGGGGAGGATGTTTGAGGCGGCGGCGGCGGCGGATATTCATCTGAACGACTCGTTTCAGCGCAGCGAAGACGGCGGCTCGCGCCTGCATATCGGGGCGGAGCTGACGGTCTTGAAGACGGTCAGTTTCCGCGCCGGTTTAGACGCGGGCGATTTCACCGCAGGGGCGGGCGCGCGCGTCCCGATTGACGGCGCGGAGCTCTACGCCGATTACGCCTTCATGACGCATCCCGATCTGGGCGACGCGCAGCGCATCTCTTTGAGCGGGACATTTTGAACGGCGGCGAGCCGAGCCGCTCAACGGGAAGAGCGCGCGGGGTTACATGGCGCGCCATCGGGCTTGGCGCCGCGCTCATTCCGTTCAACGCTTACTGGATACAGGACTCGGCGGGACAGGGCTACCCGACGACCGTCTCGCTTTTTTTCAACGTTATCTTTTGCCTGTTCTGGATCACGGCGCTGAACGCGGCGCTTGGACGCGCCTTTCCAAAATACGCGCTCTCGCAAGGCGAGCTGCTCACCGTTTACACGATGACATCGATTGCGTCCGCGCTGGCGGGGCATGACATGCTGCGCGTTCTCATTCCGATGATCGCGCATCCGTTCCGCTTTGCGACGCCGGAAAACGAGTGGGCTGAACTGTTCCACCGCTACATACCCGACTGGATCGCTATCAAGGACAAGGCGGCTCTGGAGGAGCTGTATCAGGGAGAATCGTCGCTTTACCAGTGGAAAAACGCGAAGGCGTGGGCGGTTCCCGCGCTGGCGTGGACGGCGTTTTTGACGGCGCTGACAACCTTCATGCTGGGGATCAACCTCATCGTCCGCCGGCAGTGGACGGAGAACGAGAAGCTGTCCTATCCGATCATTCAGCTCCCGCTTGAGATGACGGCGGGGGGCGGTTCGAAGGGCGCGTTGCGGTCGGGGGCGTTGTGGGCGGGCTTTGCGCTGGCGGGGGCGGTGGATGCGTTGAACGGGCTGAATTTTTTGTATCCGTCGGCGCCGAGCCTCGGCGGAAAGTTGGTCAATCTTCAGCCGATACTCTTCAACGAAAAACCTTGGAACGCCGCAGGCTGGACGCCGATCGGCCTCTTTCCGTTTGCGGTAGGGATGGCGTTTTTTATCCCGCTCGATTTAGCGTTTTCGTCCTGGTTTTTCTATCTTTTTTGGAAAGCGGAGCGTATCGTCGGCGGAGCGCTGGGCTTGCGGAACATTCCGCGCTTTCCGTATGTGGATGAGCAGTCGCTGGGGGCGTATATCGGCCTGTTCTTGATTGCGGCGGTCGTCTCTCGGCGGCATCTGGCGCATATCGGGCGCGGTCTGCTGCGTCGAGGCGGCGGCCGCGCGGAGAAGGAGCCGTTCACCTACCGGGGCATGCTCTGGCTGCTGCTCATTTCCGGGGGAGGCTTGTTCGCGTTTTGTAAGTTGGCGGGGATGTCGACCTGGGCGATTCTGCTTTTTTTCGCCGTTTATTTTATGATCGCCGTAGCGGTGACCCGCATGCGCGCTGAGCTCGGCTCTCCAGTGCATGACCTTCATTTTATCGGGCCGGACGAGATGGGTCCGCGCATTTTTGGAACGCGCGTCTTGGGTCCGCAGAATTTAACGATGTTTTCCTATTTTTTCTTTTTTAATCGAGCGCACCGCGGACATCCGATGCCGCACCAGCTGGAAGGTTATAAGCTGGCGGAGCGGGCGGGGAGCGGCAGCCGCCGTTTGACATGGGCGATGCTGCTTGCGGCGGTCGCGGGCATTCTGGCGTCGTTTTGGGCGTATGCGCATCTTTCGTATGAAGAGGGGGCGCGGACCTGGTTTGCGGGTCATCCGTTCAACAGGCTGCGCGGCTGGCTTGCGACGCCGCTAGAGCCGGACGCAGGGGCTGTCGTCGCCGCGGGAGCGGGCTTGGCGCAGACCGTCTTTTTGATGGCGATGCGGATGAAATATGTCTGGTGGCCGTTTCATCCGGCGGGGTTTGCGATCTCAAGCAGCTGGTCGATCAACGTGTTCTGGTTCTCCATTTTTGTCAGCAACGTACTAAAATGGGTTCTCTTGAAGCAGGGCGGCTTGACGCTGCATCGCCGGGCGGCTCCGTTTTTCTTGGGGCTGATACTGGGCGAGTTTGTGGTCGGCGGCGTTTGGAGCCTCATCGGCGTTCTTTTAAACAGGCCGATGTACCGCTTTTTGTACTAAGGCGGGAGTTGATTGGGCGCGCCCCTTTCGTCGTCGTTTCCGCGCCGGCGGTCTGTCTGAACTAGGATTTACAGGATTAAAAGATGGACAGGATTCGCCGCTAAAACCCCTCTAACCGCTTGTCGTCAGCAGCGTCTATCGCCTATTCAATATCCCAAATGTAGATCTCGCCGTTTTCGTCGGCGCCGGCGATCGTTTTCCCGTCCGGCGAATAGGCCAAACTGTAGAATTTCTTTGATGTATGAGAGAGCGTGTGCAGCAGCTCGCCGCTCGCCGCATCCCATATCCTGACGGCGTTCCGGATATTTTGGATGAGATACTTGCCGGTCGGCGAATACGGATTCCCATACGTATACATATTACCCCTCATCTTCGCGTTCAGCGTTTTAATCAAGGCGCCTGTGTCGGCGTCCCAGATCGTAACATTGCGTTCGCCGATGCTGGAGATCGTTTTCCCGTCAGGGTAATACGCAGGCCTTAATGACTTGCCGCGCTGTCCGTGGAGCGTATGAACTAAAGCCCCTGTTGCCGCGTCCCAAACCTGAATCCCGCTTTCATGGTTGAAGGTTACGATGCGCTTGCCGTCCGGCGAATACGAGCCATACGACCAGGCGCTATGTGCGCCGAGCGTGTGAAGCAGCGCGCCCGTCTCGACATCCCATACCTTCGTAGCGGAGTCTTTGCCGGCTACGGAGCCGGCTGTGAGGATGCGCTTGCCGTCCGGCGAATACATGAAGGAAAACCCGTCTACGGTACGAAGCAGCGCGCCCGTCTCGACATCCCATACGCCGATCGATTCGTGCGATTTCAACGAGGAAACCGTTCGACCGCTTGGAGCAAACGTGATTATGGCGGCTATACCGCGGCTTGCTTCGAGCATTGTCGATTCGCCTGTGGAGATATTCCATAGATAGATTTCCTTGTGCACTACAGCAATTCGTTGTTCGTCGGGCGATATGGATGCATAGGAGCCGGGGACGCTCCCTGTATTGAGAAGTTTGCCCGTGTCGACATCCCAAAAGCGAACGACGAGGTCATTGCCCGCGCTGAGGAGCGTCTTGCTGTCCGAAAAAAAGGCGAGCGACACAGTACTGGGCGGATGCCCCGGCAAGACGATTCGAGGCGGTATCGCCTCCGCCTCCTCCTCATCGCCCTGGCGCGGCCAAAACAACGCGCCGACCGCCGCAGCCAGCGCAACCGCCAAACCGATCCATACCCAGCGCTTAAACTTGTCCATGAATATCCTCCCTGCCAGGCTAGCATCAACAAGGATGGACATCAAGGCGCGGACGCTGTCTGTTCAATATGCCAAATGTAGATCTCGCCGTTTTCGTTAGCGCCGGCGATCGTCTTCCCATCCGGCGAATAGGTAAACCTGTTGAAACGCCTTGATGAATGGGAGAGCGTGCGCAGCAGCTCGCCGCTCGTCGCGTCCCATATCCTAACAGCGCTCGGGATTTTTTGGATGAGATATTTGTCGCCGGTTGGCGAATACGGATTCCCATATATATGCCTATTACCCGCCATCTTCTCGTTCAGCGTTTTAATCAAGGCGCCTGTGTCCGCGTTCCAGATCTTAACATTGCGTTCCATGACGCTGGTGATCGTTTTGCCGTCAGGGTAATACGCGGGCATCAACATCTCACCGCGATGCCCGTGGAGCATATGAACTAAAGCTCCTGTTTTCGCATCCCAGACCTGGATTCCGCCTTCATAGCTGGCGGTTACGATGCGCTTGCCGTCCGGCGAATACGAGGGATGCGACCAGCTGCTATGTGCGCCGAGCGTGTGAAGCAGCGCGCCCGTCTCGATATCCCACACCTTCGGCGCGGAGGCGGGGTTGTTTGTGACGATGCGCTTGCTGTCCGGCGAATACGTAAAGGCGAATCCGTCTACGGTATGAAGCAGCGCGCCCGTCTCGACATCCCATACGGCGATCGATTTATACGAGTTCGTTGCAGAAACCGTTCGACCGTCTGGAGCAAACGTGATTGCGGCTATACCGCCGCGGCTTGCTTCGAGCATTGTCGATTCGCCTGTGGAGATATTCCACAGATAGATTTCCTTCCGGGGGTTCCATACAGCAATCCGTTGTTCATCGGGCGATATGGATGCAAAGGCGCCAGGGGCAATCCCTGTATTGAGAAGTTTGCCCGTCTCAGCATCCCAAAGACGAACGACGTTGTCATTGCCCGCGCTGAGGAGCGTCTTGCTGTCCGAAAAAAAGGCGAGCGATTGAACATAGGTCGGATGCCCCGGCAAGATGATTCGCGGCGGTACAGCCTCATCGCCCTGGCGCGGCCAAAACAACGCGCCGACCGCCGCAGCCAGCGCAACCGCCAACCCGATCCATACCCAGCGCTTAAACTTGTCCATGAATATCCTCCCGCCAGGCTAGCATCAACAAGGATGGACATCAAGGCGCGGGCGTCGTCTGTTCAATACGCCAAATGTAGATCTCGCCGTTTTCGTCAGCGCCGGCGATCGTCTTCCCGTCCGGCGAATAAGCCAACCTGTGGACATTCCTTGATGAATGGGAGAGCGTATACAGCAGCTCGCCGCTTGCCGCGTCCCATATCCTAACAGCTTTCGGGATTTTTTGGATGATATACTTGCCGGTCGGCGAATGCGGATTTTCAGACAGATGCCTATGTCCAGCCGCCATCTTCTCGTTCAGCGTTTTAATCAAGGCGCCTGTGTCGGCGTCCCAGATCTTAACATTGCGTTCGCCGACGCTGGAGATCGTTTTCCCGTCAGGGTAATACGCAGGCATCAATGTTCTGCTGTGATGTCCGCCGAGCGTGTGAACTAAGTTCCCTTTTTCCGCGTCCCAGACCTGGATCGCGTTTTCATAGCTAGCGGTCACGATGCGTTTGCCGTCCGGCGAATACGAGCCGTATGACCAGCCGCGATGTCCGCCGAGCGTGTGAAGCAGCGCGCCTGTGTCAACATCCCACACCTTCGGGGTGGAGCCTATGACAACTGTGAGGATGCGCTTGCCGTCCGGCGAATACTTGAAGGCGAACCCGTCTACGGTATGAAGCAGCGCGCCCGTCTCGACATCCCAAATAGAGGTTGATACGCCCCCCGGAGTTGCCGTGGAAACCGTTCGATTGTTTGGAGAAAACTTGATCTCGACGAAGCCGTGGTCCGTTTTGAACATTGTTGATTCGCCTGTGGAGATATTCCACAGATAGACTTCATTCGGGGAATGAAAGACAGCAATCCGTTGTTCATCGGGCGATATGGATGCAGAGGAGCCGGGGACGCTCCCTGTATTGAGAAGTTTGCCCGTCTCAACATCCCAGAAACGAATAGCGTTGTCCGCGCCCGCGCTGAGGAGCGTTTTTCCATCCGAAAAAAAGGCGAGCGATCTAAGATTGGGCGAATGCCCCGGCAGGATAATGAGCGGCGTTACCGCCTCCGCCTCATCGCCCTGGCGCGGCCAAAACAACGCGCCGACCGCCGCAATCAGCGCAACCGCCAACCCGATCCCTACCCAGCGCTTAAACTTGTCCATGAATATCCTCCCTGCCCGCCATGCTAGCAACGGCAAGCATGAGCGTCAAGAAGAAGAGTCTGTTAGCGTTTGAGTCGGGACAACGATGATGGTTTGTGGATTCCGCCCCGTATCAAGTACGGGATAACAGCGGAAATCAGCGGTTCGGTTGACGAAAGCGGCGCATTAACATACATTAACCTTAGCAGGCGTTCGCTATTGACGGCATGGAAAGGATGAGGCTCTCTATGAGAATTTTGCTGGCGGCGGTCTGCGTTGCCGCATGCTTGATGTATGTCGGATGCGGCGACGAAACGATCGTCATCCACACCGCCCAAGAAACGCGCGAGGACGACGAGTTCTTATACGGCATGGACTCGGAGCGATCCGCTGAAGAGCCGACAGGCATGGAGGACGGCGGATTCGATGCCGACTTTGACAGCGCGCTCGGTCTAGCTTTGACGGCGCTCATAGCGGCTGCCGCAGCGGCGGGAGCGCGTCTCCGCCGCCGACAGATTCAGCCCGCCGCCCCCGCCCTGAAATGAACCGCCTCGCTTACGCCGCATGCGCGCTTTTAACGACGCTCTTCAGCTGCGCGGGAACCCAGACGGAGCTCCCGACTGAAACGCCGACGCCGGCTGAAGTCGTAAGCGGATATGAAGCGATCGTCCGCGGCGACTATGCCGAAGCGGCGGCGCTGCTGGAAACGGCTCTTCAAAAACAGCCCGGCAACCTGTACGCGCTCGTTCACCTAGGGCTGGCGTATCAACAGCTCGGCAGAACCGAAGAGGCGATCGACATACTGGAAGCGTCCCACAAGCGCGACCCAGAGCGAACGCAAAACGGAACGGCGCTGCTGGACTACTATCTCGGCCTTGCGTATGAAGACGCGGGCAGGGATGAAGACGCCGTCAACGCCTACGAACGAGATGCCGAACGCGACCCGACCGACCCGCTGCCGCGCGCGCAGCTCGGCGCCCTGTATGAGCGGAGGGACGAGCTGGAGAAGGCGCGGAAGGAATTCGAGCTTGCGGCGCAGCTGGACCCTTCAAACGAAACGGCGGCGCAGAACGTTGAGCGCGTCTTGCGCAAGATGCTGGACGCCGGCGTCGATCCGTTCCCCGACATCGTCCCCGCCGTGCGCGTTCTTGAAACGGACGCTGCCGAACGCATCGAGAACGCTCCGCATCCTGACGAGTATCCGAACGACGACGCGGTCATACTCTTCAACCGCTTGGAGCATGAGATTTTATCGGACGGGAGGGCGCGCTTCACGACGCATCTGGCGGTGAAGATTTTGCGCCGCCGCGCGATTGCCGACTACGGCGAGATCGCGGTTCCGTACAACTCCGCCGCGCAGCATATCCGCGTCAACAAGGCGCTGACTCGTCTTCCGGACGGAACCGTCATGCGCGTTCAGGACGACGCAATCCGCGCCGCAACGCCCCGCGCCGCGCTCGCCTTCAACCTCTACTCCGACACGTTATGGAAAGTGATCTCCTTTCCCGCGCTCATGCCGGGGGCAGTGGTGGAGTATCAGGTCACCGTCGAAGACGCGCAGCCGAGAGGAAGCGCGCGGAATATCTGGTTCTGGAACGACGTCCTATTGCAGGCGAAATATCCGACGCTCACCGCCGAATACGGGCTGCGGATGCCTGAAGAGGTTAAAATCAAATGGAAGGCGTACCGCGCGGACGTTCGGTTTGAACGGCGGAAAGAGGACGGAAACGCGGTTTATATCTGGAGTTACGGGCCGGTTCCGCCTTATCTCCCTGAGCCGAACAGCCCGCCGGCGGAGGAGACGGCGCCGCGCTTGACGCTTTCGTCCGTCGATTCGTGGGACGCGATCCATACATGGTATCGGAGCCTGTTGAACGGGCGGGCGGATATGAGCGACGCGCTCGCCAAAGCGGCAGGAGATGTGGCAGCCTCGCGCGGGACGCAGGAGGAGCGCATTCAGGCGTTATGCGCATATGCGGCGCGGGAGCTGCGTTATGTGGCGATTCAACTCGGACAGGGAGCCTATCAACCGCATACGGCGGTCGATTCGTTTGAGCGGCGTTACGGCGACTGCAAGGACAAGACGAACCTTCTCATTTCAGCGCTGTCGCTCATTGGGGTGGAGGCGCTGCCGGCGATCCTGAATCCGATCGACGGCGGCGCGGACGTCGACAAGGAGCTGCCGTCGTTGAGTCAGTTCAGCCACATGATACTCGCGCTTCCGACGGGCGAGGGGGAGTACCGCTGGTTCGACCCGACGAACGACGCGCTGCCCGTAGGCAGTCTGCCGGCGCGGAATCAGGGGCGCATGACGTTGATACTGGCGCCGTCCGGCCCGGTCTGGCGGCGGACGCCGGTCGACAAGGCGGACAGCAACCGGCTCGACTGGACGCTGGAGGCGGAGCTGAGCGGCGACGGGTCTTTGGAGGGGGTGGAAACGTTGATCGGGACAGGCTTGCGCGCGGGGGAGCTGCGCCGTCTTTACCGAGCGGTGAATCCGAGCCGCATGCGCGGGTATCTGGAGGAGCGGTTGAGCGGATCCTACCCAGGCGCGCAGGCGCTAGAGTGGAGCGTGGAAGGTTTAGAAGATGTCCATGCGCCGGTGCAAGTCCGCGTTCATTTTACGGCGAAGGATTACGCGCGGGTCAGCGGCGACGCCCTTATCGCGCCGATACCGGGCGCCGATCTGGACGCGCAGGCGGAAAGCGCGGCGCTTCAAACGCGAAAAACGGCGTACCAGCTGGGCGTCCCGGCGGTCATGACGCGGCGCGTCCGCCTCAAACTGCCGGACGGGTTCGCGTTGTCCATCCCTCCCCCGCGGTCGATTCAAAACAGATACGCCTCTTTCAAACGCGAATACAGCTTTGACGGACAGACGGCGCAATACGATTTTGAATATACAGCGCATCTGCCGGAGGTTCCGCCCGAAGCGTATCCGCCGTTCAAGCGTCTTTTGGAATCGCTGGCGCAAGAGGAGAACGCTGTTTTTCTGTTGGAACGCCGGAGCGGCCTGCCTTAAACCAACAAAGACCCCGCGATGAATTCTGTCAACCCGTCCATTGAACCGTCTGAAGTGGAGCTGGATCTGCTGAAGCTCCCGCGTCTGCTCTCTTGGAAGGAGGCGTTTGGAAACGGCAACCCTGTTGAGCTGGACATCGGCTGCGGGCGCGGGCGGTTCATCATAGAGGCGGCGCAGGCGCGCCCGAATGTGAACTATCTTGGAATCGATGTGTCTGGAAAGTCGCTGCGTATGGCAAAGGAGCGCATCGCCAAGCGCGGCATCGCAAACGCGAAGACTGCATGGGGGGACGCGCGCCATTTCATCGCAGACCGCGTCGCGGACGGGTCGCTTGACGCGGCGCATCTGCTGTTTCCCGACCCCTGGCCGAAGAGTCGACACCAAAAGCGGCGCGTGGCGACTCCTGAATTCGCGGCGGAGCTGCGGCGCGCTTTGGGGAGGGGGCGTCCGTTTCATGTGGCGACCGACATCGCCGATTACTTTGACGAGCTGCTGGAAGCGGTCGCGTCGGGCGGACATTTTGAGATTTTGTCGGAAGGCTTATACGACCCGGAACGTCAGTTTTTGACAAACTATGCGGCAAAATATCTGGAGCAGGGGCGCGAGATGCATTACGCGCGCCTGCGGAGTGTGTGAGGCTGGTTGAGGAAGCATGAAACTGGGACGCCGCTTTGCGTTTGTCCTGTTTATTATGTATAATAAGGGCATTAGCGCTGATGTTGGCGCTTGAGCTGGGACAACGCTAGAAGCGGACTGGGGCGGTTTCTGCGGTCCTGTGGATTTCTCTGCGCAGGAGCGGGCGGGAACAGCGGTCTGGATAGAAGGGCGTTGTCCGTTCAAATGTCCAACTCAAGGAGCCAGGTCAGTTTAAAGCGTTGCGCCTTTGCGCGCGTTCGAGTTATGGTTAAGGCTTGTGTGGAAATGGAACCGCGGAAGGCGGGGGAAGCGTCAATAGATAGGAAACCGGAGATGATTGTCAAAATGCGCCGCGTCGCAACGGAGCGCGAAATACACGCCGTTGAACAGCGGCTGAGCGAGCTAGGTTACAACACAGGAAAGTTGACCGGCACCGACCATACGCTGATTGGCGTGTACGGCGACATTTCCCAACTGCCGCATGCGGATATTTCCAAAATGTCAGGCGTCGAACAGCTGATTCAGATTTCCCGAAAGTACAAAAGGGCCGCTCAAAAGGGGGATCCGCTCAACCTTATCTATTCCTCTTTCAACATCGGCAACGTTCCGATCGGAGACAGTCTTGTCGTCATTGCCGGTCCATGCTCCGTTGAGAGCGAGGCGCAGATCGTAGCATCCGCGCATATGGCGAAGGAGGCGGGCGCGCATGTACTCAGGGGCGGAGTCCATAAGTACCGCTCCAGCCCCTACAGCGGCTGGGAAGGCATCGGCTCCGAATCTAAAAAAGCGCTCAAAAAAGGGCTAGATATGATCGTCAAGGCGGGCAGGGAGGTGGACATGCCGACCGCCGTCGAGATACTTGATCATACGACCATCCCGCTTTTTGAGGACTGCGGGGTCGACTGCCTGCAGATCGGCGAGCCGAACAGCCGAAACACCGTCCTGCTAAACGAGCTGCGCAACACGGAGCTGCCGGTGATCCACAAGCGCGGGCATTCTCTGGACGCCGAAGAGTATCTGCTCTGGGTGGAGCGCATGATGGTGCGCGGCAAGGAGAACATCATCCTGTGCGAGCGCGGAATACGCAGCCATACGAAATACACGCGCAACACGCTGGACTTGGGAACGGTCGCGGCGTTCCATTATCAGCTGACGGGGCTGCCGGTGGCGGTGGACGCCTCGCACGGGTCGGGAATACGCGACCTTGTGCATCCGCTGTCGGTGGCAAGCGTCTTTGCGGGGGCGAGCGTCCTGATTGCCGAGGCGCATCCGAACCCGATGATCGCCAAGTCGGACGGGTTCCAGGCGCTGTATCCAGAGCAGCTGAGCAATCTGATTCGGGCGGCGACGGCCGCTTGGAAGCTGCGCGAGAACATGAAGGACCTGTATATTCCGTCCAGAGCTCTGGAGCAGACCTATGAGAGCCGCGTGGATGAGGACGCGGCGCATTTCTTTGGAGAGTAGCGGATGGGCGTCTCGAAGGTGAGCGCGCTGCGGGAGATACGCCCTTTTGAGGGGGTGTCGCTGCGGGTTTCATCGGGCGAGCGGGGAATGCTCTCATTTGTATATTTTGAGCCGGGCGGGGTTGTCCCGCCCCATTCGCATCCGCATGAGCAGATGGGCGTCGCGCTGGAGGGTTCGTTTGAGTTGACGATCGGGGACGAGACTCGCGTCGTTCAGGAGGGAGACATTTGGCATATCGCGCCGAATGTTGTGCATAGCGCTCGGGCGATGGGCGAAAAGGCGGCGGCGCTGGATATTTTTGTGCCGCCGCGGGAGGATTACGCCGCGCTGGCGAAGGATTAAAACCGCTAACGATGAGATAGTACGCTTATACGGAGTTTTATTTTTTGACCCTAAAGCGTCCGCGCCGCCCGCTGTCATTCCCGCGAAAGCGGGAATCTTAAAAGATATATCGCTTTATCAAACGCTATCGCCGTCAATAACTCCGTTTGAGCGTACTACCGCACCCGGGTGGTACGCTCATGCGATGGCATTCATAAAAACCCTTTTACGACAGCGACGAG
>JAPPNK010000016.1 GCA_028818695.1 Candidatus Poribacteria bacterium
ATATTGACCGTTTCTGATTTCGTCCAGACGTTGATGGTTGCCTGGTCAGTGTCGGTGTTGCCGTTGGCGTCGGCGGCTACGGCTTTGACGACAATGGGCGCGCCGGTCGTTGAACCGAGAGCGGGGTAGTCATGGCTGAAGACGGCCGCCCTGCTCGGACCATTGGTTGTCCTGACAAAACTGTCATTGACGTACCAATCGACGGTGTCAAAGTTCACGTTGGTGTCGACGAGCATGCTGTGGTTGTCGCCTTCAAAGGTGTCGTATCCGCTGTGGTAGGGGCCGATGGAGGTAATCTTAATTGTCGGCGGCTCATCAATCGGCGGCCGCTGACCTGGCACAGCAGCGCCGGCTGGCGCGCAGACGAAGACAGCGGCCGTTGCCGCAGCAAGCAAGGTCAGCGCCGCTTTACGCAGCCGACTCTCGCGGGGGGGGGGTCATGAGAGTTCGCACGATTTCATTCAAATGACGCACGTTTGCGTTTTCCTTTCTGGCGGTTTCCCGCCGTGTAACTGAACGATTCTTGACAACATTCGGAACTATAGCATAGGCTTTGCCGCGCAACAACGTTTTGAGCGCAAACGAACCTCCGCTGCCTCATGACCATAACCTATGCAGGCTTTTGAAACAAGATCTTTTTCTGAACGCGATTCTTGAGTGGGCGCATGTCGTCAAATGGAGGCGAACAGGTTTCTGCGCCGCCTTTGGATTCCCGCTACCCGCCGCCCTCGGCATATTGAGCCGTCCCCGCGCGTATCTGCCACACATCCGAAGCGGCGCGCTCGCGAAGATCCTCCGGCGCCTCGGTCGCCGTTAAAAAAACCTGCGGCGACAGCGACCCGAACGCTGAAAAAAGGCGTCTCGCCCGCCCCCTGTCCAGCTCCGACACCACATCGTCCAGCAGCGCGACCGGCGCGATTCCTGTCGCCGCCTTCAACCATTCAAACTCCGACAACTTCAACGCCAGCGTCAAGGTCCGCTGCTGCCCCTGCGAACCGAAACGGCGCGCGCTCCGCCCGTTCAAGCGCAGCTCCAGGTCGTCCCGATGCGGACCGACCGATGTTGTCCCGCGGCGTATGTCGTTCGTCTCCGCCGCCGTGAGCCGCTCCGCAAACGCATTCTCCAGCGACTCGCCCGACACGTTGGCGCGGTAGATCAGCTCCGCCTCCTCGCCTTCTCCGGCAAGCCGCTCCTGTTGAAGCCGCAGCAGCGGGCTGAGCTCTCCGCACACCTCCAAACGGCGCGCCGTGAGACGAACCCCCGCGGCGGCAAGCGGAGCCTCCCAGACGCGCAGCTCCGAAAGCGCCATGCGCCGGTCGCGCGTCTGCTTCAACGCCTCGTTGCGCTGCGACAACGCCCGCCGGTAATCGATCAGATCAGACAGGTAATCCTTGCGCGCCTGCGAGATGAGCGCGTCTAAAAAACGGCGGCGATCCTCGGGAGACCCGCGAACCGCCGCCGTCGACTCAGGAGCGAAAAAAACGATCTTCAAAAGACCGACGATGTTTGAAAAACGAGCCTGCGCCTTCCCGTCCAGCGTCACGCGCTTTCGTCCGCCGCGCTCATACGCAATCTCCAAACGGCGGCGCGAATATCCGTCGTTCAGCAACCCCCGTATGTAGTAACTGGACGCCCCATGCCGCGCCATCTCCGCGTCCGAAGCCGACCGATGCGAGCGCGTCGCCGCCAGCATGTGGATCGCCTCCAGCAGGTTCGTCTTTCCCTGCGCGTTCTCCCCTAGAAAAAGATTGAACCGACCGAAGCGAAGCGACGCCTCCTCGTAGTTGCGAAAATTAACAACCGTCAGCTCCTCAAGGCGCACGACAACGGCGTCACTTCATCAACGGCATGACGACGCAGAGATAATCGTCCGCGTCCGACTCGCGCACCACGGCGGCGCTGTTGTGGTCTTTGAAATCCACATAGATCACTTCGGAACGAGCCGCCTCCAGCGCATCCGCCAAGAAAGTATGCTTGAAATCGATGTCCAGCGGCTCCGTCGAGGCGGCGTTGATCTCCTCCTCCGCCTGTCCAGACGCCGAAATGGACGACAGCGCCAGATGATCCTCCTTGACGCTCAAGGTGAGCCGCAGCGTCGAGCGGTCTGAAAACTGGCTGATGCGCCGAATCGCGTTCATGAGGGAGCCGCGGTTCACCTCCATTCGGATCGAGTTGTTTTTCGGGATCAGCTCGCGGTATTCAACGTAGTTCCCGTCCTGGAGTCGGCTGATGAGCGTCTTGCCGCCGCTGTCGAACACGATCTGGGCGGAGGGGGAATTCTCGCGCTGCGCCGTTCCGACGCGCAGTTCGTCGTCCGGCTCAAAGGCGCGCAGAAGCTCGTCGGCGGCTTTTGTCGGCAGAAGGGCGCTCCATTTCGGCTGCTCGCCGGCGGGAGCCGCTTCCGGTTCCGCCTGCTCTTCTTCTTCCGCTTCCTGCTCCGCCTCTTCGCCGCCGTTCTCTTCGGCTTCCGGTTCCGCCTCTTCGACGGGACCGTTGCCATTTTCTTCCGCCTCTTCCTGTTCCGCCTCGCCGTCTGCGGAGCTATCAGCCGACGCTGCCTCTCCCCATCCGCCCAGACCCTCCACATCGACGCTCTTGACGGCGAGGCGCATGCTGTCGGTCGCCACGGAGCAGAGCCTGTCGTCGAACGCTTGGAAGTAAACGGCGTTCAGAACATACCGCGTCTCTTCAGAAGCGACGGCAAACTTGGTGCAGCGGATCAGCTCCTGCAGGTCGCCCGCCTTGACGGTGAAATCGAACCTGTCGGCGGTGTCGATGCGAGGGAATTCGTCCGCGGCGATGCCGGGCAGCTTGGCGACAACCTTGCCGCACTGAACGGCGATCTGGCGCCCGTCCAGCTTTTCGATGCGCACATGGTCGTCCGGCAGTTCGCGCACAAAGGCTGCCAGTTTGGCGGCGGGGAGCGTCGCGCTTCCGCTCTCTTCCACATGGGCGTCCACGCGCAGGCGCACGCTCACCTGGAGATCGGTCGCGGTCAGAACAGCGACGTCGTCCTCAACATCAATCAGAACGTTGGCAAGAATGGGCAAGGAGCTTTTGGTCATGGCGACGCTCTGGAGCAGCTGCATCGCGCTGTTGAGTTCGGTTCGGTCAAATACGAGTTTCATCTCGGTTCCTTTCTCGTTTGCGTCGGCGCGTCCGCGCCTTTAATCTTTTTTAATTTTAAAATAGTAGCAGTAGTAGTAGGTCCTGTGGAAAACGCGCGCAACCGTCAAGAGTCTGCTGATCGCGCAGGATCAAGGCGTATGAAAATCGTTGGAAAACCGCCATGGCAACTTTGTGCGCAACTTTTGGAGAAACCGCATGCGCCGCTTTAGTCCAAAACCGCCGGCAAAACGGCAACAGCCTTTCCAACGCTTTCCCACAAAACTGTCCACATGCGCTTTTCAACGGCAAATTCGGAGCGCGCCCATGAAAACGCCATGCGAGCAACCTGTGGGAAAAACATGTGGGAAATTGTGGACAACCCGCATGAGCCTGCTTGTCATGCGGGTTTAAAGCGATCCAGTTATCCACAAAAACGTCCCTGCTCCGCCGCGTTTTTTTCATGACGCCGACCCTCCGCGCCTCGAACGTCCGCCTTGAATGAGCTGTTTCAGCCTTTCAATCGTCTCTGCCGTCCCCGGATTTTCCTGCGCCTCGTTTTCGATCTTCTTGCATGCTGAATGAACGGTGCTGTGGTCGCGCCCGCCGAATTCGCGCCCGATCTCCATGAGCGAGTGGTCTGTCAGCTGGCGGCAGAGATACATCGCCATATGGCGGGCGTTGGCGACGTGTTGCGTGCGGAGTTTCGATTTCATTTTCGACGCGCTGACGCCGTAAAACTCGGCGGTCGTTTCCAGCGTCTGTTTTGCCGAGATAAACTCCGCCCCGCCGCCGCTGTTTGCGTCCCCGCCGAGAGCCTCCTGCGCCACATCTACGGTGATCGGAACGCGCAGCAGCCGCGCATGTTGAAACGCGGTCATGAGGGAGCCTTCCAGCTCGCGTATGTTGGAGTCGATGCGCTCGGCAAGGTACTCAGCCGCCTCGTCCTCCAGCTCAACGGCGCCGATGTCGGCCGCTTTTCGTTTTAAAATGGCGACGCGCGTTTCAAATTCCGGCGGGTAGATGCGCGCCGTCACCCCCCATAGAAACCGCGTCTTGATGCGCTCCTCAATCTCCGACATGTCGTTCGGGGCGTCGTCGCTTGCCAGGACAATCAGCTTGTTCGCGTTGTAAAGGTCGTTGAAGGTGTGGAGGAACTCAATCTGCGTCTGCTCCTTTTTTTGAAGGATCTGGACGTCGTCCATGAGCAGCACATCGTTTGTGCGGTACTTGTTGCGGACAAGCTGGGTTTGCGAGTTCCCGATCGCTTTGATCGTGTCGTTCAGAAACGTTTCGGCAGAGACGTAGAGCGTTTTGAGCGGGGCGCCGGATTCGACGACCGCGTTTCCGATGGCGTGGAGCAGATGCGTCTTGCCGAGTCCGCTTCCGCCGGAGAGAAAAAGCAGGTTGCACGGTCCGTTGACGGGGCGCTCCGAGACGCTCATGGCGGTGGCGGCGGCGAGTCGGTTGCTGGAACCGATGATGAACCGCTCGAAGACGTATTGTGGGTTCAGTCCGCTCGGCCGGTCTTGTCCGATGGGAACGACAGCGGGCTGGCGCCGACGCACCGGCAGAGGGGGCGCGATTTCGGTTGCGTCGTCTAGCATGCGGGCGGGTCTGGG
Organism: Candidatus Poribacteria bacterium; assembly: GCA_028818695.1. Lineage (GTDB taxonomy): Bacteria > Poribacteria > WGA-4E > JAPPNK01. The sequence continues at coordinate 4,728 of JAPPNK010000016.1, forward strand.
CGAGCTGTTTTCAGGGTTCACGACGTACTCCAGCTCAATGGGCTGGTTCGGATACCGCCGCTGGAGTATCGCTTTCATGGCGGGGGCGTGGCGTTTCTGTATGGCGCCGCGCGCCCAGGTGGAGGAGGTGATGATTCGGAGAAGGTTCTGTTCGGGTATGAATTCGCCGTCAGCCGGTTCCAGATAGACGCACCGGCTGCCGTTCAGCGTTTCTTCGACAAAGTCGCGCCAAACAAAGCTGTTAGAGTCCGACATTTTCGCTCAACCTTCCGATGTTTCAATTAGGCTATACGATTCGGCATAGGGCATGGTTGCATCATCGTTTGCGCAGCAGCCCTACTGCGTTGATTAACGAAGCAACCCCGACCTTACGACGTAAAAATGCCCCGCCCCCGTTTCTCCTCCCCGCCCAGCAGCCGACCTCATGCGTAAAGTTGGGACATTTGAACGAATGATCGCTCTATTTATGGGAAAAAGGCGCCGACAACCAGGGCGTCATTCCCGCGAAAGCGGGAATCCAGAGTCCCGCCCGAACCCATCCGCCTTCCTTAGATTCCGCTTTGATTCCCGCTCCGCCCGCCCAGAAGGGCTTGACATTTTACCCTTTTGGATACATACTTTCTTAAAGAAAAGGGCAAACGCGCCGCGCCAAATCTAAACAGAAAACAGGATCGGAGGAGCCGCCTGACATGATCACCGTCCGAGAACTCTTCGAAGCGTGCATCGAATACGAGCTGACGAACGCCCGCGTCTATGCCTCCTTCATGATACGCCTCGGCGTTGACGATGAACGCGCCGCGCAATTCTGGGAGGAGATGAGCTCCGAAGAGTGGGATCATTACATCATTCTGAACTTCGGACGAAGCCTGTGCGAACGCGCCGGCATGATGAGCGAACCCGCCCGAAACGTAAAATCCGAAACGCTTGAAAAACTGAACGCGCTCGTCTCCCAAAGCGAAGAACGCGCCGCGGAAGGCGGCTACACTCTCAAAGAGGCGTTTCAGATCGCCATCGCCTTAGAATCAAGCGAAGTGGATTATCTGTTCTTGAACCTAATCCGCGTCATACGGCAAGCCATCAGCCGACTCGGCGAATACCATCTCGAAAAGCGCATTCAAGAAGCGAGCGGCGACATGCGCCACCATCTCGACAGCCTCGTCGCCGCCATCCGCCGCCTGGGGAACGACCCAGAGCTGGTGCGCGAGGCGCGCGACGCCTTCTCCGCCGCGCCCGCGCGGTAACCTTCAGCCGCTCTGAACCTGGGCCTCCACCTCGTCCGCCTCTTTAGGTATCCCCGCCGTCAGGTTCTCATGCCCGTCCGCCGTGATGAGCGCGTCGTCCTCAATGCGGACGCCGACGCCGCGGTACGCCTCAGGGACGCTCTCGTCGTCTTCCGACACATACAGCCCAGGCTCCACGGTGAAGACGGCGCCTTCGCTCAGCAAAAACGGCTCGCCATCGATCTCCGCAGGACCAGGGTCATGCACATCCAAGCCCAGATGATGCCCCGACCCGTGCATATAGTATTGGCGGTAGGTTTTCTCTTCGATGTGAGCGTCTACGCCGCGCCCGTCCAGCCAGCCCAGCTCCACCATCGACTCGGTCAACAGCCGCACCGACAGTTCGTGGAGCTGTTTGAGCGGTATGCCTGGGCGCGCCGCCTCGATCATCGCCTTCTGCGCGCGCAGAACCGCCTCGTACATCTCGCGCTGGGCGGAGCTGAATCTGCCGTTGATCGGATAGGTGCGCGTCACGTCGGAGGCGTAATGTCCGCGCATCGCGCCCGCGTCGATGAGCAGGACGTCGCCGCTGCGCAGCGGGTCGTTGTTGGAGACATAATGGAGGCAGGTGGAGTTGTTGCCGCCGCCGACGATGCTTTTATAGGCGGGACCGTCGCCGCCTTTTTTTCGGAAAGCTCCGTTCAGCGCCGCTTCGATTTCGTATTCCCATCCGCCGGGGCGTATCTGCGGTACCGTTTCGGCGTATGCTTCGCGCGTGATTTCGGCGGCGCTGCGGATCATGTCGATCTCTTCCGGCGTTTTATGGACGCGCAGGTTGGCGAGAAACCAGTCGAGGTCGCAGAATTCCAGCGCGCCGCGCCCCGACCGTCCGCTAGAGGTCGCGGACGCTCTGCAGAGGCGGTGGAGCGTCTGTCCGCGCCGCGAGCTCATATCGGCGCGGAGGTAGATGCGCCAGGCTGCATCGACAAGCGGCTTCAGTTTTTCTTCCAGCTCGTCTATGGGGTGGGCGTTGTCGGCGTTGTATTCGTTGAGAGCGCCTTCGACGCCGGCGCGTTTTCCGTCCCATCGTTCGCTCACGGGGTCTTTTGGCGGGACGAAAAGCGTGTAGGACCGCTCGCCGTTGTTGGAAAGCAGGACGGCGGCGGCGTTCGGCTCTGGAAAGCCTGTTAGGTAGAAAAAGCCGCTTTCTTGTCGAAACTTGACATGGTTGGGGGTTGTCGATCCGGCAGAGACGATGAGGGCGGCGTTTTCGCCCATTGCGTCGAACGCTTTTTCGCGCCGTCCTGCAAAGAATTCGGATGTCAGTTTCGCGTTCATGATGCCTTCCTTAGCCGTGTTGGATGCGCTTTTCATTCAATGCGCGCTGGCGGATAGTATGCGCCATCTCGCCGCCGCATACAACGGCTTGTCCTGAGAAGGACGCCTTGAGTTAGGACAGATCTGATTGTGAATGCGGACGTCGTCTGTTGGACTCTGGATTCCCGCTTTCGAGGGAATGGCGGAATTGGAAGCGCGGGATGACAGCGGGCGGCGCGGACGCTTTAGGGTCAAAAATAAAAACCTCCATATCAGCGTACTGCCCCAGCGCAAAGGCGGTTGCAAAAAACGGCGGGATTCTGCATGATGTTCACTTGCGCAGACAGAAGGGAGGCGCAAATGAAAGGCAGCCGAGCGGTTGTGAGCCTGCTGTTGAAACGAGGAGACGGGCTTTTGGCGGCTTTGTTGTCGTACGCTCTTCATCTCTTGATGTTGTGCCTGTGCGGCGCGCTGACGTTTGCGTTGATCTGCGCTCCCCTCTTATTTGGGGATCTCCCAAACGCAGCCGAGAAAGGATCGCCGTCCATGACGCTTCCGATTCTGCTGTCGGTTGCGGCGGCGGTTCTTCTTTGCCGCTGGGCGGAAAGGCTGCTCTTCCAGTTTGCGCAGCATTGGACAAAAATGAAGGAGGAACGAAAATGAGAGGCGCGCGCGGTTTCGCGCTAATTGGAGCTTTGGGATTGATCATAGCGGGCGTCTGGCAAACGCTCATCTACAGCGGATCCCCGGAGGGGGGCGGCGCTGAAGCCTGGATCAACTTCTTCGGCAACGCGCCGCTGCTCGGCAAAACATGGGGCTTCCGCATCGGCGTTCTGATTCTGTTAACCGCCCCGCTTTACGCCCTCGGAAAGAGCGTCGAAAACGGATGGGCGCGCGCCGCCATGGCGTTTCTGCTCGTCTGGCTCCCGCTTTCGTTCATCGAAGCGATCCTTCAAACGATACCGGTTGAAACGATGCGCAGATGGGCGGAAGCTTCCACGACCGGCATGGACGCGGCGCAGGGGGCGGTCTTCGTACTCTGGGACGCCGTTTTAGAGCCGACCCGCGCCGTGAACGCTGTCCTCGGCGTCTTTGCGTTCTGCCTGTTTGCCGCCAGCTGCGGCGGGAAAATGCCGGTACTGGGCGGCGTCATACTGATCGCGTCGCTGGGCGTGGCGATCATCGTCGGCGCGTCTCCCATCGTCGAGACCAGCTTGACGATCGTCGAGGGCGCGCTGATCGGAGCGTTCGCTGTCGGCGCGCCGAAAAAAGAAGAGAATCCGCTGTTGCCTTGAAAAACGTCAGCGGACAAAGCGACCGAGATTCGCATCCTTAGAGCATGGCGCAGGGCGCGCTGCGCAAGAATTCCGCCCATCAGCTGAAAAAAAATTTGATTTCCCGCCGGCTTCGGTTAGGATACATGGCAGATTGAAAAACGGCTAGGTTCAGTACGCAATTGTTTAAGTCTGAATCAACGAAAGAGATTCGCTCTATGAAATGCCGCGTTGTTCGGATGATCGGTTGGGCAGGAAAAAAATTTGACTCCCCCGCCGGCTCTGGTTTAGGAATTACGCGGCAGATTGAAAACGGCCAGGTTCCGTAAGCGAACGTCCAACAAACAGAACCAATGAAAGAGGTTCACTCTATGAAAGGCAACGTTGTTCGGATGATCGGTCGACTGGGAAGCGCGCTGGCGATGCTGGCGGCGCTCATGTTCAGCTCCATTTTACATGCCCAAGACGGCGGCATAGCGGACGCCCCTGGGGATGTGACCGGCGTGTCGCGCGCCTTCAACCCCGCTATCAGCATCAACGGACTGTTTCTCGGAAACGTCATGCTCGGCGGCGAAGAAGGGCATCATCATGAAGAGAACGGGCATCATGACGAAGAGAACGGGCATCATGACGAAGAGAACGGCCATGAAGAGGAGAACGGCCATGAAGAGGATGGGCACGGGCATGAAGGACACGCCCACGGGGCGCCCATTGAGGACGGCTGGGGCGTTCAAGAGATTGAGGCTCAATTTACCGCCTTTGTCGATCCGCATGTGAAGGCGAACGTCATGCTCGGCATGCATGGTTCCGCCGGCTTTGAGCTGGAAGAAGCGTATGTCCTGACGCTCGGAATGCCGGCAGACCTGGCGCTCAAGGCGGGTAAATACTTCGCCGCATTCGGACGCCATAACCAGCTGCATAAGCATCAGTTCCCGTTTGTTGAAGCCCCGCTTGTCCACGAAAGCCTGTTTGGAGAAGAGGCTCTGAACGAGGTCGGCGCCGAATTGAGCTGGCTCGCCCCTGTCGACTGGTACGCCGAGCTGATCGGCGGCGTGTACAACGGCGACAATCCGATACTGTTCGGCAGCGAAGAGAGCTGGGACCTCGCCTATCTGGGGCGGCTGCGAAACCAGCTGGACATCAACGACGCGACAACGTTTGAGATCGGTGCGTCGGCAGTGTTCGGCTCGCGGACGCAGGAACATCTTCATGACGACATCGTGGAAGATGTGGAGGAGTCGAATTCGGTCTTCGGCGTGGACGCGCGGATCAAATGGAAGCCGCTCGAAGCCGCGCGGCATCAGATGTTCGTCATCGCGGGCGAATTCTTGACCGGCAGCGTCGGCGAAGAGGACCTGTCGGGCGGATACGCTCTGGCGCAGTACCAGCTCACTAAAGGCTGGCTTGTCGAGGCGGGTTTCGACTGGCTGACGGAGCATGAGGAGACGGCGTCCCGCATCCGCGCGGTTCTCGCCTTCATCCCGACCGAATTTCAGCTGCTGCGCCTGCAGTTTGCGTCCGCGAGCCATCCGGACGAGGAGGACGCCGAAAACAGCGTGTCGCTTCAGTACAGCTTCACGATCGGCTCCCATCCCGCCCATTCCTATTAAGGCATGATCAGAAAGACGAGGTCGGCTCCTTGAGTTAAGAGTTAGAAGAGTTGGAACATTTGAACGAATGAAGCCTTTCTATCTGCGGAAAAGCTGCCGCCTGCCAGATCGTCGTTCCCGTCCGAGCGGGAATCCAGAGAAGCCGGCGAAGCCCTCCGCATTTATATTCAGGCATGTTCCAACTCTGGAGCCGGCGTCTGCTGAAACGACACAAGGAGAACATCTATGCGCAGAGCTATCGTAGCCCTTTGGACCGTCTCCGCCTTTTTTCTGTGCGACTCGGCATGCGCGCTTCGCATCGTGGCGACGACGCCCGATCTGGCGGCTGTCGCCAAGGAGATCGCCGGCGAAGACGTGGACGTCCATGCGATTGTGAAAGGAACGCAAGACCCGCACTATGTCGAAGCGAAACCGAGCTACATACGCCGAGTCAACCGCGCCGACATCCTCATCTATACCGGCATGGAGCTGGAGGTCGGCTGGCTTCCGCTGCTCATTGAAGGCGCGCGGAACAGGCATATGACGCCTGGAAGCCGGCGGCTCATCAACGCCTCCGAAGCCGTTAAGGAGAAGCTGGAGGTCCCCGAAGAGGAGTTGCAGCGTTCCGACGGGGATATCCATGCCGAAGGGAATCCGCACTATATGCTGGATCCGCGCAACGGCATTCTGGTCGCCGAGCTGCTGGCGGAACGGTTTTCCGAGATCGACCCTGAGCGGAAGGAGCAGTATGAGGCGAACCTGAAGGCGTTTCAAACCGCCTACAAGGAGCGCATCAAGGACTGGGAGGAGCGGCTCAAGGCATGGAAGGGCGTCAAGATCGTCGCCTACCACCGCACGTGGGCATATGCGTCAAACTGGCTCGGCTTTGAGGTGATCGGGCATGTGGAGGAGAAGCCGGGCATACCGCCCGGTCCGCGCCATCTGGCGAATCTCATCGCGCAGATTCGGTCGGAGAAGGCGGTCGCGGTCGTCGCGTCGAGCCATTTTTCGCCGAAGATTCCGCAGGCGACGGCAAGCCGAGCGGGGGTGAAGTATATTCCCCTGCCGCAGACGGTCGGAGCCTACAAGGAGGTGAAAACCTACGCCGATATGTTTGAGAAGATCGCCGTGGAGTTAGAAAAAGCGATGTCGCCGTGATGGAGCAGCTCTCGATCATGGCGGCTCCGTTCGCCGCGTGCCTGATCCTGACCGGCATCCACGCCTATCTTGGGATTCATATCCTGGCGCGCGGCGTCATTTTTGTGGACCTTGCGCTGGCGCAAATTGCGGCGCTGGGCGCTCTGCTCGCCGCGCTGCTGGATGTGGAAAGCAAGGTCGGGGTCTATTTCTTTTCGCTTGGGTTGACGATTGTCGGCGCGGGCGTCTTCACCTACACGCGCTCCATCAAGGGAAGCGTTCCGCAGGAGGCGTTCATCGGCATGGCGTATGCGGTCGCGTCGGCGGGGGCGATTCTCATGGCGGACCGCATCGCGCACGCCTCGGACGAGATCAAGTCGATGTTGACAGGCTCCATCCTGTTTGTCAGCTGGGAAGAGGTCGGCGCTGTGGCGGCGCTGTATGCGGCGGTCGGGCTGATCCATTGGATCTTTCGGAAGCGGTTCATGCTCATCTCGCTGCGTCCAAAGGAGGCGCAGGAGAGCGGCATATCGATACGCTGGTGGGACTTTCTGTTTTATGCGCTGTTCGGCGTCGTTGTAACCAGTTCAGTGCAGATTGCAGGCGTTCTGCTGGTGTTCAGTTTTTTGATTGCGCCGGCGATTGTCGGCTCTTTACTCGCCTCCCGTGTGAGCTCCCGGTTGATGATCGGCTGGGCTTTTGGCGTGGCGGCTAGTTTCATGGGCTGTAACATATCGTATCAGATAGACGATCCGACGGGACCGACCATTGTGTGCGTGTTTGGGTTGGGTTTAGTGGCGGCGTTGATAGCGCGGCGCGCGCTCGGCGCTTCCCGGGCGGACGACTCCTCATCATAGGAGTCGTCCCCCTTTCAGCAAACGCCGTAACGTGCGCCCCCGCGCTTCGTTCATCATGCGTCCGTCGATTCACACATAACATTTGAAGGACTGCCGCCCATGCCGAGCGTTTATCTTCACTTCAACGGCAATTGCCGCGAAGCGTTTGAGTTTTACAGGTCTGTCTTCGGGGGAGAGTTTACGACCCTTTCCGCCTTCCGCGAAGCCCCTGTCGACATCCCTCACATTTCCGAATCCGACATGGACAAGATCATGCATGTCAGCTTCCCCGTCCACGGGGACGAGCTGATGGGCAGCGACCTTCCCGAAAGCTTCGGCTTGCTTCAAGGCAACAACTTCGCCGTCAACGTCTCTCCTGAAACGCGGGAGGAGGCGGACGCGCTGTTTGCCGCGCTGTCGGAGGGCGGGAGCGTTCGCATGCCGATGAGCGACGCCTTCTGGGGCGCATACTTCGGCGCTTGCGCCGACAAGTTCGGCGTCATCTGGTACATCAGCTGCGAAGACGCCTCTTCATAACGCGCGCTGTCGGAGAGCGGGAATCCAGAGGCGGCGGCAAGCGTTTTAAACCCCCCAACCCCCCTTGTCAGGGGGGCTTTCGTTTTCCGCTTTGTCAGGGGTTTTCTATTCTCGTCCTTGTCAGGGGAATTTCTACTCTCCCCCTCTCAACGTTTCTTATTCTCTCCACGGCGGGGATGGGGGGGTTTCCATGTCGGATCCCGTCCGTCCAGCCCTCCGTATCGTCCTTCTTGTCAAGAAGATAGATGATATAAGGCGGCTCCGTTTGGTCCATCGCCGCTTGGTACGCCTGCCACCAGTACGGAGCCTTCAGCTCCAGCGCCTTCTGCGCAGCGATCAGGTCCGCCTGATACGCCCGCATTACAGCCGTCTCTTTCGGCGCCGCTTCAGCGAACGCCTGCGCCGCTTCAACGGCCGCCCTGTTTGCCGCGTTCAGCTCCCGTTCGTTTCTCTGATGCGCCGTCAGCTTCAACTCGTTTTTGGCTAGCGCCTCGTTGCGTTTTTGATAAGCGACGTGGAACTCCGCCCGCGCCGCGGCGTGTCGGTCGTCCGCCTGTTTTCGCGGGAACGTTTCAGGTGTGGTGTTTTCTCGCGCCTTCCACGCCCGTTCCAGCTTGGCGTTCGCGATTCGATACGCATTCTCCGTTTTGTCCACCGCTGCCTTCGCCGTCAGATACGGCTTCTCCGTCTCTTCCAGCTTTTGCAGCGCCTTTTCTCGTTTTTCCAACGCCGCTTTCAACGCGCGCCATTCCTTCGGAGCCGTTTTTTTCATCGCCTTTTGCGCTTTTTTCAAGCCGTCATACGCCTTCTGATGCGCCTTCCACTCTTCGGGAGCCGCTTTTTTTAATTCATATTCCGCCATCTGCCGCGGTCCGCCGCCGCTGCATCCCGCCGTCAAACCTGCGAGCAAGAGCGCCGCGACCGCCGCCTTTTTGAGACGCTTCATCGTTTCCTCCTTTATGGGCGCGCGTAGTTGTTCATATGATACCGCATACGGCGGTCCAGGCTACTGACCATGCCCTTTGACAGTCTCTATATTACGAAGGTTTTGATTTTAGAAGTCGTTTTGGAATGTATAGGCTGTCTGGGAGAACTCTGGATTCCCGCTCCCCGCTCCCCGTTCCCCGTTTTTACGAGGACATGCTTCACGGGGACATGCTTCGAGAGAATGACGGGAGGAGGAGCGCCGGAAGGACGATCCGACGAGCGGGCGGATTCGGAGCGTTAAACGCATTTCAACGGAAAAATGGATCGGGCTTCGACTCCTCCTCCAGCCAGGCGTCCAGCCGCGCCTTTTTGGTACGCCTGCGCCGCCAGTGCGCGATCAAAAAAATCGGCGTGAAGAAGGAGCCGACCGCTAAAGCTCCCCCAATCACGGGCAGCCAGTGGTAACCGGACGACGCCGACTCTTTCCATTCGTCCGCGTATAATTCGACCGACATGCCGAAGACGGTCTCAAAGGCGTCCTCAAACGGCTCGCCGCGCTGAAGACGCGCCAGCAAGGTCTTCAGCTGCGTGAAGGAGTGGTCAAGGACAAGGCCGCGCACCGCGCTGAACGACTGCACATACGCCAGATGCGCCCGCCCCGCTTCGCTCGGAAACGCCTCGTCCAGGCTTGTCAACGGGATCATCGACCGAAACAGCGCGTTGGAAAGGAGCGTCCAACGATGCATGAGCGTCCACGGCTCCGAGACATACATAGCGAACCCTTCGTGGAACCAGAGCGGCGCCTCCATCGCCTTTTCCCCGATGAGAGCGCCCAAGGCGAGATGCGCCGTTTCGTGCCGCGCGATGCGTTCCAGCTCCTCGTACCCCCCCTGCCCTTTCGGCTGAAGGATCGCCATTTCGCCTTTCAGCGGGAACGCGAACCCCTGCGCCCAGTCGCGTATCGGCGCCTGCGCGAGCGACTTGAATCGATCGGGGGACTGCGCGATCCAGACGCGAAACGGACGTTTCAGCTCAATATCGTAATGCGCGGCGATTTCGTCAAACAGCTCCTGCGAGACCTTGAGCGCTCTCCGCGCCGCCAGATCGTCCGTTTCATAGCTCAGATGAAAATGCTCGCTCTCAAGCGTTTTCCATTCTGTCTGCGCGGGCAGCGGGAGCGCCGTCAGCGCCGTCAAAATAGACGCAAGCGCGATGGGCAGGTGTCTACGCTGTCGCATGACGTTCCGTCCTGTTTGTTGAAAATGCCGACATATGCTATATTACCACAGGTTCTGAAGGGAGGGGCGGAATGGCATTTACGCGCCGAGAGATGATCGCGCGGCTGCGCGCGGTTTTAGCAGAGGGAAAGGCGGTGATCGGAGGCGGAGCCGGGACGGGCATCTCGGCAAAATGCGCCCAAGCCGCCGGCATCGACCTGATCATCATCTACAACAGCGGGCGGTTTCGTATGGCGGGGCGCGGTTCGCTTTCCGGGATGCAGCCCTACGGAGACGCGAACGCGATTGTGGTGGAGATGGCGCGGGAGGTTCTGCCTGTCGCGCGTCAAACGCCGGTTCTGGCGGGGGTCTGCGGCACCGATCCGTTCCGTCTGATGGATGTCTTTTTGCGCGAATTGAAAGCGATCGGATTTTCGGGCGTCCAGAATTTCCCGACGGTCGGCATCATCGACGGCGTGTACCGCGCCAACCTTGAGGAGACGAACATGGGTTACGACCTTGAGGTGGAGATGATCGCCGAGGCGCGGCGGCAGGACCTTTTCACGGCGCCGTATGTGTTCAACGAACAGGAGGCGGCGGCGATGGCGGAAGCGGGGGGCGATCTGCTCGTCGCGCATATGGGTTTGACGACAAAAGGCTCCATCGGCGCGCAGACGGCGTTGACTCTGGACGAGGCGGTGGAGCGCGTTCAGGCGATTCATGACGCGGCAAAGGCGGTTCGAGACGATGTGATGGTGATCTGTCACGGGGGACCGATTGCGGAGCCTGAAGACGCGCGGTATGTTCTGGATCGCACTGAAGGCGTCGTCGGCTTTTTCGGCGCGTCGTCCATTGAACGGCTGCCGACCGAACGCGCGCTGACGGAGCAGGTTCGACGGTTTAAAGAGATTGCGTTGAGTTAGGGCGGACGGTTCGGCGTTAACGGCCGCTTTGCGCCTCAAACGGCGCTGATCATTTGTCGATCATCTATGCGCGACAAACTCGTTTGTCGATCATATTTGCTCAAAAGTGAACGTCAAACGGCGCGCGCATCATGCTTTTCATTCATGCATGATGAGAGAGAGGTTGCGCGGCCGCCGCAATTCATATCCGTTGCCGGCGCGGTAGATGTCGCCGTCTAGGCTGATGGGGCGCCGCTCATCAAAAGCCCTGATGACCGCTTTGAATGACGGCGCTTCAAATACAACGTTCATACGAAGAGGCTTCCCGTTGCGCACACAGTAGATCCCCGCTCTGCCGTCAAATTCTTCAGGTTCCCGCTCTAACTTGACAACCCATGCGACGACCGTTTCATCCAAAAAAGGCTCTGTACTGCGAAATTGAGCGGCCGCTTCCGCCAGCATCTCCGCTGAATGTATCGTGAATTGGAAACGGCGCGGCTCTACATTGGACAGCCGCTCTTCCGACCATGACACATGAATGACAATGCCGTTCCATTGAGCGGTCAACGCCGCCAGTGAATCGCACAGGTTTGCGCTGACGCCGTAGGGGACGGCGTCTTGAAAAGGTTCCAGCGAGTCTTTCTTGAGAGATTCTTCGATGGCTTTGTCGGTATGTTCCAACGCCTCCGAAAGTTTGCGAATGGCGCGGCGGGGAAACGGCGCCAGCGCATCGCCGCGTCCTTCATGGAGGGTCGGCTGCTGAAGGAACAGCGGCGAATAGAGCGTGAGCGACTGTCCCATGCCGAAAGAACGAAGCGGCCGCACAAGACTAAGATAATCGCTCACCTGAGAGCTGAAGGGACCGCGGTAGATTGACTGCGGTTTTTCGACAGCGCGCGCGGCCGCCGCAAACATGCTGCGGGCGTCTTTCAAAAGACCTGCGCCTTGATTCAGCGAAAGCGGGGCTTCAGAGGCGTTGACGGTTTTGGAAGGATGCATACGCACAACGTCATAACAGGCTTCAGATATGTCGTAAAACACGTCCAGTTGGGAACGTTCCTCCACCTCGGCGAGCGCTGTGACCGCTTCAGCCATGCGTTCCGCATAGCCGGGAGACGTGTCTTTATACGGAACGACGACGCTCCATCGTTGACTGCCCCGCTCAAAGGTGTAGAAAGACGCTGGACGCTTGCCCCATTGTCCCTCGTCTTTCCAACTTCGATATTTAAGGTAGGATCTCAAATTGCGGAGAGGCAACGACAACAAAGCGTCTCGGTCGCGGATTTGGACTTTCATGGTTACTCTCCTTCTTGGTCAATAAGATTCGTCATATTGTTGAGCTGGGCGGCGTCAAAGACGTTTCCAACCGGTACGACAACCGTGACGGTCTCAACATTTTGCGTCGGAGGCTCGCCTTCAAGAGACGCCCAATAGCAGCAATGGCGCACGCACAATTCTTCTTCAGTTTGGTTGAGCCGGTCAGCTTCGTTTTTCGGCATCCACATGACAATCAGGATTCGAGGCACGTCCGTTTCTTTGCGCAGATCGTTGTAATTTTTGACGGACAGAGGGAAATGCAAACCGTCGCCCCGCATAATGTCGCGCGCCGTCGATTTCAGCTGAAACTCAATTCTGGGGCAGTTTCCAACATCGGACATTAAGATTCCGTCCCCGCTGTCTGTGTCAACATTGATCGCGCCAATCTTCCAGCCAGCCTGAGCCGCCACAGCGCGCACATACGCAATAGACAGCTGCTCCATCTGTTGTTCAGGAGTCATTGCTGTGAACTCATTCCTCCACTGACTAGACTTTGACCATATAATTTTAGGACGCAGTAGGGCTGTTGTCAATAGGCGGACAACGCCTGCTCGCAGCGTTCAACGGCGCTCGATTCGTCTGCCGCGGCGGTCATGGCGCCTCCCAACCCTCCAAAGGATGCCGCCGATCCGTCAGCGGAAGCGCCGCCCGCCCGTGACGATGCGCCGCATAAACCCCAAGGATCATCTCCATTGACCAGCGCGCGTTTCGTCCGCTGCACATCGGCTCCCGATCCTCCTCTACCGCCTGAATCAAATCCAACACAAGCGGCTTGTTCAGTTCCACAACCCCCTTGCTCCGCGACGGATGCCCGACCACAACCCACTCATCCGCCGACGGCGGCGGAGACAAACATCCATGCGGATACAAACAGAGCCGATCGCAGCGGTAATCCAGAACGCCCTCGCTTCCCTCGATCTGAACGCCCATGGACCGATTTCCGAAATGAGAACCCTCCCGCCGAGAACGAAACGTCCCGACAATGCCGTTCTCAAAAAGGTAGGTCGCCCGCAGATGATCGCCCGCAATCAGCCCGACCTGCTCATCCCCCTGCCGCGCGTCCCCCTGCCCGACGGGGCGCCCGCCTTCAAGAACGACGGCGCTCACGCTCACAGGATCGCCGCCGAAGAGGCGCATCAGGTCGAAAATGTGCGTCCCAAGAACCGTCAGGTCGAGTCCGCCGCCGCGGCGGTCCTGCTTTCCGAAGCCATGCAGCTCGCGGATTTCGCCGATCGCCCCGTCCTCGATCATCTCCTGCGCCGTTTGAATGAACGGATGCGCTCGGTTTTGGTGGGCGACGGCGATCTTGACGCCGTTTCGTTCGCAGGCGTTCAGCATCGCGTCCGCGTCCTTCGGCGTTTGCGAAAACGGCTTTTCGCAGTAGATGCCGCGTATGCCCGATTCGGCGGCGGCAACGACCATCTCCCTGCGTTCGCCGGCCCAGCGCGGACAGACGCTCACGAAGTCGAGCCGTTCGTTGTTGAGCATCTGTCGATAGTCGGCGTAACGGCGCTCCTGGGGGACGCCGAGGCGCTCTCCCGCCGCTTTCAATCCGCCGGGGTCGGCGTCCGCGACAGCCGCGATTTCGGCTCCGTCGATGGAGAGCCAGACCGTGTCGAGTCCGTGTCCGTAGTTGCCGCTTCCTGTATGTCCGATGACGCCGATTCGATAGGTTGCCATGCATCCGCCTTTCCGTTGTTTCTTAGGGCGATTGTCGCGCAAATGGGCGGAATTGGAAAGGGGATGTGTCGACCTTAAGGCTTTAGTTGGACACGTCGGCATGCGAACGCGGATGTCGTCTGTTCGATTCTGGATTCCCTCCCCGTTTTCACGAGGACATGGCTTGCGTGGGAAGGGCGGTCTGCGGAGAAGAGGGCGGCTCCAAATGCGCAGGGATGACAGGATAGGCGGAGGGCTATATGATGTAACCAAAGCAGAAAGGAGCGGAATGTGGACGCGAAGGCGTTGGTTGCGGCGGCGGGGATCGGCTTGCTCGCTTTTTTGTTTTATCCAAGATCGGACGCCCCGAAGACGCCCGGTTCTGGCGAATGGGTCGAAACCGCCAAACAGATCGAAGGCGAACCGCTCAAACTCGCCAGCTGGAGCCGCGCCGATCCGCCCACCGCCACCTTAGACCTCGGCTTCGTCTATCTGCTCGACAGGGCGCAGATCGAATTTGAAAACGCCGCCGAAGACGGACCTCGAGTGTACGAGATCGTTGTCAGCAAGGAGAGAAACGCCGCGTATCAGCGCGTCTTCACCTTCAGAAGCTCCTCCAGAAACTACCCCTACGCCGCCCTAGAGTTTCAGAACCGACAGGAGGGGCGCTGGGTTCAGGCGGCGGTCAACGACTGGTTCAGCGTCAAGCCCGCCGTCAAGTCGTTTCAGGTGGGTCCTGTTTATACGCGCGTCTGGAGTCCGATACAACGCGTCGAAACCTCCCACAACCCCGACGCCGCAAATCTGCTCATCGACGGCGTCTCGACAGACGAGTCGACCTGGGCGGGCGCGGAGAAGCAAGAAGCGGAGGAGCAAGAGACGGAAAAGGAAGGCGAACCGCAGTTTCAAACGCCCGCAGAAGATGTCTGGGCTGTCATTGAGCTGAAAGAGGAAGCGGTTGTGTACGGAATGCGCGTCGCAACCGGCGGACCTGGCAACGGCGTCCGCGCTTATCAGGCGCATGCAAGCCTGGACGGGGAGCGGTTCCGACTCATGGGTTCCGCGTCCGACCTGCCGGACGAGCCGATCCTGAGCCGCCTGATGTTTCAGGAGCCTGTGAAGGCGCGGTATCTGCGCATCGAGATCAAACAAGACGAATGGCACGGCGCTTATCCTGCGCTGCGCGAAATCGAAGCGTTCACCGACCGTTACCGCCCCGCCCCATCCGTTCAGCAGGACGGCGCCGGCGGCGTCAGCTTCATACAGATACGGCGCGACAACTGCGGACAGAGCCTAGAGCGCTCGCCCCATATGACGCAGGGCTTTCCATACGACCGAGGCGGCGGGGAGCCTGAAAACCGATACGGATGGATCGAAAAAGAGGAAATCGAGGGCGAAGCGGAGGAGAATCTGCGCGCCTTCGCTTACCATTACGACGCGGTCCGCTTTCATTATGACGGGCTTTCAAAAGACCGCCTTTACACGTTGTATGTGTCGTATCTGCAGAACGCGGACGGGGGTCGGCGTCAAAATCTGACGGCGGACGGGTATCTGCTTCATGGGGATGAGCCGGTTCCGACAGCGGCGCAGCCCCCGCGCATTTTTGCGGTGCCGCCGCAGGCGGTTGAAGACGGCGAGCTGGTCGTTTCGGTCAACCGGCTGGCGGGACCGAACGCTGTCGTCTCCGAAATCTCGCTCTACGAGTCGGCGCAAGGAGCGGACGAATCGGACGCCGGCGACCGCCGAACTGCCAAGATCGTCCAAGCGCATGCGCCGTTGACCATCGACGGCAAGCTGGACGACTGGAGCCGACTGCATCCGCTGCGCGTCGGAGACGGGGAGCCGTCCGTCTGGGCGGAGTGGGACGACTCGTCGCTGTATATCGCGCTGTCGATACCGCTGCCGCTTCTCTCGGAGGCGCCGTCGCTGCAGGACGCCTTCGACCTGTTCATTGACGCGCGGGTGGACGGGGCGGAGCATGCGCCGTCGCTCTCCATCTACCAGAAGGGCGACGTTCACATACGGCTGCTGCGCATCGGCGGGACGCCCGCGGCGCGGTATGTGCGCCACGAGTCGGAGCAGGGGGCGGAGGCGCCGATGGAGATACCGGCGGTTAAAACCGCGGCGCGCTCCGACGGCGGGCTGTACACGCTGGAGATCCAGCTTCCAAAAGAAGGCGCGCTCCCAGACTGGGAACCGAAAATCGACCGCTTGATCGGGTTGAACTACATCCTGTCGCTTCCGAACACGGAGACGGCGCGCTGGCATCTTTCGGCGCGCCGTCCGCATGACCCGCCGGTGCGCTGGCTGCGCTGTCAGTTGATCGGATCGATTCAGGGGCGTATGCAGTTCGGCGCCGCGCCGGACGATTTTGAAACGGCGGACGGCGGGGTCTTTCCGTACTTCGCCGGCGGAAGTCTCTGGGCGATGGCATACGACCCGGACGCCAACCGCGACCCGTCCGTCGAGGAGTCGATCTCCGCCGTCGTTTCAGGCGGCGCCTTTGGCGAGGAGATCCGTCTTGAGCTGCGGGAGGGCGCGCTGGTTGTTGGAGAGGGGGGCGAAGTGGAGCTGGCGCCGTCCGCCGACAGCGAGCGGTTTTTCGCGCCCGTTCAGACCGAATACGCCGAGGAGCCGTTGAACGCGGCGGACCGCATCTCGGCGCGGGGCGGCGAACTGTTGACCGTTTCATACGAAGACTCGTTCGCGCGGCCGGACGGCTCCGCGGAAACCGCCTCGGCGCAGGCGTCCGCCGTAACGGGCGCGGACGGAGAGATTCAGATGGAACCGGCGGGACGATTCACCGCCGGCGACATGCTGCGCATTACAGCGGTTGACGGCGACGAACACGGGCTGCTTGAAATCATAGAAGAAACGGCAGCTGAAGAGACCGATGAAGCGACAGAAGACGCTTCAAATGAAGAGGAGGCAGAGGCTCCGACTCAGGCTAATGAGGAGACGGCGGAGGCGCCGACTCAGGCTAATGAGGCGGCGGCGGAGGTTCCGACTCAGGTTAAAATAAACGGGCGCGAGGCGGTTGTGTCAGCGCTGGATCTGGGCGAGGCGCGGGATGTTGAGAAGATCGTATTGAAAGAGAATGAGAGCGGCGCGTATGAAGGCGAGCTGCCGACCGTATACAGCGTTGAGCCTGTGAGGGGGGACGGCGTCTTGCAGATCGCCGGAAATCAGATTGCGCAGGCGGCGTATATCGACAAGGCGCGGGCGAGCGGAGAAACGGACGTCTCCATAACCGCCTCGGCCCGCGCCGCGGCAGGCGACACCGCCCTTCTCCAAGTTCGCATGCCCGGCGGCGCTTTTGAGAACGGCGGCGGTGCGCCGGCTCTCTTTAGGGCGGGGGCGCCGCTCATTGTGCGCGTGCGCGACGCCGATTTAAACAAAGACCCGTCCATCGCCGACACGGCTCTAATTCAGGCGGAAGGCTCCATTTTAAACGACTCTTTGACCATTAAATTAACCGAAATGCTGCCGAACTCTGGGCTTTTTGAAGGCGCCGTTCCGACCCGCTACGGCGTTCAAGCTGAACAAAATGAAACCATCGAAGCCGCGGGCGGCGAACGCATCCTCTTTAAACATCTGGACGCGCTCCAAGCGACGGGCGAACCGAACGTTCTGGTTGAGGCGCACGCCGAAGCGGAAACGGGCGGCGACGGACGGCTCGCCATTGTGCGCGGCGACGACGCGGCAGAAACGCGGCTTTTCAACGCCGGCGATCTGCTCCATCTGCGCTTAGCGGAGCCGGACGACATCGGGCAGGAGGCGCTGGTTCGCCTGGAAACGCGCGGCGAAAACGGACAGGCGCTCGACTCCGAGAGCGTCTATCTGCGCCGCTCCGCCTCCGACTCGCAGCTCTACCTCGGCTCCATTCCGACCGCATACGGCGCGCCCGTTCCGTCCGACGAGACGCTCCAAGCGCGGGGCGGAATCGTTGTCCGAGCCGTGTATCAAGACGCGCTGCGCGCCAGCGGCGAAACAAACATCGAAGCGTCCGCGGAGGCGGAGGCGAACGCCGGCAGCGACGGAAAACTGCGGACGCTCGACCTGTTTGGAGAGAAGGAGGCGGACGCTTTCCGCGCGGGAGAAGCGATTCTGATCGAGGTGAAGGACGACGACCTGAACGTCTCGGACGAGGCGATTGAAACCGCGTCGGCGGAGGCGCGGGAGGATTTTCTGGGCGACTCGGTCGTCGTCGTTCTGAAAGAAACGACAGGGAGCAGCGGCGTGTTTCGAGGCGAGCTGCGGACGCAATACGCCGACGCCGCCGTTGAGGACAATCTGCTTCAGGCGCAGGGGCAAAGCTACGTCGTCGTCGCCTATATCGACGCGCTGTCGGCGGACGGGGAGGCGCAGGCGGAGCGGACGGCGGCGCTCTATGCGGCGTCGGGCGAACGGGGGCGCGTCGCGGCTCTCACGCTGGACGGCGAGCGGCGCGTCGGCAACCTTCATCCGAACGGAACCGCCCTCATACGGGTTGTGGACGGCGATCTGAACGAAGACCCGCTGTTTCAAGAGTCGACCGAAGTGACGGCGGAGGGAAACCTGCTGCGCGACCAGCTGCGGCTTCATCTGCGCGAAACGGGGCTGGACACAGGCGTGTTTGAAGCGAGGCTGGAGACGGAACTTTCCAGCGAGGCGAACCGAAGCGACCTGCTTTTACAGACGGCGGAGAAGGAGACCGTAACGATCGTTTATGTGGATGCGTTGACCGACGCCGGCGAGCCGAACGCGCCTGCGAGCGTCCGCCTTGTGGTCGCCGGTTCCAGCCCTGGGCGCATTGAAATCGTGGAAGCGGACGGGACGGAGATGACCGCGTTCACGGCGGGGGAGTGGCTCTATGTGGCGATACAGGACCTGCTTTTGGCGGCGGATCCGAACATTCGCCCTGCGGCGCTGTTCACCGCTTCGGAGTCGGGCGACCAGGCGCGGGCGGTTTTGGAGCCTGTGCCGGGGGCGGACGGGCAATTTTGGGGCAGGGTTGCGACGCGGTACAGCCTTCTGCCGGCGCGGGACAACACGTTGGATGTGCGCGGCGGCGAGACGGTCGCGGCAACCTACGCGCCGGAGGGGCTGTTTGGGCGGCTCATCGCGGACGCGACGATTGCGCGGCGGGGTCAGCGCGGACAGCTGAGCGCGGCGCTGCCGGACGGCTCCCCGCTTCTAGAGCTGGCGCCGGGCGACACGGCGGTTGCGCTCCTGTATGACAGCGACCGAAACGCGGATCCGTTCGCCGTGGAGACCGCGGAGGCGTATGCGTCTGCGCAGGACGGGGCGGAGCCGACGCCGATTCGGCTGCGGGAAACGGCGCCGAATTCGGGCGCCTTTCGGGGCGATGTTTTAACCTCCTACGGCAAGGAAGCGCCGGCGGGCGCGCTCGGTCTCACGGGCGGCGAAACGATCAAGATCGCCTACGTCGACCCGCTCACCGACACGGGCGAAGCGGGCGTTGAGATCGAAACGACGGTTCAAGTCCGCAAGGTCGGTTTTGCGCCGTACTCCGAAAGCAGACTATCGGTGACCGGCGTCCCAAACCTATGGGCGCTTGATCACGCGATGAGTACGCCGGGCGAGGAGATACGGGTCTGGGCGCAGTGGACGCGCGACGCGCTCTATTTCTTCATTCAGGTTGAAGACGATTCGCCCGTTGTGGAGGATGTGACGCGCTGGCATATCGGTTCCGACGCGGTGGAGCTGCATCTGACGCCGTTTCAGGACGAGTATGATCTGCCAAAGCATCTGTCGCCGACGGGGGCGGCGCCTGGGGCGGCGTTCTGGATATGTCCGCGCGGGGGCGGCTATTCGGGCGAAGACCCCTATATCGGTCAGGCGGCGCCGCGCCGCGTTTATAACCTGTCGGGCGGACGTTCTGGCTTTGAGGCGGCGGTCAAGACGACGGACGGGTATTACACGATTGAAGCGCGCCTTCCGTACGGCGCGGCTCTGGGCGGTTTTGATCCGTTCACTTCGGCGAAGCGGCGCAAGATCGGGTTCAACTTTCTGCTGTACCGTTCGGACGCGGCGCAGGTCTGGTGGGCGGAACCGCTTCGCCGCCCGAGCGGCGCCGGCGTTCTTTATCTAGAGGGCGGCCCGTGAGTTTCTAAGAACATCCCAGGGATAGCCCTTGACCTGCCGCCCGCCCTCTTATACGCTGTCAAAACCGACCGAAACGGAGCTGTATATGAGACGGCGCTTTTATTCGCTGTGCGCCTGCTTTTTGATGTTGTGCGCATTCAGGACATTGCCTTCGCAGCTCATTTCGCAGCTCGGTCTGCCCGACGGCGCCAAGCTGCGCATCGGCAGGGGAAACGTCCTGTCGCTCGCGTATTCGCCGGACGGCAAGAGGCTCGCCGCAGCAAGCAGCGTCGGAATCTGGATCTACGACGCGCTCTTCGGCGGAGAGATCGCGCTGCTTCGGGGGCATACGCGCCAGGTCAATTCGGCTTTCTATTCATCGGACGGCAAGCGCATCGTCAGCGCAAGCGAAGACATGACGGTTCGGATATGGGACGCGGAGACCGGCGCCCTTCTCAACATGCTTAAAGGGCATGGATCGTCCGTCAATTCAGCGTTCTATTCATCGGACGGCAAGCGCATTGTCAGCGCAAGCGAAGATGGAACGGCGCGCGTCTGGGACGCGGAAACGGGAGCTCTTCTCAACACGCTCAAAGGACATGGTTCGTCCGTCAATTCGGCGTTCTATTCTCCGGACGGGAAACGCATCGTCAGCGCCAGCCGCGATGGAACGGTTCGCATTTGGGACGCGGAGACCGGTGCCCTTCTCAAAACATTGGAAGGTCATACAAAAAGCGTCCATTCGGCGGCGTATTCTCCAGACGGCAAGAGAATTGCAAGCGTAAGCCCCGACAAGACCGTTCGAGTCTGGGACGCGGAGACCGGCTCCCTTCTCCATACGCTTGATTCGGGTAGAGGCTTGACCCGCACGTTGGCGTATTCGCCGGACGGCAGATATCTTGCCGGCGGAAATATGCTTGATCTGCTGTTGTGGGACGCCGCTCACGGCGCGCCTCTTCAGCCGGCCTTTAGCTACACTCATGGAAGCGGAGCCAGTTCATTCGCGTTTTCGCCGGACGGCCATAACGTTGCCGCCGCTGACAGGGACGGCCCAATTTACATTTGGAACATCAAGCTTCGCGAGCATATTCGCTCGTTTGAGGGGCATACCGACTTCAGCGCGTGCGCGTTGTCGCCGGACAGTAAGCGCATCGCTGCGGCAAACCGATATGAATACTTCATTTACATATACGACGTCGCTGCCGGCGCGCTTCTCAATCTATACCATGTAGGCAATCATGTGGACTCTTTGAGCTATTCGCCGGACGGCAAGCGCATCGTCGCCGCAACTTGGGGATATACCTTTCGCGTCTGGGACGCCGAGAAAAATACGCCGCTCCGTAGGTTCAATGGGGGGCATGCGGGAATGGTCGTGTCCGCGTCCTATTCTCCGGACAGCAAGCGCATCGCCAGCGCGGGTCGGGACAAAACGGTCCGCATCTGGGACGCGGAGACCGGCTCCCTTCTCAATACGCTTAAACATCAGTATCCCGTCCATTCGACGTCCTATTCTCCGGACGGCAAACGCATCGCCAGCGCAGGCGCCGACACAACGGTTCGCATCTGGGACGCGGAGACCGGCGCTCTTCTCAACACGCTTGAAGGACACCGGCATTCCGTCCATTCGGCGTCTTATTCTCCGGACGGCAAGCGCGTTGTCAGCGCGGGCTACTCCGATATGCCGCGCATCTGGGATGCCGAGACGGGCAAACTTATCAAGACGCTCAAGGAATATACAGGCGCGATCGGCTGGGCGTCGTATTCCCCAGACGGAACGAAGATCGCAAGCGGAGCCATGGATACAACCGTATGCGTCTGGGACGCCGAGACGGGCAACCTTCTCAAAAAGTTCGAAGGGCATACGGGCAATGTCAATTGGGGGGCGTTTTTGCAGGACGGAAAGACGCTCGTTTCATCAGGCGCTGACGGTACCGTTCTATTTTGGGACATCTCCGACCTCTAAGCTCCATCATTCAGTTTCATGGCGTCAGGCGCCGCGCAGTCGAGAAGCCGCAAACCGCCAAAAACGCCCGCATTTATCGCCGCTAATAACGCATGAAATGCGACTTGGCGGAGGGTTGATACTGAACCTTCAGCAGCTCCGGCGTCTCAATCCGCCGGACGCCCGCATGCCGCGCCTTTAAACACGCCTCCATGACGCCCGATACCAGCAGCGTTCGGTCGGCGGGATACGGCGCCGCCCCTGTTTCAAACATCTCATCGATCTTATGAACAAGACCGCTGAAATGGTGAACGCCCGGCGTCGGCGTCAAAAAAAACTGCGTCGAGACCGGCGCCGGCTCCCCGCGCAGACGCGCCGCAAACAGAAAATCGTTCGCCGCCCCGTTCAACATCAACATGGACGCCCGAAGCCCGTCCGCGTAATGGAGAATGTAAGCGCAGGGGTTCTTCGCCAGCTCCCGCGCATAGCCCAGCCCGACAAGGTTTTCAGGCCGCCCGTCCTCAACGGCGTTCCCCTGCGGCGTGTCCGACCGAGAGACCGCCGACTCCAGCAGCTCCCATGACCAGACCCCCTCGTCCCCCGCCTTCCACACCTCCTCCCCTTCCAGATACTCGACCGCTTGAACGCCTGTTTCGCCGCCCTTTCGCCGCTCCGTCATGCATTGAAGCCCCTCAAGCGCGTGGAAGTCGTAGCTGTCAAGTCCGCCGTATCCGACGGCGAGCGCCTCCTCCAGCTCGCTTTCAAGGGGCAGCTCCAGAGGGGGAAGCCGTATGGCGACCGGTATGGAGCTGCCCGCCATGAGGGCGAAGTTGCCGCGCTTCGACTCCCGCGCCATCCGCTCCGCTTTTTCAAATTCATACGAGAGATGCTTGTCCACAAAGACGGGGGCGGTTCGCTGATCCTGTTGAAACGTTTTGACAATCTGCCGAAAGAATTCATGCCGCGGATAGAGCGTCTGCCCCAGCTCGTTTTGAGGGTATTGTCCATGCTCGGCGATGAGCAGGACGCCTTCCACGGCGAGCGCATGTCCGCCGTTGCGCAGCGCGGAGGGTATGGTGGGATGAATGTTAAAGCCGAAACGCTCGGCGCGCTCTCGGCTCAGATCGTTGTCGGGAAATTGATCGACGTACATGGAGACGATTTTGGCGTTTGTCCGCATCGGCTGCCCGTTGAGCGCATAGCCGGACAAAAAGCGGTCGCAAATGACCTGCGCATGCGAAAGGTATCGGTATTCGGTGACGACAGCGGCGATCGGTTTCATGGTCGCATCCTCCAAGCCGTTCGTTACAGGTTCGCCGAAAAGGGAGCCGCTTGCAACTGCCGCTTTGAGCGCGTATAGTGTCCGCATTCCACCCATCAGGAAAGGCTTTCGTATGCAGCATCTGACGAAAGAAGAGGCGCGGGAGATCATCGCCAAAGCGTGCGGCGCGCAGCTGGAAGCGAACGGGTATGAGCTGGTGGACGCCCTGTGGAACCGCCATCGGCGCGGGTCGACGGTTCAGCTGTTCATTCACCGCGAGGGCGGGGCGACCATCGGCGATTGTCAGAAGGCGCACAAAATGGCGCAGCCGCTCCTGCAGACGGAGGGCATTCTGGATGAGCGCGGATCGTTGGAGGTGGCGACGCCTGGCCTTGACCGCCCGCTCCGTTCTCCGTCCGATTTTCGGCGGGCGATCGGGTACGCCGTCATCCTGCGCCGCCGAAAAGCGGACAGCCCCGACGAAGAGGAGCGCCTCAAAGGCGTCGTCGAGTCGGTCGATGAGAACGTTCTGACGCTCTCGGACGCAGACGGGCAGCTCATTTCAACAGCGATGGAAGCGGTCATCGTCGGCAAGTTTGACATCTGACCTTCCGCCTTAAGCTTGGCATTGTTGAAGGAAAAAGGGTTTGCCAGCCAGATCGTCATTCCCGCGCAAGCGGGAATCCAGAGAGCTCCCAGACAGCCTCCACATTCCAAAACGGCTTTCTAATATCATCGTCTGTAGAGACTGCCGGTCGGGAGCGCCCCTTGACACGGCGACTCCGCTCTGGTAAAGTTGCGTCGATTTTACACACGCAAGGAGACACATATGCCCGCCATCAAACAGTCCGCCTGCTTCGGCTGTTTTGCCCGAAAAGGCGTCTCGGCTGAACAGGTCATCGAATCGGCCGCCAAGATCGGCTACAAGTCGGTTGAAATGCTTCCGCGCGACCACTGGAACAAGGTGATCGACGCCGGACTCGCCATCGCATGCGTCGTCGGACACGGCTCGCTTCCGAACGGACTCAACAGGCGCGACAACCATGACCGCATCGAAGACGAGCTGAAACGGAACATCGAAACCGCCGCCGAATACGGCATACCGGGTCTCATCGGGTTCAGCGGCAACCGAAACGGCTTGCCGGACGACGAAGGCATCGACATCTGCGCCGAGGGGCTGGACAGGGTCAAGGGGTTCGCCGAAGAAAAAGGCGTCACGATCAACATCGAACTGCTCAACAGCAAGGTGAACCATCCCGACTACCAGTGCGATCATACCGCATGGGGCGTTGAGCTGTGCAAGAAGGTCGACTCGCCGAATGTGAAACTGCTTTACGACATCTACCACATGCAGATCATGGAGGGCGACCTGATCCGAACGATACGAAACAGCATCGACTACATCGGGCATTTCCATACGGCGGGCAACCCTGGGCGGAACGACATGGACGAGACGCAGGAGATCTACTACCCCGCTGTCATGCGCGCCATCGCCGAGACCGACTACGACGGCTTCGTCGGCCATGAGTTCGGACCGAAGGGCGAACCGCTCGCCGCTATGAAAGCCGCCTACGACACCTGCAACGTCTGACGCACATCTAACGAGGAGCGCGAACAATGTCTACAATCAAGCAGTCGGTCGTCTGGTGGTGCGCCGCGCGCGGCGGAATAGACCATGCCGACCTGATCAAAAGAGCGGCGAAGATGGGGTACAGCTCGGTTGAAATGAGCGGTCCGGACGTCTGGCCGCTCATCCATGACGCCGGCATGGAGATCGCCATCGTCGGCGGACATGGAACGCTCACAAACGGACTCAACAAGCCGGAGAACCATGACCGCATCGAAGACGAACTCTCCAAAAACATCGAAATCGCGGCGCAGAACCGCATCCCGTCGCTCATCGCCTTCAGCGGCAACCGAAACGGCTTGCCGGACGACGAAGGCATCGACATCTGCGCCGAGGGGCTGAACCGCGTCAAAAAACTGGCGGAAGAGAAAAACATCGTCGTCTGCGTCGAACTGCTCAACAGCAAAGCGGACCACCCCGACTATCAATGCGACCATACCGCATGGGGCGTTGAACTGTGCAAGAAGGTCGACTCGCCGAATGTGAAGCTGCTTTACGACATCTACCACATGCAGATCATGGAGGGCGATCTGATCCGAACGATACGGGAGAACATCGACCATATCGGGCATTTCCACACGGCGGGCAACCCTGGGCGGAACGATATGGACGAGACGCAGGAGATCTACTATCCGCCGATCATGCGCGCTGTCGCCGAGACCGACTACGACGGTTATGTGGGTCATGAGTTCATTCCGAAGGGCGATCTGTTCTCCGCGCTTCAGGCGGCTCATGATCTGTGCGCCGTTTAGGGGTTTGAGCGGAATCGTTCTTGCGGGCGGAAAAAGCCGGCGCATGCGGCGCGATAAAACGGAGCTGGCTGTCGGCGGCGTTCCCGTTATGGAGCGCATCCTGAACGCGCTGAACGAGGCGGGCGCGTTCGAGACGCTGGTTGTCGGGGGGCGTCCGGAGCGGTTTGACGCCTACAGCGTTCGGGTCGTATCGGACGATCCTCCCGGTTTCGGCGTCGTCGGGGGCATTGCGGCGGGGCTTTCCGCCATGCGCGGGGACGCCGCCTTGACGGTCGGATGCGACATGCCTTTTTTGACGGGGGAGCTGTTGAAGCGGATCGCGTCGCGTCTCGACGACGCGGACGGAGCCGCCGCCGAAACCGACCGCGGGATAGAGCCGCTCTGCGCCGCGTATCGAAAGTCGGCGGAGCATGCCTTCCGCGCGATGATGCGGGAGGGGGATCTCGCCGCGCGCAACGCCGCCCGCCGCCTTCGTCTAAACCGCGTTTTTTTAAAAGGCGAAGACGCGCGCCGCCTCTTCAACATGAACGCGCCTGAAGACCACGCCCTCGCCCAGCGCCTCGCCGCAGAGATGGACGGCTCCTAGTCCCCGCCTGCGCCGACGAATCAGCAGCTTAGTTCCGCTTCAAATCTCCCCAAACAACAGCGGCTTTCCCGGCAGGTTCCACATTCAGCAGCAGGTCTGTCGTCGTTTCGCCGATGACGAGGTTGTCGATATAGATCAGTCCGTAGAGGCCGAACTTGCCCGTTTTGAGCGCGTCGTTGGAGCCTTCTAGGACAGGGTCCTCCTCGTCAAAGTCGGGCGCGTCCTCTTTCAAGCCGATGTAAGCCTTGAAGTCGGAGCCGAGGACCGAGATGCGGAAGCGGTACCATTTTTCAGGTTCCGCAAGGTAATTTCCCTTCACGATGCGCGACCATCCGCCTGTGCGATGCCAGAAGTCGAAGGTGCCTGATTCGCCGCCGGCGCGCCGGTCGAATAGGTAGAAGTTGTCGCCGTCCTGATAGCGGAAGATGGATCCCATGTAGAAGTCGGCGGGAAAATATCCGTCGTATTCGATGATGTAGTCTGTCCAGTTTTCTGCGCCGACGCCGTAGATGGAGCCGCCGGGTCCGTCGTGGCGGGACTGATCATGCGCCATGTCGGAGGAGGAGAGAACTTTGTTGTCGGGATTGAGAGGGTCTTTGACGACGGACGCTTCTGTTTTTCCTTCAAAAAGAACATGCCATCCGTCCGGGAGCGAGCCGACAGGGTCCGCTTCAAAGTCGCTTCCGTACAGCTGTTTTCCTTCAGCCAACGGCGCCGTCGCCGCCAGCGCCATCATGCCGATCCAGATCGCCCAACGCTTCATGCTCGTTCCTTTCTAAAAACGGATCCGATCCTTGAGTTTGAGATTTGAACGCATGCGGCTTTTGTTGATGAGAAAGGGAGCCGCCCGCGTTCAAACTCGGCAATCTTCGATTCAACCGCCTGGCTCCAAAAAAATGGTTGCCTGCGCGTTGTTTCTACAGCATAATACAGATTGATGCGCCGCGCATTGAATTGTTCGGCGCCGCAACCGAATAAAGGCTGCGGAAAGGAGGGCGTCTATGCATACCGAAATAGGAGGAGCCGAAAGCTAAGGCTGACGGACCTCCCGGGAAGCGCAGAGGGTTTAACGGCCCTCTGCGCCCCGTTCCGATCCGTTCTCTTTCTAAGGTATCGGCACGGACAGCGGCAGATCATCGCGATGCGTCCCAGGGCCTAGGACGCTTTCGTCTTCGGGGATATGGAGAACCCCGTCCTCATAAACGATCCGCCCTTTATACCGGTCCCCTAGCCATATCTTTCCCAAGATCTTCAGCGCCGTTCGCTCTTTTTTCTCTGGAAAAGACATTTCCGTCTCCATCTTGAAAAAAGCCACGGTCGCGAAGACGCCCGACCCGCCGCCGCTTTCACGAAACTCCACGATCTCCACGCCCGACGGCGACGTTCCGATATGAGAGTACATGAGATACGCCCCATGCTCTCCCTCCCACTCTACCCAGGTCTGCCCGTTCCATTCCTTGAGTTCAAATCCCAAGAGCTCCTTAGACATGTCCAACGGACCGCCCAGACGATAGAGATTGTCGAACAGATCGAACATGTAAGGCGACGAAAGATTGAGGCTGCAAACCGTCTCAGTTTTAGTGCTGCTTCCGACCATGGCATCCACAATCAGCGGATGAATGAACTTCTTTTGGCGAAACGAATACGGGCTGGACGCTGCCAGCTCCTTCGTTTCAGAAACCTCCGCTTGATCTGCGCCGGCTTCCGCTTGCCCGAAAGTCGTATGATCCAACAAACCTAGGGCGAAGACGGCTCCCAACGCCGCTAACCCCGTTCCGAGTATAACCCATGCGAAACGCTTCATGCGCTGTTCCTCCTTATGATGGATGTTCTGTGTACACAACATAACGCATACCGCTGCTGCGCGTCAACGCTCCTGTGGAAGGGGTAGTACCTGAAGGCGATGGAATTCATTAGGGCATATTTTTGACCAAGACG
>JAPPNK010000021.1 GCA_028818695.1 Candidatus Poribacteria bacterium
CTCGTCGCTGTCGTAAAAGGGTTTTTATGAATGCCATCGCATGAGCGTACCACCCTCTGAGCTTACGCCTTGCGGCAAAGACGTCAATCAGAATCGTTCAAACTCAAGGGAGAGGGTACGAAGGAAGATGTTGCCTAGATAGCCAGCCCATACTAAAAATTGAATGTAGCGACGAAAGGCGCATCAATTGGGTCGTCATGATGAACGTTGCGCAGGAGGCGGGCGGAGATTCCGCCTCTCCGCCCTTCCCGCGATTCCTGCCCGGCGTCTCTACAACGTTCCGTCGAATACGTTTGAGCTAATCGGCTCCTTTATCGCGTTCTTCTTCTTGCTGCCGCTGGACGCTTTAATGCCGGATGCGCTGATCGACATGTCCGCTTCAGAGCCTTTCACTTCGATTTCCATCAGGCGCACCGTCATGACGAACGCCTTCGCCGCCCTTCCGCGAAGGGTTTGACCGCTCTCCGCCCGCTTCTTCTTCATCATCGTGTTGATGATCACGCGCACCTGGTCGGTTTTCACCGTGTTGAAAAGAAACTTTGAGACAGGTTTCATCTGAAACGCCTGCCGACCAGGGACATACCCCCATCCGCTTTGAACCATCCCAACAGTCTTCCAAGGATTAAGATCGTCGTTCATGTCGCGCACTTGCAGGAAGGCGTTTTCGATGCCGACCGCGGGAGCGTCCGGCGCGTTTGCCTCATGAATGACAATCTGGTTGATGCGTTTAGGCTCGTCGAATGTAATAAGGACCCATGGTGCGCCGTTAGCGACAGCGCCTTCGATGCCTCGCTTCTGGCTCTGGCCCTGGCTTCCTATGTTGCAGCATTGCCTGTACTGCTCTGCAGTCAGCGTCCATGTGTATTCCCAGCCGTCTCCCACGCTCCACTGGGACGAGCTCTTGACTCCATTGATGAGCGAGTCGGCCAAGCGCGCGCCGTTGGAGCCTTTCGATTTGACGGTCGCGCCGGCGTCGACGGTCGCGTAATCCAGCAGCTGCTTATTTAGCGCCTCGCTGTTTAGCGCTTCGTTGACCGCGGCGCATCCAACCCAATAGAACGCGGCAGCCGCCATGCATGCCGCTATGCCGATCCGTGTTCGTCGTTGCATGATGTTTCCTCTCAAGATGACCTACCTCATAATACTGAATGAGCCGCCAATGTGTCAACCCCCTCCTCTGACCGGCAGTCTCTACAGACGATGTTTTTGGTTTTAGAGCCGTTTTGGAATGTGGAGGCTGTCTAGGAAATCTCTCGATTCCCGCGTGTTTTACCGCAAGGGCGGGAATAGCGAGGCACCCGATTTGAACAGGATTTCGTATGCCATCGTTTGTAAAGAATGCCCGCCCATTGACGCAAACGCCCAAAAGCGTTATCGTTGCGCATAACATACATACAGGCGCGATATGAACATGGACGCATCACCCATTTTTCCTACAGGAACGAGCGCGGCGGTCATGGTGGACAGAGCCGAATTTGAGCGCATTGCCGCCAAGATGGAGAAGCCGTTTATCGTTCTTCAAAAAAAGAGAAGCAAATCGCTTTACCTCGTCAGCTGCAACGGCTTTCTCTTTTTCACTTTTTCTCATCATGTGAAGCTGCCTGAAGAGGCTGAAGTCATGCGCGCTCAAAGAGTATTCACATCAAGGATGATATGGCTCAACCGCTTTACTGCCTTTTTTTATTGACGCTGTCGCCCAACAGCGTTATCGTGGAGGCGGGCAATTGGACAATGGAGACGCAAGATGGACACCGTAACTCCGGTAATCATACCGACAGCTTTCGGCTCAAGCGGAGGGGGGATCGGATTTGTCAAGGTTAAAGAAGACGAGTTTGAGCGGATTGTTCGAAAGATTGAAAAGCCGCTCGTGATTGTGCAGGAAGGGCAAGGGCTTATTAGAAGATCAATATACGCGATAAAATACAGCGGCTTCATCTTTTATACGACGACAAAATCGGACTTAAACCTGCCAAGCGGCGCCGGAACGATCCGCGCCGAGAGGATCCATATCGAATAGGAGAGAATCATGAGCGCCGCATTTGAATGGCCGGACGGACGCGCGGGGGCCGTCTCTCTCACCTTTGACGACGGACACCCCTCCCAGCTGGACGCCGCCATACCGCTTATGAACAGCCTTAGCATGGCGGGAACCTTCTATGTGAACCCGCCCGCCGACTATGTCGAATGGCTCAAACCCTGGCGCGAGGCGCGCCGCCAAGGACATGAGATCGGCAACCATACGGTTCAGCATATCTGCTCGCGCAACTTCGGCTTCCGCGCCGACGGCAGCGGTCTGGAAACCGTCACGCTAGAAACCATCGAAGCGGACATCCTAGACGCCCAGGCGCGTCTGCGCGAGGGCATACCCGAACAGTCCGACTGCACCTTCTGCTACCCCTGCGCCCAGACCTTTGTGGGGGAAGGAGCGTCGCGCCAAAGTTATGTGCCTGTCGCGGCGCGCCATTTCATCGCGGCGCGCGGAATCGGCGAATGGGCGAACCATCCCGCCCTGTGCGACCTGCTCTGCCTGTCGTCGTACGACTGCAGGCGAATGTCCGGCGCCGAAATGTTCGGTCTCGCAGAGCAAGCCGCCGCGCAGGGGCGCTGGGCGATCATGACCTTCCACGGCGTCGGCTCCGGGCATCTCTCCGTCGGCGCGTCCGACTTTCGAGAGCTGTGCGAGGCTCTGAACCGACACCGCGACCGCATCTGGACGGCGCCCGTCATAGAGGTCGCAAAGCACATCCGCCAATGGCGCGCCTCCTCCTGACAGCTTTAGGCATGTTCCAACTAAAGCCTTAAGGTCAGACGGACGGCGCTTGACACGCGCTCAAAAAGAAGACATGCTGAACGGCGGACGCTCTTATCAACGCGCATGGAGAACGGCGATGTCCATCGAAACTTCACCCAAAAAAGAAACATACCGCGCCCCCGCGTTTGCCGATTCTAAGCCGGAGCTCTCCGCCCCAGGCGCCACTCCTGAACGCCTTGAGCATCTGCGCGAGCATGGTTTTGTGATCGTTACCGACTTTGTCGGCAGCCCTTGGATACCGATACTGCGCGAGGCGGGGCGGCGCGTTACCCAGGCATGCGCCCCCGAAAACGGATACGACATCATCGACTGCTCAAAAGGGTATGTCCACCGAGCCGGCGAAAACGAACCCTGGGCGATCCGCGGACTCATCCATCCAGCCTTCAAAGAACCTTCTTTCGCTGAATTCCACGGCTCCGACGAAATGCTCAAGTTTGTTGAATCATGGTGCGGGGTAAAAAAAGAGCAGTTTGTCCTGACAAACATGCTGCTCTGGTGCAACCCGCGAAAAAACGAGAACCAGCTCAGCTGGCATCGAGACGTCACCTGGTGGGGAACCGGCAAGGGGTACTTCTCCCAGCGCGAAGTGCGCGGCGAAACTCCCGAAGACTACTCCGAAGAGGTCGAACGCGTCCGCTGGAAAGAGATACAGGAACGCAACGAGCGCTCCATCGCGCATCACGGCGGGGTCAGCATGTTCCTTGCGCTCACCGACGACGAATGCCACGAAATGATCCCCGGCAGCCACCATCGCTGGCGGACGCCGTTTGAGCATGACGTCCTGTTGCCGAAATCGATGAAAGATCAGGGCGTCCCGCACACGCCGAGCTGGAACGGCAAAGACCCGCTCCCCGGGCAGACCGCCATCCGCCTCAAACCCGGCGAAGCTCTCATACGCAACGGCGCCGCAATCCACACGGGGCATACCGTCCCTGAACGCGAACGCAACACGCTCGCCATCGGCTGGTCAAAATGGGGCGGACCCTTTGAGGGCGAGCCGTCTGTCGCCGACGCGCGGTACGCATGGATGCTAGACCCCGCTGTCCGCGAAGCGCTGCCCTACGAGTGGATGAAAACGGCGTGGGACCGATGGGCGGAACGGCATCGCCTAGGCGGCACTCTCGAAGATCGATACGCCGGCTACGACATTCAGCGGATCAAAGAGGGAGCCTTTGTCGGCTGGCAGACAGAGCTGGAGCGGCAAGCCGCCGACTCCGACGGAAACTGGGAGCGGTTCCAAACCGCCTCATAAGGAGGCGTCAGTCCGCCTTCTCAATCCCGCCGGAACCCGGCCATGGAACGCCGAGCGAGTTGGCGCGCATCTTGCTCGTCCGCGCTCTAGACCAGAGCTGCCAGTCTCCTTCTTCCAGCGAGTCGTTCCAAGAGTCGCCCGCCTGCGCCATGCGCCGCGTCAATTCGGCGTCCAGTTTCTCAACGAGCGGCGCATGTTCCGCCTCTTCAACCAGATTGCGCAGCTCATGCGGGTCGTTCTCCATATCGAACAGCAGCCATGGGGCGTTTTTTGTTCGGGCGTACATCCAACGCTCTCCGCGCAGGGCGCGCCACCCCGGCCACGGCACATACGCATACGGCATGGAGCAGTACGCATACGAATCGCGCCCGCTTTCGTTTCCGTCGATGAGCGGCTGCGCCGCGCTCTTGCCGTCCAAGCCCGCGGGAATCGACAAGCCTGCCAGCTCCGCCAGAGTCGGATACAGGTCGGGCGTACCAAGCGGTTGGCGCAGCTCGCCCCCGGCCGGCAGCCGACCCGTCTGGCGTATCATAAACGGAACGCGCAGCGAAGCGTCATACGGCCAGCGCTTGTTTCCCTTATACCCGTGGCTCCCAAGCATTTCCCCGTGGTCGGAGGTGTACACAACAATCGTGTTTTCAGGGTCGCTCAACTTGTCCAACTCCGCCATGAGCCGCCCAAAAGCGTCGTCCAGCGAATGGACCAGCCCGTAATACCGCGCGAGGTTGCGCCGGGCGTATTCCGACGCCTGCCCTGTCGGCACATTCGGCGGCAGCGGCGCGTCCATGTAAGTCTCGGCGTATCCCGGCGGCGGATTGAACGGCGTATGAGGCGGTCCCCATGACAAAAACAGAATCCACGGCTTCTCATGCTCCCGTCCTATAAACTCCAGCGCCTGATCAACCTGCGTCTCCGGCTGATAACTGCGGCTCTGCGTCGGTTTCGTGTCGTCGTCCTTGTAGTATGTCCACTGGTAGTATCGATGCCCGCCGTTGAAGCCGCGCCAGTAATCGCGAAATCCGCCGCGCTTGTCGGGCGGAACATACCCGCCCTGCCCAGATTTGCCTTTCGGAAAATGCAGGTGCCACTTCCCGATATAGCCCGTCGAATACCCGTTTTGTTGAAACCAGTCGCCGACGCATGGACGGGTCGGGTTGAAGGGTACAGAGTTGGTGAGATACCGGCATCGGCTTGTGTACATGCCGGTCATGAGGCTTGCGCGGTAAGGTCCGCAGACCGGCGTATTGGAGACGCATGTCCGCGCGCGGACGCCCTCCTCGGCTAAGCGGTCGAAATGCGGCGTTTGTATCGCGCCGTTGCCGTAACAGCCCAGATCGGACGCTCGGTGCTGATCAGAAAACACAAAAAGAATGTTCGGTTTCATTTGCTCTCCCTACTCTCTACCGCTTTAAACGCTTCAACGCCCTTTTTTTTCAGGTTAAAGGCGACTCCGCTATGCGTCTCTTTAAAAGATTCAAACGCCTTTCGCGCTAGCTCTTCAGACGGGAACTCCGCCCAGAGAACCGGCGCCTTTTGATCCTCGCCAAAACGCAGCCATGCGGTGAAGCCTCTCTCCGCGCCTTGAAACGCCTTTAAGCCCAATAAGCCGGGCGTAGCGTAGCGCATCTGGTCCGGCGTCCGAAACCAGCGCGGCGTCCGCGGGTTCATCGCCAATGTCGGCAGCGATTCGATCGGCGCCGGCTTCGACCCGGAACCGCGTATCCGTCCGCTGATATGCTCGGAGAATTGACGCATCGCCTTCACCGTGTCGGTCGCATAGCGGTCAATGCCGGTCTCAACGCAGAACCGATCCTCCCAAAAAACCGCTAGATCCGCCTCCGTAAAACCCTCTGATCCGAACAGCTCATCATCGACGTCCGGACGGCGTTTGCTGGCGTAATACGCAAAAGCGTTTTCAGGCGTTCCCATATCCAAAAGGACGCAGCGAAGAAGCGGATAAGGAGAAACGCGCGGATTCATATACCTGCACATCAGCCCGCTCTGAAATTGGAAGGCGTTCAGCCGCTCCGGGTCAAGTCCGTTGATCGTTTCAAGCTCCGCAGGGTTAAACGGCTGCGGCTTTCCGACGCGCTCCCATCCCTTGACAGCCCCGCTTGCCGGCATCAGCCTGTCCATATCCGCCGCGGAATGGCGCGCCGCTTCGGATGCGTCCGGCGGGGCGTCCGCCGTCCACCGCTTCAGTATCTCCAGCGCGGCGCCCCTGTCGACAGCGTTCCAAACGGCGGTCACGGTGCGCTTTTGCACGGCGGCATAGGTGGTCGGTTCAGACGAACCGCAACCGACAAGCGCCAGCGCGAGAAGAGCGGCGGCGGCAGCCGTTTTCAGGTTCACCACTGCTCTGCGAGCTGGCTATACAACGCGCGCGCAATCTCGTCGATCAATTTTGCCCGCGCCTGCTCTTCGCTTTCCATCGGCTCGGGCGCGCCCTCAACGGCGTAGAAGTCCCGGTGGTACTGAAAACCGTTCTCTTTCTTAATCACTTTTCGCTTCACATTGTCGATGAACTCGTACTGAACGCTGATCGACATGCGGTACTGCTCCGGCAGGTTGTTCACATCGTATGTCCTGGCGCGTATGTCATAATCCAGCGCCGTCAGAAGCAGCGTCGAATCGTCCCCCGCGCGCCACTTGGACCTGAAACGGCTCTGCAGCTTGCTCGTCATCTCGTCGCCCAACTCAAAAGAGGCGGTTTGGTTGACGATCGGCGGGATGCGTATCGTTTTGATATGCTTCAGATAGGACGAAAGCGCAGGGGATTGATAACCGCACCCGACGCAAACCGACGCCGCTAACAGGACAGACGCGAGGCGCATGACGCTCATTTGGGCGGCTCCTTAGGGTTCGTATGCGAATAGCATAGCGCCTGAACGCCCTGCGCGCAAACCGCTCATTCCTTGAGATCCCAGCGCTGTATCAGCAGTTCGGCGGACATGCCGACGATCTCGCTGCCGTCCTCCGTGAACGCAACGCTCAAGATGCGGTCGGAGCGCGGAAGCGTTTTGACGATCTTGCCCGTTTCTACATCCCAGACAAGCGCGAGGAGATTTTTATGATCTTTCACTGCGACCGCAGCGCAGCGCGTTCCGTCCGGCGAAAAGACGACTTCATAGAAAATATAATTCGCTGGATTCTCCAGCGTATGCAGCGCGGCGCGCGTTTCTACATCCCACAGATGAATAGGCTGATTGATACCCACATGCGCGAGCGTTTTTCCGTTCGGCGAAAAGAGAACGACTCCCATCGGCAGCTTCGTATCGATCTTGGCAATTTTCTCGCCTGTCTGCCCATTCCAAAGCTGAATCGCATCTTTTTCAGAACCGGCGAGCAGGCGTCCGTCTGGGGAGAAGGCGTACGCGGGGGTCCGTAGCGAAAGATGTAGGATCATCTCGCCCGTCTGCACATTCCACAGCTTCGATGCGCCTAAAAATTCGACGGAGGCGACCCTTTTTCCGTCCGGCGAGAAGACGGCTCCGGCGTAATCGACATCGCCCTTCTCTTTAAGCGTCTGGATCAATTCGCCTGTGGCGACGTCCCAGATCTGGATCGCATCGTACTGGTCCAGGTGGACAGGAAATTCAACAAAGCGGGTCCAAGATCGATTGAACTCAAGCTTGCGTCTAGCGGGGGAGCTGATGCTGGCGGCTGTTTTTCCGTCCGGCGAAATGAACGCCCATCTTGGCGTACCCCGCAGCCGTTTGATGGTTCGGATGCGCTTTTCCGTCTCGAGATTCCATATCTGAATGGATTTGCTTGTGTCATGCGCAGTGACAGCGATCTTCCCGTTAGACGAGATGTCGGTATATACGATCGGGTCGGGCTTCTCCTTGCCCTTGCAACCAGAGAGAAGCGCAGCCGCCGCAAGAACCGCGGCAGCCGCAACTCTATATTTCATGGGGTGCCTCTCTTCATGCAACGCCCGTCGTCCGTCCGCTCATCCGCCGTTAGAAGCGCGCTTTCGGCACCCTAGGAGCGCTGCGTTCGTCGTTGTCGCGGTTGCTTCGCCTGTCCGAGCTTTTGCGGTAAGGTCCGCTTCCGCGCCGTTCCGACGACTGCTTGCGGTAGGGTCCGCTTCCGCGCCGCGATTCACTCGACCCGCCGCCAGTCTTGCGGTAGGGTCCGCTTCCGCGCCGCTCTTCAGGCTCCTCTTCGGAACCTTCAAACTTCACAATCGGCTCCAGGTCGACGCGTCCGCGGTCGTCCACCTTCGTCACGCGAACGGCGATCTCGTCCCCCACGTTGACGACATCTTCCACCCGGCGGAGATAGCCCGACGCAAGGTCGGAGATATGAATCAGCCCGTCCTGTCCAGGCTTCACCGACACAAACGCCCCAAACGGAGCGACGCGCGTCACTTTCCCCGTAATCTCATCCCCTGGCTGCGCCTCATAAAACAGGTCGGCGATCGCCTGCAGCGCCTTATCCGCCGCCTCGCCGTCTGCTGTGGCGACCTGAACCGTCCCATCCTCTTCGACGTTGATCGTGACGCCGAACTCGTCCTGCAGACCGCGTATCACCTTTCCGCCCGGTCCGATCAGCTCGCCGATGCGCTCCGGATCGATCTGCGTGATCTGAATGCGCGGCGCGTGCGGAGCAAGGTCGGCGCGCGGCTCGGCGATGGCAGCCGTCATCAGCTCCAAGACGCGCAGACGCGCCTCTTTTGCTTGTTGAAGCGCCCGCGCCATCAGCTCAATCGAGACGCCGTCGATCTTGATGTCCAACTGAATCGCGGTGACGCCGTCTGCGGTGCCAGCCACCTTGAAGTCCATATCGCCCAGAAAATCCTCTTCGCCGATCATGTCGGTCAGGATAGACTCCTGATCCCCATCCTTGATGAGGCCGACCCCGACGCCCGCCACCGGTTTATGCAGCGGGACGCCCGCGTCCATCAGAGCTAAGCATGCGCTGCAGACGCTCGCCATGGAAGAGGAGGCGCTCGACTCGGTGATCTCTGAGACGGCGCGGATCGTGTATGGAAAATCTTCCGCGCTCGGTATGAGAGGCGCGATCGCTTTTTCGGCAAGGGCGCCATGCCCTATCTCGCGCCGCCCAGGTCCCGTGATGCGGCGCACCTCGCCGACGCTGTAACTTGGGAAGTTGTAATGCAGGAAGAACCGTTGCGTTGTCTCGCCGCGCAGGCCGCGCGACGTGTTTGCGTCCAGCGCCGTACCGAGCGTCACCGCCGCGAGAGACTGCGTCTGCCCGCGCGTGAACAGAGCCGAACCATGCGCCCGCGGCAAAATGCCGATATCGCAATCGATCTTGCGAAGCTCGTCCACGGCGCGCCCGTCCAGACGGCGCCCCTCTTCCAAGATCGAACGGCGCATCTCCTCCTTTTCCACAAGGCGGAAAGCGTCCGCAGTCTGCTCATGGAAGGCGTCTTCGTCGTCCACAAACTCTTCGGCAAATTCTTCGGAGATCTCGCCCGCAATCTCCTCCCGCACCTCGTCCAGATACGCCTCCCGTTCGTCCAGCGCCTCCATTCCAATCGAATCGCGGATGCGCGCCGCCGCCAGCTCGCGAATGCGCGCTTTCAGCTTCTCTGACTCGCTCTTCGGCGCCGTCTCGCGTTTCGGCTTGCCCGCTTCCGCTACAAGCTGTTCCTGCGCCTCGATGATGGTCTGTATCTGCTCCTGGGCGAAGGCGAGCGCCTCCACGATCGTTTCTTCGTCCGCCTCGTGCGCAGAGCCTTCGACCGACATGATGCCGGTTTTGGCTCCCGTGACGAGAAGCTCTAGATCAGCCTCTTCGATCTCTTCGTAGGTTGGGAGGGCGATCCATTCGCCGCGGACGCGCGCGACGGTCAAGCCGCCGATCGGTCCATTAAATGGTATGTCCGATATGGACAGCGCCGCCGAGGAGCCGATGAGCGCGAGGTTGTTTGCGGGATGGACGAGGTCGGCGGAAACGACCAGCGTCTGAACCTGCGTTTCGTTTCGAAATCCTTTGGGAAAGCGCGGGCGTATGCAGTGGTCAATGAGCCGAGCCGTCAAGGTTTCGTCCACGCCCGGCCTCGGCTCTCGCCGTCCGTAGATTTGGGGGATTTTGCCGGAGGCGTACATTCGCTCGCGGTAGTCGACCGTGAGCGGGAAAAAGTCGATCCCTTCTCTTCCTTTGATGTCGGCGACCGCCGCCGTCAATACGGCGGAGCCGCCCTGCCGGACCCATACGGACCCGTGCGCCTGCTTCGCTATTTTTCCAGTTTCAATGACGATTGTTTTGTTGTGAGATGGGTCTCCGAGAGGAATTTCAACGCTCTTCACGATGCGGTTTCTCCATGTGCGTCTTGTAAATGATGTACGGCCGGTCTCTCTTCTGCAGAGATGTTAGGAACTGCGCGGCGAGATGCGGTCTCGAAGCCCGAGTTTGGCAATGATGTCTCGATACCGCTCAATGTCTTTTCGGTAAAGATAACGCAGTATGCGCCGCTGTTGACCGACCAGCTTGTAAAGCCCCCTGCGGGAATGGTGGTCGCGTTTGTGCGTCTGAAAATGCTGCGTGAGATGCTTGATCCGCGCGTTGAGCAGGGCGATCTGCGCTTCCGGGCTTCCCGTGTCGTTTTCGCCTCGCCGATGCTCCGCTATGATGTTGGCCGTTTCTTCTTTCGTGAGCGACAAGGCGGAATCCTTTCACTTCATCTGTCTAACGTTTGCGTGTTCCATTTCTCTTTCAAATATATCCTAGCGCGTAGAATGTCAATAGGCAAACTTTTTGCAAGCGGCGCCTGAAAGCGCGTTTTTAGCAAACGATGAACTTCATCGTCGCCTTAAGTCCTGCTTGAAACCTCCAGCTTTGTGAAATCGCCCACCTGCAAAAGACTGCGCGCGATCCACTCCGCCAGCGCCAGCCGGTTGCGGCGCACCGCCTTGTCCTTGTCCATCACCAAAATGTTGTCGAAAAAGCGGTTGATATGCGGAGCAAGCCCTGCCAGAGCCTCCAGCGCCTTCCCATAATCTCCGTCCGTTTTGAGCTGGCGGAAATGCGCGTCCAAAGCCCGCTCCTCTTCTTCAAGATACTTCGCAGGATTGGGAACGGCGTCGGTTGGACGACCCGGCAAGATGCGCAACAGACGATTGAATGCCGGGTACGCCTCTTCAAACAAAGCGGAACGGCGAAAGGCGCGCAAGGCGTCCAAACGCGGCGTCATCCGCGAAAGACGGTCGGAATCGACCGAAAGAACCGCCGCAATCTCGTCCCGCGCATATCCGCTCTCATACAGAATGCCCTCCAGCCGCGCAATGAAGAACGCGCGAATCTCCTCCGCCGGCGACTCCGCCTCATACGCGCCGCACGCCCGCTCAATCAACGCTGACAGCGACACTGCAGAGCCGCGCTTCATCAGGATGCGGCAGATGTCGATCGCATGGCGCCGCAGCGAATACGGGTCCTGCGAACCTGTCGGCTTCTGCCCTATCCCAAAATAACCGGCGATGGTATCGATCTTGTCCACGACCGCCAGCGCCGCGCCCACTTTTGTTTCAGGCTGCGCCGCATAACGGTCTCGCAGCGCGTCCGCCGCCACTCTGCATTCGCCCGCCTCCAGCGCATAACGCCGCCCGATGACGCCCTGCAGCTCCGCAAATTCGGACACCATCAGCGTTGTCAAATCCGCATCCGCCAGTTCCGCCGCCCGCTGCAGGTCCTCGGTTTCTTCAGTCGAAAGGTTGAATTGCGGCGCGATCCAATCGGCAAGGCTGCGCCGCCGAATCATCTTGTCGTAGAGCGATCCGAGCGACTCTTGGAATGTGACGCGCCGCAGGTCCTCCACCCTCTCGCCGAGAGAGCGCTTCAGGTCCTCTTTCCAGAAAAAGCCGGCGTTCTCAAGCCGGGCGCGCAGCACCCGTTCATTCCCGCGCCGAGCGTTTTCTGGACCGCTTTCGCCCGCCGTCCCGTTCGAGACCGCTACAAACTGCGGCAGCAGCGACCCGTCCTCCCGATACATCGGAAAATACCGCTGATCTTTTTTCATCGCCGCTGTCAGCGCTTCCTGCGGAATCTCCAGCAGCCGCGCGTCAAACTCCCCGACGACAAACTCAGGACTCTCCACTAGATACAACACCTCGTCCAGCAGCGCCTCGTCGATCTGGACGCCGCTCTCGTTTTCCTTGAAAGCTCTCTCCACCCCCTCGCGGATGATTTGCCGCCGCTCCGTCTGGTTGACGACGACACGCGCCTTCTCCAGCGCCGCCTTGTAATCTTCCAGGCTCGCGTTCGGCAGACGGATGCTCTCTTTTGAAAGGAACCGATGCCCTTGCGTCTTGCGCCCAGAACGAAACGACCCGAACGGAAAGTCGATCGTATGCTCTCCGAGAAGCGCCGTCATCCAGCGTATCGGGCGGGCGAAGCGCAGCCCATGCGCCGGCTCGCCCCAACGCATCGATTTTGGAAAACGCAGCTCCGAGGCGAGGCGCGGCAGGTACTCCGCCAGCAGGTCTGCCGCCCGCAACCCCTTCACCTGTTTTCGCGCGAACACATACCGCCCTTTCTCCGTCTCTTTAATATACAGGTCCGAAACGGACGCCCCCTGGCTTCGGGCGAAACCTTCCGCCGCGCGCGTCGGCATTCCGTCCGCGCCGTACGCCGCAGCCGCCGGCGGTCCCCCTATCTCCGCCTCCATATCCTCCTGAACGGTTGCCAGATTCTCGATGTGAAGTACAAGACGGCGCGGCGTCGCCAAGGTCGAAATCTCCCCGCGCTCAAGCCGATTCTCTTTAAGCCAAGCCTCCGTCTGCCCGCGCATCTGCTGAAGGGCTGGCTCAATGTAACTGGCGGGCAGCTCCTCGCATCCAATCTCAAAAAGCATGTCGGCGGTCGGCGCGGCAGGCTCTGGGGCGGGTTTCGGCGGCGCCGGTTCCGCAGGGGCGGACGTTTTTTTCAGCAGCGGGTAGCCCATCTCCTCCCGCTTGACAAGATACGCCTGCGCCGCTTTCCGCGCCAACGCGCGCACCCGCGCGATATAACCGACCCGCTCCGAAACGCTGATGGCGCCCCGCGCGTCCAGCACATTGAAGATATGGGACGCCTTGAGCGTGTAGTCCATCGCGGGCCACACAAGACCCGCCTCAACGCACATGCGCCCCTCCCGCTCGCAGTCGTTGAACCAGCGCGTCAGCATCTCCGCGGACGCTTTCTCCTTGTAGTAGGCGGTGTACTCCGCCTCCGTCTGATGATGAATCTCCCGATACCGCGTCTCATCGTTCCAACGAATATCAAAAATGCTGTCCGCCTCTTGGAGGTACATCGCGACGCGCTCAAGCCCGTAGGTCAGCTCAACGCAGATCGGGTCCAGCTCCATTCCGCCCATCTGTTGAAAGTAGGTGTACTGGGTCACTTCGGCGCCGTTGCACCAGATCTCCCAGCCCAGCCCGGACGCGCCCAGCGTCGGCGATTCCCAGTCATCCTCCACAAAACGGATGTCGTTGCTCTGCAGGTTCAGCCCCAGCGCTTCGAGGCTGTTGAGATACAGCTCCTGGCTGTTTTCCGGCGCAGGTTTCAAAATAACCTGATACTGATAATAATGCCCAGCCTTATATGGATTTTCGCCGTACCGCCCGTCTGCAGGACGGCGCGACGGCTCCACATAAGCGACATCGAACGGCTCCGGACCGAGGCAGCGCAGCGAGGTCGCAGGATTAAAGGTTCCGGCTCCCACCTCCAGATCGCACGGCTGCTGCAGTAAACATCCCTGTTCAGACCAGTATCGGTTCAGCGCTTCGATCATCTCTTGGAGCGTCATATGGTTCCGCTTCGTTTGGTTCGGTTTATGGTTTTGGTTAATGAATTTAAGAGGAGCCTGATCATCCTATCCGCATGTATCTGTCTTCATCCGCCAATCTGCGACATGGCGCGCTCAGGCTTCACAAAATCGGCATGGTTGATGAGATGCCCGCGCCATTTTTGCGCCACATTCTGCGCGACCGCCTCCGCAATCTGTTCGTCGTCCGCCCCGCCGCGCAGGAGAGCGCGTATGTCCGTCTCTTCAACGGCGAACAGGCAGTTGCGCAGCTTTCCCTCGGCGGTGATGCGGATGCGGTCGCACAGGTCGCAGAACGGGTCTGTCACCGACGCGATGACGCCGATTTCGCCTTTTCCGTCTTTAAAACGAAAACGCTCCGCCGGCGAGCTGCCGCGCCCTTCAACAGGCTCCAGCGGATATTCGGCATGAATCCGCTCCACGATTTCGCGCCGCGTCAGGATGTTCTCCCGTTTCCAGGCGCCGTCGGCGTCCAACGGCATGAACTCAATGAAACGGACGATGACAGGCTTCTCGCGCGCTAAGCGGGCAAAGTCAAGCAGCTCCCGCTCCGTTGAGCCGCGCATCGCAACAGCGTTCACCTTCAAAGGCGAAAATCCCGCCTCCAGCGCCGCGTCGATGCCGTCCAGCGTTTGCCGCAGACCGTCCCGCCGCGCAAGCCGCTCAAACGTCTCCCTGTCCAGAGAATCGAGACTCACATTCAGGCGGCTTAGCCCCGCCTCTCGAAGCGGAACAGCCAGCTGCGGCAGGAGAACGCCGTTCGTCGTCAGCGCAACCTCCTCAATCCCCTTTACCGCCGCCAATTTCTGAACCAGTTTCGGAACGCCGCGCCGGACGAGCGGTTCCCCGCCGGTGACGCGTATCTTGCGGACGCCTCTCCCGGCGGCGATTCGCACAAAACGCTCTATCTCCTCAAAGGTGAGAATCTCGGAGCGCGGCAGAAAGATCATCTCCTCAGCCATGCAATAGACGCAGCGGAAGTTGCAGCGGTCTGTGACGGAGACGCGCAGGCTGCGGACGACTCTTCCAAACCGGTCGATGAAAAGCTTACCGCCGCGACATGTAGTCGGCGTCGAGGTCCATTCTTGGTTCATGGCTCAACAGCTGCTCTTTGTCAAAGATAAAGTCCTCGCGCCGCCCGAAGACCGGCACGGTGATGTTTGTGTCCATGCGTATGGCGTCTTCGGGGCATGCCTCCACGCAGTATCCACAAAAAATGCACCGCAGCTCGTTGATCTCAAACACGGCGGGCATCTTTTCGCGGTCTGTCCACTCTTCAGGAGTCGCCTGCGCCACAATCGTAATGCAGTCGGCGGGGCATGCGGTTGAACACATGAAACAGGCGACGCACTTGACGCGCCCCTGCGGGTCTTTCGTCAACCGATGCAGTCCGCGGTACCGTTCCGGCTCGGGGCGCAGATGTTCAGGGCGCGCCTCAGGGTACAACACCGTCTTTTTCTTGCGCGGGATATGCCGAAGCGTCGCCGCCATCCCTTTAAACACCTCCGGCACATACATCCGCTCCCACCAGGTCATATTGTGGGTCAGTTTTTTCTCGTTCTGCTCCATGTCGATCTCCGTCCTTTGGGCGTCTCCCTATTAATATAATCCGTACTCATATGCCGCGTCTAGCGCCGCTTCTATATTTCGCGGCGGAACATCCGCGTCCGCCGCCGGATAGAGGCTCCAGATGAAGCCGCCGCCCGGCGCGAACAGGTCCAGCGCCTCTTTGACGCAGTCCTTCGCCTGCTCCTCCGTTCCTTTTAAAAAATCGTCCTTGGAACGAACGCCGCCTCCCCAAAACGCGAGCGACAAGCCGTACTCCCGCTTCAAAAAGGACGGCTTCGAATATCGAACGCTCAGAGGGTCTAAACAGACCGCCTGAACGCCCGCCTCAATGAAATCTTGAACCGTCTCAACAGCGTAACCTCGACAAAAAAAGAGCAGAAACGAGGACGGCGACAGACGCCGAACCGCTTGAAACAGGCGTTCCCAACGCGGTTTTAAAACGGCGCGAAACAGCTTCGGCTCCATCGGCAGCCCAGGGAGCAGGTCTAGCCGCTCCCGCTCCATCAAAAACATGGGCGGAGTCTCCATCTCCGACAGCCGCCGCTCCCAATACTCCGCCTTCAGATCGGCGATCTTCTCCAGCAGCGGAAAGGTTGGTCCCGTCCCCAACGCGATGTCGCGGTTCACATCGGAACGCCCGCGCAGCAGCAGCGCCGTCTCAAGCAGCCCGTACCCGAAAGGGCCGACCAGCCGAGCCAGCCCGTCTCCGTCTTCAGGCGCCTTGAGCGTTTCCGCCTGCGCAGGTTCCGGCCAATCGCGGCTCTCCATCCATCCGTCCTGAAGCTCTCCCTCAAGAGGCAGTCCCGCCGGTTGAAAGCGCGCCGCATTCGCCTCGCGCGTCCACTCAACGCCCCAGGCGTCTTCAGCCCGTTCCGCCTGCGTCTCTGCGTCCGTTTCAACGCGCCAGCCGACCTGCCGCTCTTCTTCCTCTTCGTCGCCGCCGTTCTCCGTCCGCGCAACCGCCAACTCGCAAGCGATGTCGGTCGGAAAACGCCCCAAAAGAGAAGCGCGCGGCTCGGAGATGCGCATCGGCTCATTCAACCGCCGTTCCGAAACGTCGTCGATCTTCAAATGCCGCAGAAGCTGGTCCTGCGCTTCAACCCGCAGCCCCGTTAGCCCCGTCGCCCCGATGTCCACAGGGACGCGGTCAGGCTCCTTCAAAGCCGCAGCCGTTTGAGCGCGCTCCGCCGGCGTCCGCACTTCCTGTTCCCGCCTTTACGGTTTGCGGCTGATGATCGTCGGAACATGGTACGCCGTGTTCCGATACTGATCGCTCGTGTGAACGGGCTTCTGGTCGCCTTCGCGG
This sequence comes from Candidatus Poribacteria bacterium, assembly GCA_028818695.1. Taxonomy (GTDB): domain Bacteria; phylum Poribacteria; class WGA-4E; genus JAPPNK01. Next base: position 16,712 of record JAPPNK010000021.1, read on the forward strand.
AACCGGTTCACCGCCAACTTCGCTTCCCAGCGCACGGCAGGGTAGACGTCCATGTCGTCGGCGATCTTTTGAAGGGCGTCCCTCGCGCTCGCGTCCTGAATGGCGGCGAGCGCCTGGATCGCGCATTTGCGGACGAACGAAACCTTGTGGTTGATCTTGCCCATGAGAGGCTCAACCGCCTCCGCGCCGATGAACCCGACAGCGCGCACCGCCTCCTCCCGAACCGCTGGATATGAGTCGTTGAAACGCTCAATGAGCGGCGCGATGGCGGACGGATCGGCAATGCGCCCAAGACAGACGGCTGCCTGCCCTCTCAGGAAGCTGTCCTCCTCTTCCAGCAGAAGAATGAGCGGCTCCACAGCCGGCTGCCCAATCTCAATCAGATCGCGCGCAGCGGTGTGGCGTATGTTCCAGTCGGGGTCGCGCAGCTGCGTCAAGGCGTTCTCAAGTTCGTTCGTCGATTCAATCTGTGCCATAAGGCGCGCCTTTCATTCGATCACAATCACTTTTTTAGAAGATGTCCATCCCCGCGCGATGCGGGTTTTGGAGGGACGGACGCCGAGCCGTTCCGCAATCAGCTTCACGACCGCTTTGTTCGCCTTGCCGCGTTCCGGCGCGGCGCAAACCCACACCTTCGCTTCGGTCGGCGACAGCCATTGAATGCGTTGCCGCGACGCGCGCGGAATGACCGAGACGTTCAGTTTGCGCATACTCCGCCCTCTCTTCTATATTGTATGCCATCCGGCGGCAAGACGCAAGCGCGATTCTTGACAAGGACAGGACGCGCCGGCGCGCTTGATTGAGCGGCGGTTCAGACGTAACATAAGCGGGCAACAGACATCAAAGGAGGATGAAATGAACGAATCGATGAAATGGAAGCCGCTGCTGGCGGAGCTGGTCGGCACATTCGCGTTCTTCGTCATCGGCGCAGGCGCAATCTGCATCGACGCCGCGACAGAGGTCAAGCTCGGCTTACTGGGCATCGCCCTGGCGCATGGCCTCATGCTCTCGAACATGGTTAACGTCTTCGGTCCCGTCTCCGGCGCCCACTTCAACCCGGCGGTCACGCTCGGGGCGCTGGTCGGCAAAAAGATCAAAGCGGGGCAGGCGCTGCTCTACGTCATCGCCCAGCTGATTGGAGCGGTTCTCGCCGGCTATTTTCTGCTGCTCATTTTCAGGGATACGCCGGCAATGGACAAATCCTTGGGAACGCCAATGATTAACACGGATCTGGTCAACAGCGGAACCGCTATCCTGATCGAAGCGGCATTGACCTTTTTCCTTGTCATCACGGTCTTTGCGACAGGCTTTTCCAACAAGGCGCCAAACGTCCCCGCCATCGGCGGATACGGCATCGGCTTGACGGTGACGGCCGACATCCTTATGGGCGGTCCCCTGACCGGCGCGGCGATGAACCCGGCGCGCGTCTTCGGTCCAGCCCTCGCCTCAGGACAATGGGCGCTCCACTGGATTTACTGGGTCGGTCCGCTTCTGGGCGGCTTGTTGGCGGGGCTGTTCTACAGCCGAATCTTCGGAGACGACTAAGGCGACACCGTATAGATCGACAACATATCGGAGGAGGCGCGGTACGCCAGCACAACCACCTGCTCGTTTAGGTCGGCTTTGTCCAGCGCTCTTTTGGCGGAGCGGTAGATCGGAGGCTCCAAGCCCAAAGCGTTTTCAACGCCGTCCCAGTCAAGCGGCGCCGGCAGCGTCTCCTCCGTTTCAACATTGCACATGACAACGACGCGCGCTTCCGTCCGCTCCGCCGCTTCCCGCGCCAGCCGATGAAATTGATCCGCATAGGCGTTCAACAGCTCCATATCGGCGCGCTGAATCTGCGCAATCTCCTCCTGCGACAGCCGCATCTGCGGGTCGGTGATGTGCGGGCGTATCTTCACGCGCTAGCGCGAGCTGCTTAACTGCTCTTGCTTGTAACGAATCAGCTCGTCTCGGCTGATGAATTTCACCTTGCCGCCCGTGGAAGCCGCCAGCCTGTTCAGCAGAATCGCCCCTGGAGCGCCTTGCCGATCGTCGATCTCCATCCCGTAAATGTCAAGCATCGCGTTCGACTTGTTCGCCTCCTTGAAGGCGTTCACAATCACATCCGGGTCGGTCATGACGGTGATTCCGTCCGTGCCTGTCGGCAGCCCGTCCGTGAGAAGCACAATTACATCCGGCTGCATGGCGCACGCTTTCTGAAGCGCCGCCAGCGTGTTTGTGCCTAAGTTGCGGTTGATCGATTCTTGCGTGAAGCCCGCCAAGTATTTGCTGGCGCGGCGGATGCTCTTTTCTGAAGAGTCCAGCAGCGTTTGATTCATCTCGCTGACATAGCCGGCAAACGTAACAATGTTGAACGTCGCTGCATCATCCAGCCGATAGATATGGTCAATGAGCGAGGTTTTGGCAAGCGCCAGCTTCTGGAGACCCGCCGCCGACATGCTCGCCGAAACATCCAGCACATAAACGATGCGCCCCGTGAAGACGCCGTCTCCAGTTCCGGTGATGAAGCCAAGTCCGCCATTGCCGCCGCCGGGGCCGCCGCCAAGCAGCCCGTCCTCCTCGCCGAGGTTTTCTAGAAGATGCGAGCCGTCGCCATCGCCTTTCACCCGCACGCGCCCCGTCACATCTCCTATTCCGTCTGTCCGCCCAAGTATCGCCTGCGGCCGGTTGAGTCCCGTGACATCTGTCGGCAGGTCAACCTCGGTCGCAATGTCGGGAAGCTGCTTTGTTTTTTCAAAGTCGATGTTGAGCGCGTCCTTCATGAGCTTCCGGTTGCTCAACTTTTCCACTTCGGTGCGTTTGTTTTTCGCCTGCTTCATGAGCTTGTCAGGATCCTTGAAAGAAATATCTCGGTCCTTATTGATCTTGGGCACCTTCGGTTGAAGCCGGCGGCGTGTCGGCTCCTTTTTTTGGAGGTCCTGAATCCAAAGCACATCGCCCCGATCGATCAGATCGCGGGCGTCTTCGGACAACGCCAGCATGATCCCCGTCACTGCGATGAGCGCCCCGTGTAAGCACAATGAAATCATGAAAGGCGATCTGTTCTTTCCGCCTTCTCGTTCCGGTCCGCGCACGATCTTTGTCATGATGGTCGCCCCTGTTTTGTGTAGCTCCTACCCATATCATAACCCAAACGGCTTGGCGGCGCAAATAAAGAGCGCAGCTTTTCAACCTAAAGCCCCCTTTAGACGTCCTAAAGGCGGCCGCCCGCCTCAAAATCATTCATATTTGCGGTGAAGCGCGACCGTTTCATAATCGACGGTCGCGTCGAACCGCCGGCGGAACGCCTCCACATACGGGCTTTTCGAGGCTTGAACCCCGTTCACCGTCTCCACCACAATGCGCGGCAACGGATGCGCGGAGCGCGTCAACAACCGCTCAATCGGGGCGAGATAAAGGTCTAAGCGCGCGTCGTCCGGCGGAACATGTATCTCCAGCGCCTTGCCCTGACGCCGCGACTCCAAGACCAGACGCGCGCCGTGGTATGTCAGATGCGCGCTCGGCTCCCGCCGAGGAAGAAGCCCCCGCGCCGCGTCCAGCTGAAGACCGCACAGCGACGCTGGATCCGCGGCGTTCAGCCAGTACACCGCGTCGTCGTTCAGAGGCGCCTTCAACCGCTCAAACGCGCGTTTGGAAATGAACTGCAGCCCCGGTATCCCATGGAAAAACGCGCCCGCATACACCTCCCCCGCCAGCTCCATGATCCGCAGCGCTCTGAAGACGGCTCCCCATTGAAAATGCGGCAGCTCCCGTTTCAGCAGCTCCCGAAACAGGATGCCGTACCGGTCTAGAAGGGCGCGGACGCGCTCCTTGTTTCGCTCCTCCGCTTCGACGATGTCCGCCGGCGGCGTCGGATCCGGCAGCAGCGACCATGCGCCAGGCAGAACGGCGGCGCGCTTGCGCCGGAGATAACGCCGTCTGCGGCGGTGCGAAAGCGCCGGGCGAACTTCCCCAACCGCCGGCGCTCTGAAACGACTCTCAACCCCCTTCCGCAAAGCTGAAAAGGCGTCGTTCCCAATCTTCCCGCTCCAAACGGCGCCCCACAACGCCTCCGTGAACGGCGACGCGGTCATTCCCGAATTGCGCATCAGGGCGGTAAAGTCGTACTTGCCGTTCGGGTCGGTGAACCACTGCTCCGCTTGCGCCGCTGCGCCGTTGTCCGCGCCGGTCGGTTCGTTGGGCTGGACGAGGTCAAAATCCTCCTCATGCGCGAACGCCGTCTTCCGCCCCTCAAAGCCGATCCATCTTAACCGCTCCTCCTGCATGAGAGCGTCCAGATAGGCGGGTCTATAGTCGGACACGCGCGCGGGAAAGATCTCCGCCTCCCATAGATCCGCCCTCGCAGGAAACGCGAACAGCTGCTCAACCGCCTGAAACAGCCCATTTTCGCCCTCAGACGGGTTCGTCAGCCCCTGTATTTCGGCTAAAAACAGGCTGAGCTGTTCAAACGGAAGCGGTTCAAAAACGGGCGACGACCCCGCCCGCGCGATGCGCAAGAGTGTCTCGAAATTCTGCCCGTCGCACAGATACTCGTTCGGATCGTCCGCGATCAGCTGACCCGCAATGAGCGTTTCTTCATCCAGAAGCGTCTGCAGTCCGGCGTTCAGCCGCCGCCGTCCGACGCCCAGCGACCGGCGCGCAAACTCTTCCGTGAACGGCCCGTAAAATTGCGCCCAATTTCCCAGCGCAGATGCAAAAAACTGGTCCGCGTCTTTGTCTTCCCTCTGTCCATCGTCCCTTGGCAGACGCGGCGGCGGCGTTCCTTCCACAATAGGCAGCAGGGGCGTTTCTTCTTCAGGGTAAAGGGCGTCAGCCAGCGCTTCCGCCTGTTCAAGCGGCGCGATCAAGCCGCGAACGCGCGCCAGCTTCTCCGCCGCCGCCGAAGCTACAGAATGCGCCTCAACCCCCTCCTCGCGCATTTGAGCCAGCAGGCGGTTCCATTCGTCAAGCGGAATAACGCCCCGCTCCTTCGTCCAGTCGATTAAGCCGCGCGCGTTGTCGGGCGCATAGCCGGGGGCGGTTCGCTGCAGCTTCGCCTCATAAGGCTCAATGATCTCGCGCGGTATCCCCGGACGCAGCCCAGGCGTGAACGCCACCTGCGCCAGAAGGTCTCCCCGCAGGTTCGACCTTTCGGAACCGGTCGGCTCGTCGCCCGCATACATATAATGGTCGCTGATCTGGCGCCATGCGGTTGTCTGGGCGAAGGGGCTGCCATGAACGGTTTTCGCCTCCGTCCAACGTATCCGCCCCGTCTCCAGCTCCTTCAGCAGCGTTTTAAGCGTGTCTATGTCGAACTCGTCCTGCAGGCAGGTTCGCCATGTTTCCAATAAAATCGGAAAATCGTCATATTTTTTGACCGATTCAAGCAGTTTTTTAGACCGCAGCCGCGTCAACCAGAGCGGCATGCGCTGCCCGATGCGCCCCCGCGTCACAAGCAGGGCGCGCCCGGCGCATTCTCTAAAACGCGCCCCGAAAAAACCGGATCCTTCCAAGCGCTTCCGCAAAAGCGGCTCCACCGCGTCCGCGTTCACCAGCCCGATCAGCTCTTCCGCGTCCATCCTGAACGGCGCCAGCAGGACGACGCAGTCGTTTTCGGCATACGCCTCAAGGCGCTGCCCGACCGTCTCTTCAAACGCGGCGTCCAGCGCCATGGCGAGCGGCCGGTTCACCCTCGATCCCCACAACGTATGCAGGATTGTCTGCTCAACGGGAGAATCTTTCACGCCGACTTCAACCCGTTCGATCAGCAGATGCCATCGATGCGGCAGCTCTCCCGCCGCCTTTTTTTGGCGGATGAGCAACTGAAGCAGCGCTTCGGCGGCTTCCTTCTCCATGGCGTACTCGTTCTGGAGCTGGTCGAGAAAGCTGTCGTCTTCCAGGCGCTCATTCGCGCGCTCTAAAAACTCGCCGATTTGTTCAGAAAAATGAAAATCTCTGTTGATTTTTTCAGAGCGCCAGAACGGCATATCGTCCGCGCGTCCCTGCGCCGGCGAGACGAAGACGTCGTTGTTCGTGATGCGCTCAATCTTCCAGCTCTGCGCGCCCAAGGTGAAAACGGCGCCTTCGTCCCGCTCCCACACAAACTCCTCGTCCAGCTCCCCAATGCGCGCCCCTGTCCCATGATGGCGCAGATGAAAGTAGCCGCGGTCGGGTATCGTCCCGCCGGACATATATAATGTCTGCGCCGCTCCTGGACGCGCGGACGCCTCATTCTCAATGCGGTCGATGGAGATGCGCGGGTTCAGCTCGCGCACGCGCGTGTCGGCGTAGCGGCCCGCCAGCATATTCAGAACCGCGTCGAACGGCTCCCGCTCCAAGTTCCAAAACGGATGCGCCGACCGCAAAAAATGGTACATCTCGTCAATGTCCCACGTCTCCATCGCCGTCATCGAAACGATCGTCTGCGCGAGAACATCCAGCGGCGACTGAATCGGCTTCGTTTCTTCGATGCTGCCTTCCAGCGCCGCCTTTGCCAGAACAGCGGCATTGATAAAATCGCGTCCATGTGTTGGAAAAACGGCGGCGCGGCTTGTTTCGCCCACCTGATGCCCCGCCCGTCCGATGCGCTGTATCGCGGAGGAGATCGACTGCGGCGATTGAATCAACCCCACCTCGTCCAAAGCCCCGATGTCGATGCCCATCTCCAGCGAACTGGTCGCCACAATCGCCTTCAGCTCCCCCTCTTTCAGTTTACGCTCCACCGTTTCGCGCATTTCACGGGCGAGCGATCCGTGGTGCGAATACGCGATCGGCTCCTCCTCAAAGGCGTTCAGCCCCAATGTGATGCGCTCGCATAGACGGCGGCTGTTTGTAAAAAAAAGCGTTGAAGCGTTATGATGAATCATCCGGCGGAACTCGTCTATGAACGGGTCCCAAAACTCTTCGTCGGTGTGTTCGCCGCCGTACCCCTGATCGGGACGGCGCGGAAAGCGGACTGAGATGTCGTATTTCTTTTCGGCGGCGGAGCGGACAATCTCCACTGGACGCGGCTCGTAAACGGGGTCTTTGAGGCTGCCGACTCCGTCCCGCGAATAGACGCGCCCGCCGACAAACTCCGCGACGACGTTCAACGGCTCGGCCGTCGCCGAAAGCGCGACGCGTTGAAACTCCCCCGTAAGCCTGGCAAGACGCTCCACAGCGGCAATGAGGTGAACGCCGCGTTTCGTTCCCGCCGTCGCGTGAATCTCATCCAGGATGACCGTTTCGACGGTCGAAAGCAGACCGCGCCCGCTGTGCGAGCTGAGCAGCAGGTTCAAGCTTTCAGGCGTTGTGATCAGTATTTCAGGCGGCGTACGGATCATGCGCCGGCGCTCGGAACTGGTCGTGTCGCCGCTGCGCGTGGCGGCGCGTATGTTCGGAAACGGCTCGGCGGCGGCGGCAAAATACTCCGCCAGTTCCCGCAGAGGGCGAGTCAGGTTGCGCCGTATGTCGTTGTTGAGCGCTTTGAGCGGCGAGACGTAAAGAACGCGCGTACGCCCCGCTTCAAGACGCCCTTCGATGAGCTGGTTGATCGCCCATAGGAACGCCGTGAGCGTTTTCCCGCTGCCGGTCGGGGCGGAGACGAGGACATGGCGTCCGTCCGCGATGATCGGCCATGCCTGCCGCTGCGCGTCCGTCGGCGTCCCGATCTGCTCCTGGAACCAGTCTTGGACAATGGGATGGAACCGATCAAGCGAATTGTTGGGGATTCCCCGTTCGTCGTCCACTAGCCGCCGCCCGTCATTTTCCGATGCAGAACTGGGAGAAGATGCGGTCTAAAATATCGTCCGCCGCCGTTTCGCCCACGATCAACCCAAGCGAATGCAGCGCGCCGCGCAGATCCACCGCCGTAAACTCCAGCGACGCCCCGCCGCGCAGGCTTTCCGCCGCCAATCCAATCGAACAATGCGCCTCTTCAAGCGCATGTAAATGGCGCAAATTTGTCACAAGCGGCGGCTGCGCGCTAAAGGCGTTCGTCCCAAACAGAAGCCGAGACGCCGTCTCCGCCAGCGCTTCCACGCCCTCCCCCGTCAACGCGCAGGTTTCCACCGCCGGCGCGTCCATCTCCAAAGCGTCCGCGTTCCAAGCCGCCGGCAGGTCCGCCTTGTTGAGCGCCGCCATGCGCGTCCTTCCTTTTGAGAGCCGCATCAACCGCCGGTCGTTCTCATCCAGCGGCTGCGACATATCCAAAACAAGAATAACAAGGTCGGCCGTTTCAAGCCGCCCTTCAGACCGCTTGACGCCCTCCCGCTCCACGATGTCGGCGGTGTCGCGGATGCCCGCCGTGTCGACCAGAAGAGTCGGCGCTCCCTGCAGGTCGATATACTCTTCAATCAGATCGCGCGTCGTGCCGGGCGCGTCTGTGACAATCGAGCGGTCGCGCTGCAGCAGCTGATTCATAAGGCTCGACTTGCCGACATTCGGCTTGCCGACGATCGCCGCGACGGCTCCGTCGCGCAGTCGGCGTCCGCGTTCGCCTTCGCGTATGAGCGCGCGCAGCCGTTTCGCCGCGGCGCGCAGGTCCGACTCAAGCCGTTCGGTTGGAATGAAGTCCAGGTCGTCGTCTTCTGGGAAGTCGATGCGCGCCTCCACTTCGGCGAGGACATCCGCGATCGTTTCCTTTGCGGCGCGTATTTTTTCAGAAAGCGTTCCGCGCAGCTGCTGCGCGGCGGCGGCTCCGCTTGCTTCGGTTCTCGCGTGAATCAGGTCGGCGACCGCTTCCGCCTGCGCCAGGTCCATTTTTCCGTTTAAAAAGGCGCGGCGGGTGAATTCGCCCGGCTCGGCGAGGCGCGCCCCGTTCTCCAAGAGCAGACGCATCGCCCCGTTCAACGGCGCATACCCGCCATGCAGATGCAGCTCCACCATCTCTTCGCCGGTGTAGGTCTTGGGAGGACGAAAATAAGCGGCTAGCGCCTGGTCTATCGGGACGCCGGCGCCGCGCGCGTTTTCAAGACAGCCGAGCGTGAACGCATGGCTCCGTTTCGGTTCATAGACGGAGCGGCGCATCGGGCGAAAAATGCGCTGCACAACCTGGAGGGCGCCGCGTCCGCTGACTCGAATGACGCCGATGGCCGCCTCGCCGCGCGCGGTGGCGACCGCCGCAATGACGTCGTCCATGCGGTTCGCTCCGCCCCCAGCGCTCACGAATCTGGAACATAGCGGTCTCTCGGCGCGACGACGACAGCCCGCCCCTGTCCAACATTTCGGCTAAACGTCCGCACATCCTCGTCGTCGCTCAGCGCGAGATGCACCGTGCGGCGGTCGCGCGGACTCATCGGCTCCAGCTCCACCTCGCGCCCCGTCGCGCGCGCTCTCCTGGCAAGCTGATGCGCCATCTCAATCAGCATATCTTCCCGCTTCTCCCGATACTGCCCCGCATTAACGACAATACGCCTCCGCTCCGAATCGCTCGACACGCGGCGTATCATTCCGTTCACAAGGTATTGAAGCGCGTCCAGCGTGCGTCCATGCCGCCCAATCAGAATCGCGGCGTCCGGCGTTTCTAAGGTGAGATGCGTTTCGTCGTCCCGGTCGTCCACATAGATTTCCGCATCGATGCCCATAAGGTACACAATCTGGTCGAGTATGTCTTCAGGGAGTAGCTCTTCGCGCCGCTCAATGGAGACGCGGACGCGCGCCGGCCTTGAGGGCAGGTTTCCGCCGAGGCCGACAAGCCCCTGCGCTCCTTCCGACAGTATCTGTATCGTTATGTCTTCGAGTTCAATTCCGAGCTCTTCCGCGGCTGTCTCCTGAATGCCCTGAAAAGTTTCGTCTGTCCAAGCGTCTGGATCAACGCCGAGCTCTTCAAACGCGAGCGTCAGAGCTTCTTCTTTGGAGTCCGCTTCCGCCTCCGCGAAGGATACGCCGCCGGGGTTTGTGTTTGGGTTCATTCTGACATCCTTTCATGCTTATCGAAGATTATCTCAGGAGCGAGGGCCGCGCGGGAGACCGGCGCCTGCGCTGTTTTTTCTTCCGCTCCATGCGCGCCCTTCGCTCCAGGTCCGCCGCGGTGAGCTGCTCCTCTTCCTCCTGCTTGCCAAGCTTGCCCACCAAAAACTGCATCCCGACGCCCAGAAGAGTGCTAGCCCCCCAATACAGATTCAGTCCAGAAGCCATGTTGTAAAAGAAGAATAAGAATATCAGCGGCATCAGGTACATCATCATCTTCTGCTGTTTTCCGCCCATCGGAGAGGCGGTCGGCAACATTCGCTGCTGAAGCAGCGTGCCGACCGTCATCAAGATCGGCAGCGCCCGAATCGGGAGTCCGAAGATGGAAAACATCACATCCGGAGCCGTCAGATCGTCGATCCAGAGCATAAACGGCTCGCCCCGAAGCTCCGCCGAATTTCGCAGCATTGTGAACATGGCAAAAAAGATCGGCATCTGCGGCAGCATCATGAGGCAGCCCCACATCCCGCTCATCGGATTGACGCCGTACTTGCGAAACACCTTCATCGTTTCAACCTGCATGCGCTGCGGATCGGCGCTGTATTTTTTCTTAACCTCATCCACCATCGGCTGAATGATCTTCATCTGGCTCTGCGATTTTTTCATCGCTTCGCTGCTCTTCTTTGTGAGCGGGTACATCGCCAGCCGAACAAGAATGGTGAGAACGATGATGGCGACGCCGTAGTTTCTGAACAGCGCATGGAACAGCTTGAGAAGCCAAAGCAGCCCCTTCGCCAGCGGGCCGGTGAAACCGAAACTGACCAGCTGATTCAACTGCGCAGGCTCGCCCCCGTCCGCGAGGACGACATCCTTCAGAAGCTCTGTATGTTTCGGGCCGGCGTAAATGCGGAACCGATCTATGAGGACCCGCCCCTCCGGCAACAGGAACCCGTCCGCGGAAAGGCGCGCGCCGGTCAGCAGGCTCTGCGCGTCTCCGTATTCGGCGTAGATGCGTTTCAGATTCTCCTCCGACTTGCGCCCGTCCCCCTTCCGCGCCGCCTTTTCAATGTCCGCGTTCATCTGCCGCGTTCCTGTCGGTATCAGCAGCAGATGCGTCGGCTTCTTCTGCCCAAAATGCGCCTCGTCAACGAGCCACTCTTTTCCGATCTCCATCAGCAAGCGATGCCGATCCGGTTCCCGCGGCCAGTCAAGCGGGAAGGCGTCGTACTCGCTAAAGTGAATGTAACGATCCGTTTCGCCGTCCGCGCCGAGTCCGTCGCCAATCAACGCGGCGATGAAATACTTGCTGTGAATCGCGCTCCAGATCGTTTCGTACTGAGGAGCTTCGTCGGCGGGGGAGCCGTCTTTATTCTGCGGCCCCGGTTCCGATACCATATGATCGCGCAGCTCCGTGAACCCGTCCAGCGGACCGACCGAATGCATCCCCCCGACAATCCCAAACTCGTTCGTCGGCTGTTCCCTGTCCATGGCGATGCCGGGACCCCAGCGCAGCTCATAGCCGCCGGCGAGTATGTCCTCTGGGGCGCCTTGGTTGTGAAACTTAACGGAGACGTCGATGGCGTAGCTGCGCCAGGCTCCTCTGGAACCCGCCCGCAGCGCGTCCTCGGAGACGCCCGTAAAGCTGAAGGTCTTTTCAATCTTAACCCCGTTCAACTCCGCCTGAAAAGAGATGTCGGCGGTTTCGCCTTCGCGGTTGAGAATAATCCGATTCCACATTCCAAGCGGCTGCCAGTCGAGCGCGGCGCCGTCAAACCGCAGCGACCCGTAATCGGACAGATAAACCGGTATCAGATCGACCATGGAGTCTTCGATGAGACGCCCCTTCGGACTGCGCATCGGGTACTGTTTCAGCTTGAGCGACCGAAAGGAGGCGGAGCTGTGCGCAATTTCAGCGATGAAGGCGGCCGTTTCAACGACCGTCGCGCCGCTCTTCTTTATGTTGTCCCCGCTCTCTTTCAGATCCTCGATGGCGCGGGTCTTTGCGGACAGGGGAGTTGGCGCTTCGCCTGTCTCGTTTTTCGGCGCGTCCGAGATTTCCGACTCGCCCGGCTCTCTCTCGGACGGCGGCGGATCCGGCGCAAAAAAGTGCGCCCACGCAAGCAGCAGCCCCGCAGAGATAATGAAAAAAAGTACTGTGTTGCGATTCATCGTTATCGGTTCCTTTTAGATGCGGGAGCTGTCGGAACAGGGTCGTAGCCGCCCTCGTTCCAAGGATGGCAGCGGAAAATGCGCTTGACGCCCAGAAAAACGCCGCGGACGACGCCATGGGTCAAGACGGCTCGGCGCATATACTCCGAGCAGGTCGGCTGAAAACGGCACATCGGACCGAACAAGGGGGAAATGAACAGCTGATACGCCCTCACGGCGCCGACAGCGATCCGCCGCGCGATTCGGCTTGCCAGACCCGCGCCCGTTTCAGGAGGCGAATCAGGTCCCGTTCCGCTTCCTGGCGCTTCATCTGGAGAAGACGCCGACCCGCGACAGCGACAATGTCCACTCCTGGACGAATCCGCTCCGCGTTCAGACGGAACGACTCGCGCAGCAGCCGCTTCGCCCGGTTTCGCTGAACGGCGCCGCCAAGGCGCTTTGTCGCGGCGATCCCGTACCGCCATAGAAATTCGCTTTCCTCCTTCGGTCGTCTGTAGATAAAGAGCGTCATGGACGGCAGCCACACCTTCCGCCCATGGTTGTAGGCGCGCTGAAACTGCCAGCGTCTTTTCAATCCGTTCCCTGTCATTTCCAGGCCGTCGATTCAAAACCGCTGAATGTTGACAAGCTGTTTCCATTCCGACAGGCTCATCTCTCCGTTTTTGTAGGCGTAAAATGATTGCATTGTCGCAGCCGCGCTGAGCCATGGGAGCGATCCGCCGTCCAGCGCCAGCCCGACCACCGCGTCTAGCGCAGCGTTCTCGTCCATCCCGGCGGCGATGGCGCAGATCAGCAGAAGCTCCCGTAAAGCGGCGCTCTCGTCCAGCGCGGGCGAGGAAAACTCAACGCGCAAAATGTTGGATGCGCGGGGAGAGGATTCGTCCAGACGTCCAAGAATCGTTTTGATATCCTGAATCTGTATGCCGTATTTGGACTGCGCAACTGCTGCCAGCTGCTCCCCATCGATGGCTTCCATAGGCGCGGGCGGGAGAGGCGCCGCTTCATCGGAGCCTGTCTCAACAGCGCCGGGACCGCCCGGCCCGACCAGCCGTACCTGAAACGTCGGTCCCCCCTCCAGCTCAATTGGCGTGTGGAGCGTCTCCTCTTCTGGATGGACGATCTCGCCAATTTTCCGCCCGGTCGTCCGGCGCGTCTCTTCTCCGAGGCGCGTCATATGCCCCGTTTCGGCGTAGTAGTCGGGCGGAGCTGCGCATCCAGCAAGCGCGGCTATGAAGAGAATTTGAACGGCGGCTAATTGATAAAGAGATATTTTTTCCATGATTCGTGGGCGGCTTTGGAAATGCGCGTCAATTGTATCAGATAGGCGACGGTGGGCGCCTTCGGTTTTTTGAGGCACTGCATGCGCGCCTCGGCGGGCGAGCGGTCGCCTTTGAGATGGTTGCAGCGTTTGCATGCGGCGACCACATTTTCCCAGTTGGTGGCTCCGCCTCTGGAGCGCGGCGTCACATGGTCGAGCGTCAACTCGGAAGCAGTGAAGACGTTGGCGCAATACTGGCATGTGTGTTGATCCCGAAGCAGTACATTTCGGCGCGAAAATTTGACGGGGCGGTGCGGTATAGGCACATATCTCCGCAGCCGTATCACATGCGGAAGATGGACGACCCATTTTTCCGAGCGGACGACGCTATGGCTCGCCTCTTCGGCGATAGCGACGCCTTTTACAAGCATCTTCAAAGCTCGCTTCGCTCCGCAAACATGAATTGCCTCATAGCTCGCGTTCAAGACGAGTACGTTTGAAGCAATCCAGTCGGTCATCTCTTGATAGTCCCGCGCCGATTTCATGACTTACATTAAAGCATAGCGCCAATAGCCCTCCCATTCAAGTACGCTGACCTCATGCGTAAAGTTGGGACATTTGAACGAATGATCGCTCTATTTATGGGAAAAGGCGCCGCCAACCAGGCCGTCATTCCCGCGAAAGCGGGAATCCAGAGGCACCGCAGAAACCGTCCGCGTTCGCCCAGGCGAATGTCCCAACTAAAGCCTTAAGGTCAGACTGCTCCTCTTGAAGGTCCCGCCCAGAGCCGCTATCATGCCCGCATGACAAAAAAAACGAACGGCGCGGGAGAAGATCCGATCCTTCTTGAGGTGTATAAGAGCCTCCTGACCGCCGCCGCCGAAGAGATGGGCGCGGCGCTCCAGCAGTCCGCCTTCTCGCCCAACATCAAGGAGCGGCGCGACTTCTCATGCGCTCTCTTCAACGCCGACGGACGCATGACCGCCCAAGCCGCCCATATACCGGTTCATCTCGGCGCGATGCCGCTCTCCGTCCAGGCATGCATGGACGCGCACACCTTTGAGCCGGGCGACGCCGTCATCCTGAACGACCCGTACGAAGGCGGAACGCACCTGCCCGACATCACGCTCGTGACGCCTGTCTTTTTGCCGGGGGAAACGCGCCCGTTCGCCTTCGCCGCCAGCCGCGCGCATCACGCCGACGTCGGCGGCATGTCCCCCGGCTCCATGCCGCTCTCGCGCGAAATCTATCAAGAAGGGCTGATCATACCGCCGATAAAAATCATGGAGCGCGGCAAACGCAACGCCAGCCTGTGGAAACTGCTGCTCGCCAACACGCGCACGCCGAACGAACGCGAGGGCGACCTGAATGCGCAGTTTGCCGCGAACCATATCGGCGCGGAACGGCTCAAAGCGATTGTGAAGCGGCGCGGCAAATCGGAAACCGCCGACTGCATGGACGGACTGCTGCGCTATTCGGAACGGATGATGCGCGCGTTCATTGCCGATCTGCCGGACGGCGTATACGAGTATGAGGATCATATGGACGACGACGGCGTCGACCCTGAGCCGGTCGGCATCGCCGTTTCCATCGCCGTCAAGGGCGGAGAGGCGGCGGTGGATTTCAGCGGTTCGTCGACCCAGCGCGCTGGGAATGTGAACGCGGTGGAAGCGATCGCCGTCTCGGCGGCGCATTACGCTTTTCTGTCGCTTTTGGCGCCGGGAATGCCGATGAACGCCGGCTCATGCGCGCCGATCACGGTCCACGCGCCTCAGGGAACCGTTGTGAACGCGCGGCGGCCGGCGGCGGTGGCGGCGGGAAATGTGGAAACCTCGCAGCGGATTGTGGACGCGCTGCTCGGCGCCCTGGCGAAAGCCGCCCCGACGCAAACCCCCGCGGCAAGCCAAGGCGCCATGAACAACTTGACCGTCGGCGGCATAGATCCGCGAACAGGCCGCTCCTACGCCTACTACGAAACGATCGCCGGCGGCGCGGGCGCAGGGTACAACAACCCAGGCGTCAACGCGGTCCATACGCATATGACAAACACGTTGAACACGCCTGTGGAGGCGCTGGAGTACGCCTATCCGTTCCGCGTCTCGGAATACTCGATGCGCGTCGGCTCCGGCGGAGAGGGGCAGTACCGCGGCGGAAACGGCGTCGTCCGCGAAATCGAACTGCTGGCGGACGCTTCGGCAACGCTTCTGGCTGAAAGCCGCAAGCGCGCCCCCTACGGCATCAACGGCGGGCAGCCGGGAACGCCGGGGGAAGATTATCTCATACGCGAAGGTAAAAAAACGCGCATCCCCGGCAAAACGCAACTTGAGCTCCAAAAAGGGGACAGACTGCGCATTGAAACGCCTGGCGGAGGGGGATACGGACCGAAGGCAGAAAACGGATAGGCTTATTTGGCAGTCTCTATAGGCGATGATTTTGATTTTATAGAGTTGTTTTAGAATGCGGAGGTTGTCTGGGAGAACTCTGGATTCCCGCTTTCGCGGGAATGACGATCTGCCCGATTTGAACAGGATTTTCGTATATCATCGCCTGTAAAGGCTACCGCTTATTTTATTAAAAGAGAAAAGCCGCCCCTCACGCGAAGAGCATGAGAAGGCGGCTTCGCTGCGTTGGGCGAAACTCCGCTTAGAAGTTCAGAGCCGCTTTGGCGTACCAAAACGCGCCGTTGATCCCAAACGGGCTGTATTCGCCGTAGATGTTCCCGTAATCGCGCGCGAGCGGATTGTGTTCAGGGAAGTTGTTGAACAGGTTCTGGGCGCCGACTGTCAAAGACGTGGTATCGCCGTCGAACGTGTAAGTTCCCTCAAGATCGAACACAATCTCGTCGCTGAATGTGTGCGGATACAGGGTGCCTTCAAACCAGGAGCCGTAGTAGCTCCCGCGCGCGACGACGCTGATATTTTCCGTCAAGAACTGGCGGAAAGTGGCGGTCCACCGGGTCTCCGGCAGGCCTTCCTGCAGCAGTCGAATGCGCAGATCGTTGAGAACGTCGGGGTTGTACTCAACAACCTCGTTTTGGGTGTAGTTGTATGCGATGCTCAGGTCGCCGATGCCAATCGGCCGTGTGAGAACCACATCCACGCCCTGCGTTTCCGTCTCAAAGTCGTTCGTGAAGAAACGGAAACTCTGCAGGTTTCTCGCGTCGGTGATCCCCGCCGCCACCAGCTGATCAACCTGATCAGGCGTCAGAGTGTAGTCCTGCGTCACCCCCAGGCGGTCCTCCACCCGTATGTTGAAGTAGTCGACGGTGAGCGTTGCGACATCGCCTGTGAGAATGATTCCCGCTGTCGCGTTGGTCGATTTCTCCGGCTTGAGCGCTTCCCCGCCGAACAGCGCCGCCGCCGGGTTCGTGGACGGAATGATGCCCTTGTTCACCAGTTCGCCTTGAGTGGGTCCAGGACTTTGATCAATTTCGGTTGTGACGTTGAAGGCGTTCTGCTGCCCCGGCGTCGGCGCTCGGAAGCCGGTGCTGAAGCTGGCGCGGGCGCGCATGTTTTCATGCACATTCGCGTTCGCCGCCACTTTAAAGTTGCTCGTTGATCCGAAATCCTCATAATCTTCATACCGGAAAGCCGCCCCAACCAGCAGCTCCGGCGCCGGACGCGCTTCCGCTTCCACATACACCGCCACGTTGCTTCGGTCCCAGACGCCGGCAGCGAGTTCGTTGAAGCCGACAAACCCGTTTGAGCCAGAGCTGAAGCCCTGATCTGCCAGAGGACCGACCTTCCATGACGCTTCCTCGCCTTGTACGATTTCGAACTCTTCGATGCGGTATTCCAGACCCACCGCCACGAACAGCGGCTCCGACACCGGATAGGTCAGATCCAGATTGACGCCCAGATCGTTCTGAATGTAGGCGCCAGGATCAAACGAGGTCGGCGTCTCCGGCCCGAGCGAAGCGTTCACCGTGTTGAAGATGAAGAAGTCAGCCTCATGCCGCCCCTGATAGCCGCTCACCTCCCAGGTCAGCCCCTGCTGCAGAGCGCCGCGCAGCCCCGCCGCGATGGAATGGTCGAACGTATCCGCGCCAAACCGAGGCGTGAAACCGCCGGGAAACAGCTCCTGGAAGGTGAACAGATCGTCGCTGTCTTTAACGATCTGCAGCGCTTCCGGATCGGGGACATTGTCCACAATCTCCACAACCGGAATGCTCTCCACATCGCCGCTTATGCTGCCGACAAGAAGCGTTGCGCCGCCGTCGCCGGTGAACACAGCGGGGCGCGTGTTCGGATTTCGGAAGTAGAACCCGCCCTCAACGCGCTTGCTTGCGTAGTTCGCATGCCCGAACAGCTGGATGTCTTCGGTCAGAACCGCGCCGTAGTTGGCAAACAGCTTCAGATCGCCGCTCACATCGGGCGCGCCCCATATCTGCGCCGGGTCGCGCACATCTCCGTTGCCTGCGGCGACAAGATTGATCGCGTCGTTGCGTTGGACGGAGCGGATGGTCGGCGCTGAGCGGCCGTATTCGGCGCTGATATTCGCCCAGCCGGCGCTGGTGCCTAAGCCGTAGTTGCCGGCGAAGGTGTAGAGCGCGCCGTCGCCTTCTTGGTAGGAACCCGCGCGCGTTTCAATCAAGGCGCCGTCCATGTTGTCGCGCAGCTGGAAGTTCAGCACCCCCGCGATGGCGTCCGAGCCGTACTGCGCCGACGCGCCGTCGCGCAAGATCTCAATGCGCTTGATGGCGATCGCCGGTATCGCAGAGATGTCGGCTCCCTGCGCCCCGTCCGAGACGCCGTTGCCGAGCCAGTAGATCACCGACGCGCGGTGCCGCCGCTTGCCGTTCACCAGAACCAGCGTGTGGTCGGACGGCAGCCCGCGCAGGTTTGCGGGGCGCACCACCGTCGCCGCGTCGCTGATGGGTTGCGTGTTTACATTGAACGAGGGCGCAACATTGCGGAGCAGATCCACCGCGTCGGTTCCACCCTGATCGGTGAAGTCGTCGCCGCCGATCACATCGATCGGGACCGCCGAATCGATCACGGAGCGCGGACGCGCCCGCGAGCCTGTTACCACCACAGTCTCAAGCTGTTTCTCCTTTGATGATGTTGCCGTCTCCTCCGGAGCCATTTCTTCTCCGGCTGTTTCGGTCATTTCGCCTTCTTCATGAGAATCTGCCGAACACAAGCTCGGCGCCCCAATAAAGAGCAGAGCCCCTGCGGCGAGAATGAGCGCTTTAAAAATCGCGTTTTCCGTTCTCATTTGACACTCCTTAGAAATTCTCTGTGCCGCGCCAACGCTCTCTGCGCTGACGGTTGTTGTCTGATAGACGCCGGACCGGCAAAACAGACGCCAATAAAGGCTCCGCTTTGCCGATTCGGATACAACAACACGCATGCTTACTCAAGACAACCTAGAATGCAAGCGCTTTTTTTCAGAGCTTGATTCTTGAGGCTGGCTTAGAAATTCAAAGCTGCCTTCGCATACCAAAAAGCGCCGCTGAACCCAAACGGGCTGTATTCCCCGTAAATGCTCCCGACAAAGCCCGGCGTGGGGTTCTTGTCGGGGTAGTTGTTGAACAGGTTCTGGACTCCCGCTGTCAGAGCGGTCGCGCCGCCGTCCAGCGCGTAGGTCGCTTCAAGGTCGAACACAATCTCATCCCCGAAGGTATGCTCCGTGATCGTCCCTTCAAACCAGCTGCCGTAGTAGCTGGCGCGTCCGACAGCGCGCAGGTTCTCCGTCAACGACTGCCGCAGGGTCGCGCTCCACCGCGTCTTCGGCAGCCCCTCCTCCAACAAGCGAATGCGCAGGTCGTCCAAGATCTTCGGATCGTAATCGACCACCTCGTTGTCCGTATAATTGTAGGCGAGGTTCAATTCGCCGTTGCCGACAGGCCGCGTCAACACGACATCCACCCCCTGTGTCTCCGTCTCAAAGTCGTTCGTGAAGAAACGGAATTCCTGAAGGTTCGCCGCGCTCGCGATGCCCGCGCTCACCAGCTGCTCAACCTGCTCAGGCTCCAGCTGAAAATCCTGCGACACCGCCAAGCGGTCTTCAACCTGTATGTTGAAGTAGTCGACCGTCAACGTCGCGTTGCTGCCGGTGAGAATAATCCCCGCCGTCGCGTTCGTCGACTTCTCCGGCTTCAGCGGCTCCCCGCCGACCAGCTCCGCCGCCGGGTTCGTCGAAGGGATTGTGCCTCTGTTCACCAGGTCGCTTTTTTGCGGGTTGAATTCGGTCGTGACGTTGAAGGCGTTCTGCTGCCCCGGCGTCGGCGCCCGGAAGCCGGTACTGTAGCTGGCGCGGGCGCGGATGTTCTCATGCAGATTCATGTTCGCCGCCATCTTGTAATTCGTCGTGGAGCCGAAATCCTCAAAATCCTCGTACCGCAAAGCCGCCCCAATCAGCAGCGTCGGCGTCGGGCGCGCTTCAGCCTCCACATACACCGCCGCGTTGTTGCGGTCCCAAACGCCGGCGGCGATGTCGCTGAAACCAGGGAACCCGTTTGAGCCGGAGCTGAACCCCTGTTGAGCCAGCGGTCCAACGACGTACGACGCTTCCTCGCCTTGAACAATCTCAAACTCTTCGATGCGGTATTCCAGACCCGCCGCCAAGAACACCATCTCGGACGCCGGATAGGTCAAATCCAGGTTGACGCTCAGATCGGTCTGAATGTAGGCGCCAGGATCAAACGAGGTCGGCGTCTCCGGTCCGAGCGAAGCGTTCACCGTGTTGAAAATGAAAAAGTCCGACTCATGCCGCCCCTGATAACCGCTCGCCTCCCAGGTCAACCCCTGCGGCAGAGCGCCGCGCAGCCCCGCCAAGACCGAATGGTCCTGCGTGTCCGCGCCAAACCGAGGCGTGAAACCGCCCGGAAACATCTCCTGGAACGAAAACAGGTTGTCGTCGTCCATCACCTGTTGAAGCGCCGCCGCGTCGGGAACGTTGTCGTTCACCTCCACAACAGGCGTTTCGCCTTCGCCGCTCAGGTTGGCGATGAGAAGCGTCTTGCCGCCGTCGCCGCTGAACACGGCGCCGCGCGTGTTCGGATTGCGGAAAAAGAAGCCGCCCTCAACGCGCTTGCTTGCATAGTTCGCATGTCCGAACAGCTGAATATCCTCCGTGAGAGCCGCGCCGTAGTTGGCAAACAGCTTCAGATCGCCGCTGATGTCTGGATTTCCCCATATCTGCGCAGGGTCGCGCACATTTGTGTTGCCGGCGGCGAGAAGATTCTGCGCATCCCTACGCTGCGTGGAGCGCACCGTTGGGCCAGATCTGCCGTATTCGGCGCTCAGGTTCGCCCATCCGGATCTCTGCCCGACGCCGTAGTTGCCGGCGATGGTGTAGAGCGTTCCGTCCCCTTCTTGGTAGGAACCCGCCCGCGTTTCAATCATGGCTCCGTCCGTGTTGTCGCGCAGCTGAAAGTTCAGCGCCCCCGCGATGGCGTCCGAGCCGTATTGGGCTGACGCGCCGTCGCGCAAAATTTCAATGCGTTGAATAGCGATCGCCGGTATAGCCGAAAGGTCGGCTCCCTGCGCTCCGTCCGAGACGCCGTTGCCGAGCCAGTAGATCACCGACGCGCGGTGCCGCCGCTTGCCGTTCACCAGAACCAGCGTGTGGTCGGACGGCAGCCCGCGCAGGTTTGCGGGGCGCACCACCGTCGCCGCGTCGCTGATGGGTTGCGAATTCACGTTGAACGAGGGGGCGACATTGCGAAGCAGGTCCATTGCGTCGGTTCCGCCTTGCTCCACAAACGATTCGCCGCCGAGCACATCGATCGGAACCGCCGAATCGATCGCGGAGCGCGCCCGCGCCCGCGAGCCTATCACCACCAGCTTCTCAAGCTGTATGTCTGCGGAAGAGCTGGCGGATTCCTTCTCCCCGCCGCATGACGCCGTCTCTTCAGCATGCTCCTCCCCCTCCTCATGTGAAGCGGCTGAACACCAGAAAGCGGTCCCGGCGCAGAGCAGCAACGTCGATCCAAAAAACAACGATCTCAAAATCGCGCGTTTATATCTCATTTCGGCGCTCCTTAGGAAAATCTATCCGTCTCGTCCATCTTATACCTATCCGACTTACAGCGCAACGCTTTGAAAGGGCTGTGTCTGAAGGCGGAGTTCTGCGCGCAAACGGAAATCTAGCGGGGCGGCATTTGACGAATCTGCCCAGCTTCGGTAAACTGATCTTAAATGCGTCCAAGCGGAGAATATCTTGACGAACGCGAGAGGCGCGCGGGCTTTCGTCTTCGCGCTGTTTGTATTGTCTGGAACGGCGGGGCTGGTATACCAGGTGGTCTGGTCGCGCATGTTGACGACCCATGTCTTCGGCGCGACGGTTCAGGCGGTCAGCGCGACGCTTGCGGCGTTCATGTCCGGCTTGGCGCTTGGAGCCTACTGGCTCGCCAAACGCGCCGACCAGATGCGCAGCCCGCTCCGTTTCTACGCCGTCCTTGAAGTCGGCATCGGGCTGTACGCCTTTCTCTTTCCGCTCCTTTTAAAAGGCGTACTGGCGGTCTACCTGCTGTTCGCAAAGGGGCGCGACCCGAACGCCTTTTTGACCGCGCTTCGTTTTGCGCTCGCCTTTGCGCTCCTTCTCGCTCCGACAGCGATGATGGGCGCGACGCTTCCCGCCTTAGCCAAGCAATTCGCCCGCCGCTTCTCTGACGCCGGACAGCAGGGCGGATTTCTCTACGCCGCCAACACGTTCGGCGCGGTCGCCGGCGCTCTGCTTGCCGGTTTTGCGCTGATCCGCTGGCTCGGCGTCAACGGTACGCTGTTCGCCGCAGGAGCCGCCAACATTGCCATCGGAGCCGCCGCATGGTACGCCGCGCGGACGTTTCCGCAGCAGGGCGCAGAGGAAACGGCGCCCGAAACGGAACCGGCCGAAACGTTCAGCCCCCGCGTCGTGAACGCCAGCGCCGCCGCCTTCGGCATCTCCGGCTTCTGCGCGCTCGCTTACGAGGTGTTTTGGACGCGCATTCTTGTTTTTTTTCTAGGCAGCACCACCTACGCCTTTGCGACAATGCTCGCCGCGTTTTTGACCGGCATCGCGTTTGGCAGCGCCGTTTTGTCCCGCTTACTGCCGCGCATACGCCGACCGACGCTCGCCTTGGGGGCAGTTCAGGCGCTGATCGGGATCGCCTCGGTCCTTTCTCTTCCGATCATCAGCGAAATGAACGCGATTGTGCGCGGCATCGGGTTCGGCGGGCGGCCGACGGTGTTTGCCGTCTGCGTCCTTGTCATGCTCGGTCCAACATTCCTGATGGGCGCGTCGTTTCCGCTGGCGGCGCGCATCGCGTCGGCTGGCGACTCCCGCATCGCCGCGGCGGTCGGGGGCGTCTATGCGCTCAATACCGCAGGCGCGATTCTCGGCTCCATCGCCGCCGGCTTTCTGATGGCTCCTATTTTTGGAATACGCAACAGCGTTCTGTTGACCGCGCTGCTCAACCTTGTCGCGGCGGGCTGGGTCTTGTCTGCCGACGCCTCGCTGAATGTCTGGGAGCGGCGCGCGCCTCTTTTGACGGGGGCGGCGGTCGTTTTCGCGGCATTTTTCCTCTTCCCTAAAACGCATTTTTTCTTAAAAAGCGCCATCTACTATGAGCAGTTTCAGGACGAAGAGCCGCCCAAAACACTCTATTATGTTGAAAACGCGGACGCGAGCGTCACTGTCCTGGAAGACTCCGAAGGCGTCCGCAGCCTTTATGTCGACACGAACGAAGCCGCGAACAGCAGCCGATGGGACGCCCCGTCTCACCGCGTCATAGCGCATGCGCCGCTGCTGCTTCATCCGAATCCGAAACGCGCTCTCGTGGTCGGTTTCGGCATGGGGCGAACTTCCAATTCAATCATTCAGCACGGCGTTTTTGTGGACGCGGCGGAGATCTCGCCGGGCGTTCCGACTGCCGCCCGCCAATTCTTCTCAAAAGAAAACAACCGCGTCCTCAACAACGCATCCCTGTTTCGCCTCCATGTCAACGACGGGCGCAACTATATTCTGACGACAACGAACCGATACGACATGATCTCCACCGGCATCATTCATCCGCTGGTGAGCGCCGGCAGCTCCAACATTTACAGCAAGGACTTTTACGAGATGTGCCGCGGCATACTCAAAGAGGACGGGGTGATGAGCCAGTGGGCGCCGCTGCATCGGCTGCCGCTGCGCGAGCTGAAGATCATCGTGCGCACTTTTTTGGAGGTTTTCCCGCATACGACCGTCTGGTATAAATACACGCCCGACTTCATCATCCTCGCCGGTTCTATGAAGCCGTTTGAGATCGACTTTCAGGAGTGGATGCGCCGGGCGCAGCTCCCCGCTGTCGACGCAGACCTGGCAAAGGACGATATGGACGCATGGTCGCTCCTGGACTCCTTTTTAATGGGGCCGGATCAGGCGCGCGCTTTTGCGGGCGAGGGTCCGATCCATACGGACGACCGGCCGCTTCTTGAATTCTTCGGCTCCAACCTCGGCGGCGAAATGACGACGCAGGTTGAAAATATACGCGAGATGGCAACGTTTCGAGAGTCGGCGCTTCCTTATCTGCGCAATTTTGCCAGCGCCGCGCAAAAACGAGAGGCGGAAGCGAAGTTGGACAAATACTATGCGGCGACGGAGAAGCTAATTCAGGGACAGGTCGAATTCGCCGATGCGCGCTATGAAAAAGCGGCTGAATTGTATAACGAAGCGGCGCGTCTCAATCAGCTTGACCCGACCGTCGGCTACCACCAGATGGTTGTTTCCAGGCTCATTCACAGCGAACTCAGCCGCGAGGCGCAGGCGCTCGTTCAGCCGCTGCTGAATCAGCTCCATGGCGATCCGCGAAATTTGCGGCTCATCGCGCAGATCGGAGCGGCGTACCGCGAGGCGGGCGATCTGCCGGGAGCTGTCCGCATGTTCCAGCGCGCTTTGACCGTCTCCCCGGACGATCTGCGGTTCCTGCTGCCGCTCGCTGAAACGTACCATCGAAACGGGCAGATTTCGGAGGCGATCCATGCGTATCAAAAAGCGCTGGACATCGACCCGCAGGCGCCGATGGAGATCTACGGGCAGCTGTCGGAGGCGTACGCAGGCGCGGAAAATATGCAGGAGGCGATACGGACGCTGCGGCAGGCGTTAACGATTGATCCGACGCATGCGTTGACGCATTCTCGGCTTGGGTCGCATCTTTACACGACGCGACAGCTGACGCAGGCGGCGGAGCATTTTGAGCGCGCCATTGAGCTGGAGCCGAACTCGCTGGCGGCGCGCAATTCCTGGTATGAGCTGGGGTTGATTCGGTATGAACAAGGGCGCAGCGCCGACTCCAAACAAGCGTTTGAATCGGCGCTGCGTATCGATCCTTCCTTTAAGGAAGCTAGGGAAGCGCGGCAAAGACTGGAAGAGCTTACGGAACCTCAGGGCTTAGAATGATCGGTTCCGACTCCACATGGCTGCGTATCTTAAGGCGCGCCGCTTCAGCCTCGTTGCGCTCGTCAAAACGCCCCACCAGAACGCGGTACCAGCTCCCCGAATCGACAAGGCGGTTTTCGACCACCGCATGGAAGCCGGCGATGTCGAGAGCCTGCTTCGCGCGTTCGGCGTTCGCGGCGTTTTTGAACGAGCCTGCCAGGACGCGGTAGGCGTTCGGCTGCGCCGCGGAGGCTGGCGGAGCGCTCAACTCCGCCGCGCCCACCGCAAGGCGCACCGGCGCGCCGACAGGCCGAGACGCCGACGGAGCGCCCGACCGAACCAACTTCGGATCGGAGCCGAACACGGTCATATACTGAAGGAGCTCATCCGCCCGCTCTTTGGACAGACCGGGATCGCCCCCGCCGGTTCCAATCTCCACATGCAGCCCGTCTTTGATGGCGAGGGAGAGCTCTCCCGCGAGCTGCGCGCCGCGCGCGTTCAACCCTTGACGCCCTTCATTGAAAGCCGCCTCAGGCATATCCACCAACAGCCGCCCGCCGTCGATCCAAGCGTCCGCGCCGCGCAGATCCAGCGCCGCAAAGCCGCGGGATATTTCAGCGCGGTTGCCAGCCTCATCCTCGGCGGCAAAAGTGAGCGCATAACGGGCGCCCGGCTTCAGAGCGTCCAGCGGTATCTCAGCCGATTTTGTATCGCCTTCGCCGCTGTGAACGACGGCGCCGCTGTTCCGTATCTCAACCGTCCACCGATGGAGCGCGTTCAATTCCGCCGCATGCGCGGTGATCTTGCCGACAGGGCTTTCCCCGTTTGCAAACGCTATAGGCGTCGAGTCGATCCGCAGCGTCGGCGCCGTTGTGTCGACCTTGACAGTACCTTCGGCGATCGCGGTGAGGCCTTTAATCGCCGCCCAGTTGTAAGTTCCGTCGGACGCGCCGTCAGCATTCCACGCGACGCTTTCTGGACGATCCGACAGATCAAACGCTTCCAGAAGCGCGCCCGCCGAGCTGCGTATCTCCAGTTTGGCTCCCTGCGGCAGGTTGTAGAGATGGAACAAGGCGGCGTCTTTTTTGCCGTCTCCATTGGGCGAGAAGACGCTGTTCTCGATGCGAACATGCCGTTCATGGGAGCCGGGCAGAATCAAGCCGCCGCCTGCTCCCTCGCTCTCTGGCTGGCGCGCGCCGTTCTTGTTCTCATGCAGCATCTTCGACCCCGTCCATTGAAGCGACATCGTGACAAGATGCCGTCCTTCAATGGCGTCCTCCAGCCCGTTCATGCCCCATAAATAGGCGTAATCGATGCGCCCTCCGCCGACCTGCGCCGACGCGCCGACAGAACCCATCCCGTTTCCGATTCGGTAGTAGTTCGCGGCGGTGTTGTATCCGGCTCTCAACGCGGCGGCTCCGTTCCAGAAGCGCGCTTCAACGCCGGCTCCGGCGCGAAATCTGTCCTGGGCGAGGCGCAAGGAGTCGTCTACATAGGCGAGGTCTCCCGCCGCGGTCCATTCGACGCCTGCCTGCTCGCCGATCGTATAGGCGGCTCCCGTCCGCACGGTCAACGGCGACAGCGAGGCGGACATCTGCCGCCCTTCGGCGTCCCAAAAGCGCGCCCCGATATTGGAGACGGCGAGGGCGAGGTCAAGAGAGCGCCCATTCAACAGGTCTTTGCTCCATAAAACGCCGGCGTCCATCCCCCATGCGGAAATGGCTTTGCCGGGCAGATGCCGACTTTCATGGCGCGCGGCGGCGCCGACGAAGACGTTATCGGCGACCGGCAAGGCGTAACCGAAGGCAATAGCGCGGTTGCGCGTCGGGTCGCTTGTCCATCCCTCAAACTGCGCGGCGAGGCCGAAGTTGCCTGTGTCTTCGGCTCCGATGGCTCTCAGATTTCCGCTCAGGTCAAAGCTGGAGAGCCGGGCGGAGCGTTGAGACGAAAACGGCGCCTGCGATAAGGAGCCTTTGATGTCGGGCGAAGCGGCAATTAGCGCGGGGTTCCAGAACATTCCGGAGGCTCCGCTTGAGACGGCTGCGCCGGCTCCGCCAAGCCCTGCCAGCCGCGCGTTCGTTCCAGGCAGCATCTCTCGTAAAATGGATGTTTCATAGAGATAACTCCAGTCCGAATCGGGAGTCTCCTCCGCATACGCCGTCATAACCATGCATACTGCCGCAAACCATACGGCGAATCGCTTCAACATTGCCCATTCCTCCAGTCTTCAGGACGCATCATGGTACAGTTTATATTCAAAACGCGCGCCGGTGAGGGTTCGTTACATGTCCCCGTGAAACGGGGAGAGAATCCTGAGTCCAGAAGACGACGTCCGCGTTCGCATGCCGACATGCCCCAACTAAAGCCTAAAGGTCAGAGAGCGCGCCTCTTGACACGCGCGCCTGCGGCGCTATATGATGTACCATGAACGCGGAAGGGCGAGACCATGAAACAGCAGGACAAACGCGCATTCTGGCTCATACTTGCGGGCGTCGGCATGGCGGCTGCCGCTGTGTTTATGTTTTTGGCGGCGGAGCGTCTCAGAAAAAGCGGCATGGACAAAAAGCAGACGGCTGAGCAAACCCTCAATCCTTCCCCTGCTCCCGTCGAGGTAAAGCCGATTGTTCAGCCGCTGCCTTCCTTCCCTAAAAAGACGCCGCCTCCAGCAATAAGACGCGCTGAGGAGCCTGTTGAGGCGCCGTCAATGAAGCCTTCCCCTCGGTATGTTTATGTTGAAGACCCCATCGAAAAGGCGGCGCGGGACTACGACGCAAGCGGGCAGGTCGGAGATCCGCCGGCGGGCTGGAAAAAGGATTACTCTCACTGGGATTCCGAAAACTGGGGGATGCCTATCGAGAAGCTGGGGACGCTCTACCCAAACGGAAAGATCGAGTATAGCGCCCAGCCTTTCAAATTGAGCAAAGAAGGCAACAGATTATTAATGGAGGAACTTGAAGCGATTCGCCAAGAAAAAGGAGAAGAAGCCGTCAAAGAGTTCATCTCCGACACGCCGAAAACAGGCGCAATTCGCCTTGACGACGAGTATCTGGACGAAAGAAGATTTACTGAAGTGGAGCTGGAAAACGGAGAGACGGTTTATGTGGCTCTGAGTCTCTACGACATTTACGGTTATAGAATTCTCGGCAACAGGACCCGTCAATTCAACTCTCCCAACGGCTTCTCCATTGCGTATTACCGCCGGCACACTGACGGCGCGCTCTTGCGCGATATTTACATGCCGGATAAAGGCTCTAAAGAGTTCATCGCCGCGCCCCCTCCCGACCTGTCAAAATACACGGACGCTCAGGTCGAGTCCTTGACCCGCACATGGCGGGGAAACTTAGAAGCGCTCAGTCCGTGCTATTTCTAAAATAGCGTCCGCGGCGTCAACCTGGGAGCCGGGACAGCCGCCGCGGCCGTTCCCGCGCAGGCGGTTCATGTGCGATAATGGCGATGCCGAGCGAGCTGAACGAGACAACGCATGAAAGGGCGAGACCATGAAACAGCAGGACAAACGCGCATTCTGGCTCATACTTGCGGGCGTCGGCATGGCGGCTGCCGCTGTGTTTATGTTTTTGGCGGCGGAGCGTCTCAGAAAAAGCGGCACGGACAAAAAGCAGACGGCTGAGCAAACCCTCAATCCTTCCCCTGCTCCAGTCGAGGTAAAGCCGATTGTTCAGCCGCTGCCCTCCTTACCTAAAAAGACGCCGCCGCCTGCGGTAAGACGCGCCGATGAGCCTCCCGTTGAGCTGCCGATGAAGCCATCCCCGCGGTATGTTTATGTTGAAGACCCCATCGAAAAAGCGGCGCGGGACTACGACGCAAGCGGACAGGTCGGAGATCCGCCGGCGGGTTGGAAAGAGGATTACTCCCATTGGGATTCTGAAAACTGGGGCATGCCTGTTGAAAAACTGGGAATGCTCTATCCGGACGGAAAACTGGACTACAGTTTTTTCCCAATTAAATTGAGCGCAGAAGGATACGAACATCTGAAGAAAGAGAGGGAGTCGATCCGTCAAGAAAAGGGCGACGAAGCGGCGAAGGAGTTCATCTCAGACGAACCGAAAGAAGGCGTCATCCGCATCGGCGACGACTATTTTGACGGCTACCGCTACACGGAAGCGGAGCTGGAAAACGGAAAGACTGTTTATGTCGCTTTGTATCAGGACCACATCTACGGATATAGAACGTTCGGCAACCGCTTTCGAGAATTTACGTCGCCCAGCGGTTTCTCCATCGTCTATATTCGAAGAGACCCTGACGGCGCGCTTCTCCGACAGGTCGGAACCCCCGACGATAAATGGCATGAATTCATCGCCGCGCCGCCGCCCGACAGGTCGGAATACACAGCCGAGCAGATAGAAGCCATGAAAAACTCATGGGGGTACGACCGAGAAGTGTTTAACGCCTGCCCTTTCTAAGAGCGCGTTCGCCGCATCCGAAGCGGACGGCGCGGCGGCTTTTCCGCTGATCATCGCGGTTCTTTCGGGATGACGCCCAACTTTCTGCATGAGGTCAGCCGAGGGGTGTTGTATCGAAGGGCGGGGCGCGCTAAATTATGGAAGCCGCGCGCCGATCAACTCAACAGAAAATAGCCGCGCGCTCAATCAAAAGAACCGAAAAGGACACGCATATGGCAGACGAGATTAGAGGAGCCGTCATCGGATACGGCGCCGCCTTCAATATGGGCAGGCACCATGCTCACGCCATGAACAACCAGGACGGCATGAAAACCGTCGCAATCCTAGACATTGACAAGGCGCGCACCGACGCCGCTCAAAAGGATTTCGCCGACATCGAAACCTTTAATTCGCTTGACGACATGCTCGCCTGGGGCGAGTTTGACGTCGCCGTCAACGTCCTCCCGCACAACCTGCATCACCCTGTCACGCTTCCGTGCCTCCAAGCCGGCAAGCATGCGATCGTCGAAAAGCCGTTCACGATCACCATCGCCGAAGCGACCGAGCTGATCGAAACGGCAAAGAAAAAAGAGGTTGTCCTGACCGTCCACCACAACCGGCGCTGGGATGCCGACTTCTGGACGCTCAAAAACCTGGTCGCCAGCGGCATCATCGGGCAGGTGTACAATGTGGAAATGTGGGGCGGCGGATACGGGCGTCCAAATCCGAACTGGTGGCGCAGCGTCAAGGCGGTCTCCGGCGGCGCCTTCTACGACTGGGGCGCTCACTTCATCGACTGGCTCCTGAACGTCATCCCCGAAAAAATGATCAACATCACCGGCTTCTTCCATGACCTTGTCTGGCATGACATCAGCAACGAAGACCATGTCCACGGCATCATCCGCTTTGCGAACGGCTGCAGCGCCGACATTCAGATGTCGAACATTGCCAAGGTCGGCAAACCGCGCTGGCGTCTGCTCGGCTCGCACGGTTCCATCGTTTCCGACGGCGGTAAGTATAAGATTCTGTCCGAGGTGGAAGGGTTTGACAAAGAGAGCGAAGTCGGCTTTTCAGGGCGCCCTGGTCCCTCTTTTTACACGAACTTTGTCGCGCATGTGAACGATCCGGAAAACAACCCGCTCATCGTGACGCCGGAATCGGCGCGGCGCGTCATCGCGGTTCTGGAGCTGTCCGAAAAATCGGCGCATTCGCACCAGTCCGAGACGGCGCCGTACGAATTTGAGGAGTGAACGGGCGATTGAGGCAGCGATGCTAAAGCCGCCGTGGGACGCCGCCCTGACGCGCCTGTCGAGTCTGCGCGCGTTGACCCTGGGCGACGCAATCTTGGACTCGTATCTGCTTGGGGAGGCGCGCCGCATCTCCCCGGAGGCGCCCGTGCCGATTGTGGAGATACAGTCGGAGGAGCGGCGGCTCGGCGGGGCGGCGAATGTCGCGGCGAACGCGGCATCCTTAGGGGCGTTGTGCCGGCTCATATGCGTCGTTGGAAAGGACGAGGCGGGGGCGGAGCTGAAAAAGCTGCTCGCCGAAGCGCGCATCAACGGAGAAGGCGTCGTTATTGACGCAGCCCGCCCGACAAGTCACAAAACGCGCGTCATCGCGCGAAATCAGCAGGTTGTGCGCCTCGACCGCGAATCGCGCCTGCCAATCTCCGAGGAGGCGCGCCATGCGGTTCTTGAAAACGCGCGGCGGTTCATTCCGTTCTCCGACGCCCTTATCATCGAGGATTACGATAAGGGAGTCTTAGACGCGGAGATGATCGCGGAGGCGGGGGAACTGGCGCGCAGGGCGGGGATTCCGGTCGTTGTGGACCCGAAGGCGGAAAATTTCTGGTCGTACCGCGGCGCCGCATGCGTCGTGCCGAACGTTCAGGAGGCGGGCGAAGCGGTCGGTCGGCGGCTGACTACGGAGCGGGAGTTGCGCCGCGCCGCCCGCGAGATCATGGAGCGGCTGGAGCTGGAGTTTCTGCTCATCACGCGCGGGCCGAACGGCATGAGCTTGTATGAACGCGGCGCCGAGACGCGCATCCCCGCCGCCGCGCGCGAGGTGTACGATGTCACCGGCGCGGGAGACACGGTCGCCGCGGCATTCACACTCGGCTTGGCGGCGGGCTTGTCCCCCGTCGACGCGGCGCGCATGGCAAATTGCGCCGCCGGGCTGGCGGTCGGGCAGATGGGCTGCGCTGTCGCAACGCAGGACCAGCTGCGGGCGGAGCTTGTCAAAATGGAACAGGAGAAAGCGCTGTGAGTCTAACGGTTGCGTCGCTGCATGTGTATCCGGTGAAGTCCCTCGGCGGCATTCAGGTTGAAACGGCGGAGGTTGGACGGCGCGGCTTTCAATACGACAGGCTCTGGATGGTCGTCGATTCAGACGGTCAATTCCGCACCCAGCGCGAAACGCCCCGAATGTGCCTCATTAAAACGCATATGCGGGACGGAGAGCTGCGTTTGAGCGCGGACGGAATGCCCGACCTGCGCCTGCCAATGGAAGGCGGGCAAGGCGCGCGCCGTTCTGTCGTCGTCTGGGGGGACGAGTGCGGCGCCATTGACCAGGGAAAAGAACCGGCAGAATGGTTGAGCGATTTTCTCAAAAAACCTTCCCGCCTTGTGCGCATGGCGGACAACCACCGGCGCGAGGCGGGATGGGGCGATTCGCTCGTAGGCTTCGCCGACCGGTACGCGTTTCTGTTCATTTCAGAAGCGTCGCTGGACGATCTCAACAGCCGTCTAGAAACGCCCCTGCCGATGAACAGGTTCAGGCCGAACATCGTCGTTCGAGGCGCAAAGCCGTATGAGGAGGATGAATGGAGCCGCGTTAAAATCGGAGAGACGCGCTTCCGCGGGCGGACGCGGTGTACTCGCTGCGCGACGACAGCGACTGATCAAGAAACGGCGGCGCGCGGCGTAGAGCCTCTCCGCACGCTTGCGACCTACCGCAGAACGCCGAAGGGCGATGTCGCCTTTGGGCGCAATTTCAACCACCTGGACATCGGCGGACAGATCTCCGTCGGGGACGTTATCGACACAACTCAATTCTAAAAAGGAGCAAACGATGAGCGGATGGCTGCGGATTGCGCATCGCGGCGCGTCTGGGCATGCGCCTGAAAACACCCTGGCGTCCTTTCAAAAGGCGCTGGAGATCGGCGTGGACGGCGTCGAAATGGACGCGCGGCTGACAGCGGACGGGCATGCGGTCGTCATGCATGACGGGACGCTTGACAGAACGACCGACATGAAGGGGCGCGTCGACGAGTTGACGCTGGCGCAGATACAACAGGCGGACGCGGGCGGCGGCGAGCGCGTCCCGACGCTTCAGGAGGCGCTGTCGATACTGCCGAGCGGCGTTCTGGCGGTGGTGGAGATCAAGGCGGTTGCGGCGGCGGGTCCGTCGGCGCGCATTTTGTCCGATTTAGGCAAAAGCGCCGAGGCGCTCGCCATCTCTTTTTTGCCGGACGCTCTCCCTGCCGTCCGCGCCGTGGATGCGGGCATTCAGACAGGTTTGATTGTCGGACAGCGGCTGGCTGAAGGCGATGCGGAAAACGGCTTGGCGATGCTTGAAGCGGCGCGCGCCCTCGGAACCTCCGCCGTCAGCTGCAACTGGCGAACCGCAACGCCTGAAACGGTTGAAGCGATCCACGCGGCGGGCGGAACCATCGGCGTCTGGACGCCGAACGACCCGCGCCATATCCGCCAAGCGATACAAGCGGGCGTGGACGCCGTCACCTCCGACTATCCCGACAGGTTGAACGACGCCCGCTCCGTCAATTAAGGAGGAGAGAAATGAGACGGCGAACCGCTGCGGCGTTGACGGCTGTCGCGCTGTTTTTCTCTATCGGCTGCGGCGATAGATCCACTGACCATGTCGCCCATTCCAGAGACAGGAAAGGTACCGCTTCCGTCGCCTATTCGCCGGACGGCAAAACGCTTGCGGCGGTGGGAGAATCTTTTGACGGCGACACGATCCTGCTCTTCGACGCCGAAACGGGGGAGGTAAAAACCTCGCTGGAAGGACATGAACGACTTGTCCGTTCCGCGGCGTTCTCGCCGGACGGCAAGACGCTTGTCAGCGGCGGCGGATGGATGGACGACACGATTCGAGTATGGGATGTCGAAACAGGCGCGCTGCTCAAGACCCTGAACATTAGGAACGGCGACTATGTCGTTACCTTTTCGCCTGACGGCAAAACGCTCGTCAGCGGCGATCATAGAGGCGAGATACGGTTCTGGGATGTCGAGACATGGACTCAAACTGCAACCCATTCGTTAAGAGGAGACGCGAACTGCTTGGCGTACTCGCCGGATGGAGAGAGGCTTGCCGCCGGCGCAGACTCAAGCCGAGCGGTTCATATTTTCGACGGAAAAACCTTCGAACTCGTCCAATCTCTCCGCGGGCATCGGGATATGATCACATCCACTGCCTATTCGCCGGACGGAAAGATACTTGCCAGCGGCGGAAACGAGGGGCAAATAACGCTTTGGAACGCTTACACAGGCAAACGGCTTAAAAAGTTAGAAGGGCATGAAAGCGGCGTGATGTCGCTCTCGTTTTCCCCTGACAGCAAAACGCTTGTGAGCGGCGGCGGCGACAAAACGATACGGCTTTGGGATCTCCAAACGCGCGAGCTGATCAAAACGATACAGGACCCTGAAGGCTCCAGATCGGTCGCCTATTCGCCGGACGGAACGACGATTGCCAGCGGCAGCTTAAGAACCGGCATACGCTTATGGAGCACTGAAACGGGGGAGCTGATCAAAACGCTGAACAACGTTCAAAATGCAGTCCACTTTCTGACTTTTTCGCCGGACGGAGAGTCGGTCGCTGTGGACGGCTCAGGCACAGACCCGCGGGTTACGAATGTGAGCATCTTCATTCGCTTTTTAGACCCAAAAACGCTGCAAGAAAAGTTCAGAATGACGGATAACATGAAGGTGAGAGGCGCCCAATCGAGAGCCTTCTCGGCTGCGTATTCGCCAGACGGCAGGACGCTTGCGGTCGGAAACATCAGCTCTACAGCTTTTTGGCGGCCGGACGCATACCACTGGGACGCTAAAAAAAGAGAAGATATCAAAAAAGAGTTTCTAGCGCTGGCTGAGCAGGCAAAGACAGACCCTCAAATACCCGAGGATTCGAGGGAGTTCATCATCGGCGAGCTGCTAGGCTCTGTCCGGCACAATATGTATTATCAAGTTAAGAGAAACGATATTAGAGCCGCACGATGTATGGACTTTTCGCCCGACGGAAAAATAGTCGCCATCGGCAATGGTCTTTTTGGAGGAATCGGACTCATCCATGCGGATACTGGAACGGTGAAATGGAGAAAATCAGGGTACAGAGACAAAGTTCGCTTTGTCGATTTTTCACCCGACGGAAAAACGCTCGTCAGCGGCAGCCTCAATCGAACCGTGCGCTTCTGGGACGCCGAAACAGGCGCCGTAATACGCGACTTGAAAGGGCATCAAGGCATGGCGTACGCCGGCGCCTACTCTCCAGACGGCAAGACGCTCGCCGTCGCCAGCTCCAAAACCTTAGCCGTCTGGGACGCCGATACAGGCGCCCTGATCCATACGCTGGAGGGTCATGACGGCGCCGTATTCTGTCTGGCGTTTTCTCCAGACGGCGCCGAAATCGCGACAGGCGGGCGGGATAAAACGGTCCGCCGATGGAACGCCAAGACAGGCGAACTCATCAAAACGCTGGAGAAACATGCGGCGCCCGTGACCGCCGTCGCCTATTCGCCGGACGGCGCCGATCTGTTGAGCGGCGACGCGGACGGGAAGATTTTGCGCTGGAGTTTGAATGAAGGAGGAGAGAAATGAGACGGCGAACCGCTGCGGCGTTGATGGCTGTCGCGCTGCTTTCCACTATCGGCTGCGGCGATAGACCCGCCGACAGGCGCAGCGGCGTGTTCACATCTCGCGGCAACCCCCTTGTCGCCTATTCGCCGGACGGCAAAACGCTCGCCGCTGTCGGATGGGACTACTACGGCGCCTCGATCAGGCTCTTCGATGCTGAAACAGGCGAGGTCAAAAAAACGCTGGGAGGGGATAACCAAGGCGTCCGTTCCGCGGCGTTCTCTCCTGACGGCAAAACGCTTGTCAGCGGCGGATGGATGGACAACTCCATACGGATTTGGGATGTCCAAACAGGCGAGCTTCTGAAAACACTGACCGCTTTAAGCGAAGACATTGTAGTCGTCTACTCTCCCGACGGCAAAACGCTTGTCAGCGGCGGTCGGTTGGGCGGCGGACTCCAATTCTGGGACGCCGAAACATGGACGCCCATAGCAAGCGACCGTTACAACGGCAGTATTGCCAGCTTGGCGTACTCGCCGGACGGACAACGGCTGGCTGTCGGCCTCGCCCAATTATCCGAGGTTCATTTGGTGGACGGCGTCACATATGAGCGCGTTGAATCTCTCCGCGGACATCTGGACAATGTCGTTTCCGTCGCCTATTCGCCGGACGGAAAGATTCTTGCCAGCGGAGGATCCGAGGGGGAGATACTGCTTTGGGACGCCTACACCGGCAAACGCCTCAAAATATTAACAAAAGCCGAGGGATCGGCGGTGTCGGTTGTCTTTTCGCCGGACAGCAAAACGCTCCTCGGCGAAAACGAGCGCAACATGGCAATAAAGAAAACAACTTCGGGATCTTGGGTGTCAGTTGCCTATTATTCACATGACGGCAAAACGCTCCTCGGCGAAAACGAGCGCAACAATATACGGCTCTGGGATGTCCAAACAGGCGAACTGATCAAGACAATCCAAAACCCTGACGCGAAACGATCGGTCGTTTATTCGCCGGACGGAACGACGATTGCCAGCGGCAACTTAGCAGGCGTACATTTATGGAATGCCGAAACGGGCGAGCGGATAAAGACGCTGGGAGACTATAGTCATGCAGTCCGCTTTCTGGCTTATTCGCCGGACGGCGATATCGTCTTCGCCAGCAACGCGCAGGGGCATATCGGAATGTTAGACGCCAAACCATTAAAAATAACAAAGCCGTTAGATCCCCTCGGCTGGCTGACAGGTTCGGCGGCTCTGTCTCCAGACGGCAAGACGCTGGTCGCAGGCGCAACCAGTTCCGAACTTGTGTTTTGGCAGGTTGCCGCGCACCACTGGGACGATGACAAAAGAAGAGCGGGCAGAGAAGCGGCCAAAAAAGAGCTCCTGGCGCGGGCGAAGCATCTTGCATTGAACGCCAAATCGGACATATCGCGCCGCTTCGCTGTCACCTTGGAGGACGCCGCGAATCGATCTGTTTATAGATTTCCCGTCGGAAGATATTTCGGGAGCGCCTATTGCATTGCGTACTCCCCCGATGGAAAAACGATCGCTGCCGGCGGAGGCGGACCAGATCACGAAATCGTATTGAGCGAATCTGAAACAGCGCATGTTAAAGCGGTCATAAAAGGCCACAAGGAACCGGTCCGCTTTGCCGCCTTCTCACCCGACGGAAAAACGCTCGTCAGCGGCGGTCTCGACCGAGCCGTGCGCTTCTGGGACGCCGAAACGGGCGCGGCAATACGCGACTTAAAAGGGCATAAAGGCATGGCGTACACCGGCGCTTATTCTCCCGATGGAAAGACGCTCGCTGTCGCCAGCTCCGAAACTGCAGCCGTCTGGGACGCCAAAACAGGCGCACTGCTCCATACGCTGGAGGGTCATGACGGCGCCGTATTCTGTCTGGCGTTCTCTCCAGACGGCGCTGAAATCGCGACAGGCGGGCGAGACAAAACGGTACGACGATGGAGCGCCAAGACAGGCGAACTCATTAAAACGCTGGAGAAGCATGCGGCGCCCGTGACCGCTGTCGCCTATTCGCCGGACGGCGTCCATCTATTGAGCGGCGACGCGGTAGGTAAAATATACCGATGGAGTTTGAACGACTAAGCGAAAGCAGAAAAGGACGCGGATGAGGAAACAGAACGCCTTATGGGCATGCGTCGCGGCATTCTTGATATTGACAGGCTGCGGCGACAAAGCGCGCAAGGACGCCTACTACCCAGTCATTGGCAGCGGCGCCATCCTTGCGCTCGCGTTCTCTCCGGACGGAAAGACGCTCGCCAGCGGACACTACAGGGTGCATCGCTCTCAGACGGAAGCTCGGTTGTGGGACGTGAAAACAGGAGAAAAGAAAGCGACTCTGGAGGGGCATCATAATAGAATCGGAACGCTGACATTCTCTCCGGACGGAAAGACGCTCGCCAGCGGCGCCTCCGACAGAACGGCGCGGCTATGGAGTGCCGAAACAGGAGAGCCAATCCAAACCTTTACCACAACGACGACGGCCAGCGGCGTTCCAGCATGGCGCATCGTTTCCGCCGCATTCGCCGCCGATGGAAAAAACCTCGCGGCAATTGACAACTTCGGAGGCGTCATCGTTTGGAACCCAGACACGGGCAGTCCAGCAAGAAATCCGATACAGATATCGACGATGCAGATACGGCTCACCGGCATTGATGTCTCAGCCTTTTCGCCCGACGGGCAACTGATTGCTGTCAACGAAATGAGGGGGAAAGTTCTCCTCATGGACGCGGTTACAGGCGAACATATCCGCGTTATGAAAGGCCATTCGTATCGCATTCATGCGCTCGCCTTCTCACCCGACAGCTCAACGCTTGCCAGCGGCAGTTTTGACTGGTCAATACTGCTTTGGGACCCTTACACAGGCAAGCGGCTCAAACGGCTCAAAGGGCATGAAAGCAGAGTACTGTGCTTGGCGTTTTCGCCGGACGGAAAAACGCTTGCCAGCGGCTGCATTTCTCCGCGGAAAGAGACGATAGACTGGCTTAGACTGAAAGGTGAGCGCGGGAAAATAATGGATTTAAAACACGGCGATTTAAGCGAAGAAACGCTGCGCCTTTGGGATGTGAAGACAGGCGCCCATCTGAAAACGCTGGACGGCCATAAAATGGCGGTCTGGTCGGTCGCGTTCTCTCCGGACGGAAAAACGCTCGCCAGCGGCGGCGCGGATCAAACCGTTCGCATCTGGAACGTGAAAACGGGGGAACTGATCAAGACGCTCAAATGAAACCAAACAATGCGCGGAATGAACCCGTTTAAATTCCGTTCCCGCGGAATATCATCGCCTTCAGGCGCTGCTCAATATCTGCCCGCCCGTTGACGAACGTTCAAAAACGTCTATAATCGACATGAAAGCGGAATGCGCAGAAGGAGGCGCCCATGAACAAATATCGGAACCGAGTCGTCATGGCGGCGGCCGCAGCGGCGCTGTTCATGGCTAGCGCCCGCGCGCATGAAGACGCCGTTTCCTATCCCAGCGTCATGCTGATTGGACATACCGCGTCCGTTAGGGCGGTCGCGTTCTCGCCGGACGGCAAAACGCTCGCCAGCGGCAGTTTCGACGCGACGATTCGGCTGCGGGACGTCAACACCTATAAAGCGACAGCGCTGAAAGGGCATGAATACGGCGTCTACTGCCTCGCCTATTCGCCGGACGGCAAGACGCTCGTCAGCGGCGGCATCGATTCGACGGCGCGCGTCTGGGATCTGAAAACAGGCAAAACCGTCCAAACTTACGCGGAGCATCAAAACACGATCATGCGCATTGCGTACTCCCCTGACGGAAAAAAGATTGTCAGCGGCGATCTTGAGGGAACCGTCTCTCTTTGGAAGGTCGGCGCGGGAGAGACGATCCATCGTTGGAGCGTTGAAGCGGAAGACGAGGAGGAAAAGAACAGCTATATCCAAGCGATCGCGTATTCGCCGGACGGCAAAACGATCGCCGCCAGCCGAGGCGTATGGGAATCGGTCATCCTCTTATGGGATTCAGAGACGGGCGAGTTGAAACGAACCTTCACGGCGCATCGATCTGACGTCAACGCCGTTCAGTTTTCGCCCGACGGAAAGTTCATCGCCAGCGCCGGCGGCAACGCCATTTTGGTCTGGGGCGTCAACAATGATCAGAAGTTCAAGATTCAAGTCAACCCCCAGGACGCGCCTGATCCGAAGTTGAGCGATCGGATCTACGCCTTGGCGTATTCGCCGGACGGCAAGACGCTCGCCAGCGGAGGAGCCGACTCCATCATACGCCTTTGGGACCTTGAAACAGGGGTTTTGAAGGCGGCGCTGGAGGGGCATACGGGAACGATCTATTCGCTCGCGTTCTCGCCGGACGGCAGGACGCTTGCCAGCGGCGCAGGGCAGATGCAATGGAATCTCCCCAAAGACCGCACGGTACGCCTCTGGAGACTAGACGAAAACGGCGGCGGGAGTTGATCGACAGACGGCGTATCATCAACATGAGACAGAGGGCGTCTATGAAAAAATCTTGGGATCGAGCAATCATGACAGCGGCGGCGCTGCTGGCGATCAACGCGCAGGCGCACAACCCACCGGAATCCTACCGAAGCTCCATCTTGATTGGACATACCGCATCCGTTTGGGCGGTCGCATTCTCGCCGGACGGAAACACGCTCGCCAGCGGCGGGGCAGATCAAACCGTTCGGATCTGGGATGTGAAAACGGGGGAACTGATCAAGACGCTCAAATGAAACCTAACAATGCGCGGAATGAAAAAGCCATGATCAAACGGCGTCTGGCGGCTCTCGCCCGCCTCCCGGTAAACGCCATTCCCGCCCCTTCATCCGGTCATCCCGCGCGCTCATTCCCGTTTAAATTCTGTTCGCGCGAAATATCATCGCCTTCAGGCGCTGGTCAATATCTGCCCGCCCTTTGACGAATGTTCAAAAACGTCTATAATCGACATGAAAGCGGAATACGCAGAAGGAGGCGCCCATGAACAAATATCGGAACCGAGTCGTCATGGCGGCGGTCGCAGTGGCGCTGCTCACGACGAACGCCCGCGCGCATGAAGACGCCGTTTCCTACCCCAGCATCATACTGATTGGACATACCGCATCCGTTGAGGCGGTCGCGTTCTCGCCGGACGGCAAGACGCTTGCCAGCAGCAGCTATGATGAGACGATTCGGCTGCGGGATGTTGACACCTACAAGGCGACGAAGCTGGACGGGCATGAAAAAGGAACGCTTAGCCTTGCCTATTCGCCGACCGGAAACGCTCTCGCCAGCGGCGGCAGAGATTCAACGGCCCGCATCTGGAACCCTAAAACAGGGGAAGCCGTCCAAACCTATACTGGCCATCAAGATTCGGTCATATCTCTCGCGTACTCCCCCGACGGCAAGACGATTGTCAGCGGCAGCTACGATGAAACCATTCATCTATGGAACATCGAAACGGGAGAGATCGTCCATCTTTGGAGCCTCAAAGCAAAAGAGAAGGACGAAAAGAACAAACGCATAAAATATATCCAAAAGGTCGCGTTTTCGCCGGACGGCAAAACGATCGCCGGCTGCATCGGTGGACAAGTCTCTCCCATTTATCTATGGGATGTTGAGACAGGTGAGATGAAACGAGCCTTCAAAGAGCATCGGAAAGAAGTGAACGACATTGTGTTCTCGCCCGACGGAAAGTTCATCGCCAGCGCCGGCGACGACGAAGGCAAAATACTGGTCTGGGGCGTCGAGACCGACCAGATGATTGTTCTCCAGATCGATCCTTCGGAAACGCAGAGCATCTTTGTGAGCGACGATATCCTATCCTTGGCGTATTCGTCGGACGGCAAGACGATCGCCAGCGGCGGACGCGACACTTTCGTACGTTTGTGGGATGTCGAAACGGGCGCCTTGAAGGCGAAACTGACGGGTCATACTGGAGATGTTAACTCGCTCGCGTTTTCGCCGGACGGCAAGACGCTCGCCAGCGCCGGCGGCATCTCGCAGAATCGCAATCAACCCGACGACAGAACAGTTCGTATATGGAACCTAACCAAAAGCGAGTGAACGATGCATAAAGCGGCGCGTCCATTTTTAAAACGAGCGCGGATGCGGGCTGCCTTGCGCGGCGCGCTGTACGGCTCTTTTCTCGGCTCTGCAGCTCTTTTTGCCGCGCTGACGGCTGGACAGCTCATGCGTTTTCCGTTCGCTTTTGTTTCAGGCGCGGCGCTGTTTGCGGCATGCGTCGCCGCCGGCGCCTTTTTTTTCTTTAAAAAAGCGCGCGCCGCGCAGCCGATACTGGAGGAAATCGACCGCTTTTACGACCTGAAAGACCGCGTCCAAACCGCCTATGCGCTCGAAACGGACGGCGCCTCCGCCGACATGGAAAAAGCGCAGATCGCCGACGCGGCGGAGCGGCTCTCCAACGCGGACGCGAAGGCATGGATTCCGCGCCTCTTGCCGCGCTGGGCGTGGACGTCTCCATGCGCGCTGCTTCTGGCATGCGTTCCGCTGCTGCTGCCTCCGCCAGCGCCCGATCCAAACGCGATGACCGACGACGAAAGAATCGCCGCGATTGAAGCCGCCAATGCGCTCTCCAAGGACGACAGCGAAGCTGAACAGAAGCTGAAACGCGCCGAGACGCTCCGCGAGGCGTTTGCGGCGCTGGCGGAAGCCGAAAAGCGGGCTGAAGAGTCGGCGCAGAGCGCGGAGGCGCTGGCAACGGCGCAGAAAACGCTGGCGCAAGACAAGCCGCTTTCAGACGCCCTGCGCGGCGCGGCGGCAGAGCCTCCTCCAGACCTGGCGGAGCGGCTGCGCGCCCTGCGCGACGCGCTCGCCTCCAATCCGTCGGCTGAGGCGGTTTTGGACGCGCTCGCCGGCATCGAAACGGCGGCCGTCTCCGAGGCGAAGCTGAACGCGATCGCCGACGCGCTGCGCCAACTAGAACGGCGCGCCGATCCGAACGCCGCCGAAACCTTGAAACGCATACAAGCGCAGAAACGCAAACTTGCCGCCGCCGCTCTCAACTCCCCCCTTCAAAACGGCAGCCCAAGCGGACAGACCGCCGGCGGAAACAACGCAGGTACCGATCTCGACAACAACCCTTCCGCGCGGACGCCGGCAGACCTTCCTGAAGCGACGCTTCAAAAAAACGCGCAGCTCATTTTAGAAACGCTGGAAAACGCCGGGGCGCGCCAAGAGACGGTCTATTCATCGAAAAAAGAGAGCGGAAAACCGGACTCCGAGCCTGAGCTGCTTCCGTTCAAACAGGCGGCGCTGAACGCTTCCCGCTCCGCCCTGAAAAACGCGGAAGCGGGAGCCGTCAACGCCGAAAGGCTCCCTGCCGCTTACCGCGACCGCATTCGGAGATACTTCAAGGCTGTCGAAGCGGCGGCGCGGAACATGCCATGAGCAAGGCGGCGGAGCGGGTTCAAGAAGCGGCGCGTCGGTTTCAGGCTGCCCGCGCCGAGATCGCCAAGGCGGTCGTCGGGCAGGAGGAGGCGGTGGACGGCGCGCTCACCGCCGCCCTCGCGGGGGGGCATGTACTGCTGGAGGGGGCGCCGGGTCTCGGCAAAACATCGCTGGTGAACGCGCTGTCGGACGCGCTCGGTCTGACGCAGCGGCGTATTCAGTTCACCCCCGACCTGATGCCGTCCGACATTTCAGGCTCGCGCATTCTCATGGAATCGGCGGACGGGAGCCGCGTTTTTGAGTTTCAAAAGGGGCCGGTGTTCGCCAACATGGTCTTGGCGGATGAGATCAACCGCGCCTCGCCGCGCACGCAGTCGGCGCTGCTGGAAGCGATGCAGGAACGCAGCGTCACCGACGGCAACGACACCTACGCGCTTGACGCGCCTTTTCTGGT
This sequence comes from Candidatus Poribacteria bacterium, assembly GCA_028818695.1. Lineage (GTDB taxonomy): Bacteria > Poribacteria > WGA-4E > JAPPNK01. Next base: position 59,395 of record JAPPNK010000021.1, read on the forward strand.
CGCGGCGACGCAGAACCCGATCGAGATGGAAGGAACCTATCCGCTTCCGGAGGCGCAGCTGGACAGGTTCATGTTCAAGCTGATGGTGTCGTATCCGAGCGAGGCGCAGCTGGGCGAAATCTTAGAGCGGTCGGCGACAAATGCGCAGCCGTCCGTTCAGCCGGCGCTGGACGCCGAGGCGGTCTTGGAGTTTCAGTCGCTTGTGCGCGAGACGGTCATGCCGGCGCATGCGCGCGCCTATGTCGTCCGTTTGACGCTGGCGACGCACCCCAGCTCGGAGCATGCGCCTGAGTCGATTCGGCGGTATGCGGCGTACGGGTCAAGTCCGCGCGGGGCGCAGGCTTTGGAGCTGGGCGCAAAGACGCGCGCCGCCGCGGACGGTCGCTTCAACGCCGCAATAGAGGATGTGGACGCGGTCGCCGTCTGGGCTTTGCGCCACCGCATTCTGCTAAACTTCGATGGCGAGGCGGACCGCATTGATCCCGAAGACCTGGCGCGGGAGGCGCTAGAAACATGCCGCGCCGCCCGCCAAACATGAAGACGGACCTGCCTCTTCAGTTGCGCCATGAGAGCGGAAAAGCCGCCGCCCATCCGCCATCATTCCTTCAAAAGCCATGTCCCCGTGAAACAAGTTCTAAAATCAAAACATCGTCTGTAGAGAGCTCCTGTCTGGAAGGCTAGTTGACGCAAGGCGGCGGTACTTGTATCCTAAGGAAGCCGTTGTATCATGCGGATGATTGTTAAACATTGCGGAGGGTCGTAGATGGTCGCGTTGACGCCCGAACAGATCGAATTTTTTCACGAAAACGGATTCGTCCGAATGGAGCAGGTGTATCCGCCCGATGAACTGAAGCGGATGCTGGACGAGCTGGAATATGTCATGGAGACCTTCGCCAACTGGAACGCGGCGTGGCGCGGTCCGTGGCGCGAGAAATACTTGGACAAAGAAGAGAATGAAAAAGCTGTCCTGGTGGCGATTCATGAGCTTCAGCATTATTCGTCCGCTTGGTCGAGAGCGTTGACGAAGCCGGACATAGGGGCGGCGGTTGCGAGCCTGCTGGAGACCGACTGCGTCGAGATGCACCACTGCACGCTGCATGCGAAGTCGCCGAGTACGGGCGCGCCGTTTCCAATGCATCAGGACGTTCCGTTTTACGCCCACTCGGACGGGCGCTACATCGACTCGCTGATCCATTTAGACGACGCAGACGAGAAGAGCGGAAACATCAAGTTTCTTGCGGGCAGCCACAAGAACGGCCCGCTTGACCATATACTGGGTCCAGACACGGCGCCGCACCTTCCGACAGACCAGTACCGCTTGGAGGATGCGGTGTCGGTTCCAGCGCGGGCGGGAGATGTGGTTCTGTTTCATCTTTGGACGGTTCACGGGTCTGCGGTGAACAACAGCGGGCGCTGGCGCCGCTTGGTGCGCGTCGGCTTCCGCGATCCGCGCAACGCCCAGGTGGCTGGTCAAGCGCTCGGCCGCCCTGGCATCGTCGTCCACGGCGTTCGCCCGAAAGTGGACGGTCAGAATGTGGATGTGTATGGAAATTGGAGCGGGTAGAGACGGCTGCGCGGCCGATCCGCCCGTCAAAACTCAACAAACTAAGGAGAATATTCATGCGTTCGATAGTCCGTAAGGCGTTCATTGGGACCGCCGTTCTCATTCTTGCTGCCGGGTGCGGGAGCAAGGAGCTTCCGCCGCCCGACATGACGATGTCTTCGAAGATTGCCATCGCTCCATTTCTTTCCTCTTTCGATCCTCAGTTTGGGATGTTGACAGCGCGCGACCTCGGCAACCGTTTCCAGCTCCATTTTGAGCAGGTCAAGGAAGGGTACGAGGTTCTTTTTGACCAGTCCGAAGCGCTTCAACCGATCACGCAATCGATCGTGGACCTTGAGCTGACCGAAGAAGAGATATTCGCCAATCCAGCGCTGGCGGGCAAGGTGGCTGAAAATCTTGGCGTTGACCTGCTAATTGTAGGCAGAATAGGAGAACCGCGGATCACAATTAAAGAGGATACGACGCCTGTATATGACATGAGCAAAGCGGGGGGTCTCTCCGTTGCGGACACGAAGTATTTCATCACATGGCAGCGGGCGACGATGAGGATTTGGCTCAAAGCCGTGAACCAGCAGGGCGAAGTGGTGTGGCAGACAGGCTCAACGCCGCCGGACGAAGCGAAAAGTTTCACGGGGCATATACGATACGCGCGCGCTTACCAGTCCGCCGCGCCGGAACGTCCGCCCGTGTCGGAGGAGCAGATCATGTCGGACCTGCGGGAGGACGCATGGATGCGCATCGCCAATCGTCTGTTGCCTGAAGATTTTCCGAAAGTAGTGTCGCCTGCCTGGAAAGAGAAGCCGGCGGCGCATCATAGGTTCAAATCATCGGGTGGGTTCGTTGAGTTTCGATAAACCCCTCCATCGGTGGGGAAAGGTTGAACTGTCGCCGAAGCAGCGCGCCGCGTTCAACGCAATAGAATCGCTTTTGGCGAGTCAGCCCGTTTACGCCCCGATCTGTTTGATTGGGGCGTTCGGCTCCGGAAAAACAACATTGGCGCGCTACTGGCTTGCGCAGCATTTTGACAACCCGGAGGCGCGGTATGTCTCGGCTGGGCGCCCCCTGCTGAACGGGCTGAAACAGGAGGAATCGCTGGCGAGAATGGGCGGAAACCCAGCGAAGATCCTGCCGCTGCTGCAGCTGGGGCTTTCCGAACTGCTGGAAGAAGCGCTGGCGGACGAACAGGCGGTTGTGTTGGACAATCTAGAGGTTGTGCAGCCGTACGGCGTCTCTCTGGAGAAAGCGGCGCTCCCCTATACCCGTCAGGGGAAGGCGGTTCTGCTCTGCCTTTCCAGCGACAAGAAAGCGAACTTCCACATGAACATTTCGCGGACGGAATGCCATTGCTTCGAGATTTAGCGAGACGGTTAAACGAGCGCGGCCCGTTCACCAAGGCGGAGCGCGCATTGCTGATGGCGCTCGCGGCGTTCACGCTTGTGAGCGCCGCGGTTGCAGCGGCGCATTCGTTGTTCCCAGAAATGTTTTACGGCGAGCCGACCTTCAACGCCGCCGAAAAACATGAGCTGACAAGCGCCCCGCTTCCCGCTTCAACCCAAACGAGCGGAGCGGAAGAGAGCAAGGAAAGCGGCAATGCGCTGCTGAATCTCAACGCGGCGGACGCCGAGGCGCTTCAACAGCTGCCGGGCATCGGTCCTGTTCTTGCGCAGCGCATCGTGAACTGGCGGAACGAATACGGGCAGTTTGAGACGCTTGAAGACCTGTTGATGGTGGAAGGCATCGGGGAGAAACGCATTGAGCAGCTGCGGGCGGCGGCGCAGGTCGTTCCTGCAGAGAGCGGGTCGGCTTCCGAGTGAAGTTTAAGGAGAAGCTTGCATGCATCGACTGCGAAACATGACAGCGCGGCGCGCGCTTCTTCTTGCCATGCCTGTTGCGGCGTTGATTCTCTTGATTGTCGGGTTCGCAAGCCTCCTTCATGAAAGATGGGAGACGCCTGGGCAAAATGAAACTGCCGCGGTTCAAAATGGAGCGGCAGACCGAACGGAAGAGAATCCGATCGAACGGAAGTCGGTCTTGAGACCCAAGGAGAAACCTGTTGAGTCGCTGCCCTTTGAAAACGGCAAGCTGGTTCCCGACGGATACAAGTGGCGCGATCCGCACCCGTGGCTCGTTTCTGTTCGCGGCGAAAGGTACCGCCGTTATATCGGACCGCAGACCGCGGAAGCGATCTTTGCGGTCTACGACTCGCCGTACACAACGGGCGAAAAGGCAGAAAAGCTGCTGGCGCATTGGAAACGGGTTCTCGCGCGCGGAGCTGTCGTCAACGACTACAAGGATGCGCTCAAATTAGGATTCAGTCTGATGAATGAGCTGGCGAATTTGCGCATCAGACCAGATCTTCACCGGAGTCGCTTCGACCTCTCAGCGGACGCTCCGATTGAAGAGATAGAAAAGACTCTGATAACGTACAGGATTCGCACCAGGCCGATCAAGAAGGAGCAGTTCAGCCATGCCGCCAAGACGGGCGAAGGCACCTTGAATGTGACGCTTTTTTCGGACGGATACGGCGGCGGAGGCATGGGCATCTCGACCGTCCGGGCGGGCGGAAGCCGAAGAAGCAGCGATCTGACAGATAGGGAGTGGCGCAACATCAGACTCTACGGAACCGCTCCGAAAGGGTTTCGGCTGCGCTTGATTGACGAGGACGACAACGAGTTGCCGTTTGATAAGTTTCCGTCTTTCAATGAGCGCGACGCAGTGAAACGTCTGAGCAAAGCGAACCTTGGACAGCTGCTGTTTGCGCTTCCCTCGTATCTAATTCAACCCGACGCGCAGGAGCGCTCCACTGCGGCGTGGATGCGCATGATGAACAGGTACGACGCGGCGCTGGCAGAGCTCGCAGACCGAGGGCAGGTTCCAATGCCGGCAGCTGTACCGGGCGAAGCTCCTGGGGCTGCGAAACCTCTGGAGCCGATGGTCGATTGGGGCGATCCGGACCCGCGGCGCAAAAGCGTCGCCGAAGCATATATGTCCGCGCTAGAGAAGCAGGCAAAGAAGGCGAACATATCGGAGGCGGCGCGGGCGCAGATCAGTCGGCGGCTACAGGAGCTGCGCGCTCTGATGTTAGGTCCCGCCGGTACGCCTGTCAAGCCTCCGCCCGATCAAGACGGCGGCGAAGACGAAAAAGAATGATCAAAAGCCCATCGGCGTCTCTCTCCTATATGACCCGCTATTGAACAAGCTATGTTCTCCGCCGCTCGCCTCGACGGAAGAGGCTGAGAAGCGGTTCGACAAATGAGCTTCCCGTTTCCAGACGGGCGCAGTCGATGCGCAGACGTTTGAACAGCGCGTTGCGCTCGCGGTCTTGGCGCGCTGTCAGGCGCGTCTGGGCGGATGTTTTGACCCTTCCGCTCTCGGCGTCTTTCCAGCGCACCCATCCGACCTTCGGGACGGCGCGTTCCAACGGATCGCGTATCTCAACCCCCAAAATCCGATGGCGCGAGGCGGCGGCTTTCAGCGCTGCCTCGTACCCGTCCGCGTAGAAGTCGCTGAGCAGGAACGCGGCGCTTCTCCGTCGACAGATGCGGGCGAACAGCTCCAGCGGCGGACGCAGATCGGTGCCGTTTCCTGTCGGTCGGCATGTGAGCGCTTCGCGGGCGATGCGGAGCGCATGGCGCCGCCCCTTGCGCGGAGGGATATGTTTTTCGATCCTGTCGGTGAAGAGAATGAGTCCTGTTTTGTCGTTGTTTTTGGCTGCCGCGAGAGCAAGGGCGGCGCACACCTCCGCGCACAGGCGGCTTTTTAGCTCGCGCGAGCCAACCCGCGTCGATCCGCTTGCGTCGGCAAGAAGCATGACGACCGCCTCGCGCTCCTCCACATACCGCTTGATGTAGGGCTGTCCGAGCCGGGCGGTGACGTTCCAGTCGATGGCGCGGGCGTCGTCGCCCGGTTCGTAGCGGCGGACGTCGGCAAACTCGATGCCCTGCCCTTTGAAGACGCTGGAGTAGTCGCCGGCGTGGAGATGATTGGCGAATCGGAGCGCGGCAAACTCAATGCGCCGGACGCTGCGCAGCGTTTCTAACGATACGGCGCGCTCTTCTGTCACGGGACATCGACCGCGCGCAGGATCTGCTCTAGAATCTGGTCCGGCTCCGCCTCTTCCGCCTCCGCTTCATACGACAGGATGAGACGGTGCCGGAGCGTGTCGGGAGCTGCCGCTTGCGCGTCTTCTGGGATCACATAGGCGCGTCCGTCCATATAGGCTCTTGCTTTGGAGGCGAGGGCAAGGTAGATTGCCGCGCGCGGCGAAGCGCCGTACTCAATGAGAGGAGCCAACCTCTCAAGCCCGACCGCCGCCGGCTCCCGCGTCGCGCGGATCAGATCGACGATATACGACTGGATGCGCTCGTCCATATACACGCGCCGAACGGTCGCCTGCGACTGCAGCAGCCGTTCCATTGAGGCGATCGGCCGTACCTCCGCGCGTTCCTCGCCGGTTTCGCGCTCCAAGATGCGCATCTCTTCATCCCTGGACGGATACGGCACGCGCAGTTTGAACATGAACCTGTCCAGCTGCGCCTCTGGAAGCGGATACGCCCCCTCCGACTCGATCGGGTTCTGCGTCGCCAGCGCCAGAAACGGCCGCGGCAGCGGAAAGGTCTCCTCGCCGATGGTCGCCTGCCGCTCCTGCATCGCCTCCAAGAGAGCGGACTGCGCCTTGGCGGGCGCTCGGTTGATCTCATCCGCCAGAACGATGTTGGCAAAGAGCGGTCCCTTCTTGACGCGGAAGGTCCCGTCGCTCTGGTTGAAAATGACGGTGCCGACGATGTCCGCCGGGAGCAGGTCTGGAGTGAATTGAATGCGCTGAAACCGCGTTTGAACCGCGCCAGCCAGCGCCTTGACAGCGGTCGTTTTTGCCAGACCTGGGACGCCTTCCAGGAGTATATGCCCGTCCGCGAGCAGCCCTGTGAGAAGCCCCTCCACCATGCCGCGCTGTCCGACGATGACGCGCTCAATTTCGGCGGTCATATCGCGCAGATAGCGGCTCTCTTCCTGAATCTCTTCTCCCAAGGCGCGGATCGCGTCCGCGTTCATGAGGCGCGCCGCTCCGCGTTCAGCTCCCGCTTCAGCGCCTGCAGGATGCGCTCCATCGCGTCTTCGATCTCTTGATCGGTCAAGGTGCCGCCGCTTTTCTGGAAAAAGAGCGCAAACGCGAGACTTTTTTTACCCTTGCCGACCCCGTCGCCGGCGTATAGATCGAACAGGCGCGCGGAATGGACGATTCCGTCCGCGCTTTCTTGCGGGGGATTGTGGATAGCGCGGAGAACGGCTTCGGCGGGGATCTCCTCATCCACCACAACAGCGAGATCGCGCGCGGCGCCCGGGAACTGGGGAAGCGGTTTCATCTGCCGCGTCGATTGGGCGAAGGGAGCTGCCGCTTCCATATCGATCTCAAACAGATAGGCGCGCCCTGGCAAGCCGTATGCGTCCATGACGTCGGGATGCGCCTCGCCCAGATCGCCGACGGGATTTTCGTTGATGAACACTTGAGCAGACCTGCCTGGATGGAAACATGGGTGAACGCCCCGCTCTAGCCGCCAGTTGTCGATGCCAAGCTCCTCAAAAAGCGTTTCCACAACTCCTTTGGCGTCGTAAAAATCGAGCGGGCGCATCGGCTCTGTCCATCGATTCGGGTCGTCTCCCCAAAGGACGCCGCCGAGAGTCCATCGTTCGCGCGGCTCTTCCTCGCCGCCGCCGCGTTTGTCGATAGAGAAGACGCGCTGCAGTTCATAGAGTCTGGCTCGGTTCACCTGCCGCCTGCTGTTTCGCGCGATGTTCTCTAAAAGGCTCGGCAGCAGCGTTGAGCGCAGAACTGCCATTTCGGTCGTCATCGGATTTCTCAAAGCGATCTGCCGGCGGCGCGGATCGTCGTCGGGCAGGCGTACCGCGTCCAGCGCGTCTTTCGGGAGCCATGGCATGTTGGCCGCTTCGTTGAGTCCGTGTCTGCGCATGATTTCGCCGACGCGCAGACGCAGGGCGCGCCCCTCGTTCCGCTTGGGCGAGAAGGTTCCGGACGGCAGCGTGACAGGTATCTTGTCGTATCCGTACACGCGCGCCGCCTCTTCGATGAGGTCGACTTCGCGTTCGATGTCGGGGCGGAAGGTCGGCGCGACCGCCTCGAGCGTCTCTTCGCCCGTCACCTGAAAACCTAGCCGCGTCAATATGCCGCGCATCTCTTCGGTTGATATCTCGATGCCCAAGAGCGCGTTTGCCCGCTTCTGCCGTAAACGTATGCGCACAGGCTGCGCAGGCTTCGGATGACAATCGATGGCTCCTTTGCAGACGGTTCCGCCGGCAATTTCGGCGATGAGTTGCGCCGTTCTGTCGAGCGCGCGCAGTGCCGCTTCAGGGTCCGCGCCGCGTTCAAAGCGGTAGGACGCCTCCGTTTGCATGCCGAGCGCTTTGGCGGTGCGCCGTACGTTGATCGGGTTGAAATAGGCGCTTTCGAGAAGGATGTCGGTTGTGCTTTCGCTCACTTCCGACTCGGCGCCGCCCATGATTCCCGCCAGCGCGACCGCTTTTTCGGCGTCGGCGATGACGAGCATGTCTTCGCTCAAAGCGCGCTCCCTGCCGTCTAGGGTGAGAAGCGTTTCGCCCTGCCGCGCGCGCCGCACAACGATGCGGTTTTGCGACAGCAAATCCAGATCGAAGGCATGGAGCGGATGTCCGAGCTCCATGAGAACGAAGTTGGTAGCATCGACGATGTTGTTGATGGGCCGCATGCCGGCGCTGCGGATGCGCCGCTGCATCCACATGGGCGAGGCGCCGACCCGCACATTGAGTACCGCCCGCGCGGCATACCGCGGGCAAAGGTCAGGGTCATGGATATCCACGGCGGCGCGTTCCTCAACGGGCGGACCTGTTTCGGTCAGCTGCGCGGTCGGCGTTATGAGCGGGAGCCGATCGCTTGCGGCGATTTCGCGCGCGATGCCGACAACGCTCAAACAATCGGGGCGGTTCGGGGTGATGCTGACGTCCAGGATGATGTCGTTCATTCCGAGCGGCTCGGACAGGAGCGTTCCCGGCGGGGCGTCTTGGAGCTCCATGAGTCCGCCGGCGTCGTCGGAAATGCCAAGCTCTTTTTCGGAGCAGAGCATGCCGTAGGAGGTTTCGCCGCGTATGTCCGCCGCGCGTATCGCTCCGCCGTTCGGGAGCGTTGAGCCGACGGGCGCGAACGGCGCCGTGAGGCCTGGGCGCGCGTTTGGAGCGCCGCAGACAACCTGTATCGGCTCCGCGCCCGCGTTGACGAGGCACAGAGACAGACTTTTGGCGCTCGGATGCGGCGACATGGATTCGATGCGCCCCGCCGCGAGGGTCGGCATCGGAACGCTAAATGGAAAGACGCGCTCCACTTCAACCCCCAGCATCGTGAGCTGGGCGGCTAATTCTTCCGGCGGGCGTTCCGCTTTCACATACTCTTTGAGCCAATCCACGCTGAAACGCATACATATCCTTTCGCTCGCGGGGCGCGTTCGTTTTGAATAATAGCGCAGGATTGGACGCTTGGGCGGGCTTTTGACCGGATATGAACGCGGACGGTTTCTGCGGGACGAGAATGAGAGCGGGCGCGGCGTCAGATTCCAAAGCGCTGACGCGCCCGCTCCTTCGACTCTTGAAAGCGTTGAAGCCAGTATCGCGCGCTCCAAGGAAAACGCCCTGACGTTCTCAGCTCCAGCGCCGGCAGTCTGCCGCCGCCAACGAATTCAGCCTCGGCGATATAGGACGGCGGAAGATCGGGCGGACCGCCCCGTTCGCCCTTCACAACGCGGAGGATCTCATCCGCCCACCATTGACTTGACGCGCCTTCTCCCGCCCGCGGATCGAAACGCGCCAGCCTCCAGATGTTCGCCTTGCGGTCGCTCGTCCATAAATAGATTTTATTTTGGGCAATGAGTTCCATCAAACGGCTCCGCATATCATCGTCCAGATCGGCGGGCGTCTTGCCAGGGTGAACCGCCTTGAACAGCGCGGCGATACTCGCCTCAGTAAAAAGGCGTAGCTCCGACGCAAATGCGCGGCAGTCCGAAATGTCCGCCAGCCCCGTCTCGGTCAAAACGCTCTCCTCAAGGTACGGGCGCGGATACGGGTAACGCTGATGCGTCAACTTCAGCTGAAAGCGTCCTTGCTCATGCGCGTCGGCGCCGCCCGACGCGTCACATCCCAAAGCTTGTAAATTATAGATACCGCGAGTTAGCATCGTTCCAAACGGCTCCATAAACCTGCGGATCGGATCTGAACGATGCGACGGATCTTTGAGCTGTTGAGAAACATGCTGCTCAAAATACCGCTCCATGCAGATCATCTCTTTAAATCCCATCCCGAACCATATCGGCTCGGTTTGATGCAGCTCGCGCGTCATCAGCCCGTAAGCGAACCCTTCTGGGTTGATCTCATGGAACCGCAGCGTCCAATCGTGTCCGATCGTTTTGAACGCAATCGCATAAGGCGCGGCAAGATCAAACATGACGTCCTCCTTCTCCGCCGTCGTTGAGACCGCAGATTACCATTCCAAACAGCGCGCGATGTAGGACTGCAGCCATAGGTAGCAGATCAGCGATTCGTGGTAGCCGTCCTCGTCTTTCCGCTCCACCGCTTGCTCGCCTTGCCTCTCCGAGAGCTCTATCAGACCCTCCACGATCGCCTGGATAAACTGCTCGCGCCCCAGCTCTGAGACAATGTCGCCGTATGAATCGCCGGGAAAAGAGCCGAACATTGCCCGGTATCCATCCACGCTCTCTTGATCTAGTACGGCGTCTTCCGGGGCGTCCGATTCAGGCAGCGAACGCACAACGATCGTTCCGTCCGCGTTTTTCACAAACCAAACTCTCAGGGTGTAAGCGTCCAGTTCGGTCGTAAGAACAAAGGTCGTTTTGCCCTGACTTGAAATGATTTGGACTGGAGGTCCTTTTCTAGCGATGTATTCCTCCAGCGGAAAGGTCTTGTTTGAGAGCAGGCATTCCAAACCGTTCGTCAACCGCTCAAGAGCGTCAAAAATCCAAAACTCTCTGAAGGTCGGTGCGGATGGATCCGCAATGGATGTCAAATGTCCAGACTCTCCCGTGAACGTCATGTGTCCTGCGCTAGAATGATGGCTCCAATAATAGTCGCTGTGAGGGATGCGCTCAGCCCTAAACTTCAGCAACCCTTTTTTCCGCTGAGGGATGCGCCGTTTCCAAAAGCGCCGAATCGCTGCTCGTAACGTCATTGCGTCCTCTTTTTTGAACGAAGGTTCAGAAGATATGGATCCTGTACCCGCCAAGTTTCGATGTCCGCCTATTTTACTGGGCATTCATATGCGCAGCAAATCATGGGACCTCCGCTGCGCGCAGCGTCCGAACTCACCGCCTTGCTGTGAGCGCGAGCCTGTAGATCTGCTGCGTGTGGTTCAGGAAGCGCAGCGCCTCGCGCGGGTCGTTTGTGCGGTTGATGCGCAGATGGACGGCGCCGTTTGCCGACAAGAAGCTGTAAAGCGGCCATTCGCCGTCCAAATTCAGCTGCCACGCCCTGTCGATCCGCCGCTGGTCTTGAGAGCTGCGTTCGTCGGCAAACCATGTCCATCCGTGAACGGCTTGCGCCCGCGCCCATCGACTTGCGGAGGTTCCCCAGAAGAGCGTCGCCCCTGCGCTTCCGTTTGTGAAGCGGTAAAACGGCGCGTTCGAGTCGTTGCGCGCCGCCGACATGCTCAGCCGAAGCAGCCAGTCGCGCCCAAGCAGCGCCGCCCCCTCAAGGCTCCCCTGATGCCGCCTGTCGACCCGCCGAAACCCTTTCTCGACGCCTAAGGCGATGTCGCGCAGCAGCGGGTGCAAGTTCGTTCCGTATTGCTCGCGTTGGAAGGCGTAATTCGCCTTGAGGCGCGCCTCTCTTCGGGTGACGATCTGAAACCCTGTCTGGAGCTGATGCTGAACGGAGCTGATGAGCAGGTAATCCTCCCGCTCAACCGAGTCGTCGTAAAGCCGCCGCCGATACTGGTACGAGAACAGATTTCCGACGCTCCATTCGGCGGAGGCGTCCCAGTTGTTATAGAGATCGTTTGAGCGCTCCTGTCGATGCGCTGAGGCGCGCCAGCGCAGCGCCGGCAGAGAATCGCGCGGACGAAATTCAACCGAAGCGTCCAGCGGAAAAAAACGCGCGTCAAACTGGTTCAAAAAGCCGTCTTCCCCCTCGTAGTTGTCCAGCGAGGGCGCAAAGGCGGCGCGCCATTGAAACCGCCCGCCCCCGCGCCGATACTCTATCGGCGCGGACAACGAAGAGCGCAAACCAATCAGCTGCCCCGTTGAGCTGGACTCTGTGACGGTCTCAGGGTCGACGCTGATTCCAAACTCGATATGGTTGTTCCATTCGAGCAGCGTTTGAAGCGAGGCGTTGAACTGCGCAGACGCCGCCATCGCGCAGAGCGACAGAGCCGCGCCCGCTAAAAAATGACGCATACGCCGCCGACGCAGTTTGCGCCCGCCCTGTTGTTCGGGTTGAGCGATTCGTCCGTTTGCGACTCAACCGCCTCTAGACGCCGTATCATCTGTCCCGCCGCGTCCCGTTTCAGGCTTCGGCGAATGGAGGCGTCGTCAGAGCGCAGCTCCAGGGTCAAGTTGTCGTCAAGCAGCGTCCATGAACCGCACCCGACAGCCGAGAATATCAGCGCGGCAAGGACGACGATGCCGAATAACCGCATATGTTTCCTTTCTTTCATAATAGTCGCAGAACCGCGGTTCTTAAGACGGATAATTGATGCGTTCCTGAGAGGATCTCCACGACCAGCCCCTCTCGGTTAATGACAAATGTGACCGGAACTCTCCAGAATTCTCCATACGCTTTGTTCACTCTAGTCGTCCATTCCAAGATCGGAAAGGTAACGCCGAGCTGTTTGGCGAAATCGGGCGCGGCAGGGCTAAACGGTTTGTCCACCGAAATGGCTAGCACGGCGAATCCTTGGTCGGCGTACGTTTCATACAATGTCTGAAGATGCCGCATATCGATGCGGCATGGCGGACACCAGGACGCCCAGAAGTTGACGAACACAACATATCCGTCGTAGTCGGAGAGCGAAACCGCCTCTCCCTCCGCCGACAGGAGCGTGAAGTCGGGAGCGGGAAAGTATTCGTCCTCCTCCAGTCGCTGAATCATCCGCTCCGCCTCGCCGCGCTTCGGGTTCTGCTGAACAATGCGCTCGTTGAAGGGCGCTGGGGAACCGCACCCGACAGCCGAAACGATCAATGCGGCAAGGGCGGCAATTCGAATGAATCTCATCGCGTTCTTTCCTTCTGCGTCATAAATGTCTGAGCAGCGCCGCTTCAAAAATCTCATACGGCTGCTCTCCAAGAAGCGTCTCGGCGATCCGCCCTTGACGGTCGATGACAAAGGTGGTCGGTATCGCCGTAATGCTTCCATACGCCTCATTCACTTCAGCTGTCCCCTTTAAAACGGGAAAAGTCAGCCCCAGCTCCGCCGCGAAGGCGGGCGCGTCCGGCTCAAACGGATCGTCCAACGAAACCGCCAGAATAACAAAATTTTTATCGGCGTGCGCCTCAAACAGCTCCTGCAGATGCGGCATCTCGATACGGCATGGCGGACACCAGGACGCCCAGAAGTTGACGAACACGACATGCCCCTCATACTCGGAGAGCGAGACCATCGTTCCCTCCGCCGACAGGAGCGTGAAGTCGGGCGCGGCAGGGCGTTGATCCGTCGGGTCGGGCATGTTCTCCTCTTCGCCGCAGCCGGCGGCGAATCCGCAGAGAACCGCCAAAAGAAAGGCGCATGCTGATCTGCGCATCAGTCGCTCCTTCTTGCCGCGCTCTCTTGGAACGGAGCCGGCAGCCAGACAGGCAGGTCGCGGAGCGACTCGCGCGCCGCGTCGGAGGTCGGCACGCCCCATGCCTCAAAGAACGGGCCAAGGTTTCGCCCGACATTTCTTGAGAAGCGCTTCATCCATTCATCGCGGCGCGCGTTGTCGTCGCGTATGGGCGCGTCATACCCCGCAAACACCTCTTTGAAGGCGTCCCAGCCGAATTCATCGATCATCTGCGCATACATCGCCAGCGCGAGAAACGGCTCCTTCTTCCATGTGTCGAACGGCGCGCCTTCTTCGGCATGCCGCCGCGCCGCGTTCAGTATCGCCTGCTCCGTCATCGAGTCGCGCGCCTCATGCAGCGGTATCCCGCACACCTTCTCATACACATACAGCGTGAACAGGTTGCAGGTCACCTCCACCGTCCCGTTGAATGTCCAGTTGGGCGACTGGAAATTATGCCCCAGTTCATGGTAATGCCCCCAGCTGCCTTTCATCAGCTGCGCAGGGTCAAGCGACCGCTCCGCCACATCCAGATGCGTCATGATCGGATACCCCGCATGCATGTATCCCGCCGAAATCTGCGTGTCTGGAACAATCCGCTCCGGCCGTTTCCTCGGCTCAGGCTCCGACGCCAGATCGACGCATGCGTCCATGACGCGGCTCCAGAACCGCATCGTCTCGTCGGGGCTGTCTAAGTCTCTCACAGCGGAGGAAGGCACCGTCAAGATGATCTGTTCCGCCTCCAGCTCCGCCCATGGCCCAGGGTAATGCCGAATCGTATCGCGCCATTCGTCCAGATCGGTTTCGCCAAGGACATAATACGGCGCGCGGACAGCTCCCTTGACGACCGCCTGAATCGTCTTTTCATGCTGATTGCGCGGGACATCGATATAGATGAGACCGCCGAACGCATTCGCCGCGTAGGTTGTTTTGGATTGGATCGCTTCAGCGGTCGCAATCTGCGGGGCGCGCCTCCATTCGGACTTGTTCCACAGCTTGTCGGTATGCGCTCCGATGCGGACTTTCAGCCCGATGTCGACCGCCTCCTGCGGCGTTTCAACTTCAATGAGCGCGCCCGGCGCCGCATAAAGACCCGTACTGCGCCATCCATGCCAGCTCAGGCGGACGGAAATCGTCGTCGGTAGAGCTTTCGGCGCGTCGGCCGGCACAGCGCCTGGGAAAAATTTGGCGGCTGGATGAGGCTTGATCCGCTGCGGCGGCGTCTGCTCCAGCTGAATCATGTCGCGCGTCAAGGCGAGTATGTCTTTCGGCTGGCTCGGTTTCAGCGGCGCGTCCGGCCTCGGCAGAGTCTGTTCCTCTCCGATGAGCGCGTCCACTTTTGAGTTGAAGGCAACGTCGCCGGGAGGGACGGCGCGCATCGCCCGCGCGATGAGCCATGACGCCTGCCGCGTCTCGCCGGACGAAACGCCCTCGCCGTTCAGCGCGTCTAAGGCGAGGAGAGCGTTCAGCCGTTCCATGTTCGGTTGAATCTCCGCCTTACGGAGATATCCGTCGCCCCAGAAGAGTCCGTATTTGCCGAGGAGGCGGTTGCCGGGATGTTCGTGTACCGTTTTGCCGGGGTTCAGCTGCAGCCATCCCCAAACGAGGCCTGCCGTGACGAGTCCGCCGCCCGCTTCAAGATACGCCTGGATAGATTCCGCTTCGCCCGCGTCCAGGTCGTGCGCGTCAACGCACAGGGCGGCGTATCGGCTCAGACCTGTCAGCTGGGAGATGCGCCGCGCATGCGCCGTTTCGAAGCCGTTCTCATTTAAGTACTGCGCGAGAGGCGGCGCGTTCCTCCCTCCGCTGCGTTGGACGACGGCGATCTGCCCCTTCCGTCCGTTCGACGTCCATCGGACAGCGTTCAGGAGCGCCCGCCCGCCGGCGCGGTTCAGGTAGGCGCCATGTCCAAAGGCTGCGGCTCTGCCCTTTCCCGCCAGGACGGCCGCCGCTGCCGGCTCCCACAGGTTCGCGCCCGTCTGCCCGGCGGCGAAGGCGAAGGCGCGCTCGCTCGTCAACACAAACGGACCGGGCAGCGCGCCCCGCGGAGTCGCAATCTCTTCAACGCCCTCCAACAGCTCCGCGAGATGGTTTTCCATCTCGCCTGATGCGGAAATCATAACGGTCAACAACGTTTCGACGATCATCGCTAGCCCTTTTCTTGTCTAAGCGGATGGGTTGGACGGTTCTTGTTGAGGAATCGATTCAGGCTCGCCGACCGCCGTGAAGACCGCTTCCACCGCGGAAGAGACGGCTCCCTCAAAGGCGAGTCGGACGAGATTGTTTTTGGACGCAAGCGTCGGCAAGGAGCCGTCTAACGGCGCGGCTCCTAAATCGTTCCAGTTCGCGTCGGCGAGGCGCCCCCCGCTTTTCCCTTCTAAAAGAAGATACTGCCCAGGTTCCAGCTTGCATGGGATCTGTATCGACTGAAAACCGATCTCCAGCCGTATGTTTTGAACGGCGCCTTCCGCCGCTCTGAACGCCGCTTGAACCAACTGCGCCGCATACGGGTTCTCGACGCTCCATTCCGCATGGTCAGGTTCGCCCGGCTGCCGCTCCTCTTTTTCGACTCGGCGGGCGGGAGTGATCATGACGGGGCGCAGGTTCCATCCGCCCTCACTGACGCGCAGCTGAAACTCGGCGGTCGGATCGCGCAGCCGTTCGCGCTGCTCATCGGTGAACGCCCCCTGCGCCCGCGCTGTTTCCCACTGCTTGACCGCTTCCAGTACGGCGTCCGTCTGTCCGTTGCCGCGGAGCGCGTCCAGCCCTGTTGCGATGGAAAAACCGGCGTTATACCCCGCCGCCTTCGCTAAAACCCATTCCATGTCGGAGCGGGAGGTGGCGGGTATGTTCCCGCCCGCCAGACGCAACTGAAACCATCCGAGCATCGGCGGAAACAGGTTGCGCTCAAAGTACGCCTGGTTTTTAAAACGGTATTCAGGCATCCCCTCGCGCATGGCGGCGCCCCATGGCTCGCCCCAGTTCATGCGCGTGTGGATATGCCAGTTGTAATGGAACAGCTGACTCGCGTCGTTCACGATCTCGCCGTCGCATCCGTCGTAAAACCGCTGAACGAACCGATGACGCGCGTAGGCGCCATGCCCCGTTCGCTCGCATCCTTCCAAGCCGTCGAAGGAGATCTGTCGAATATCCGCCTTGTTGTAAATCTCAACAAGCCGGTCGATCATCTCATCCTGCATCTCAAGGTCGGGAAAGAAAACGCGGTAGGGATGGTCAATCAGCTTGCCGACTCGAGCGCCTGCGCGGTGGACGCCCGCCTGCGTATTGAACGCCCCGCGTTGACAACCGACCAGCGCCGCGCCTCCGTTGCTCTTCTCAACCGCCCCATACTGAACAATCTCTTCGCCAATCAGAACGGCAGAGAGCGCTCCTTTTTCTTTGAACGGATCGACATCTTCTATGGGAATCTCCGCCGCTTCCGCGTCGATATCCTCGGCAAGCCGCGAACCTTCTGGGTTCCTCAAGCGCGCGTCCGGCTTCGGGGACACATACGGATCGTTCGTCGTGATAAAGTTGGTGAGCGTGTGAAGCCCTAGCCGAAAGCCTTTTTCAGCGGCGCGCCGGCTGCAGCGTATGAGGCTCTCGTCGCCGTCGGGAAAGGAGCCGGCGCCGAGCAGAAACTTGCCCCACGTCGCAAACGGATGCCCATGGTAGAGATACCGCAGCCCGGCGCGCTGCGCGTATTCGATCAGCTCGTCCAGATTCTCTTCGCTAAAGCCGGCGATCATGTACGCTTCGCGCGCGTGTTGCGCTGTTTTTGTCCATTCGCCGTCTAAAACGGGGTGCGGCAGCCCCTCCTCCAGCTCAATCTGTCCGATCGTTTCGAGCGCCGCTTCGCGCGGACATGCAAACAACGCGATCTTGGAGCCAATCAGCCCTTCGTCCGCTTCGAGCGTATACGCTTGCAGGTCGGCGCCCCGCTCCGTTTCGGCAGCCGCATGCTCATGATGTCCCGTTCCGCAGCCGGCGTGTCCTCCTGCGGTTTGCATGGAAAGCGCCTGTATGCCGACGGCGACCGTCTGTCCCCGCGCGACGCCGACCGTCTCGCCGATGGAGCCTTGGACGTTCGTTTTGAAGGGACCCCATTGCGCCGCTTCAGGCGTCTCGCCCTCAACGCTGACAATTTCTAGGCGCAGATGCGTCTCTTTGCCCTCGGTTTGAACGGCGATCTTGGACGCCCCGAAGTCCAGATGGACGGTTCCGTCCTCTGCCGTTTCGGCGTTGATAGGCGCATAAAATTCGCCGCCGGCGACGATTTGCAGCGCTGGCGCGTCTTCCGCCAACAGACTCTCGCTCGTCGGTTGATAGGTCAACTGGACGGTTCTCCCCTGCGGGTCAAGTTCCAGCGCAAGGTTTCCGCCGTTGAGATGGATGTTCGATCTCATTCTGTTCCTCCATAGACGCCTTATCATACCTGTTTTGGCTGAGATTCGCAAACCGCTTGCAAAATGGCGGCGCCCCCATAAAGATAATGATTGCGCTGCGCCCTGCGCTCATGTATCATGCTTGTAAGATTGTTTTCGGAACCGATGGAGATAGAAAAGAAAGGACGCCGACATGACGATCTGGACGCCGCAAAACGCTGACACGAAACGATTCGCTCTTCGAATGACGCTGTTTACCGCCGCCCTTGTCGCTGTTGCGGTCGGGGGATGGTTCCTGTCCACTGCCGCGCACAGCTCAGTGCTGATTCCATTGGACAAATGCGATTGTGTCCCAGAGAACGGGCTGTCTCTCAGAAGCTGGAAAGCGGGACGAGCAAACTATAGGGCGTTCACCTTCGTCACGAACGAGCAAACAAAATGCGATCTCTACGCGAGAGTCAGTTATAACGATCCCTCCGAGGGGGACATCCATCCAAAAAGGTACACATGGGCCTTCACGTCTATGTCCCATGGATTTGAGTTTGCAATGACAATGCGGAAGTATATGCATCACTTCTTATTCTGGGGAGACGGCGTCGGCGATCCGCATCAGCCCTCGAAACATCCCAGCAACGGCCGCGGCGACAAACCGATGAAGATCAAAATCCGTTTCCTCGCAATTTTCGAATGCCTGCCTGCGTGCGCCACTTGCCCAATCGGATGCCCCCATGCAAACAGCAGCAAAGGCAAGCAAGTCACATACTATCTGCGGCAGGACCTGAAGCAGGACGAAATTGACGAGATGCGGCAGGAGTATGTCGACCATGATGATCACCCTAAGTTTGGCGCGATTTCCGTACCCAGCCGCCGCATCTTCGGCCCGAAGAACATATATGTGACCGAGCCGGACAGTTACGATTATATGGTTGACAAGGGACTTGCCTCCTTCCATGAAAGCTGGGCGAGACAGTGCACGATTATATTGAGAAGTCATGTGATAAAGAATCTGAAAAAACAGGGGATGGGAGAAAAGGAGGCAGAAAAGGAGGCGGAAAAGCATACGCTCACGATGGATCATCTGCCGATCAACAGCGGCTATCGGAATCCCGAGCACAACTGGGAGCATGTGAAGGCGCAAGGATACAACCCGGCTTGGCACAGCCCTCATCAATACGGCGGCGCGTTAGATGTCAGCGCACTCAATATTGATATGGACGACGACGGAGAGCGCGGCACGGAGGCGGACAAAGATCTGATGCTTGAGGCCGCAGAAGCGTCGTTTAGGGAACTTAGCGTAACGGGCAGCAAATACAAGTACACAAATACCAGCCATGTCCATGCGGAATGGAGGCCTAAAATATGAGGACCCGCACACTCGCAAGGATCATGTTGGCGGCCGGGGTCTGTGTTTTGTTGGCGTTTGGATACATGGCGCTCAAATATGGAGGCAAACCAGAGCAGGAGCCTGAGATCATTCAAACGCCGAAGACGCAGCCCCCCGCTCCTGAACCGGAGTCGCAAGTGCCTGTTCCCACGCCTTTAAAGGTCAAGCCGTCGGTTGATCCCACAGAAAGCGCCAACGCCCCAGACGCGCCGTTGGACCCTGACGCGTCTGCCTGGGAAAAGGTGGAGCATATTCGTAACAACCTGCATCTCTACGGAACCTTCCACCCGGACGCCGACGAGATTATCGCGCAATTGTGGCCGCCGCCGGAAGACTTTTTGAACGAAACAGGGGGCCTTACTGAGAGCGGCGAATTCATTCATGACGAAGAGGCAGGTGAGCGGGTGGTTGCTCTTTTCGATCGGCTGATCGCATTGAACGATCCGCGCGCCGCGGAGCTGATCGCACGGTATGAATACGAGGTTGGAAGAGGGGGAAGCAGCGGGTGGCCGCGAGCGCTGGTGGACTTGGGCGCGCCAAGCATTCCCTTCTTGTTGGATCATGTAAAGATGGAGGATGGCACGTCAAGGTCTTCTGTGGCCGTGCAGTTGAAAAGGATCGTCAACCGCCATCCCGATTTGGATTCCGACATCGTGACCGATATTCTTGAGCCGCTGTTTGAAGAACATAAATGGCTGATCCAGCAGTACCAGGAAATGGGCATATTGTAATCCTGATTTCTCCTTGGGAGCCTTAGGAATGACGCCCCGCCAATCTCGCTCTTGTCTTTGGTTGCGTCGCCACCGCTTTTGTCGTCGCGTTAACGATTTTATATGCGGCGCTTCAAAACCAGAGCGAACAGGCACAGAAGCCTGAGATCATTCAAACGCCGAAGGCACAAGCCTCCGACATCGCTGCCCTTATACTGCTCAAAAGCGCGTCGGCAGGCGCGCTGAAACGGCATATTGGAATCGCGTGAAAGGCGAGCCCGTGGCGCAAGACTTTAACCCAACACCCGCCGTTTCACATTCAAGCATGTCCCAACTCAAGCACCTGCATCAGATTTCCGTTGGACATTCACCGGCGGATGCGCTAAAGTATTTAGCGTAATAAAAACTCAACCTACGGGAGGCGAACGAACATGAGGAATCAGAAAACCGACCGAGACGATGTTCAAAAGAAAATCGACGAGGTTGAGAGCAAGTCCGCCGATGGCGATTATCTCTTCCGTGGCGAACCAGAATGTCATGAAAAGGTGCCGTACTCGGGGAGAATTTCCTCAAATCGTTGGCGTCAGTATCCGTTTACGATTGAGGAATTTGACATCGAATTCATCCAAAGCGAGATGCTGCTTGACGCTAGAAGACATACAGCGTCCCTGCCCGGCGCTGAGAAGTTGAACGGTTTCGAAATTCTGACGGACACCAACATTATGGCGGCCGGACAAATCTGTAGGAGGAAATATGTCCGAACATAGGACTTCTTCAATTGCAAAAAATATATTTGGTAACTCGCTATATCAAATACGAGCGAGATCTGCATTGCCTATTCTTGTGCGACAAGCTTTGGCTAGCGAAAAAATTTCCTATGGGGATTTGGCAAAAGAACTCGACATGCCCAATGCGCGAAATCTTAACTGGGTGCTTGGCAGTATTGGCAAAACCCTTTTAGAACTAGGTGAAAAGTGGCAGGAAGAGATACCGCCTATACAGGGGATTGTAGTCGGTCAGCAAACAGGTTTACCTGGAGATGGTGTTAATTTTATTATTGGGAAACTAGATCCACGACAAAAGGAAGCAATTGTTCAGGAAAAATTAGGTAGCGTTTTTAGTTATCCGAGATGGTTAGATGTCCTTGAGGCATGCGAATTATCACCCGCTAAGCCTCTAAACCCACCTGAACCACCGGATCATCGTAGCAGGACT
The DNA here is from genome assembly GCA_028818695.1 of Candidatus Poribacteria bacterium. Classification (GTDB taxonomy): domain Bacteria; phylum Poribacteria; class WGA-4E; genus JAPPNK01. The sequence goes on from JAPPNK010000021.1 coordinate 80,459, forward strand.
CGTGAGAGTGAAGCGCATAAGCGATTCAAAAACTATATAGCGCGTTATCCAGAGGCCGTTGGATTAAAAAAGTCGTTGGCGCCTGGCGAAACAGAGCACAAGTTACCATCGGGCGATATCCCTGATGTCTTATTTCAGAGTGCGCGATGCCGTATTGCAGTAGAGGTTAAATCCCGCATTTCAAGCGAAGATGATCTGAGGCGCGGTCTCTTCCAGTGTATAAAGTACCGTGCGATTCTCAGAGCCTGCCGAAGCCTTGAGGGCGGAACCTACGAGGCTGATGCCCTACTGGCCATTGAAGGCTCATTGCCTAAAGAACTCATCCCTGTTAAAAATACGCTGGGGGTCAAGGTATTTGAAATTAAGTAGGGGTACTAAAGTTTGGACAATTTTGTATCCCATTAAGGGGGGAAGTTCAGCGCCAGCGCGTTGCGAGACTTTATCGGCGTCGTCAACAGCGGCAAGGCGGCGATTAGACGCTTTATCACGTTGAAGCCTGTCGCGCGTCGGCGGACGCAAAGTCGCGCGCCGTGGAGCAGGGTACCGATCATCGTCCGCGGCCAATCGTATCAGCATCTAAGCAAAAAACGGGTTGTGCGCCTTCTCTTCGCCGACGGTCGTTGAGGGTCCGTGTCCGGGGTAAAGCCGCGTGTTGTCGGGCAGCGCGAGCAGCTTTGCCGCCGAGGCGCGGCTCTGCTCATAGGAGCGGTTCGGCTTGCCAATAGACCCCGAGAAGATGACATCCCCAATGATCGCCAGCGAGCCGCACAGAAACGTGACGCACCCTTCCGAATGCCCCGGCGTCTTCATCATCTTGACCGTCAACTCTCCAACCTGGACCGTTTCGCCCTCCGCTAGATGAGCCGTCTCGCCGAGATGGCGCGGCGTCTTCATATCCTCGCCCATGACGACGGGAACTTTGAACCGCTTTTGAAGCGCATCAACCCCTTCCACATGGTCGGCATGCCCATGCGTCAACAGGATGAGCGACGGGTTCAGCTCTTCGCTCTCCGCCGTCTCGATGATCTGTTCAGGATGGGCGGCGGTGTCGACGATCGCGCATGCGTTCGTTTTTTTGCATACAAGCAAAAAGGAGAAGACGGGCCATCCGCCGACATAGTTCATGAGCCGTATGACGCGCGCGTCGGGGTCGGCGTCTTCCGGCTCCTCCGCCGGCGCCCACTTGCCGGACGCAATCGCCCATAGCCGTTCGCCGTCCAGTTGGAGCGCGGACGCGACCTTGCCCGTTTCGTCTCGGTTCGGGCTGCGTTCATAGTTTTCAAAGTCGCGCAGCAGATCGGTCGGCAGCCCGGCGTCTTTTGCCGTCTCTTCCAGAGAGCGTCTCAGCCCCATCCGCGCCTTTCCGATGATGTCTCCAAATTCGTCTTCCAGCTCTATGGCTACCATGTCGGTTCCTTCCGTTTTGGGCAACGTTTAATATTCTGCCAGCGCCTTCGCGTTGTATTCGATGTCCGCCTCGTTCCGCACATCTTGAAGCCATGACTCGCGTATGTAGTGGCGCTTGCTGGCGAGAAGACGCCGCCGTATCTCCTGCCGTTGTTCGTCGGTCAGCTCCTCTAGGTTCGCGTCCGTTCTCTGTTTCAGCTCAATGATGAAGGCTCCGTCGTCGCCTTTGAAGACGCCCTGAATCTCCCCCTCGGTCATGCGGAACGCGGCGATCATCGCCTTCCTGCCGAGACCGATGCCGCTGATATACCCGTTCAGGTTGGAGGAAAATTCGATCGTGTCTTGGGGGGTCATCTCGGCAGGGTCGTTCTCACCGGGGCTGTACTTTTTGACAAGGTCGTCCAATGTATCCCCGTCCTCCAGCTCCGCGTACAGCTTCTCAGCGGCTGCCATTGCAAGATCGCGCGCTTTCTGCCCCTTCAGTATCGTATCAATTTCCGACCTCGCCTCGTCAAACGGCTGGGCGCCTTCGCTCCGTTTTTCGTTGACCCGAATGAGCAGATAGCTTTGCACAGCGTCCCTCTCGATAACCTGTATCGGCTCGCTCCATTGTTCGAGCGGAGCGATAAAAACAGCTCTGTTCACATCAGAGTTGCGAAACGCCGGGTCTAGACCCCCGCCGAAAGTGTCGAAACGCGAGAAAAAGCCTGTTGTCGTCAAGACCGCGTTATACGGCGTAAACCGCTCTTTAGTCAACGCCTCCTCCAGCCCGCCTGCCGAGTCGATCTCAAAATACAGCTCTTGTATGTCTTCCCTCGCTCGGTCGGACTGCCTCGCCTTTCTGATGGCGAAGCGAATATCTGACTGTACCGCTTCAAGCGGCTTTTGATCGCGCGCGTCTTCAAGCTGGATAATATGTACGCCGTACGCGGAACGCACAGGCTCGCTCAGGTCCCCCTTTTGGGCGAGGGCGAAGGCGGCTTCAGTGAACTCTGGAACCATCGTCTTGTCGTCAAACCAACCGAGGTCGCCGCCGAGAGCGGCGGTTCCCGGGTCGGCGGAATGCTCCCGCGCCAGAGCCGCAAAATCGGCTCCCTCCGCCTTTATTTGTTCAAGCAGCTCCTGCGCTTTCTTCTCGGTGGCGGCGCGCGCCTCCGGCGTGTCCTCTTCGTCTTTCAGGAGAATATGCCGCGCCCGCCTCTCCTCCACGGAAAACTCCGATTTGCGCCGTTCGTAATAATCGGCGATGTCCTCCTCGGTCACTTCGACGGGCGCAAAGGCGACGGTCAGCTTCACAAACTCAAGGTTGACCGCCTCGCCCTGCCAGAACATGTCCTGATTTGCGTCGTAAAACGCCTGCGCCTCTTCGTCGGAAATTTCAATGCTGGAAAGATAACCCTCGTAGGTAAAGGTCGCATACCGCAGAATCGCCTTCGTGTTCCTTTCAAGATAATCCGCCTCAATCTCCTTCGTCGAGACGACGGGGAGCTGATGCGCCAAAGAGTAAACGCTGTTGCGGGCTCTCTCTCTCCATATCGTTTCCAGCCGGGCAGCCTCCGGCAGATACCCATACCGCGCATAGTCGCTGCCAATTTCGGGGCTTCGAGAAACGGCGCGCTTGATGGCGGAGAGGTCCAGCGACGTCTTGAGTTCGCGCGCTTTAGACATGATGAGCATACTGTTTATGATTTCGTCGGACGCTTCTGCATGCAGATCAACGTCGCCTTGGTTCCTCATCTGCTGCCTGCTGGATACCATGCGAAGCACATTCTGGTACACCTGCGCGTCCACCTTTTCCCCGTTGACCTTGAGTATCCATGGCGCGCCGCCTCCGAACATAGCGCTGGGATCGACTCCCGCGACGACCAGTCCAAACATCGCGGCGAATACGATCGCCATGACCCACATGATAATGCCTTTGAACAGTTTAGAGCGAAAGAATGCCATCATGGCGAAGCGTCTCCGAGACAAGTTTGCTGCTGAACCGAGCGGGCGTTTCTATCCGCCCCCGCATACTGGTATAATGTAGCGTATCGGTTCAGATTAATCAAGCTGACGTCGTCAGCCCTGCCCTTTGAGCTGGGACGATGAACCTTTCAAATTGCGGCGTTGACAAATGAGGGGGATGAATGCGGTTCGCTTGTCGAACGGATGGGAGCGGAGGCTTGATTCGACGCCTCCTTCTGTGCGCGGCGCTGACGGCGGCGTTTCAAACCGCTTTACACGCGGAGACGCCGTCCTACCCCCTGAAGAGCGTCACCCTGTTCGGTTTCCGCGCCTATCTGTCTGAATTTCGGAAGACGACGGCCGAATTGAACGACAAGCCGTACGACAAGGCGCAGCTGCAAGCCGCCATTGACGGGATTGTGAGCCATTACCGCGAGAACGGCTATCGATTCGCGCGCGCGGCTCCTGTCAAAACGCGCCTGCTGCGCGGCAGATCGCCCGGCTACCACGCGACAGTGCGCATGGACGAAGGCGTTGTGCGCGAAATCGAAGTGCGCGGCGCCGCGCATACCCGCGAGGAGGTGATCCTAAGCCAGCTGCTGCTGAAACATGGAAAGGTGTATTTCGAAGCGGACAGGGAAGAGAGTGAACGCATCCTGCGCGAAAAACCCTACATCGGCGGAGCGAGCATACAGGCGGAAGCGGACCCTCAGACAAACCGCGTCAAGGCGATCGTGACGATTGAGGAGCTCTGGGGGCTGGTGCCGCGCTTCCGCTTGGTCGACACGGCAGGCGACACAACGCTCAAAGGCTTCCTGCGCGGCGAAATCGGTTTTTTAATAAATCTCACCGACTCCAACTTTCTAGGCAGCGGGCAGCGCTGGCGGTTTCAATACCGCTGGGACGCCAAAAGGTTCAACCGCGAAACGGATCGCATCGAAGGCGGACGAAGCCGCACGGGAATACAGATGAACGATCCAAACCTTTTTGGAAGCCGATGGATATTCTCGGCGCAGTATCTGCAGCAGCCGCTCACCGACATTGACGCTTGGGAGGCGTCGCTCTCGCTTCCGTTATACTCGCTTCGGGCAAACTGGGCGGCGTCGCTGTCCGCATACGACTTCGGCCGTTTGAGCGACTACCGCCAGGACGGCGTTCTTCTTCGGCAGCGGGAACGTCATTTAAAGGGTCAAGCGGCGAGCGTCACAAGGGCGTTCGGGAAGCCGAATCGGCGGCTCTTGACCTCCGTATGGCTCCGCCATGGCATTGAAGAATCGCGCCTGACGCTGCCTGAAGAGCGGCAAGAACCGCGCGCAACCCATGCGCTCATCGGCGGGCAGGTGTCAGCGCGTTCCATCCGCTTTCGTCAGTACCGCAATCTGGACAGGATGGGAAATGTGGAGGACATTGCGCTTGGGCATTCGTTCAATGTCGGCGCCGGCGTCGGTCTGACGGCTCTCTCAAACGATCTGAACGAACTGCGCCCGTCGCTGTCGTACCGCATATCGGCGCCGATCGGACAGGAGATTCTGTGGCAGAGCGCGTTGTCCGCGGAAGGTTCCTATCATTTTGAATCTGCCCGTCTGGAGGATGCGTCGGCGCTGGTTTATACGCGGCTGTTTCTTCGGCGCGGCTCATCGAGAATGGCGGTCGTCCGCGCCCAGTACGAATCGCGCTTCCGCCCCCGCCTAGAGAGCAATCTGCTGCTGGGAGGCGAGTTTGGCATACGGGGCTACAGCTCCCGCGCGCTGGACGGTCAAAGCAAGATCATATTGAACATTGAGGCGCGGCAGACGGTCTGGGAGCATCCGTTTTTTGCGGCGATGGGCGCGCTGTTTTACGACCACGGCTTCATCTGGCGGGATTCCCCAGCATGGAGCAATACCGCCCGCAGCGTCGGGTTCGGGCTGCGCATCGGCGTCCGTCGGATTGCGCGCGCGCCCGTCCTGCGCGTTGACGCCGCCTACGGCTTCGACTCATCCTCTCCCGGCTGGCTTCTTCACTTCGGCACGGGTCACCATTTTTAAGACCGCTCTCTCTTGCGCGTACATGCCGCAGGCGGTATGATGAGCCTTCCGTTCAGACATCATCGATAGAGGCGTCCGTATGAAAATCGCGTCCGTATCCGCCGAGTGGATCCATGTCCCGATACCGTATGAGAAGCAGCATGTGAGCGATTTTGGCAGAATCGCCTCCTTTGACACAACCCTTGTGCGCGTTGAGACAGAATGCGGACTTGCGGGCTACGGCGAGTCGAAGGCGGCTGTCGGCAGCTCCGGCGTTTACCATGCGCTCGTAACGACAGTGGAGAAGGAACTGGCGCCGATTGTGATCGGGGAGGATCCGCGGAATCCAGCGCGTCTATGGGAGCTCATGTATAACGGAACGCGCGCGCATTACGCGCTTGACGAGGGGCGCGTCTTTCCGATACTCGGCCGGCGCGGGGCGACCGTCTCGGCAATGAGCGGAATCGACATGGCTCTCTGGGACATACTCGGCAGATCGCTCAACGCGCCTGTCTGGCAGCTCCTCGGCGGAAAATGCCGCGACAAGATGCGCGCCTACGCCTCCGGCGGATGGGCGCCCGTTGAAACGATCGGGGAGCAGCTGCTCAGCTATGTGGAAGCGGGCGGATTTGACGCGGTCAAGATGCGCATCGGCATCGCGGACGGGCGGGTGGAAGACTCGGTCGCCCGCGTCTATGCGGCGCGCGAAGCGCTCGGCAGCCGAATCGACATCATGACAGACGCGCATGGCACCTTCAGCGTCGCCGGCGCGAAGCGTTTCTGCAGAGAAGCCGCGGACGCCAACATCGCATGGTTTGAGGAGCCTGTAGTCGCGGACGACAAGGCGGGCTGCGCCGAGGTGCGCGCCTCCACCGACATACCGATCGCCGCCGGCGAAAGCGAATTCACCCGCTTCGACTTCCGCGATCTGGCTGATCAGCGGGCGGTCGATATTTTTCAGCCCGACCTAGCCATCTGCGGCGGCGTAACCGAAGCGATGCGCATCGCGGCGCTCGGATCGGCGTATCAGATACAGCTGGCGCCGCATCTGTGGGGCGGCGCGCTCATGTTCTCCGCCGGCATGCAGATCGCAGCCGCCGCGCCGAATGTGTTTATCCTTGAATACTCCTTAGGCGCAAATCCGATGCTCCATGACCTTGCCCAAGAAGAATTTCCGGTGGAGAACGGACAGATCGAAATACCCGACCGACCGGGGCTGGGCGTCACGGTGAATGAGGAGTTTGTAAAACGCCATCGTGTCGAAACAGGCTAACAGCGCCGCCCTTTAAGTTGGACATATCAGCGGACGAGCGCGAGCGGTTTCTGCGCCGCTCCTAAGAGTCCCGCTTGCGCGGGAGTAATCATGTAAATGACGGTCTGGTTGGCGAAGCCTTTTCCTTTAAAGAAAGGCTTTGTTCGTCCAACGGTCCCAGCTTTATGCGAGAGGTCAGCGGAATGCGGTTGATGCCCCGACTTAGAGAGATTGTTTAAAAAGAGAACTGGGCGAATTGCATCGACAACTGCGTTTCGGTTCGCTCAAACGGCGTATGTTGCGCGGTTGAGCTTGGACGCCTGAACAGTCTGGACGTCGAGAGGTGGTATCCAAGCGTGGAGACGAGCGGCGAAAAGATAGCGCCGATGCGCGCCCCGTGTATCAGGTCGCGCCGGGTCGGATTCTCATTGCTCAACTTGACAACCAGCGCGCCAATCAACGGCGGCAGGACCGCGCCCGCAAACGCGCTTCTGGAAGCGCCATGCCCAAAGCTGACCAGCCTGCCGACCTCCGGAACGCGCATCATGGAGCTCAAAACAAGGCCGGACGCCATGATCGTCAGCTGATCGTCCGTCTCCTTGTAACCCATAACGGAGGCGACGAAGAGAAGCCACCCGCCCATCGCGGTTCCAGTGAAATAGCTGCCGAGTATCTGCGCCCCAATCGTTTTCGGCGTGGAGAACCGCTGTTGCATGCTGTCTTCAAAGCCGGGCTGCGGCAGCGCCCATTTCACCATTTCCATGTTGGCGACCGCGCGCGTGTATTTCGGGTCGATCTCCAGAGCGGTTTGGAACGCCTCATACGCGTCGGAGTACCGTTCTAGATCATAATACGTCTCTCCGAGCAGGTTCCATATCTCCGCCGTACCGTTTTTCTGAACCGCCTGCTCTAAGAGCGCCGCCGCCCTGCCGTATTCGCCCTGGCGCCGCTCCTGCTGAGCCATTCTTTTCAAATTGTCGGCCGAGGCGCCTTCCGCGCCGAGCAGCGTCAGCTCCCTTTTCACCTTTTCCATGTTGACGGCCGCGTGTGTATATTTCGGATCAACCTCCAGAGCAGTTTGGAACGCCTCGTATGATTCGAGGTACCGTTCCAGCTCATAATACGCCTCTCCGAGCAGGTTCCACATCTCCGCCGTCCCTTTTCTCTGAACCGCCATCTCTAAGATCTTCGCCGAGACGTCGTATTGGCCAACTTGCTGCGCCTGACTAGCCATTCTTTTCCATTCGTCGGCAGGGATCTTGTCGAGGTCGGGATCGGAGTCTTCCGGTATTTTCAATTCGCCGGCCGGGACCCTGTCGGAGCCTTCCGGTTGCGCCGCGCCTTCGGCGCCTTCTTCAGCCGCCGCCGCGCACGCCAAGATCAACAAAAACGCCGACGCGCATGCAAGTAAATTAAGCCGCTTCAATTCGATTCCCCTGACAGTGTACTGGTCTAAAGAGCGATTGCCGTTTTTTCGGCATGGAGGCGACCAGCTCAGGATGCGGTTCCCAGCTGTGCCACTTGCTGCCGACAGTGTTATAGCAGTTGAAGACGGCGACGCGGTCGCGCTCTGCGTTCTCCCAGCGCGCGCCCGTGTGCGTGATCGCCTCCGTAAAGAACAGCGCTGAGCCTGCGGGGCATTCGTAGCTGTCCCACAGGTCGCTGTCGCGGTCTTGCATCTCCTTTGGAGCCGAAAAGACCGCTTTGTGGCTCCCTGTCAAAAAGAGCGTTCCGCCCTCCCGTTTGTTGACAGGGTTCAATTCCCAGACAACGCGCGTCAGCCCGCTGTTCGCCTTGCCTGGGACGCAGGAGTAGGTGTGATGGTTGCCGGGAAAACGCATGAGACCGTTGCCGCCGTGCGGACGGAAATTGTCATGCCCTTTTGAGCGAATTGTCAAAAAGCTCCCTTCAAAACGGAAGCCGTACCCGTCCGCCGAAGCGAGCGGCATATGCGCCACAAACTCGTTCATGAAGCCGACGACGACAGGATGGTCGGTGAGCCGTTGAAGCGGTCCGCCGATGGAGGAGCGGTCTTTCGGCTCCAAGCCGTTCGGGTTGTTTTTCAGCTCGTAGCAGAAATCGCGCATCTCCTTGATCTCGTCGTTGGAGAGAACGCCTGGGACGGCGATCCAACCGTGTATATCGAAGAGATACTTTTGCCTCTCGGTGAATTCGATGGCGGGCAAGCCTTCTGAATTGATGTGAACAGGGTCCATGCTGCGCCTTTCGCCTTCAGTCGTTCATACCTTCACTCTTAGTATAACGTACACGGAACGGAGACGCATGTCTTCTCGGCGCCTGATTCTTGGATTGAGCGCCGCGTTAGGCTGAATCGGTCAGAGGTCTGCGGTATGCGGTTGACGCCCGACTTAGAGAGGATTGTTTAAAAAGAGAACTGGGCGAATTGCATCGACAACTGCGTTTCGGTTCGCTCAAACGGCGTATGTTGCACGATTGATCTCGGATGTTTGAGCAGTCTGGACGTCGAGAGGTGATATCCGAGCGTGGAGAAGAGCGGCGAAAAGATAGCGCCGATGCGCGCCCCGTTGATCAGGTCGCGCCGGGTCGGGTTCTCATTGCTCAATCTGACGACCAGCGCGCCAATCAGCGGCGGTAGGACCGCGCCCGCAAACGCGCTTCTGGAGGCGCCATGCCCAAAGCTGACCAGCTTGCCGACCTCCGGAACGCGCATCATGGAGCTCAAAACAAAGCCGGACGCTATGATCGTCAGCCGATCGTCCACCTCGTAACCGACAACGGAGGAGACGAAGAGAAGCCACCCGCCCATCGCGGTTCCAGTGAAGTAGCTGCCGAGTATTTGCGCCCGAACCGTTTTCGGCGTGGAGAACCGCTGCTGCATGCTGTCTTCAAAGCCGGGCTGCGGCAGCGCCCATTTTACCACTTCCATGTTGGCGACCGCGGGCGTGTATTTCGGGTCAATCTCCAGAGCGGTTCGGAACGCCTCATACGCTTCGACGTACCGCTCCAGATCATAATACACCTCTCCGAGCAGGTTCCACATCTCCGCCGTACCGTCTTTCTGAACCGCCTGCTCTAAGAGCGCCGCCGCCTTGCCGTATTCGCCCAGGCGCCGCCCCAGCTGAGCCATTTGTTTCAAATCGTCGGCCGAGGCGTCGTCGAAGTCTTCCGCGCTGAGCAGCGTCATATCTCTTTTCACCATTTCCATGTTGGCGGCCGCGCGTGTGTATTTCAGGTCAATCTCCAGAGCGGTTTGGAACGCCTTGTACGATTCGAGGTACTGTTCCTGATCATAATACACCTCTCCGAGCAGGTTCCACATCTCCGCCGTCCCGCTCTTTCGAACCGCCCCCCCTAAGAGTACCGCCGCGATGCGGTATCCGCCCCAGCGCTGCGCCTGAAGAGCCATTCTTTTCAAATCGTCGACCGAGGCGTCTTCGCCGCCTACCTCCACCCTGCCAAGCTGCGACAGCGTCTTTTTCACCATTTCCATGTTGGCGGCCGCGTGTGGGTATTTCGGATCAATCTTCAGAGCGGCTCGGAACGCGAAGTACGATGCAGAGTACCATCCCAGCTCATAATACGCCTCTCCGAGCAGATTCCACATCTCCGCCGTACCGTCTTTCTGAACCGCCTGCTCTAAGAGCGCCGCCGCCTTGCCGTATTCGCCCACGCGCTGCGCCTGAAGAGCCATTTTTTTCATATTATCGGCCGAGACGTTGTCGAAACCTTCCGCGCCGGGCAGCGACAGCTTCCATTTTACCACTTCCATGTTGGCGGCCGCGCGTGTGTATTTCGGGTCGATCTCCAGAGCGGTTTGGAGCGCCTCAGACGCTTCGGAGTACCGTTCCAGCTCATAATACGTCTCTCCAAGCAGGTTCCACATCTCCGCCGTACCGTTTTTCTGAACCGCCTGCTCTAAGAGCGCCGCCGCCTTGCCGTATTCGCCCACGCGCTGCGCCTGAAGAGCCATTTTTTTCATATTATCGGCCGAGACGTTGTCGAAACCTTCCGCGCCGGGCAGCGACAGCTTCCATTTTACCACTTCCATGTTGGCGGCCGCGCGTGTGTATTTCGGGTCGATCTCCAGAGCGGTTTGGAACGCCTCATACGCTTCGGAGTACCGCGCCTGATCATAATACGCCTCTCCGAGCAGGTTCCATATCGCCGCTGTCCCGTTTTTCTGAACCAGCTGCTCTAAGAACGCCGGCGGCAAGTCGTCGGCCGAGAGGTTGTCGAGATCAAGGCCTTCCGCCTGACGCCTCGCCTCGGAGTCCCCTTCCGCTTGGTTTCTCGCCTCCGATTCGTCTTCCGGTTGCGCCGCGCCTTCGACGCCTTCTTCAGCCGCCGCCGCGCACGCCAAGATCAACAATAACGCCGACGCGCATGCAAATAAATTAAGCCGCTTCAATTCGATTCCCCTGACAGTGTACTGGTCTAAAGAGCGATTGTCGTTTTTCGGCATGGAGGCGACCAGCTCAGGATGCGGTTCCCAGCTGTGCTACTTACTGCCGACAGAAAACGCCTGGGACGGCGATCCAACCGTGTATATCGAAGAGATACTTTTGCCGCTCGGTGAATTCGATGGCGGGCAAGCCTTTCGCCTTCAATCGTTTTATGCCTTCACTTTTAATATAACGTACACGGAATGAAGACGCATGTCTTCTCGGCGCCTGATTCTTGAATTGCGCGCTTCGTTAGGCTGAATCGGGCAGTCGTCTCGATGTTCTGAGCAGAGGGAACATGCTGCGCGGGAATAACCAGCTTCTCGACCGAGGGGAAGTAGGAGGCATACCATCCGCTTTCAAAGAAAATCTGAAGCGCCATGAGCCGCTGGCGTCATACCGCAGCGGCGGGAGCCAGCGCCTGCTCTAGCCCGACCAGCTGAAAGTAGTCCGACTCGGACAGCCGCCCCTGTTCGCTTTCGACGCCCTCGTCAACAAACCGATCAAACAGCTCCTCTTTATCTTTTAAAATGGCGTCAATCTTCTCCTCGATGGTGTTCGCCGCGACAAGCCGCGTTACGATCACATCGCGCCGCTGCCCCAGCCGATAGGCGCGGTCCTCCGCCTGACGCTCCACCGCAGGGTTCCACCATCGATCATAATGAAACACATACGAGGCTTCCTGCAGGTTCAAACCGACGCCCCCCGCCTGCAGCGAGATGAGCATCGCCTTCGCGTCGGAGTCCTCTTTGAAGCGCGCCAGAGCCGCCTCTTTTTGAGAGGGCCATAGCCCGCCGTGGTAGGGAACAGGGTTGAACTCCTCCAGCCGCGCTTCGATGAAATCGAGCGTCTTTCGGTATTGCGAGAAGATGAGCGCCTTTTCGCCCCGTTCCGCGATCGCCTTGAGCGAATCGCGCAGATAGTTCAGCTTGACGCTTTTTTCGGTCAGCGGATCGTAGTTGCAGATCTGCTTGAGCCGCGTGATGAGAGCCAGCACATGCTGCAGCGTCACCGAATCGCCCATATGCTGCAGCCGCGTTTCGCCCCTGCTTTCCGCCGCGTCGTACGCTTTTCGCTGCGCGGGGGTCAGGTCTAGCCGGGCGGTTCGGACATGTTTTTCTGGCAGGTCTTTCAGCGCGGCCGATTTGTGTCGGCGCAGGTAGTAGGGCGCCATGATCTTCCGCGCCTCCTCCGGCTCCGCCGCCTCGCCGATGGAAAGCTGCGGGTCTAGAAACTGCCCGATGGAGCAGAGGTCGGAGACCCTGTTCTCAATCGGCGTTCCCGTCAGGCACCATGAGGCTCGCCTCGGCAGCGCCTTCACCGCTTTGGCGACGCGCGTTTCGGCGTTTTTGATGCGCTGCGCCTCATCCAGAATGATCAGATCAAAGCCGCATTCAGACATCCGCTCCAGATCGTTGCGCGCCGTTTCATAGCCGACGATCCAGACATGGTAGGGTCCGCTCCACAGCTTGCCGCGTTTTTTCGCGTCGCCTGCGACGACAACGGCGGAGGCTTCAGGCGCCCAGCGTTCAAATTCCGCTTTCCAATTTGATTTGAGACCGGCGGGGCAAACGGCGAGAATGGAGCGAATCAGCCCGCTGTTCAAAAGAAACCGCGCCGCCACAATCGCCTGTATCGTCTTGCCAAGCCCCATGTCGTCCGCCAGCAAAGCCCGGCGCCGGTTGGCAAGAAAAGAGACGCCCTCGGCTTGATATGGATACAACGCAAAAGGCAGGTCGAACCCGCGTTTGAGCGCGTCTTCCAGCGGCGGTATGAGCAGAAAGTATTGCTCCCAAGCAGCGTCTTTCTCCGCCGTGAGAGTCTGCGCCGCCGCGGAGAGCGCGTCCTGAACCGGCTTGTCAAGCAGGGTCATCGCGTTCAGCTGCTCGGCGGAAAGCTCTAGATTGAAGAATCGGTCGCCGCGGACGGCCGGCAGAGGCGGTGTCGGCGTCAACTCGCGCGCGTTCAAGGGCGGCGATATGTCCACGCCGCGCACCTTCATCCCGAAGATCCGATCCTCCATTTGAACCTCCGCCTGATCGATCCGACCGTCCATATCGCTGCCTCTCCTTTCCCGGTCATGTCTTTTTCATCAACGCCGAAGCCACTCCAGGTCGGGACGCTTGCCGATGCCTGCGGACGCTGCCGCAACCGCCGCCTTCATCGATTCGCGCGCGCGTTTCTCGCTTTCAGGCAGGTCGTGGAGGCTCTGGAGGATGCGCTCAACCCGCTCAAACGGCTCGTCGATGCGCATCTCTTTCGCGGCAAGCGTCAATTGGGCGGAAGCCAAATCGAGCGCAGCGTCGGACGGCGGAACCGTCTGAATGTAAATCGATCCGCCGTCTCCGTCTGGGAACGCTTTGGCGCTCATGCTGCGCGGTCTGGCTCGGCTGATGTGAACGGCGACGGCGGTTCCGCTTTTGTAGATGCGCTCCCATAGGCGCGCCGACGAGAACTCTTCCATCAACAAAATCGGCGGTTTTTGACGCAGCGACTTCCACAGGCTCGCCGCAATCGTGAGCGAGACCGCTGCCATACGGCTCTCGTCGTCCTCATACAGCAGATGGCGCGGCTCCGACATCTCCACAGGGTCGGTGTAACGGAACTCAATGGGTATCCCGCGCCGATTTGCGACAAGCAGCCCCCCCGCCGACATGTTGCGCGACTCGCTGTCGATGCGCGCCAGATAACCGATCAACGCTTCCTGCGCCGTTTTCATCCGTTCCGCCTTCCTTCGTGCAACCCAATCCGCTGCAGTTTGCGCTCAAGCCTCATACGGTTAACGTTATGCAGAGCGTTTATGATACGTTTCAACTGAAAAGAGGGGGCGCAGGAAAGGAGCGGAAGGTGAACGAAACGATCACGGCGATACCGGGTCTGCGGTTTGGAGTTGCCGAAAACAGAGAGGCGCGGACCGGCTGCGCCGTTTTGATCTGCGAGCGCGGAGCGACGGCCGCCGCGGCTGTCCGCGGAGGGGCGCCGGGAACGCGCGAACTGGCGGCGCTGCGCCCCGGCAACCTTGTGAAGAAGGCGCATGCGGTACTGCTCACAGGAGGGAGCGCCTTCGGGTTGGACGCGGCGGGGGGAGTCATGGCGTATCTGGAGGAGCGGGGCGTCGGTTTTCAGGCGGGGTCTGTTCGCGTTCCGATCGTCCCTGCTGCCGCCCTGTTCGACCTTGGCGTCGGAGATTCGCGCGTCCGGCCGGACGCCGCCATGGGCAGAGCCGCCTGCGAAAACGCCAGCTCCGCTCCCGTCCAGACGGGGCTTGTCGGCCCAGGAATCGGCGCCACGGTCGGCAAGGCGCCCGGTATGACGCCTTCAAACGGAGGTCTCGGCTCGGCGTTGAAACGCGGACCTAGAGGCTTGCTTGTCGGCGCTGTCGTAGCGGTGAACGCTGTCGGCAACGTCGTCGACCCGTCCACCGGCGGCATCGTCGCCGGCGCGCGCGACCCTGAAACCGGCGAATTGACCCCGTTTGAGCTGACCGGCGGCTTCATAGAGCGGGGCGGAACAGGTTTAAACACGACCATTGGCGTCGTCGCCGCGAACGCCGACCTGTCCCAGGGCGAAACGTACCGCATGGCGTCCATGGCGCATGACGGCCTGGCGCGGACGATCCGCCCCGCCCACACGCTGTACGACGGCGATACCTTATTCGCGCTCGCTCTCGGCGGAGCCGAGGCGGACGCAAACGCAGCCGGAACGCTCGCGGCGGAGGCGATCGCCGAAGCGGTTTTGGCGGCTGTCCGCCCGGCTTCTTAGGGAGCCAGCTTCGCCTTCAGCTGTTGAAGCGTCTCAAAGGTTGCGCGGGCGTTCGCGTTGATCTCATCCAGGTCGTCTCCGCCTAAACATTCCACATAGAGAGGACCCTGAAAGCCCGCATCCGCCAGCGCCGACAGAACCGCTTCAAAGTCGACCTCCCCCTCGCCAGGTTTGATCCAGACGTCGGGGCGTCCGTTCTGAACGACGCAGTCTTTGACGATGAAAGAGCCGACGCGGGGCGCAACTTTTTGAACATCCGGTTCAGGCCGTTCGCCGCCGGCGGTGTAATAGATAATGTTGCCGGGGTCGTAGCAGATCGAGAACGCTGGATGGCCGATCTCCTCATGAACCTGCGCGAGCATTCCGCCGTTCAAGCCGATTCCGCCGTGCGGTTTCAGCTGCAGTTCAACGCCTTTCGCCTCCGCATGCGGCGCAACGGCGCGCATGACAGCGATATACTTCTCCCGCAAATCGTCTCCGCAGCCGCAGTCCATCAGATAGCGGACGCCGGCCTCCGCGCACACATCCACCTGACGCCGATAGTCCTTCGCCGCGTCTTCTAGGTCGGCGTTCAGCTGCGGACCTGAAAGCAGCATAGACGGCTTCAGATTCCGCTTCGCCGCGATCTCAACCGTTTTGGCAATCTCGTCCGCGCCGGCGTTTGAACGCAAAAGGTGACCGTCCGCGTTCGCAAAGACAGCGACATCCGTATATCCCGCGTCCGCGATATGTCCGCATGCCTCTTCAAATGTCCATCGATTCCATGGGCGCGTTGTCGCGCCGAGGTTCCATTTCAACAGCGTTTCCTTTCTGTTTTATTCCGTTTCAGGCTCCAGATCTTCAGGCGTGTATTTCAAAACGATTCCCCATTCTCCTACCGCGAACGCCGACCCGGAGGGATGCGCCGCGACAGCGTACAGCTTGTGCGTAACGCCTGTGTCGGCGAACGGCCATGTCGCGCCGCCGTCCTCGGTAACAAGCGTCTTTCCGTTGTCGCCGACGATCCAGCCCAGCTTCGGCTTCTTCGTTGAAAAGGCAACCGATCGCAGGTCGTAGTAGAAGTCGTCCTTCTGCGCGTCGTTGGCTATGCGTTCCCAGGCGGCGCCGGCGTCCGTTGTGCGAAGTATGGTCGCCTCTTGACCGACGATCCAGCCCGTTTTGGGGGAGACGAATCGAATGTCGTACAGGTTTTCAACGACGTTCGCCTGGATGTCGGGCTTGTTCCACGTTGCGCCGCCGTCTGTTGACGAAAGGACGAGTCCGCCCGTGCCGACGATCCAGCCGTTCTGTTTGTCGGCGAAGGCGACCGCTTCATAAGAGATTCTGCTTTCGCCGACGCGGGTGAATCCGCCGTCCGAGATCAACTTCCAGGAGCCTGCCGCGTTTTCGGTGCGCGTGAGGGAGCTGTTGTCGCCCGCGAGAAAGAGCGTCTTGTCAGAAACGACCGCTCCAGCAATGATCCGGTTGCGCGTTCCGACATCTGTAAACTCCCACGTTTTGCCTCCGTCGTTGGAAAGGACGGAGCCTGTTCCGGCGATAAGTATGCGCTTTTTGTCGAAGGTCAGCGCGACGGAGAGCAGAGGCGAGGCGAGCCGGCGGCGGAATCTGGGCGGCACGCTCTCTGGCGGCGCGGGCATCTCCTGTTTCGTCCAGGTTTCTCCCCCGTCGTTTGTGGACAGGATCAGTCCGTTGATGCCGGCTGCCCATCCGCGTTTTTCATCTAAAAAAGAGATTGCGAGCAGGTCGCCTTCTATATTGTCGTCCCGCAAGAAGTCGTCCTGTCTCACTTCTGTCCATTTTGCGTTGGCGGAGACAAGAACCGCTGCGCATACAACGGCGGCAATCAAATGTTTCATCGTTTTCCCTTCGCGCGGTCAAATGGCGGTGAGGAGCGAGAATCGATTCTCTCCCGTGTTCAAATCCACTAGCAGTAACATACCATACTTTGCCAGTTTGCGCGCTTCTAAGGCGTTTTCATGCACAATCCGCAGCCCTGAATAGTCGCCCCACAGAAACAGCGCATACGGCATCGGCTTGTGCGCGTCCAGGGCGAACTGTATTTTGAGCTGGTCTCTGGAACGGCGCGGCGTGAACTCAATCAGCTCCGGCGGGGAGGTTTCGGTTAAAAAGGGGGACGCGGTCGGCGGGTTCACGTAGTTGTGAAAAACGGCGGGCTGCGCATTCTCTTCGTCAAAGATGAACATCGCCCGGGCGTCCGCATAAAACAGCTCCATCTTTCCGCTTTTTTCATTTTTTTCAAAAAGCGCCGTCGGCTCCGTTTCTGGAAACCGGCTGCGGTAGAGCGGGACCGCTTCGTTCAGCGCGACATGTTGAAAGCCCATCTCGGCGGTTCGGTTCCACATATCAACGAGAGCCTGTTGCCGTTCCTCGTCCAGGTCCGCGCATGCCTCCGCCGAGAACGTCATACAGACGGCGTTCCATGCGTTCACAGATTGAGACTGCGCGACCGATTCTGCCGCTTTTAAAAACGGCTCCGTTTCCAGCTCCGCCGCGCGCGGTTCCGGGGGGACGCGCCTCCAGAATGTCAACGGCTTCGTCTCGCGCGGAATTGCCGCAATAGAGCTAGAGGGGGGTCCGCCTGACTGGCTCCGCTCTCGGCTTGGATAAAAGAAGGAGAACGGGCAGCCTCGATCCATCGCCCGCTTCGACGCCTCGTTCCATCGGTACCCCCATAACCCTGTAAACCGCAGCGTCTCCAGCGCCTCAATCAGCGGCGCGGTTTTCATGTCGGCGCCGGCGAGGCTCAGATCGGCGTCCGGCAGCGCCTTTTGGACAAGCTCCCGTTCCCGCGCGATTTTTTGCGGCAGCTCCATCCGTTGCCGCACGCGCGCTTCGGCGTCGTCGTCCGGATGCGTCCAGCCGCGCGTGTTTAACATGAGTACCAGCCCGTCGCCCGTCCGTTTGCGCAGCCATTCGCCCGCTTCGCTCCGCGCGGTTGAAACGTCGATCGCCCATGTGATCGGGACGCCGCGTTCGTCGGCGGCTTCGGCGGCGTTTTTCATTCCGCGCAGCGCCGTTTCGGCAAGGCTCCCTGCCGCGTCCACAACGAGGCTGGCGATCATGCCCCGTTCATTTCCCGCGCCGTCAGCCGCGCGAGCGCCTTTTGAACCGCCTCTGTGACGGGCCGCCGCAGCCCCGCGTTCCCGATGCGCCGTCCGTTCAACCGCGCGAGCGGCATGACCCCGCCCGCCGCGCTGGTCAGGAACGCCTCCTCCGCCCGCTCCAGCTCCCGCGCCTGGATTATTTCTTCACAGGCGCCGACGCCGCATTCCCGCGCCGCTTCCAGAACCGCCTTGCGCGTGACGCCGGACAGTATCGGCAGATCGGCGGGCGGCGTCGCAAGCGCGCTGTTTTTAACAATGAACAGATTGGCGGTTGAAGCCTCCAAGACGCTGCCGCTTCGGTCTATTAAAACCGCTTCATCGCAGCCGGCGCGGAGGGCGGCCTGCTTCGCCAAAAGCAGAGGCGCATAGTTGAGCGTCTTATGCCGGGCGCATTCTCCTCTTTCCGCCAAAAAAGAGACGGCGGAAAGCCCCGCTTCCAACTTCTCTTCACAGTACAGCAAGGGGCGCATATGAACGATGTTGATCAGCTCCCCGTCGGTGCCGAGGGCGGATGTCCATCGGACGGCGGCGTCTTCGTTCAGGCGGTTCGCTTCGGCGGTCGTCTCGGCGGCGCGTTTCATGGCTTCGGGATCGGCGGACGGGGCGGGCATATTCAGGTATCGAAGGGCGCGCGCCATTCGCTGCGCATGCTCATGAAGCCGGAAGACGCCTTTTCCGACGCGCCAGCGCGCCGTCTCAAACGCGCCGACGCCGTATAAAAAACCGGGCGAGAGCGCCGGTACGGCGGCGTCGCAGCCGCGCTGAATCTTCCCGTCCTGCCAGATATACGGATGCGCCTTTAACATGATCCGAAGCTATCGGAAACGTCTGCCTGGCGGCATTTCAGGCTCCTTTTGCGGGGGAGGCGGCGTGTGAGACGCATCGGCGAGGCGCGCCATCTCCGCGGCAAGCTGCGGATGTTCGCCTGCAAGGTCGGTGGTTTCGTTCGGGTCGTTTTCGAGGTCGTACAACTCAAACGGCTCGTCGAGGCTCATCCGCGCGATCTTCCATTTCCCTTGCCGGACAGCCTGTTGAAGCCCTCTTTCGGCGTAGGTCTGCTTTTGCCAGTTGGCGACCCGCCTGTATTCCCAGTAAAGAAACCCGCGCTCCGTTTGCCGTTCGCTCTCGCCTAAGAACGAAGGCGCGATGGAAACGCCGTCCATGTTTGGCGGAAGGGGGGCGCCGGCAATCTCTGCCGCCGTCGGCAGAAAGTCCGGGAAATAGGTCGGAAAGGCGCATACGGAGTTCGGCTCAATGCGCCCCGGCCAACGCGCCGCGAACGGAACCCGTATCCCGCCTTCGTACAGGTTTCCTTTGGCGCCTTTCATCTCGCGGTTCGGTTTAAAGAAGTCGTTGAACTCGCGCCCGCCGCCGTTGTCGGAAGCGAACAGCAGGAGCGTGTTTTCGGTCAGGTTCAGCTCGTCCAGCAGGTCCAGAATCTCCCCGGCATGCCGGTCAACCATGCTGATCATGGCGGCTCTTCTTCTGGGACCTTCTTCCCATGGACGGTCTCGGTATTGCGCCCAGCCTGGGTCGCTGTCCGGTATCTCAAAGCGGCCATGCGGCGGCGTGTACGGGAGATAGCAGAAGAAGGGGCGGTCTCGGTTTTGGCGGATGAACCGCTTCGCCTCGTCCTGGATCAGATACTGGGAATAGGCGCCTTCTTCTAGATCAACTCTTTCGCCGTTGCGCCACAGGTAGCCGGTGAAGTAGGTGTGGGCGTGGACCTGGTGATAGTAGCCGTAGAACAGGTCGAAGCCATGTTTTTCGGGGACGCCGTCGGTTCCCGCGTCTCCACAGCCCCATTTGCCGAATCCGCCGGTTGCGTAGCCCGCGTCTTTGAGCATTTGGGCGGCGGTGAAATCCTCCTTCAGGAGCGGGATGCCGCCTAAGTTGCCCCGCACGGAGGTATGCCCTGTGTGCTGCCCCGTCATGAGCGCGCTTCGGGCGGGCGCGCAGACAGGCGCGCCGGAGTAGGCGTTCTCAAAACGCATGCCGCTTTGAATGAGCCGGTCAAGGTTGGGCGTTTCGAGCGTCGGATGCCCTAAGCAGGAGAGCTCGTAGGGGCCGAGGTCGTCTAGGAGCAGGTACACGATGTTGGGCTTGTTCATGCGCTTCGCCTTTGGAGAATTGCCGTTGCGCGCTATTGTAGGGGGAGGCGGCGGTTTGCGCAAGGGCGGTCGTCCCAGCCCGTCATTCAGGCGCAGGCGGGACGGGAATCCTTAAAGCGTTCTTTTCCGTTTACTCTTCCCGCCCTCCAAGCAATTCGGCGATCTCGTCCGGGATGGAAATGCCCGATTCTTCTTCAAACTGCTTCACGCTTCCGTATTCATGCCTGAACTGGGCGGCCATTTCAACCCGCCTGCTCTCGTCTGCTTCCAGGTCCGATTTAGCCTCTTCCCATTTCTGAACCTGTATATGCATCAAAGCGCGCATATAGTAAGGCTCCACTTGATCGGGATCGCTCTCGATCGCCTTTGTCCAGTCTGGCTCCGCCTTCTCGAATTTGCCCATGTGGGTGTATGCGGAAGCGCGAACGAGATAAGCTTCAACAAAGCCTGGCTGTATTTCAAGCGCCCTACTGCAGTCCGGAACTGCCTTTTCAAACTCGCCCATGTTGAGATATAAAATGGCGCGGTTGACATGGGCTTTGGGATGATCAGCCTGCAGCTCAAGCGCCTTGCCGATGTCCGCAGCCGCTTTTTCGTATTCGTCCATGGTCTTGTATGCGCCGGCGCGGTTGATATAAGCGTCGACAAAGTCCGGTTGAATCTGGATCGCCTTTTCGCTGTCTTCAAGCGCCTGTTCTGCCTTGCCCATGCCGAGATAGGCGCCGGCGCGGTTGCTGTACGCCGCGGCGTAGGGGCTGCCGCGCAAAAAACGGGGCGACACATCAGGCTCCATTTCAATCGCCTTGCTCAATTCCTCAACCGCCTTCTTGTATTCGCCCTCTAGCAGATATTCTGTCCCGCGCCGAAGATAGTCGCCCGCTTTTTCAACCGCTTCCCTGTCTCTGCCGAGCATTTCAGCGAGGTCGGCCGGCAACGGAACGCCCATTTCCCGCTCAAAATCCTCGACGCTTCCGAAATTGCGGCGAAAATTGCCGACCGTGTTAAAGCCCAAGCTTTCGGCTCTCGCCAGGTCTGATCTGGCGTCTTCCCACTGCTGTAGGCGCAGGTGAACGTGAGCGCGGTTGTTCCATGCCATTGCGTTGCTCGGCGCGATCTCAACCGCCCTGCTATAGTCTGCGGCAGCGCTCTCCAGATCGTCTTTTTGATCATATAGACGGCCTCGGTTGATCAGCGCGTTGACGAATTCAGGCCTGAACTCCGCCGCCTTGCCAAAATCGGCGATCGCTTCGTCGATAGCGCCTTTCTTTCTGTACATTGAGCCTCGGTTGTAATAGGCGACGACGTCGTCCGGTCTCAACTCAATGGCCTTCGTGTGGTCTCTTTCCGCTTGATCCATCTTGCCAATATAGAAGTAGGCGACGCCGCGGACAATGTAGGCATCGGGCGATTCAGGGTAAAGCTTGATCGTCTTGTTGAAGTCCGCGATCGCTTTCCGATACTTCCCGATGTCGATATACGCGCGGCCGCGGGAGTAAAGCGCCTGGAAAGGGTCGGAAGCGAACTTGACCGCCTTGGTGAAATCGGCGACCGCCTTCCGATGATCCCCCTTGTCAGAATAAGCGAATGCCCGATTCAGATACGCCGAATTATTTTTTCGCTCCAGCTGAATCGCTTTGGTGAAATCCGCAATGGCGCTTTCCAGTTTTCCTTCGCGTTTCAAATTGTTGCCGCGGCGGATATACTCCTCCGCAGAGTTCAGCGCGCCGCTTGCGTTGTTCATGGCACCTTCCCTTTCGCAATGTTAAGATCGCGTATTTCGTTGTCGAAGTCAAGCGCACGGATGGAAGGCGCCGCCTATAAGCGCTTACGCTGCGCGCCGCAATGTGCGACACTAAGGCAAGAGGGGTCAAACATGAAATCATGGCTTCGGCGGTACGGCGCTTGGTTGTGCGCGGCGGTTTACGCGGTCGGCGTCGCCGCGGTTGCGATTCGGCATGAGCCATGGGCGGACGAAGCGCAGGCGTGGCTCATCGCGCGCGATTCCAACCCTGTCGAAATGGCGGTCGACGTCCTGCGGTATGAGGGGCATCCGATCCTCTGGTATCTTGTGTTGACGCCGTTTGCGAAGACGCTCCCATACGGCGCGATGACCGTCGTTGCCGTCCTATTCGGCATCGCGGGCGCGCTGCTCTGGACGCTGCGGTCGCCGGTTCCGTTGGCGGTTCGCTTGGCGGTTCCGTTCACCTACTTTCTCTTTTATCAGTATGCGGTCGTCGCGCGCAGCTATGTTCTGCTGCCGCTGCTGATGTTCTGGCTCGCGCATGAGTATCCGCGCCGGCATGAGCGTCCGCGGCGGTTCGTCTTGATCTGCATCCTCTTGACCTTCACGAGCGTTTTCCCGGCGGTCGGCGCGGGATGCGTCATGCTCGCCTTCTTTGTAGAAGCGCTGCTCCGCCGCGCCGAGCTCTCGACGCAGGAGAAGCGGTCGTACTGGCTCTGTTTCGGGGCGTATGTTGCCGCCGGCTTCTTCTTGATCTACCAGCTGTGGCAACCCGAAAACTCCACCTTCTACCGCTGGAATCTCAACTGGAAGGGCGCGTTCAACATGGCGAAATACGCGCTGAACGCCTCCATGACGGAGCGGTGGCTGTTGACGCTGCCAATCGTCGCTGTCTCGCTTGTCTGGTTTTATTTTCGGCGGACGCTGTTCATCTACATCGCGCCGACGCTCTGCATTCTGACGCTGTTCGGGATCAAATATTTCAACGGGTGGCATGAGGGCGTCCTTGTTCTCTGGTGGCTTTTTGCGGTCTGGGTCAGTTTTGACAAGTCGATTGAGCCGCGCAAATGGGAGCCGAATTGGATGCGCTGGGCGACAGCGGCTGCATGCCTGACATTCTGCGCCGTTCAGATCTTCTGGACGGTTCAGGTCTCCCGCGGCGACTGGTCAGGCGAGTACTCCCCTGGGAAACGGCTTTCCGCCGCCGTCAAAGAACGCGGCTTGGAAAACGGCAACGTGATCGGCTTGAACTTCTGGTCGACAACCTTCCAGCCCTACTTCCAAAACAACCTGTTCTCAAACCACAACGGCGGAAACCCGCCCGCCTACTGGAGATGGGAAAAACCTCCGAATAAACACGGATGGGGCGACTCGGTCGCGCGCGACAAGGACATTGAGAAGCTTCTAGAAGGAAAACCGGACGCCATCGTCGTCTCCCGCCCCGGCAGGGAGTTTGACGGATATGAGCGGCTCGATTTTGAAGGCAACATGTACTGGAAAAACCGCATTAAGGAAGACAACCGCGCGGCTCTCTACATCCGCAAGGACTGGGAACCGTAAGACATATGGAGAGCGTCGCTCATGGAAAAGTTTAAAGTTGTAGCGGACTATGAACCCGCAGGCGATCAGCCTGAAGCGATTGAAAAGCTGGCGTCCGGACTTGAATCGGGCATGGAGAAGCAGACGCTCTTGGGCGTCACCGGCAGCGGCAAAACCTTCACGATGGCGAAGGTGGTTGAGGCGGTTCAGCGCCCGACGCTCGTTGTCTCACACAATAAAACGCTGGCGGCGCAGCTGTTCTCCGAGTTCAAGGAGTACTTCCCAAACAACGCCGTCCGATACTTTGTCAGCTTTTACGACTACTATCAGCCCGAAGCGTATATCCCGTCGACCGACACCTATATCGAAAAAGACCTGCTGCGGAACGAGCAGATTGAGCGTTATCGGATGATGGCGACGGAGTCGCTGTTGACGCGGCGGGATGTTCTCATCGTCGCGAGCGTGTCGTGCATCTACGGCTTGGGTTCGCCTGAAGAGTATGAGAAGCAGAAGGTGGAGCTCTCCGTCGGGCAGGAGATTCATCGGAACAACATCATTCGCCGTCTTATTGATGTGCGGTATAAGCGGAACGACGCCGGCTTTGAAGAGGGATGCGTCCGCGCGCGGGGGGATGTGCTGGACATCTGGCCGCCGTATAGAGAGTCCGCTTTTCGAGTGGAGCTGTTTGGAGACGAAATCGACAGAATACGCGAGATCAACCCGTTGACGGGGGAGGTTGTGGACGAGCTGGATAAGATTGGCGTGTTTCCGGCGTACCATTATATGGCGGCGCCGGAGATGCAGGAGACCGCCCTCGTCGCCATCGAGCATGAGCTTCAGGAGCGCATCCCTTGGTTCATAGAGCGCGGCAAGCTGCTGGAGGCGCAGCGAATTGAACAGCGGACGCGGTTCGATCTGGAGATGATACGCGAAGTCGGAAGCTGTCAAGGCATCGAAAACTATTCGCGCCATTTTGAGGGGCGCGAGCCTGGGCAGCCGCCCTCCTGCCTGATCGATTACTTCCCGGACGATTACCTCGTCTTCGTTGACGAGTCGCATGTGACGCTTCCGCAGATACGCGGGATGTACCACGGCGACCGAGCGCGGAAACAGACGCTTGTCGACTACGGCTTCCGCCTCCCGTCCGCTTTAGACAACCGCCCCCTGCGCTCCGAGGAGTTTAACAAAAAACTGAACCAGACGGTGTATGTGTCCGCGACGCCGGGCGACTATGAGCGGGACAGCAGCGCTCAGGTGGTGGAGCAGGTGATTCGCCCGACAGGGCTTGTCGATCCGCCTGTCCATGTGCATCCGACGGAGGGGCAGGTTGACCATCTCATCGGAGAGTGTCGAAAACGGGCGGCGGCGGAGCAGCGCGTTCTGGTGACAACGCTGACGAAGCGCATGTCGGAGGATTTAACCGACTATTTTGTTGAGCTTGGGCTGAAGGCGCGGTATCTGCATTCGGAGATCGACACCTTGGAGCGGACGGAGATCTTGCGCGACCTGCGCGAAGGCAGATTCGATATACTTGTCGGCATCAACCTGCTGCGCGAGGGGCTTGATCTGCCTGAAGTCGCGCTCGTCGCCATTTTGGACGCCGACCAGGAGGGCTTTTTGCGCTCCAGCACATCGTTAATACAGACCGCCGGACGCGCCGCCCGAAACGCCGAAAGCGAGGTGATCCTGTACGCCGACCGTGTCACGAATTCGATGGAGGCCGCCATCGAAGAGACAGGCAGGCGGCGAAATCGCCAGCTGGAATTCAACGAAAAGCATGGGATTGTTCCGAAGACGGTCATAAAGGACATCCGCGGCTCGCTGCGTTTTGAAGAGGACGACCCCGCGCCGGACGAATCGCAAGCGGCCGCCGACATGGTCGCCGAGGCGGCTGAAGAATACGGCGGCGATGTCCGCTCGCTCATCGAACGGCTGCAAGAAGAGATGCAGAAAGCGGCCGCCGCGCTGGAGTTTGAAAAGGCGGCCGCTCTGCGCGATCAGATCGACGGGTTGCGCGGCGATTTTGCCGAATAAAGAGCGGCGGTATGGGCTTGTTTGCAAAGCTTCGGCGATCATCCGCGGCAGGTTTGCTTCGCCTCTACGGGTTTGCGGGGGCGGTCGTTCTGTTTGCCGGCTTCGTTTTGTACGCCAACTGGATCTTGGGACGGCTGGAAGACCGAAGCCGCGCGTTTGTGGAGCCGTTGGCGCGTCTCTACTCCTATCTGCCTGTCATTGACGACAAGGAGACGAGCGACCGCGTCGCGCAGGCGATACGCGGCGTCTCGTCGGGCAGCGGGCTGCGTTTTATCATTGTCGATTCGCAGGGAGAGGCGGCGCTGGCGCGCGGCATTGACGAGGAGCTGCAGCGTCAGCTGGACGCGGGCAAGCCGTTGAACGACCGTCAACAGGAGCGGCTTGAAAACGCGATGGAGCAAATGCGCCGGCGCTCTAAAAACCGCGTATCCATTGAATATCCGCCCGACTATCAGCAGCGGCGCATCATCGGGCGGCTTTACTACGGCGATGTGGATGTCGACCTGCTGTCGGACATACCGCTTGCCGTCGCGGATGTGGACGGAAACCCTGTCGGATGGCGTATCTACGGCGAATGGGAGACGCCGGCGACGAACCCTGAGGGGCTGCCAAAGGCGCGGGCGTTTATGCGCGGGGCGAAGCGTTTCAACCGCGTGGACGATCTCCAGATCAATCCGCGCTTGGAGCAGGGCGTTTTTTATTATGAGCTGCCGCCGCTGCGCGCGCTGGAGTGGATGCCGTATATCCAGACATTTTTGGCGCTTCTGTTTGCGCTGGGAGCCGTTCCGTTGTATCGGCGCGTCCGTTTGCAGGAGCAAGCGGCGGTCTGGGCGGGGCTGGCGAAAGAGGGCGCGCATCAGCTCGGCTCGCCGATTTCGTCGCTGATGGGATGGATCGATCTCGCGGACGAGGGCGGCGCGGAGGACTCCAATCTGGATATCCATGCGGAGATGCGGCGCGATGTGGAGCGGCTGCGTCAGGTGGCGGCGCGTTTTTCGGAGATCGGAAATGAGCCTCGGCTTCGGCCGGTGGACGCGATCGAGGCGGCGCGTTCGTCTGCGTCCTATTTCCGCGAACGGCTGCCGCAGCTCGGCGGCGAGATCGATATTTTAGAGCGGTATGAATCGGTTCCGCAGGTGCGGGCGAATGAGACGCTTTTGCGCTGGGTAATCGATAATTTGGTGCGGAACGCAGCGGACGCTGTCGTAAATCGACCTGATCAAACGCAAAAAGGAGAGATAGAAGTGTCTGCGGCCTATGAGTTTCGATCTAAATGTGTTATCATCATGGTAACGGACAACGGCGACGGCGTCGCTCGTTCCGACCGGCGGCGCATCTTTGAGCCGGGATTCACGACAAAAGCGGGCGGATGGGGCATCGGCCTCGCGCTCGCAAGGCGCATCGTTGAAGGTCCGTTTGAGGGAAGCATCGCCCTTGTGAAGACGGGATCGAGCGGCTCAACGTTTCGAGTGGAGCTGCCGGCAGTAGAAAACGCAGGCGGAGATTCAACATCAACAACGCCGTGAAGCAAGAGATTTTATGGATCGACGACGAGATCGACTCGCTGCGGTCGCATACGCTTTTCCTGCAAAGCCGCGGTTACCGCGTGACGACCGCCTCCAACGCGCGCGACGGTCTCGCCCTGCTGTCGGAGAGAAGGTTCGACGCCGCGCTGCTTGATCATCACATGGTCGGCATGAGCGGGCTTGAGGCGCTGGACGCCATCAAGGCGAGCCATCCGCGCCTGCCGGTCGTCATGATCACTCAAAGCCATGAGGACGCGCTCATGGACGAGGCGCTGCGCGGGCGGGTGGACGATTTCCTGGTGAAGCCGACGCAGGCGGTGCAGGTGGCGCGGACGCTGCGCCGTCTCTTAGACCGAAAGCGCGTTGAGGCGGAAGGAGCCGCTGCGCAGTATCTGAACGAATACCGGGAGCTGTCCGCTTTGACGGACGCCGAGCTGGACTGGCGCGGATGGATTGAGGCGTACCGACAGCTGTGCGCCTGGGACATGCGCATGGATGAGCTGAAAGCGGTTGGACTGGACGCAAACCATGCGGAGCTGCGCGCCGACCTGAACCGCCGTTTTTCGAACTACGCCGCAGATCATTACAGCTCTTGGGCGCGGGGCGCGGACGATTCTCCGCCGCTCTCTACCAATGTGCTGGATCGGCATGTTCTGCCGCATCTGCGGGAGGGGACGCCCGTCTTTTTTGTCGTCATTGACTGCATGCGCTACGACCTGTGGCTGACGATACAGCCGCTGCTGGCGGAGATGTTTCATATTGAGACGGAGCTGTATTACGGCGTTTTGCCGACGGCGACCGCGTATGCGCGCAACGCTCTGTTTAGCGGACTGTTTCCGTCGGAGATTGCCGAGCGGTACCCTGACTGCTGGTCGGAGGATGTTCGTTCGACGGAGAGTTTAAACCGGCATGAGAAACGCCTTTTGGAGCTGAAGTTGGAGCGGAGCGGTTTGGAGCTGTGGCCGGCTCCGCGTTACTTCAAAATCTTTGATCCGGAGGGGGGGCAGCTGTACCGCAAGCGCGTCGCTTCCTATGATCGATTCAGTTTGGCTTGTTTGGTGGTGAATTTTGTGGACGCCTTGACGCATGAGCGTTCCCATTCGGAGCTTCTTCGTCAGATTGCGCCGGATGAGGCGTCATTTTGCTCTCTATTTCGTTCTTGGTTTCAAAATTCGGACCTGTATGAGATCTTTCGTTTGATGGGCGACAAGGGCGCAGCCGTGGTCGTCACGACGGATCATGGGTCTGTCTTGTGCAATCGGGCGTCGAAGGTGTTCGGCGACAGGGACACGGCGTCCGGCTTGCGCTTCAAGTTTGGCAAGCGCGTTCAATGCGTGGAGGAGTCGGCGGCGACGTCTGTCAGCCCGTCGGAGTACCGCCTGCCGTCCGATTTTCCGGGCAAAAACTACGTGTTTGCAAAAGAGGATTACTACTTTGTGTACCCAAGCGATTTCCAGGTATATCGCAAAAAGTTGAAGGGCGGCTTTCAGCATGGAGGCATCTCTATGGAGGAGATGCTGATTCCATGCGCATTGATGCGCCGCCGATGAGTTTGGGAGAGCGTGACGGGCGCTCTCGGAGAGGATCGTTTTGAAGGTGGCCGACGCTGCGGCGCCGGTCAGAATCTAGGCAATCAGAGAACGGAAAGGTTCGTTGCGATGCCCAACGCAGCGTTCATCAGGTGAGATCGTCCATGCGGCGTTCCGTGTGCGAGCATTCTTTTGACCGCTTGTTTGAAAGGGGCGGGTCTTGATCGCGTTCGCCGCGCGAGCCGCGCGGATATCTTCATGCCAAGAGGAGGTCGGCGCCTCAGTTTCGGCCGTTAGGTCGCAGGGAGGCGTCAGATGGCTACCGATATTATTGTTTCGGAGGATGAGTACGAAGTCCGAGCCGCAATTCTGGAGAACGGGAGTTGCGTCGAAATTTTCAACGAAAGGAAGTCCGAGGAGCGTTCTTTAGGAAACATCTACAAAGGCAGAGTCGGAAGCGTCCTGCCAGGGATGCAAGCGGCGTTCATCGACATCGGGTCCAGTAAAAACGGATTCTTGCATGTGTCCGATCTGCAGGCGCATGTGAACGAATACGGAGAGATTGAGCGGAACATCGACGGAAACGGAAGAGCCGCGCGAAATCGAACCCCCATCGAGTC
Source organism: Candidatus Poribacteria bacterium (assembly GCA_028818695.1). Classification (GTDB taxonomy): domain Bacteria; phylum Poribacteria; class WGA-4E; genus JAPPNK01. The sequence continues at coordinate 109,482 of JAPPNK010000021.1, forward strand.
GATCCTGAAAAAGGGGCAGGAGATTCTTGTTCAGATCGACAAGGAGCCGATCGGGACAAAGGGACCGCGCGTCACGGGCTACATCACCATTCCCGGCCGTCATCTGGTGTTTGCGCCGACATCGTCCACGCTGGGCATCTCGCGGCGCATTGCCAGCGAAAAGGAGCGCAGCCGACTTCAAAAAATTGTCTCCAAGCACATGCCGAAAACCGGCGGCATCATCGTCCGCACTGCATGCGCTGGATGCGAGGACAGCCAGTTCGTTCCTGAAATCAAATTTCTCAGCAAAACATGGGAATCGGTCGTCTCCAAAAGCGAGCGCAAAAAAGCGCCCGCGCTTGTCTATGAAGACCTTGGTCTCGTCTTTCGCGTTATCCGCGACATTTTCACGGACGAAGTCAACCGCTTCATCGTCGAAGGCTCCGCGCTCCACGAAAGCATCCTGAAATATGTTGAGGAGTCGCTTCCGTCCCTCCGAGAAAAGATCGTGTTCTACGAGGATGAGATTCCGGCGTTTGAAAAATTCGGAATTGAGCAGGAGGTCAAAAAAGCGACGAGTCGCCGCATCTGGCTCAAATCGGGCGGATACCTTGTCATCGACGAAACGGAAGCGCTGGTCGCCATTGATGTCAACACGGGCAAGTTCGTCGGCAGCGAAAGCCATGAGGAGACCATCTACCAGAACAATCTCGAAGCGGCGGTGGAGATCGCGCGCCAAATCCGCCTGCGCGATCTGGGCGGCATCATCGTTCTCGACTTCATCGACATGGAAAATCCAAGCAACCGAAAGCGGGTGCTTCAGACGCTGGAGAAGGAGATACGCAAAGACCGCGCCCGCACGAACATTCTACAGTTCACGGAGCTTGGGATCATTGAGATGACGCGCCAGCGCCAGAAGGAAAGCCTGAGCGCGATGTACTGCTCTGGATGCCCGTATTGCGGCGGGTCGGGCTATGTGCTGTCTGAAGAAACAGTGGTAATTCGAACGCTGCGCAGTCTGAAGCGGGCGGCGGCGCGCGCCCCTAAAGGCTCCTACCGCCTTATTGTGAGCGACATGATCGCCGCTCGTCTTCGCAAGGAGGATCGGCAGAAGCTGCGCGACTTGACGAAAAGCATGAACATCCGCGTCAAGGTGGACGCGAACCCCGACATTCATATGGAGGATTTTCGAGTCTTTGAGATGCCGCACAACCGCGAGATCTTTGTGAGTTAGGCTGACATTGTCCGACTTGACGCATTTCAATGAGCGCGGCGAGGAGCGCATCGTTGACATATCTTCAAAAGAGGCGACAGCGCGCGAGGCGACAGCGCGCGGCTGCGTCTATGCGTCCGCGCAGACGCTGGAGCGCATCGCGTCCGATTCCCTTGCCAAGGGCGATCCGCTTGCCGCAGCCCGTCTAGCTGGTATGATGGCCGCCAAGCGGACAAGCGAACTGATACCGCTCTGCCATCCGCTTTTTTTGACCGCCGTTTCGGTGCGCCTAGAACTGAACGCGCCTCAAGGTTGTGTCGACATCGAAGCGACGGTCAAGGTTCGAGGACAGACCGGCGTCGAAATGGAGGCGTTGACGGCAGTCTCTGTCGCGGCGTTGACAGTGTATGATATGTGCAAGTCGGTCGATAAAGAAATGACGATCGGCGAGATACGCTTGGTTCGCAAAACAGGGGGGCGCGGCGGCGCATATGAACGGCGGGAAGGTTGACGATGCGCATACTGCACTGCGCCGATTTGCATCTTGGACGGCGTCCGTTCAACTTGGAGGCGCGTTTTGACGATTTTGGGCGCGTTTTTCTTCACATCGCAGATCGGGCGATAGATCTGAACGCGGACATTCTTCTCATCGCGGGCGATTTTTTTGATAAGCGGGACATTGACGCGGCGATTTTGTCGCAGGCGCTGAACGGGCTTCGGTTGTTAAAAGACGCGGGCGTTCAGGTCGCCGCCATAGAAGGCAACCATGACAAGGCGTTTCGCCGAACCCTCTCCACGCGGCTGGAATGGCTCCGTTACCTCTCGTCGGAGGGTATGCTTCATCTGCTGCATCCGTCGGTCTCTTCGAGCGGTATTCAGCTGCCGGCGTGGGATGAACCGTCTCGATCCGGCGCAATTCTGGAGATCGGAGGCGTTCGTCTGGTCGGGCTGGGTTACCGCGGGGCGCAGGGCGACGCTTTTTTGGAGCAGGTTGACGGAGCGCTGCCCTTCGCGGACGATCTTTTCACCATACTCATGTTTCATTCGGGCGTCGGGGAGCCGGACGGGTTCATCATGGGTTCCGTCTCAAAGGAGGCGCTGGCTCGGCTGGACGGGCGGGTACAGATCGCCGCGCTGGGCCATTGGCATCGCAGGCGCGAATGGCAGATCGAAGGCTTCAAGGCCCTGATGCCGGGGTCGCCGGAGGTGTGCGACATCCGCGAGGCGGAGTATGAGCGCGGCTTTTTCCTGATCGATACGCCTGACGACCCGAAGGGCGCGCCGCAGATAACGTTTGAGAAGACGCCTTTCCGTCCGCATGAGCGCATTCAGGTTAACCTGGACGGCTGCCAGTTTCCGTCCGCCGCCGTCTCCCGCGCGTCTGAGGAGGCGGCGAAGTTGTCGTCCTACAGGAAGGCGCCGGCGGTTGAATTGACGCTGACGGGCGAGCTGAAATTTGACGCGATAGATATTCCGATAGACGCGGTTCGGCAAGCGGCGCAGGAAGCGAGCGGAGCCTTGCATGTGGAGGTAGTGAACCGCGCGAATTTGCCCGCTTCCGCCATGTCGATGGAGTCGCTTCAGTTGCATAAACGGGATGAAATAGAGCGGCAGGCGCTGTATGATCTGGTCAATGAGAGCGGCGAGTATGCCGGTTCGGCCGATCTGTTGACGGAATTGGCGGTTCAATTGAAGGACGGATCGGCCGCCTCGGAGAATGAAAGTCAGTTTACGGAAGAGGCGATTGATCTGCTCATTTCAGCGGTTAAGACGATGGAGTCGGCGGAGACGGATCAAGAAGGAAGTCCATGAAATTAGGTCGTTTGCTGTATGGGGCTGTTGTCTGCTGGGCGCTCTGCTGGTCGAGTTTGGCTTGGGGGAGCAACGCAGCGGAGTTGAAAAACGCCGACGGGACTTGGAAATATACGAACGCGCTGATTGACGAAACCAGTCCTTATCTGCTGTCGCATGCGCATAACCCTGTCGATTGGCATCCATGGGGACCTGAGGCGTTTGAGCTGGCGCGCAAGCTGGATCGTCCAATTTTTTTGTCGGTCGGTTACTCGACCTGCTACTGGTGTCATGTAATGGAGCGGCTTGTGTTCTGCAATGTTGAAATTGCGGAGGCGATGAACGCGTCGTTTGTGAATATCAAGGTCGACCGCGAGGAGCGCCCTGACATCGACAAGTATTATATGACGGCGACGCAGCTGCTGAGCGGGCGGGGCGGATGGCCGAACTCGGTCTTTTTGTCGCCCGATTTGAAGCCGTTATACGCAGGAACCTACTTTCCGCCGACAGACGGACATGGGTCGCCCTCATTTCCGCGCGTCATTGCGGCGGTGAACAAGGCGTGGGAGAACGACCGCGAACAGCTCGTCGCCCGCGCAGAACAGGTCGCCGAAGGGATCTCCCAGATACAGTCAGGCGGCGACGCCCTGAAGCCTGGCCCTTTTTCAAGGGAACATACGGGTCAATTGATCGGCCTCTTGAAAGCCGACTTTGACAATCGGTTCGGCGGATTTGGCGGCGCGCCGAAGTTTCCCAACGAGATTGAGCTGGCGACGCTGCTGGCAGAACATGAGCGCTCGGACGACCAGGAAGCGCTGGACATTGTCGTCAAGACGTTGAGCGAGATGGCGCGCGGGGGCATCCATGATCATCTGGCAGGCGGCTTTCACCGCTATTCAACCGACGCGCAATGGCGCGTGCCGCATTTTGAAAAGATGCTCTACAACCAAGCGCAGTTGGCGTCCGTTTATCTGCGCGCCTATCGATTGACGGAGCGGGAGGAGCTTTTGAAGGCTGCGAAGGGCATCCTCGCCTTTGTTGACAAGACGATGACGGGACCGAACGGCGAATTTTATTCGGCGGTCGACTCCGAAACGGAGGAGGAGGAGGGCAAGTCGTATCTCTGGACGGAGGACGAAATACGCGCGGCGCTCGGAAAAGACGCAGCCGCTTTTTTGCGCTCATACGGGCTGGCGCCGATGCCGCACGGCGAGGGCAAGACGCTGTATGTGAAGCGTCCGATGGAGCGGGACGACCTTCTCCGCCGACTTCTGCAGGCGCGCAACCAGCGTCCTCAGCCGCTCATCGACACAAAGGCGCTGACGGGCTGGAACGGCATGATGATCGGGGCGTATGCCGAAGCGTATATGGTTTTAAACAAAAAAGAGTATCTGCGCAGCGCCGAAAGAGCGGCCGCGTTTATTGAGGAGCGGCTGCGAGATGAACATGGCAACCTGCTTCGTTCCTACCGCGCGGGAAAAGCGAAGGGCAACGCTTTTTTGGACGATTACGCCTTCTATGCGAGCGGGCTGTTGAAACTTCACGAGGCGACGGGGAACGAAGAGTATTTGCGGCGCGCTCAAGAGACGGCGGATGAGATGAAACGGCGGTTTTGGGACGAAGAGAAAGGCGCCTTTTATTTCACCGAGTCGAAGGGCGACCTGCCCCTGCGCGTGAAAAGCTTGTATGACGGGGCGATCCCGTCGGGCAATTCGGAGGCGGCGCATGCGCTGTTGTCGCTTTCGTCCGCTCTGGACGATCTGTCGTATCGAGAATTGGCGTATGAGACGCTGCGCTCCACTGCCGAAGCGACGCGCCTCTATCCGCGCGCCTTTGTGTGGATGCTGGCAGCGGCGGCGCGGTATTTGGATGAGCCGTTGCCTGCCGCGGTCTTATTGAACAACAGCGAGGCCTTGGCTCATTTGACGATCGTCTCCGCGCCGCCCGAAGCGTCCGCCGGCTCCGTTTTTGAGGTGGAAGCGCGTCTGAAGGTGGAGAGCGGGTGGCATGTAAACGCCAACCCAGCGTCGGAGAGTTATCTGATCCCGACCACGATAGAATCGGCGGACGCCCGCTTCACGCTGCTGAGTGTAGAGTATCCGTCCGGCGAGACGAAGTCGTTCGCGTTTTCGGAGTCGCCGATTCAGGTGTATGACGGCGAGGCGTCGTTTCGGCTTTCTGTTCAGGCGCCGTCTGACGCGGCGGGCGAAACGCAGCTGACGATCCGCGCGCGCTACCAGGCATGCAACGATGAACTATGCCGCGAGCCAATGTTGGGCGAAGCGTTCGTCTCCATTCGCATTGTGGAATAGCGGCTATTCGCCGGCGTAGGGCGGATTTTCAAATCGGCACTCCGTTTCAACGACGCGCGGATCCTCCTGCTCCCGCAGTATCTCCATAAGCCGCGCGGACAACTGCCACAGAACATTCGCGGCGGATGGATCCCCCGCAAGGTTGTTCATGTAGTGCGGGTCGCTGTGGAGGTCGTACAGCTCTTCTGCGGGAAATTTGCCGAACCCCATCTGGAAAAGCCTTTGCGTTTCAGGCTTCGCGCGGTTGTGTACCATCCACGCTTTCGTCGGCGACGCATCCATGTCGGGATATGCGATGAAGGTGTTGTTGCAGAGCTTGTCGTATGAGGGCGGCTCTGCGGTCGGGTCGTCAAGTCCTTTTGGATCGCCCATCGGCCATCTGTCCGGCTCAAAGTTGCGTATGTAGAGGTAGCGGTCGGTGCGCAGGGCGCGCTGCGGATAAGGCAGGCTGCCAGGCCGCGCTTTGGCGACATGCCGCTCTCTTCCGAGGACGACATGGTCGCGCTCTGCATTAACCTGCCCCTGCTCGCTCGACTCGATAACGGGCAGGAGACTTTTGGCGGACATGCCTTGAAGCGGCTCTAGCCCGCCGGCTTCCATAAAGGTTGGGGCTAAGTCCATGAGGTTGACGAAGTCGTCAATGACGCGCCCTTCTGGACATCTTCCCGGCCATCGAACGGCGAGCGCCACTTCGCATCCGAGGTTGTAGAGATTGCATTTGCCTCTTGGGAAACCTGGTATGCCGTGGTCTCCGCTGACAACGATGAGCGTATTGTCGATCTCCCCAATCTCTTCCAGCATTTTCAACAGAACGCCGAGTCCGCCGTCAAACGCGAGGCATTCGCCCAGATAGTCGCACACATCTTCGCGTATGTCGTGGACGTCGGGCAGGAAGGCGGGCAGTTTGCCTTTCAAGTCGTCCGGTTCCAGTCCCCAGAGCTGCTTGCCGGAGCCTCGCTGCCATTTTCGGTGTGTGTTGGTGGGTCCCCACCAGTAGCAGAAGGGATGGTCGCCGGAGCGCGCGTCCAGGAACGCTTGGAAGTTGTCGCGCGTTTCGTTGTATAAAAGCCGCTTCGCGCCTTCGATGCCATGTTCGGGGGCGTTTCGAGTCGCGGCGAAGGAGAACTGACCGAACTGCGTTCCTGCGGGAGCGTAGCGCGTTCGGTCGCCGCCGTAGGGAGCGTCGCGCGGCGTCCCCGGCGACCATACCTTGTAGGTGTAGCCGATGTGGTATCCCGCTTTTTCGAGCGCCAGCGGATAGGAGGGGATCGTATCGTCCCATTCCGCGCCTTGCAGGATGGCTCCGCGCCCCGTCTGCCAGAAATAGCGCCCTGTCAAGATGGAGCTTCTGCATGGGGTGCATGACGGGGCGGGGACGAAGGCGTTCGTAAAGAGCGCGCCCTCGTTGGCGACGCGGTCAAAGTTGGGCGTGTCGATGAGCGCGTTGGGCGTGTTTTCGCCTTCGATGTTGCGGTAAGCGCTGGCGTAGCGCCCCCAGTCGTCGGCGAATGCAAAGAGAATATTCGGCGGCTGTCGGTTCATTTCATTCACCCCTGGCTTTTAGTCTGCGTTCGTTTGATTGATTGAAGTAATTTTAGAGATTGCGCGGACACGCTCTGCGCTGGCGTATTTCGTCAGGCGTCCATTGGGCGGCATGTTTCAGCGCAACTTCAACCGCGTTCGCTTCAGGACGCGTCAACAGGTCGAAGATTGGCTCAACAAACTGGCGCAGCTGTTCGTCTTTTACCGCGGCGATGAGCGGGACGCCGGCTCCGATCAACGCCTCCATCAGTTCCGCATGCGCGTTTGTCAATCTGCTGTCGGTTGGCGCGGCGCAGAGGGCAGGGGCGTTGTATAGAAAGAGAACAGGGATGTTTAATCTCTCCGCCAGAGATATGAGTCTCGCCGCCTTTCCGTAGGCAGGCGCTGTGAAGACGCCCGTTCTATTCCGTATATAGCAGCATCTCGCCGCCCCGGCGTTCGCCAGCCCGATCTCTGTTTGAGGGTCTTCTCCCCGCGTTCGGTCGCCATGCAGTTCGAATCGGTTTATCAGCATATGTATAAAAAAACGGGCAGGCCAAATGCGGCCTACCCGTTTTCCGAGTTTAACGATGTCAATTCTGCGGTTAGCGAGCTGCCGTCACCACCATCAACGCGACGCTGGCTGCCAAGAACGAAAGCACGCCAACTGTGCGCTTATTCTGGTGGACCTCGCCGATCGGATTCACCGGCGCATGCAGTTCCATCATTTTTGCGGCAAGCTCTTCCACCGCTTTTTGACGAGTCATCTCATGCTTCTCAACCGAACTCATGAGCGTCGCCAGTTCCTTTTTCAAGGCGTCCAGCTCCGACTTCGTCATTTTATGCTGCTCTTGAGTTCTGTTCGACAGCTTATCCACCTTTGAAGAGATCGTCTTGCTGAGCTGGTTGATCCTCTTCTCAACGGAGCTCAGATCCATCGGGTGGATGGAATCAAGCTTTTTCAGCAACTTGGAGAAGTCCTCGTCGTGGAGATGCGAGTCCAAATGCTCCATCTCTTCCTTGAGATCCGCCAGTTGTTTTTGAGCCTTGGAAAGCCGCTCGCTCAATTTGTTCAGCATCTCTTCAATCATCGGAGTCGGCACTTCCACCTCCGGCTCAGGCTCTGGCATCGGCTCCATCACTGTCCCAGGGATATTCAGAACCTCGCCTGGATAGATCCAGTGCGGATCGCCGGAACGGAGATCGTTGATTTCTACCCATTCCGGAAAACGCAGCGCGTCGCCAAGATGCTCCTGGGAAAGATCCCACAACGTGTCGCCTTTTTTCACGGTCAAGGTTTCGTACATCCCCGCAACCAGAGGGGCGCCAACCGCCAGCGCAAGCGCGGCAGCGGCAATCATTTGAAAACCTCTACGCCTCATCATATGAAACTCCTTCTCTGTCGTCGATCTGCGGCTCATCAATACTGGTAGCCGATGGAAACAAAGTGGCGGGGAACTTCCGCAAGGCTGCTCGCCGCTTGATTGCTCAACTGGTAGGCATAGTCCAACGCCAGCGAGCCGAAGTTGACGCCGATGCCAGTGTACCATGCGCTGCGGTCGGAGCTTTGGCTCGTTCCGAGTCTCAGGCAGACCGGATTGATGGAGTATTCGACGCCGAATTTGACAAGCCGCGTCGATTCTCCGCCGGCATTGATGAGGTTGACAAGCATCTGCTCAATTTCAGCCGCCATCAGGACGCCGTCGTAGGACGGATAGGTCACCGCGACGCCCGCCGAAATGATCGGCTCGGTTTCGCCTTCGCCAAGCTTTCCGCCAAGGTTCCGCGCCGACAGCCCGTAATGAAGCGTATCAGCAATCAGCCCCTGAACGCCGAGCGTCACGCCGCCGAACCCGGAAGCGCTTGCGTCGTCAGGATAGTCCTCATCCACGCCGTCAAACTTGTCAAACAGCATTCCAACTGCCAGCCCAAACTGAAACTCGTCGCTGACCTTATGGCCGTACGCCAGGTCAACGGCGTTGCTTGCATAGCCGAGCGAGCCGTGTGTATTGCCTTGTAGATCGGTGAGCTCAAAGGGGGCGTCGTCGCTGTCTCCGACGCTCACATTTCGCCATGAAATTCCCAAAGAGCCGTTTTCTCCGCCCACGTATCCGAGCGCGACCCCGAAGGCGTTTCGTCGTATATCCAGCGGGCTATCTTGTGTGAATATCGCCAACTCGGTATCTGTGCTTCCACCCAGCCCCGCAGGGTTGGTGGTAATTGCTGGAACGCCGGCGGCGAGGGGCGAGAACGCTTGGAGAGCGATTGCCCGGGCGCCTTGCCCTGGGAAGAGCCAGGAGGCTCCGTGTCGCGTTCCCAGCGTCTCGTCTTCCGCTGTTGCCACAGCGGCGTATCCAATCAGCGCCGACGTTGCGAGCGCAAACGCGGCTAACTTTGTCCATTTTCTTCCGTCAATCATCAGACGCTCCTATGTATGTCTGCGCGAAGGTGAAAGGGGCGGGGGCTGATTGCGCCAGCCCCCGCGTTCCTTGTTATCTGATTTTCGCCATCTTGACGATCTTGACAACCCGCTCCCGATCGGCCGCGTCCACAATCACTTGGCAAATGTAAACGCCGCGTCCGTAGTTGCAGATCTCTTGACTCAGGTCAATCGCATGGCGGCCCGGAAGCAGTATCTGACCCGGCCGCTCTGCCACAAGCCGTCCGTTCAGGTCGTATATGCGAACCCGCACTTCGGCTTCCTTGCCGAGACCGACCCAGACAGCCACATCTTTCTCAAACGGGTTCGGAACGACGCGAACCGGTATGGTGATCGCCTCTTCCTCTTCAACGATGAAGCTCCAGGAATGCTCCGTCGCATTGCCCAGATTGTCTGCGATCGAGACCGTCGCGGTGTAGATGCCGGCTCGCAGAACATTCTGCGCCATCCATGCGACGCCTGATTCTGTGCGGCTTTCAATCGTTCCCGCTACGCGGTTGCCGTTCAGAGTCACGGTCAGCTCAACCGAATCCACATCAATGCCCGAATCCGCATCGATGTAGTAGGCGCTCACAACCACATCTGTCCGCGCCGCCACGTTCTTGCCGACTTTTTCGCCGTCCCTCGGAGCGACTGACAAGATGCTTGGAGGCGTGGTTTCAATCGTGAATGTCCAGCTTGTCGACGTTTCGTTTCCGAGCGCGTCCGCAAGCGTCAACATCACTTCATGCGTTCCTGTCGCCAGATCAGCGCTGGGCTGATACGAGACGCTCGAATCGGTTACATCGGCGTTCACAGCCGCTCCGTCGACCATCAGCACAACGCTGTCGGCGTCTACGCCGGCAAGGTTGTCGGTGAAGGTCGCCGCGATGAGCGGCCGCAGCGACCGAACATATCCGGCGGGAGTCATCGTTACGATCGTCGGCGGGATCATATCGATCTCAACCAAGAAGCTGTATTGAGCCGACGCCTTATTCCCGTGTTCATCGGTCGCAGTCACAACCACCGTATGGCTTCCTTGCGAAAGCCCGTCCACCGGCAGGTGCGCCCGCGAGTTGTCAATGATTTCCGCCGCGTCCATCGCGGCTCCGCCGTCAACCGAGAAGGTCACGCTGTCCACCTCTGAGTCGTCAAAGAAGTTGACCGCCAGCGTCGTGTCAGCCGTTCGGACAACCCCTGTCGGGGAGATGGATGTGATGATCGGCGCCGTCGTATCAAGCGATACCGTGAATTGGTATTCGGCTGAGCCGACATTGCCATGCTCATCCGTCGCTGTCACCATCACCATGTGGTCGCCGTCCGATAGACCTGTCACCGGCAACCGCGCCATCGTGTTGTCCGAGATGCTCGCCGCGTCCATCGCGTCGCCGCCGTCAACCGAGAAGGTCACGCTCGTCACATTGGAGGCGTCCGAGAAGACGACCGCCAGCGTCGTATCAGCCGATTCCACCGTTCCTGTCGGAGACACCGTCGTGATGACCGGAGGCTCAAGATCCAGCGACACGGTGAACTGATATTCGGCTGAGCCGACATTCCCATGCTCATCCGTCGCTGTCACCATCACCATGTGGTCGCCGTCCGAAAGACCCGTCACATCCAGCGTTGCCGAAGTGTTGTCTTCCGAAATCATAGCGTCCATCGCGGCTCCCCCGTCAACAGAGAAGGTCACGCTTGTCACCATGGAAGCGTCCGACAAGGAAACCGCCAGCGTCGCGTCGGGCATCTCAACAACCCCTGTCGGAGAAACCGTCGTGATGACCGGAGGCTCAAGATCCAGCGAAACCGTGAACTGATATTCGGCAGAGCCGACATTACCATGCTCATCCGTCGCCGTCACCATCACCATGTGGTCGCCGTCCGAAAGATCCGTCACATCCAGCGTTGCCGAAGTGTTGTCGTCCGAAATCATAGCGTCCATCGCGTCCCCGCCGTCAACAGAGAAGGTCACGCTTGTCACCATGGAAGCGTCCGACAAGGAAACCGCCAGCGTCGCGTCGGGCATCTCAACAACCCCTGTCGGAGAAACCGTCGTGATGACCGGAGGCTCAAGATCCAGCGAAACCGTGAACTGATATTCGGCAGAGCCGACATTACCATGCTCATCCGTCGCCGTCACCATCACCATATGGTCGCCGTCCGAAAGACCCGTCACATCCAGCGTTGCCGAAGTGTTGTCTTCCGAAATCATAGCGTCCATCGCGGCTCCCCCGTCAACAGAGAAGGTCACGCTTGTCACCATGGAAGCGTCCGACAAGGAAACCGCCAGCGTCGCGTCGGGCATCTCAACAACCCCTGTCGGAGAAACCGTCGTGATGACCGGAGGCTCAAGATCCAGCGAAACCGTGAACTGATACTCGGCTGAGCCGACATTCCCATGTTCATCCATCGCCGTCACCATCACCATATGGTCGCCATCCGAAAGACCTGTCACATCCAGCGTTGCCGAAGTGTTGTCGTCCGAAATCATAGCGTCCATCGCGTCCCCGCCGTCAACAGAGAAGGTCACGCTTGTCACCATGGAAGCGTCCGACAAGGAAACCGCCAGCGTCGCGTCGGGCATCTCAACAACCCCTGTCGGAGAAACCGTCGTGATGACCGGAGGCTCAAGATCCAGCGAAACCGTGAACTGATATTCGGCTGAGCCGACATTCCCATGTTCATCCATCGCCGTCACCATCACCATGTGGTCGCCGTCCGAAAGACCCGTCACATCCAGCGTTGCCGAAGTGTTGTCTTCCGAAATCATAGCGTCCATCGCGGCTCCCCCGTCAACAGAGAAGGTCACGCTTGTCACCATGGAAGCGTCCGACAAGGAAACCGCCAGCGTCGCGTCGGGCATCTCAACAACCCCTGTCGGAGAAACCGTCGTGATGACCGGAGGCTCAAGATCCAGCGAAACCGTGAACTGATATTCGGCTGAGCCGACATTCCCATGTTCATCCATCGCCGTCACCATCACCATGTGGTCGCCGTCCGAAAGACCCATCACATCCAGCGTTGCCGAAGTGTTGTCGTCCGAAATCATAGCGTCCATCGCGTCCCCGCCGTCAACAGAGAAGGTCACGCTTGTCACCATGGAAGCGTCCGACAAGGAAACCGCCAGCGTCGCGTCGGGCATCTCAACAACCCCTGTCGGAGAAACCGTCGTGATGACCGGAGGCTCAAGATCCAGCGAAACCGTGAACTGATACTCGGCAAAGCCGACATTCCCATGTTCATCCGTCGCCGTCACCATCACCGTGTGGCCGCCGTCCGAAAGACCCGTCACATCCAGCGTCGCCGAGGTGTTGCCAGCCAATTCCCCATTTAGGATCGCTGACAGCAACGACAACGGCACGCCGACTTGATCTAGCGCCGACATCACTTCGGGCAATTCCAACAGCTGCAGAAGCGTCTCTCTTGTGTAGAGATCTCCCTGAGCCAGAATCTCCTCTGTTGTCGGCAGCCCGTTTGCCACAAGCAAACCGTCCAATACCGGCGTTCCTATCAGCGACACAACCAAATTAGCCGCGCTTTGAGCGTCAAGCGCCAAGCCGACAACCGCGTCCATAGCGTCGCCGCCGTCCACAGCGAAGGTCACGCTCGTCACCTTAGAGGCGTCGGAGAAGACCACTGCCAGCGTTGTATCGGGCGATTCCACAACTCCTGTCGGAGAGAACGCTGTAATAACAGGTGCTTCCAGATCCAGCGACACCGTGAAATGATATTCGGCTGAGCCGACATTCCCATGCTCATCCGTCGCCGTCACCATCACCATGTGATCGCCGTCCGAAAGACCCGTCACATCTAACGTTGCCGAGGTGTTGTTGGCAATCACTGCCTCCATCGCCTCGCCGCCGTCAACGGCAAAGGTCACGCTCATCACTTCGGAAGCGTCCGAGAAGGTCGCCGCCAATGTCGCATCAGGCATCTCAACAACGCCTGTCGGAGAGAACGCCGTGATAACCGGCGGCTCCAGATCCAACGAAACCGTGAAGCTGAACTGCCCAGAGCCGACATTTCCAAGCGCGTCCGTTGCCGTCACAACCACCGTATGGCTGCCGTCGGCAAGTCCTGTCACTGCCAGCGTTGCCGAGGTGTTGTCGGCAATCTCGTCAGCGTCCATCGGTTCGCCATCGTCAACTGTGAAGGTAACGCTCGTCACTTCCATCTCGTCATAGAAGGTCGCACTCAGCGTCGTATCCGCCGTTTCGATGGTTCCCGTCGGCGAGAACTCTGTGATGACAGGCGGATTGTCGTCCACATATACCGTGAACTCCCATGATACAGGCGATTCGTTGCCTTCGACGTCCGCGACGCTTGCGACGACGCTATATGCGCCGTTCGCCAAGTCTTCGTCCGCGATGAAGCTAACGACGCCGCTCAATTGCGGTCCGCTGTCCTGCTGCAGATCTTCCATAATTTCGGGCGAGTTCAACGCTTCCAGTATGTCGTCTGCGGTATAGTCTTCGCCCAGATGCAGCGGAATCGCCTGCAAGGTCGTCGTCCCCGCAACCGCATTGCCTGCGCTGTCGCGAACCTTTATGGAAACGCCCTCAGCGGTCACGCCTGAGTTGTCCTCCGTGAAGGAGACGCTCACCGTCGGCGTTCGCGTTGATATGATGCCTGTCGGCGAATATGCCGTAACTGTCGGAGCTGTCGCATCCTGTTCAATCACATACACAACGCTTACAGTAGCGACATTCCCCGCATAGTCGGTCGCGGTTCCCGTCGCCATGTAGCTGCCGCTTGCGTGGCGAACATCGCTCGGCGTTACGTAGCGGATCTGCGGAGCCGCAAACATGAGACCGTCGGTCGTCATGCCATCGGCGTTCACAAGGTCTTCGTTGCCGGCGAGCCGCATATCCGCGTTTCCGCCCGCAAAGCCTGTGAACTGAACATCTCCGCTCGTCGTGGAAAGCGTCAGCCCGACCGTTACGATGCCTGTCGGATCCTCATAGCCTTCCGACAAGATCGTCGGCCGCGTATTAACAGCAGTTCCGGAGGCAGGCGCCTCAATCGTAAGCGGAGGAGCCGTGTTGTCAACGGTGAACGCAACAGGCGCCAGCGGCGCAAACACATTCGGGCTAGCGGCAAGCACGATACGGACATAGTACTCGCCGTCCGCCAAACCGCTCACATCCAACGGCAGCTGGAATGCGCCGTTTTCGCCCACCGCCACCATCGGCGTCGCGTCAACAAGGGCTTCGTCCATCAGGTCCGCCATGTTGGCAGAGATGTAGGCTTCAGCTGTCATCGCGTTTTCGGTGTCCAGCTCAATCATCGTCATTCCGCTGATAGGCCGGTCAGCCTGCGGCGTCGCAAAGGTGCGGTTGTTTGTCATCAAAACGCCGGTCCGCGTCAGGCGGATTGCCTCATACACGCCCGGATCATCAGGCAGCAGCCCGCTGATCAGGATGTTGGCGATGTTTGCGACGACTGTCGTATCCATCACGGTCAACTCTTGGTTGCCTGAGGCGTCCGTTGCGAGAACAGCGAGGCGAAGCGCTCCGTTCGGGAATGCTGTCGAGTCAAACACAAAGCTGTAACTCTCTTGACCTTCAACCACAGGAGCCGCGTCGCCAAGCATATCCATCACGGCGCCGCTTTCATCCACAACAACCAGCGCGACCTCGCCGCCCTCGATCGTCAGATAGCCAGCCGTCACGCTCGCAGTGATGCGAACATCGGAGCGAACCGTGTAGGAGCCGTCCTCATTCGCGTCCACCGCTTCAAAGGTTCCCGGCGTCTTCGCTTCGCGTTCCACCATCGTCACAACCGTTGAGGAGATTGGCGGGACATCGTCCACGTTGTCGACAGGTATCGTCAGCGTTTCTGACATATACGCCGTGCCGCCCTCTCCCATCAGAGAGGCGCGGATCATATACGGATTGTCGTCCATAGAAGCGTCGCGCGCTTCCGGCTCCATATTTTCAACCGTGTCCTCAACCATCGTCGTGTCCCAGACCCCCGTCCAGGTGGTTCGGTTCACGCCGACTTCAGGCGTCTCGCCAGCCATCATATGGTCATTTTCTGGGATCGTTCCCGCTTCGGGCCCGCCCATCTCCATCGCAAGCGGCGAGAATGTTTGCCCGCCGTCCGCGCTGATTTCCAACACAATCGAAGGCGCTTTCGGCAGCATGTTGAACGGCGTATCGACCGTCAACACCAGCTGATCGCGCGCTCCGCCGCTGTCCGGACTGACAGAAGTGCCTTCAGCCTGCGCAGCCGCAAACGCCAGCACCTCCGGCGCAACCGGTATCGGCAAAGCGTCCACAACCAAGACTGTTTCAGGCCCGACGCCGCTGATCATCAGCCTATTCTCAGCCATAACGCGCAGACGATATTCCGTCACACCGCTCGTCACCAGCTGAACGCCATCGATCATATGAGACGTCATGTCTGACATCCAAGAAGCGTCCACAGCA
Organism: Candidatus Poribacteria bacterium; assembly: GCA_028818695.1. Classification (GTDB taxonomy): domain Bacteria; phylum Poribacteria; class WGA-4E; genus JAPPNK01. Next base: position 125,145 of record JAPPNK010000021.1, read on the forward strand.
GCCAAATCGGCCTCTTCATATACTTTCAGATCTGTCCAAGTAGCTCCCCCGTCTGTCGAACTTTGGAGCGCCACTCTCGTCAACGGAATGGAGACATCCCGCAAACTGCGTATCGTCACATTCGCTTGAGTCGTATCCGACCAGATGCGGAAATCATCCGCCGCGACCGAGCCGTCTTTCGGCACATCAGCCGAGATATAACGTTCCGCTTCGTTGCCCTTCAAGTTCCCGATGCCCAGGTAGGACACATTGAACTCGCCGACCGTTCGCGGAACGACCTCAACTGCCTGTGGATTCGACATGCTCATGTTGCTGAACTGGTCAATGGAAACCGCTCGAATCAAGTAGCTGCCGACCTGCGGATAGTCCATCATTTCCGTGCGGACCATTTCAGGTCCGATGCGTCCGAGCAATCCGCCCGCAATCTGGTTCGCATAGACGATCAACGGCAGGAAATTGTCGTTCGCCAAGCCCTCCATGATAGGGGTCACGCTCATGTTGATGCCAACCGTCGTCCAGAAATCGACTGTCGGCTCGCCAGTGACCGGGCGGACTTGGAAGATAACGCTGGTGCGGTCGTAGATGTCCGCGCCGCCGGTCATCGCTTCCGCTGTCAGCGACAACGCGCCCTCATTGTTGGCGTTTGTCGTCACAACCGCGCCGTTCTCATCTATATAATGAGTTGCGCCGTTGACCGCTTCCACGGTCACATCAGAGACCGGCTCAGGCGTCCGGTTGATGCTCAGAGGCCTCGTTCCGCCGTCAAACCCTGGCTCGCCGTCCACCGTGACGCTCACTTCGTAGTCGCCGTCAGGGATTTGGTTCAGGTCAAAGTTCAGAGTCCAGAGGCCGTCCGCCCCAGGAACGCTGAACTTAGACACGAGCGGAACGCGCCCTGTATCAGCCACATCTTGAATGTCGGCAATGGACAAGCTGCCAATATCGATCGTGGGCGCGAGCTGAAGGTTGCGCGGATCGGGGATCACAAGCATCTTCGCCGTGCGTTTTCCGCCGCCGACCGGTATCTGGTGCGTCATTTCCACCACATAGTAGTAGTAGTAGGTGCCGCCCGCGTTGAGCATTTCGGTTGCGCTCCAGACAGGCTCCGCATATCCACCCGCCATCCGCATCTCTTTGGTCAGCGGAACCGACATATACGGACCGTCAATCCCGTTCGCGGAAAGACGCAGCGTCACTTCCTGAACGGGGCTGGATTCGCTCGCAGGCCATGCCGGCAGCGTTCCCAGGAACAGCTCTTCATCAATGGCGAACTCATGCTGGAAGGTTCCCGTCTCCTCGGCGCTCATGCCTGAGGCGGAATAGGTTGTTCCGTCGCTTCCATGCAGCGTAACAATCACTTCCATCGCCTTCGGAGCGACTGCAAACAGGCTCAGCTTATGTCCTGTCAGCGTCAGTCCATTCTCAATCCGATATGAGCCTCCCGCAACCCCGCCGAGGTTGTCCCACGTCTCAAGAGACGGCACAAACAGCGCATTGCCGAAGTTCTCAAGGTAAAGATCTTCCATGTTCGGAACGATCACCGGGTTCAACATCGCCGGCAAGTTCGGCAATGTCAAGCCTGCCTGCTGCAGAGCCGCCATAACTTCGGGCGAATTCAACAACCGCAGTACATCTTCTGTGGTGTAGTCGTCGCCTAGAAGCATCGGAATCGTCGGCAGACCGTTCGCCGTCAGCAAATCGTTCACCAACGGCGATTGCAGCAGCGACAAAATAAATTCGGCCGCGCCGCGCGAGTCGAGCGCCAAACCGCCTACTTCAACCCGTCGAACCTTCACCATCGTCTCCGAGGTCTCCTCGTTGCCGCCCGCGTCCACAACGCGCAGCGTCGCTACGAAGTCGCCCGGCTCTTCAAAGATGCGCGTCACGGAGGTGTTGCCGTCCGCGTCCAGCATCCCTTCAATCGTTTTGTCGGGGAAGACCCACTCAACCGTCAAAATTTCAGTATTGTCCGACGCGCTCGCCGACAGAGTCAGATCGCGGTTCACCAGAATGAACGGGATGCCGTCCTGATTCGTCGAATCGGCCGCAATCGCGGAGACCATCGGAGGCATATTGTCCACAAGAGTCAGCATCATCGTCTTGACGATCATCTCGCCCGCCGGGGAGGTCACGGTCAAGCTCACCTCATGCGGGCCAAGGTCGTCAACCGACTCGTAGGCTTTCATGAAGTTGTAAGCGTCGGTGAACAGCTCAGCAGGCGCAAGCTCATACCGCAGCCCTTCGCCGCCCATCGGCAAGTCGCCGTCCGGACCCATCACACCCGCCATGATGTTCGTCTCAGCAACGCCGTTCTCGTCGTAGGCCACCTCCATATCGGGACCTAGATCGGGCGCGCTGAACGTAATATCCACGAAGGTGATCGGAACATTGATGGGCGTCGCCTCGCCGCTCTCAGCGCTGTCGTTTCGGTTCCCTGAGGTGTCCTCAACATGGAACGACACCACCACATGCGCCGGCGCAGGATCGCCTTCCTGCATATAGGTGTAGCTGAACGCAGTCTCGTCCGCTTCAGGCATTCGCGTTTCGACCGCCTCGCCGTCAACTCTCCATTCAATCGATGCGATTTCGGTGTTTTCCACCACATCAACGCTCACCATGACTGACTGCCCCGCCTCTTTAAGAGGCTCTGCAGTAGAGGTCAGCGTCGCCGCCGGATCAATCAGATCCACAAGGTTCAGCGTCAGCATCTTGACAATCTGTTCGCCCGCTTCGGATGTAACCGTCAGCGTCACTTCATGCTCGCCAAGGTCTTCCGCGCTCTCGTAGGTCTTGGAGAACGTTTCAAGGTCGGGGAACAGTTCATCAGGGGTCAACGCCAAGGTTAACCCTGCGCTTTCCGGCGTCACAACGCCGTCAGGCCCGTTCACAACGACCGTCATGCCTGTGGAGGCGACGCCGTTTTCGTCGTAAGGCACTTCCAACGTCTCCGCGCTGAACTCAACATCCACGAAGGTGACCGGAACCGATATAGGCGTATCCGCATCGTTCGTGTTGTCGGAGGTGTCCATAACATGGAAGGTGATGTTCACCAGCGCCGGCGCTGGATCGTCGCCTTCCTGCATGTAGGTGTAGGCGAAGACGCCCGAAGCCGTCTCTTCCGCTGTCGGAGCTCTCGATTCGAGAACTTCGCCGTCGGCTCTCCATTCAATCGATGCGATTTCAGTGTTTTCCACCACCTCAACGCCCACGTCAACAGGCTGCCCAACCAACTCAAGCGGCTCCGCAACCGAGGTCAAGGTCGCCATCGGAGCGATCAGGTCGACAAGCGCCACCGTCAACGACTGGCTCACCGTCTGTCCGTCGGCGTTTGTCACCGTCGCTGTCAGCTCATGGTCGCCGAGGTCTTCCGCCGTCTCATATGTCTTCATGAATGTAGACGTTTCGGAGGATACTCCATCCGTCAGCATCAACTCATACACGCTGTCGCTGAAGTCTATCATTCCGTCAGGCCCTATCGCTGTCAAGGTGATGCCAACGGTTGCGACGCCGTTCTCATCGTATTCCGCCTGATTCGCGACGGTTGCGAATTGCAGGTCAAGCACATCAATCGTCCTGACCTCGCTCGTGGAGTTGCCCGCCACGTCCGTCACAACCAGCGTCACGGGAACGCGTCCCACTTCGCTGAACGACATCGTTGCGGTATCGCCTGTCATATCGACGGTCTCGTCCGACCAGAAGTCCCACTCAATCGATGCGACGGCCGTGTTGTCTGAAACATCGGCTGTCAGCGTTTCGTCCTCGTTCACCAACGCCAACGGGCCAACCGGCATGATGGAGTTGATCTTCGGACTTGTTTCATCCACCACGTTCAGCATCAGTGTGCGGCTTGCCTTGTCGCCCGCTGAAACGGTGACCATCACAGGGCCGCTGTCCGACGAGAAATACATCTCTTCAGCGTAGGCCGTACTAAAGGTGCCAATGGTTCCGTTCACAACGAAAGAACCCGCGTCCGAGGCGAATGTCAGCGCAACGCCCGCGCTCGCCGAGCCGGTCACCATCGCTTCCACTGTCGCCGAAGCGACGCCTCTCTCGTTATACGGAGCTTTTATGGGCGTTCCAGCGTCCACCGATTCGCCGCCGACGCTCAGATCTATCACAACGCCGGTCAAGAGAATATCGGCGTTCTGCAAAAGTCCGTCAATCACCGACTGCGAGTCGAGAACAATCTCTTTGCCCGCTAGTACCATCCCGTTCGGATCAATCGCTTCGACGAGCAGAATATCGCCCGTGTTGGCAACATCTCCCATCATGAACCCGCCGACATCGCTGGCGCGCAGCGTCGCGCTGTAGCTGCCGTTCGTGACGGCATTGTTCGCGCTAACCAGGCTGGTGGAGCGGCGGCTTAAGTTCGTCACGCGCACCGTGGAGCCGTCTGGCGCCTCTTCAATTCCCACGTCGGCTGCGACCATACCGGCGATCACAAAGAAGAAATGATCCGACATCGCCGGCAGCGAGGTGAGAATGTCGCTGAAGTCAAACGCGCCGCCAATGATCTCTTGCGAGGTGACAGGTCGGCTCATCGTTGCGACGATGTTGCCGTTGTCCCGGACCTCAACGCTCACCATGTCGCCCGTCCTAGTCATAAACGGGCTGATACCGGGCAGATTGACAAAGGTTACTGTGAAGACGCCCGGTTCATTCGGATCGTTGATCATCAGGTTTTCGCTGTAATCGCCGACGGTGACATACGCCGTCAAGCCGAGCGCCGGCGACACCGGGGCGGCTCCGTCCGAGTATTTCACAACGCCGCTCACCAGCAAACTTTCGCTGCGCGCGTCAACCGAAGTTAGAACAGGCTCCAGCTCAATCTCGCCGTTAATGATCTGCTCAGAGGTGGCTATGTAAGTGTATTCGTCGCCCGCCACGACCGTGCCGTCTTGGTCAAACACGGCGATGCGGATCAGATCGCCTGTTGTCACTTCAAACGCCGCGCCCCCTGGAACGCTGGCGAAGACCGCCTCAAACTCTCCGGGAGCCGCTGCGTCGTTCAGCATTGTTCGCTGCGAGGCTGCGCCGACAGAAATCTCTACCGTCAAACGCTCGCTCGGAAGAACCGCTGCTGTTCCGTCTGAATACTGCACCAAGCCTTTTACAACGAAGTTGGACGCCCTAGCCTTCAGGCTTGTCTCAACGTCCACAATGACGACCGTCGCGTTCACTTCAGCCGCCGTCAAACGCCGCTCAACCATGGTTGATTCGTTGGAAACAGGATCGGTCACCGTCACTCGAATCAGGTCGTTTGAGCTCGCGACGACCGCGTTCGGATCGGCAGGATTAAAGAAGGTTGCGGTGTACCGTCCTGGACCGTCATCGCCTGTCGCGCTCGTTGCGGCCGCGCCTGTCGTCACGTTTTCCACCATGACAGAAAGGCCGTTCGGAGCCGCATGCGTTCTGTCAAGATAGGTCGCCAGACCTTTCACCACCAAGAGGGTCGTTTCAGCTTCAGGTTCGCCCCTCACGGACAACATCGCCGAGGCCGGCGTCAACGCTCCGTAGGCGAATTCAACCGACGCGACCGCGTCTTCTCGCACCAACGGGGAGGTGAAGACCGCAGAATATGTGCCGTCTCCGCCGTCCGTCACATCGCCGAGAGAGCCGCCGCCCGTGAGCGTCGCCATCACGTTCGCAAGCCCTGAAACGCCGTTGCCATTCGCGTCTTCGATGGTGGCTGTGAACATCGCAGTGGTGATGCTGTCGCCGCGTATTTCCGTCGGATCAACCGCGGCAGCGATGCTGGCCGGCGCGCCCGGCGTCAAAGTCAAGCTCGCGGCGCCTTGATCGCCCGCCGAAGCCGTGACGCTGATTGCGGCGGTTCCTGCTGTCGTCCCCGCGGTATAGGTTGCCGTATAGGTTCCGTCGCCGTTGTTCGTAACACTGCTCACGGTGCCTAATGTGGCGCGTATCGTTAACGTTTCGTTCGCAACTACTGCGCCGTCGCGCATCAGCGTCGCCATGATAGCCGCCGTGGAGGCTCCGTCGGCGACAATTTCCATCGGCTCAATCGACACCATCACATCCGCTGGGACGCCCGTAACGGAGACGGTCGCTTTGCCAGAATCGGCGCCGTATGTAACGGTAACGGTTGCCGTCACATCTTGGCTTGTTAAAGGAGCGGTGAAGACTGCCTGATGCATCCCGCTGCCCAAACTTGTGAAGTCGCTAAGCGATCCGACCGACGTCGTTACGTCCAAATCTGGATCGTCAACGAGCGCTCCTGAGGAGTCCATCACCGTAACGACAAGAGTCGCGGTGGATACACCGTCGCCTCTCACCTCCGCCTCCTGGAATTCGACCGAGAGGCCCGATTCGGTCATACCAATGGCGACCTCTCCTGCGTCCAGCTCAGCCTGGGTGATAGCCCGCCGTAGAGACGACCAGGGCGATTCCACTCCGTTGACCGTCTGCGTCGCTCGAATAGAAACCACATCCCCGGCTTTCGGAATCAGCACCTGCTGGAAAATTCCCAAGTCAAGGTCGGTGAGCGTAGCGCTATAGGAGCCAGGATTAGAGGCGTCCTCAATAAGCGCCTGTTCCTGCGCCGCTTGCGACCCCTCCGCAGCGCTTGTGTTCTGGAACACAACCTTCAAGCCGCTCGCAGCGTTCCCGTCCCTATCGGTCAGGGAGACCGTCACCTCAAAATTCGAGATCTGTTGCGCAGCTGCGGTCGCCGCGCTCCCAAAAACCAGTCCAATCGCCGCAATCCAGACGACCGCTGTCTTGAAATACGACTGAAAATCGCGCATCCGTTGCCTCCATAAAACAAGTGGTCTTGTCATGATCGTACCCTACGAAAATTGCTGTTTAAGTTCTGAAAATGAAAAACCGTCAAATCCGATCTCCTAAACCGCCTGCCGCCGAAACCCGAACACACATACAGCATACAACGCATCGCTTTCGAATGCTACTTTTTTTATCCGACACAACAGCGACGCTATCTACCGCTCCATATCATGCGACAGAACTGCCGGCGTTTCAAGTATATTCTTTTGCCTCTCCGCTTACAAGGCAACGGGAGAGGAGGGACAAACCCTGCCTCTCCCGCTCAGCCTCGCATATGAGACCTATTTCAGGATCATCATCCGACGCAGCTGGCTGAACGAACCCGCCTCAATGCGGTAGATATACAAACCGCTTGCGACCGGCTCGCCCAGCGCGTTGCGACCGTCCCAATACGCCGCCTTGGAACGGCTATGGTAGGTGCCCGCCGGAAGCTGACCCAACTCTAGCGTCCGAACCGTCTGACCAGCGGCGTTGTAGATCGTCACCGTCACGCGGCTCGGCTTGGCCAACTGGAACGGAATCCACGTCTCTGGGTTGAACGGATTCGGATAGTTCGGCAGCAATGCCGTCCGATCCGGAACCGCGCTCAACAACAGCTGACCCAGATCCAAGCGACCGCTCTCAATATTTTCCTTGCTGAGAACGATGCGCGTTTTCGGAATGCCGCCAAACGCGCCGCTCGGATCCACAACCTGAACCTCAAACTGATCGGACGCCTCGTAACGCCCGCCTTTAAGGTCCAGCATCGCCGCCGAGAAGCGGCCGCTGCCAGCCGTTGCGCCAACCTTCTCCGTCATCTTCTGACCTGTCCGCAGATTCGTCACGGACACCTCAAGCCCGTTCAGAGCAGCCATCGTGTCCTCGCGAGCCAGCGAGCCTTCGATCATCAACAGCGGCGTCGAAGTCGGACGCAGATGTTTCACGGATGCCGCAGTAGACGCCGGCGCGTTCTCCCACGGATCGCCCGCCATCGTCAAAGCCCATGGACCAGACGCGACCACGATGAACCCTTGACCGCCTGTCACTGCGACATCGTTGCCCGGCGTCACCGCGATGAACTGCGCGTTGCCGTCGCTGTCCCGCGTCAACGCCAAAGTCGTCAATGTCACATTCGGCTGACCAAGATCCGCTATCTGGCTCGCCATTGCAACGCCGCCGTGGCGCGGAACGCCGATCAGATTGATGCCGCTTCGCAGCGGAACCGACTCGTTCAGCGGACCGCCTGTGAAGGTCACCGACGCAGCCTCCTTCATCAGAACCATGACGCCCGTCGAATCGTTCAACGGAAGATCCACCGCAGAACCGACCGCGCCGCCTGTGTAGGACACAAACTTCGAATCGTCGTTCAGCATCACAACCGCGCTGACAATGTCACCGCCGTTGTTGATCTTCCAGTAAAGGTCGCTCGCCCGATCCAGCCCGTCCTCGTTCACCGGGACATGAATCAGGTTCAACCCGGCGTTCAGGTTCAGGGTGAAGACCGTGTTCGCGCGCAACTCAATGCCGACCTCTATAGAGTAGCTGTTGCCGGCAGCATCGGTCAGCGTCACAATGACCATCTTATCGCCTGGCGACGCTTCGTTCTCCTGGCTTACCGTCACTTCAGCCGAGTAAGAGCGGCCCTCTGCGCTCTCAGCAAGCGCGACCGCATCGACTTTTGTCGTGTCGACGTCGCTCACATCCGCCATAGCGGTCAAGCCCGACTCTTCCGAGGTCGCCGTGATCATGAAGGACAGGTTGTTGCGGATCGTCTCCTCGCTCAACATCGCCGTTCCCATCGGAGCGACCGTGTCGATCGTCAACGCGCCGCCATCATGCTCGGTCATATTGCCGATGCTGTCCGTCACTGTCACCGTCACGGCAGCGTCCTCAATGTCCGCGCCGTCCATGACCTCATACATGCCGGCGACCGCCATGAAACCCTCAGGAGCCTCGGCGTCCATAACAGGTTCTAGAGCGCCCGAAGCGCCTTCAACGCCTGCGACGCTGAACATCGCCGTTGAACCCGCTTCAATGTTCGCGCTCACCATCACGGTCTTGCCGGAGCCGGCTGGATTCGGCGACGCCATAATGTCCTGCGCCTCCGCCATGCTGTCGTAAAGGAATCTGGCAGTCTGCGAGCCGGCCGTCACCATCACCTCAGAGCCATGATCCATGACTGCTGTCAGAGGAATTGTCTGCTCGAAGCTGCCGTTCGCGTCCGCGTTCACCGTCACAGGCGACTCGCCTGCAACCGCGACCGAAACCGCTTCATTGGCTCCGTAGCCGCTCCCCATGACCGCAAGATCCGTGTCCGCGTTCGCCTTCGCCGCCGCGCTAAACGCAGGTCCGATCGTGTAAGCGCCCGAAACGCTCGCATCGCTCGTCGCCGAAGACACTCTTAGATCCTTAGCGCCCGAAGACACGGCAGGAATGGCGATCATCGCGGTGAAGGCGCCGTTGGCGTTCGTTGTGCCGCCTTCAACTTCCATCACAGCGTTGCCGCCGACGGAGAATGTCAACGCCTCGCTGGCGCCGTAGCCATGACCCGACACTTCCACTTCATTGCCGACCTGAACCGCTGTCCCGGCTGTCACGCCGGTGATGGTACCCAGAATCGTCAACGGCAACCGCGCCGAATCGTACTGCGTCGTCGCCGTCAGAGTCTGCGCGCCGCCGACCCATTCGCCGGGCGCCCAGTTGACCGTTGTCGAGAACTCGCCGTTCCCGTCCGTCGTCAATGCGGCGGTCGTCGCCGCCTTGCCGCCCAACATAAGTGTCAACGCGCGGGTGCGGCTGAAGCTCACCCCTTTTAAGGTGTAGTCTTGGCCGAGCTTCGCCTGCGTAATGCGCTCTTCGCCGTCATACAGGCGCAGCTCTGGCTTCACCGTGTAGCTGGTTGTCACAAGCTCGCCGCCGACATAGATCGTCACAAGACCGCTCGGCATCGGCTTCCCGCCGTTCAGCGACGTCAAATTGACGCGCGCCTTGAAGCGGCCGGACAGGTCTGTGCGGATCGTTGCATATCCGCCGGAGTCCTGCTCTTTCTCGCCGACCTCCAGTATCTCAAGATCCGCATGCCTTACCTTCTGCCGCGTCCCGTTTTGGATCGAGCCATGCGCCAGCTCCACATTCCCGATGTTCTCAAGAATGCGCGTGTTGCCGTCGTTGTCCGCGGCGGTGCCTTCCAGTGTCAAGATGGCGTCGCCCGGACCTTCAGAGGCTGGACTCAGCGCCACCCGAACGCCCTTCGTCACCACCTGCAGCGTCACAGCGCGCCCGAACCATGCCGAGGTCAGCGTTCGGTCGTCGCTTCCAACGCTCCTGACGCGGATGCGGACATTCTGCGGGTTGTTCGTATACAGCGCGTTCAACACGCGAAAGGTCGTCGTGAACCGCCCGTTCGCGCCCGCCGACCCGCCCGAATCGATCGTCACCATCATGCCTTCGTTCGCGCCGTTTATTTGATTGGGGTCGTTATTCACCGCGGGGGCGATCCAGACCTCCAACGTTTCATTCGCGCCGGCGCCAAGACCCGTGATCGATACATGGTCGCCCAGGTCAAACTTGGACGGAACCAGCAGCGTCACCTTCGGAACGACCGTGAAGTCAATCGTACGCGTCGCGCCCGACGTCGTTCCGACCGCTGTGATGGTGCGCATGCCGCCCGGATTGTCCGGCACCGTGAACGATACCGCGTCCATCGATCCGTTGGGCCTTGCCGTCTGCGTCTGAACTGGCAAACCTGGATAGGTCACCGTCACCGCCTCGTTAGGCTGGAACGTGTTGATTTCAGGCATCAAAACGCGGATGCGGTCGCCGGGGCTTGCCGTCCCAATCTTGGAGCCGCTGATATTCTGCACCGTCAAGACGTGGCCCGTCTCGCTGCCAACCGTGAAGTTGAAATTCACCCTATTCAGAGCGCCGCGAGAGTTCAGAGCCTGTCCTATCACACTCAACGTCGTTGCGCCAGGCGGCAGATTCGGCACGCGCACCGTTGTGCCGGCAAGCGTTCCGTTCTCATCTACAGGAATGCCTTCGCCGTCAATCGCGCCAATGCCGCCGATCGTTATCCGCAGACGCTCATAACGCGAGAAGCCGCTCCCCGAGACCGTCACCTCGTCGCCGGGGTTCCCCGACAACGGGCTGGCATTGGCGGCCGCGACCGCATGCCACGTCCCTGCTGTATGCGTGTTTCCGTCCGAATCGACCAACGTCGCCGTGTAACCGCGGTCGGAGGAGGTCGGCTGAACCGTGAACGACTGGCTCACCGAACCGTTCGCGCCCGTCGCTGTGGACTCCGACTGGCCGTTGCCAAGATGAATCATCACAGGCGAGCTGGCTTTCATACCCATGCCCTCAACGGTCAAGGTCTGGCCAACCTTCGCTTCGGCGCCGCTCAATTTATATGTCGACCCGACTGTGAACTTGCTAGACGCGCTGCCCACCGTCACCGTATGCGCGCCGCCTGGAACATGCGGCACCTTGAACTTCGCATTGAAACTGCCGTCCGAATTGGAGCGGAACGTCGGCGAAATGTTCACCCCGCCGACAATCACCGTCAGATACTGCTTGTTCCCAAAACCGGTTCCTGTCACCGTCACATCGTCGCCCACATTGCCGCTCACAGGGCGAATCGCAATGCTCGCGCCAACTGTGAAGGTCTCCGTGAGAGTGAAGCGATGATTTTGGTGCCGATTGGTACCGCCGTACTGACGCATCCAGATCTGGCGGGCGCCTGAGTCGGAAGGCGGAACGTTGAAGTAGATATCGATCTTCCCGTCGCCGCTTGCCGTGAACCAGTCGTTGTGGTGGACGGTGGCGTCGTTCAGGTCATACGGCGCGACTCGCTTGCCGTCAAACGTGAAGTCGACCCTTTCATTCGCTTTGAAACCGTCGCCTCGAACGCGAACAAGCGTCCCGGACCCGCCGCTCTTCGGCGACACGGAAGTGAGGCGCTGCGCGTTGCGAATCTGCAGAGCGTCATTATGAACATTGGAACCTTGCACCTTCAGATGCGCGTCTCTGTAATAGACGCCGGCGGTTCCTTTGCCCGGAACCGTGATCGTTACGCGGAATGTGCCGTTGGCGGTCGTTATGATGTTTCCGTCTCTGGCGTTTCCGCTCGCGTTCAACGCGCCGATCCCGTCAATCGAAGGCTTGCCGAGGTTTTGACCGGGGCCGTACGCCTTGCCCGTAATCGTGATCACGCTGCCGGGCGTGACCCACCGCGGATTGCGCGAAATTGAAGAGGTTACGGTCACCGTCGCGACAGTTTCGCTGACCGCGTTCTCCGTGTCGATGTGCTTCGTTCCAGCAATCGAATCCGACGTGTTTTCAGGCGTTCTGAATTTCACCTCAAAGACGCCGTTCACATCCGCCGAGACCTGATCCCCGATCACCTGCCAGCCGCCGTTTCCATGCTTCGAAACGCCGCGAATCAACTGCGGCGACGCGAAAGCGGCGTCATGGTCAAGCCGAATGCGCCCCAGCGGCTCAAAGCTGTTGTAGTTGTAGCCGCGGATCTTCACCTCCGTGCCGGGAACGCCGCTTCCGCCTCCCAGGACCATCAACGTCCGATTCGTTCCTGGCGTGGAGTAGATGAAGTGCGTCTCCGCGGAGCCGCCGCCGCTGACCTCCACATTCGCCACGCCCGTTGTCACGCCGGCCGGCGCGTTGAAGCGGGCGGTGAACCGACCCTTCGCGTCAGGAACCACATTGCCTCCGTTCAGCGTTCCAATCGTCGCGTTCACAAACGATGTGGGTGTCCCGCCGACCGTCACGCTAACAGGAGCGCCGGGCGTAAACCCGTTTCCGACGACCAGTATGCTCTCGCCGCCGCGCCCGGTGGTCGGATCCACCGTAATAGACGGCTTCGTTGTGTAGGTGTTCGTCGTGTTGCCGGCGCCGACAGCGGAGCCTGTGTTTGATCCCTGCACCTCCCAGCGCACATGGCGGAAGATGTTCGGATTGTCAAACGCCTGCGAGACGACCAGCGCCTTGTCAAGCCCGCCGCGCGAGTTCGTTGTGTTGTTGGACGCGCTCGCCCGAACATAGCGGCCGCTGCCGTCGGAACTCGAATCCAGGTAGAACAGGATCGGCGTGTTCTTCGGGAACCCGTAACCTCGAATCTCAATGTTGCCGCCGACTGCGACCGACGTATTCAGGATATGCGCTGTCGGAATGATCGTCAGGCTGTCCTCAGCGTAACCGCCCCCGCCGAGATCGTGTCCTTGAGCCGACACCACAACGGTACCGCCTGACAAACCAACCAGGTTATTGCCGCTCTTGATGGCGGCGGGAATGGTGAAGCTTCTCGTGAACCGGCCGTGGGAGCCAACGATGTTCTTGTGGTTCCCCTGCTCAATGCCGTCGACGCGGATTCGCACACGTTCGCCGTTCCTCCACGAGACTTCGTCGTTGCCGAAACCGAAGCCGTACACCGTCACCGACTGACCCGGCGACACGGTCGACGGCACAACGACAATCTCCGACGCCACGCTCACTCTGTTTGAAGCGCGGTGGAAATTATGCCTCCTAATGTTCAAATCGGCGCTGTTGCTTTCCGCCCTGATGTCATGGGTCCCAGACTGAGCGCCGGTGATCGTCACCGTTCGGTTCACGAGGGAACCGTCCGCGTCCGGCATCAGATCCGTCGACCAACCATGGATCGAGATCCGCACATTCTGACCTGCCTGGAAGCCGGTACCCGACACAATCAGCTGCCCCGTGTTGTTCCCGCCGACCTGCGTCGACTGGTTGTAAACGGTGGAGGAGCTGATCGCCAGACTTGTCTTCACGCGCGTGCGGATGGTTTTGTGCGACTGCTCCAGCTTAGTCATCGAAAAGGCGTTGTTCTGGGCGAGGCTGTTCGCCTTATACAATTCAGCGCGGTAGTCGCCCAGCGGAACGCCCGGCGAGCGCAGCGTCACGGTGAAGGAGCCGTCCGAACGGGAGCGGAAGCCGCTGCCATGGTTCGTACCGCCCGACCAGATATGGCTGCCGACGTCCGCAGCGGTAAGGGTCACCCGAGCCGACTCGTTGACCGCCCCGCCGCTGCCGTCGATCGTCTTCGACTGCGTGTAGTAGTAAACAGGGTTGGTGTGGCCCGTATGCTTCAAGCGCAGAGCGAGCGTGTCGCCCGGCGCAAAGCCGGTTCCGCTCACCGTGATGTCGCCGCCTTCTTGAACGCCGTTCACCGCGCTCACCGATATCTTCTCGGTGATGTGAATCGTGGCGACCGCATGGTTCGCGCCGACGCGGAACTGCTGCTGCGTTCCCTTCGGCGAATTCGGAAGCGTGCCTTCAAAGCGAAAGGAGCCGTTGGAGTCTGTCCGTATGAAGGTATTGTGCGCCGTCCCGAAGCTCGCGCTGTTGATCGTCACAGCGCGCCCGTCGAACGTCACCGGATAGGACGCGTTCGCGGCGTAGCCTGTCCCTGTCGCTGTCACCCTGTCGCCCACCTTTGCAGCAGTCTTGTTCAGGGTCAACGCCAGCCCCGTCCCGGAGGAGACCAGTAGATGCGCTTCCGCCCGCACGTTGAGACTGTCCGTCGCGATGATCTTTTGATACCCGTTCGGAGCGAGCGGGTTCAAAGTGCCGCTGAACGTCACCACCTTTTGACCGACAATGGCGGTCGTGTTGCTCGTTCCTGTAAATACGTTCTCTCCGCTCTCAAAGCGGAATGTGATCGCCCCGGGCGCGAAGCCGGAGCCGGTGACCGTGATGACAGACGTTCCCGCTACGCCTGAGGTCGGCGAAACGGAGATCACCGATCCGACATCAATGGCGCTTGGAGCTGTCGCGACGCCGCCCTTGTCGTCGGCGACATGCAGGGTGATCACGCCGGACCGCGTGTCGAAGACGGTCGCTGTCAGATTGAAGTTTCCGTTGTTGCCGACCGTGTTGTTCGTCACGGCAAACGTCTGACCGTTGGCGTCTGTATGCTTCACGGTGATCGTACTGCCGGCGGTGAAGCCGCTGCCTTCAACCCTGAAGGTTCCTTCCACCGTGACGCGCTTTCGCCATCTGCTTCGGTTGCCTTCCCCGTTGATCTTCGTGATGAAGGGCGTGACCGTGATCGGCGTCCGCGCCACGCGCGTCGCATTGGTCAACGGATCGGGGTCTCCGCCTTCCTGCTCGGCGACAAGATCCCATGTACCGCGCGGAAGCGTCGGAATGTAAACCCGCACCCAGTTGGTGGAGCCGTTGTTGCTGGTCTGCCTACCAACATGGCGCGCATTGTTGTCATGCCCGTGATAGTTGGCATTAACTCTGCCGAGTACAGGATGCGCCACAAAGAACCTGACCGGTCTGCCGTTCTGGAAGCCCCTCGCTTTCACTGAAAGCTCTTGCCCGACTCTTCCAGGGCTGCCGCTTCGAACCTGAAGGCTGGAAGTGACGTTGACGGTCAACTGCGCGATCTGGCGCGAGCCGTTCGTCGCCGTCGCCCGGATCGTCTGAATGCCGCCCGGCGCCTCCGGTATCGCCACCGTCGCCGTGAACATTCCGTTCGCGTCGGCAACAGTCCCCGTTGTGGAGCTGCCCTTTCCGCCGACGGAGAAGGATATCTCGTCGCCGCTGGCAAAGCCATCGCCGACCACCGTCGCGTTCTCGCCGGAGCCGACCTGGAAATCCTGCGTGTCCGCAAGCCGCAGATCAGCCGTGATGACAAAATTCGCCATCGCCGACTCAAGCGACGCGTTGCCGCGCGCCGCAACCGGAACGCCGTCGCGCATGAAGCTCGCGGACGGAACGTTCAGCGTCTGCGTGAACGCGCCGTTCGCGTCCGCCGTGACGATCGATCCGACGCTGAACTCATACCCGCCGAAAGTGAAGGTGACGCCTTCGTTCGCCCGGAAGCCCTTGCCCGTCACCGTGACGGACGTCTGCGTGTCTCCATGATCAGGGCTGAGCGCGATGCTCGGAATGACCGTGACTTGGAAAATGTTGGCGACCTTGGTGGAACCGCTCACGTTTTGAACATCCACATTGTAGGTTCCGCCCTTCATGCCGTCCGGAATGGTCATCGTGATATTTTCGGCGGTGCCGTTTCCGTTCGCTGTCGCGCTTCCGACAACCGTGTCGCCGAGCTTGACCTGAACCTGCTCGCTGGCGCCGAACCCGTAAGCATGCGCCTTCAGCTGGTTATTGCCGACAGGAACGCGGTTATTGCCGGGACCTGCGGCTTTCACCGCTCGCTCGCTCACATTGAAGTACACCGTCTGTCCATCCAGCGACAACGAATGCCGCCCCTTCGCCAGTTGCGGCGTGTTGAACTCAATGCGGAACATGCCGGAAGCAGTGTCTCTATCGAACCCGCCGTTTTCAATGAACGTGTCGTCGGCGTTGTTGCCGCTCAGGTTCACGATAGTTCCGTTGAGGCGCAGATAGCCGAGGTTCTTGCCCGGCTGCATATTTCCGTTCTGGTCGTAGGCGATCCCTCGAACCCAGATCTGACCCTCCGCCGACTTCACATTGGAGGAGTATGCCGCAATGGGGAGGTTAGGAGCGCTGTCAAACTTCACCTCAACAAAATTGCTTTGGACGACATTCGCGATCTTCGGATCCACAAGAAATATCTGGTAATACACGCCCAGATCCGTGACGCTGATGGAGGTCAAGTCTGCCGTGACGTTGTACGTCCCGTTCGCGTTTGAGGTCGCGCCGCGCGTTTCCAGCTTGATGTCTCCGGCGTTCTTTACGCCGTCTCTGTTCGCATCCAGATGCAGCTCCAGCATCGAGTTCGCCGCTTGCCCTGTCCCGGCGATCGTCAAGCCTTGGCCGAGGAACTTCGTCACCTGCTCCCTCGCCGGCGCGTTGGCTCTATCGCGCGAGAGGCCGTCCACATGCGTGATCTTGCTCTGCACGGTCAGCGTCGCGCCCTCCGTCGTGCCGCCCGAATGCGTAACGCTGATTTTGCGCCCGCCGTGCGGCGTGTCGTTCAGACGCACGACCGCGGAAATGGCGCCCGCCGCAGCGTTGGTATCGCTGTTGCTGCCGTCTCTCACCCTGAGGGAGGTGGTCGGGCTGATATTAAACGTGACCGTTTCGCCTGGCGTAAAGCCGCTGCCGCCCACCGTCAGGTCGGTTCCGACTGTCGCGGATGTAGGCGACACGGTCGGACCTGTCGGAACGACGTTGATCGTCGCCGATGTCGTGGAGACGCCGGCGAACGAAAGCGTCCATGTGCCGCCGCTCACCGTGGTAGGCACAGTCGCCGTTCCGTAGAGCGCGCCTTTATCGTCGGCGGTCGCATTAAAGTTCAAAGCAACCGACGTACCCGCGCGGACCATGCTCAGATCGTTGCGCGCGGCGCTCGCCGGGAAGCTGGTGCCGACCAGATGGAGCGTCCCGCCGGGCGCGACGCTTGTGACCATATCCGTGCTGTCCGCCGCTTTGACGATGAACAGTCGCGGGGAGTCGGCAGGGCTGGAGAAGAAGAAATGCGCTTCTGCCGCTACATTGCTGAGGCCGCCCGTCGCGCGCAGCGTCGCCACGCCCGATCTCAACGCCGCCGCATCCGTCGCCGAGAGCGTGTATGTCTGGCTAGCTATCGTCCCGGTGTCGGGAGCGTTTACAGGCGGAGTAGCAGTGCTTAGGTCAGTCGCCGCATCTATCATCATGACGTTCGCCGCGACGACAACGCCGTTCTGAACCAGAGCAAGCGTGACAGCTTCTCTATCGGTTCCCGTGTTGTCTGTCTGGATAACATTGACGCTGTTCACCGCCTTGTAATGCGCAAACCCCTCCAAAGTGAGAGTGAAGGATGAGCCGACGCCCGCTCTGTTTTCGGTAGCACCGATGCCTATCGACGGAACGACGCCCAAGCCGTTTGGGACCCTGCTTGTAACTCTGTCAGTGCCAATTGCACCGCTTACAAGGACAAGGTCGCGCGCGCCGTAGCTGACAGCGGGCAGGACAATCTTCCTGCTCGCGTTAACGTTATCCCCATCGGCTTGAATGGAGCCGGCCGCGTTGGTCATTGTGTTTAAAGAAACATCCCTGCCGACATCCAAAGAGACGGCAGTACTGGCAGGGAAGCCGTGCGCTAGGATGTCAATCTCACTGCCGACCGTTTTGTTCAGCTGCGCCGCGCTTCGAATGACGGGCGCAATGCCGACCGCGGTTGGGCGCATAGCAAGCGTATTGGCGTCCCCATCCTTAAGATCAAGGCTATGGAGCGACGCCACGCTGCCGTCGGCGTAGGGCGCGGCTCCGACAGTGATCTGCCCGTTGATCTGTCCGCTGCCGTTCGCGCTGATCTTGGCCTGTTGATGGGCTCCGAAGAAGACGGTTACCTCTTGTCCGCCGCCGAATCCGTCGGCGACGATCGTCATTCGGTCGCCAAATTTGACAGCAAGCGGAGAAAATCGGATGATGCGGGGATCGACAGTGTAGGAACCTGTCTGCGTCGCGCCGGTCAGGTTGACCGTTTTAGCTCCACCCGTTGTGATGGGAGCGCGGAAGGTTACGGTGAAATTGCCGCTTGCGTCGGCGGCGATGTTGTTGCCGCTGACCGCTCCGACGGAGGCGGAGAGCAGATGCGCGTCCGTAGTAATTGGAACGCTGGCGACGGAGAGCTGCCCGACGCCCTGATTGGCGGCGTAGCCTGAGCCTGTCACGGTCACCAGGCTTCCGACCGTCACGTTTGCTGCCGGCGTGACGTTTAGTGTTTGCGCCGATGCGCTGAAAGATACCAGCGCGAGCAGCGCGAACGCCCACGCCGTTGAGAACAGGCGCCGCGCGCCCTTTGGAGTATGAAACACCGTTGCCCTCCTACTGATGGCTTTCATGGAAAACTGTTTTGCCGCCGGCTTCTGTCCGCCTTGGCGTTGATATGCAATCGAATCGTGTTGCGTGTTGGTTCGTCTGTCGTCCACCTGACGCCCTCCATCATTCATGCGTAATCGTCCAAACATTTTTGATATCCGAAGTAAAGAGGCGTATGCGCCCGCATGCCCATTGTACCGCAAGACAGGTTTGCAATGCAACCGAAACTGAAACATTCCGAGCCGTTTGCTGAAATTGGTCAATCCTTTCCGATTCGCTCCCCCGCCAAAATAACGGCAGGGCTAAGCAACAGCTTATAATACACCGGGGCGGCTGAGCCTGTCAAGCGTTTTTCCGCCTCGCCCTTTTTGCGCGGAAACGCAAAATTCCCGATAACTTGAGAACGTTCCGCGATGCGCATCCGTTACACATAGACGCCCTTTCAACGCATCATACACTAAAATAAATTTCGATCCAACCTTAAGATGCAACGACAAACCCTCCGACGAGCGTCACGGTGGCGGCGAATTCGTAGAGCCGCGCTTGCGGTTCGCGCTGGGAGGCGGGCGTTTCGTGTTCGCCGTCCCTTGACCATACCTCATTATTGCGCTCGACGCTTTCCCAGAGCGTGATCCATGCGTAGTCGACTCTGGATTGGGCGGCGCCTGGGAGGCCGCCTCGGTATCCGCGCAGCAGCTGCGCTTGGAGGCATCCGGGCAGTTTCAGTTTGGCGGGAAAGAATTCGCTGACCATAAATCGCTCGAACGCCGCTGTGTCGGCTCCTGGCTTGAGATCGCATGTGTGTATGACTCTGTATTTGGGCATTCCGCGTCCCGTTTTGTTGATATGCATCCGCCGCTCATGATAAAAATACACCTTGCCGCCGTCTGTGTCAACATAAAGAACCTGACCTGCCGCCTGAAGTTGGGACATTTGAACGGACAAAGCCTTTATGGATGGGAAAAGGGCTTCGCCAACCAGATCGCCATTCCCGCGAAAGCGGGAATCCAGAGTCCACCCAAACAACGTCCGCATTGACAAGCCAACGTTATTCTGCGAAAGCAGGAATCCAGAAGCGACAAAAAACATCCGCATCCCCATTCCGTCGTCTCCTACATCACGCGCAGGGCGGAGCATATTCACTGATGCCGCTGTATAGATCGCGCCATTGTGGATTGTCCTTTTCAATCAGCGCCATTTCCCACTTGCGGCGCCATCGTTTGATCTGCTTCTCTCTCAGGATTGCGCTGCGCATGGTCGTGTGCGTTTCATACCAGACCAGTTTTGAACGCCGTACTGCTTCGTAAACCCCTCGTTGAAACCATTTTGATGCTTCCATACGCGAGACGACAGGTCGGAAGTCGCGCCGACATATAAGGTCCCGTTCCTTTTGCTCGCCATGATGTACACGCAAGGTTGTTTCATTGGGTTAGTTTAAGGGAATTCTGTTTTATTGCAAGCGCCGTCCAGCGAATGCGGAACGTATGCCGAGGGACTCTGGATTCCCGCTTTCGCGGGAGTATCTGTGTTCAAAGTCAATCATTTCGT
>JAPPNK010000019.1 GCA_028818695.1 Candidatus Poribacteria bacterium
ACCGGTGAACCGAACAACCGACCGATACGCAAAGACCACCTCTCCCCGCCACCTCCCATCTCGCCCATAAGGCTAATCTAAGCCGCGAGTCGTTTCAAATTTTTTCGGCAAAGGTGGATGCCTAATGAACGCATCCACCACGCCCGATAGATATCCTCCCGACGCCAACACGCTCTATTATGGCGACTGCCTGGGGTGGATGCGCGAGTGGGAAGACAACTGCGTCGACCTGATCTACCTAGATCCGCCATTCAATAGCAACGCAAACTACAATGTCCTTTTCGGGACGGCAGGCAACGGACAGGCGCAATACCGCGCCTTCAACGACACCTGGCATTGGGACAGCGAGGCGGAATACCGGTATGCCCGGTATGAAAAGGCGACGGCGCTGCGAGCGCGCAAAGCGATTGTTGGGCTGTTCCACATATACGGACGCTCAGGAATGCTCGCCTATATCACATACATGGCAGAGCGGCTTGAAGAGATGCGGCGCATCCTGAAATCGACAGGCTCTATTTACCTACACTGCGACTCATACGCCAGCCACGCGCTCAAACATCTCATGGACGCCATCTTCGGATGCGCAAACTTCCGAAACGAAATCGTCTGGTGCTACACAGGGCCGGCGGCGCCGAGACAGCGACAGTTCAGCCGCAAACATGACACGATATTTTGGTATTCCATGGGCAAGACATGGACGTTCAATGTGGATTCAGTTCGAGTACCGCATAAGGACGGCGCGCCTCATCTGGGTGGATTCGGAAGCGGAATGGATCGTTCCGAAACACAGAGGTATGGAAGGCTCGGTAAGATTCCAGAAACTTGGTGGGCGGAAACCCATGGGAATGGATTGACAACAGCATCCAGGCAACGGAATCAGTATCTAGGCTATCCAACGCAGAAACCGCTTGCGCTGTTGGAGCGCATCATCAAGGCGTCGTCTAATGAGGGCGGCATCGTCTTGGATCCGTTCTGTGGCTGCGGCACTGCGGTGGATGCGGCGCGTCGCCTTAACCGTCGCTGGATGGGCATCGATATTAGCTCCTTCGCCATCGATCTCATCAAGCAGAGGCGGCTGAAAGACGAGACGATACCGGTTGCGGGCAGCCCCGCCGACCTGTCGTCGGCGCGGAAGCTGGCGGCAGAAAAGCCATTTGACTTTGAATCGTGGGCGATCATGCGTCTTCCGGGCATGGCTCCAAACACCAAGCAGGTTGCCGACGGCGGCGTGGACGGGCGCGGAAGGCTCTACGATAAGCCGGACGACTGGGACTCCGATCTCGCGCTGGCGCAGGTCAAAGGCGGAAAGAGATTCGTCATAGACGGGCTGAAAGCGTTTGCGAGCGTCGCCAACGACGCAGAAGCCGCTATTGGATGCTTTATCACGCTGGATCGCGTCGTCGGCGACGACGCGCGCTCTTTCGCCGCTCGACAGAAAGAGGTGACCGTTCGCGGCAAGAAATATCCGCGCATGAACCTGTGGTCTATCGAGGACCACTTTGACGACCGCCCGATGCAACTGCCGCCCATGGCAGATCCTTATACGGGCAAGCGCATTGACGAGACGCTCTTTTAAGAAAAGGCTTCAACACAGAAGGGATCATCTTGAGTGTAGGTGGAATTTTAGGACTAACGGCGCTCACCACTTTCCTGCTCTCCGTGGGCATCGTCATAGCGGTGTTCTTGTTGATGGGCGTCATCGGCGCTAACATTGCGGAGGATCGCGGCAACAGCCGATTCGCTGGGTTTTTATGGGGACTCATACTGGGTCCAATCGGCATCTTGTATGTATGGACAGCTCCGCATCGGTATATTTGCCCTGAATGCCAGGAAGGGGTAAAGCCCGCCGCGCAGCGTTGCCCCCATTGTCAGCAGGAACTTGCACCTATGCCGACAACCACAGCGACAATGTTTGCCTTAAACCCTTTCATCAGCATATTCCTCATTTTTGCAGCAATTTTGTTGGGGTTTGTTATTCTGCTTAGTCTGCTCTGAGGCTAAAACGCATTGCTTAAAACACAGGCGGGCTATACGCCGCTGGATAGTCAAGCATATAGTTCCCATTGCGAAGCCAGTTTTCCTTTCGGATCGACGCTCGTAGCGGGGCTGGGTATCGAGTCGCCTGAGACCGTCACATCGTCAAAGCTGGCGACGGTCGTCCACGACCATAAGCCGACCATGCCGGCTGCGTAGGTGTCGTCGATATGCTCCGCCTGCTTCTCGCCGTTGATCCAGAGCGTCAAGGTGTCGCCCGCGGCTTCGACGCTCACATCCAGCCAGACGCCGCGCTCAACGACAACATTCTGCGCCGGGTTGTTGTTGCTGACCGCCTCGCGGGCGGTGAATCCGCCTGCGTTGTGCTGCCACAGCTCTGACTTGTTGTCCGGCACATTCAAGTAATAGACATAGTATTGGAATTCGTCCTGCGCGCGGACGATGAGACCCGCCCAGTTTCCCTCGTCGATGCGCACCTTCGCCTCAAGCGTGTAGTCCGTCCAGTCGGCGTCGCCGATGAGGGTGTGCGCGGCGGCTTCATCGGCTTTCGTTTGCCGGTAAAGTCCGCCGTCCGTTTCCCAGGTTCCGTTGGCGGGGGTCCAGTCGTCCGCTCCGTCGTCGAATGTCCATGTTTGTTCGCCCGCCTGCGCCGTCCATGCGAGGACGCATACGGCAGCGGCGGCGCAGATTGTCATGCGCGCTTTCATCCGCGTCTCCTTGTTCTGTTTTGGTCTTGTTTAAGTTGGCTCCGCTGCGTTTCCATCGGTCAACGCCGTTTCAGCGCCGCCCATTGAGACGCCAGTTTTCCGTTCGGCTGTACAGAGAGCGTGTCTTCGACATTGTCGCCCGTGATCGTGAGATCATCGAAGCTCGCTTTGGATGTCCATGACCAGAGTCCGATTGCTCCCGCCGCGTAGCTCGGATCGCTCTGTTCCGCCTGCAGTTTGTCGTTGATGTAGAGGGCAAAGTCGCTGCCTACTACTTCAGCTCTCACATGAATCCAATCGCCTCGCGTTACCTGAACGCCGTCTGCGCCGATGTTGCTGTTGATAGCGTTTCGCGCGTTGAAGGCGCCGGGATTGTGCTTCCAGAGTTCGCTTTTGTTGTTCTGAGCGTTCAGGTAATAGACATAGTATTGAAACTCGTCCTGCGCCCGAAAGATCAGCCCCGCCCAGTTGCCCTCGTCGATGCGTATTTTCGCATGAACGACATAGTCGTCCCAGTTCGTTTCGCCGACGATGGCGTGCGCGGCGACCATCGTTTCGTCGGTCTGTTGAAGGACGCCGTTGTTTGTTTCCCATGTTCCGTTGGCGACCTGCCAGTCCTCAATTCCGCCTGAGAAGTCCCAAAGCTGCGTTCCTGCGGCGGCGGTTGCCGCGGCAGCGGTTGCGATGAGTACGGCGAATGCGCGCCGGCAATGTTTCACTTTCGCCTCCTTTGATTGAGCTCATTTTCCGCATCATACCACAAACCTTGCCTGAACGATACTGCCGGAAGGCATGCCCGCGCCCGGCGTTGCGCAGCGGAACCGTCATCTAAAAGCCGGCGCCAAGCCGAAGATGAATGATCCCTTCCAGCAGCGGCGCGTCCGGCGAGACGCCGTACTGTATCTGCGCCAGCCCCGTCTTCGATTCAAGGTTCGCGCCGACGCCGTACCCGTATTGCGTCGGGTTTCTGTCCATCTGCCCGATGTCCAAAAAAAGGAACAAGCGGGATCTAGCGCCGGTCAAAAGGCGGTATTCCACGGAGCCGAGGCGGCGAACCGCCCCTTCAAACGCGCGCTCGCGGTGTCCGCGAAGGGTGTCGGCGCCGCCCATGCGGAACCGCTCCGCCGGCGGAACAGCCGACCCGCCGACAGCTCCGATCTGCGCCTTGAAGGCAGCCGCATGACGACGCGCAATGCGCTGAATGCGCCGAACGGACGCCTGAACCCGCTGAAAACGCGCTCCCCCGACGACGCCGTCCACCGCGACGGCGACATGCCAGCCCTCCGTCGGATTGATTCGGCTGTCGCGCGCGTCCCACTCCGCCTCCGCCAATAGCCCGTTCCCTGTCAGCCCGTCGGCGCGCAGACGCTGCCCTCCCGCGGACGCCCGAAGCCGCGGCGCAGGCATCCATCCGACGCGCAGGCTCCCCGCTTCTCGATACCCGCTCTGAACGCGCTCCGCGTCCCAGCGCGCCTCCAGATCGACTCCAGAATTAAACAAAAACGGCTCCCGATACGCCGCCTGCGTCGACCGGTCGGCTCCCGATTCCCATCGAAACCGCGCCTGCCGCCCCGTCCCAAACAGATTGACGTCGGACGCTTCAACCGCGCCGATCAGCTGCGGCGCGTCCTCGTCCGAAAGCGGCGGCGCATATCCAAGCAGCCCAACGGCGCGGAAGGTCGGCGCCTCTTCAACGCGCGCGCGAAAGCGGATCAAGCCGTCCCGCCCGCCCCTCGCAATGAGCGCCGGATGAACCGAGGCAAAGTGGCCGCAGTTGAGCAGGATATGCCGCGCGTTGTCGATCTTGCGCTGATCGTAAAGGTCGCCCGCGCGGACAGGCAGAAGCCGAAGGGCGGTTTGCAGACGCGTTTTTTTTAAGCCTTCAAACTGGACGCTTTCGAGACGCGCCTCAACGCCCTCGTCTATCTTGACGCGCAGATGCGCCTCTCCCGTCTGCGGGTCGGCGCGGACAATCTCGGTGAGCGCAGCGGCGTAGGGGCGGCCGTTTTCGGCGTAACGCCGCGCCAGCTTGTCCAGCGCGCTCCGCCAGTCGATCGCATGCAGCGGCGCGCCGGTTCGGACGCCGAGCGTCTGCGCCGCCTCTTCTTCGGTCAAGACGCTCAGCCCGACCCACTCGACGCTTCGGAGGCGCGCCTGCGGACCTTCGCGCGCGCGGACGCGGAGAACGCGCGTTCCGTCCGGCAGACGTTCCACGGCGGCTTCCGCTTCCGCAAACAGCCGCCCCGCCGCCCGATACCGCTCCAAGACAGCGCGCGCCGCCTCCTGAGGGTCCGTATGCGCCGCGACTGCCCGTCGGATTTCGTCGACAGAAACGACGCCCTCCCCGTCGATCTGTATCTCAACGACCATATCGGACGGATCGGCAAACGCAGCGGCAAAACATATCCGCGCGAGCCAACTGCAGACAGCGGCAGCCCGTAGAGCCGATCTCATTCCTGTTGAACGGGGCGTTCCGCTTCCGCCTCTTTTATCTTTCCCCACTGCGCATGCTTCTTGCCCGCAGGATCGACGGAAAGAAAGCGGCTCTTGCCCGCCAAAACCCATGTCGGCGAGTCCACGTCGCGCTTGATAAGCTCCGCCTTTCTCGTAGCGACATGCATGCGGTAACTGCCTATTGGCTGCTGCTCATTCGGATCGGGAGATCCGCTATAGTAAACGATCCACTGCGAATCGGGAGACCATTGGGGGAAGCTTTCAAAATATGCGTCGGACGTGAGACGCTCCACATTTGAGCCGTCCGGATTCATCATGTAAAGATCCCATGCATTCGCAATAGCATAGTCGCGGGCGGATACAAATACGATCTTTCTTCCGTCCGGCGACCATGCAGGATCGACATCCCATATTGGATGGTTGGAGATGTTGACCATATTGGATCCGTCGGCGTTCATGACATAGATCTCTTTGTTGGTCTTTGCGTCGTTCACCAAATGAGGCTCTTCCAAAGCTCCGAACGCGATCTTCTTGCCGTCCGGCGACCATGACGGTTTTCCATATGCAGGATTTCGCCGAGGGAAATCGGTCAGCTGGACAGATGCGCCGCTGCGGATATTGACCTTGAAGATGTGCGCCGCAAGGATGAGATTGGTGATGCGCCATGTGTCGACAATCGTCACCCAGTTTCCGTCCGGCGACCAAGTGGGGTAAATATAATCGCCTACCCCCTCCGGAAGCCATTCCAGCAGGTTTTGGACGCCGCCGGTTTCCAGATTCAACACATAAGGCGTGTAGCTTCTGTCGGCTCCATCGTACACGACAACTGCGGCGCGCTTCCCGTCCGGCGACCAAGACGCGTTGCCGGCGAACCGCGCCTTTCCGTCGCCCATCCATACACGGTCGTTCTTGCCGTCCCAGTCGATGAGACCTATCTCATAGGAGTCTCTTGTAACATAGCAGACGGTCGGTTTGGTCAGCTTCGTCACATCTTCTCGATGCTTTGGCAGCGGCAGGACAGCAAACGCCGGTTGAGAATTGATCAGCAGCGCGAAAGCGGCCGCGCAAACAAAGAACAAACCCGCGTCTCGACGCATCATCAACTCCATGCCATATTGCCATTGTAGCATGAGCTTCGCCTGCGCACAAAACCTCTAAGATTCCCGCGCGTTTCACCGCAAAGGGGAAATGACAGCGTCGGTCGGAGGGTCGCCGTGTAAAAGGAATGCGGTCAGCGCATCGTCGTCCGGCGTTTGACGAGGGCGAAAGAGGCGGCTTATTCCCGAACGGCGCAAGGCGCAATCGCGGCGTCCACCATCCCATGCAGCTTTTTCTTATTCGACGGGCAGACGGTCGCCTGTATGCCGCCCAGCCGCGCCTTCCCATCCGCCATGAAATAGTACGGCGTCAGGCGCGCCCGCCCGTCCATCGTCCGTATCTCCTTCGCCTCAAAATCGTAATACGGAACCTGAAACCGCGACCCCTTATGGTACGGCTGCAAGATGTGCGGCGTCGTAGAAAATTGCGACAGCGCATGCTCCAGCGCCGCCCGCCAATCCTCCGCCGACAGATCATGTCCAACGACGACGCCTCGACTCCCCCACGCAGACGGCGAAAAGCCGGACGGCTTCACAACATACTCCCGCTGCTTCTGCGTCGCGCCGCCGAGCTCGCGAAAATCTTGGACCGGCAGCCCGTTGTGGACGAGGCTGTGAACGACCGCGTGCGGCGGAAGCGGCGACGGGTCAAGAACCCACGTCTTCGGCAGCAGGCTCTGCAGGTTCAGCAGCGCCTCGTCCGACAGCTCGCGCGTCCAGAACGGCTGCAGCGCCGGATGGTGAAACAGCGCAAACAGCAGCTTCTCTTCCAGATACGCCTTCGGCGGCGGCGTCATCGGCGTCTCATTCCTGCGCGCCGCGTAAAGAAGCAGGTCCGCTTTCGGGATCGCCGCAAGATCAAACAGCTCAAAAAAGCGGTATAGGATGTCGACAGGAGTCCGCCCGCCGCGCTCGTTCTCTAAACAGACGCCGACCTGGTCCTCATAGCGCAGCTCTCTTGGATGGACGGTTCGCGTCTGAACGCCCTGCTCGGTCAGCTTCGGCGCGAGCCACTCCATTTCGGGGCGGTAGTCGTTCGACTCGTCCGAAACGGCGATAGCGGCGGTCGGGTTCTCTTTCTTGGCGGCGGAACGGAGCGCATCCGCCATTGCCTTGACAACCCCGTCCTCCCCGCCGACCACATTCGCGTGCGTTTCGCTGTAGATCTCGTTCAAAAAAGCGGTGAATCCGATCCCGCCCGGTATCGAGTCCAGCTCCGCGATGGCGTACCCGTTCGGCGTCGGCAGAACGTCGGGGCGTATGACAAGCGGCAGGCGGCTTTTGAACCGATTCATGCGCCCGTATTTGACAACCGTCTCATCTTTGCCTTGGTCGAGCAGCTCCGCCGCCCATTCAGGTTGAAGTCCGCGCACAGAATGGGAATACAGCAGATTGCAGGCGGCGTAAAATTCCGCCAGATGCGTTCCGAGCCGCTCATACCATGCTCGCTCCTCCGCCGAGATCCAGAACGGGTCGGGCGAAACGCGCCATGAGGCGTTGGAGTCGGGATGCGTCGGGCGCCGCTCCCCCGTGTAGAGCGCATGTTCAGCCAGCCGTTCGTTGACAGCGAGGGCGCGCCGCGCCGCGTCTTGGATTGTAGAGACTTCCATCTACCGCGCTTTCGTGAAAGGCAGCCGCGCCGCGTTCGGCTGAACGGCGCGCGCCGCAATGTTGAGCTCCCGAAGCAGTTCCCGCAGAGGCGCCTGAAGCGATACGCTGACGCTCTCCACCGTTTCAACCTGCGAATTGGCGCACGCTGGACAGTTCAGCCCATACCGCTTGAAAACGGCGGCGGCGCCCGGAAAACGGCGTATCGCCTCCGCGACGGTCGTATTCGGACAGATGAGACCGTCCGAAGCGCGCCGCGGCGGACGCTCCGGCGAGCTCCCCTCGCCGACGATCTGATACAGTATGTCGCTCTCTCGGTCAGACGGCATCGCTTTCCTTCGTTAATACTGATCGTACGGGCGCCACAGCTCTTCGCCGCTGTCTTCCCGCTTCGCCTCTCGCAGCTGCTCCACCTGCGTTTCGAGATTGCGCACCCGCTCCAAGAGGCATCCAAGGGCGTTCACAACAGGGTCGGGCAGGTTGTCATGGTCAAGATCGATGCCGTCGTTGGTCGGCTCGCCGTCTCGGTAAGCGATCCGCCCCGGCACCCCGACGACGACCGAGTTGGGCGGCACATCCTTCACGACGACGGAGCCGGCGCCGATGCGCGCCCTGTCGCCGATGAGAACGGGACCGAGAATGGAGGCGCCCGCCCCGATGACAACATTGTCGCCGACGGTCGGATGGCGTTTCGTTTTCTCCAAGCTCCGCCCGCCAAGCGTGACCCCATGGTAGATCGTCACATTGTCGCCGATTTCAGCCGTCTCGCCGATCACAACGCCCATCCCGTGGTCAATGAACAGCCCATGCCCGATCTGCGCGGCGGGGTGTATTTCAATGCCGGTGAAGAACCGGACGCATGCCGAGACGAACTTCGCGGGCAGCCTGAGCCTCATCTTCCATAGACGGCTTGCGGCGCGGTGGAACGCCAGCGCCTTCCATCCAGGGTAGGTGAAGAATATATCCCAGACGCCTCTCGCCGCCGGGTCTCTGCTCATGGACGCCTGTATGTCTAAGCGGGCGGCTCGAAACCACCCGACCTTTGTTCGCTTCGTTTCTTCGATAGCCCTGCTCCTTCTTTAAAACGCGCCGAGGCCGCTGTGCCTTATGTTACCTTTAATGCGCCGCGCGCGTCTCTTTTTTATTATCCTAATCCGACGGCGATGCCGATAAAACAGACCCCGCCAGCTAAAAGCGTCCCCGCCGCGACAACCGCACCGATGCCGAGAGCGCTGGAAACGCACCCGACCGCGCCCAGAACAACCCCCGCCTTCGCAAGCCGAGTCTCATATGGAAGCGCGATGCCGCGGCGCAGCTTGCGAAGGTCGTTGCGCGCCATCGCCCACGCCACGCCGGCAAACGGCAGCATGGCGAACATTCCGATCACGCCGAGCGAGACAATCACGATGCCGCGTCCGTTCCGAAAGATGCGGTTCCGCATGCCGCGCGCCTTTCTTAATGTGGGAAATTGGATATGAACGAGAAAAACTGCCCAAAAATCGCCTTGAAGACTGTGGCGAAAAAGACAAGCATGATCAACCCGGCGAGCGTGACGATTCCGCCAATCAGCGCTCCCGCGACGCCCAAACCGTACCCGATCTTGACGAGAAGAATCTCGTTGTCGTTGACCGGGTTGTCCGCGTCCAACCTCTTCAGCTCGTTTTTGCCCATGATCCATGCGACAACGCCTAAGGCGAGGGCGCCAGGCGGTACAGGCAAGAAGATCAGCAGGATCGAACCTCCGCCGATGCCGGCAATGAGCGCCCCTCGGTTTGAATGCATCAGAGCCTCCTATCGTTTGACGCCTCGGAACCGGAATACAGGCGCATCAGAATACGCTCGCTAAAAAGTAGACGCCTAGCAGCAATGAGAAAATAGAGCCGACAGCAACGGCGGCGTTGGCGAGTCCTACCGCAATCTTCACAACGGTAGCGTCCATCTCGCCTTCATTTTTCGTCAGCGCGTCAAGAGCGGAGGTACGCATCTTGACGCCGAGCATGAAGCCGATCGGAGGAAGGATATGAGCCGTAATCAGACAGAGAACGCACTGCGTGAAGATGTCTATATCCTGTTTTGGATTCATTCTGGAGCTCCTTTCGTTTGACATCGCAGGCGCTACGCGCGGTTCGCTTTCACAGGGACGTCCTCCATGGCGCAGGCGTTAGGAGGCTGTCAGCAGCGTGACAAGCGCGATCGTCAACCCAAGCAACGTTCCCCCGACGCCAAGCCCGTAGCCGACTTTTGCCAGGAGAACATCGGAGCTCCGATGGTCGTCGCGGCTCATCTCATTGACCGCCTTTCCGCCCATGCCCCACGCAATGACGCCGGCGATCATCGCAATGAGGCTCGCTGTCAGCGAGGCAAGCGGCGCGTCTGAAATGGGCGCGCCCGCAAACGGAGCCAAAAACACAGAGGCGAGACCGATCGAGAAAACAAATACGGGGCGGCTCGGCTTCATGAATGCGTCCTTTCGTTTGACAGCGCAGGCGTTAGAAGGCGGCGTTGAGCAAAAACATCAATGTTATCGTTGATCCGATGATCGTCCCGGCGACAGCGCAGCTGTATCCGACGGCGGCAATGATCCTGTCGCTGCTGGAGCTTTCAGCTTTCCGCGTCGCAGAGACCGCTTTGGCTCCCATGAACCATGCGCTGCCGCCGACAACAATTGCGGCAAGCGCGGAAAAGGCGCCAGAATGCCAGATGTACGCGATCGACAACAGAACTGAAGCGGCGCCGAGACCGAGGACAAGCGCAGGTTGAGTCGGTTTCATGAGAGAGTCCTTCACCCAAGAATCGCCATGGTACCGACGCCGAGCATGATAAGCAGACTCAGACAAAGCAGCCCCGTATAAACGCCTCCAATCACAAGGCCGGCGATGCCAAGCCAATATCCGATCTTTACAAGATCCGGATTGAACTCGTCAGGCTCTGCGCTCCGATATCCAATCGCCGCATGTCTGGCGAGGGTTCGCGTTCTCAATCCTACAAAAAGACCGACAGGACCGAAAACAAACGCCAAAATGAGACTGGCGATGCCGTATGCGAGAATGCGTTCATCCTGTTTTAGATCCAGATTCATGTTATCTGCCTTTCCTGGCAAGTCGATGTTCTAACTGCAGACAATCTGATTTCATGCGCTCATCCTTCACCCAAGAATGGCGCCGGCAACAAAAAGCAGCCACACACAAAACAGCCCAGTAGAAACGCCTCCAATCACAATGCCGGCGATGCCAAGCCAATATCCGATCTTCACAAAATCCGGATTGAACCCGTCAGGCTCTGCGCTTCGATATTCAGCTGCCGTATCTCTGGCGAGGGTTCGCGTTCTCAATCCTACAAAAAGACCGACAGGACCGAAAACAAACGCCAAAATGAGACTGGCGATGCCGTATGCGAGAATGCGTTCATCCTGTTTTAGATCCAGATTCATGTTATCTGCCTTTCCTGGCAAGTCGATGTTCTAACTGCAGACAATCTGATTTCATGCGCTCGCTCTTCACCCAAGAGACGACAACAGATAGCCGGTGAGAACAAACAGAGGCAACAAAGCCATGCCGACGATTCCAATCACAATGCTGACGAAGCCAAGCGACGACCCGATCTTCGCAAGCTGCGGATCAAATTCGTCCCGCGGGGATCTTCCATATCGAATCGCCGCATCTATGTAGAGGAAGCGCGTCCTAATCCCTAACAGAAGACCCAACGGACCGAAGACAAACGTCAAAATGAGACTGATGACGCCGTATGCGAGGATGCGCTGATCAGGCCCTAGTCTCTGTTTCATGTTCCCAGCTTTTTCTGGCAAGTCGATGTTCTAACTGCGGACAAGCCGCCGACCTGCATGCGCCCCTCCTTTCGCGTTAGAAGGCAAAGAGAAAGAAAAACAGGTTGGAGAGAAAGGCAAAACCGCCCAAGACGATCGCCAACGGGACCGCAATCGCCGCGACGATGAGAGTCGCCAGTCCGAGCGCGGAGCCTGCTCTGACGAAGCTGCGGCTCGAATCGTCCATCTTCCCCCGCTCCATCCGCTGAAGATCGCTGCGCCCCATGAGCCACGCGGCAAATCCAGCGGCAATGCCAAACGGAAAGCATGTCGAAAGCAGAATCAGAGAGGCGATCCCTAACGCCAAGATGAGCGTCCCGCGCTCGATCTGCATACCTGTCTCCTTTCCGCCGCCCGCCGACTTATCCCAGCCCGATCAAACTCATAAGGATGCCGAACACTCCAAAAGCGAGGAAGATGACAAAGACGGCGATCCCTACAAAAACGGAGACCATGCCCATGATTTTACCGGCATTGATCAAGCCTCGGTCGGTGGAATCGATCGTTCCCTCCTCTATTCCGCGAAGGTCCTTATTTCCCATCGACCATGCGACGATGCCGAGTACGAATCCAACAGGGCAGCATCCGCCGAGGCTAAAGATGACAGCGACAATACCCAACACAAGTATGAGCGTTCCGCGTCCTTGCTGCATGATGTTCCTTTCCTGGTTTAAATTTGCGCCCATGCCTGTATGAGCGTTCGTTTCGCGTTTGCAATGACAAGTTCGGAGGATTGCCCAGGCCGCGGGCGCACCTCAAAGCTGACGACGCGCGGATTATCGGACTGCTCAAGATAATTGATGAACGTCAGAACCTGTAAAAATTCCGCCAGCTCCTCAACGCCGTTCTCCCCGCCTTCGATGCCGAAATGCGGGTGTTGATCGCCGTAAGCGGGATGGTTCGGATCGCGCAGGACGCAGTTGCCGATGTGCGCGTGGACGAGAAACTCTTGCGCGGCGTGGAGAGCCTTGTAGGTCGACTCAAACTGAATCGGCAGATGGGACAGGTCCAGCATCAGCCCAAAGTTGGCGCGGTTCACCATTTGAGCGAGATTGACCGCTTCGTCCGAGGGACCGATGAGCGCCTTTTTGTCGATGGTGCGGTCGAAGGTTTCGAGCGCGACGCTGAGTCCGCAGCCGTTCGCTTCGTCGCACAGCTCTTGGAGCGAACGGGCAAGCAGGAGGGACGCTTCGGGGCGGCGGTCGGCGCCGGGGTCAGGACCGCTCACGAGCGCGACCGACTCCGCCCCCATTTCAGCCGCCTCTTCGATGCATCCTTTGAGGCGGTCGATGGCTTGTTGGCGCTCATGGTCGTCGAAGGCGTTCAGGTTCAGCAGTTGTGAAAAGACGACGGGCTGCGCGGCGTAAGCGACCCCCATTCCGCTGGCGTCCAGTATCTGTTTTGCCTCTCGGCGCGCCTTCGGGTCTTTGATATGCCCGATCTCGATAAAGTTAAAAAACGGGTCTTCCGCCACTTTTAAGATCGTCTCAACGACAGGTCCTTCTCCCGACATGCATTCAGGATACGCCATAAAATGCACAATGCCGACGCGCATATACTCGTAGAGCGATGCGTTTTCCATTCGATTCTCCATATCTTGCGGGTATTTTATCATGGATGGGCGCGCCCGTCACCTCTTCCTTACTGGGCAGTCTTTATAGGCGATGGCGCTGGTTTTAGAGAGCTGTTTTTGGAATGCGGAGGTTGTCTAGGGAAACTCTGGATTCCCGCTTTCGCGGGAATGACGCTTTGGAATGTGGAGGCTGTCTGCGAAAACTCTGGATTCCCTCCCCGTTCCCCGTTTTCACGGGGACATGCTTCACGGAGGCATGCTTCGAGGGAATGACGGTCTTCATTTTATATAAAAGCGGGCGCGCTAGACTCTTTTCAGCCGGGTTCATCTGCTCCTGCCGGCAGGGATGCGGGATGGACCTATCAGTTCAGGCTCTTCCGGCTCGACGTGGCTGCCGGACATCTTGGAGCGAAAGCGGAGGGAGATGGGCGTCGGCTCCCCTTGCGGTCCGGAACGCTCCTCCTTCAACCGAAGCGCCGCATCCGCCGTCATCTCAATCGTGAACTGGAGCGCGATGCCGGTCGCCTCTTCCAGTATGTAAAACGCCTTGTAGGAGCCGTCCAGTTTTGTGTACTCCGTCTCCAGCCCGCTGACGCCCGGGATGTCGAACGGGCGCGATTCGGAGGGCAGAAAAACGCCGTTCACCTCAATATGCGCCGCTCCGTTTTCCCGTTTGATCAAAACGCACCGCGCCTTGACAGCGAAGCCTTGAACGGCGAGGCTCGACTCCCATTCGGCGCCAGCTTCCATCACCCCGAGCGGCAGATACGGGTACAGCTGCGCAATCGTTTCGATGAGCGGCTCCTCGCCGAGGGCGCGTTGAACGGTCATGGCGGCGACGGAGCGCGCTCGTTCGGGCAGTTCAACGCGCCGCTGCAGCCCCTCCACCATATCTCGAAGACTGCGAAGCTCCAAAGCGCGCCCGCTGCCGTCCAGATGGGTTCGGAAACTCTGCCCGGAGAGAAAGTTGTAAATGTCAATGACGGGCGAGAGCGCGTCCGGCGGAAGCGGAAAACTTGCCCAGACGTTCGGCTCAACCGATGTTTCGAAGAACGTGTATTCCGCGCTGTCCGCTTTGAACCCGCTCCCTTTGAACTGGACGAGCGCCTTCATATATGTTTTCTGCTCCATGTCGATCTCGGTTCCGAGCGCGCTGGTCTGGATGCGCATGTCGCCGTTGACAGAAAGCTTGTATGGATGCCGCTTCTGCGGCGAAAAGCGGTACTTATAGAGGCGGAGATTTTTCTCTTCGCTGCCGGCGGGTCCTCCGCTGAAGTAACCGGCGCTGCACCCGGCAGATGAGAGCAGAAACAGCGCTAACAGACTGAACAGAGCCGCTCGTGGAGGCAATCGCATCGCGTTTCGCGCCTTTCATGTGGACAGACAAGCAGTATGTCATAGTTTAAGCGGGGCTGGCGGACATGTCAACAAAGCGCGGTTATGACAGCCAAGATACGTCCTTGCGGTAAAACGCCGCCGCTTATCCTGTTCTCATTTCAATTCTGTAAATCCCAGTTCAGACAACGCGGACGACGTAAAAGCTCGCATTCAGATTTTCCTGACTCAAAGGAGAAGCGCAGCTGTTCAGGTTGGCGCGGCGAGATGCAGAATGCGGCGGATGGCGGTAAGATAAGGGAAATGGCGCGCCCGGGGGGACTCGAACCCACGGCCTTCAGATCCGGAGTCTGACGCTCTATCCGCTGAGCTACGGGCGCGTGTTGAGTATTATGCGTCAAAGCGGCGGTAAGCGCAAGCGCGCTTTCGTCCATGAGACGCCGCGTCGCCGCAGAGAGGAGACATGATGGCGCCCATTGAGAACGCGATGCCCGATCTGGAGCGGAATTTGACCTTTTACGAAGTGAACAACCCCAGCCCGCAGAAGCTGACGGCGGAGCAGATTGCGCGGTTCAACGCGGACGGGTATATTTTCCCGCTGGACCTTTACGCCGCCGACGAGATTGCGGAGCGGCGCGCTTACTTTGAGCGGCTCATGGCGGAGGCGGAGGCGAAGGGCTGGAACAGCTATTCCATCAATGGCTGGCAGGCGCGCTGCCCCGGCATTTACGACATGGCGCTGGAGCCGCGCATTCTCGATTATGTCCAGGACCTGCTCGGAGAAAACCTTGTCTGTTGGGCGACCCACTATTTTGCGAAGATGCCGGGGGACGGCAAGCAGGTCAGCTGGCACCAAGACGCTTCATACTGGCCCTTAACGCCCAGCAAAACCGTGACGGTCTGGCTTGCGATTGACGACGCCGACAAGGAGAACGGGGCGATGCAGTTCATACCGGGTTCGCACCGGCATGGGCAGATCGGTTTTGAGTGGAGCAAGGCGGAAGAAAACAATGTGCTGAATCAGTCTGTCCATGACGCCGGACAGTACGGCCGCGCGCCTGTTTCGGTGGAGATGAAGGCGGGTCAGATTTCGCTTCATTCGGATCTGCTGCTGCATGGCTCGGAGCCGAACCATTCGCCGCGCCGGCGGTGCGGTTTGACGCTTCGGTTTGCGCCGCCGGAGGTTCGCCCGCTGCGCTCTTGGGGGCGGCAGAGCATCTTGGCGCGCGGCGAGGACGCCCATGGGCATTGGAGCTTTTGCCCGCGTCCAGAGCGCGACGACATCCCAAGCCGGTAGAGCGGCTCCTCGGCGTTGTCATTGCGCTTTCGCTTGAGTTTGATCATGCGTTAGACTGCGGCGGGCGGTTTCTGTTGCGTCAGTAGATTCCCGTCCGCATCAAGCAATCTCATCAGCTTAAGGAGCGTTGTCGAAATGCGCCGATAGCGTTCCTCCCAAAAATGCGCTATCATAACGTTAATCCAATGCCGCTATGTGAAAGAGCGCGCCTTTGAAAGAGCTCGATTACATCAACGGAGCCGTTGCCCCCCCAGGCGAAGCGACCCTCTCCATCGCCGATCGCGGCGTTCTTTTTGGCGACGGCGTCTATGAGGTTCTTCGAAGCTACAGCGGACGCCTGTGGGCTTTTGATCGCCACATGACCCGCCTTGAGCGCTCCTTGCGGCAGATCTGGATCGACAATGTCGATATTCAGCAGATACGGCGCGCCGCCTCCGATCTTTACCGACAAAGCCAATTGCCCGACGCCCGCCTCTACATCCAGATCACGCGCGGACCCGCCGAACGGGACTTTCCCCTGCCTCAAAACCCGCGCCCGACCGTTGTTATGACCGTCCGCGCGCTTCAAGAAGACCGCGAGCTGCGTCGCCGAGGCGCGCGCGTTATAACAAAGCGGGACCTGCGCTGGGGGCGCGTCGACATCAAGAGCCTCAATCTGATGGCAAATATGATGGCGAAAAAAGAGGCAAGGGAATGCGGCGCCGACGAAGCGGTTCTCGTCAATGAACGCGGCGTCATGACCGAGGGGGCGAGCTCAAGCCTGTTCATCGCGCGGCGCAAGACCGTTCTCACGCGCGAAAACGGGCCGCATATTCTTCCCGGCGTCACGCGCGAGATCGCCATCGAATGCGCGGAGGAGGCGGGTCTGCGCGTCCGCGAATGCGCCTATACGCTGGATGAATTTCGCAACGCGGACGAGGCGTTTTTAACCGGCACGACGCTTGGAATATGCCCTCTCGTATCCGCCGACGGCTTCCCGATCGGCGGCGGGAAGCCTGGGCAGATCGCCCAAACGATACGCCAGCTCTACAACCGGCGCGTCCAAGAACAGCGGGACGCGCCCATCGCACAGCGCGAGGAAAGGAACGCATGATCTACGAAATGCGCGTTTATACATCCATGCCGGGCCGCCGCGAGGCGGTTCTGTCCCGCTTCCGCGAGCATACCATGCGCATTTTTCCGCGCCATGGCATTGAGGTGGTCGGTTTCTGGACGCCTGAGATCGGATCAGGGACGCAATGCGAGTTGGTCTATCTGTGCGTCTATGATGATATTGCCGCCCGGCAGCGCGCCTGGGAGTCGTTTCGGCGCGACCCTGAATGGATCGCCGTTCGGCAGGAGACCGAAAAAGAGGGGCAAATTGTGGCTGAAGTCGATGTAAAAATCTTGAAACCGACCGATTTTTCGCCTATTAAATAGAGAACCCATACGGAGCGCTTATGGAATTGACGTTGAATACGGAACCGACGCAAGAGAGCGAGCCGAACGAATCTGCCCCGAAGTTGCTTGTCCGCGCGCTTCTGGACGGGGAGCCGAAAAACTCCATACTGTGGAAGGTGGCGCTGCGCCTTGAAAACGCCGCGGGGCGCCCCCTCTTGACAACCGACGTTCTTGGCGTTGATCCGCATTCCATTCTGGCTTTAAAGGGCGTCGGCAAGCAGTATGTGGAGTACTTTCAGCGTCTGCAGAAGTTTCTCCAAGAACGGCTGGGAGAGGATGCGCCGCGCTATGAAGAGGCGAGGGCGTTTGAAGCCGCACCGCAACAAAATCTGCAGGAGGCCGCCGCCTCAATGTATGCTCAGATACTTGAAATGACAGGCGGCAGTATCAAGATATCCGGCATGCGAAAAACGCCGCAGAGAGCCGCTGAAGCCGCCCTTTTCTTCACGCAGGGGTACCGCTCCTCGGTTAAAGAAGTGGTCGGGGGAGCTCTCTTTGAGGAGGATTCGGGCGGGCTTGTGACGGTTCCGAACATCGAGTTTTACAGCCTGTGCGAGCATCATATGCTTCCGTTTTTCGGGCGGTGCCATGTCGGTTATATTCCGAACGGGCTGATCATCGGTCTCAGCAAGATACCGCGCATTGTGGATCTGTTTGCGCGGCGGTATCAGGTTCAGGAGCGGATGACGCGCCAGATCGCCGAGGCGATACAGGAGACGCTGAACCCGCTGGGCGTCGCAGTGGCGACGGAGGCGTCGCATTTATGCATGATGATGCGCGGCGTTGAAAAGCAGCATTCGCGCGCCTCCGCCAGCTGCGCGATCGGCGTTCTAAAGGACGACCCTGAGGCGCGCCGCGAGTTTTTTGACATGATCCGTAGAGGCTGATTCTGCCGCTCCTTGCCCATAACCGCCCTGCGGGGTATTCTTAATGGACGCAAAGGAGCCGATCATGGATAAAATTTGGGTTGGAAATTTTCGCTGTTTCCGCGAAAAGCAAGATGTCCCGCTCAAGCCGCTGACGCTGCTTGTCGGCGAAAACAGTACGGGCAAAACCTCCTTCCTCGCCATGATCAACGTTCTGATGGATCAGAAAACACGGCAGAACGGGGTTCCCAACTTCAAAGAGCCGTACGACCTTGGCAGCTTCGACGAGATTGCCCATTACCGAGGCGGCAGAGGCGGGCGGGCAGATTATTTTATCGGCGGATGCGAACTTCGATCTGCCGGCAAAGAGAACACTCCCTACAGCTTCGAGTACACCTTTAAAAAGAATGCCGGCGCGCCCTTTATATCTAAAACGCGCTCCGAACGCAAAGGCGTTTGGATGGAAGCGGAGTATGACCCCTTGACCGAATCCCCCGCATTTCCGTTTCCAGTATCGGTGTTGTTGGGCAGCTCCAGAGGCGCTTGGGAATGGAAAGTTCAAGCCAGCGACGGAAAGATCGATATCGGCATCATCCCGTTGGAAGGTTCCCCTGAGGCGGACAACGACGAAAAAGCGGGCTTCGAAGAATTAGCGGCATTATCACCCCCCGAAATAATGTTTTTTTTCGCAGAGAGAGCGCTTTTTCCGCGCGTCGTTGCGCCCGCTCCAGTTCGTTCGAATCCAAAGCGCACCTACGATCTTACGCCTCTTATACCCGATCATGAAGGCTCCTATATCCCATCGCTGTTTGCGCATCTGTCCGCTCAAGAGACGGACCCATGGAAGCGCCTTAAAGAGAAATTGGAGGCGTTCGGCAAAGAGTCGGGGCTGTTTGACGAGATTGATGTCAAACGGCCGTTCCGAAAAAATGAGACTGGTCCGTTTCAGATTCTCGTACGAAAAGCGGGCGGCAAAATCAAAGGTCCGTGGCGCAACCTGCAGGATGTCGGCTACGGCGTCAGCCAGATCCTCCCGACAGCGACGGAGCTGTTTTTCCGATCCGACCCGGCTTTACATCTGCTGCAGCAGCCGGAAACGCATCTGCATCCGTCCGCGCAGGCGGCGCTCGGCAGTCAGCTGTGTCGTACTGCCTCGGAAGGCAAGCAGCTGATTGTGGAAACGCACAGCGACTATCTGATGGACAGAGTGCGCATGGATGTCCGCGATCAGAAAACCGACCTGACGCCTGAAGATGTCATCGTTCTCTTTTTTGAGCGGGACGGCTTGGATGTGCGCATCTGGCCGATACGGTTCGACGAGCTCGGCAACGTAAAGGACGCGCCCAACAGCTACCGCCGCTTTTTCATGAGCGAAGTCAATCGGTCTATAGGTCTATAAGCGATGTGCATCATCATCGACGCGAACGCCTTCCATGAGGGGTTTGCCGGCCGCGCCGAAGCGGGTAAAAAAGTGTTTGAGTGGCTTGCGGACGGAAAAGGAACGATGGCGATTGGAGGAAAACTTTTAAAAGAGATCGCTGAGAACAGCCCAAACGCTGCTCAACAACCCGCGCGGCAATAACGGACGCCCGCTCCGCTTCTTGAGACATGTCGATAGGGCGCTTTCCGACCTCATGCATAAATCTGGGACATTTGAACGAATGATCGGTCTATTGATGGGAAAAAGGCGCCGCCAACCAGGCAGTCATTCCCGCGAAAGCGGGAATCCAGAGGCGCCGCAGAAACCGTCCGCGTTCGCCAGGCGGAATGTCCCAACTAAAGCGCTAAGGTCAGGGAGCTTCGCCTTGACCTTGTCCGTCCGCCCCGCCAACATTACAAGCGTCTAGCGAAAGCAGGGAGGTTCCATGCGCTACGGAGACTGGCGACTCGACCCGTTCCAAGAAGAGGCATGCCGCGCCGTTGACGACGGCGAATCGGTCATCGTCTCCGCCCCGACGGGCGCCGGCAAGACGGTCATCGCCGAATACGCCGCCGAACGATGCCAGCGACTCGGTAAGCGCGCCATCTACACCGCCCCCATCAAGGCGCTCAGCAACCAAAAATACCGCGATTTTAGAGCCGCCTTCGGAGACGAAAACGTCGGCATCGTGACAGGCGATGTCGTCCTGAACCCGCATGCGCCGCTGCTCGCCATGACGACCGAAATCTTTCGAAACGCCGTCTTTGAAAACGCGAGGCAGCTGCGAAACGTCGAATGCGTCATCTTCGACGAGATCCATTTTATCAACGACATCGAACGCGGAACCGTCTGGGAAGAATCGATCATCTTCGCCCCCCAGGCGATGCAGATCGTCTGCCTCAGCGCGACGATACCGAACCTTGAGCAGTTTGCGGGATGGATTCAAAGCGCGCGCGACCTTCCGCTGCGCGTCGTTTCTGAAACGAACCGCCCCGTTCCGCTTGAGCATGTCGTCTATATGCCGAAACAGGGCGCCGGTTCGATCAACGACCTCAAAAAAGCGGTAGAAAAAGCGAGGCGCGGAAGCAGGGGGCGCCGCCGGCGTTACTCCTCCGCAGACTTCGACACGACGCAGCTGGTCGATAACCTGCGCGAACATGACAGGCTCCCCGCGCTTTACTTCTGCTTCAGCCGAAAAGGCTGTGAAGAGCGCGCCCGCAGCTTTCAATCGGAAGGCTCCTTTCTGACGCCCGAACAGTCGCGCGAGATGTTGAAAGCGTACGATGAGCTGTGCGCCATGTTCAGCATTGCCGACAACGCGCGCGCCGAAGAGTTTCGGTCGCTGCTGGAGCGCGGCATCGCTTACCATCACGCAGGAATGCTGCCGACGCTCAAAGAGGCGGTTGAGCGGCTTTTCACGCGCGGCTTGGTTCGCCTGCTCTTTACGACAGAAACCTTTGCCGTCGGCGTCAACATGCCGGCGCGGTCGGTGATCTTTGAAAGCCTGGAAAAATATGACGGCGTCTCGGTCCGTCCGCTCAAAGCGCTCGAATACCAGCAGATGGCGGGGCGGGCGGGAAGAAGGGGCATCGACGCCAAAGGGTATGTGTACGCCTCCGTCAACCCTGGCGCCGCCGACTTCTCCGCCGTCCAGCACACGCTTACCGGCAAGCCTGAGCCGATTGAAAGTCAGTTCAACCTTTCCTACTCCAGCATTCTGAACCTGCTAGAGCAGTACGGCGATATGATCTTTGAGGTCGCCGAGCAGAGTTTCAGCAACTACCAGAACGCTTCCGTCGCGCAGGAGATCGGACGGCAGCTTCAAGCAGTGGAAAAGGAGCGGCGCGCGGCTCCGACGTTGGAGTGCCGATTTGGGCATGATCCTGCCCATGCCATTGGGCAATACCGGGAGATACACCGCAAGGTCGGAGAACGTCTGCGCGAGATGAACGGTCTGCGCCGAGACGCGAAGCGGCGTTATAGGGGGAAAAACGGACGTTTGCGCCGGGACCGCGCTTTAAAACGGCTCAAACGCGCCGAGGCGCTCGCCAAAAAGGCGTACCATGACGCCCTGTGCCACGGGTGCCGGTACCTTGAAGGCTGCCAAATCGCGTTTTCCGCCCACAAGCGCATCAACGCGAAGGCGGAAACGCTCAAAGAGCGCATGAACAAAGCGGCGCGCCGGCAGCGCGAGCAGATCGAAAGCCGGCTGAACGTCCTAGAAACGCTCGGATATGTGGACGGGATGGAGGCGCTGCCGAGAGGCGAAATCGCTAAGCGCGTCTACGGATATGAGATGCAGGTGACGCAGCTCTTGCTGGCAGGCTTTTTTGAAAAAGCGGATCCCGACGCGATGAACGCGTTGGCTGTCGCGATGTGTTTTGAGTCGAAACGGGACGCATGGTTTCGCCGCCCGTCCTCAACGGCGGGCGGACGGTCCGTTTTCAACATGCTGAAAGCGGCATCGAAAGAGATCGACAAAATACGCGCCGTTGAGGAGGCGCATGGCGTCGAACCGCTGTCTCAGCCGATGGATGTTAAGTTGACCTCCGCCGTTCTGGCATGGTCGCGGGGCTGCGCGTTTGACGAGCTCGCCGATCACACAAGCAGCTCCGAGGGGGATATTGTGCGCGCGTTCCGGTGCGGTTCCGATCTGCTTCGGCAGATGCGCCGCGCCGCCGCCGAGCATCCGGCGCTGCCCGACAGGCTGAACGAAGCGGCGCGCCGGCTCAACCGCGGGGTCGTCAACGCGGAACGGCAGCTGCGCGCCGGCTCATCGTCATCCTGACTCGCCGTCCTCATACAGCTCGCGGTAGACGTCGTATGTATGCATCACCTTCTTGATGTGCCGCCGCGTTTCGGAAAACGGAAGCTGCTCAATAAACTCGTCCAGGTCGTTGTTTTGGAAACGCTCGCGCCATTCGTTCATGCGCCCCGCCCCCGCGTTGTAGGCTCCCGACACCAGCGCAAAATCGTCCCCAAAACGATCCAGCAGAAAGCGAATATACCATGCCCCAAGCCGTATATTCACCTCTGGGTCTAGGAGCATCTTTGTGTCAAACGACTTCATGCCGATATTCTGGGCGATCCAGCGCCCTGTTTCAGGCATCACCTGCATGAGTCCCCTCGCGCCGGCGGAAGAGGCGACCGTCTGCCGAAAATGGCTCTCCTCGCGCATCATCGCCGCCAGGTAGCGCGGGTCCACATCGAACTCCTTCGCCGCGCGGTTGATCGCGTCCAGATACGGCATCGGATAGAGCAGCTTTCCGATCTCCACAGGGGCTGTCTCGCGGTCCCACTGCGTTTCAGGCAGCTGTGAAAAACGGTACGCCATCAGATAGGAGCGGTACCCCTCCCCCGCCTGCTCATACACATCCCGCAGATGGTAGTAGAGGCGGGCGCGGTTGTCGGGGTCGTTGTCCTCCAGCATCGCCGACATCTCGGCAATCGCGGCGTCCAGGTCGCCCAGCGAGCGCATGAGCGTCACCCGTTCATACGGCATGCGTTCCAGTTCTTCAATCGATACGGAGGCTTTGGCGATCATGCTCCGCGCCTTCTCCATTCTCCCTTCCTTGACGCGCCCTTCCCGCTCCAGCTCTTGAAGCCGCTCCTCCGCGCGCGCCGCGTAATACCAAGCGTTCATCACAAGGGTTTTTTCGTACGCCTTCGCCGCTTTGTCCCATCGTTTAAGGCGTTCGTTCATTTTTCCGACCCAGAACATGCCTTGTCCGGCGTATTCGCTGTTGGCGTAGCTCTCCACAAGCTGATGCAGCGTTTCGAGTCCCTGCGTATAGCGCCCCAACTGAATTTCGCACCAAGCGGCCATCCATGCCGCTTCCGGCGCGAGCCTGCTGGACGGATAAAGCCGCGCGAGTTTGGCGTATTGATCCTGCGCCGCCGCGTAGTCGCCGCTGTCGCGCAGCGTCCATCCATACTCCATGAGGACGTCGTCCATCAAGGTTGAGCGCGGGTTCTGTTTGACAAACTCCTGAAACAGCTTCAGCGCGCGCGTCCTGGAACCTTTCCGCCGGTGCGCAAGGATGCGTTGATACTGCGCCCGCGTGCGGTAGTTGGCGTGTCCGCGCGTCAAGATCGCCTCAAACGTTGCGATCGCCTTGTCGTAGTTTCGGTCGCGCAGATAGGAGCGGCCAATCTCATACCGCGCCTGCGCCGCCATCTCGTCGTTATGTCCGCGCGCCGCCGAGAGCCACATGGAGCGAGCGCCGCTTCGGTCGCCATGTCCATACAACACGCGCCCATGCGCCATCGCTTTGGAGCGCGTCAGTTTCAGCTCCGGATGTTGAGACGCGAGCTTTTGAATCTGATCAACGGCGCGCTTGGCGTAATCGTCCTTGCTGGATTCATCAATGAGCGTTTGAAGCGCCTCGAACGCTTTCTGCGGGCGGTTTAACTGCGTCTGCGTTGTTCCGATGCGGAACCGGGCGTTGCGTCCAAAATCGGGGTCGGCTGTCAAGGTCTCAAAGACGGCGAGCGCTTTCTCATGTTCTTCCGCCGCTGAGTGGGCGCGTCCGATTTGAAAGCGCGCCGTCGCCGGCAGCGGAAAGTCATGGAAGTCGTTTAAAACGGACTGGTAGAGGCGTACCGCTTCGGCATAGTTGCCGAGCTCCTGCTCAGCCTTTGCGCGGTAGAATCGGGCGAAGTCGCGGAGCAGGAACTCGCCGTCGTCCGCCGCCGCATACGCCTCGGACGCCTCCGCCCAGCGCTCTTGCCGCTCCAGCGTCATTCCGTATCGGTACGCCGCTCGGCTGCGGAGCGACCTGTCTTCAGCCTTTTCCAAAAAGCTGCGGATATCCTTCTCAAGATCGTCGGGCATATTTTCAAGATGCGTTCGACTGAACAGCGAATCGTAAAGCTCGTTTTCGGATGCCTTTTTGCCGCAAGAAACAACGGCTGCAAAAC
The DNA here is from genome assembly GCA_028818695.1 of Candidatus Poribacteria bacterium. Taxonomy (GTDB): domain Bacteria; phylum Poribacteria; class WGA-4E; genus JAPPNK01. The sequence continues at coordinate 24,536 of JAPPNK010000019.1, forward strand.
ACAACGCCAGCGCGAACATGCGAGAGATCGATCGTACGCTCATTTCTTCCCTTCCATTAGACCGCCGATTCCTATGCCGACCGCCTGCTCAAACGTCAACCGCCTTTTGAACTGCGCAAAGAGGTCGGCTCAGCGCGCGGGAATGCCTTCATCTTACCGCCTACAGAAGCGATTCTGAATTATTGATATATTAACGCAAACGGGATTCATACGGCAACATGTTTTTGTTGACCTCACGCCTAAAGTTTGGACTGCTGAACGACCAAAGCCTTTATTCATGGGAAAAAGGCGCCGCCAACCAGACCGCCCCCGCTTCCGCGAGGACATGCATTCCCGCGCAAGCCATGTCCCCGTGAAGCATGTCCCCGTGAAAACGGGGAACGGGGAGGGAATCTAGAGGCGGCGTAGAAACCATGCGTTCATCCAGCGATCATACGGCGTCGCGCCCAAACTTCGCAAAGTACTCGTCAATTTCAGAGCGCATCTCTATCCCTGCCCGTTCAAAGCAATCTAGCAAAGCGTCGTAGGTTCCGACGCCTCCTAGAAAATCCCAAAACTCTTCCGCGACTTTCAGCTCATGAGGCAAATCAAGCATCCCTGCGATTGTCCATCGCTGGTACGGCTCCGGATGATAAGGGTTGTATGGAATGGCAATCAAGGTGTGTACCTTTATCTGCGGGTCTTGCGCTAAGGCGACCGCCGCCCATTCAAGCAGCGTCCGTTTATATTCCTTGAAGTTGCCGATGTTCGGCTTGGCCGTCTTAAGATCGAACAGATACAGCGCGCCCTCGCGCGACACAAGGCGCAGATCTGCCCGCGTCGGCTTGATGGAGCGCCTCTCTCCATCGCGGCATACCGATCGAATGCGCTCAATTTCAGCGCGCTTGTCAGGGTTTGTGTTCTCTGTTGATAAGGCGTTCATGATTTCTTGAATCGCGTCCTGGGCGCGTTCGCTGACGGTCTCTCCTACCGTATATTGACGTTCCGCTTCTGAAAAGCGAACGCCCGCTAATGTTTCAGCGACCGGCTCATAGATGGATGTTCCAAAGGTTGTGTTCAGCGACTGGATGAACGAGTAAAGAGCCATCCGATCCTTTCCCAGCAGCTTGTGGTGGAAAGGCATGTGTCTCGACTCAGGCGTCCAATTTTGAAACTTTTTCCGAAGAGACTCTTTGACAGCGTTCTCAATTCGCTCCGTTTGTTCGCTTGAAAACGCCATGCTCAAGCGACCCTCATTTCGCTTTTATATGAAAAATCGTCTCCGAATAGGCGCTCTTGTCCTTCTCGGTTCGGTTCAGAACGGGGCGCTCATAACGCTGAACAATCTGCATGCCCGCCCTGTCCGCGATCGTCTCGTACAGTCCATGCTTGTCGTTCGCGACGACATATGCGTCGTAATCGTCCGCCAGAAAACGGGCGCAATTCCGCAGCGCCGCCGACACTCCCGCCGCATACTCCTCCCGCGCCTTCTTTCCCGTTCCTTTAAAAAGCGGACCGATCTCCAGCGCGTCGCGCCGCTCAAACGAAAACAGGTCGTACGAATACGCATGCTGCTCATGGTAGTTGATGAGACCCACATACGGCGGACTCGTGAAGATTCCGCGTATTCCGCGCTCCTTCACCAGCCGACCCAGCGCCGGCATTTCCCGCGCCAGCTCCGCCTCAAGATCGATGACGCGCGAATCGCCGACAAGGCAGACCTGCTGCGTGTCGGTGCGCAGCTGGTTGAACTGATCAAGCCGCTGCAGCGTGTCCTGACAATACCGCGTCCACCAGCCCAGCATCGAAAACAGGGGGCGGCAAACCTTGCCATGCTTCGCGCAGTAGTACGGCGCCGACGCCGGCTCCTTCAGCGTCGCCAGATCCGCATGCGTCGTCGCGCGGCAGGTGCGGACGGTTCGACTCAAGATCAGCTCCGCAAGATGCCGTATCGACTCGTCCGCTATGCTCTTGACCGCTTCGGCGGCAAGGTCGATCTCAACCCGCACGGGCTGAAGAAACCACTTGTCAAGAAATCTGTCGGAGCCGTCCTGCAGAATCTGAACGCCGTATTCGTCTGTCAGCTCTAAAAAACGGCGCGTGAACTCATCCGCTTTTTCTTTTCCGTACGCCTTCTCGTCAATCTGTCCAAGGCGCGCTTTGCGTTTGAATTCTGGGGACGGAAAAAAGCGGCGGTTGAATGCCGACAGCTCCTCGGACAAGCGCGCCTCAAAGGCAGGTATCGTTGTGGAGTCTGCCTGCAGGCGCAGCGAGCGCGTGATTTTGTCCAGCTCCATCAGCGCTTTCACAAGAGGCCGCCGTCCGACCTTCACATTGCTGATGCGAGCGTTGAACGCCGACACATCCACCCCAACCGCATGCATGCCCAGCTCGTTCGCTTGAACAAGCGTTGTGCCGCTTCCGCAGAACGGGTCTAGGACGATATCGCCTGGCTGGAAGCGCGCCTCTTTTTTGAACTCGTCCACGCCGCCGTCCAAAAAATACTCCGCCAGTTGCGGAATAAACTTGCCCTTATACGGATGCAGCCGATGGACATGCTTCGTCGTTTCCGCTTCTTTGTATTGGTCAAAGGAGAGTTTCCAGTTGATGCCGCCGCCGAGGCGGTCTTTCCAGTCCAGTTCGCGACGTCCCAGAAAGGAGCGATAGTACTCCAGCAGTTCCTGTTTGGAGACGGCGGGCGCGCCCTCTTTTTTGTATTTTTGGACGCGCCCGTACTGAATCAGATAGGCGATGTTGGCGGGCGTCACCTCTCGTTTCAGGCGTTCGCTTGCCCATCTGCCCGCCTCGGCGACGGAGACGCAGTCGTCGGGGATCGTCTGTTCAAACATCGTCATCCTCTCTTTGCGGCGGTTTCAGTTTGGCATGCGGCGGCGCAGGCGTCAAGCGGCGGGGCGGACGTTGACTGTACCGCTTCTTACGGAGGTTTCATTTTGACCCTAAAGCGTTTGCGCCGCCTGTCGTCGTTCCCGCCCTTGCGGTAAGACGTCATGCAGGCATGCCGCAACTTAAGACTTGTGATCAGATTTGACAGCGACTTAGTTGAGAGATTGGATTGCGCAATCCGGCTCTCCAGTCGGAGAGGCGCGTTTCATTATTGCGCAATGCGTTTCAATTGGGTCAGGCGCGGCGGGTCTTCAAAACTGGCGCACTCCCCTCGGCACGGATGCCCCTCCTCAAAATTCGGACAGACGCGCTCGCGCCGCGTCAACGTCTGTATGACGCACCGCTCCAACGATGACACGCCTACCGAACGAGTCGCGCTCTCGCTTGGCACAAACGCCGCCGCCCCCGAACGCTGGAGACGCTCAAACACCGTCCGGTTGCGCGCGTTCCCGATGGCAACGCCCTTCAGGTGCGGCTGCCGCGCCTTCGCCAAACGGAAAAACGATCCAGGCGTCCGATTGTCCGCGTTCCAAACCAGAACGCGCGCATGATGCACCGAAAGCATCGCCAAAGCGTCCGCGTTATGCGTTTGACCGTTGCATGTCAAGCCGAGACCCATGATCCGCGTCGCAAAGGCTCGGATCAGATGCTCAGGGAAGCCGGCGACGAACACATCCACCGTGACAGGATGCTCCGGGCGGAACAGCCTGCCCTCGTCCCATAGCTGGAGCGTCTCGCGGCGCAGCTCCACCTCCCGTTCAAGCCGCTCGCGCGCCGGCTCAATGATCTTCTCCCGCGCGCGTTCGATCTGCGCGTCAAGGCGTTCCCAGATCTCCTCTGTCGCTTCTTCTGAATAGGGCGGAAGCCTGCGCATTTGCCGCTCCTTTCTTCGCTTCAGCGAATGTGATGCGGCGTCATGTTGCCGCATTCAGGCTTTCAGTTCACCCCATGATACCGCCAAACGCCCTGTTGGTTCAACGTTCAAGCCTTGGCTGAACCCTTCCAGCCCCGTTTTGTGAATCAGGCGGATCTCCTCTTCCGTCGCCGGCCTTTTCATGATCGCCGCTTCATCGATGGCGCCGATAAAATAGGAGAAGTCTTCCCATCGACCGATCTCAACAAGATTGTCGGTTGTCAGTATCTTGCCTTTTCGGTTTGCCTGCGCTTTCAGTTTCCCGTCCACATACAGCTTCACATTCATTTCGTCGCCTTCGGTCGGCTCATAGGTCGCTGCGACGAACGCCCACACATTTTCTTCCGGCTTCACTTCAGCCGCCGCCGGGCGCCAGTCCTCATTCACGTAGAAAAATGCGGCGAACAGGTTCCCTTGGTCCGGCGGATCGATGCGCAGCAGGTATTCGTTCCCTTTTGCCAGAATCATATGCGCGAAAAATGCGTCTTCTCGGTTGATCGTTGTCGGAAAGACGCGCGCCAGAAGCGTGATGCCGCCCTGCGCCTGAAACGCCGCTTGGTTTGGCATCTCCGCCCAGCTCGCCCCATCCAGCATGAGCGATCCGTTCTCGATCTTTGCGCCGTTTTTCAGCTCGGCATGGTACTCGTTCTCGCTCACATCCTTTCCGTCCTCGTTGAAGAGCCATATGGCGGCAAAATCGTCCATCGTCAGTTGCGCCTGCGCTGACAGCGCCGACAGAAAGAGAGTTGCGGGCAGAACATATCTTAGCATTTCGATTCTCCAGGTTGTATCGGGCGGCGTTGCGCTTTGCTCTTCCGCCGAGTAAAGTTGTTCACAAGTGTAGAGGACGATTCGACAAAATCAAAGAAGGAACGCCATGCCGCAAACCGAACAACAGATAAAGGGCTGCCCGCTCCGTTTCCTGCTTCATCAACCGACCGAGGGGGAGCCGCCGCTTCCGCTGATCTTGTTTTTGCATGGGGCGGGCGAGCGGGGAGACGATCTTTCCGCCGTGTTGAAACATGGGGTACCGAAGCTGGCGGCGCAGGATGATGCGTTTCCGTTCATCGCCGTTTCGCCGCAATGCCCCGCCGAAAGCTGGTGGACGGAACATCTGGCGGAGCTGTCGGCGCTGCTGGACGCTGTCAAAGAGCGGCATCCCGTCGATCCTGACCGCGTCTATCTGACAGGGCTGAGCATGGGCGGGTACGGAACGTGGGCTTTGGCGGCGCAGTCGCCGGAAACCTTCGCCGCCGCGGCTCCGATCTGCGGAGGAGGCGACCCTGAAACAGCCCCGAAACTGGTCAACCTGCCCATCTGGGCGTTCCACGGCGCAAAGGACGAGGTCGTCCCTCTTGAACGCACCGAGGCGATGGTCGACGCGGTGAAACAGGCGGGCGGAAACATCCAGCTGACCGTTTACCCCGAAGCGGGGCACGACTCGTGGACGGAAACCTACGACAATCCAGATCTGTACGCCTGGTTTCTCCGACATAAACGCGCCTGAAGCGCGCCGACCAATGAGCCGCGCCGTTTCAGTTCATGCGCTCTCAGCCGCCATACGCGCCTCGGCGTCTTCAACCTTCAAGGCGTCCGGTCCAAAGACGCGCGGGAACGGCTTCTTCTGCGGGTCGTTCGTCCGATGAATTGCGCCGTTGATGTAGCAGACGCTGAATCCGCGCCGCGAATTCGGAGTCTCGTTCACCCCTGAGCGGTGCAGCAGGAAGTTATGCAGAACAACGACCTCGCCCGCTTTCAGCTCCAAAAAGACCGAATCCGCGTTTTCCGCATGTTTGGATTCATGCTCTTTGGAGATCGTATGCCCGCGTTTGGAGAGCAGGCCGAGTTTGTGGCTTCCAGGGACCACTTCGACGCAGCCGTTCTCGATGGTCGCGTCGTCGACAGCCGTCCAGACGGTGAGAAAATCGCGCTCGGCGACGCTGGACAGGCGCCAGCCGTCGCCGCCGTCCTGGTGGTAGGGCAGGACGGTGCCTTTGTTCGGCGGCTTGTTCATGAACATGGCGCGGTAGATCGACACGCTTTCGCCGATCCATTCGCGCGTGATGCCGCGAAAGACAGGGTCTTGCATGTAGGCTAAAAAGACAGGGTCAACCTCCCAGCCTTCGATTTTTCGGTAGTTGTCCGAGGGTCCTTGAAACTTGCCGCCGGGCCCCAGTTTATACTCGTTTCCACCGATGTCCTGCTGAAACCACATGGACGGATGAAGCACGCGCCCCTGCGTGATGTCGGTACACCGCTGGCGAAGTTGGGCGAACCGTTCGTCCGACCACACCTTTCCGATATGCGCAAATCCGCGCTCATGAAAATGCGCCCGCTGCTCTTCTGTAAACATACTCTCCCTCTCCCATGATCAAAGCAACGGCTTAAGGCTAACCGATACGGCGCGGCGGTTCAATAGGAGGGCGCATGCCCCGCGCCTGTCATTCTTCGCCGAGGGAGTTTCTCTCCTGCGGGGTTGGGCTGTTTTCATTGCCGCCCGCCGCTTTTATCTTCCCCCA
>JAPPNK010000002.1 GCA_028818695.1 Candidatus Poribacteria bacterium
ATCCAGAGGCGCCGCAGAAACCGTCTGCGTTCGCCCAGGCGAATGTCCCAACTAAAGCGCTAAGGTCAGAGCGTCCGACCTTCCGCCTTAAGTTGGGGCATGTCGGCGGACGGGGACGCCGCTTCATCATTTCTGCGACTTCCCATACAGCCCCTTCCCGCCTGGATTCCGCCTAGCTTCAGAAAACATCGCGAAAGCCGCCACAAACATCGCGAAAGCCGCTAGAGACATCGCTATCGCGCAAAGGTAGCCTTCCGCAGCTTTCCCTGCAGAAAAAAATTGCCAGACAGCCCCAAAGGAAACCGCCGCCCCGATCGTCAGAAGGACGAAGCAGTGTCTGATATTCGAAGCGCGCTCGGAAGGCGTCTGCCAGTCCTGTATATTTGGAAAGTGCAGTTTGACCAACTCGTCTGCCGAGAAATTCATATGCTCATACCAAAACTGCGCGCTCTGTTGGGAAAGAACTTGAGCGGTCATCTTGACAGCTTCATGATTCTTTTTTTCCGCCATCCTCTTCATGCGCCCCAGCTCCTGCCGATTCAACGCGTCAGTTGCTGACGCTTTCTTTTCCTCTTTCAACCGCAAGTGGAGCGCATCCCACAACAACCGATAACGCGCCGAGCGCGCGTCCGCCATCAGGGGAGAATCGCCCTCAATCGGCTCCAACTCAAACAGCTCCGATAGAAACGCCTCTTTAGGCGTGGAATCTCGATGCTGAAACCAAAACTCCGCATCCTTTCTTTTGAGATCGTACAACAGATAAGGCTTTATAATGACCGATCGATAGACGTACATCCGCCTCCAGTCGGCGGACAGCTCCCGCATAATGCGGCAGCGCGTTTCGCGCGCCGAGGCAATGATCGCAGGCTCGCCTGAAAGCGGAGCAAGATCAAGCTCTTGCTCCAGTATCGCCATACGCCCTTCCCTCAGCTCCGGCAGCAGCGCCTCTTCAGGCGTGGAATCTCGATGTTGAAACCAGAACTCCGCGTCCTTTCTTGCGAGATCGCGCAACAGACCAGGCTTCACAACGGCTGCTTGATAAGCGTACATCTGCTCCCTGTTGGCGGACAGCTCCCTCATAATGCGGTAGCGCGTTTTGCGCGCGTCCGCCGTCAAGGGAGAATCGCCCTCAATCGGCTCCAACTCAAACAGCGCCGATAGAAACGCCTCTTCAGGCGTGGAATCTCGATGTTGAAACCAGAACTCCGCGTCCTTTCTTGCGAGATCGCGCAACAGACCTGGCTTCGTAACGGCAGATAGATCAGCGTACGTCCGCCTCCAGTCGGCGGACAACTCCTCCATAATGCGGATGCGCGCTTCGCGGACTGCGCCAACGACTGCAGGTTCGCCTGAAAACGGAACAAGTCCAAGCTCCTGCTCCCGTATCGCCATGCGCCCTTCTCTGTGCGTCTGCTCAGGGATTTTTTCAACGTCGCGTATAATTTGATCGTCGTCGCGCATACGATGTCCTTTGAGCCGCCTTCGTCCGCGCCCCGCTTGAGATCAAGCCTTCTCTAGCGCCTCCTCAGCCCGCGTCATGACAACATCGATCATCCGCTCGTCAACGCCCAGCGGAGCTGTCAGCCGCGTTTCCACCTCCGGATACAACGCCGCCGCCGCCCGCGTCATGCGCGGTATGTCGCTCTGCGAATGCCGCCCTGGCGACAAAAAATACGGATGCACCACAACCCGCTCCGCCCCTTGCGACACGCACGCCTCAAACGCCTGCTCCAACGTCGGCTCCGCCAGCTCCATATGCGCCGCCTCAACAATGTCATAGACGCCGCGCGCCCGCGCCCGTTCGGCGACCGTCTCAAGCATCTCATTCGCCGCGCTCCGCTTGCTCCCATGATCGATCAGTATCAACGCCGTTCGCATGTTTGCTCCGTTCCTTTCGTTTGGTTAAAGCCGCAGCAGCCGCCCTGTCTGAATCGACTCGATCTCTTTCCAGCAAAGAGCGAGCGAATCGCGCGCCGAACGCCCCGACAGAAGCGTCGGCTCCGCGTCGTTCACAATGCAATCGATGGCGTACTGAATCTCCTGTGCGAACCCGTCCGTTTCAGGCGGGCTGATCTGTTCTACCCCTTCGTCTGTGATGACCTTAACGACAGGCGGGTCCCAAGAGGAGTTGTGCGCGACAGTCGCATCCTCAAAGTAAAGCTCGTACCCATGCTCAAAGGGGCGCCCGCGCTTTGCGATCGCTCCGCTCTGGCAGGAAATCGACAGCCCGCGCTCCTCGTAGAGATACTGCGTCGAGACATACTGCGCATACCGCCCCCGCGCCAAGACGCCCGTCGAGAAGACGGCGTCCGGCATCCCGATCAGGTAGTTTAGAAAATCGGCGTCATGGATATGCAGGTCGATGCCGGGTCCGCCCGACTTGTCCAGCCCTTCAAGCCAGCTGTCGCTCCAGTCTGGCGCCGAGATGATGCGTTTGAAGTTGCCGCCAATCAGTTTCCCATGCTTTCCGCTTTCAATCGCCTCCTTTAAGTAGGCAAACTGGGGCCAAAAGCGCAGCACCTGCCCGACGAGAAACTTTTTGCCGGACGCTTCAGCCGCCCGCGTCATTTCGTCCGCGTCGGCGAGCTCAACCGCAATCGGCTTTTCCAACAGAACATGCTTCCCCGCCTGGAACGCTGCGATCGCGACCTCTTTATGGAGCGCAGTCGGCAGACAGATGTCGACCAGATCGATGTCGGGATCGGCAAGCATGTCGCGGTAGTCCCGGTATTTTTTAATGTTGGAAAGGTCGACGTTTCCGCCCCGCCCGCCGAAGTTTCCCTGTATGCCGCTCCAGTCCCCGGCAAGTTTTGTCTCGCTGCGCGTGCAGATCGCCGTCGCCTTTCCGCCGCTGACCGTCTGCGCAGCTTCCCAGTGCGTCTTACCCATGAACCCGATGCCGATTATCCCGATCCGTACCATCGCCCCGCCTTCCGCCTAGCCCAATTCTGCGTCTTTTGCGCTTCATGATATGATACCGCATTTATACCCCCTTTCACATGCGCAGTTCCCGCATGGCGGTCAGGTTGACGATGCCTTTTTCCCATCAGTAAAGGGTTTGTTCGTTCTATTTATGGGAAAAGGCGGCGCCAACCAGGCCGTCATTCCCGCGCAAGCGGGAATCCAGAGGCGCCGCAGAAACCGTCCACGTTCGCCCAGACGAGTGTCCCCACTAAAGCGCTAAGGTCAGAGAACGGCAGTTGCAATTAAACCGCATCCGACATATCATGTATGCGTATGAAAGTGAGAAAGGCGAACAATGAGCTCCAATATCCATTACGACGCCCCCGATTCATTTTTTGCAATTGACGAATCCGCCGTCGCCGAGCTGGACGAAGAGCTGACCTACCACCCGCTCTGCCGCGCCGACGAATTTGAAGAGGGCGAGGGCAAACCGTTCCATGTGGACGGCTTCCATATCGCCGTCTTTCGATACGCCGACAATTACTACGCTGTCGACAACCGCTGCCCGCATATGGGGTATCCCATGTCGGAGGGCAGCGTGCGGGACGGCGTTCTCATCTGCCACTGGCACCACTGGGAATTCGACCTGCGCACCGGCGGTTGCTTCCTCTCCTTTGGCGACGACCTAAAAGCGTTTCCCATCAAGGTTGAAGACGGCATGGTCTCCGTCGGGCTGTCGAGCGGGGAAAAGGAAGCGGCGCGCAAACGGCTCATCCACCGCGGAAAACGGCAGCTGGTTCAGGGACTCAAAGACCGCAGCCCGTTTCTGATTGCGAAGGCGGTTGCGGCTCTGCGCGACGCCGGCGCCTCCGCCAAAGAGATCATCCACCAGGGCCTCTACTACGGCGCCAACAAAACAAACGACGGCTGGTCATCCGGCGTCGCCATACTCGCCATCGCCGCGAATATGTGGGACGACATCGACCCTGCCGACCAGAACCTGTTCTTGGTGCATGGTTTGACCCAGACGAGCCGCCGCACAACAGGAAGCTCGCGCCGTCCCCGTTCTCCTTTCCCCAGAACCAATAATGAACATGAGAAAAAGCAGCTGTTCCGATGGTTCCGATACTTCATCCGCAAGCGGGATGTCGGCGCGGCGGAGCGCATTTTAATCACCATCTTTGACCGCGGATACTCCAAAGAGGAGATCGCCCATTTTGTGTATTCCGCCGCAACCGACTACTATTTCACAGGCGACGGGCATGCGCTCGACTTTGCGAACAAATGCTTCGAATCGCTGCATTATCTGGACTGGGCGGGCGCGCAGGAGATTCTGCGCCCCATTGTCGTCGATCTCGCCCGGCGGACGCGGCATGAGGAGACCTCGCGCTGGGCGGACGCCGTCCCTGTTCTGAGAAACGTCTTCGGGCGCCTGGATGAGATTTGGAAGGAAAATCAAGCGAACCGCGCCGATCTGGACATACCCGCATTCGCGCAGCGGATGCTCCAAGACGACTTCCGCGAAATCGTCAGCGAGGTTGAGGAAAAGCTGCGCGAAGGAGTGGAGCCGGCCGACATCTGCAGAGCGATGACCTACGCGGGAGCCGTCCGCATCGTCCGTTTCCACCTGAAGAACGAAGGCGACTGGCACGATGTCGCTAACCTGTACTCATACGCCCATGCGCTCTACCGCGCGTTCCATGACGCTCCAAGCAAAGAGCTGTTGCGCGGCGTCTTCCACGGCGCGGTCTATTTGACGATGCTGCGCTGGTTGAACATGCCCTCCGCGCGCGTCCCGAGGCGGGACCAGCGGCTCGATGAAACCTTTGAAAACTCCAAGCAGATGTTAGACCGTCTGCAGGAGTTTGCCGATTTCCAAAAGGTCCTGGACGCTGAAATTCTTGTGAGCCAGTATCTGGAAGAGGGGCGGGATGTCGGAGCCTTGAAGCGCGCCCTGGCGCATATCACGCTGCGGGAGGACGCTGAACTTCACATGTTCCAGGTTCTGGAGGTCGCGTTCCGACACTACGACCTCGCGGAGACCTTTGAAGAAAAGCGAACGCATCTGCTGGCGGCGACGCGCTATATCGCCGCTCAAAAGGCGATGAAGAACATTCTCTGGTCGACCGAAAACGCGGAACGGCTGCAGCGGGGCGAATTGTTGAGCGAGCGGAACGACGATGAATAAAGGTCTCTTGAACACATGAACAGCCGCTGACCGCGATGCTGACAATCGCCGCCACCACGGGAATCATCGCGCTGACGGCTAGCTGGGCCGCTCTGAAGCTCGCGCGTCGAATGGGCTGGTTTGCGCAGAAGAACTCGCGCACAATCCACCGCCTGCCGACGCCGCAGCTGGGCGGGGTTGCTGTCGCAGCGGCGTTCATCATTGGAACGGCCGCATACGGCGTCTATGCGGGCGGATTTTCCGTCTTTCTGATCGGTCTCATGGTCGGCTTTGCGTTGATGACAGCTGTCGGCTTGATTGACGACGCGCGCGGTCTAGCCCCTTGGCAGAAACTGGCGGGTCAAGCTGCGGCCGCCGCGGTCATCGCCGCCGCGCAGGGAGGATTCGCCCTGCCGGAGCCAATCTCCCGCGCGTTGCCCGCCTTCATTGAAACGCCGCTTCAGTACAGCTTGGCGCTGTTCTGGATCGTCGGCGCGACGAACGCTTTGAATCTGATTGACGGCGCGGACGGCCTTGCGTCGGGAGCGGCGTTGGCGGCGGCGGCTGCGCTGGCGGCCGCCGCGGGCGTCTCGAATATGGGCGCCGAAGCGTTCGTCGCCGTTCTGCTGTTTGCCGGCGTCCTTGGCTTCTTGCCGTTCAATCTGCCGACCGCGAAAATGTTTCTGGGAGACGCCGGGGCGCTCTCCATCGGCTGCGCGCTCGGCGCGATCGCGTTGAAAGTATGCTTTCAGCAAACGGAGAACATGGCTCTCTACATCTTTCCGCTCACCGCGCTGAGCCTCCCGATCTTCGACACGGCAGCGGCGATTGTTCGGCGGCGCGGACGATGGGCGAAGGCGGACAAGTCGCATATTCACCACCGTCTCTTCAAGCTCGGCTGGTCGCCCGCCAAGACGGCAGGGTCGCTCGCGCTTTCGAGCGCCGTATTCGCAGCCGCAGGGGCGGCGGCGGCGCGCCTCCAAAGCGCTCCCTTAGCGCTCGCCGCGGCCGCGGTCAGCTTCGGCTTCTGGCTGTTTCTCTACCATGCCCCAAGACGAAAATCGAGACCCGCGCGTTAACATGAAACGCATCCGAGCGCTGCGCATCATCACACGTTATATCAAAGGCGGAGCCGACCGAAACGTATTCCACTCCATCAACGCGCTCTTAAAAACAGGCAGGTATGAGATCGACCTCATCGCCGGGCGCGATTCAGACCGCGACTTTCTCAAACAATTCAACAATGTGCGCATACATCTGCTCGACAGTCTCGTGCGCGACATCTCTCCGATGAACGACCTGAAGGCGCTCTGGCAGATCTACCGCATCGTCAAACAAAATCGATACCGCATTGTGCATACGCACACCGCAAAGGCAGGTTTTCTCGGCAGAATCGCCGCGCAGAAGGCGAACGCGCCTTGCGTCATCCACGGCGTCCATGGCGTCACGTTCCATCCAAACCTCCCATGGATGCGCAACCAGCTCTACATGGCGCTGGAGCGCTGGGCGGGAAGGCGCACCGACTGCTTCGTCTCCGTCGGCAAGGAGCTGACGCAGGTCTATCTTGAAGCGGGCGTCGGACGGCCGGAGCAATACCGCCTCATACGCAGCGGCATGGAGCTGGAGCGATTCATTGAAGCGGGGCAAAACCAAGCGCAGATACGTTCCGAAATGCGCCGAAGTCTAGGCTTTGAGAACGACCACATCCTCATCGGCCTTGTCGGGAGGCTTGAACCGCCGAAAGGCTGCCATGCGTTTCTAGACGCCGCGGCAAAGCTGTCGCAGACCCGCCCCAACGCGCGCTTCTTGGTTGTCGGCGACGGGTCGCTGCGCGGACAGCTCCAGGAACGCGCGAGACGAAACGGCTTACACAAAACGACCCGCTTCGCCGGCTACCGCAACGACATCCATCATGTCATGGCTTCTTTAGACGCCCTCGCCATCTGCTCAACGATAGAGGGTCTGCCGCAGGTCGCCGTTCAAGCGGCGGCGGTCGGAATACCGATTGCGGCGTTCCGCGCAGTGGGCGTCTCGGAGGCGGTGAAGGACGGCGTCAACGGCTACACCGTCGAAATCGGCGACACAGAGGCGTTAACCGAAAGGCTCTCGGAGATCGCAGCCGACCTGGAAACGGCTCGAAAGATGGGCTTAAAAGGACGCAAAATCGTCGGCAGCGAATGGACAATCGCCTGCCAGCAAGCGAAGACGGTGGAGCTGTATGAAGAGATGGAGCGTCGGTTCCTCGCCGCAGATGACACATAAAACGCTGTCTCTTTTTCTAGTCGGATGGTCGCTCCTGAACGCCGCCCCGCCGGCGAATGCCCGCCCTCTCCCGCTCAAGGAGAACGCATGGCGGCTGCTGCGGTCCGCGTCCGTTCTGCAGCCCGAACTCCGCATGTTCATTCAGCCGCAGTTTGAGGAGGCGTTTCTCAACATCAACCCGATAGGAGACAGCGCCCGCGCCGAACAAATCCGCCAATACCAACGCCGCTTTAAAGAGCCGAACCGCGGCGTTGTTTCGGTTAAAACAAAACAGGCAGACCTGTTCGCCGACATCGGCCTCCAAACGGACGCCCTCGTCCGAGACGGCGACGGCGGAGGAAAGCGGCTAGCCGTCCTTTCGCTGCGCGCGTTAGCAGGCGCCGACTTCCAAAACGGATGGACGGCCGCCTTCGAGATCGACTCCCGCATAGAGCGGGGCGACGCCGACATCAGCCCCTACCTCCATGAAAACGACACGGGCAGATACGCCTCGTCGCGTACGCCAAACGTCTTACGCTCCGATCTCAGCTGGCGGCGCGGCGTGTTTCGGCTAACCATCGGGCGGCAGGAGGCAAACTGGGGTCCAGGGTTGCGGCATGGCTTAATTTTGTCAAAGAACGCCGGACCTGCGCCGACGCTCAAAGGCGAGGCGCTGATCGGCAAGGCGCGTTTCACGGCGCTGATCGCGTCTCTCATCGGACCTGAAACGGAGGGCGGAAGCCGCGCGCCAAAATACCTAGCGGCGCATCGCGTCGAGTTTTCCCCCGCGCCATGGCTGACAGCGGCCGTCTCCGAATCGGTCGTTTGGATCAACCAGTTCGACCTGAAATATCTGAATCCGCTGGACATTTTTTATTTAGACACAGAGCCTGTCCATCCTGACAACCGGAACTTAGGCATCGAGTTGAGCGTTTTTCCCGCGCGGAATCTGCAGCTATACGCCGAAGCGCTGATAGACGATTTTCAGCCGCAGGAGGGAGCCTCCGCCTTCAAGTCATGGGGAACGAAAGGCGGCGCGCGAATCGGGGCGTTCTGGACGGAGCCGTTTCAGCTGAAAAACGCGGACGTCTGGGCGGAGACGCTCTTCATCAACCAGTACGCCTACACCCACAAACGCGCGGGAGCCGAATACGCCCACCGCGGCTTGCATCTAGGGCATCCCGCCGGGCCGGATGTTTTGGAGACGGCCGTCCGCGCCTCGTACTGGTGGACGGCGCGCGTCAAGAGCGAGGCGGAATGGACCCGCGCGCGAAAAGGAGAAGGCTCCCTCTTGAAGCCGCATGACCCGAAAGGTCCAAGCGAATGGGGATCTGCGGGAAAACTGCTGTCAGGCGTCATCGAAACGGCAAACCGATGGACCGCCGCGCTAGAATACAGCGTCGTCGAAGGTTTTTTTGCGCGGCTGGCGTTCAGCGGCGTCCATCGTCAAAACGCAGACCATACGCCTCAAAAACGCGCCCATTCAACGCAGGCGCGCCTTGTCTTGGGCTATAATAATTGACTGCAGCGTTGTTTTAAGGGAGCCTGTTCGATATGCGAAAATCGACCTACGAACCTGAATGCGTTCTCATCACAGGGGGGGCGGGCTTTATCGGCTCCCACACCGCCGAGAGGCTGCTGTCGGATGGACGCGCCGTTGTGATTGTGGACAACTTTGACCCGTTCTATTCAGAAAAGCAAAAATACGCAAACCTGCGGGCGATCCAGAAGCGCGGCAAGATCGAGTTTTACGAGGCGGACATCCGCGACAAAAATCAGATCGAAAAGGCGTTCCGCGAACAGCCTATCGACGCGGTGATTCACATGGCGGCGCGTCCTGGACCGCGGCCGTCGGTCGGGAACGCGCGGGAATACCACGATATCAACGTTGTCGGGACGCTCAACATGTTGGAGTTGTCTGCGCAGGCGGGCGTCGGCAACTTCATCTTCGCCGGCTCCTCCTCTGTGTACACCGACATGCCGACGCCGTTCCATGAGAGCGCGCCCGCCGACCGACCCTATTCCCCCTACGCCGCCACGAAACGCGCCTGCGAGATGCTCGCCTTCACCTACTCGCGCCTCTACAGCCTTCCCGTCGCGAGCCTCCGCTTTTTCACCGTTTACGGGCCAAGGTTGCGCCCCGACCTGATGATCCACAAATTCACGCGGCTCATCGACTCTGGGCAGACGCTTCCGATATACGGGGACGGCTCCGCCCAGCGCGACTACACCTACATTGACGACATCGTCTCAGGCGTCGCCGCGGCGCTCTCCTCCCCGTCGCCGTTTGAGATCTACAACCTCGGCAACTCTAAAACGATTCCGCTCATGCGCGTCGTCCGCCTGCTAGAGCGGCTCATCGGAAAAAAGGCGAATTGCCGTTTTTTGCCGGTCAACCCAAGCGACGCCCCCATCACCTACGCCGACATCGGCAAGGCAAAAGCCGCTCTCGGCTACAACCCGACCACCTCCATAGAAGTGGGCTTAGAGCATTTTGTAAAATGGTACCGCCAAAGCGCCCGCCAACCCGACCCAAAATGAGCGCGAGTCCCAAACCTGTCTGCGCGACATCTGCTTGAACAGCTCATCGGCGCCAACCCCACATATCGTAATTTTAATTGAGGGCTTCTGGTATATTTTATTGGAGCGCAGTGGGCAGTTTGACCGCTTGTTTGGCATGGGTGAAAGATGGAATTGGAAAGCCGCAGAAGCGAAGGGAGGACGGCCGATGCGCGATGACGATAGAATCATGCGCGACGTTGAAAAAATCCCTGAGCAGACGCACAGAAAGGGGCGCGTGGCGATACTTGAGCGGAAACTTGGACTTGTTCCGCTTTCAGGCTATCCCTCAATCGTTGGAGCTGCCCGCGAAGCGCGCTACCGCATCATGGGGGAGCTGTCCGCCGAATGGAGCCGAAGATACGCCAATCGATCGGCCGTTATGAAGCCTGGTCTGTTGGACGCTCTCAAAAGAAAGGAGGCGGAGTTCTGGTTTCAACATCGAGATTCCACGCCTGAACAAGCGTTTCTGTCGGAGCTGTTTGAGTTAAAACCGATTGCGGGCGATTCTCCCTTGACGGCGGACGCGCGCTTGGCGCGCTATCGCATTATGGGGGAGCTGTCCGCCGAATGGAGGCGGAAGTACGCCAAACGATCAGCCGTTATGAAGCCTGGTCTGTTGCGCGATCTCGCAAGAAAGGAGGCGGAGTTCTGGTTTCAACATCGAGATTCCACGCCTGAATAGGCGTTTCTGTCGGAGCTGTTTGAGTTGAAACCGATCTCTGGCGATTCTCCTTTGATGGCGGACGCGCGCTCGGCTCGGTACCGGCTGTTGTCGGAGCTGTTTAAGTTGCGGTTGAAAACAGAAGCTGTGCAGATGGCGGGGCAGGTCCTTTCCCCAAAAAGCCCGCAATTTTGGTATGAACATATGAACTTTTCGGCAGACGAGTTGATCGAACTGCACTTTCCGGATATACAGAATTGGCAAACGCCTTCAGAACGTTCCGCACGCGATGAGATTATAGCAAGCGGCTACGTGTGGCTTGTTTTAGCGGCAGTTTTTTTCTGGTCCTTTCTGGATACGATAAAGGAGGATCCCAATGATGCTGGCTGCTTCTTGGCACTGTCTGTGATGCTTCTGGCGGTGGCTCTAATGGCATTTTTTTCTGGGAAGTCGAAGAAATGATGAAGCGGCGCCCTAGCCTTCTGATATGTCCCAACGCAAGCGTCTACCTCCAGACGCTATGAGCTTTTAGGGCTTGTTGGGACATGTTGGCGGGTGAATGCAGGCGGTTTTTGCGCCGCTTCTGGATTCCCGCTTGCGCGGGAATGACGGTTTGGCTGGCGATGCCTTTTCCCATAAATAGAGCATCATTCGTTCAAATGTCCAACTTAAGGGGCCGGGTCAGAAAATATTCGGTTGACATTCAGGGGTTCCGTTCCATGAGAGATTGATCAATAAAAGCGCCGTTGGAAAGGCGGTAACATGTCAATTTCAGATCGACCTCAAAAACCAGAGACGCGAGAGTTCGATACGATCCGCGTCAAGAAAATCGAACTTGTGAGCGATCAGGACCAAGTCATCGCAGAGATTCGCTCCGACGATCACGGCAGAGCCATCATTGAGCTCCGCGATGAAAAAGGGCTGCCCAAAGTCAAGTTGGCAATGCGCGACGACAACAATGGGATGGTTCAGGTCTCCAACTCCGACGGCATACAATCCGCTGTCATGGGCGGCGGGGACAAGAACAGAGGCTATGTTGCCGTTCATACCCCCGACGGCAAAAAAGCAACCGTGATCGGGGCGGATGAAAAGAGGGGAAACTACATTGCCCTGCAGCAAGTCGGAAGCAATAAGAGCGTCGTACTTCGCGGCGAAATCTGGAGGGATCCAGTTGACGCCGACTCGGGAGACGATGACAAATAAGCCTCCATGAAGCGGGGAGGCAGACTTCCCATCGGCAGAAGGAGCGCCGGCGCGCTTGCCCTGCGCGTCATGAGCCTCGCCTCATTTTACGCGATGCACATTCTCATCGCGCAAAAAATAGGGCGCGATGAATACGGCCTTTTCGCCGCCGCCTTCGCCGCCGCCAGTCTCATAGCCGCCGTCGGCTCCTTGGGCCTCCCCGCTGCGGCGGAGCGGTTCACCGCGCAGTATGTTGAGCGGCAAAAACCGAGCCTGCTCATCGGCCTCGTCGCCCGTTCACAGCTGTTAACGTGCGCATTCGCCCTCGCCGCCGGCGTCTTGACATTCGCCGCGGCGTCGCTCCCTTTTTTAGAAACCCGCCCCGCTCTGCGCGTCAGCCTCCAGATGTCCGCCTTCATTGCTCCTGTTGCCGCGCTTTTACGCCTGCAGCGGCGCGCCTATGTCGGCTTAGAGCGCGTCAAAACCAGCTTCGTCGGCGAAACGATCGCCTGGCCGGCGCTGACGGCGGGCGCCATTTTCGCGGTGCCGCTCGCTTTCAAAGCCGTTCACACCATGCCATGGCTCTGCGGGGCGGGCTTCCTCATCGCCCTATTTCAATGGAAAAGCTTGCGCTCTTTGACCCGCCGACTCATCGGAAAAGCGCGTCCTGAATATGAGACGCGGACATGGCTGCGCGTCGCGGCGCCCTCCGCTCTCGGCGCGGCGAGCCAGATCGTTATGCAGCGCGCCGGCATCTTCGCCGCAATCTATCTGCTGGGCGAAGGCAGCGCAGGGCTGTACGGCGCCGCCCAGCGCATCGCAAGCCTCATTGCGCTCATGTTATACGCTGTTCGTTCGGTCGCCGCGCCGATGTTCGCCTCGTCGTTTTACGGCGGCAAGATCGACCAGTTTCGCCATGCCGCGCTTCGGTCGATGGCATGGTCGTTTGCGGGGGCGGTTCCGTTTGCGGCGGCTGGTCTGCTTTTTCCTGAATTTTTAATGGGCATGTTCGGCGGCGAATTCCGCGGCGGAGCCGTCATCGTCCGCATTCTCGTCCTCGGACAGCTGGTGAACGCGGCGACCGGCCCCGTCGGCACGGCGCTTCAGATGACCGGCAATGAACGCGCCTACGCCGCCGCCCAAACCGTCTTCGCCGCGCTGAACCTGGGGGCATGCGCCGCCGCCGCAACACATTTCGACCTGATTGGAATCGCCGTCGCCGCTTCATGCGGCAGAGCGGCGCTAAACGCATGGCTTTTTTTAAAAATGCGCCGAATCTGGACTAAGCCGACAGCGGCGGATCGCCCAGACGATTGACGCCCGCCCGATCCTCTCCGCTGACCAGTATGTTGTAATGACCGCGAAAAAGGCGGCGGCTTTCCACGCGCACAAACGGAACCGTCACCCGAACCGCAAGACCGAGCCGCCGTTGATCCGACCGGTTCGGCTCCGACTGATGGAGCGTCCGCTCCGTAAACAGAAAAAACTGCCCAGGGCGCAGCTCCATCGGCTCCGCCCGCTCCGCTTCCACATACGCAGGATCCGCCATCTCTCCAAACTGCATCTCCCGCTCCGCCCTCACATGCGGAACGGAAGCCTTGTGCGACCCAGGTATGAGCCGAACGCATGAGGTTTCCAGCGTCGCCTCGTCAATGGCGATCCAGGCGCTGATATTGACGGGCGGTTCAATCGGCCAGTAGTTCATGTCCTGATGCCACGGAATCTCCTTTGCCCCAGGCTCCTTCTGAAAAAAGTTTGACCGCCACAGCAGCAGGTCGGGTCCGTACACGCCCGCCATGCGCCCTATCACCGCTGGATGCGCGCACAGATCGTACACGACGCGCTTGTCTAAATGGCGCGACTGATGGACGTTGCTCGGCAGATGCGGCGACCCTTTCGACAAAACGGACGCTTCCAGCTCGCCCCGTATGTCTCTCATCTCCGCGGCGGAGCAGAGCTCAAACGGGCCGAGGAACCCGTCCCGCCGAAACTGCTCCGCCTGCTCTGCCGTCAGCGCATGACTCTCAACCGGCATCTCCGCCTCCGTCCGTCAGTTGTCCCGTCAATTATCGAAGTGCGGCGAGAGCGCGTCGTAAGTGCGCTGCGCTATATCGTCCACCTCTTCCAGGCTCATTTCGCGCATCCCGACGATCTCGACGGCGACATGCTCCAGATTGGTCGTATTCATTTCTTTGGCGATGTCAGCCAAGGAGAGGGCGCCTCCGCCCGGAACCTGCGTCTCGACCGATCCGATTCCGCGCTCTCGGCTCAAGGTGTCTCGGATGCGGAATGTGGCGATGTGCGGTTTCAGTTGACGCAGCGATTCGACCGGGTCCTCTTCCTCCGGCGTCCGCCAGATATGGCTCGCGTCCCAGTTGAGTCCGACAGCGTCGCTCTGTATCTCTTTCATGAAGCGGAGAGCGGTCTTCGTGTTGTAAACGCTTCCGCCGACATGCGGTTTGACGCTGATTTTGACCCCTGCCGCTTCGGCGTATTCGCCGAGGGCGCCGATGCCGTCGACAGCCGCTTTGAAGTCGTCCTCGTTGTCGGATCTGCCCGTCGGACCGGAGGCGATGGCGGGGGCGCGCAGCGCGGCGGCAATGTCGATGAGCCGCTTGCACCGGTCGGGGTTGCCGAGGCTCCCGCTGGCGCCAATCGACTCGATAGCAAGCCCGTTCTGGTCTAACATGGCGCGGATTGCGACGATCTCAGCGTTCAATACATCCGTCTCAAGATGAGGGGCCATTCCTCCGAGCGCGCACAATTCAACCGATTTGTATCCGATCTTTGAAATCCGCTGCAACGCCGTGTTGAGCGACTGCCCCCCGTAAAGAATTGTGCTGCATCCAAGTTTGAGCGCCATCAAATACATCCTTTCGTCAGTTATGTAAGCCCGCAAAGTGTAAACGCCCTCCGCCCCCGTGTCAACCGTCTCATTTCCGAGCTCATGCGTAAAGTTGGGACATTTGAACGAACGATCGCTCTATTGATGGGAAAAAGGCGTCGCCAACCAGGCCGTCATTCCCGCGAAAGCGGGAATCTAGAGGCGTCGCAGAAACCGTCCGCGTTCGCCAGACGGAATGTCCCAACTAAAGCGCTAAGGTCAGTTTCATTTGACCTCGTCCCTTGATTTAGGATAATGATGATGTCCCAACCTTAGGCATGAGGTCGGAATGCATGTTTTGATTGACGCCCCGGATTTGCGTATCATAATCATGGCGAGGCGTCCGCCGCGTCAATTTTTCTTGCAATATGGGCGCAAGGGGCTATAGACTATGGACGCTTGACCTGCGAGAGAAAAAATGAACGAACCGTTTGTTTGTCATCAATGCGGCGCTGAAATGGAGGCAGACCTGTTCGCCCGCCATTTCAAAGTTTGCCCTGAATGCGGCGCGCATTATCCGCTCAAGGCGGACGAGCGCATTGACCTCTTGACAGACGAAGGCTCTTTTGTGGAGTACGACGCCGATCTCTACTCGGTCGACTTTCTAGAATTTCCGCGCTACCGAGAGCGTCTCAAAACCTACCGCGAGCGCACCGGCATGCCCTCCGAGATGATGTCTGGACTAGCCCGAATCGGCGGCAATGAAGTCTCCATCGCCGTGACAGACATGCATTTCATCATGGGAAGCATGGGATCGGTCGTCGGGGAAAAGATCGCGCGCTGTTTTGAGCGGGCGGTGGAGCGGCGTTTGCCGGTTGTGATCGTTTCAGGCTCCGGCGCCGGCGCTCGAATGGACGAAGGAACGGTCGCGCTCATGCAGATGGCAAAAACGAGCGCCGCCGTTCAACAGCATGACAACGAGGGCTTGCTGTATATTTCCGCGGTGACGAATCCGACCATGGGCGGCGCCGCGGCGAGCTTTGTTCTTCTTGGGCATATCGTCATTGCCGAGCCGGGGGCGATGATCGGTTTCGCCGGTCCCCGCGCCAGAGCCGCTATCGGCGAAGAGATGCCCCCCGAACTGCAATCGGCAGAAGCTCTTCTCGCAAACGGCATGATCGATAAGGTCGTTCCGCGCCGCCGGTTGCGCCAATCCTTGATTCAGCTGCTAGAATACACAACCTGAACCGAACCCGTTGCCAAAGGAGATAGAAACCGTCTATGCCAAAAACGCTGGTGATTGTGGAGTCCTCCGCGAAAGCCTCCACCATCGAAAAAACGCTGGGAAACGATTACGTCGTCCGCGCCTCCAATGGGCATGTCTGGGACCTGCCCCGTTCCAAAGAGTCGGTCGATACCGAGAACAATTTTGAGCCGTCCTATGAGATCATCCAGGGGAAAAAGAAGGTTCTCAATTCGCTCGTCGCCGCCGCAAAAAAGGTGGACGAGGTGATTCTCGCGCCCGACCCCGACCGCGAAGGCGAAGCGATCAGCTGGCACCTTGCGCAGTCGCTGGAGCCGGCAAAGAAACCGATACGGCGCATCACCTTCAACGAAATCACCCCCAACGCGATACGCGCCGCAATGCAAAAACCGCGCCAGATCGACGAGGATCTGGTGGAGGCGCAGCAGGCGCGCCGCGTCCTAGACAGGCTGGTCGGATACCGCATCAGCCCGCTGTTGTGGCGCGGCTTGCGTCCAGGTCTCTCCGCCGGTCGCGTTCAGTCGGTCGCGGTGCGCATCATTTTAGAACGCGAAGAGGAAATTCGCGCGTTTGAACCTGAAGAGTACTGGACAATCTACGCGCATCTCAAAACGGACGCCGGGGACGAGTTCACCGCCCGCCTGTACCGCATCGGCGACGAAAAGCCGACCTTTGGAACCTACGGGTTCGGCATTGACGAGGCGCGCGCCCAAGAGATCTGCAGCGACGCCAAAAAGCGGCCGTTCATCGTCGACTCGGTCAAAATGCGGCAGCAGCGCCAGTCGCCGAAAGCGCCGTTCATCACCAGCTCGCTTCAGCAGGACGCGAGCAACAAGTTGCGTTTTCAGGCGCGCAGGACAATGTCGGTCGCGCAGTCGCTGTATGAGGGGATCGATATCGGAACGGAGAAGATCGGTCTCATCACCTATCTGCGAACCGATTCGACGCGCGTCTCGGCGGACGCTGTTAAAGAGGCGCGCGCCTATATCGAGGATCGATTCGGCAAGGAGTATGTCCCCGCCAAGCCGCCCGTTTATAAATCGAAAAAGCGCGCCCAGGACGCCCATGAGGCGATTCGCCCCACCTCCACGCTGCGAACCCCCGACTCGGTCAAGCAGCATCTGAGCGCCGATCAGTTCAAGCTCTACGACCTGATCTGGCGGCGTTTTGTGGCGAGTCAGATGGAGCGCGCCGTTCTGGACATCACGACCATCGACATCAAGGCGGGCGGGTATCTTTTCCGCACAACAGGCTCGATTCTGCGTTTTCCCGGCTTTCGCGCGGTGTATATGGAGTCGGAAGAGAACGCGCAGAACGGGGATCGCCAACCGCTGCCGGATGTGAAAAAAGATGATCGGCTGAATCTCAAAAAGATGGACCCGAAGCAGAGCTTTACCGAGCCGCCGCCGAGATACAGCGAAGCGACGCTGGTAAAGGAGCTGGAGGAGCGCGGCATCGGACGCCCCAGCACCTACGCCCAGATCATCTCCACCATCCTGAGCCGTAGCCGCAACTATGTTGTCAAGGAGAATGGACGGTTCAAACCGACCGATGTCGGCGAGCTGGTCACGCGCATGCTGATGAGCAGCTTTCCCAACATCCTTGACCCTGAATTCACCGCAAAAATGGAAAACGAGCTGGACGAGGTCGAAGAAGGAAAGCGCAACTGGGTCGCCATGATGCGCAGTTTCTACGACCCGTTCACCAAAGCGCTTGAAGGCGCGGCTGACAAGATGTACGACGAACGGAAGCGGCTCGAAGAGGTCACGGAAATCGAGTGCGCGGAATGCTCCAAACCGCTCATCATTAAATGGGGCAAGTACGGGAAGTTTCTGGGATGCTCCGGCTATCCCGACTGTACCCACACCCAGCCGCTGAACGGCAAAGGGACCGGCCCGGAGCCTGTCGCGCCGTGTCCCAAGTGCGAAAAAAATCAGATTGTGGAGCGGCGCAGCCGGCGCGGGCGCATCTTCTACGGCTGCAACGGCTACCCTGAGTGCGAGTTCGCCGTCTGGGACCCGCCCGTTCTAGGAAAGCCATGCCCAGAATGCGACGCCCCGTTTTTGACCCTCCGCAAGACGAAAACGCGCCAATACTACCTCTGCTACCGCCGGGATGAATGCGGCTACCGCGCCGACCCGACGCCCGTCGCGGCGCAAGACGACGAGCAAAACGTGGAATACTGATATGCCGCTTCGAACCGCGCTCTTAGAAGTAAACCACTGGCATACGGGAATGTACGCCGAGGCGTTAAAAAACCTCGGCGTTCCTGTCGCCGCCGTGAGCGATGCGGACATTCATCGAGCGCGGGAATGGGCGGATCAAATCGGATGCCGCGCCTACGACTGCCCGCAGGAGCTTCTCGACAAGGAGCAGGTCGATTTCGTCTTTGCCCTTGCCCCGCATCATCGTATGTTGGCGCTTGCGTCCATGCTGGCGAAGCGCGCGCAGCCCTTTTCCATGGAAAAGCCGATGGCGTTGAAGGCGGAGCGTCTTGCCGAGCTTGTGGAGCCGATAGAGCGCGCCGGCATGTTTGCGGGAGTCGCCTTCGTCCGCAGGCTGAGCGGGTACGGAAAGGCTCTGCTGGACAGGCGCGAACAGATCGGCGCCGTCGGCCATTTTCAGGGCAGGTTCATCGGCGGACCGATGCAGCGGTATGTGGAGGACGGCTGCCCGTGGATGCTGGACAAGCGGGAGGCGGGCGGCGGATGCATGATGAACTTCGGGACGCACTTCTTCGACCTTTTCATTGAAATGACGGGCGAAAGGGTTGATCTCGTCTTCTGTCAAACAAGCCGCCGTCTGCATGGCGCCTCCGCAGAAGATTTTTCAAGCGTACTCTTAAAAACAGAATCGGGCGCCCTGGCGACGCTAGAGTCTGGCTACCTCCTCCCAGGCGAACCGAAAGAAAACATGATCTCCGTCAGCGGCGCAAACGCCTACGCCGGCAACGAAGGCGCCCGCTGGGGAGAAAAACCGGTCATCGCGTATAGAAACGGCAAAACGGAGCGAATAACCGACCCTGAGCCGAACTACGCCGACTACACAGCCGACGTTCTCCGCCGATTCCAAGCCGATGAAAAACCGCTCGCCGACATCCGCGCCATGACCCGCGTCCTAGCATGCGTCAACGCGGCGTATGAATCGGACGAAACGGGGAAGCCGGCGCAGCCGTCTTGCTGGATATGAGTAAACGCGCAAGCGAGAGAAAACGTTCAAACATACACACGCGCAGATCATAGAGGTATCCCGTTGAAAAGCCACATCCGATTTGTCTTGACGCCATTGCTAACAGCCGCTCTCCTATGCTTCGGCGCCGTTCAAGAGGCGTTTGCCGGAGCCGGACGCCAAGCCGCGCTCTTTCTAGACTACCCGCATCGAAGCGTCCGCGCCGCCGGCCTCGCCGACACCTTTGTCACCGTCGACAACGACCCAGGATCGTCGTTGTGGAACCCCGCCGGATTGAGCGCCATCCAGAAGACGACCGTCCTGATCGGGTACAACTCCCATAGCCAAGCTTTTGGAGCGGCGGGCGAGGGGCTGTATTACGCTGTCGGCGCCCTCTCAACGCCTCTCGGAAACGGCGTCTTGAACGCGACGCTCCAGCTGAACGGACAGGGAACCATCGACTACACAACCGACTCTCCCGACGTCCTGGATGTTGTGAACCTCGGCACCAACTGGGTGTTCAGCGCCTCCTATGCCGAGGCGTTGTCGGACAACCTGCGCGCCGGCCTCACCGGCAAGATCATCCGGCAGGTTCTGGGCGCGGGGCTTGAAGGCGGGGGGCACTCCTCCACCTCCTACGCTTTAGACGCCGGCGTTCAATGGGACCTTCTGAACGACCGGCTCACAACGGCGGCTTCCATCTTGAATTACGGCACGCGCGTTCAGTTTAAGGACGCGAATCAAAGCGACCCCCTTCCTCGAAAATTTCGCGCGGGCGCCTCTGTCCTGGCAATCAACATGCCGGGCGAATTTGAGATGCGCGTCAGCGGCGAAATCGCCGCCGCCATCGACGCCTTATCGCAGAACCGCGAAGCGGAAGATTTCGTCCAAACCGTCGATGAGCGAATGGAAGATGGAGCGAACGACGCAAACTCCAAATATGCGGGCCGTTCAAGAGCCGACATTGAGGATGAGCTGATTCGTCAGCGCGGCATCGGCATCCACGCTTTTGGATGGGAGCGGCTGGAACGCTCCTTCGGAGTGGAGGCGGTCGTCGCGCAGATCTTGGCGGTGAGAGCGGGACTCAAATGGCATGACGAAGGGATTGAAGTCGGCTCTCAGCTGGACATCATGGACAGGGCGGCGTTCGGATTTGGGGTCAATCTGGAGGCGGCGACAGAGCTTCCAATCGTTGTGGATTACGCAAACGGGCTTTGGGGTCAGGGCGGTCCGACGCGGGAGCGCATCCACAGCTTCTCTCTTTCGGTCGGCTTATAAGCGTTTTATAAAGTTCAAGGAATCGCATGATGGGGCGAATCGCTGTCGTTCTTCTGTTCTGTATGCTGGCTGCGCCGGCAAGCGTCCGCGCCGCTGAAGCGGCAAACCTGCCTGAATCGGACGCCGCGTACCTCGCGCCGGCGTCCAAATCTCCCGACCGCGCCTTTTTATATTCGGCGCTCCTCCCAGGCGCGGGACAGCTCTACGCCGACGCAGACCGCGGTTTTCTATATCTAGCGGCAGAGGCGGCGCTCCTGACAGGCTACGCTATAACCCGCCGTTCCGCCCAGCAGATGCGGGACGACTACTACAACCTAGTCCGCGCCGGCGTCACCTTCGACGGCCCAGGCTCCACCGACAGCTGGAACGAAGAAGATTTTGAGCATGCGACCGATTTCAACACATGGGACAACATCTACGTCAACGACGGCGGAACGCCCATTGAGCGCGTCGGGGCGTATTCATGGCGCGACCTATCCGAAGCCTCCCCCGATTCTCAGCTGCGCAAGGCGGCTTTAGAAAAACGGCTGGAAAGCAACGGCCGCTTTAGAGACGCGCGCGCTCTGCTGGGGGCTTTGCTTTTCAACCACCTGATTAGCGCCGTTGACGCGCGCTTCGCCGCCCGCAGCGACTCTTTTTCCGCCGGCGTCCGCCTAGACGGTTCCCCGTCTCTGACTTTCCGCGCCTCCTTTTAAGCGCGCTTCGCCGCCCCTTCGCCCGCATCTAGTCATTCCCGCGCAAGCGGGAATCCAGAGGTGCCGGCTGTCGTTTGTCTGAACTAGGATTTTCAGGATTGGAAAGATGGACAAGATATGCCGCGAAACCCCTATAAAGAGGAAGAAACGCGACCAGAAATCCCCTAGCCCTCCCTTTCAAGGGGGGAAGAAACGCGACCATACTTAAGCGTCAACGTCAGGGTTCGCCCTCTTGATCCATGGAGCAAAATAAAGCATCCTATGCGCGAAACGAAACTCAAAGGGAGCCGCCCATGTTTAGACAAATCAACGCCGCTCTAGACGACTACATCGGCTTAGGTGCGCAGGCAACTGACCTTCTCAACGACCGCATGCAAGATTGCTTCCGCGCCTGCGGCATTGGGCGCGCCGCTCTCTTGGCCACGTCCAATAACATACTTTTCACTGTTCGGGGCGAACTGAAAGCGGGGGACCATAAGCCGCCTCGAGGCGTCAAGCTGAAACAGACCGCCTTTGAAGTCCGGCTCAACAAACTGCAGTACGAAGGCGCCGGGTACGATCTGCTGGACGAAATACTCCAACATTATGAAATGGAGGGGGACGGAGCCTATGTCTGGATCGTCCCGGACGGGTATATGGCGTCGCTGTCCGATGTCGAAAAAGTCTGGGAGGCGGAAGGCGGCGGCTATTTTTCACATGAGTCGATGTGCGTCCTAAACACCTCCGACAAGCCGACCCGCTGCCGCTTGGAAGCGTTTTTTGAAGACACAAGCATTGCGCCTGTCTCGGTCGAGTTTGTCGTTGAGGCGAAGCAGTCGCTCCACTACCGCATCGATAAACTGAAACGGGAGGACGGGAGCGATCTGATACCGAAAGACGCCCCCGTCAGCTACAAGATCACTAGCTTTGACAAACGGGTCGTCGTGCAGGGTTCCCGCATCCTGACATCGGGGCGCAGCTCCGAGTTTGGAAGCTTTGGAACCGTCGTTGCATGGACGCCCGCCAACTAGGAGAGCAGCATGGACGCCCCGATAGAGCAGCCCCGCGGATTTTCAATTCCTCTCGTGGACCTCGACGCTCAAACGGAGCGGCAGGTCATCATTGACCGAGAGCCTGGACAGTACCTCGGCCATCCAACAACAGCCCTCCTAGGCGACGGCAGAACGATCATCGTCGTCTATCCAAAAGGGCATGGGCGCGGAGCGGTCGTCATGAAACGCAGCGAAGACGGCGGACTCACATGGAGCGAACGGCTGCCGACGCCAAAAAATTGGGAAACCTCCCAGGAAGTGCCGACGCTCTACCGCGTTCCAGACCCGTCCACAGGCGGAATGCGTCTCATCATGTTTTCAGGCTTATACCCGATCAAGATCGCCTCGTCCGACGACGACGGAGAAACCTGGACGCCGCTTGAGCCGATCGG
Source organism: Candidatus Poribacteria bacterium (assembly GCA_028818695.1). Lineage (GTDB taxonomy): Bacteria > Poribacteria > WGA-4E > JAPPNK01. The sequence continues at coordinate 22,370 of JAPPNK010000002.1, forward strand.
CGACTTCGGCGGCATCGTCGCTATGGGCGATGTGGTCCCGCTCAAAGATGGAACCCTCATGGCGATGTTCCATGACGACGGCCGCTACCTCAACCCACAGAAGCGCGGGTCGGGCTTCACCGTCTATAAAACGCTCTCCAGCGACGGCGGACGAACATGGGGCGATCCGATCCCTGTGACGAGACATCCCCAGGCGCATCTATGCGAGCCGGGGGCTGTTCGTTCGCCGGACGGCAATCAGATTGCGGTTCTGTTTCGGGAAAACAGCCGAACGCGCAACTCGTTCATCATCTTCACCGAGGATGAGGGAAAGACATGGACGGAGCCTGCGGAACTCCCAGGCGCGTTGACGGGAGACCGGCATGTGTGCCGCTACGCGCCGGACGGACGCCTGCTCATTCAGTTCCGCGACACAACCCATGAAAGCCCAACCAAAGGCGACTGGGCGGGATGGGTCGGAACCTACGAGGATTTGCTCTATCAGCGGGAGGGGCAGTACCGCATCCGCTTGATGGACAACACGCGCGGAGCCGACTGCGCCTATCCCGCTGTGGAGCTGTTGCCGGACGGAACGTTCGTGTCCGTCACCTACGGCCACTGGACGGAGGGCGAAAGCCCGTATATCGCCTCCGTCCGCTTCAAGTTAGAGGAACTGGACGCGCTTGCTGACCCGTAGAGTTTACGGGTTGGCGGCGCGTATCTCATCGCTTGTGAAGCCGTAGTCTTCCCATGTGACGATGCGCCACTCCGGCTCATTCGTGTCAGGATTGACGCGCTGTTCGAAGGTGAAGACGCTGTCGCCTTCGGCGTAAGCGCCCGTAAAGCCGCCCTCAAGCGTGCCTTCCGTGACGGTCAGCTGAAGGCGGTAATGGTTCCGCGCTTCGTATTGCGTTTTGTCGTCGTTCAACGGCGCGATTTCCGGCGGTTCCGAGATCTCAATCTCAATGTCTTGGTACTTGTTGAAGACATAAATCGCCGCTTCCCGCTCCTGAACGATGTCGTCAAAGACGATGTCGTCTTCAATTTTGTCGGTGCCGCGGTCGGCCGAGTATTGAAATCCAATATCCCAATACGCCGACATGTAGAGATCGACATCCTCGGTCATGTACCCGCGCTGCCATTTCTCACGCAGCAACCTGTTGATCTCGTTCAGAACAGGATCCTGAGGATACGGCGGTTCCACATCCCCGCAACCGGCGAACAAGAGAGCTCCGCAGAGCAGGGAAACCAAGCCAGACCGAACCAGTACGTTTTTCATTTCGTCAATCCTTCCCGTGTGCGTTGAGAACGCTGCCCCGCTCCTATACCTATGCGGAACGTTCGCGTCCGTCGCCTACGGCCGCTGGACGGAGGGCGAAAGCCCGTATATCGCCTCCGTCCGCTTCAAGTTAGAGGAACTGGACGCGTTTGCGAATCCATGGGTTTACGGGTTGGCGGCGCGTATCTCATCGATCGTGAAGCCGTAGTCTTCCCATGTGACGATGCGCCATTCCAGCTCGTTTGTGTCTGGGTTGGTACGCTGTTCGAAGGTGAAGACGCTGTCGCCTTCGGCGTAAGCGCCCGTGAAGCCGTCCTCAAGCGTCCCTTCCGTGACGGTCAGCTGAAGGCGGTAATGGTTCCTCGCTTCGTATTGCGTTTTGTCGTCGTTCAACGCCGCAATTTCCGGCGGTTCCGAGATCTCAATCTCAATGTCTTGGAACCTGTTGAAGACGCGGATGGCGGCTTCCCGCTCCTGAACGATGTCGTCAAAGATGACGTCGTCTTCAATTTGGTCGGTGCCAAGATCTGCCGAGTATTGAAATCCAATGGCCCAAAACGCCGACATGTAAAGATCGACATCCTCGGTCATGTAACCGCGCTGCCATTTTTCGCGCAGCACCTTGTTGATCTCGTTCAGAACAGGATCCTCATCGATCGGTTTTTCCACATCCCCGCAGCCGGCGGACAAGAGAGCTCCGCAGAGCAGGGAAACCAAGCCAGACCGAACCAGTACGTTTTTCATTTCGTCAATCCTTTCCGTATGCGTGGAGGACGCTGCCTCGCTTCCATGACGCTGTTTCCATTTTGCAGTTGACAGTTTCTTTTTGGAACCTGAGTCCGCTCATTAAGAAAACGATCGCATCCCTCCGCTTATGATTCATCCATGTCTTAATGCGCTGGGTTGAGAAGAAACGATCCGCGCTGATTTCGAGGCGCGTTGGCGATTTTTCATCTACTCTACGTCCTCAGACGAATCGCTGAAATCATAATATTCTACAATGCGCCATTCCAACTGGCTCGTTTCAGGATTCAAACGCTCTTCAAAAACAAACTGGTTTTCGCCCGAACCTTTCACGTTGGGAGATATGCCTTCCAAAGTACCGAACTGCGCTTCTCCAAAGAACTCATACCGGCTTCGCGCCTCATACCGCGTATACTCGTCGTTCAAGGAGAGAGCCGAGGACGGGAATTCTATATCTATCTCCAAACGATATCGATTGAAGAGGCGAATCATCGCTTCCCGCTCCTGCGCAATGTCGTCAAAAATGATATCGTCATCGGGATGCGGCGTTCCGCGATCGGAGACATAGACAAAACCGTCCGCCCAGTAAGACGACATGTAAAGATCAATGTCCTCGGTCATGATGCCTTTCAGCCAGCGCTCTTGCAGAACGTCGTTGATGGCGGCGAGCGCGAGCGAATCCGGCGACCACGGAGCGATGGCTCGCTTGCGCTCGCCGCAACCGAGAGCGCAAAGAACGCTCAATAGCAGAGCCGCAGCGCCGCGCCGCATATGCGCATTAAAATCGGAACTGGAATGCTCCCGCAATGCCTTCCTCAGCCGAAAAGATCGTAAAATCGTTCATCTGTTCACTCTCCTTCATGACGCGCTTTCCCATAACTTCAGCGTTATGAATGTTCGCGTCAATATAGGCGTCAATCAACCCGTACGCCCAAACGCCAATTCCCGCAAAGAGAAAAAATTGGCTGATCTTGTACCGCTCATTCGCGCGTTCATAGACCGCCTCCGCGGTGGGCGAAGTGATCCCATGGTTCCGTATCGCCGGCAGATAATCGTTGTCGTAAATATCCTTAAAGTTCGAGCGGGCGACCCACCATCCAGCGAACAGCCCAATCGTGGCAGCCCCAAAAAAGGACCCTTGCAACGGCTCCCCGATGGTAAACTGCCCCCACCCTGGCAAGACTGCCGAACGCGCCATCGCGCTATACGGATGAACAAGCCGCAGATCAGCCTCGCCCTCCTCAGCAAACGCAAACGTCGACATAAAGCAGCACACAAGCAAAACAGCGGCGACGCGTCTCAACGGCTCATACTCCCAACGTCTCTGATATTCATACCGCTCAGTGTAACGCCTCCTCTGCAGCCTGTCAACCCTTTTCCTTTGGAATAATCTTCCTGAACAACCGCTCATTTCGACAGAACCATGCGCCGCGTCTCTGAAAAGCTGCCCGCTTCGATTCTGACATAATAGACGCCGCTAGCTGCCGGCGCGCCAAGAGCGTCCCTGCCGTCCCAGTACGCCGCTTTGCCTTTAGCGCGGTAGGAGCCTGCCGCCAATTCGCCCAGCTCCATGCGCTTGACCGTTCGACCCGCCGAGTTGTAGATCGCGATCGTAACAGAGCTTTCTTGGGCTAAATCGAATGGGATCCATGTTTCAGGGTTGAACGGGTTCGGATAATTCGGCAGAAGCGCATTCTTCAATAAAAGAGGCGAATCCTCCCGCTTGATGTCCGACCACTGTATCGGCAGATCCTCAACGCCCCACAATAAAACGCGCCCGTCTTTTCCTCCGCTCACAAGCGACCTGCTGTCGGGAGAAAACGCAACTGAGTTCACATATCCGACATGCCCCCTCAACGTCTTTGTCAGCGCAAACGTCTCGGCGCTCCAAACCCGTACCGTTCCGTCGTCGCCGGCGCTGGCGATATGCCGGCCGTCAGGCGAATACGCCACAGTGCGAACAGCGCCCTCATGCCCGACCATCTTCCCTCTCAACGCGCCGTTCTCCGCGCTCCAGACGCGTACCGAGTCTTCCCCTCCAACCGCTATCGACCTTCCGTCCGGCGACAACGCCAACGCATGAACAGACCCGATCCCTTTCACCGTTCGAAGAACCTCTCTTTTCTCCACATCCCAAAGATGGACGCTCCCCCCTCCCCCAGCGGCGGCTAAAACGCTTCCGTCTCGTGAAAACGACAGTTCAGAAGCCCATCCGCTAGGAGCCGTGAGCGCCTCCGCCGCCTCACCCGTTGAGATGTCCAAAAAGCGCACGATCCCTTTTTTATAGGTCGTGTTGTTGAAGGCAAGCGTCTTTCCGTCAGGAGTATAGGCAAACGAACTCGGAGAGTAGCCTTTCAATTCCGCGACCGGCTCCCCCGTCTCTGCGTCCCATACGCCGATCGCGTACTTCTCGCTGACGCCGGCGACGGTCCGCCCGTCCGGCGAAAACGCGGACGGTCCTGGATAGGCTCTGACGCTCCTTTTCTCCTCCCCGGTCGAAACATCCCAAATGTGAATGCCGCTGCTCGTAGAATACCCGTCAACGCTAGAAGTGGCGACACACCGCCCATCCGGCGAAAACGAAACGGATCGAATCGGGGAGCTTCCCGGTATCTTGTATTCAGCCTGCTTTTGCGCCTCAACGTCCCAATAATGAAACGGAGCGTCGGCGGTCAGGTAAGGAGAATAACCCGCCAACCGACCATTCGACGCGAATAAAAGTATCGATGTTTCTGGATTCTCAACAGCCGCCAACTGCTCGTTTTTCTCCAGATCCCAAACCTGAATCGTCATTGTACGATTCCATACATCTCTTTTAAAGGCTGCGATGGTTCGGCTGTCCGGCGAAAAATCGGCAAAGCCGAAGCCGTCGGGCATCTCCATCAACGCTTCGCCCGTACTCAAATCCCATATGCAACTTTTCTCTCCGCTTCTTCCCGCGACAGCGCTTCCATCAGGCGCAAACTCCGCATACGTCAAACCTTCCCCAATGACGCGCAGGCGCTCTCTCGCCGCCGCATCCCAAACATAAACCGACGCAACCCGTTCACTATGTATACCCGTATAGTTGACGCTTGCAATCAACCGGTTGTCAGGCAAAAACGCAATCCGATACCGAGATGGATAAAGCAAATGGTCCCGCGCATCGACAGGCGTATTAAACCGAGTTTTTAACTGCGCCGTTTCCACATCCCAAACATAAACGGCTTCCTTTCCCGCGCCGGCGAGGAGCCGCCCGTCATGTGAAAAAACCAGCGACCGAATCTGTTCGCTGCCCGGCTCAACCGCCGCCAGCGCCTCCCCCGTTTCCACATCCCAGACGTATATCCGTTCACCCCATTTGCTTGCGGCAACCGTTCGATTGTCCGGCGAGAAAGCGATGACTCCGTAATAGCTGATCTCGTTCGAAACAGGCGCCATCTTCCCTGTTTCCACATCCCAAATGCGGGCGATGTAAAAACTAGAGGAGACAAGGTATCGGTCGTCCGCCCAAAACTTCAACCAATCCACCTCATTTTGATACGCTCCGAGCGTTGAGACCAGCTCCCCCGTTTCAGCGCTCCATAGACTGACCAATCCGTTCGTGTCGCCTGTGGCAAGCAGCTTCCCGTCAGAAGACAACGCCGCTCTCCAAACGGTTCCTGGGGGCTGCCCAACAAGCTTCTGCGCCGCCCCCTTTTCAATCGACAGCCAAAATACCGCCAACGCCGCCAAAACCGACACCGCAGCCCGTCTCATCATCCGATCTCCTTTCTATTTCAACAGAACCATGCGCCGCGTTTCCGAAAAGCTGCCCGCTTCGATTCTGACAAAATAGACGCCGCTAGCCGCCGGCGCGCCGAGAGCGTCCTTGCCGTCCCAGTACGCCGCTTTGCCTTTAGCGCGGTAGGAACCTGCCGGCAATTCGCCCAGCTCCATGCGCCTGACCGTTTGACCGGCCGAATTGTAGATCGCGATCGTCACGGAGCTTTCTTGGGCTAAATCGAACGGGATCCATGTTTCAGGGTTGAACGGATTCGGATAATTCGGCAGAAGCGCATTTTTCAAAATAAGAGGCGAATTTGGCCGCTTCGCGTCTGACCATAGAATAGGCAGATCGTCAAACCTCCAAAGCAGAACGCGCCCGTCCTTTCCTCCGCTCACAAGCGAACGGCTGTCGGGAGAAAACGCAACCGAGCTCACATAACCGGCATGCCCCCTCAACGTTCTTTTTAGTTGAAATGTCTCGGCGCTCCAGATGCGTATCGCCCCGTCTCCGCCTGCGACAGCGATAAGCGCCCCGTCAGGCGAATACGCAGCGGAGCCAACGGCTCCCTCATGCCCTTTCAGCTCCGCCCGCAGCGCCCCGCTTGACACATCCCAGAGACGCGCAACCGAGTCCTCTCCGCCGGTCAAGAGCGTTTTGCTGTCCGGCGAGAAGGCAAGCGCCTCCACATTTGTTCCATCCGCAAACGTTCGAATCAAATCGCCCGATTCGGAATTCCACAAAAACGCTGCGTCGTATCTCCCGACCGCCAGCATACTCCCGTCCGGCGAATACGCGAGCAAAGAAGCGCCCCGCTGATCGCCTTTCAGCTCCGCAGACACCCTGCCCAAATCGATTCGCCATATATAAACGCCTTTGCGTTGAGAATTGGGATTGATGAACGCTATCGATCTGCCGTCCGGCGAAAAAGTGAACAACGACGATCTGTATTCCGGCAATTCCGCTGTAAGTTCCCCCGTCTCGACATTCCTGATCTGTATAGCCTCGTTGGATACAAGAGCGGCGACGGATTGACCATCCGGCGAAAAAGCCGCCTGTTCCCCATAAATCCAGTAATTCGCCTTCTCCTGACCCGTTAAAAGATCCCAAATCCGAAGCGAGCTGTCCCCAGACCAAACGCGCCGAGGCGAGCTGACGACAGAGCGGCCGTCAGGAGAAAGAGAAACCGACGCAATCGGCGTGTTGTTTGCAGGCGCCTCCCCCTTCATCTCTCCCGTCTCTATGTCCCAGACGCGCGTTTTGGTGGAGTGATAACCGTCAAAAGTTGTTGAAGAGGCGGCCGTCCGCCCGTCCGGCGACAGCGCTGTCTGGTATAAGCTCCCGTGAAACGTCGAGACGATCCGCCCCGTCTCCGCATCCCAGATTTGTCCCTCATTCGAATCGAAGCCGACGATCAACTTGCTGCTGTCTTCTGAGAAGTAAGGCCGATCGTACGTATTCGACAGCCTTCGCTTTGCCCTTAGAATCCTCCCCGTTTCCAGTTCCCACAGGGTAACGATTTGGCTGCCGTTCACGCTCAACAGCTTTCGTCCGTCGGGAGAGAATGCGGCTTGACTAAAATCGCCGCCAAAGGACGATCTCATCATCCCTGTTTCCAAATCCCATACCTCTGCCGTTCCGGTTCCGTCGCCATACTTATTTTTGAAGCGAGCGCGCGCAATCGAGAGGTTGTCGGGAAGAAACGCAATGCGGTACCCAGACGGAAAAGTCAAACTGCCTAACATCCGTCCAGGTATGCTGATCTGATGCTTCACCCGCAGCGTTTCAGCGTTCCATATATAAATGCCGTCTTCCCAAGAGCCGGCAATCAGCAGCCCATCATGCGAATAAACCAGCGAATCAAGATGAACGTCGACATTCTCCAACTCCCCCTTCCTCTCCCCCGACAGAAAGTCCCAGACGCTCACAACGCTGTATTCGTCGCTGACGGCGAGCGTCCTCCGGTCTGGCGACAGGGCGACATAGTAACAAATGCCCAATTGATCGGAAATCGGGAGACGCTCGCCTGTCTTCAAGTCATGCGCCTGCAGCCTGTAAAAGCTGGAGTTGAGAAGATAGCGGCTCCCGGGCCAAAAGCGCATCCAGTCCACCTCCGAAATATTGCCGTCCAGCGTCCGTATGGGCGTTCCTGTTGAGTAGTCCCAGAGCTGTATCGTCCCGCCGTTCCCGCCGCTCGCAAGCGTCTTTCCATCCGGCGACAACGCCAACGAAGCGACAGCTCCTGGATGCCGCCCAATAACCTTCTGCGCAAAGCCGTCCTCAACCGACAGCCAAAATGCCGCCAACGCCGCCAAAACCAACACCGCAGCCCGTCTCATCATGCGATCTCCTTTTTATTTCAACAAAACCGTCCTGCGCGTTGACGCTCAACGCTTGCCCAGCAAAATCAGCGCCAAGCCAGAAGCCCGTTAACGACCGCCTTGCCGCAAAAACCAGCTCAGAAAACGTACGTTATGGTACGCTTCCCTGACGAAAACGTACGTTATGGTACGCCTCCTTGACGAAAACGTACGCCCTGCGTCATTTCAAAAGAACCATCCGCCGCGTCTCCGTATAACCGCCCGCCTCAATCCGCGCAAAATAAACGCCGCTGGCGGCGGGCGCGCCAAGATCGTTTCGTCCGTCCCAGTACGCCGCTTTGCCTTTAGCGCGGTAGGAACCTGCCGCCAATTCGCCCATCTCCATGCGCCTGACCGTTCGACCCGCCGAGTTGTAGATCGCGATCGTCACGGAGCTTTCTTGGGCTAGATCGAACGGTATCCATGTTTCAGGATTGAACGGGTTCGGGTAATTCGGCAGAAGCGCGTTCTTCAAAAAAAGAGGCGAATTCGGACGCTTGATGTCCGACCACTGTATCGGCAGATCCTCAACGCTCCACAATAAAACGCGCCCATCCTTCCCTCCGCTGATGAACGACCGCCCGTCAGGAGAAAAAACAACCGAGCTCACATATCCGACATGTCCCGTCAGCGCATTTTTCAGCTCATATGTGTCAGCGCTCCATAGGCGTAGGTAGCTGTCGTCGCCGGCGCTGGCGATGTAGCGTCCGTCCGGCGAGTAGGCGACGGCGCGAATCTCGCCTTCATGCCCGCGCAGCTTCGCCTGCAGCGCGCCGTTCTCGACGCTCCATACTCGAAGAATCGAATCCTTGCAGCCGGCCGCGGCGAAATTGCCGTCCGCCGACAACGCCAGCGAGTCGATCGGCGAGCTAGAGGTCAAAGTACGGATCCGCTCGCGCGTTTCGACGTCCCAGAAATGAATATCGGAGCCGTCGCCTTCAGCGGCGAGCGTCAACCCGTCGCCCGAAATTGCCAGCTCGGATAAATAATCGCTGGGTGAATGGAACGCCTCGACCGTCTCGCCTGTCGTCACGTTCACATAGCGTACGATACCGTCTCCGTGAAAAGATTGAGTGAAAGCAAGGTTCGTTCCGTCCGGTGTGAAAAGGAACGATCGCGGCGTGCGGCCGTTCAGTTCCATGACGGTCTCGCCCGTTTCCGCGTCCCATACGGCGATTCCTTTGTGGAGGCCGACGCCCGCGATATAGCGTCCGTTCGGCGAGTACACGATCGGGCCGGGTTCAGCTTTGAAGTTGATCTTTTCTTCCCCTGTTGAGACATCCCAGACGCGAACGGCATCGTCCGTTAACCATCCATTGTTGTGCGAGCTGGCAGCGGAGCGCCCGTCCGGCGAAAACGAAACCGAGCGAATGCCGGTACTGGCATGAACAAAGAAGGTACGCTTCTCTTGAGTCTCCATATCCCAACTATCGATGGCAGTGTCTTCGCGCCTTACCGCCTTTTCCGCCAGCAGCCGCCCATTTGACGACAACAGAAGACGGTACCAGTACGCGCCGTCGTAGGTTGCAACCCGTTGCTTTGTTTTCACATTCCAGACGTGAAGCGGAGTCGTTCTGTTCTGAATGTCCCATCCAAGGGCTGCGATCATCCGCCCGTCTGTAGAGAAGACTGGGTATTGTAAACCTTCAGGCAATTCCATCCAGAGCGCCCCTGTTTCCAGATCCCATAGGCGAATTGTTCCGGCGTATTCCTCCTTGACAAATCTGCTGTCCGGCGAGAAAGAGGCGTTGATTAGGTTTTCGCTAAAGGCGAGCCGGCGCTCTCCCGTTTCTACATCCCACACATGTACGGTTGAGGTTTTTTTCCCGGAGACGCCGCGGCGGCTCAGGCTCGCGATGGATCGGTCGTCGGGCAGGAACGCAATGCGGTAATTGGACGGGCGGGGAATTGCGGAGTGATCATCGGTCGGCGTTTTTATATAGGTTTTCAACTCGCCCGTTTGCAAATCCCAGATATAAACGCCTTCCGCGCCGGCGCCGGCAACGAGAAGCCCGTTATGAGAAAACACAAGCGCCGTCAGCTGCTCGCTGACAGCCTCCAGCTCCCCCTTCATCTTCGCTGTCTCCACATCCCATATCTGTACAGCGCTTTCCCATTTCCAGGCGGCGATCGTCCTGTTGTCCGGCGAAAAAGCGGAGACAAAGGAGCCTGCCAACTGATGCGAAACAGCCTTCATTTTTCCCGTCTTAACGTCCCATATCCGCGGATCGCGAAAATTGGACGCGACAAGATAGCGGTTTCTTGCCCAAAACCGCGTCCAGTACACCTCCCACCTAAACGCCCCCAGCGAATGGATCATGCGCCCTGTTTGAGCGTCCCAAAGCCGCACAAGCCCATTTGTGTCGCCTGTCGCAAGCAGTTTCCCGTCAGACGACAACGCTGTTCGCTCAATAGTTCCAGGATGCCGCCCAACAACTCTCTGCGCCTCCCCTTCGTCAACCAAGAGAAGCCAACATGCCAAACATGCCAACGCCAAACACGCCCCGCGCTTCATCATCCCGTATCCTTTCATTTCAAAAGAACCATCCGCCGCGTCTCTGAAAAGCTGCCCGCTTCGATTCTGACAAAATAGACGCCGCTAGCCGCCGGCGCGCCGAGAGCGTCCCTGCCGTCCCAGTACGCCGCTTTGCCTTTAGCGCGGTAGGAACCCGCCGCCAATTCGTCCAGCTCCATGCGCCTGACCGTTTGACCCGTCGAGTTGTAGATCGCGATCGTCACGGCGCTTCGTTGCGCTAAATCGAACGGGATCCAAGTTTCAGGGTTGAACGGATTTGGGTAATTCGGCAGAAGCGCGTTCTTCAAAATAAGAGGCGAATTTGGCCGCTTCGCGTCAGACCATAGAATAGGCAGATTGTCAAACCTCCAAAACAGAACGCGCCCGTCCTTTCCTCCGCTCACAAGCGAACGGCTGTCGGGGGAAAACGCAACCGCGTTCACCCATCCAACATGCCCCCTCAATGTCTTCTTCAGCTGAAACGTCTTTGCGCTCCAAATCCGTACCGTTCCGTCCTCCCCCGCGCTGGCGATATGCTGTCCGTCAGGCGAATACGCCAAAGCATGAACAGCGCCCTCATGGCCAATCATCTTCCCTCTCAACGCGCCGTTCTTCGCGCTCCAGACGCGCACAATCGAATCCTCTCCTCCAACCGCTATGGATCCTCCGCTCGGCGACAACGCCAGCGCATAAACAGACCCGACCCCTTCCACCGTTTGAAGAATCTCCCTCGTCTCCACATCCCAAAGATGGACGCTCCCCCTGCTCCCAGCGGCAGCTAAAACGCTTCCGTCTCGAGAAAACGACAGATCATAAACCCATCCGCTAGGAGCCGTGAGCGCTGCCGCCGCCTTCCCCGTTGAGATGTCCAAGAAATGCACGATGCCCCCTTGATTGACCGCATTGTTGTTGAAGGCAATCGTCTTTCCGTCAGGAGAATAGGCAAGCGAACTCGGAGAGTAACTTTTCAATTCCACGACCTGTTCCCCCGTCTCCGCGTCCCATACAAGGATCGTGTCATCATAGTTGACGCCGGCGATGGTCCGCCCGTCCGGCGAAAACACGGAAGGTTCAGAATAGGCTCTGATATGCCGCTTCTCCTCTCCGGTTGAAACATCCCAAATGCGAATGGCGTAGTCCGTGAGCCATATATAGCTGCACGAGCTGGCGACAGAGCGCCCGTCCGGCGAAAACGACAACGACATAATCTCCGAACTTCCCGGAACTAAGAATTGGGCGGTCTTCCGCCCCTGAATATCGAAACGAGTGAACTCTGCCTCCCGAAACGTTATGCCCACCGTCGCCGTCAACAGACTATTCGACGACAAGTAAGTATGGTACTTGTTGCCGCTCTCTATGACCGACGCCAGAGCTCTTGCCTCCATGTCCCAAATTTGAATCGTCCTCGTATCGCTTTCCCTGTTGTGTCTTGAAACGGCCATGAATCGGCTGTCAGGCGAGAAAACCGGTCGGTCAAAACCCTCCTCAAACGCTGTCAACTCCTCCCCCGTTCTCAGGTCCCAAAGACCGAACTTCCCCCCGCTGCGCGCCGCCAGCGCGCTTCCGTCCGGCGCAAACCTGGCTCCCGTGAGATTCCCCCCAAACTCAAGCTGATTTTGCCCAGTTTCCGCATCCCAAACATGGACAGCCGCAATATTCTGTTGGTCGTACTTTGTATGGCTAAGGCTGGCGATAGAGCGGTTGTCAGGAAGGAACGCAATGCGGTAATCATGCGGATACAATATCCCCCTATCCAGCGAGTCGACCGGCGTTGCGAAGCGCGTTTTCAACTCCCCTGTCGCCGCGTCCCAAATATAAACCCCCTCATCCCCGGCTCCGGCGATAAGCCGCCCGTCATGCGAAAAAACAAGCGATTCCATCTCCTCGCTGACAGCCTCCAGCTCCCGCTTCAGCTCTCCCGTTTCCACATCCCAAAGCTGTATTGGGCTGTTCCATTTCTTGGCGGCAACCGTCTGCCCGTTGGGAGAAAAAGCGAACGTACTGATCTTGTTCAATTCGCGCGAAACTGCCTTCAGCTCCCCCGACGCCGCATCCCAAATGCGGATATCTGAAAAACTACGCCCAACAAGATACCGGCTGCCCATCTTGAACCCCAGCCAGTCCACTTCCTGACGAAACTCCGCCATCGAATGAATTATCTGTCCGGTTCGAGCGTCTAAAAGCCGCACAATCCCATTCGTATCTCCCGTTGCAAGCAGCTCCCCGTCAGAAGACAACGCCGCCCGCATGACAGACCCAGGATGCCGCCCAACAACTTTCTGCGCCTCCCCCTCGTCAACCAAGAACGAAAAACATGCCAAACACGCCAAAATACAGAACGCCGACCGCCTCATGATCCAAACTCCTTCCAGACCTATTCAGGAACGTTACGCAAAAAAGGCGCCAACAATGCAGACTGATATTGTTCAAATTGGGAAGGCGAGCGGGAGCCGCTGTCCAAATTATGAACAGGGCTGTGTCAAAAATGGACAGGAGACAGGGTTTATTCGCCTAAGAGAGCGTTGATGGCGCGGGCGAGCGCGGCGTCCTTCTCCGTCACGGCGTCCGCGTCATGCGTCCATAACGAAAAAACGGTTGTGCGGTACACATTCAAAATTTCAGGGTGGTGATCCATCCGCTCCGCCTCGTAACCGACAGCGTTGATCAAGAGCAAAGCGGACTTAAAATCCCGCGTCTTCACCTCCCGAACGAGCCGCCCGTCTTTCATCTCCCAGCCGGGAACGTTCCATTTTTCCGCCATTTTCGGTTATCCTTTCCATGTTCATTCAACTTCAGAGCAGTCGGCGCCAATGTCAAAACGAACCCGCCCCGCCCATGATTAACCAAAAACAAAAACGGCTCGGAGCGGTCTATACGCCGCGACGCATCGTCGACATGATACTGGACGGGGCGGGGCTTGCCAACGCTGAAACGCTCGCAAACGCGCGCATCTGCGACCCTGCATGCGGCGACGGAGCCTTTTTGACCGCCGCGGCGGAACGCGCTCTCAACCTCCTCCCCAAAAAGGACGCCCTCCGTACGCTGCGCCGACTCACAGGCTGCGACATCAACCCCGCCGCTGTCAACGAATGCCGAGTCCAACTGGACGCCCTGCTCAAAAAACGGCATCCCAAAGAGAATGTCAACTGGCGACTGCGCGTCTGCAACGCCTTCAACCGGTCGGAGCTGCAAAACGAATGGGGGCGTTTCACGCATGTCGTCGGAAACCCGCCTTACATCCGCATTCAGCGGCTCGAAGAAGAGGGGCGGGGTCTCATCGACGGACAATGGAAAACGATGCGCGGGGCGTACGACTCCTATCTGCTCTTCTTTGAGCTCGGGCTGGAACTGCTGCGCGAGGGCGGAACGCTCGCCTATATCGCGCCGTCCAGCTGGCTCCGCTCGCGGGCGGGGCGCAACCTGCGCGCCATGCTCGCCCAGTCGCACGCCGTGACGCGCCTCATCGACTTTCAGGACGAGCAGGCGTTTGAGGGCGTCTCCACCTACACCGCCGTCGCCTTTATCCAAAAAGGGGGCGAAACGCGCCGCATCCCCGTCCATCTCGGCGGCGGAACGCTCGCCTATATCGACATCGACAAGGCAGACCTGTTCCGCCCATGGACGGCGCTGACGCCCAAAGACAAAGCGCGCATGGAAACCCTAAAGCAGCGCGGACCGCAGCTCGGAAGCGTCGCGGACATCCATGTCGGCATACAGACGCTCGCCGACAGCGTCTTCATCCTGCCGATAGAACCGAACGCAACGGCGCCGACAGGACGCGCCGCATGCCGAACGCAGAACGAAACCTTGACGCTCGAACGCTGGATTCTGCGCCCGATTGTGAAAGCGTCCGTCATGAAAAACGGCGAAGACCCCGTCCAGCGCGCCCTCATCTATCCATACGACCCTGAAGGCCGCCTGCTCCCTGAAACGCGCATCGCCGAAAAAGCGCCCGCCGCATACGCCTGGCTCAAACGGAACAAGGAGCGGCTGCTCAACCGAGACAAAGGCAAAACAGACCCAGAACGCTGGCATGCCTTCGGACGCAGCGTCTCGATCCTGACCGCGTTCGGCGGCAAAATACTCACCTCCGCCATGAACCGCCGACCGAATTTCCAAATCTGCGCCAACCCGAACGCCGCCTTCTACTCAGGCTACTGCGTCAAACCGAAAGCGGCTGTCGATACCCGCCGCCTGATCAATGTCCTCAACTCCGACGACATGGAGTTCTACATACGGCGAATCGGGCAGCCGTACCAGAACGGCTGGATGTCCTACGCCAAATCGTATATCCAAACCTTCCCCGTCCCATGGAGCCTCATACGCCATGAACGATAAACGCCCCCGGCGATTTCCCCTTTACGGCGTTCTCGGACTAGCGCTCATTGTCGCCGCCCAAGCATGCGCCGCCTTCGACCATTACAACCCCGACGCCTCCGCCTTCGCCCGCCGCGTTAGCCGCCATGCGACCGCCGTCTGCTGGTGGGGGTATCTCCTGTTCGTCGACGCATGGATACGGCGCATGAAGGGCGAATCGCTCCTGACGACGCGGCGCGCCGAGTTTGCCGTCATGCTGCCGCTCTCCGTCCTGTTCTGGGTCCTGTTTGAGTTTTACAACTTCCATCTCATCAACTGGCGGTACGAGGGGCTTTCGCCTCTTCAATGGGAGCGGATCATCGGGTCGACGGCGGCGTTTGCGACCGTCCTGCCCGGCGTCCTGCTGACAAGCGAATGGCTGGACGCAAAGGGCGTCTTCCGCAACCTGAAAATCGAACCGCTGCGGGTGGACGGACGGCTCACATTCGGGCTGATCCTGTTCGGGACCGCATGCGCCGTCGTGCCGCTCATGCTGCCGCAAGCGTGGGCGAAGTACGCCTTCGCGCCGGTCTGGATCGCGTATGCGTTCATGCTGGACCCCATCAACCGCGCGAACGGGGCGCCCTCCCTGCTCGCCGATTTTGAGCGCGGACATCTGGGAAAGGCGGCGTCCCTCTTTGCGGCAGGGCTGCTCTGCGGCTTCTGGTGGGAGTCTTGGAACTGGTTTGCGGCGGCGAAATGGAAATACCAAGTGCCGTTCACGCCCGGCGTCTCCATCTTTGAGATGCCGATGGCAGGCTTTTTAGGCTTCGCGCCGTTTGCATGGGAGCTGTATGCGATGTACCACTTTGCGCGGACGATCGGCCGCTCATCCCAGCGCGGGATTAACTGATTTTTTCATCGTCTTCGTTTTTGAGCCTTTGAAGCTCGAATTCTTGATCTCCCCTTATGAGCTTATATTTCATGAACATTATAGCAAGACCAAACAATAAAAGTATGGCAATACCAAGTAATAAAATCAGTGATCCCCATCGGGACATTTCTTGATTTTTTTCTTGTCCAAAGGCGGTCACTGTTGTCGCGAGGAATATCAGCGCAGAGATCGTAAATGTGTAGAACATGTGCATTGCCTTTTGTTGCTGTTGGTCGGGACGTTTTGGTTGATCAATTTTTTTGTTTGATTCGGTGTGTTTTTATGAAGTCGTGTTTCGAGGGGTCAAACGCTTTCACGTGTTGCCAGCCGTAATGTGGCGGCGGAAAGTTTCGGGGTGAGCTGTCGGCGTCATATGGGTGTTTGAGCAACCATCTCCATGATTTGCTCCATAGCGCAGGCATGTACGCAAAATCGTTGTCATTACACATGATGCGGGTTGCGTAAATCAATGCTCTGTGAGTGCCGTCGTCGATGTAAAGTTTGGCCTTCCGAAGCGTAGGGTCTCTGTTGATCTCGTCTTGCTCGTCTCGAAGGCTGCTGACCAGCAAAGGTCCCATGTAGACGAGGTCGAACTTGTCATTAATCTTTGGAAATTTTGTGAAGAAATTAGAGGGTCTGGTCCTTCTTTCTGGCTGGGCTTTTGCGGCTTCACTCAGTCGCTGGAAGATCTTCGTAGAATCGTCTCCGTATTCGCGGATCAGTCGTTCAGCCACTTTACGAAGTGTGCGGGGTTTGCCTTCTGGCGCAAGCATTTGATAAAGTTCACCTGCCACCGGATCACAGGGTTCGTCAGCGCTTTCATTCCAGTAACCAGGCATTCCCAACCAGATAAGATTGTCCAGGTAGGCATTTTTATCGCTGATGATGATCAAATGTGCTTTCTCGATGTTGTTGCGATCTGTCATGATTGACTCCAATGTTTTTTGTACGGCTCAATGGCCCTTTCGTTCGAGGCTGAACCAACACGCCCATGACGCTCTTGAGACGTCCGAACTCTTCCGTCAAGATGTTTTTCGAATTAAATCGTGGTCGGCTTTGACTCGCTCGTAGATACGGTCAGCTTGCCGACTAGATGCAGCCGCAACAGCGTTCAGATATACTTAAAAGCATGAACAATGCGAATATCAACAGCCCTGAAATCGTCACGACGCCGACCTTCGAGTGGCTCGCCGCAAAGACGATCCACTGCCGCAACGAGCTGCTCATTGGAAGCCCGTATGTGACGGACGCTCTATTGGAACTCTCGCGGCTTGCGCCTAAGGGAGTGTCCAAACGGCTCGTCACCCGAACGAAAATGGGCGATTTTAAAATGGGCATGTCCAGCCTAGACGCGATTTGCGCATTTGCCGAGGAGGGCGCTCGCGTCTATTCGCTCAACAATCTCCATGCCAAAATCTATGTGTTTGACGAATCGACCGCGCTTGTCACGTCCGCAAACGCGACGCAAGCGGGTCTGCGCAGCAACTTAGAATGCGGGCTTGCGACCAGCGACGCATACATCGCGCGCCAGCTTTCCCTAGAGCTCATGAGCGGATTTAACAACGCGGATCCGCCCCGTAGAATGAAACTGAATGAGCTTCAAGATATGCGGAATCCGCTAGGCGCAGTGAGCGTTGAGATGCCGGAAACGGAAGATGAAAGCGAAGCGGAACCGGTCATATCGGCGCCCGACAGCGAGGCGTTTTTGAATTCGTTTACAGGGTGGAATCAGATCGCGCTGCGCGGCGCTTTGTCGTTCAGCGGACGCGAATTTGAAACGTCTGAATTGTATCAGGCGTGCAGGGCGGACGCGAAACGCAAATATCCGACGAACAAGAATCCGAACGCAAAGCTCAGGCAACAGCTGCAGTTCCTGCGCGACATGGGGCTGATTGAGTTTGTAGAAGGCAAAAAAGGCTGGTACCGCTTACTTGTGAAGTGACGTCCTCTCCATATGCCGTCGGATTTCAGCCAGCTCCGCTTGCGCGTTGCGCCAAAACTCTGTCGGTCGGGCGATCTCCTCCGCTAGCTCTTGATACGGCTCCGTTCCCGGTTCCGCGTTGCGCCAATAAGCCTCGTTCATCATCGTCTGATCAATCGCATTCACGACGTCGGCTCCCGTGAGGATGCGCTCTACGGCGTCCATGACAAGCTCAACGTCCGGCTCCTCTTCATGCCATGTGACGTTGAACAGCGCCTCTTCAAATTTGGATTGGTCGGTTTCTAGATACTGATTGGCGAGAATCAGCGTTTCCATGTCGGGTGGAAATTCGCGGAACAGAGAGCAGCCGCGATTGAAATACGCCGCGATGCTAGCGACGCATTTTGGACTTTCAGACGTCGGCTGTTCTCTTGGGGTGAGGTCGGCGGTGTGGTCGTAGGCGTCTGGGTTCCGCTTGATGAATTCCAGCACGGTTTGGAGGCGGGCTAGGTTCAATCGTTGCTTCCTTTCGCAGGTTTAGAAACACGCGATCTTATCACATATCTGCTTCGACCAGCCATGGACACGCCAACGGAAAACGTCAACCCGAAAAAAGCGACAGCCCCCCAATCAGGCTCATCCGCCGTTCCGTCGTGAAGTGGGAGGGTCTCGTGAACCCTTCCCCCGTCCGCCCCGCCACCGACATCGCCAAGAACCCAGGACCCCCGATGCCCCCGCACACAAACGACGGCGCGTTCGCCACCAAGATGCCGACCTGCATCGCCCGCGCGTATTCGCCGACCCTGTCCATCCGCGCCGTGTGGATCATGGCGGTATGTCCGCGCCCGCCTTCTATCTGAACGCAGACCTGAACCGCCTCCTCAAACGAACGGACGCGCACAATCGGCACAATCGGCGTCAAAAACTCCTCCATCGCCAGGACATGATCAGCCGACGTCTCCGCAAGCACAGCCAGGTCGTCCGACGACCCTCGAACGCCCGCCGCCTCCAGCAGAACGGACGCATTCTGCCCAATCATCTCAGGGCAATGTTTTCCTTCTTCCGTCAAGACGGCGCTCATCAGCCTTGTCAGCTCGTTGGGGCGCAGCAGCCGTCCGCCTTGCCGCGTCATCTGGCGCAGCAGCTCGTCCGCCGCCGATTCCACGACGACGCATGCTTTTTCGCCGATGCAGAGCAGGTTGTTGTCGAACGAGGCGCCTTCGATGACGGCGCGCGCCGCGTTTTCCAGGTTTGCCGTTTCGTCCACGAGCGCGGTCGGGTTGCCGGGTCCTGCCGCCCATGTTTTTTTGCCCGACTCCAAGACGGCGCGCACGACGCCCCCTCCGCCCGTCGCGCAGACAGCGTCCACATCCGCATGCTTCATGAGCGCGGACGCATGGCGCAGGGACGGCTCGGCGACCGCCGTCAACAGGTTCGGCGGCCCTCCCGCAGAAACGATCGCCTCGTTCAGATACGCCATCGTTTTAAGGCAGCAGTTCGCCGCTCTCGGATGCGGACTGAAGACGACGGCGTTTCCGCCCGCGAGCATGATGATCGCGTTGTTGATGATGGTGGAGGTCGGGTTGGTCGTCGGGGTGATTGCGTTGATGAGACCGATGGGGGCGCGCTCCACAATCAGGACGCCGTGTTCGTCCGTTTCCGCCTGCGCTTGTATCTCTTCGACGCCTGGGCTGAGGTCGGCGGCGCCTTCGTTCTTTGTCCGTTTATGTTCGGCGCGCCCCATTTTCGTTTCGGCGACAGCCATGTCGGCGAGCTCTTGGGCGCGTTCGCGTCCAACCTGACGCATCGCCTCGACGACGCGCTTGCGCAGCTCCATGCCGCTTTGGGCGTATGTTTTCTGCGCCTGGCGCGCCGCCTCCACCGCCTCGTCGGGCGTCTCAAAAATGCCCGTTCCCGCCGGGCGCGCGGCAGCCGGCGCCGCGGGCTTCTCCTGCGTCAGCTCGCGCACCACCCTTTCGGCTATCTCCCGTATCTTCGCTTCATCCATCGCCGCCTGCGCCTCCCTCTTTAAAACGACGCCCGCCCGACCCTATCGATAGAAAACGCCCTGCGGCTGCGGACTTGAACAGCTCTCTAGTCCGCCTTCATTTGCGGCGCTCTATGGGCGAAACAGCCTACTCTTCCGACGAAGCCGCTCCGCCGCGCGCGATTGGAAGTACCGCCTCCGTTTCGGCATGCGGACGCGGGATCACATGCACCGAGACGAGCTCGCCGACGGAGCGCGCCGATTCCGCCCCCGCTTCGGTCGCCGCTTTCACGGCGCCGACATCGCCGCGCACCAGCACGGTCACAAGCCCGCCGCCCACCTTCTCCATTCCGACGATGTTCACATTCGCCGCTTTCACCATGGCGTCCGCCGCTTCGACGGCTCCCACCAGTCCGCGCGTTTCAACCAGTCCCAACGCTTCGCCTGCCATATTCGCCGCTCCTTTTTCTGTTTATTTGGAAACCTGTTCATAGCCGCGCCTATGAGGACGACGCAGCCCGCTCCTCCAACACCTCCGCCGCCACTCTCGCAATCAAAGCGGTCAACCGCTCCTCGCTTATCTCTTCCGTTTCCCCTGTGGACGCCGCCTGATTCGCCTCTTGAATGCGCGGGTTCACATCGCACAGCGGAACGCGCGACCCCAGCCCCAGCCGCTCGCGCAGCTCCAGCAGCTCCTGCGCGTCCTGGTTCGTCAGCTCCTTGACGCCGCCCAGCGTTTTTGCAACCCATGTGATATGCGCCGTATGCTCCAGCGTCTCCATCTTGTAGTAGGCGTCCATTGGGCTGCCGCCGACCGTCACCGCGCCATGATTCGCCAGCAAAATCGCGTCGCAACTTTCAATGAGATGGTCGATCGACTGGGGAAGTTTCTCGCCCCCCGGCGTCGCATACGGCGCCAGCGGAATGCATCCAAACGAGACGATCGTCTCCGGCAGCGTCAGCTCATCCAGCGCAAGCCCCGCCAACGCAAACCCGGTCGCTTTAGGCGGATGCGCATGCGCGACCGCGTGGACGTCCGGCCGCCGCTGATAGCAATGCAAATGAAGCCGTATCTCCGACGACGGGCGCAGATACCCCTCCAGCTGCTCTCCCTGCGCGTTCAGCTTACAGATCATGTCCGGGCTGATGGAGCCTTTGCTAACGCCGGTCGGCGTCGCCAGAATATCCCCGTTTTTCAGCCGCGCCGTGATGTTCCCGTCGTTGGAGGCGACCATATTCCGGGCGTATAAACGCCGCCCCGCCTCGCAAATTTCCTCCCGCAACCGCTTCTCGTCAGACATCAATACCGCCCCCTGAACCGCGTTTAGACCGCGCCATTAATGTAGCGCTTTCCCCCCTGCGATTCAATACGAAGCCTCCATGCGGACGGCTCCCCTGTCGAACGCGGCGATTGTCAGGTCGAATTTTCGCCAGTAGTATTGCAGCTCCGCCGAACTCCACCCTTCATACACCCAGTCCCAGCTGAAGCGGTTGAAATGCGGCAGCAGGGAGCCTTCCGTCACAGGTTTGGAAGCCGCCTGGTACCGGTAATCGACCGAGAGGCGCATGCGTTCGCCTGTCTGGTTCGGCAAGCTTTTATGAACCGCTTGACTGTGGAAAAAGATTGCGTCGCCCGTTTCAAAGCCGCCGGCGCGCCATTCGCCGTCGATCGCCTCCTCGTTGACGCCGACGCCGCCGGCGCCGCGCATCGGCCGGACAGGATACACGCCGCCCCGGTGCGATCCGGCTAAAACGGCGATTCCGCCCAGCTCCATCGGGCAGTCGCCGAGCGGTATCCATGCCGTCCACACATCCGGCGTCCCCTGTATATGCACAAAATCCTGATGGGGCGGCGTCGCGGGAGAAGACGGAAACATGATGCGCCCAATGTTCCGCGGATGAACCAGCGGCTCCTCCCCAAACAACGTTCTCAACATCTCCAGTATCGGCGGGCTGTGCGCCAGCGCGTGAAACGCCTCCATCCGCTGAAACTCGTCAAAGACGGGCCAGTATTCAGTCATCCCCTCTACGCGCGCCTCCTGCGTCGAGAGCAGGTTCTCCGCGTCCGCCCCCTCGTTGAGCCACCCATGCCTTTCCAAGATGTCCACAAACGCTCCCCGCAGTTGCGACACATCCCCCCGCGGAACGAGCCGCCGAAAAAACAGATACCCGTCCCGCTCCGCCCGTTCCCGCAGCAGCTCGGCAGAATTCAGCAGCTCTGTTGAATCCTCAAACGGTTTCATCGCAGCCCCCAATGCCGGTTGATCGGTCTCTGGTACGTCTCTATTTTCCCTGAAACGACGTCTTCAAATTGGACGACCTCGCCAATCGCAGCCGACTCGTAGATCGCCTCGCAGATCGCCTTGGCGCGCAAACCGAGCTCGGCGGGAATCTCCGGCGGGCGGTTGTTTTCGATGGCGTCAACGAAGTCGTAACATTCCAACGTCACTCCGTCCTCTATGCCGTGCGGAAAGAGGCGCGCCGTCTCTTCTTCGGACAGGCTCGCCTTATACTCCTGAACAATCTGAGCCATCGGTATTTCGGTTCCGTCCTTCAAGACGACCTTAGCGTTCGGAAACGGGCCATGGAAGATATCCCCCCCGTCCACCAGCGCGCCTTCCGACCCGTAATAGACCACATTTTTAAAGGAATGGCCGGGCGCGGAGTAGGCGTTCGCCCAGTGGCCGATGACGCCGCTTTTGAAGTTGATCGTCGCCGTCCATGTGTCCTCATGGGCGCTCTGAAGCCGCTTGCCGTCCTTGTTGACCTTCCGGTCTTCAATCTGCTCCACGCGCGCATAGACCGTTTCAGGGTCGCCGAACAGATACCGTATCGTGTCCGCATAGTGCGCCCCTGAGTCCATCACCATGCCCCCGCCGCCGAGGTTCAGATCGTACCGCCAGCGCCACGGATCGTCGGGGCTGTGCGCCTGCCAGCTGGCTTGCTGCGAGAAGAAGATGCGCGGCTCGCCGATCATTCCCTTGTCGATGAGCCATTTAGACGCGCGTCGGCTCGGCTCTCGGCGAATCTGCTCCGCGGTCGCGGCGATCTTTTTGTTGCGCGCCGCCGCTTCGATGATCGCATGCGTCGCCTTAACCGTGACTCCGATCGGCTTCTCAACCATGACATTTACGCCGGCGTTCAGCGCCTTCACGGCGTTCACATGGTGGTAGCCATGCGGCGAACAGATGTCGATGCCGTCCAGGTCTTCCTTCTCCAGCATCTGGTCAATGTCTTCATAGACGTTCGGCTCCTTGCCGGTCGCTTCTTTTGCCGTTTGCGCGAACCGTTCCGCGCCAGCCCGCACAGGGTCGCACATGGCGGCAAGTTCCGCCTTGCCTGGCTCTATGCTGTGTATCCGCAGATAGGCGTTCAGATGCCCTGTCGCCATTCCTCCGCAGCCCGCAATCGCAATCCGAATAGCCATCCGTTTCTCCAACCGACTTCGTTCAATGCGCATCGATTATGAATGAAAAGGAAGGCGCAGGCAAGCTCTCCTCTTGATCAGGTTCCCCTTAATGAGACCTTTGAACGAACAGCGGGAATCTTAAAGATCATTTCTTCCCTCTCCGCCGCTTCAGATGTCGGTCGAACCACTCAAAGACGCGCCCCCAGTAATCGGCGAGCGCCTCGTTAGACCAGTTGCCTGGGGCGTGGTCGCCTCCTTTGTATTTCAACAGCGCCGCCTCTTTTCCAAGATAGGAAAGCCCCTCAAACATCTCTCTCGCCTGCTCAAAAGGAACATAATCCTCTTCTCCATGGATCAGAAGCAAAGGCGTCTCCACCTTGTCCAGATGAAAAACGGGCGAGCCGTCCACATACCGCTGCGGATGCTCCCATAAAGAGCCGCCCATTCCTCCGTCGCCCGCTTCAACCCAGCCGCTGCTGCCGGTTAGGAATTTGCTGACGAGGTTGCCGAAAGAGGCGACCGCAACCGCCGCCTTGAACCGCCGCGTCTGCGTTAGAAGAACATTCACCGCGTAGCCGCCAAAACTCGCGCCGATGACCCCAACCCGTTCAGAATCCACCCTAGGCGATGCCGCAGCCGCCTCCACCGCCGGAAGAACGGCGCTCGAAAACCCTTTGTACGGCTCCATCTGCTCTACAGGAAAGTCGGGCAGCAGGACCGCGTACCCGCGCGACAGATACATGCTCGGATGATCTCCCGATATGTCCCGCCCCCATGCAAACTCATCGATATAATGCGAAGGCATGTCGTCTGGATAGACGATGGCGACCAGCGGCGCGGGGTTTTTCTCTGAGGCGTCGGCCGGGAGCGCGAGAATTCCTTTATACCGCTGTCCGTCCTCCAGCGTCCATTCAATCAGCTCGGTTTTGCCGAATGCCGCCGCCTGCAGACGCGGGTTGATGTCCGTAATCCGTCTCGGCGATTCAAGCCCGGCGCCTGCGATCCATATGTTCGGCGGCTCCTGCGCGCTCGCGGCGACGTAGATGAAACGATCAGCCTCCTCTGCCGCGTCTTGACAAAACCTGCCGGCATGAAATGTACGGTTCGCGTCCTTGTACAGCAGCTCCGAGGCGCCGTCCGACAGATTGAACCTGTAAAAGCGGCTGCCTGATCGTACCACAACCGCGTTGCCGACGGTCCAAGGCGCGTACCCTTCGCTTGGATAAAGAACATCATGAACGTCATGCTCAAACGCTTCCGTCAAATTCTGAACGGCGCCTCCGTTCAAGGGGACTTTCCACAGCTGCCTTTTCTTTAGACACAGAAGTGCCTCTTCGCCTAACCATAGCGGCGGCTGATAATGCCTGCCCAGGTCAAGCTCCGTATTTTCAGTGAGACAGCGTATCTCTCCCGTTTCAACATCAACGACGCGCGCATTCCCCGACGCCAGTTTTCCGCTTCCGCCTCCCGTTGTCCAGGCAACGTATCGAGAGCCCGGCGACCAGCTCAGCGTGATCCCGTACGCAAACCGTATTCGACGCGCCAGAGGCTTAACGGTTGCCGCGCCGTTCTCTGCCAGCTTGTTCGGAAGAGAAACGGCGTACAGGTCAAAGATCTGCTGCTGCGCCGCGGGCGTTTCAGAGCCTAAGGCGATCGTAACAGCGGCGTATTGCCCGTTGGGCGCAATATCGCAGCTCCGAACGTTATACCCCTCCATCAACGGAAGCGCCGCGCCGGTTTCGGCGTTTGCGATCGCCAGCTCTATGTTTGCCCGCCCCTGTTTCTCCGCTTTAGGCTCTTCAGACGGTATGTCTTGTGGAGCTGGCTCGCTGTCCGCCTCTGCCGAAGTCCAGCCCCACATTTCCACAATGGAGCTCTCATGCGAGTCGTCGGAAGAGTTCGCGTCCGATTTGACGGGCGGGAGCTGTTCAGACGATACGGTTTTGAAAAGAATGTACCGTCCGTCGGGCGTCCATTTGGGAACCTCAAACCCAAAGAGCGTCCGAACAGGTTTGGAGTCGACAGCGCGCATTTCGTCCGATTCGCGGTCCCAGATATAGAGCAGCGGAAAGCCTGCCTTATCCGAGAAAAAGGCGAGCCGCTTGCCGTCAGGAGACCATCTGGGCGCCCAGCTGGAACCCCATCTAGGCGTGAGGTTGCGGCTTTCGCCTGTTTGCGCGTTTGTGATCCAGACCGTTCCGCGCTCCATCTCATACATGACGCCTGTTTCAGAATAGAGCGAGAAGCCGGCGCTGCCGCCTTGTTCGCGATTCTGCGTCGTTGTGTTGTAAGCGATCCAGTTTCCGTCGGGCGTGATATGTATCGGAACGCGCGTCGCAAAGCTGCTGAACTGAAGCAGATTCTCAAAGTGGGAAGACGGCATTTTTGCCTTTCTAATTTGAAATGCGTCAAGTCGGGTTATCTGACCTTAGCGCTTTAGTTGGGACATTCGCCTGGGCGAACGCGGACGGTTTCTGCGGCGCCTCTGGATTCCCTCCCCATTTTCACGGGGACATGGCTTGCGCGGGAATGACGGCCTGGTTGGCGGCGCCTTTTCCCATCAATAGAGCGATCATTCGTTCAAATGTCCTAACTTTACGCATGAGGTCAGGGGTTATACATCATAACCCGCCCTTCCCTTTGCCGTCCACTTTGCGCCAGGACCGCGCCGCTCAAGAAGTCTCTATATCCAAAATAGCCTCTCGAAACGCCCCTAAATCGCGCCCTCTATGTACAATATGAAACGGTATCGGCGTTCGCTTGGCGTCGGCGTTCGACGGTATCGTCAAACGAAACGCCGCTCCCCCAACCGACTTCGCCGGCGTACGGATCTCCGCCGCTAAGCCTCCCGCTTTCACGGGAACGGCGTCCAGCTCATCCTGAACGCGCCAGCCGGACGGCAGCAGAGGACGAATCTGCGTCGTGGACGCATCCGCCGAGTGGTTTGTGATTTCCACCCGTATCGCCGCCGTCTCGCCCGCTTGAACCGTCTGCGCATACGGATCGCAGCGCGCCCAGTGCGGATCCAAGCCGTAATTCGCATGATCCCAAGGCGCGAGCTCGCCAAACAGCGCCTCCCGCTCGCGCAGAAGAGCGCGCATCGCCTGAAGCTGTCCGCTCGTGAACCGAAACGGCTGCTCAACATGGCAGTTAAAAATATGCGTCGGCTTGAGCCTGTCCATAAGCGTCAAGCACCGGTCGTATCCGACGCCCTCTCCCAACAGGTTGCGGTTGGCGGCGCAGTAGTCGTCCATCCCAGACGGCGTGAACGAGTCGCCCGCAAACAGCAGACGCATCCCGCGCCCCTCAACAAGCAGCCCGCCGTGATAGTAGGTCTGCCCTGGGAAGAAGAACGATGTCATCCAAAACTCGTTCCAGCGCCAAGACTCCCCGTCCGCAGGCTCATGGTCGACGCGCGCCTCCGCCTCCGACAAACACGGAATGCGCCAAGCTTGCGGACGCTTCACGACATCCGCGACAACGGGCGAAGCCCAGGTCGGAACGTCAAACCGCCGCTGAAACTCTGGGACGCCGTCCACATGATCGTCATGATAATGTGTGATCCAGAAGCCGGTTATTTTGGAAATCTCGCCCGCCTCAATCCATTTTTCAAACGTGTCGACGACGCGCGGCGTCCCGCAGTCCATCACAAACGCCTCCCCGTTCTCCGACAGGACTGCCCATGTTGTGCCGATCTTCCGCAAAAACGCCGGCGTCTCCAGCGTCTCGCCGAACGGCATATGCCCCTCCGCGCCGTCAAACTCGCCAAACACTTCAGGGAAATAATGCCGAACCGCCGACGCCGCGACATACCGGTCATAACACCGCTCAAGCCGCTCCGCCAGGAGATCAACCGCCGCCGCCGAATCCTCTATCGGCGCGCCGTGCGACGGAACCATCACATCCGGCTTCCATTCAAGAACGCGCCGCAAACTTCCGATCAGCTCATCGCGGGTTCCCAAGAACCCGTGGTAGTCGGTGAAGAAGGCGAACCGCTTTTGCATGCTATGGACATCCCACACCTGCCCCGGTCCGTAGATCAGATCGCCCGTGAACGCCGCCCGAACCCCGTCCGCATCTATCAGATAACTCATTCCCCCGTCCGTGTGTCCGGGAGTCGCAACCGCCCAAACGAGCGCGCCGCCCCATTCAACGCAATCCCCATCCTCCAAGAAGCCGTCCACATGCATCGACTCGGTCAAAAGCGGCGGCGTCGGCCGGTCGTTGTAGAGATGGTACTGCGCTTCGGGTCCTGTCCACCGTTCAGATGCGTTTTCAAACATTGCGCGCTCGGCGGCGGGGGCGTACACTCTCGGACGGACGGCAAACTCGTCCAGCCCCGCCGTCTGATCCCGATGGCCGTGCGTGAAAAGAACTCGCTCCGCCGACCCAACCGCTTCAACAACGCCCGACGCGCAGTCGATGAGCAGCGTTTTGCCGCCGCTTTCTTTTTCGTTAAGGACGCCGACATTGACGACGCCTTCATAGACCGACAAGTTTTTGCTGATTTTCTGCATCCATGCCTCCGATTCGTCAACCGTTTTCGCCGCGGTCCAATTGCGCCCATTCCGCCTTCGGGCGCCCGCCGCTCCAGTCCCACATCCACCGATCCGTGTACGGCTCCCGCGCTTCGATGCCGAAGATGACGCGCCCTTCAGGTCCGGCGCGCTCCAGCACCTCCGGCTTCACAATGCGCCCCAGGTCCGCCTCCCCCCGAAGCCATCGCCGCCGCCAAGGCGTCATGACAGCGTACCGCGGCGCGTCCCCCCGATGCTCAGAGGCTCCATGCCAAGCGCAAATGTTGAAGATCAACACAGACCCGCGCGGAGCCTCAATCGCGCGCGCCAGCGGCGTGTCCCGTATCGGCTCCCGCAGCGGATAAAGATGGCTGCCAGGCACAACGCGCGTCGCGCCGTTCTCCTTCGTGTAATCGCTAATGCAAAAGACGACATTGAACCCCAGCGCATGGCTTGTGATGCGTCTGCCGCCGTCCGCCGCCGCAAGCGGCCGATTCGGTCCCGTGATGGACCCGTCCGCATGAAGCCCCTGCTCCCGCGCTCCCGGAAAGACGATATGCGCCTGAACGGAACTCAACACCGCGTCCTCGCCCAAAAAATGCCGTATCACCCGCAGAAGCGGGGGCAGCTGGTAAACCCGCTCAAAAATGCGCGCCTTGTTGAAAAGATTGTAAATCTGCGTCCCATGCGACCCATACGGCGACCCCGGCAGATCCGCCTCCTCATGCATGAGACGCTCCAGCTGACGCTCCGCCTCAGCGCACTCCTCCCCGCTCAACAAATTCGGTAAAACGGAATACCCATGCAGCTGAACCCGCTGTATATGTTCCGAGATTTCCTGTTCAGTCATTGTTCGCCTTTCAACGCATGCGCATACAGCGCCTCATAATAAGGTCGGCACTCGTCCAGCAGAGCGCGCAGCCTCTCAGGGAACGGCTCCGTCTTCGGACGGTAAGGCTGAAACCCGCGCGACCGATGCACATTCGCATACCAGTGCGCAGCCCAAACTCCGTCTTCAGGCCGCCCCCCCGTCTCCCAAGCCAGCATTCCCTCGTCAAACGGCAGCTCCAGCCGTTCGCACAACTGCTCCAACACGCCGCGCGGATTCAACAGCAACTCGCGCGCCTCCAACACGGGCGGCTCCTGCCCCAAAGCGCGCAGCTGCTCAAACAGCTCATATTGCGCCCGATACCCTGTATCCACCAGCGCAATCTCTCCCAGAGCCTTCTCCAGCGACGGCAGCATATCGACCGGATCCCGCGTCAACAGCACATTCACAACGGAACCCAGAAACCCGCGCCCCATCTCTATCAGATGATGCGTCATCTGCTTCATAAACAGAACGGGGCGGGCGCATGGACCGAGTATCAGGCCGCGCGCAACCTTCTCTCCGTCGCATTCCATCGACTCCATCGTTTCTATCTTTAAAGGATGGTCGGCGCCGGACGCGCGCAGATAATGCCCGTAAAGCGGCTCGTCCACAACGCGCGTATCCTCCCGCTGCGCGAAAGCGTACATCAACGCCGTTGAGATATTCCGCGGGCCTGACCAGAGGCAGACGCGTTTCACACTGTCCAACGTTCAGCTCCTCGCCAGCGGAAGAGCGACGCGCGCATTTCCAAGCCGCTGCGATTCTAGAAAGCCGCAGAAAATCTCGACGACCGCCGCGCCGTCCTCGCCCGTGGAG
Source organism: Candidatus Poribacteria bacterium (assembly GCA_028818695.1). Taxonomy (GTDB): domain Bacteria; phylum Poribacteria; class WGA-4E; genus JAPPNK01. The sequence continues at coordinate 51,743 of JAPPNK010000002.1, forward strand.
GCGGGCGCGCCGCCGTTCTCAACAACGCCAATCAGCTCTTGGACGCCTCCCTGAATGCCGGTCGCGCCGTCGACCGAGGGAGGCTCCATGAAGGTCGACTCCCCGCTCTTAACAAACTCTCCCCGCCTGTCGTTCAAGAGCAGGTATCCGCCGCTCCCAACAACCTCAATGCGAAACTTCGGATCGGACCCGCGCTTCGTTCCGCCGGCGTAAAAACCGCGAACCCCGTTCTCAAAATGGATGTAGCCGCTGGCGGACGGCTCCGTCTTCGGATCATGTCCGCCGTCGCCGGCGTATTCTGTGTAATGCTCGTACCCGTCCTCTAGGTGCGCGAAGACCCAGTCCGGTTTGGAACCGGCGAACCAGCAGACCGCGTCAATGAGATGCGTTCCGTTCCGAAACAGCATGGCGCGGGAGCCGTTCAGCGTTCCGACCACATACTGGACGGCGCCGATCTCGCCCCGCTCCCAGACGCGCTCATGCGCGGCGCGCCAGAGCGGCTGCCATCGGCGCGTATGATCGACCGCCAAGACGGTTCCGTTGGCGCGGCATGCCTCCAGCATTCGATCGGCGTCTTGAACGCTCGTCGCAAGCGGTTTTTCGCAAAACACGCCTCGTACGCCCGCCTCCGCCGCGTCCACGACAATATCGGCATGCCGGTGGTCAGACGTCGCCACCGTGACAACATCCAGCTTCGCCTCCGCCAGCATTTCCCGATGATCCCCGTACATCTGAAGACGCGGAAAACGCTCTTTCCAATGGCTATGAAAAGCGGCGCGCGCGTCCTCAACCAAATCGCACCCCGCCGCCAGCTCTGTCGATTCAAGCCCCGCCGCCCCTGTCGCATGTTGAATCCCGATGCCTTTGCATCCGACAACCCCTACGCGAATCATCGTTCTCTCCCGTCATGCGCTGATACGATCTGTCCGCAACCTGTCCTGGGCAACCCCATCGCCTACAGGCGCCGCCCGTCTGCCGTATTCTACACCTTCCGGCCGTTCAGCGCAGTGTGTCAAATTAAGCGCGCAACGTCCAATTTCGGCACACTCCTTCTCGCCGACCTCCATTTTGGTACGCATGCGTTTCTTACTCTGTTGAGCCTCCCGCCCTGTTTGGTTGAAAGGCTCAGCGCCGTTTGACGATTTTCTAAAAGCGTTGGGAATCCAGCGCCCATGCGCATTTCAACGCATCCTATACCCATGATCCGCATGCGGCAATCTGAAAAACGGCTCAACGAATTCTCTTTAAGCGTCATCCAAATCCGCCAGCGCCGCGTTTATTGTAACTGGCACGCTAATTGCTAGCGTTACAGGTGTAAGCATCGTTGCAATGAAGGAGGCGTAGAAAATGAAGAGAACGCGCCGTCAAGAACAAATCCGACTCGACCTGTTTGACGCTGCCCTGTTGCTGGCGGAAGGGCAAGCCCGCGCCGAAAGCCCGGAGGGACAGCACAGACCAAACTGGGCAGACTTTATCGAAAATCTGTCGCGCATTTCGAACGATTTCGCGCAGGCAAGAGCCGAAAAGGAACAGCTCCGCATGGCAATCGTTTCCGCGCCGTCTTCGACCGCGATAGAAATGAGCGCCGACTAAGATCAGCCGACCGAAGCCAAACGCAGCCGCCCGCCCCATTTGCGCGACAACCAAGCGCGAACGGCATCGCAGCCCTGACCCCCAAGGTCAGGGTTCTCATCGATAAAAGCGGCGGCTGCGTCCCGCGCGGCTTTCAACGCCTCGCTGTCGCGCGTCAAATGCGCCATCGTCAAATCAGGCAAGCCCGACTGCCGCGTCCCTAACACCTCGCCTGGCCCGCGTATCTCCAGATCCTTCTCGGCAATCTCAAACCCATCTGTCGTCTGAACCATCGCCTCCAAACGCGCCTGCGACTCGTCCGTCTTCCCCCAGCCGACCAGCGCGCAATACGATTGATGCGGTCCCCGCCCAACGCGCCCCCGCAACTGATGCAGCTGCGACAAACCGAACCGATCCGCATGGATGACGATCATGAGTGATGCGTTCGGGACGTCGATGCCGACCTCTATCACCGTCGTTGAAACGAGAACATGCGTCTCGCCCGATTTGAACTTCTCCATCGCTTCCAGCTTCTCCGCGCCGCTCATGCGCCCATGCAGCAGCCCGACGTTCCAATCCGGCAGCCGATTAGACAACCGCTGATGCCCATCCACCGCGTCGCGAATATCTCCCATAGCTTCGGAGCTCTCCACAAGCGGATAGACCACATACGCCTGCCGTCCCTTCTTGAGTTCTTTTATCAAGAGGTTGAAAACGCGCTCAAAGTCGACGCGCGTTTCGTTATACCGCTTTGTCTCAACCGGAAGCCGCCCCGACGGCAATTCATCAATCACGCTTTGGGACATATCGCCGTATTTTGTCATCGCCAGCGTGCGCGGAATGGGCGTCGCCGTCATAACAAGCAGCGTATGAGCGCCCGCGACGCCTTTTTTCATTAAGCGTACCCGCTGGTTGACGCCGAACCGGTGCTGCTCATCCACAATTGCAAGCCCAAGCCGCGCAAACTTCACATCCGGCTCAATGAGAGCATGCGTCCCGACGCCGACGCCTGCATAACCGGTCTCCAGCGCCGTCAGGGCCGCCCGACGCTCTGCCGCGGGCATTCCGCCTTTTATAAGAACCGTCTGAATGCCAACCGGCGATAAGAATGCCGACAGCGTCTCGTAATGCTGATGCGCCAGCGCCTCCGTCGGCGCCATGAGCGCGGCTTGATACCCGCTGTCGACCGCCCATGCCATCGCCATCGCCGAGACAACCGTCTTGCCGGAGCCGACGTCGCCCTGCAAAAGGCGGTTCATTGGGCTTCGTGAGCGCATTTCCTTCATAATATCCCCCAGAGCGCGCCTCTGCGCCTTCGTCAGCTGAAACGGGAGACTATTTAAGAGTGCCAGCGCCTTTTCCCCTTCCGTTGTAAACTTGATGCGTTTCCGCCTGGTCTCATGCCGCTTCTTCCGCCAAAGCAACCCAAGCTGAAGCAGATAAAATTCCTCAAAAATAATGCGCCGCCGCGCTTGGCGCAGCTCCTCATGCGAGTCGGGCAGATGAATCTGAAGCGCGGCGCGGGCGCGCCCGACGAGAGAATGTTTCAGGCGCGTCTCCAGTGGAATCGTCTCCGGCATCGCGTCCGCATATTCCCGCGCAATCTCCGCCATCAAACTGCGCATCGAACGCTGCTGCAACCCGGCGGTCAACTGATACACGGGCGCGATCCGCCCCGTATGAATCAAATCCGCCTCTTCGTTCGTCAACTTCTCATACTCAAACGTTGTCGTCTCAATCCCCCAGTCCGACCGCTTGAACTTCCCGCTCACAACGACCGGATCGCCGAGCTTAAGCGATTTTTTCAAATACCCCGCCCGCTTCCCAAACGCGACCAGAGCCGCCCCGTCCGTTCCGTCGTAGATGAAAATCTTTGTGAACGATTGACCGGCGCGCGTCGGGATGTCTTTCTTGTCGGCGACCTTGCCATGGATCGTCTCTACCTGACCGGAACGCCCTGCGTCGCAGATCGAAAGCAGCTCGCTCCGGTCTAGATAAGAGCGCGGGTAATTGTCAAGGCAGTCCCCAATCGTCTTCAAGCCCAGCTTCTCAAGCTGCTTGAGGCGCGACGCGCTCATGCGCCTGAACGCCGCGATCGGTCTGTTTATGATGTCAAACTTTGAAGCGGAATGGTCAACGGGTCCATGCGGTCCCCCGTCGTTCGGAGGATTCAAAAACTCAAACGGGTTCTCCAGCGGCTTCTCTTCGCCGCTTTTTTGCAGCTTGCTCCTTGGGTTATCGAATAGGGATTGTGTCATCCGTTCTGGCGGACGCGCGCCGCCCGGCGCACCCCCTTAACCCGCATGATCGCGTCCAAAGCCGCCCGAAGATGCTGCGCGTCGTTCACCTGTATTCGCCAGTAATGCATCGCGGTGAAAGCGTCCGGCGTCTTCACATGACCCTCATGGATATTGACGCCCATCGCCGCAATCGCCTCGGCGACATCGCGCACCAGCCCCTTCCGATCGTCGCTCTCCACAATAATGTTGGTCGGATACGATTCGGTGCCGGAAGCTCTCCACTGTATCGGGCGCACCCGTTCGAATTCGCTTGAGATGCGCGGACAATTGCGCAGATGTATCGTCACGCCGCGCCCCCGCGTGACATACCCGACAACATCGTCCCCTGGCACGGGGGCGCAGCATTTGGCGATGCGCGTCTCCGTATGCGCGATGCCGTCCAGACGCGCGTCGATCATCTGCGGCAGGGTCGGTTTGCGCGGCCGCGGCTCTCCCGGCGGAGCCAGCATATGGTAGATGCGCTGCGCAGAAATTTGACGCGATCCGACATCCGCCAGCAGCGCCTCTGGAGACGCCGCGCCCAGCTCCTCCGTCAGACGATTCAACGATTCGGGCGTCAAGAGGCTCGCCGACGCCAACTTGCGCTCATGCAGCTCCGTCTCAATCAGCTGCCGCCCGATGGCGACATTGCGCTCAAACTCCTGCTCCCTCCACCAGCGCTTGATCTTGTTGCGCGCCCTGCCGGTTTTCACAAAACGGAGCCAGTCGCGCGACGGACGGGCGTCCTGATCCGTTAAAATCTCCACCACGTCGCCGCTGCGCAGCTCCGAACGCAGCGGAACAATGCGCCCGTTCACCTTTGCGCCGGTCGCCGTCAAACCGACCTCCGTGTGAATCGCAAACGCAAAGTCGATGGGGGTAACGCCGGACGGAAAGCTCTTCAGGTCGCCGTTCGGCGTGAAGACGAAGATCTCATCGTCGAACAGTTCCTCGCCGATCGTCTGCATAAACTCGCTCGGATTGCGGACGTCGCGTATCTGCTCAAGCAGCTGTCGGAACCAGGCGAACTGGTCAATGGAGCCGTTCAACGCCCCGCCGCCCATTGAGCCTGATTCTTTATAAAGCCAGTGAGAGGCGATGCCGAACTCGCAGACGCGGTGCATCTCGTAGGTGCGTATCTGCACCTCAACCGAACGGGCGCGGTCCATGATCGTCGTATGGAGCGAGCGGTACATGTTCGACTTCGGCGTCGCGATGTAGTCTTTGAACCGTCCATGTTTCGGCGGCCATTTCGAATGCAGCTGTCCGAGTGCCAGGTAGCAGTCGTTCTTCTCCTTGACCAGCGCGCGAAATGCGATCAGGTCGTGGATCTCTTCAAACGGAATGCCCCGCATCGTAATTTTTTGATGGATGCTGTAAAAATGCTTTGGGCGCCCGAACACCTGGCTCCCCTTAATGCCCCCCTCTTCAAGCGTTTGACGAATCTTCTCTCCCATCTCGACAGCGTACGATTCGCGCTCGTCCCGCTTTTCCGCCACCTTTGCAGCAATCTCGCTGTATTTTTCAGGCTCCAGCGTCTTGAACGACAGGTCCTCCAGCTGGGTGCGGATGCGGTGTATTCCAAGCCGAGCCGCCAAAGGCGCATAAATGTCGAGCGTCTCCTTGGCGATCCGCTGCTGCTTCATCGCCTCCAAAAAATGTATCGTCTGCATGTTATGCAGCCGGTCTGCCAGCTTCACGATGACGACGCGCACATCCCGCGCCATCGCAATGACCATCTTGCGGTAGTTTTCAACCTGCCGCTCCTCATACACCTGAAACGGCAGCGCGCTCAGCTTTGTGACGCCCTCCACCAAGGACGCAATCTCCGATCCAAAATACCCCGTCAAATGCTCCACATGCACGTTCGTGTCTTCTAAAACATCATGAAGCAGACCGGCGCAGACCGTCGGCAAATCCATACGCATTTCGATCAGTATCTTTGCCGCTTCATACGGATGCTCAAAATAGGGGCGTTTGGAACGACGCAGCTGTCCGCGGTGCTTCTCTTCGGCGTACTCGTACGAAAGACGCAGAAGCGCGGCGTCATCCTCTTCAAGATCCGGCTGGTATTCCCGCATCAGCGTCAACAGCTCTTCAGCGCTCATGGCTCATCCCTTCTCGACGATGCGTCCGCAGCGCCTCATACACATCCTGCGCGGTCGCCTTCGCCCAAAAACGCGACTGAATCTCAAACGCAAGCCGATCGACACGGCCCCGCCGATAGGTCGGCGACGCTTCAATATCCTTTCGCCCAACATTCTTCGCCCTGTAACTTCCCCCGTTCGACGCGCCGATCCGCTCGTAAAGGTCCATCTCCTCAAAGACGCTTTTTGCATGGGGAAATCCAGCCTGCAGCGGTTCTGACAGCGCCTCCACCCAGTCCGTTTCCAGTATCGGCGCCGTTTGAGACGCCAGCGGCCTGTAGATTTCCCGCAGCGCGCTCTTGTCAGGCCGGGCTAAGGCGTACTGCCGCCGCGCGTGTTCGATATCGTTCTCGTTAAACAGCAGAACCGCCCTGCGCGTCTCCGCCTCGCTAGGCTCCCCTTTTCCCCACCCGGCAAACAGAGGAGCCGTCTGCAAGAAGAACGTCTCGATGTCCTCCGGCGGATGACAGAAAAGCGCCGCCCGCAGTGCTTCCCATGCCGAATCCGCCGCCTCCGTCAACGAAACGCACGAAACAACCGCGTCCAGCTCCCCGTTCAAAAGCCGATCAACCGCTGTCCGCCGTTCCTCCATGCGCGTCTCCCGCGAACAGAACGCGGCGGTATCATGCTCCTTTAAAATTTCCTGCGCCTGCTCCAAAGCCTCCTTGTCCCGCACATAGACAAGAGCGGCGCCTTCGCGGTTCGTCAACCAGCGCTGAAGATACTCTGCTTTGTTGACGCCCCGCGCGTCCTCCACCCGCAGCCAGACAGCGCGCGGAGCCGGCGGATAGGTCTTCATATTCATACCCGGCAGCGGAGGCCGTATCTTCCAGTCCTCCGCGGTCAGCTGAACCTTCTTTCGCCCCTTATACTCGTTGATCTCAACCCGCCCCGCGACATTCACCTCCGCCTTCGGCGTCCGCAGCGGAGTCGCATATTCAGCCCCGCGCCAGCTGACAACCCGAACGGTTCGATATCCGTCTGTCAGCTCCGCCGCAAGATGCGCCTTGTCTTTGCCCATCAGAAGCGGTGTTCCCTTCGCCCGAAGACCGCGTACGCCGACGACGATGGGCGGATTTCCTTCGCCGAACGGCTCCAGCATACTCAGTTCCTCCACTTCTGGAACGGTCAGCGCGTCCAGCGAGAGAACCGCCTCCAGTTTCAACTTCGGGCGCAAATCCTCCTCGGACAGCCTCGCGCGCGCGATCCTTAAAAACGCTTCGCGCAGGTCTTTCACCTTTTCCCGCTTCACCGTCATGCCCGCCGCCGCCGCATGTCCGCCGAAGGTCGCCATATGCTCGCGGCACTCCATGAGAGCTTTTTGGACATGAAACTCAGGAATGCTGCGCGCCGATCCGCGCCCGATCTCTCCGTCGAGCGCAATCAGCGTCGTCGGGCGCCAATACCGCTCCGCCAAGCGCGCCGCCGCAATCCCGACAACGCCCGAATTCCAGCCGTCCTTCGCGATAAGAATTGCCGCGTCCCGCTTCAGATCCGCATTTTTGCGCAGATACGCTTCAGCGTCCTTGACGACCGCGTCCTGAATCTCGCGCCGCCGCTGGTTTTTTTCGTTTAAATCTTCCGCAATCTCCCGCGCCCGCTCTTCAGAATCGGCGCGGAGCAGCTCCACCGCCTGATGCGCCGTCTCTAAGCGCCCCGCAGCGTTCAAGCGCGGACCCAGACGAAAACCGACATCCCCGCTCCGAATCGGCGCGGTTGAATGGATCCCGCTCACGCCGCATAAGGCGCGTATCCCAGGACGCCGACGCTCCGACATGACCTCCAAACCCAGCTTTGCAAGAACGCGGTTTTCGCCCGTCAAGTCCGCCACATCCGCGATGGTGCCAAGCGCCGTCAAATCCAGCAGGCTGCGCAAAAAGTCGGAGCTCTCCACATCCCCCCCAATGAGCGCATGCGCCAACTTGAACGCCAGTCCGACGCCCGCCAGATGCTCATACGGGTAGTCATGATCCTGCAATTTAGGATTCACCCGCGCAACCGTATTCAACGGAAGGCGCAGATCGTCCACCGCATGATGGTCAACGACGATCACATCCATGCCCGGCGCGTCCAGCCCCAGAGAATCCTCCCCGAGCGTGTCAAGACCGAGAGTGTCCTGAACGACGCGCTTCGTCCCAAGCCGCTTCGCTTCGTCTATCCTGTCTCTGGCGGTGATGCCGCAGTCGACCGTGATGAGCAGGTCTCCGCCGCCCGCTTGGATCTTGTCCACCGCTTCGGCGTTCATGCCGTAGCCTTCGCGGAATCGGTTTGGAATGTAAAATTCGGGTTCCGCTCCTAGATGCGTCAGCGCGTCCATCAAAAGAGCGACGGAGGTCGCGCCATCGACATCGTAATCCCCGTACACAACAATCTTTTCGCCCTTGTCGAGAGCGCGCCGAACCCGCTCAACCGCCGCCTCCATACCCGGCAGCCGCATCGGATCATGCAGATGTGAAAAGGAAGGTTCAAGAAACGCCTGCGCCGCCGACGGCGTATCAATGCCTCGATTCAGAAGCGCCTGCGCCGTCAAGGGAGAGACGCCGGCGTCCACGCTCAACTGCGCGGCCGCCTTCGCTTGAAACGGCTTCGCCTGCCATATTCGCTGTTGACGCATGTCGCTGCCCCATCCCAGCGGCGAAGACAGAACGACCGTTCCTGCCATGAAGCGTCAATGCGGGCGGCGTCCGATCAAACGCTATACGCCCAACGGAATCGCGACGCCGTACTCCGCCGACGTCATCGCCGCGTCGTACACTTTCATTAAACGAACCATCTGCTCCGCCGTCACAATCAAATCCGCTTCGCCGCGCAGCGCCTCCGCCACATTTCGATAGTAACCCCGCCAGTTGCCGCGCACAGTGTCCATCGTGAACTCTTTTCGGACGCCGTCTCGGTTTGACCAGACAACGGCGCGGTCTTTCGGGTCCTCTTCCGCCTCGTCGATTCGCCCCTCTTTCATATACGGCTCCTGCGGATCAATGCCCGTCTTGACGAGCGCGCCCGCGTCCCCAAACACCGCAAAACGCGGACGGGCGTACATCGACAGGTTGCCGACTTCGACGCGAAAGATGGTTCCGCCCTCAAAGTTCAGATTGACGCGCACATAGCTGCCGATGTCCACATCCCACTTTCGGCTCTGTATCTGGCAGTAAACGCTCTCCACCTTGCCGGGAACCAACAGCAGCGCTTGATCCATCAGATGCGCGCCCCAGTCGTACAGAATGCCGCCGCTCTCGCTTTTGACGCTGCGCCAGCCGCCGGGTTTTCCGTAACGCATGATCGCCGATTCGTAGAGATACGGTTCGCCCAGCCAGCCGTCCTGAACCGCCTTCTGAACCGTCAAAAAATCCCAGTCCCAACGGCGGTTGTGGAAGACGGAGAAGAGAACGCCGTTGCGCTCCGCCGCGTCCGACAGGTCGATCGTCTCCGCAGCGTTCATGGCGACAATCTTATCCGTCACAAGATGCTTGCCCGCGTCCATCGCCGCGACGCCCAGATCGCGGTGCGTGTCATGCGGCGTCGCCAGCACAACCAGATCAATATCGCTGTTGTTCAATACCGCGTCCATGCTGCCGACCACGTTCACATCGGGATGCTCTTGGCGCGCTCTGGCTTGCCGTTCCTCGTTGCGCGTTGAAATCGTATGCAGCCGAATCCCCTTCTCAAGCCCTATCAGGTAAGAGTGGAAGGAGCGCCCCGCAAATCCGTAACCGATCACCGCCGCGTTGATCATATGTCGCTTCCTGTTTCTGTTCCGTCCATATCAACGGAGTCTGTGTCGCCGTCCGTTTCATCCGCCCCGCCGGCTTCATAATCTTCTAACCGTTCGCCTCGGCGGTGCGCCTCGATCTGTTTTTTAAGGTATTCGCCCTCGTGCCGGTCGTATTCGGTCACATAGCGCGCTTGCTCCAGCGCCTCGTCGTATTGCTGGAGTTCCATATGTATTTTTGCTAGATATTCGTGCATTTCTCGGAAGAGTCCGTCCCAGTTCTTCTCGCCTTTCATCGCCAGAAGCCGCTCGGCGTCCTCCATCGCCTCAGCGGTGAGTTCGTTCATGGCGGGCGGATCGCCGGGTCCGTTTTCAGCGTTTTGGGCGTTCTGCTCGCTTTCGCGGCGGAGCTGCGCCACGGCGGCGTCCATCGTTTTATAGACGCGCTCGATATTCAAATCTGTCCAACGACGGTACGCCGCCAAAAGACGCTGTATCATTGTTGCCGCTTACGAGCTGAGCGTCACCTGAATCACATTGCCCGACAGTTCCGCCGGGAACTGATTGAGCGGTCCTGAATTGACAGCCGGACCGCGCAGCGCCTTCCCGTTCAGGTCAAACCCGGACGAGTGGCAGGGACATCTGAACTCGGCGTCGTCTGCGCTGTATTTCGTCTTGCACTTTTTGTGCGAGCAGACATTTTCCAGCGCGATCACTTCTGTTTGCGATTTCCGCACAACGAAGAAATCCTTGCCGCGGTATTTGACATGCTTGACCCCGCCCACCTGCTGCAGTTCGGGCGCGTCGGCCAAAGGCTGTCGGTAGCGCGGAGCCGCCGAATCCACTGCCTGAGATGAACGGGACGCCCCTGGCGCGGTCCCGACAACGGAAGCGCAGCCCCCTGCGGCGGCCGCAGCCAGAGCTCCGCCCGCCGCCGCGGCGCGCGTCAAGAATTCGCGCCGTTTCAAGTCGTCCTTGTTCGCGCGTTTTTGATCAGACATTCTGTTCTCCATTTCTATCGTACCGTGAACGGAAGCAGCGCCAGATGGCGCGCTCGTTTGATCGCCAGTTGCAATTTACGCTGACCCTTCGATGTGAGGTAGGTCGTGCGCCGAGGTCGAATTTTCCCCGTCTCCGTAATATAGTTGCGAATCGCCAGCAGATTCTTGTAATCCAACTGCGATTCCAGCTCCTCCACCTGCTCTTTTGTCAAACGCCGATTGCGCCGAACCATCTGCAAAATCAAACCCTCTCAAAAAACGCTGCCATTGTCAACTTAATCATACTCCGCCCGCCCCGTCCTGTCAACAAGTTTTGCTGACCTTAGCCCTTTAGTTGGGACATTCGCCTGGGCGAACGCTGACGGTTTCTGCGGCGCCTCTGGATTCCCTCCCCGTTTTCACGGGGACATGGCTTCACGGGAATGCATGTCCTCGCGAAAGCGGGGAACGGCCTGGTTGGCTGCGCCTTTTCCCATCAATAGAGCGATCATTCGTTCAAATGTCCCAACTTAACGCATGCTGAGCAGAAACCTTTCCCTAGCAAACCGCCATTCCCGCCCCCGCCCGCGCGGAGAGAACGAGGAAACGGACAGTCGGCTAAGGAGCCTCATCCTCCGCCGCGCCGCCTTGCGAGCCGCTCAACGCGCGGTAGTAGGCGCGTATGAGGCGGCGGAACCGTTCAGGCGTTTCGATCTCGCTCATCTCGCGCATGGCGCCTTCAAACGTCTCGGCGATCTTGTCCCAGTCGTCCCGCTCCGCGCCTTCCTGACCGCCAAAGACGCGCGACGCCGTGGACCCTTTGCGGTTCTCGCCCTCATGCCGCTTTTCCAGCGACTTTGCGCTCTCCAACATGCGCGTCTCGATGCGCCGCATCCGCTCCAACACCTCGCGGTTCAGCTCGCCCGATTCGATGCGGCTCTGGACATCCTCCATCTCATCCCCGACGCCGCCGAGCCGCTCCGTCAGTTCGCCGTACCGCTCCATCCGCTGTTCAAGCTGCTCAAACGCCTCCCGTATGAGCGACTGCTCAAACGCAAGCCGCTCCATCGTCTGCTGCCCGCTCGGCGTCTGCCCCTGTTCGCGCATCATCTGCTCAATCTGCTCCGCAAGGTCGTTCACGTCGCCCTGCCCCTCCGCCAGCTGCTGCAGCTGGTCAAGCATGCTCTGCGCGCCTGAATTCTGCATCTGCGCGTTCAGCGCGTTCAGCGTTTTCAGCATCGCCAGCGCCGCCGCGTTGACGCGCCCCATCGTTTCGCGCTGAATCGGAATCGCCCTGTCCAGTTCGTTTTCGGCGAACGCCGCTGAGCTTCTCTCGGCGGCGTACTTCGCGTCCTGCAGCCTCCAGAACAGCTCAAGCGGTATCTGCGTCTCTTCGGAGCTGAGAGCCTGCAGCTCCTCGGCGACGGCTCCGACCCCCTCGGCAAGCGTCTTTTCGTCCAGAGCCAGGCCGTTGTATTCGGCGGCGTACGGCCGTATTCGGCGCGCCTCCGCCGCCTGTTCAATCAGCGCTTCCTGATCGCTGGACAGGCTCAGCGTCTGCCGAAGCGCGCCGCGCAGCGCCTTCAAGACCGCCTCGCCCCCTTCGCCGTCCATATACGCCAGCGCGTTGTCTAAGTCCTGCTCCATGCGCTGCAATTCGCCCAGCGCCTCGGACGCCGGACGCTGCGCCTCCTGCGGTTTCGCCTCTTCAAGACGCTCCTGCGCTTCCGACAAATTCTCCGACAGCCCCCGCTCCTCCGCCTCGCGCATGGAGCGGCGGATATCCTCGGCGATCTCCTCGGTCGATTCCTCCTCCGCCAAGCCGTCCGCCGACTTTTTCATCTGCGCCAACAGATCTTTAGAGTCGTCCCCAATCTGCCGCTCCTGTTTCGCGAGCCGCTCCGTCGTCCGCCGGTTCTCTTGACTCTCCGCCTCGCCGCTTTCGTCTCGGCGCGCCGCCTCTTCAGTCTGTTCAACAACCGTCTCCTGACGCTCCACAAGGTCTTCAGCCATGCGCCGCGCCTTCTCCAGCTCCTGGCGCAGCTGCATCTTTTCCAAGGCGCGTATCATCTGGTCAAGGCGCTCCTCAAACTTCTGCTGGTCAAAATTTGCCGCCATGATCTGCTGACGCCGCTCTTCAAGCGGGCGTTTTTCCAGCGCCTGTTGAAGCTTCCGCATCGCCTCTTTCAGCTCCTCGGTCGCCACCTGCTCCATCAGCTGATGCAGCTCCGCCGCCTTTTCCAGCGCCTCCATGCTCAGCAGCTCGTTCTTCTGCGCCTCTTGGATCGTCTCCCGCATCTCCTCAACGAGCCGCGCCCTGTCTTCCTCCACCTGCTTCTGAAGCTCGAGAGCCTTCTCCAGCTCTTTTTCGTCCTGAAGCGTCAACTTCTTCTCGGCGCGCGACCGCTCTATGACGCCCTCGACAAGGCTGTTCGCCTCCTCCTGCGCGTCCCGCATCGACTCCAGCAGGTCCGCCTGCGTTTGGCTGCTTTGCGACACCGCGTTGAACATCTCCGCCATCGACGGCAGGCGAACCGTCCGCGTCGGAGAGACCGCCCGCTTCGGTCCGTTCACCGCGTCGTTGTCGAACGCCTCAATGTAGTAGGAAACGACATCGCCCGGGAACAGATCCAACGGCGACAAATCCCACACATGCGAGGCTCGGACGATCGGCTCCGCCTTCTCATAACGCCCAAGCGCAATCGATCCGCTCGTTTCGCCGCGCGTGTACTGTAAACGCATGAGCGAGACGCCGAAGTCGTCCGACGCCTCCGCTTCCAGCTGAATCGACATCGTCCTGTCCAGGTCTGCGTCCTTTCCAGGGCGAAGATCCAGCGCGGACGGGTACTCGTCCTTCACCGCGTACACGATGAATTCAGGCGGATTCGCGTTCTCGGTTCCCTGCTTGTCCTTTAAAACGATGCGGTACCGGTCGCTCTCTTTCACGATGAATTGCCCGCTCAACGTCCGCCCGTCGATCTTGAGCGGCAGCGGTTCGCCCTGTTGAAACTCAAGCGACGCGGACGCCAGATCGACGGAGGCTTCGCCGCGCATCTCTACGCGCGAGCCGACCAGCGCCGCGATGTCGCCCTGATCAGCTTCCAGCGTTTTGACGCCCAGCCCGCTGTAGGACGGAAAATGGATCGACGCGGAGAGACGGTCTAAGGCGGGAGGGTTCAACAGATCAATAACGTAGGTCTCCGAGGCTTTGTCTCCGACGCGGGCGCGGTATTCCATCCGGTCGGCGACGCCGCGTATGACCGCCGCGTAGCTTCCCGCGCGTTCCTCGCGCATCGGCTCTGTCGGGACGCTCAGCCACGCGCCGGCTCCGCCGTCCGCGCCGACTGCGCGCGCCTCCACAAGGGGGCTTTCGGGCGCGTTGCCGGTCAGATGAACATAGACGTTCACATCCTCGCCGCGCGCCGCGGACGTATTTCCAGGTTCAATCGACTCAAATTCCCAGCTGAACGCTTCGACGGGAGCGGAAGCCCACCGCCCCGCGTCAGAGAGAGCCGCCAGACCGAGCGCAAACGCCAGCGCCGTCAAAACCGCCGAGCCGCACGCCCACGCAAGCCCGACCAAGGCGCGCCGCCGCTCCTTCGCCCAGACAACGCCTGAACGAACGCCTTCAAACGCCGCAAAACCCTTTTGGATGGAAAGCCGCGTCAAGCCCTCGTCGTAGCCGAGGCTGCGCATTTTCTCTCTTCGGTTATGCAGCTGCAGCGCGCCGAGAAAATGCGTCCGCGCGGACGGATACGCATCTTCCACATGCCCGGCGATGTCGTCCTCGGACATGCGGCGTATGTTGGATCGGAGCCATTCGCGCCGGGCGTAGAAAACCTGCGCCGCCGTCCATAGAAGCAGCAGCGCAATGCGGAGCTGCCATGGCGCATGGCGCAGCGCATGGGCGTCTATCCAGACCGCCGCCAGACCGGACGCCAGAAAAAAAGCGCATAAGCGCAGCGCAAAACCGCTCAGCGTGTAAAGCGAGCGCGCCCGCTTCAATCGTTTCAAACGGGTCTGAACCGGCGCGTCGTTCTGTTGCGTATTCATAGCGCGAGACCTTATCGTGTGAGGGCGTAAACAGCGATGTTGACCGCCATCTGGACGGCGTATTCTCGAATCTCGGGCGGGTCGTTATGGACGTCGCCCGCCTCTAAGCCGTCTCCGATGTCGGAGCTCCAGGCGTAAAAGACGGCGAGCCGCCCGTCCACAAAGACGCCGTATCCTTGGGCGGGGTCTCCGTCATGCTCATGTACTTTGGGGAGTCCTGGCAAGCTGTAAAAGGCGCGGTAAATCGGATGGGACGCAGGTATCGGCTGAAGAGGGCGGCGGGGAAAGACGCGCGCGATCTCTCGGCGGAAGCTGGCGTCCAGCCCGTAGTCGTCGTTCACAAACAGAAATCCGCCCGCCAAAATATGCCGGCGCAGCGCCTCCGCTTCGGCGTCCGTGAAACGTATGTTTCCATGTCCGTTGATATACAGAAACGGCGTCTGGTAAAGCTCTCGGTCGGCGAGGCGGACGGGGCGCGCCTCTTTTTCTACAGGAATGCGAACGCGCTCGCCGATCTCGCGCAGCCAGTTGGCGATGGAGGTTCGGCTGGAATACCAGTCGCCTCCGCCGCCGTAATGCACCTGCCCGATCGCAAAGGGCTGCTGCGCCGCCGCCGTCAAGCATCCCCCTAAAACGCCGACTGCCAAAGCAATCAACATTCCCTGCCTCTTGATTGATCGCGTTCCGCGAATCCTCATGCCAGCCCCTTTCGTTTTCGCAACGCCCATTCAGCCGACAGCAGCCCGGCGATGAGCAGCAGCGCGAACGGGTTGTCCCACACCGCTTTGCGGTAACGTATCTCGCGCGTTTCGGTCTCTTCTTTTAAAAGCGGAAGAATGGAGTCGATCTGCTGTATGTCCGCGTAAGCGCCGCCGGTGGAGTCGGCTAACGCCTGTAAAAAAGCCTCGTCCCGATACGCCCGTTCAAACTCGATCTGGGGGGCGGAGGCGTTGAAAGCTGCCTCGTCCTCTCCGAGGGCGGTTCCGCCGACAGACGCCGACGCTGCGACGCGGTATTCGCCTGGGTCGGCGGCGCGGACAAAGGTTTCAAACACCCCTGGTTCGTTCTCGGACGCGGAGACAGGCAGCGAGGAAGGGCGCCCGTTCGGATCGATGACGGTCGCGTCAACGGCGGCGTTCGCGGCGGGTTGAAAGCCCGGCAGATATGCGCGTATTTCGATGCGCGCCGTTTCGCCGGCTTCGTAGGCGCGCCGTTCGGGCGAAACGACCACTTGCCGCGCCGACGCGGGCGTCGCGAGCCAGCGCGCCGCCAAAGCCCAGAACTGGTCAAACAGCCGCTCTTCGCCGCTCTCCGCCGGCGCCGCCATGCCCCATACCCATGTGGAATCGGAGCCGACGAACAGCGACTTTCCCGCGCCGACGCGCTGCGCAGCCAAAACAGGCGTCAAGGAGCCGGTCGACTCAACAAGCGTCTCGGCTCCCGGCTTCGCCGTCAAACCTGTGTAAAGGCGCGTCCAGAGCGGCATGCGGCTCCACGCCCGGTCGTTTTCTGAAAGAACAGGAGCCAGCTGCGTCACAGGATGGCGGCGGCCCGCCTCGGTCAGGCGCGGCATGAAGTCGGACGAGTCGGGGCGGACAGGCAGCGCGCTTGTTGAGACCGGCAGCAGAGGCTCCAGCGGACTCATCGGCAGGGAGGGGTTCAGCCACGCCTCTTCTGCGAGCCACGCTACGCCCGCCCCGCGCTCCTCCACCGCCTCCATGAGCGCCGTATGAAAACCGGCGGGCAGCTGCCGCAGCAAAACGCCGCCGATGATGAACAGATCGTAACGGGCGAGGGCGGCCGGTTCCAGAGAGACCGACTCGGAGCCGATAAGCGGGTACCTGCCCGTCTGCCCCGGCAGCGAATCGGAGGGAAGAGACGCGGGCGGAGCAAGCAGAACGGCGGTAAGATCGATGTTGGGAACGCGGCCGAGCGCTCGGCGGACGGCGGCGAATTCATGGCGCGGCTTTCCGTCTATAAAAAGGGCGCGTATGCGTCCGCGCATGACGCTCACCGACGCGGCGCTTTCGTTGTTCACCTCGGTCAATTCGCCGTCGGCCGGCGAAACGCGCGCCGCATATCGGACGTCGCCCTCCTTTGCCGGGACGTCTTTGAATGTGAGCTGAAAGATTTCCGAATCGGAGGCGGGAACGATCGTTTGCGAGTCGATCAGCGCGTTTCCCCGAAAAAGGCTCACGATCGTTTCGCGCCCCGTATAGCCATGGATGGAGCCTTCGACCGTCAAAACCGCCTCTTCCTCGACAAACATGACAGGCGGCGCCTGTACAGAAGAGACGGCGATGTCGCGCGGAGGCGTCGGGCTGCCGACTCCGACCGCAAAGACGGAGACGCCCGCTTCTTCAGCCAGGCGGCGCGCCGGCCCGGAGTTCTGTCCGCCGTCGCTGATGAGAACCGCGCCGGCCGACGGGTAACCCATCGCCGCCGCGCCCGCCTCTTCAACCGCCGTCAAAATGTCGGTGGAGCGTCCGTTCGGACCGCCGAGGCGTTCGATGTCAACCCGATGGAGCCGATCGGAGAACGCATAGACGCGCAGGTCGAACCGCTCTTCAAGGCGCGGAGCAATCCGCTGGACGGCTTCAGCCGCGGCGCTCCATCGGGTTTGCCCGCGTTCGTCCTGTATCGACATGCTTTGGGAGGCGTCGATGAGCAGCAGGGCGAGCGGGCGGATGCGCTCCAGTTGAACGGCGGCGCGCGTCGGGTTGAGCAGGCACAGAATCAGCAGCGCCGCCGCCGAGGCGCGCAGCCCGATCAGCCACGCAAGCGGCCCTGGCGCGACGCGCCGGCGCGAGCGCAGATACGCCGCCACCGACACAACCGCCGCAACGGCCGCCGCCGCAAGATAAGCCCAAGAGGTTCCGCCAAAGTTCATAAAACGCCCGGTGAAGTCCATCGCGCGATGCGCGGTATGCACAAGTATAACGGAAGCGCGCCTGTTTTGACAAAGGCGCCTCTCCCGACCTCATGCGTAAAGTTGGGACATCTGAACGAATGATCGCTCTATTGATGGGAAAAAGGCGCAGCCAACTAGGCCGTTTCCCGCTTCCGCGGGAACATGGCTTTGCGGGAACGACGATCTGGGGAGCGAAGGCGGCGGACAAACGCGGACGGTTTCTAGGACGTCTAAGATTCTTGCTTTCGAGGAAATGACGACGGGCGGCGCGGACGCTTTAGAGTCGTAAATGAAAACCTCCGTATAAGCGTACTGCCGGTCAAGGGAGCGGCTTGCCAAAAAATGCCCAGCGGTATATAATCAGGCAGCTAGACCCCTCAAAACAGGTCGAAAGGAGCGCGCGATGAGAGCGGCGGCGTTGTGCATGGCGGCGCTGGCGGCGGTCGGATGCGGCGGCAACGGCGGCGAACATGCCGTCACGCTCACCCTTTACTGCGCCGCGGGAGTCAAGCCCCCCGTCGAACAGGCGGCGGCGCAGTACGCCGACGAATACGGCGTCAAGATATACCTCCAATACGGCGGATCGGGAACGCTGCTCAGCAATCTTCAGATCGCTCAAAAAGGAGACCTTTACCTCGCCGCCGACGAAAGCTATCTGGAGCTCGCCGCTGAAAAGAACCTCGCCGACGAAGCGATCCGCCTCGCGCGCCTAAGCCCTGTTATTGCCGTCCCAGAAGGCAACCCAAAAGGCGTCCAAAGCCTTGACGACCTAGAGCGCTCCGATCTGCGCGTTGTCCTGGCAAATCCCGAAGCGGCGGCGATCGGCAGACTCATGCGCGACGGCTTAAAAGAATCCGGCAGATGGGAGCGGCTTCAAAAGGCGGCAACAACCATGTTCCCCACCGTGACAGAAATCGCCAACGCCCTGCGCATCGGATCGGCGGACGCCGGCGTCATCTGGGACGCGACGGCAAACCAGTACCCGCAGCTGGAAACGGTCGCCGACCCTGAGCTGGAGCCGTTGAAGAATAGGATCTCAATTGGGGTGTTGAGCTTTTCGGAGCGTCCAACCGAGGCGCTGCGCTTCGCCCGTTATCTGTCGGCGCGCGGCAAAGGACTGCCCCATTTCACACAGCATGGATACGCCGCCGTTGAAGGCGACGTCTGGGCGGAGGAGCCGCATCTGCGCGTGTATTGCGAGCCGGCGCTGCGCCGGATGATTGAGGAAGGCGTCCGCGCGTTTGAGCTGCGCGAGGGAACGTCGGTTCTGTTTGAAGAGGCGGAGGACGGCGCGCCGCCCGATCTGGACGCTTATATCTCGCGGGACGCGGCGCATCTGCGGACGGGAGAAGCGCGGCCGCTCGCGGCGGACGAGGAAGCGCAAATTCAATGCGCGGTGAACGAACAGGCGGACTATCCGCGCCTGACGGAACGCATGATTCAAAGCCTGCGCGCCGCGTTGGAATCGCGCGGCTACGAGTGGCGTTTTGAGCGGAACGGATGAGAGGGCTGCGGCGCGGCGCCGACATCCCATTTTTTGCCGCTTTCATCGCCCTGAGCGGCTCCTACGCGCTGCTCATCATCGGCATGCTCGCGGCAGACCTGTCCTTCGCCTCGGCGTCGGACCTGGCGAAGGCGTTTCAAAGCCGAGAGATACGTTACTCTATCGCCTTGAGCCTCGTCTCTTGCACCGTTTCGGCGCTGCTGTCGATGCTGGCGGCGGTTCCGGCGGGGTATCTGCTCTCGCGGTTTCAGTTTCGGGGGAAAAGTCTGGCGGAGGGCTTGTTCGACATACCGATTGCGCTTCCGCCGCTGGTGGTGGGGGTCAGCCTGCTCATTCTGTTTCAGACGCCGCCGGGAGATTTTTTAGAAAAAATAACCGCCGGCGCGGCGCGTTATACAGGCTTCAACTCGCTCATGCGCTGGATCGGCGCGCCGGAGGTGAAAGGCGTCGCTTATGAAACCCCGGCGGTCGTCCTGGCGCAATTCACTGTCGCAGCCGCCTTCGCGGTGCGGGCGATGCGCGTCTCGTTTGACCAGATCGATCCGCGCCAAGAGCAGGTCGCCTTGACGCTCGGATGCGGACGCGGGCAGGCGTTCTTTCGCGTCGCCCTTCCGCAGGCGCGCCCAGGACTGCTCGCCGCCTTCACGCTCGCATGGGCGCGCTCCATGGGCGAGTTCGGGCCGGTGCTGGTCTTCGCCGGCGCGACCCGCATGAAGACCGAGGTTCTGCCGACAACCGTTTTTTTGGAACTGAGCGTCGGCAATTTGGAAGCGGCCGTCTCCGTTTCGTTCGTCATGATCGCCGCCGCGTTTTTGGCGTTGTGGCTTGCCCGCTCGATTGGACAAGCGCATGATTGAGTTTCAAAAAGCGACCGTTCAAGCAGGCGAATTCGTTTTAAAAAACGTGTCGATCCGCATCGAACAGGGAGAATACGGGGTGTTGATGGGTCCAACAGGCTGCGGCAAGACGACGCTGCTGGAAGCGGCGGTCGGGCTGCGCGCGGTCGCGTCAGGGCGCGTTCTCGCCGGCGGCATCGATGTGACCCGCCTCAAACCGTCTGCGCGGCAGATCGGATATGTCCCGCAGGACGGCGCTCTCTTCTCCGCTATGACGGTCGCGGAGCATCTCGCCTTTCCGCTGCGCATACGCCGCATGAAGCGGGCAGAGATACAGCGGCGGGTCGATGATCTGGCAGACCTGCTCGGCATAAGCGGTTTATTGGACAGGCGCCCGCGCGGATTGAGCGGCGGAGAACGGCAGCGGACGGCGCTCGGAAGGGCGTTGTCGTTTCGTCCGAAGGCTCTTCTCTTGGACGAACCGCTTAGCGCGCTGGATGAAGAAACGCGGGAACGAATGTATAATGTATTGAAGCGCGTACAAAAAGTGGAGCAAGCGGCCGTCCTGCATGTGACGCACAGCAGCAGCGAAGCGGCGGCGTTGGCGGATCGAGTGTTTCATCTTAAGAACGGAAAAGCGGCTGAAGTAGAAAGGACGGGCGATGCTCTGTAAGATACATCTTGTTTATACAGGCCAGCTGCGGTCGGCGGTCGGCATGTCGGAGGATGCGCTGGAGTTTGCGCAGCCTGTGCGTCTTTCGGAGGCTCTGACAGCGGCGGCTGAGAAACGCGGCGCGGCGGCGCGGCGAATCCTGTTGAACGAGGACGGAAAGATTCAGCGCGCGCTCGTTCTGATGGTCGGCGGAGCGCAGGTTCCGCGCGGATCCGATCCTGTACTGGAAAACGGCGCCCAATTGACCATCATGACGCCCATCAGCGGAGGATAATGCGTATGCGAACCGAGTTGACCAGCGAGGAGCGCGCCGTTTACGAATGGCAGCTCTGGGTGGACGATTTTGGCGAAAAGGGGCAGCTCGCCCTGCGGAACGCCTCCGTTCTGGTGTCGCGCTGCGGCGGTCTGGGAGGGCCGGTGGCGTATGAGCTCGCCGCCGCGGGCGTCGGAAAGCTGATCCTGGCACATGAAGGCAATGTGGAGTACTCCGATCTTAACAGGCAGCTGCTGATGACGCAGGACTGGGTCGGAAAGCCGCGCATCGAAAGCGCAAAACGGCGCCTTCAGGAACTGAACCCGCGCCTTGAGGTTGAGGCGCACAATGTGAATGTCAACGAAGAGAACGCGGCGGAGCTGGTCGGCGCGGCAGACCTGATCATCGACTGCGCGCCCATGTTTGAGGAGCGCTTTGCGATGAACCGGCAGGCGGTCCTGCAGCGCAAGCCGATCATCGAGTGCGCGATGTACGACCTCGAAGCGTCCATCACAACGATCATACCAGGTCAAACGCCGTGCCTAGCATGCGTCGTCCCGTCGGTTCCGCCCGCATGGGAGCGCCAATTCCCGGTGATCGGAGCCGTCTCCGGCGCGGTCGGATGCATGGCGGTCATGGAGGCGGTGAAGGTCCTGGCAGGCTTCGGCAAGCCGCTGCTCGGACGGATGATTCATTTTGACCTGCGCTCCGCCTCGTTTTCGGAATTTCAGATAGAGCGCGACTCCGATTGCGCGGTGTGCGGCTCGCTGTAGCGGAGGTCGATTGCGCGCCGCCGATCGTAACGAAAAGGATGACACGTCGGCTGTGTATGAACGCGGATTAAAGACGCATTCTTGGTTGGTCGGGGCGGCGTGCGCGTTCATATGCTGCGCGGCGTATGCGGGAACGCCCGCGCTCATTGACCCAGGCATACCGCATATGGAGCGGTCGGTGTACCGCCTGACGCGCGAGGACGGCTCCGTTTCCACCTCAACGCATCTCGTCGCTCTCTCCGAGGAGAACGATGAAAAGCTGTATCTCATCAAGACCTTCGACAAAAAGATGCTCCTCCGAAGAAACAACTTGACGCCCATCAACATCACTAAGTGGAAAAAGAACGACGCCGGCGAGAACACCGACGAGGTGGACTGGGAGATTCGATACGAGAAAGACCGCGTCCATTACATCTTTCCCGGGCCGACGCGCAACAAGGTTGAAAAGGTGGACGAAAACAGGTACGACGCCAACGCCATCGTGCATACGGTGCGCGGCTTTCCATTTGAGAAGAAGAAAGAGGTGAAGCTAACATTGGTGACGCATGACCACCGCTTGGGCGTCTACTTTAAAATTGTCGGTCGAGAGCTCGCCTCCGCCCCTGTCGGCGAGTTCGACTGCTACAAGATTCAGGCAGGCTTGTCGGGATGGAAAGGCAGGATTATGACAAAGAAGCTCTACTTCTGGGTTGAAGCGGAAGCGCCGCACCGGCTTATTCGGCAGATAGATGAAGGGATCACCGATGTGCGCTTGACGGAGCTGGCGGAATACGAGGTCGGCGTCGACCATGAAGAGGCGGAGCGTTGAAACGGCTGCTGCGCGTTCTCATCTGGTGCGCTCTCGGCGGCGCCGCGCTCGCGCCTTCATGGGGGCAGAACCTGCTGCTGGAGGATTACCGCCCGCCGGTCAGCTCGGCGCGCGCCCTGCGCCTGAACCTAGACCTAGACTACGCCGCCGGCGGAGGCGAGCCGTCGTCGAACCGCTCCAATCTGTTCGCCCTTTACCGGTATTTTTACGACTCGCTTCCGTTCGCCTATTTCGTTGACGCTTCTGTCGATGCGGCTCGTTCCAGCGGCGCAACCGAGCGCGTTGTTATCGAAGCCTCCGAGCGCGCCCGCGCGTTCGTCTATAAAGACCTGTTCGGCGGAGCGGAACTGCGCCGATCCTACCGCTCAAGCGGACCGGACGCCGGCGGACAGGCGAACGGATCGATCGGCGTCGGCTACGGACGATTCATCAACGCGACCCCGCTCGCAAAAGCGGCGCGCATGGAAGACACGCTGCTGGAGCTCGGGTTGTTGCGCGACGACCTTCCCGCCGAGACGATGATTGAGCTCGGACAGATCATCCAGCGCGAATCGGAATTCAAGGAGCAGTACGGCGACACCTTCCGACAAGAATGGTTCAAGGCGATGGAACGCGCCGCGCTGGAATCGGGCATGATGATTGAGCCTGAGCTGGGCGCGGCGGCGCTGTTAAAGATGGATGAAACGCTGTTGCGCGAGCGCATCTTCGACCGGTATTTTGGGTGGGAAGTCAGCCTCAGCGTCGGTTCCGACCTGTTCCCGTTTGAAAAGCTTAAAGAGGGCGGGCGCGTCTTAGTGGGGGCGTACAGGCTCGCAAAGCCGCTCGGATGGCGCATGCAGTGGAACGAAACGCTCTCGCTCCAGTCGCCGATGAACGAGCATTTTGGCGAATCGCTCCGCTTCTCGGTCGAAAGCGAATTCTCCTATGAGGTTAGCAACCGCATCGATCTGATCTTCATGCACCGCCTGAACGCGTCGCGGGAGCCGGACGAAACAGGAGCCTTTGAGAATGCAGTGGACAGCCGCCTGCAGGCGTCGTTCACGTTCTTTATTGAGAACGCCTTGACGCTCAACTCCTCCGCTTTCTGGAGCTCCGAGGGCGGCTCGCGCAACCAGGGTTTGTCGCTTATTTTCGGTTACCGCCTCTTTTAACGCCTGCCGCGGACGCTTCCAGCAGTTTTAGATACGCCTCGGCGATGTTCCCCCATGCGTAGGCGCGCGCCTTCTCGGCGTTCGCGTTTCCATACCGCCGGCGCAGATCGGGGTTGTGGATAAGCCGCTCTAGCAGTTCCGCCAGCCTGCGGTGATCCCCCGCCTCAAACAGCCGCCCGTTCACCCCGTCTTCGATCAGCTCCGTCATCCCTTGCGCCCGCGTCGACACAACGGGCAGCCCTGTCGCCATCGCCTCCAGCGCCGCCAACGGCATCCCTTCCGCCAGAGAGGTCAACGCGAAGATGTCCGCCTCGGCGTACTGCTTCGGCAGCTCCTCATATGGAACGGAGCCGACAAAGCGGACGCAGTCTTGAACGTTCAGCTGCTCGGCGAGCGCTTCCAGCCGGGCGCGTTCCTGCCCGTCGCCGACAATGGCAGCCTCAAACGGCGGAGCTGCGCGTTTTTTAAGCTCTGCCGCCGCGCGAATGAATGTGTCAAAGCCTTTGCGCGGTATGAGTCTGCCGACGCCCAAAGCCCGAACAGGCGTACGCGCCGGCCGTTCCGCCGGCGAAAACATCTCCAGGTCGATGCCGTCCGGTATGACCTCAATCGGCTGCCGCGGCGCGGTTTGAAGCGCCAACTTCCGCAGCCCCTCGCTGCATGCGACCACATACGACGCATGCTTCCAGATGCTCAGCAGCGCCGGCTTGAGCGCCCGATACAGATGCCGGTAATGAGGCGGGTCAGGGTTCGGCCGCGGCACATCCCTGCCCCCAAGAAAGACCACATACGGTATCCGGAAACGGCGTTTGAGAAGATAGGCGGCGCCGCCGGAGGGTATCCCGAAGAAGACCTGAACGGCGTCGGGGCGGTTTTTCTTGGCGGAGCGCCATGCCGTCCGCGCGGAGCTGGCGGCGTAGGTTAGCATCTCGGTTATTTTGGCGGAATTCGGGCTGGCGCGAAGGGCGGGGGCGCGTTCAATTCGGCATCCGTTCTGCGTTTCAAGGCGCGGCAGGTCTCGATAGGCGGAGGTGACGATATGGACCTCATGCCCGCGCGCGGCGTACTCCTTCGCCAGCCGTTCCGTCACGCGCCCGCCGCCCCCTCCGATGGGCGGATACTCATGATTGAAGAGCAGCAGCTTCATCCCTGCTCGCTTCGACTGCTCCGACTAAAGAGCCGCTTGAAGAAGCCCTTGCGCGCCGGCAGCGCCTTCATCCGCAGCGCCTGCTCATTTGAAAGCAGCAGCGTCAGCCGTTCATTCACATTCTCCAGATTTTCGATGCGCGGTCGAAGATGCTTCAGCTCCTCTTCGGCGTTTTGGCGCCGTTTTCGTTCGATCTCGGTCGACTCTTCTTTCGCTTCCAGTCTCGTCTTCAGCGTTTCCATATGCGCGTTGAGGTCGTTGGCGCGGCTTTGCGTCTGCTCAAGCGCCTGCTCCCGGCGCGTCAATATGTCTTTCAGCTCGGCGCATTCGTTTTGGCGGAGCTGTACCTCGCGCGTCCGCTCCTCGTCGCGTTTTTGGAGCTGCTCCCGCTCTTTTTGGCGGGCGACTTTTTCCGCCTCCAGTTTTGTTTTAAGGATCTCAACATGCGTTTCTAAGTAGGCGTTGTCGTACTCAAGCCGCTTTATCTGCCGTTCCGCTTTCGCCGCCTTTTTTCCCATCGATCCTCTCCCTAGTCTTTAACATGCGAATCCAGAGGCGCCGCCTCCGCATCCCGCCGTTCCCGCGCAAGCGCAAACGTCTTTATCGCGCGTCTCCGATATGAGTTGCAATGGGGCGGCGGGCAACGAATATTGTGACGGACGATCCGCTTGCCGAGCATATGCGGCGCCTCTTGTGGAGCTTATGCGTACGCTAAATATAGCGCATCGCCGTCAGTAGAGGCTACTCCAAAGAAACTGACCTTGAGGCTTAGTTGGGACATGTCGGGGCGCGAAGACAGGTAAATTGCAACTGCGCAGCAAGATTCCCGCCTACATCGAAACGGCAATGAAAAGTAGGAATGAGGCGCCGCGGATGCAGGATAAATCAGGCGCGCTTGAGAAGGTTTTATGGGCGCGGCCAGTCGTACACCGCCGCTTTGTTGTCAACATCGCGGAAAACAACCTCCCAGTCGCTTGGCTCCGTTGACAGCAAATAAGGCATTCCGCCTTTTTCCAGGACCTCCTCAAATTCATTCGGCGAATTAATGGAACGAAATCGATATGCGGGTCGATCAGCAAAGAACATCACCTTCAGATTTTCTACCGGACTCATTTCCTCTGTTATTTCAACGAATAAAACTGCGTTGGACGGTAGATTATTCCGCGCGCTGTCTGCAATCTTCGCATACGGAGTCGGGGTTCCGCCTCCGCCTGCAATGAGAGAACTCACCCATACCGACCGCCACACCAGCGTAAGACCCGCCGCAATTACAAATCCAAAGCAGAGCCATCGAAAGGCGTCAGAACGAGCATGCTGAACTAAACGCGACCCGATCCAATAGGCCGCCCATGCCACAGCAAATGCGATCGCTATACTGATCACCGGCCATGGCCGTTCAAGTAAGATTGCCCCGAAGGCGTCGCTTTCATGAGCGCCCCGGCCCCATCCGATGGGAGCCTGCGGCAGGACAAGAACGACCAAAGCGGAGCCTGTCAATACGCATAACTCCCAGCTCCTTCCTCCTTTAGAGACAGCGCGCGAGATGAACTCGCCCAGAATCAGCAGAAATGCGGGAACCGCGATAAGAACCGCCGAGGGCGTTTTGGTCGCAGCAAGGAGATTCGGCGCCAAGACGCCGAAACCCCATGCGTATGCGATGCACAAAGAGATGCGCTTTTCGGTCAAAAGAGGCTTTAGCAGCGCGATCACTGCAACCATTGCTGAGGCAAAAAAGGCATGCAGCAGAAACGGAAAATAGTCGAACAGGAGGCGGTCCCATGGCGCGCCCCAATGCTCAATATTCGACACGAGATGACGGAAGACATAGCCATGCTCATGATGGAATTCTTGGGGAAACCGAATCGCCGTTGAAACAGTCCACGGCAAGGCGACTACTAAAGACGCGCCGATTAGCCCAAGTAGATGACGAAGTCGAAAGCCAGAGTCTTCGCGCCTTCCGAGACGGAAGGCGGGAGCCAGAAGGATCGCGAGCGCAATGCCTGTCACGATAAGAGCCAGATAGCTTTTCGAGAGGTAAGCGCAGCCTTGTCCAAAACCGGCAAGCAGAACATCGCGCCATCGCCCTGATTTCATGGCGCGAATGAGAAAATAAACGGCAAACTCGGTCCAGAACAGCAACGAAATGTCGATCGCGTCGCTGAACAAATATCCGTGCGTCAGCTCGGCGATTGTCGGCAAGAACGCCTGAATCGAAGCGGCGGCAAAGGCGACGGATCTGCCAAACAGCTCCCTTCCGATCAAATAGGTGAGGAAGACAGACAGAGACGCCAAAATGAGCGACGGAAACCTAAGGACGAACGTGTTGACGCCAAAAACAGCGTAGGAAGCGGCGATTTTCCAGAGCGGCAAGATCGGCTTATGAAGCCATATATGGTTGGAGGTCCACGACTTGTGGGTGTAGGATAGATGCGGCGTATCGTAGAGCGTCGGCGTGAGCGGATGTTTCAACAGGTTGCGCGCGACGATGGCATGACACGCCTCGTCATAGCCGAGATGTTGATGCCCCAGATGCGGCAGTTTGAGGAGCGCAGACGCAAAACAAAGCGCGCCGATCGTCAAAGCCGACCAGTGAGCGCGAAGAAAACGGGCTGCGGCAACGATCATAAACGGGTCATCTATGTTCGCATCATCCTTAGGACTTCAGTTCTCTGAATATTGGATTACTTGGATTTAACTTCTCCAAATAAGCGAGTGCCGCTGCGGCCCTGATCCATTCCGCCTGCGCTTTTTTAAGCTCGGCTAGAACATCTTCATGCTGTTTCAGCCACTTCATTCGCTGCTTGCTATAGGGCTTGGCTTTTAGCTGAGCGATCGCTCTTTCCGCGTTGCGCTGTAAAGTATGAAAAACGACCATGCCCTGATCATTCGGATCGGGAATGTAATTATCGACCAGTTCTTGAACAAATCTTGGATCGTTCAAATCTCGCCGTGTTTTCTTCTCTTCGCGACGTTTTCCAATTTTCACTTGCGCCTGCGCTCCTTTCCTGAGTCCATGCAACGGCCGCTCAATTTTCCTCTGAATCGGCTGGTTTATTTGGATCGGTTCTGTCCAAATAATCGAGCACCGCTGCGGCCCTGATCCATTCCGTCTGCGCTTTTTTAAGCTCGGCTAGATCACTTTCACGTTCTTTCAGCTTTTTCATTTGCTGCTCGCAATAGGGTTTGGTTTTTATCCGAGCAATCCCATTTCCCACTGAGCGCTGTACTTTAAGAAAAACTGCCATATCATTCGGGTCGGGAGTGTAATTATCGACCAGTTCTTGAACAAACTTTGGGTCGTTCAACAAATCTCGCAGTGTTCCCCTCTCTTCGCGACGTGTTCCAATTTCCACTTGCGCCTGCGCTCCTTTCCTGAGTCCATGCTGCGGCCGCTTAATTTTCCTCTGAATCGGTTGGATTATATGGATCGATTCTCTCCAAATAATTGATCACCGCTTGGTTCCTGATACATTGCTCCTGAAGTTTTTTAGCCGTGGCTAGAATACTTTCATGAGTTTTCAGCCATTCCATTCGCTGCTTGCTATAGGGCTTGGCTTTTAGCTGAGCGATCATTCTTTCCGCGTTGTGCTGTAAAGTACGAAAAACGACCATGCCCTGATCATTCGGATCGGGAATGTAATTATCGACCAGTTCTTGAACAAATCTTGGATCGTTCAAATCTCGCCGTGTTTTCTTCTCTTCGCGACGTTTTCCAATTTTCACTTGCGCCTGCGCTCCTTTCCTGAGTCCATGCAACGGCCGCTCAATTTTCCTCTGAATCGGCTGGTTTATTTGGATCGGTTCTGTCCAAATAATCGAGCACCGCTGCGGCCCTGATCCATTCCGTCTGCGCTTTTTTAAGCTCGGCTAGATCACTTTCACGTTCTTTCAGCTTTTTCATTTGCTGCTCGCAATAGGGTTTGGTTTTTATCCGAGCAATCCCATTTCCCACTGAGCGCTGTACTTTAAGAAAAACTGCCATATCATTCGGGTCGGGAGTGTAATTATCGACCAGTTCTTGAACAAACTTTGGGTCGTTCAACAAATCTCGCAGTGTTCCCCTCTCTTCGCGACGTGTTCCAATTTCCACTTGCGCCTGCGCTCCTTTCCTGAGTCAATGCTGCGGCCGCTGAATTTTCCTCCGTCGGTTCTCTCGCAAATAACCAAACACCGCTCGGTTCCTGATCAATTGTTCCTGAAGCTTTTTAATCTCGGCTAGAGAACTTTCTTGCTTTTTCAGCGACTTCATTTGCTGCTCGCTGTCGCTGTAGGGATCGGCTTTTAGCCGAACGATCAATCTTTCCGCATTGCTCTGCAAAGTACGTAAAACGACCATGCCCTCATCATTCGGGTCGGGAGTGTAATTATCGACCAGTTCTTGAACAAAATCTGGGTCCAAATCATCTAGCGGTGTCGGCCCCCGCTCTTTGCGCTGTCTTTCAAGTTCATTCATTTCCTGTTCAGTTTCTTCGATCCAATTATCGATATCCTCATCGCTGAGCGCCATGATGCCGCTGACCGTCAGGCCGCGCTCCGCATATGGGATATAACTCGCTTCTTGTTCGTTTGCGCCTGCGCTGCTTTCCTGAGTCAACGCAGCGGCCGCTGAATTTTCCTCCGTCGGTTCTGTCTCGTCGGCATCTGTTGGCTCGGGTTCGTTTGACGACCCCTTGTCTCCGTCGCGCGGATCGTTGTTAACGGTCAAACGCACACAGATTGCTGCGACAACCGCCGTTAAAAGAAACCAAACCGTCATTCGCTTTCTCTTTGCGTCCACCTCATGTAGTCCGACAATTTCCGTGCGGCCTCCATGGATGTCGGATGATCCGTTAAGAGCGATCCTGTCGTCTGCCCAGTAGCTTCCCAGATGCTTTATAACTGGGGCGTTATCCCAATCTGTTGAGGATGAGGAGGAGCTGCTGCCACGACAAGCGCAAGCTTCATCACGATGTTTTTTGCTTGATCAAGTCGCCACTTCGTTGCTTTTGTACCATCTTTCGCAGATTTTTCGGCATCCTCAGCTTCACTCAGATCTCTATCTGTTGCTTCTCCATTCTCGTGCTGTTCCCTCACATCATTTAACGTTTCCAGGGCTTCATTATGATTTTCGACTGCAACTGCGTGTTGCTCTTCACGTATACCTACAAGGTGTTGCAGTCGTTCACAAGTTTCCTTCTCTTTTTCTGTAAGACAGTCTGCGACGCTTGGCGTTGCGACCAGCACAAGCGAGAGAGAAACAACAGCGGAGAGAACGAATGCGGAGCAGTTCCAGATTTTACGAATCATCGTGCAATCCTTTCAGTTTGCGGCCGCATTGGCGATTCCCGTCGTCCACTTTATACCCTTCGGGGCAAAGGACGCTAGCCAGCATTTCGTCCGACACAATAATTTGTTCAAGTTTCTTGAGGGCGCGCGAGTACCGCTGCCGAACCGCATCTTCAGACAGCCCGTATTCAGCCGCCAGGTTTTTATACGAAGCCTCTTCAAGATCCCGCCGAATGATGATGTCGCGGTCTTTCGGAGGAAGCAGATTCAACGCGATCTGCAAATGTTCTTTCCGCTCCGCTTTGAGAAGCAGACTTATCGGCGTTTCTTCAGCCGCCTTTTCCGGCAACTCGTCCATCAAGACAGGTTTCTGCTTCCTGAGCATGTCGATCGCTTTATTCTTTGCGACAGTCATGACCCATCCTTCCGCGCTTTCTGCTTGCAGCGTCTCGCGCTCATTCAAGCCATCAAAGAAATCTCTTGAGTGAGGTCGTCCGCATCTTCGGGACTGCGCAAAATGCTAAGCCCGATTCCTTGAACGCGCGCTTTAGCTCGTTCAAGGAGTTCAACGACTTCCGACTCCGTCATCATTATTCTGCCCGCCAACCCGCTTCCTACATTATAATATACGATTGACGGCGCGTTTTGTGACCAGTTTTGCGCATTTTTTTATTGCTGTTGCGTTGGCGCGCCTTGCGCCGCTTTCCATTTCATCGGGAGCGGTATAAACTAAGGCGAAATGTCGTCATACAGAAAGGACGCGGATATGGACGCAAGAGCGGTTGTTTTCACCGCGCCGAAACAGGCGGAGGTTCAATCGTTGAGCGCGGCGGAACCCGGCGCAGGCGAGGCTTTGGTCGCGGCAAACCTGACGCTCATGAGCATGGGAACCGAAATCATCTGCTACAAAGGCGAATCGGACCCCGGCACCCACTGGCACGGCTGGGTGCGGTACCCGTTTTATCCTGGCTACAGCTCCGTCGGCAGAATCGTTCAGCTCGGCGAGGGCGCGGAGGGCTTCTCTGTCGGCGACCGCGTCTTTCATACAATGGGACATCGCGGACTGTACACAACGCGCGTCGACAGCGGAACCTTCCTGCGCATACCGGACGCCGTCTCGGACGAGGACGCCGTCTGGGCGAAACTTGCGACAATCGCGCAGACAGGCGTCCGCCAAACGGAGCATCATATGGGCGATGCGGCGGTCGTGATCGGCCTCGGTCCGGTCGGTCAGCTGTCGGTTCAATACCTGCGCGTTCTTGGGCTGAAAGAGATTCTGGCGATCGACATGAACGAGGCGCGGCTGGAAGCGGCGCTGGCGCATGGGGCGACCGCCGCATTTCACGGCAGGTCGGGAGACGCGGAGCCGTTTGTGCGCGGGCATACGGGCGGCGAACTGGCGGACGCCGTCTATGACGTCACCGGCTTTGCGGATGTGTTCCCGACGGCTCTAAAGCTGGCGCGCCGTTTTGGAACGGTCGTTGTACAGGGCGACTGCCCGCATCCGTCGCGGCAGCATTTGACGCATGATGTGTTGACGCGGCAGCTGCGGGTCTTCGGATCGCATAACGAAAATCTGCCGCCGAAGCATGCCCGCTGGTCGTTTCGTCGTCAGGCGGAGCTGTTTTATACGTATGTGGAGCGCGGACAGATGCGCCTGCGCGATCTCATCACGCGCTGTTTCTCGCCGGACGAGGCGCAGGAGGCGTACGCCAGCTTGACGCAGGAGAGAGGCGGAGCGGTCGGCGCCGCGTTTGAATGGCGGGCTGAATAACACCGCGCGCGAATGGCGTTTGCGGACAGCGTTGTAAGCGTCCTGGGCGCTGGGCGTCGTCCGCCATCCCTAGCGGCGCGGGCGCTTTAGG
This sequence comes from Candidatus Poribacteria bacterium, assembly GCA_028818695.1. Lineage (GTDB taxonomy): Bacteria > Poribacteria > WGA-4E > JAPPNK01. The sequence goes on from JAPPNK010000002.1 coordinate 83,669, forward strand.
GTCTAAAATGAAGTCTCCGTAAAAGCGTACTGCCGCTTGCATTTTAAAGGATGGTTTTCCCAGCCATCCTATCGGCAGGCCGGCAAGCCGCTATTCGCCGTCCATCGCCGCAATATACGGCAGCTGCCGATGCCATCCGTCATAATCCAAACCGTAACCCACAAGGAACCGATCCGCGATCTCAAAGCCGACATAGTCCGCCTTCACCGCCTCTTCTCGCCGCGCGGGCTTGCTCAACAACGCGCAGACCCGCAGCGACGCCGGCTCCTCCGCCTTCAACCGCTCAAGCGCCGCCTGCAGCGTCCGTCCCGTGTCGATGATGTCCTCCACCGCCAGAACATGCTGTCCGCGCAGACTGGACGCCGGCTCCGCCGTCCATCGTACCCGCCCCGTCGATTCGCTCCCCTCATAGCTGGACGCGCCGATAAAATCGATCTGCGCATGAATCGTCAAGGCGCGGCTCAGGTCTGCCAAAAAGATGTAGCTTCCCTTCAAGACGCCCACCAGCGTCAGCTCCTTGCCCTCGTAGTCGCGGGAGATCTGCGCGGCGATCTCCTGAACGCGCGTTTGGATGCGCTCCGCGCTCAACACCGTCTGCCCAGGTTTCCGCAGGGTCATTCGCCGAACGCCTTTGCGGTCAAAAAAAGAACGCGCCGGCTGCCGTCCGTCACGGCATACCGCCGATCTGCGCAGACGCCCGGCATCCAGATCGGCGCGCCGCCGCCCTCGCACACCGCAGGATAACGCGGGCGCAAGAGAGCTGGCATCCCCGCTTTCGCCATCATCTCAAAAGCGCGTTTTGGACGGTCGGCGCCGTAAGGAGCGATGAGATCGTCCGGGCGCGCGTTTCGGACGCAGAGCGGCTTTTTCAACATCTCCCAGTCGAACGCGGCTTGCTGTTTCGGCAGCTTGCGTTGGCGGAAATCGCGCGCGTCCAGCAGCTCGGCGCGCAGGCAGTCCAGCTCGCACGGCGGCTTCAGCGGCGTCTCGCTGTCGTAGGGCGGATCGTCAACGTTGAAAGCGGACGCCCCGCCCCTAAACCGAACGAGCGCCGTCTCGCGCGTCAACATACAGACCCCGTTTTTTTCAACCGCAACAAACAACCGCGCCCGCTCTGTCTCATGAAACGCCGCCGCCCGCCCGCCCGGCATATGCGGCTCCAGATACGCCCGCGCGACGCGCCGTTGAAGAGCGGTCGGCAAACGCTCAAATGCGCCCGCGCGAATCCAGCCGCCCCTGACGACCGCTCGGTATGCGTCCCGTTCCATTTCATTCAGCAGGCTGTTCTCTGCCGCCAGCGTCCGCCCCGCGTTCGCAAGCGCGCGCGAAATCTGCGGGTTGCGTTCGCGCAAAACCGGCAGCGCAACATGCCGCATCCAGTTCCGCAGATGCGACTCGTCCGCGTTGGAGGGGTCTTTGCGGTAAGAGAGATCGTTTTCGCGCGCAAACCGCTCAATCTCCGCTCTCGGCGTCTCTAAGAATGGGCGAATCCACCGCCCGCGCCGGGGCGACATCCCCGCAAGTCCGCCCGCGCCCGCGCCGCGCAGGAGGCGCATCAACACCGTTTCGGCGAGATCGTCCTGATGGTGCGCGAGCGCAATCTTGTCGGCGCCGACCTTCTCCGCCGTCTCCCTCAAAAACGTCAGCCGCGCCTCCCGCGCCGCCGTTTCAATGGAAACCCCTGCCTCTTCCCTTCGCTTTGCGACATCAATCCGCCCCGCTTCAACAGGCATTCCGCGCTTCTCCGCCTGCTGAACGACAAAACGCGCGTCGTCTGCGCTCTCTTCCCCGCGCAGCATATGGTCTAAATGCGCAACATAGCATGGAACGCCCAACCGCCCAAAGGTCTCCAACAGCGCCATCGAGTCCAGCCCGCCGGAGACGGCGAGCAGAATCCGCTCCCCCTCTTCAAAGAGTCGGCGGCTTTTGCAAAAATGCGCGACGCGCTGAACGAACATCAAAGCCTCCCGCCCGATCATCATAATGTGGACGGGGCTGAAACGCTACATTAAACGGCGCTCCGTTTGACAGCTCATTCGTCCTCCTCGTCCTCCCCGTCCTCCTCTTCATTCGGCGGCTGCCTTTTGAGACGCTCCTGCTCGTCAAAGCGGCGGAATGCCTGCTGAACCTCCTCAAGCGAATGGCGTTTGCGGACGGCGTTGTAAGCGTTCTGGGCGCGCTGGGCGTCGCCCGCCCTGGCGAAGGCGCGCGCCATGCCCAGCAAGGCGTTCATGTAGCCTTCGGACGTCGCCTCGGAGAGGGCGTATTCCATCTCAAACGCGCTCTGGTACGCCTTGGCGAAGTCGGCGTATGCCGCGGACATCTCCGCCTCTAAGTTGGGCGGCGGGGGCGGGGATTCTGGTCGGGGAGCGTCGGGCTGGATCGGCTCTGCGTCATGCGGATCCGGCGGGGATTCAGCGCCGGGCGTTGGCGCGACAGATTCAGCGGCAGCGGCAGCGCGTTCCTCCCAGATGGTTGGATCAGGATTCCCATTTTTCACTTGATGGTGCCATCTTCCTGCGGAGCTATGCCCAGCCTTTAATGCGATTTGATACTGCTCCATCGCTTCCTCAAGCATGCCCAACCGCTCATAAGCAACCCCAAGATTTCCATGGAGCGATTTATTAGGAGGATCGCCTTTTACTTGATCTAGGTAAGCTGTTACTGCTAGAACCGTCGCTTCCGGATAATTAAAGCGAAGCGACAGCGACGCTTCTACTAACGCCTCTTCGTCGTTCGGATGATGCTCAATGAGTTGAAAAGCAACCGCCTCTTTTGCGGCATATTCGCCCACAATGTCGCGTTTGAAAAGAAGCGCGTCGAGCGAGATTGGATCCTTTTCAAGGGCGCGGTCCACATACTCAAGCGCATATTCACGCTCCTTTGTCCAATTCCATTCCCAAGGAGGATTATACAAGTTGCGGGCGGCGGTCAGATCGTCCATGCCCTCCACCAGAATCTCAATGACTGAGCGGGGCGTTTTATCGATCGGATAGGGGTCGTACGTGCCGCTTTCCTCAAAGATGGCTTTCCGCACCCTATTTTCGAGGTCTGATCGGTTCGAACGCCATTCCCACACATAATAGCCTTCACTTTTCACATACGCGTACCGCTCTTCCGGCGGCAGCTGCTCAAGCTTTTCCCTCAACCGTTCAAGGCGTTCGATCATACCTTTCCTGCTGAGCAGATCCGGCGGAAGCTGATTTCGCGCCATCTGAACCCATCGGTCCGCGCTGTATCGGAACGATTCGCCGGCAGTCTTGCGTTCAGCGTTTGAGACGTCTTCTTCGCTTTCGGTTGGAGGCGCTGCGCGCTCAACAGGCGCATCAACAGGCTTTGGTTTCTTCTGCGCGGCGGTCGGCGCGTCAGGCTCCACTGCGTTGTCTTCCGGCAATTGAGGCGAGCGGAACAGCAGCATAGCGCCCAGTCCGATCAAGAGGACCGCCCCGACAACGACCGCCGCCATTCGAATCGTAGAGTTCATGTTCGCGCTCCTTCAATCATTCTTGATCGTAAGCCTTTGACCTGAATAGTTCTTGCGCAGCTCGTACCGTTCTCGATGGCGTTTCCAAACAAATTTGGAACCGTCGGGCGTTGTTTCTTCGGCAGGCGCATGATCAGACAGGCGGTCGAGGCCGCCTACATTGATCATAAGCGGAGATTCTTTCGCCGCGCAACGAATCTCTGCAAAAACATATCTTAGTCGTATCAAATAAATGCCGCCTAAGAGGTACTGCCCGAAAGGTTGCCCTCCCTCCCCAAATAGCATAGGCTGTCAACAGTCACGAACAAACGCCGAAGGAACGCTATGTCTGACCGACCGAACATCGTCCTAATCCTGAACGACGACATGGGCTATTCCGATCTGGGCTGCTACGGCGGCGAAGTAGCGACGCCGACGCTGGACCGCCTCGCGTCGAACGGCATTCGCTTCACGCAGTTTTACAACACGGCGCGCTGTTGTCCGTCCCGCGCGTCGCTGTTGACGGGCCTTCATCCGCATCAGACCGGCGTCGGACATATGATGGGCGACGACGGCATCGACGGATACCGAGGCGACCTGAACGACCGATGCGCCACCATCGCCGAGGCGCTGGGAGAGCATGGCTACCGCAACTACATGAGCGGCAAGTGGCACATTTCGCGCCATATCAGCCCCGACGGCCCGAAACACAGCTGGCCGCTGCAGCGCGGCTTCGACCGCTATTTCGGCATCATCACCGGCGCCGCGAATTACTGGTCGCCGCGCACCTTGACCCGCGGCAACACGCAGCTGGAATTGAACGACCTGCCGGACGACTTTTTCTTGACAGACGCCATCAGCGACGAAGCGGCAGGCTATGTCCGCGACCATGCGGCAGACGGGGGGGACGACCCGTTCTTCATGTATGTCGCCTACACGGCGCCGCACTGGCCGCTGCATGCGCATGAGGAGGACATCGCGCGGTATGAGGGGCGCTTTGCGGACGGCTGGGACATCCTGCGCGACGACCGCCTCGCCCGCATGCGCCGGATGGACATCTTGAAAGAGGAGTGGGCTTTAACGCCGCGGGACGCCTCGCAGCTCCCGTGGACGGAAGCGGAGCGCCGCGCATGGAACCAGCGGCGCATGGAGGCGTACGCCGCCCAGATCGACAGGATGGATCAGGGCATCGGGCGCATTGTGGAAGCGCTGGAGGCGTCAGGGCAGCTGGAGAACACGTTGATCATGTTCTTGGCGGACAACGGGGGCTGCGCCGAGGAGCTGGGCGGACGGGCGAGAACGCGCGACCGCGATTCGCATATCGCGACCGCGAGGACGCGCCAGGACGGAAAGCTGGTGTACCATGGAAACGACCCGTCCATCATGCCAGGGCCGGAGACGACCTACCAGAGCTACGGCGTTCCGTGGGCGAATGTGTCGAACACGCCGTTCCGCCTGTATAAACACTGGACGCATGAGGGCGGCATTGCGACGCCGTTCATCGCGCATTGGCCGAGCGGGTTTGAGAGCCGGGGCGAGCTGCGCCATCAGCCGGGGCAGCTGACCGACGTCATGGCGACCTGCCTCGAGGCGTCCGGCGCGTCCTATCCTGAAACGCTGGGCGGCAGGGAGATTCTGCCGTTGGAGGGGCGCAGCCTGCTGCCGATTTTCCACAACAACGACAACGGCAAAGAGGCGTTTTACTGGGAGCATGAAGGCAACCGCGCCGTCCGTCAGGGCAACTGGAAGCTGGTGAACAGACACCCCGGCGGATGGGAGCTGTACGACATTGAGGCGGATCGAACGGAGATGCGCGATCTGTCGTCCGACCGCCCCGAAATCGCGCGCGAGCTGGGCATGCTGTGGGACGCCTGGGCGAGGCGCTGCAATGTGTATCCTTGGGCGGATTTGCAGGAGCTGCGCCGTTCGCGCCGCTGAAAGAGATCGCCGATGCGGCTAAAGTCTCGTTTCGTTCTCGCGGTGAATGCGGCGATTTTGGCGGCAACGACGGTTTTTTTCTTTGTGGACGACTACCGCCTGCGGAGCGTCTATTCTGAAGCGATACGCCAGAGCGCCGAAGCGGGAATCTATGTGCGCGGCATTGCGGAACAAGTCCACAAAAGCATCGCAAACCTTGTCCATGGCGAGGAGCTGATTGAGCGCGTCCAAACCGACCTGCGCGGCGACTCGAAGGAGCTGATGGAGCAGGGCGTCATGGAAATACGCCTCGCCGATTCGCTTGACCGCCCGCGCGTCTTTGCAAGCATGACAGGAGAGTCCGAGCTCCGATCTATAGAATTGGGGCAAGACGACATGCTCGCCGTCAGCCAGCAGGAACGAGTGCAGCTGAACGCGGCTCTTAAAAAGGAGGATGTCGGTTTTGTCGTGAACCTGCATCGCCACAAAGGCGAATGGGCGATACGGATCATGATCCCGTATAAGTGGTACAGCGAAAGCCCGGCGCGCGGCGACTCAACGGCGCGGCGCAGCGAAATTGAAAAGTGGGGGCTGATCGAAATACTGCTTTCCGCCGAGCATATGCCGATAACGCTGCTCCATGACCGTCTGATACATCTGCTGTTCGTCCTGCTGCTGGGGCTGTCGCTGACGGCGTTGATCAACTTCACGACGGACCGCATCGTCCTGCAGCCGCTGGCGCTTTTGACGGCGATGATACAGCGCGCCGAGAGGGGCGACCCGCCTTTAGAAGAAACGTTTCCCGACAACGAGATCGGCAGAGTGCGGGAGTCGCTTTCAAAAATGCTGGCGGCGAGAGCGCGTCTCCATGCGGAGCGCATCTCGGCGCTGGAGCTGCTGTCGAGCGGCGTCGCCCACGAGATACGCAACCCGCTGCATGCGATTTCGTTGTCGGCGCAGTATCTGAAAAGCCTGATCGACCGCTCCGATATGTCGGTTGAACATGCGGCGGACGCTCAGGAGACGCTCGATCTGGCGCTGCGTCAGGTGAGGGAGCTGAACCGCATCACGAGTCAGTTCATGAACCTCGTTCGCCCCTCCGCCTTGCAGTTGGAGCGTTCAGATTTGCGCGAGCTGATGGACGCGGCGCTGGAGGAGTTTTCGCTGCGTTTGGAGGAGGCGGGGGTTCAGATTCGCCGGCGGTACGAGGAATCGGCGCCGACGCTGGAGGTTGATGTTGCGCGCCTTCGAAGCGTGTTTTACAATCTGATTCAGAATGCTATTCAGGCGATGCCGGGCGGCGGCTCGCTGTATGTGACGGTTCGCGCCGAGGAGGCAATGGCGGAGATGGAGATACGGGACACAGGACGCGGAATCACGGAGGATGCGATGGAGCGCATTTTTGAACCGTATTTTACAACGAGGGAGCGCGAAGGAGGCGTCGGCCTCGGTCTGGCTTTGGCTAAAGAAGCTGTCGAAGCGCACGGCGGAAGCCTGACAGCAAGAAGCAGCCCCGGCGCCGGCGCCGCGTTCCGCATACGGCTTCCCGTCGATGTACCGCCTTTGACGAAAGAGCTGCGCTCATGAGAGCGTTGATTGTTGACGACGAGGAAACGCAGCGCATTCTGATGCGGCGCCACCTGAGCGCGGTCGGATATGAAGCCGAAACAGCCGAAAACGCCGAAGCGGCTCTAAACGTCATGCGCGATTTCCCCGTCGATGTGGTCGTGACCGACATTCGCATGCCCGGCGAGATAGACGGACGCGGACTTCTCGCAAAGATACGCGAGATCGACCCCGACCTGCCCGTCATTGTGATGACCGCCTACTCCAACCTGCAGGACGCGGTCGACCTGTTGACGCAGCAGGGGGCGTTCTACTACATCGAGAAACCGATCGAAGACATCGGCCTGTTGGAACGGGTCATGGCGCGCGCCGTTGAGAATCGGCGGCAAAAGGCTCCCCTTAGCGTTGACGAGACGATCTTTGAAGGCATGGTGGGCGATTCGGACTCGATGCGCCAACTGCGTCAGGAGATGAAACGCCTGATTCCGTTTCTAGGCGGTCCTGCGACCGTGCTGTTGACAGGCGAAAGCGGCTCCGGCAAAGACCTGGTGGCGCGCCTGCTGCATCAGAACGGGCTGCGCCAGTCGGGTCCGTTCGTCCCGGTGAACTGCGGCGCGATACCGTTGAGCCTGATGGAATCGGAGCTGTTCGGCTCGGTGAAGGGGGCGTTCACAGGCGCTGAAGAAGCGCGCGTCGGCTTTTTTGAGGCGGCGGACGGCGGAACAATCTTCTTAGACGAAATCGCCGAAGTTCCCCTTGAAACGCAGGCGAAGTTCCTGCGCGTTCTGGACAACCGTGAATTCAGCCGCGTCGGAGCCTCTCGTCCCCAGACGGTCGATACGTGCGTCATCGCGGCGACAAATCAAGACCTGGAAGCGTATGTGAAGGAGAACCGCTTCCGAGAAGACCTATACTACCGCCTGAACGCGCTGCGCATCCATGTGCCGCCTCTCCGCGAACGCCGCGAAGACATTCCCGCGCTGTGCCGCTTTCTCATGGACCGCTTCACAAAAGCCTCCAAGATACCTTCCAAGTCGATTGAGGAGGATGCGTTGAACGCGCTGCGCCGTTTCTCTTGGCCTGGGAATGTGCGTCAGCTTGACCACTATCTGCGGCAGGCTCTGGCGATGAGCGACGGCGGCGAGATACGGGTTGAAGACCTGCCCGCGGAACGCGGCGCGTCCGGTTTTCATGAGGAGCCGTCGTTCCTGCGCGAGGCGCTGGAGCGGGAGATGTCGCTCAACGACATAGAGCGGGAGATACTGATTGCGGCGCTTGACCATGCGGGAGGCAACATGACCGCCGCTGCGGAGATGCTGGGCGTTACCCGCCGAAAATTCCGATACCGTCTCGATAAACATAATCTCGTCGCTCCGAACGGAAACCGCGGCGATGCGGAGCATGACTCTTGAGACAACGCGCGCCGACCCCGCCCTGCGCCGTTCCCGCGCGCCCCTCTCGTCATTCCCGCGCAAGCCATGTCCCCGTGAAAACGGGGAGGGAATCCAGAGAGATGGACGCCCGTTTGTCTGTACTAGGATTATAAGATGGATAGGATTATTGGAAAACATTGCCGCTCCGCCCAACGTCATTCCCGCGCAAGCGGGAATCCAGAGGCGATACAGAAACCGTTCGCCGGCATGTCCCAACTAAACCATGACAGAAAAGATGTACATGAAAACGGCGGAAAAAGCGGTTAGATTTTAAAGCGCGCCTCCATCGGCGAAGCATGCCCTCGTGAAAACGGGGAAAGGAGAACATTCATATGGCGAAGCGCGGTTACTGCTTCAACACCAGCACGATACGCAATTGCGGTTTAAGCCCGATTGAAGAGATTCAGCTGGCGGGTCAAATCGGCTACGACGGCATTGAGCTCTGGACAGCGGAAATCTTTCGGCACCTGTCGGGCGGCGGCTCCTTAGACGATCTGCGCGCCGCGCTGGATTCAAATGGCGTGCAGGCGGTGAACCTGATCGCATTTTTTGCGTGGGCGGAGCCGGATCAGTTGGAACGCGAAGCGGCTTTGGAGGAGGCGCGCGTCGTCTTTGAGATGGCGGCCGCCTTGAATTGCCAGTATGTCGCCGCCCCGCCCGCCGGCGTGCGAGAGATGAGCGTCCCCGCCGCCGACCTAGCGCCCCGTTATGCCGACCTCCAAAAAGCGACCGAAGACACGGGCGTTCTGCCGCTCTTGGAGTTCTGGGGCGGCGCGTCCACGCTCGGCTCCCTTCAAGACGCGCTGGACGTTCTCGACGCGCTCGGCGACCCGGACACGCGCATTCTCGCCGACGTGTTCCATATGTCCAAGTCGCCCGGCAGCGAGGCGTTGTTGAGCCGCCTGCGCGGGGAGCAGATCGGGCTGTTCCATGTGAACGACTACCCGAAGGCGGACGATCCAATGTCGCTCAACGACAGCGACCGCGTCTATCCTGGGGACGGAGCGGCGCCCATCGCCGACATCGTCCGCCGTTTAGACGCGATCGGATACGCCGGCATGTGGTCGCTTGAGCTGTTCAATGAATCGTATGAGGCGAACGGCGCGGAACATGCAGCCCGCGTCGGCTTAGAAAAGACGCGCCGCGCGTTTAATTGAGTTTTCGTTAGATCGTGAGAGGATGTTGAATGTCAAGGTTTAAAGTGGGCGTCATCGGCGCGGGCGGAATCGTCGCCCGTCTGCATCTGCCGGACCTGGCGCGGAACGACAATTTTGAAGTGACGCTTGTCAGCGGGCGCAAGAAGCATCGTCTGGAGCATCTATGTTCCGCGTTCGATATTCCGCGCTATGCGACCGATTACGAGGCGGTCGTCGCGGACGATTCGATAGACGGGATCATCATCGGGACGCCGCATCCGCTGCATGTCCCATGGGGGCTGAAGGCGCTCGCGGCGGGAAAGCATGTGTTGATGCAGAAACCGCTGACGGGCGACATGGAGGAGGCGAACGCTTTTGTGGAGGCGGTTGAGGCAACCGACCGGACAGCGTTGTGCATGCCGCATTACGGCAACGACGTTTATACGCTGCGCAAGGTGTGCAAAAGCGGCGCCATCGGCAGAATCTCCGGCGCTCGTTTTCGGACAAGCCATGGCGGTCCAGAGATCTATTACGCCGAAATACGCGATATTTTTGGCGAAAAAGACGACGACCTCTGGTTCTTTGACGCCAAACGCGCCAGCGTCGGCGCCCTGTTCGATATGGGCGTCTACTCCGTCTCGCAGTGCGTCGGCATTTTAGGCACAATGATGAACGTCACAGCGGTTGTCACAACCTTCGACAAGCCGACGGAGCTGGAGGACAACGCGACGCTCGTCATGGAGACGGCGGAGGGCGGCGTCGTTTCCTGCGAGACGAGCTGGTGCGACCCCGCCCGAACCGGCGAGTATTCGATTCACGGGACGGCGGGCAAATTGACAAAACCGGGGCGGGACGGCGCCGCCGTGACGATGTGGACGCCCACCTCCTACACCCGCGAGAGCGCCCCGCTGAAGCTGACGCCGGTGGAGCTGAACGAGGGCGTCGGCGGACTGCATCAGCACTGGCTCGACTGCATACGCGAGGGAAAGCAGCCGCCGCTTGAAAACGCTTGGACGGCGCGGCATATCACGGAGATCATGCTCGCCGGGCTGGAAGCCGGCAGAACAGGCAGACGCATTGAGTTGGCGACGACAGCGGAGAGTCCCGTTTAAACAACGAGCGGGGAACGGAGGCGGTTCGACATGAAGCCTGTTGTGCAGTTGGCGCTAGATTTCATGAACCTGCCGCGCGCCTTGTCCGCCGCGGAGGCGGCGGTAGAGGGCGGCGTGGACTGGATCGAAGCGGGAACGCCGCTCATCAAGAGCGAGGGTCTGGAAGCGGTGCGGCAGCTGCGCGCCCGTTTCCGCCGGCATACGATCGTCGCCGACATGAAGACGATGGACGCCGGGCGCGTCGAAGTGGAGATGGCGAGCAAAGCGGGCGCCGACATTGTGGGCGTTCTCGGCGCCGCCTCGGACGCAACCCTGCGCGAAAGCATCGAAGCCGCCGCCAACTACGGCAGCAAGATCATGGTCGACCTGATCGGCGCCGCCGACCCTGTCCAGCGCGCCTTGCGGGCGGCGGAGCTCGGCGCGGACTATGTCGGCATCCACACCGCAATCGACGAACAGATGCGCGGCGCCGACCCGTTTGAGACGCTGGCGCGCGTCTGCGAAGCGTCCCCGGCGCCGGTTGCCGCGGCGGGCGGGCTTCATTCCGAAAACGCGGCGCTGGCGGTGGAAGCGGGAGCGTCTATCGTCATCGTCGGCGGAGCCATCGCCAAGGCGGAAGACCCGCGCGAAGCGGCGCGCGCCATCGTCCAAGCGGTCAAAACAGGCGCGCGCGTCCCGACCGATCTATTCAAACGCGCAGACGCCGACTCGATACGAGAAACGCTGTTGAAGGTCAGTACGTCGAACATCTCGGACGCGCAGCATCGGACAGGCGGGCTGCCGCGTCTTCGCCCTGTCGCGGAGGGTTTTAAAATGGCGGGCCGCGCTGTTACCGTCCGAACCTACCCTGGCGACTGGGCGAAGCCTGTCGAGGCGATCGACATTGCGGAGCCGGGCGATGTGATCGTCGTGGACGCCGGCGGACATCCGAGCGCCGTCTGGGGCGAACTGGCGACGCACAGCGCCGAGGCGAAGGGCTTGGCGGGCGTTGTGGTGGACGGGGGAGTGCGCGATGTGGCGGAGATACGCCGTCTGCGCTTCCCGACCTTCGCTCGTCATATCTTTCCGACGGCATGGGAGCCGAAGGGCATGGGCGAAATCAACGCGCCCATCCAGATCGGCGGCGTGACGGTTCGCCCGGGCGACTGGATCGTCGGGGACGACGACGGCGCGGTCGTCATTCCGTCCAAGTCGGCGCTGGAAACGGCAAACCGCGCCATGAGCGTCATGGAGCTGGAAAACCGCCTGCGCCGCGAGATTGATGAGGGCGGAACGTTGAGCGAACTGACGGAGCTGATTAAGTGGGAAAAGAGATAGGCGGCGCATGCTTGATTGTCGGTCCGGGGGCTACCGGCTTGCTGTTTGCGTCTCGTCTGGGCGGGGCGTTGTTGGATTGCCGGGCGGATCGGGCGAAGCGTTTGAACCGCGCGGGCGTTTGCGTGGAGAGCGGCGGCGTTGAGCGGCGTTTTGATCCGCGCGTCTATTCGGACCCGTCCGCCGTGGAGTTTGAGCCTGACTGGGTTCTGTTCGCAGTGAAAGCGTATTCGACGGAGGAAGCGGCCGCCTTTGCGGCGCCGGCGGTTTCGCCAGGCGCTTACGCCGTAACCTTGCAGAACGGCGTCGGCAACGCGGAGATTTTGGCGTCGGCATACGGCGCGGAGCGCGTCTTGGCAGGCTCCACCTCCGAGGGCGCATGGCTTGTTCGAGAAGGAGTCGCGCGGCATGCCGGGTCGGGAACCACAACGGTCGGCGCGCTGTCGGAGGTCTCGTCGGAGGCGGCGGAGCGTTTTGCAGGAACGCTGCGCGCCGCCGGCTTTGACGCAAAAATAGCCCCCGACTGGGAGGCGTCTGTCTGGGCGAAGGCGGTTGTGAACGCGGCGGTGAACCCGATCACGGCGCTGCTGGGCGTCCCAAACGGCGAGGTGAGCCGAATTCAGCCGCTGCGCCGTCTCGCCGCCCGCGTTATCAAGGAGGCGTCCAGAGCCGCCGAAGCGCGCGGCGTCCAGCTTCCGCCCGACCTGCCGAAGCGTATGCTGGAGGTGTGTCAAAAAACGGCGCAGAATCGCTCATCCATGCTCCAGGATGCGCTGCGCGGTTCACGTACCGAGTTGGAGCAGATCAACGGCGCGCTCCTGCGCGAAGCCTCGGCGCATGGCGTTCCCGCGCCCGCCTTGAAGGCGTTGACCGAGCTGGCGCGCGCCCAGACGCAGATAGGAGTTTCAGTTTGAGCGTTGCGGTAAAACATGTAGACGCTTTTCATCGTTCATTGAGCGGCATAGACCCTGAAGCGGCGCGTATTTTGGAGGGCGACCTGCGCCGTCAGCGCGGCAACGCCGTTCTCATCCCGTCTGAAAATTACGCCAGCCCAGCCGTTCTAGCGGCGCAGGGCAGCGTCATGACAAACAAGTATGCCGAAGGTTACCCCGGCAGCCGGTACTACAACGGCTGCGAATGGATGGACGCCATCGAATCGCTGGTGATTGAGCGGACGAAGGCTCTTTTCAATGCGGAGCATGTGAACGCGCAGACCCATTCAGGTTCGCAGGCGAATGTTGCGGCGTTTCAGGCGCTGCTGGAACCCGGCGACCGCATTTTGTCGATGCAGTTGAGCCATGGCGGGCATTTGAGCCACGGGCTTGCGCAGAACATTGCCGGGAAGTTATACGATGTCGCTTTTTACGGCGTGGAGGAAGAGACGGGGCGCATCGATCTCAACAAGGTCGCCGATCTGGCGGAGAGCCATCGCCCGCGCTTGATCATCGTCGGCGGGAGCGCCTATCCGCGCCTCATCGACTTCGCTCCCTGGCGCGAGATCGCCGATTCGGTTGGCGCGCATCTCTTGGCGGACATTGCCCATATCGCCGGTCTGATCGCCGGCGGCGTTCATCCCAGCCCGTTTGGGCATGCCGATGTTGTGACGACGACGACGCATAAGACGTTGCGCGGCCCGCGCGGCGCGCTTGTCATGTGCAGAGCCGACCTCGCCTCCGCCATCGACCGCGCTGTGTTTCCAGGCTTGCAGGGCGGCCCGTTCATGCATGCGATGGCGGCGCGGGCGGTGAACCTGAAGGAGGCGATGGAGCCGTCTTTTAAGGAGTATGCGGCGCAAGTTGTGAAGAACGCAGCCGCCTTAGCCGACGGACTGCTCTCCGCCGGCTTTGAACTGGTGAGCGGCGGAACGGACAACCATCTCATGCTGGTCGATCTTCGGAAGCGTCCTTTTAGCGGCAAGCGCGCCGCCGACAGGCTGGAAGAGGCGGGAATCATTGTGAACCGCAACTCCATCCCGAACGACCCTCGTTCGCCGTTTGTGACGAGCGGCTTGCGTCCGGGCAGCCCCGCCTTGACGACGCGCGGCATGGGCGAATCGGAGATGCGCTTCATCGCCGAACGAATGGCCGCCGCGGTGAAGCAGTCGACGGGAGAGAAGGGGCGGGCGGCGATCCGCGCCGAGGTGAAGGAGCTGTGCGCCCGTTTTCCGATCTATCCCGACATCTCCTACCTGTCCTGACCAGCCTTTAAGCTGGACATGGAAGCGGGCTAGACCTTTCAAGGCGGGAATCCAGAAGCGGCGCAGAACTTGTCCGCGCGCGGAGAAACCTCGCTGAACGGCCGCGCCGCGCTAGTCAGACAACTTGCCTTTCGCCTCCACCTCCATCAGAAGCGGTATCGAGGCGAAGGTTCCGTCTTCAAGCGTCGTCTCTAAGTCGGCTTGCAGCTCCGTCCGCGCCTTGTAATTGACCAGCAAGCCTGTCTTTTCGTCGATGGTATAATTGGCTCGGTAGGTTCCTTGCATGTTCCGGTACTGCGCCTCAAACTGAGGCGCGCCGGCGAACGCCATATGGACGGGTCCAACGGCTTTGAGAAGTCCATGCGCCTCAATCAACGCTTTCCCGCCTGATCGCTTTTCCAACGCGCACTTCACAGACGTCTGGACGCCCGGCATTGGCTCCAACTGGACATTCCAAACATCGCCGACCTCCCGCTTCCCAGGAGGAATATGCAGAAAGCGCTGCGACGTCTGATAGGTTTTCATGCTGAAAATGAGAAACAGATCGACCGAAAAGTCTGCCCGCTCCGATTTAGGCCGGGCAGGCGTTTTGGCTAGGCTCGACTCGATCAGCGCTTGTATCGGCGGCGGCTGAACAATATTGCCGCTTTCGTCCGCTTTAAAGGTAAAGCTTGCGCTATGCCGTAGGCGACGCGACCCGATGATGATCGTCGGACGACCACTCTCGCTACTAGTGGCTTTCTGGCTTGCGCCGTTGTAGGTTCCGAGCGTTCCGTCCTTCTCTTTTTTGAATAGGATTTTGCCCTCTATCTTCCGCTGTTCAAAGACCTGTAGCGCGCCGCTGGGCGCGTTGATCTGAATATTCGTCTCTATCGTATCCTCCGCTTTGTAGGAAATGCCCTCGGTTGGACGCAGCTGATAGGAAAACGGCTCTGAATCGCCGCAGCCAAACGCCCAAAACAACGGCGCGGCGAACAGGATGAGAAGAGGTTCCTTAAAGCGCATCGTTCATTCCTCTCATTTATTCAAACAACGAGCCTTTCGCCTCCACCTCCATCAGAAGCGGTATCAAGGCGGAGGTTCCGTCTTCAAGCGCCGTCTCTAAATCGGCTTGCAGTTCCGTCCGCGCCTCGTACTCGACCGGCAAGCCTGTCTTTTCGTCGATGATATAAACGGCGCGGTAGGAGCCTTGCGTGTTCCGATATTGCGCCTCAAACTGAGGCGCGCCGGCAAACGCCATATGGACGGATCCGCCGGCGTTCAGAGAGCCGACGGCATGAACCCGCTTCTGTCCGTCTTCGCCGCCTTTTATTTCGCAGTTTGCCGTCGTCTGAACGCCCGGCAGCGGCTTCAAGACGGCGTTCCAGACGCTTCCAACCGGAAGCGCTTCATCAGGGATATGCATGAACCGCTGCGACGCCAAATAGGTTTTCAAGCTCGCGTTCAAAAACAGCTCCGCCGCAAACGCCGGCCAATTCGATTTGGGCGGCAGGTCTATCTCTTTTAGATTCGACTCGACCATTCCGAGTATGATCGGCGGCTGAACGATCTTGCCGCCGCTGTCCCATTTCGCTGTGAAACCTGTCTCCATGAACCCATGCGCGACGTCCAGCCGTTCAAAATCGATCTTATCCAGCCCGCCTCCGACGCTGCGGCCTCCTGTGCGAATATAGAAGTGGCTTCGACCGACGCCTCTGAAGCTGTAGGTTCCGAGCGTTTCGTCCCCGTCTTTTTTAAACTGAACAAGACCTCCTAGCTTCCGCTTCATGGTTGCCTTGTAACGCCTGCCGGACGGAGCGATCTTGATAGTGACTTTTAGCGTGTCCTCCGTGCCGCAGTAACCGCGCGGGACGGGGGGTCTCTCGTTGGAGTCGCCGCAGCCAAACGCCCAAAACAACGGCGCGGCGAACAGAACAAGCATAGCGCGGCGAAAACGCATCGGGGTCTTTCCTTTCATATGATGAGACGCAACGCCGACATATTCTACATCATTGTTTCTATTTGTCCATAAGGCATATTGGCCGCTTGACTGCGCGGCGGCTTTTGATAGAATGCGGTTCAGGAACGCCGCTTTTCGAAACGGAGAAATCCATGCCGCTAGAGCTGATTGCGACCGCGCCCAGAACGCCAGAGCTGCGCGAATATGAGGACGGACCTGTCCCTGACGGACGAGTGCGCGTTCAGGTGGAATTCGGCGCGCCGAAGCACGGAACCGAAATGACCGAATATAGAGCGAACCGCGGGAGCCGATTCCCAAGAGGACTCGGCAACATGTGCGTCGGACGAATCGTCGAGATCGGCGGCGGCGTGGAAGGTTTTGAGATTGGAGAGCGCGTCGCCGGTTATGGAAGCCTGCGCGAGACGCACACCTGGGGCGCCGGCTCCGTTTTGAAGATGTCGGAGCGCATGACATGGAAAGAGGCGGTCTGTTACGACCCTGCGCATTTTGCGTTGGGCGGCGTCAGGGACGGAAACGCGCGGGCGGGCGATCATGTCGCCGTGTTCGGGCTGGGCGCGCTTGGGCAGATGTCGGCGCAGTTTGCGCGGCTTTCAGGCGCGGACACGGTGAGCCTCATCGATCCGATCGAGGCGCGGCGGCAGGCTGCGTTGAACGCGGGGGCAGATTTCGCCTTTGACGCGGACCCTGAAGTTGCCGTTTCTGGGTTAAAGGAGGTCAGCGGCGGGCGGGGACCCGACCTGATCATCGAAACGAGCGCGAATTACCGGGCGCTGGACACAGCTCTGCGCGCGCTCGCTTACGGCGGAACGATCGCGTATATGGGCTGGCCGAAGGAGTGCGAGGGCGGGCTGGACTTCGGCGCAAAGGCGCATTTTGAGGTCCCGAATATGATCTTCACCCGCGCATGCAGCGAACCGAACCGCGACCATCCGCGCTGGAGTTTTCAACGCATCAGGGAGACATGCTGGAGCTGGTTGAACGCGGGAAAGCTGCGCTGCGAGGAGATTGTCTCGCCTGTGGTTCCGTTTAAGGAAGTTGTAGAAGCGTATCGGAGCATTGACGAGGCGCCTGAATTGAGCGTCAAATTAGGAGTCGCGTTTTAGCGGCGCTGCCGATTTAGGCGCAGGGCGCTGAAGAATAAGGCGCCGTCGGTCTAAAACGCGGCGAAATCGGCGTTTTTGGAGCGGGATGTTCGGCACAATGTTTGCGTCTCTTAGGTTGATGGCGAAGCGGGGCGCTCATGAAGCGTTTCAAAGGTGATTGCAATACAGCCCCGCTGATGTCATCATCATCAATGCAACGCCTGTATCCACTGAGGAGACTTAATATGTTACGCGTTACAGCAGTTCTGACGGCGCTAGCGTTTAGCGCCGGCTTCTTTGCGCCTGCGCCGAACGCGGCTGCGCAGGATGTCGCCCTTGATTTCACCTACGCCAGCGCGTATTACTGGCGCGGCGCTCCCGCCGGCGACGGAAACGGATTTCTTCAGCCTTCGGCGGACATTTCCTACGCTGCCTCGCCCGAACTGTCGGTTGGGCTGAATCTCTGGATGTCGCAGGGACCTGAAGCGTCCGAAGCCGAAGATGACAGCAACAGCGAAATCGACTACACCGTCTGGGCAGCGTACAGCGCCGGCGAGATCGGCGTGTACGCCGGGGTCATCGACTATGTGATTCCCGCCGGCGCGCCGTTTGCGGACGGGCATGTGTTGGAAGGGCATGTCGGCGTGGACTTTGCGGCGGGCGATCTGGGTCTCGGCGTCGCCGCCTACCTGAACCTGGACGGCGACGACGAGGACTCCATGTACATCGCCCCTAGCCTCTCCTATCCGCTCGGCAACCTCAGTCTTGGATTGTCGATCGGTCTTGGGAACGGCGTCTACAGCGCGGAGGAAGAAGGCGAAGAGGACGCGATGGCTCTGGTCGACCTCACGCCCAGCGTCAGCTACGCCGTCCCTCTTGGCGACGAGATGGAAGCGGCGGTCGGTCTGGCGATCGGTTACAACCCCGACACCGGCGCGACGCTCCCGTTCTTGACGTTCGGAACCGGCTGGAGCTGGTCTCCGTAACGAACGCGGTTCTCATCATGCGTTGGCGCGGCTGTTTGACGCGGCCGCGCCAACATTCTCTTTTGATCAGCGGTGCCTTGCTGGGAACGGCGCAAAAAAGGTTGCGTCCAAAAACGCGCTGTTGTATGATGCTCAACAGAAACGCAATGCAGCGGAAAGGAGACGCGCCTATGATTGTGCTTCCGCTTCGAGTCGGCGCCCACCAGCGCGGCGCAGCCCATATGCGCGATCAAATGTCCGCCGTTCCGAATCAACTTCGCCGCTTTGGGAATGCGCGCAAGCCTTCCCTGCTGTAAAACACAGCGCCCTGGCAGAGATACGCCTCTGAGGGCGCGCGTCTAAGACAAACAGCAGCGCAAGCGGCGACGGAACGCGGCGGCGCCTCGCAAATCGTCGGCTCGGAGCTGTCTGGCTGCGGAAAATCGCGTACCATTATGGTGAAAAGAGCCGTCCGGCTCGCCCGGGCGGCTCCTTCGCGTTAAAGCGCCTGCGCGTTGAGCCGCCAGTCATGCTGCTTGTAACGCAGGCGAATCTCAAAAAGGCGCTCTCTCAAAAAACGCTGGTCGGGACCGTCCTCAAGGCGCGGAATGATGAACCGCACGGCGTCCACGCGCGAGACGGCGAAGTCGCGGAACCGCCGGCGCATAAGCCGCGGAACCGTCAGAACCGCCGCCTCGGCGTCCAGATGCGTTTCGCGCTGTAAGAAGGCGCGCGCCGCCGCTTCCAGCTGCGCGTCCAGCCCTTCAGACGAATAGACGCGCACAGGCGGACCCGATCTGGACCCGTCCGACAGGGCGAAATGAAGGCGCGGCTCCTTGCGCCCCATTTTTTCTATACCGCGAGACAGCCGCCGCGCGCGCTTCCGGACGCCTTTGGGCGACAGGTCTGCCCCCGCTTTCAACGCCCCAAGCAGCGCCGCCAAGTTGCGCATGTTGATCCAGTCGGCGCGGTCAGAGTCCGGGTCGGGCGGGTTTTGCCGCGCCTCGTCCAGAGCCAATTCGATGGCGAGCCGCGCGCCCGCTTGACGAATCGAGTCGTAATCGACTCCGCTGTCGACGATCCATCCCGCCTCGATAAAGCGTTTCAGCGCTTCGCTCAAATATGCGCGTTCCATGCGAACAGGATACGGGCAAACGGCGCCGCGCGCTAGATTCCGATCAAGCAACCAACGCAGCCGGCGCCTGAGCAAGAGGGTCGAGACGCCGCCGCTGTCAGCGGAACGCGCGGCATGACCCACGGGTAACCGTTCGGATGCTGCAGGACTTCGAACGGAATGTCGTACACCTCTGTCAGCAACGCTTCGGTCAGCGCGTATTCGGGCGGGCCGACATCCACAACACCGATGATCGGCTCCGCCTATCAGCCGCCGTTTTTTGTTGACGCGCCCGCTCAAACGTTCTATGGTATATCTGCCTCAAAACGCGGGAGAAACAATGAGCGAACAAGACGAACGCGAAATTCCCCAAGAAGAAGAGCAGGAAAAACTGCCCGAACAGGAAAAGTTTTACCGCGCCCCCGCCCGCTTCGGAAACGTCCCTGTCGAAACGGAGCCGAAAGGGTGGGATCGGTACCGGCAGTTCCAAAAGATCTACCCGCGCCTAGACCTGCCGATGCAGATCGTTGAGCGAATCGACATGAACGGCGACAGCGGCGCCGAGCCGAACCGACTCATCTGGGGCGACAACCTGCACGTCATGCGCCAAATGCCCTCGAACAGCATCGACCTGATCTACATTGACCCGCCCTTCTTTTCAGGGCGCGTCTATAACGTCATCTGGGGAGACGAAAACGAACTGCGCTCCTTCAACGACATCTGGGAAGGCGGACTGGACGGGTACCTGATCTGGCTGAACGCAAGGCTCTATGAAATGAAACGGCTCCTCAAAGAGACAGGCTCCATCTATGTCCATTGCGACTGGCATGCCTCCCACTACATCAAGGTCGAAATGGACAAGATCTTTGGGTATGAGAATTTTAGGAACGATATCGCTTGGTGCTATAAAAGTACATCGCAAGCAAAATGTTGGTATCCAAGAAAGCATGATCATTTGTTTTTCTACACTAAAGGCAAAAACTGGTTCTTCAACCCAGACGCTGTACGCATCCCATTTTCTAATGAATCATTAGGTGCTCACGGTGGGAATTGGAGAAGCGGTAGCAAGGAAGAACTGAAGAAAATTCACCAGAAAGGAAAAATTCCTGAAGACTGGTGGGATATACCAATGTTAAATTCGGTGGCAAAAGAACGCATCGGTTATCCGACGCAGAAGCCTGAAACGTTGTTTGAACGAATTATCAAGGCGTCCTCAAAAGTCGGAGACGTCGTAGCCGATTTCTTCGGCGGGGGGGGGGGGGCGGCGGCGGTCGCACAACGTTTAGGCCGCCGGTTTATCATCTGCGATCAATCGCGCGTCGCGGTCGCTGTGACAGCGGAGCGTCTCAAGCAGGAGAAAAACCTTGACGATGACACGCCCGACATTCAGATTGAGCATTGGGGCGTCTACGAGGCTGAGCGTTTGACGCATGCGCCGCCCGATCAGTTTCGGGAGTTTGCGCTTTCCGCCTACGGCGCCAAGGCGTCTAAAGAGGATGGGAACCCGAACATTCACGGCTGGCGCGGTCAGCTGCCTGTATGGGTCGGCGCGCCTGAGATGGGCGCGCAGGCGACCGCCGAGGATGTGTCCAATTTCGCCGGCGCGGTTGTTAAGACGATAGAATACCGCGACGCGCATCTGCGGGACGGCGTCATGCTAGCATGGGGCTTCTCCAACGGCGCCCGTCAAGCGGCGGCGCAGCTGCTTGAGCGGGAGGCTCTAGGCCTCTCCTTCGTGAAAATTCAACAGGTTCAGATTGGCGGAGGCGAGTTTCGGCGTAGCGTCGTCAGCAAGTCGACCGACCGCGCCGACTACAGCGAGTTTTTGACCTTCATTCATCCGCCCGTTGTGAGCGTCGGGTTGAAGGCTCTGGGCGGGCGCAATTTCACCTTCGACGCCGGCGATACCGCCGTTATGAACAACGGCGCCGAGATTGTGAATGTCCAGTGGGATTTCAACTACGACGGGCGGCGTTTCACGGCGGATCCGAATCATTTGTTCAAGCGGGAGGGTACGGGCAAGAATCGGCGCGCCGTGTTGACGGCGACTCATCGGTTCGCCGCGCCTGGGGCGTATAAGGTCGCGTGCCGCGTTCAGGACAGCCTCGGCGGCGAGGGCATGGCGGTTCTGGCGGTGGAAGCGTAGGAAGGAATCTATGGAGAACCTGTTTCTGAGAGTTGAAGACGAGTTTCAGCAGTGGGTCAAGGACGGGTACCCCGAAGCCGAGGAGAAGACGGTCGAATATCTGCAGCATCTGTCCAACCCAAAGGACGAGTCGAAGCCGCGCGAGGGGGTACTCTGGGAGCATCAGTGGGACTGCCTGCTGCGCATCGTCTATTCGTATGAGATAAAGCGCGAGCTGTCGCAGCTGAACGGCGTTTTGCTGAACGTTGTCACGGGCGGGGGCAAGACGGCGGTCATCGCGGCGTCAATGGCGTGGCTTCGCTTGGCGCATAACGTTCAAAACTTTGTTCTGATCTGCCCGAATCTGATTGTGCGCGACCGTTTGGAGGAGGATTTCAAGGGCGGAAAGGTGTTTAAAGACCGCAGCCTGCTGCCCGCCGTCGGTACCTTCGATAAAAACGATTTTGAGCTGGTCACGTTGCAAGCAGGCAGAGAACCAGGGCTATTGGGTTCGCACATTGTCTTAGGGAATATCCATCAGTTTTACGAAAGCAACAAGAGCGGGCTGGATAACGTCGCCAAGCTGATGAACGGCTCCAATTTTGTTCTGTTTAATGACGAGGCGCACAATTCGCCCGCGCCGGAATGGGAAAAAGCGCTGAAGAGGCTTGGCTCAAAGACGCTGCTGCGCGTCGACACAACAGCGACGCCTGACCGCGCCGACCATCAGACGCCCGACAGCTCCATGATCTACGAATATCTCATTGAGGACGCGCTGGCGGATCGTCTTGTGAAGACGCCTATTGTGTATCAACCGAACATTTCAACGGTGGAGCTGACCTATACGGACACAGCGACGGGTGAGACGCGCGGCGTGGAGGAGATCGACTGGGCAGAGGTGGACAGGAAGGGGCTGAACGCGACGCAGTGGGTGACGGACGACAAACCGATGCGTCAGCAGATGGGCATCGCGCTTCAGCGCTTGAAGGAACAAGAGCGGCGAGCGAAGGGGCGTTACCAACCGCTGCTGTTTGTGGTCGCTGTCAGCAAGCTGGACGCGCAGAGGGCGCAGCGGACGCTTCAGAACTATTTCAAGATACGGACGCTTCTCGTGACGGAGGACAGCCCCGACAGAGACCGCGAAATGGCGACGAGTCTGAACAAGCAGCGGCTGAGCGGAAATCCGTATAAGGCGGTTGTGAGCGTCCTGATGCTGCGCGAAGGATGGGACATGCCGGAGGTCGGGGTCATTTTGCTGCTGCGGAAGTTTGGCAGCCGCGTCTATGGTCAGCAGGTGATCGGGCGCGGTTTGCGGCGCGTTCGGCGCGAGGGCGTCGGCGCGGAGGAGCCGCAGATATGCGCCATCGTCGATCATCCGAAGCTGGAGCATCAGTGGCTTTGGGATATTTTTCAGACGACTCCCCGCAAAAATGTCGGCATTGATGATGAGTTTGACGAGACGGAAGACCTGCCGGAGCCGCCGCCCCGCCAGGATCTGACGAAGCCTGAAAACGTCATTGAGATACCGGAGCCGGACGAGGAGGCGTTTGACGAGTTTGAGCTGGATCTGGACGTCAAGGAGGCGGTGCCGATTAAAAACTGGCGCGAGGTTCTGAACGCGCTAGATTACGGGAATCAGACCGTTGAAATCACCGACATAAAGACCGAATCGGTTGAATCAACGGAGCTAAAAAAGGACGGCTGGACGGTGCGCGAGCCAGCGCCGGCCGATCTTAAGAACGGCGGAGCGGTTGAGCTGCCGCTGGAGGATCTGGCGGAGGGAATCAAGGCGGAACTGATGCAGACGGCGGCGCAGCTGCTTGCGCATGCCGGCCATTCGAATCAGCTGAAGGGGCAAATATACGGCATTTTGCTTGCGCATGTGCGTTCTCGGTTTTTGGATGGGACGTCGCTTGGTCTAGCGGACCGCGATCGGCTGGAGACCGTGCGCCGCGTGTTGCCGGATCTGGAGAAGGCGGTCAAGGAGACGCCTGGATTGATTGATGGGATGGTTTTATATGGCGGTTAGCAAGCGCGGGATTTTTGAAAACCCGACAAAAAGCCCCTACAACTTTGAGAAGTACGACAGCCGCCTTGAGGAGCGGATGATGTTCCGCCTGGAGAAGGACGCTGAAGTGGCGAAATGGCAAAAACGTCATTCGATCACAATCGACTGGATCGACCCGAACGGCAAACGGCGCAAGTACCGCCCCGACTTTTTGGTGGAATACACGGACGGGCGCAAGGAGATCATTGAGGTGAAAGGCTCCGAGATGATGGATTCCCCGTCGGTGAAGCGGAAGGAAGCGTCCGCGCAGGAATGGTGCCGCAAGCGCGGGATGGAGTATCGGATCGCAACGATCCGCTGATCCTCTCCGTCATCCCGCGCCGTCTATGTTCGCTTTACCCCTCCAAAGAGAACACGAGCGGATTCTGCTCTGGGTCGATGAAAGGACATAGAACACCCTTTATGTATGCAAAGCAAAACACATACAACCCGCCGCCTCTCAGCAGATTCCAAAAGCGCTCACTCGCCGGCGCGGGAAGCGTCCAAAAACACCTCGTGGATCTCCAGCTTGTTCGGACCCGAAAAGGCTTCTTTCGGCAGCGTCCCCGACTTCGCATGCCCCTTCCGAAAGGCGTCCGAGTTCACCCAGTTTTCAAACGCCTCCATCGACTCCCACAACGTGAAGACGATATACGGATCATCCTCCTCGGTCGGCCGCAGGACGTAATTCGTGATGAAGCCTGGCATCCCGTCCACCATGCGGGCGCGGTTTTTGAACCGCTCTTCAAACGCCACCCGGTATTCGGCGCTGACATAGATGCGGTTGGCGACAGAAATCATACGTTCTCCCTAACTAAGTTGCCTCTCCCGCGCCGATCGGCAGCCTCAACTGGACTGCCCGTCGGCGTCTTTATCCTTCTTGCCTCCGCCTTCCGGGGAGTCCTCATCAGCGGCGTCGGGAGATTCCTCCTCGTCCACGACAACATAGTCGGCGTCAATCACCTCGTCGCCGTCGTCGGCAGGCTGCTCCTCAGACGAAGCGTCGGCAGAGTCGCTCTGCTGATACATCTCGCTGGACGCTTTATACCATGCCTGTTGAAGCGTCTCGGTCCGCGCCTTGATCGTGTCAATATCGCCTGTTTCCAGCGCCGCTTTCAGGTCCTGGACGCATGCCTCCAGCTCTTCCTTCACAGCGGGCTGGAGCTTCTCTTCAAACTCTGCGATCTGTTTCTCGGTTTGGTAAACCATCTGCTCGGCGCTGTTTTTCGCGTCGATGTCCGCGCGCTTCTGCTTGTCCTCTTCGGCAAACTGCTCGGCGTCCTTAATCATCTGATCAATTTCAGCGTCGGTCAAACCGGAGGAAGCGGTGATCGTGATCTTCTGCTCCTTGCCGGTCGCGGTGTCCTTCGCCGAAACATTCAGAATGCCGTTCGCGTCAATGTCGAACGAGACCTCAACCTGCGGAACGCCGCGCGGCGCCGGCGGAATGCCCTCAAGGCGGAAACGCCCGATCGTCTTGTTGTAGTTCGCCAGCTCCCGTTCGCCCTGCAGGACATGGATGTCGACGGAGGTTTGCCCGTCTTCGGCGGTCGTATAGATCTTGCGCTTATGCGACGGAATGGTCGTGTTGCGTTCAATCAGCCTGTCCACGACGCCGCCGAGCGTTTCGATGCCGAGCGAAAGCGGGGTCACATCCAGCAGGAGAATGTCCTTGACGCCCTCGTCGCCCGCCAGCACGGCGCCCTGTATGGCGGCGCCGATGGCGACCACCTCGTCCGGGTTGACGCCCTTATGCGGGTCCTTGCCAAAAAACTTGGCGACCGCCTCTTGAATGCGCGGCATGCGCGTCTGCCCGCCGACAAGCGCAATCTCGTCGATCTGCCCCGCGTTGATGCCGGCGTCCGCCAGCGCCTTCTTGCACGGCTCAAGCGTCCGCTGCACCAGATCCTCGGTCAGCTGCTCCAATTTTGCCCGCGTGAGAGTCATGTTGAGATGCTTCGGACCTGACTGATCGGCGGTGATGAAGGGCTGATTGATCTCCGTCTGCTGCGAGCTGGACAGCTCAATCTTCGCTTTTTCGCCGGCGTCCTTGAGACGCTGAAGCGCCATCGGATCGGCGCGCAGATCGATGCCCTGCTCATTCTGAAACTCGTCGGCGATCCAGTCGATGATCGCTTTGTCGAAGTCGTCGCCGCCCAGCCGCGTGTCGCCGTTCGTCGCTTTCACCTCAAACACGCCGTCGCCGATCTCTAGAATGGAGATGTCGAAGGTGCCGCCGCCCAGATCGTACACGGCGATCGTCTCATCCTTCTTTTTGTCTAGACCGTAGGCGAGCGCCGCGGCTGTAGGCTCGTTGATGATGCGCAGCACCTCCAGCCCGGCGATGGCGCCGGCGTCTTTCGTCGCCTGCCGCTGCGAGTCGTTAAAATAAGCGGGGACGGTGATGACCGCCTGCGTCACTTCGCTGCCGAGATAATCTTCCGCCGTCTGCTTCATCTTCTGAAGCGTCATCGCCGAGATTTCAGGCGGCGAATACTGCTTGTCCATCATCGTAACGGCGATGCCCCCGCCCGCCGCCCGCTCCACTTTATAGGGGGAACGCTCCAGCTCATCCCGCACATCTTCAAAATTGCGGCCCATGAACCGCTTGATCGAAAAGATGGTGTTTTCAGGATTTGTCACGGCTTGATTCTTGGCAGGACTGCCGACAAGACGCTCCCCGTCCTGCTTGTAGGCGACGACGGAGGGTGTGGTGCGGTTCCCCTCAGCGTTCGAAATGACGGTTGGATCGCCGCCCTCCATGACAGCGACGCATGAATTGGTCGTGCCAAGGTCAATGCCGATGATCTTGCTCATGATTAAATTCCTTTCAAGTGTCTCATTTTTTTCGAACGATGCGCCTCTTCCACCGCCACCGCAGAATGAAGCGCAGGCGCCGAACGGACGAGCGGGGCGCCGACGCCTTCGTCAGCCATCTCTTCAGGCGGTCCAGATCGAGAGGCTTCTTGAAGTAGGCGGACGCCCCCGCCCTGCAAGCTTCATAGATCGCGTCTTCGGACGGATTGCCGGTGATGAGCGACATCGGAACCCCAGGACGCATACGCTGAAGAGACGCCATCAGCTGCGCCCCGTTGATGTCCGGCAGATCGTAGTCGATAAGGCATGCGTCAATGCGGTACTTCCGATACGCCGCCGCCGCTTCTGAGGCGTCCTGCGCGCACATGGGAACGTAGCCCGCTTGACGCAACGCGCGCTCAAGGGCGGCTCTGACCGAATCGTTGTCATCTACAATCAATACCGTTCTCACAGCGGTTCAATCCGCGTTTGGGTTGACAATGCGGCGCCGATGTCAGCCTACAAGCAATTTGAGCGCCAAGCGCCGCCCCCCATATATTCTCTATTTTAGCAGAAAATCTTCCAACTGAATAGGCCATTATGGCTCTGTTGTGTCAGGACGGCACACTCCAACCCAACCTGGATACGGCAGCCAGCGGTGAACAGCCCGCGCCCTCTCCAGACGCCAACCCGCCTCTAAAAACGCGCCGCGCCACTCCTCCATCGCGCGGTAGGTCATCGGCTCCGTCTGGCGTATCCCGTAATACTGAACGGCGCTCTTGAGACGCTCCTCCGCCTGCGCGAACCGCAGCTTCCATCGAGGCGACGCGGCGGAGTCTTTCACCAAAAGAACGGCGTCTGGACGGGCATGGCAACGCGCCGTTTTCAGAATGTCGATCTGGCTGTCCGGCGAAAAGTAGAGCAGCGCGTCCGCAAAGATATAACCGCTCCAAGGCGCGTCCGCCGAGCGCAGAGCGTCCCGTATGTCGGCATGTTGAAAGCGCGCGTTCGGCGGAGTACGGCTCGCCGCCGCCGTTTCGATCCGTTTTTTGGACAGGTCGGCGCCGACGGCGGTTCTATCGGGGCAGCGCGCAAGCCAATGCGTCAACCCGCCATGTCCGCAGCCGGCGTCCAGCGCATTCCCGTCCGCCGGCAAAAACTCCTCCGCCAGGCGCAGCAGCGGACGCAGCGCCGTCAGCCGCGCCCAGATGAGAGTCCGCGTCCAGACCGAAGCCCGCGGATACCGACGGCACACCCAACGGAAGCTCGGCTTCCTACGGCGCATGGAAAGCCGCAGACCCGCTCATTCCTCGCCCGCCTCCTCTGAGGCAGATTCCTCCGCGCGCGGGCTGAATTTCAACGCGGCAGAATTGATGCAGTAGCGCGTTCCAAGCGGCTCCGGTCCGTCGGGAAACACATGCCCTAAATGAGAATCGCAGCGGGCGCATTTCACCTCAAACGTTCCAGGCCATGGCGCCATCGGATCGATCGCTTTATCGATGCTTTTGTCCGCGGTGGGCTTGGTGTAACTTGGCCAGCCGGTTCTGGAGTCGTATTTGTCGCTGGAGTCGAACAGAACGGCGCCGCACGCCCCGCACAGATACTCCCCGTCCTCTTTATGGTTCCAGTACTCGCCTGAGAAGGCGCGCTCGGTGGCGCTTTTGCGAAGCACCTGATACGCCAGCGGCGAGAGCTGGGCGCGCCATTCGGCGTCCGTTTTGACCACCTTCTCCACTTTAGCCGCCGCTGTCGGTTCCGCCGTTTTGATCTCCGCCGCCTTCTCCGTTTCGGCGGAGGGCTTCGTCATCGCCATTTCGCTCTGCTCAGCTCCGCCGCACGCCAGCGCCCCTATCAGAGCAAGCGGCGCAAGGGCGTATTTCATGCGTTTCATCTGTACCGCTCCGTTCAATGTGGCATACTAACTAACGTAAGAACGCATTCCAACACTCTCTGGTGGACATGAATTGAAACGGAAAAAGATCGTTTTTGCAACCTTCGGCACCATGGGCGACGTCCGCCCCTATCTGGCGGTCGCGGCGGAACTCCAAAAACGCGGGCATGAAACCGTCCTCGGCGGCATGTCGATGCATCGGGAGATGGTCGAGTCGACGGGGACGGCGTTTGCGCAGATCGCTCCCGACATGGAGCATGTCAAGAACGATCCTGAGGCGGTGCGCAGGCTGATGGCGCCCCGAAAAGGCTCCTTCGTTTTGATGCAAAAGTATGTCATCCCAGCGACGCGCGAGGCGTTTGCGAGCATGGCGGAATTCGCGTCGGACGCCGATCTGATGGTCGCGCATCCTGTTTCGTTTGCGGCTGCCATGTTTGCTGAAAAGCATGGGATTCCGTGGGCGTCCACCTCGCTGGCGCCGTTGTCCTTCTTCTCGGTTTATGATCCGCCCGTCATTCCGACGGCGCCGGAGCTGGCGCGGCTGCGCTTTTTGGGTCCAGGGTTTCACCGGCTGCTGGCGCGTTTCATGCGGCTTTTTGCGAAAGGATGGTCGGCGGAGCTGCGGAAAATACGGCGGGAGGTCCGCCTGCCCGACAAACGCGGCGACCTGTTCTTCAACAACCGCTACTCCCCGCTCATGACGCTCGCCATGTTCTCGCCGCTGCTCGGAAAACCGCAGCCCGACTGGCCCCCCAACACGGTCATAACGGGTCTGCCGACGCTGGACAGGGAGAACGACGCGCCGATGGATCCGCAAGTTCAGGCGTTCATGGAGGAGGGGGAGCCGCCGATTCTGTTCACGCTCGGCTCGGCGGCGTCGCATGGCGCTGGCGATTTCTATCAGGTGAGCGCGGAGGCGGCGCATCGCATCGGGCGGCGAGCTCTGCTGGCGGGGCAGGCGGAGGGCGGCTCGTTTCCGGGCGAGGCGCATCCGGCGGGGTATGTGCCTTACGCCGAGGCGTTTGAAAAAGCGGCGGCGGTCGTCCACCATGGAGGCGTCGGGACGACCATGCTGGGGCTGCGCTCTGGAAAGCCGACGCTCATCGTGCCGTTTTCGCATGACCAGCCGGACAACGCGGCGCGCGCGAAGCGCCTGGGCGTCTCGTTGACTCTGCCGCGTACGCGCTATAACGTAAAGTCGGCTGCGAAGGCGTTGTCCCGTTTGTTGATGGAGCCGAGTTTCGCCCAACGCGCCGCCGAAGTAGGCGAACAGGTACGTCAAGAAAACGGAGCCGAAACTGCCGCCGACGCGCTGGAGACGCTGCTTGAAGGGAACGCAACATGACGGATGAACAGAAGACTGAGGAGACGCTCGCGGCGGAGATTGCGCTGGAAAAGGCGGCGCCCGCTGAATGGAAAGCGTATCAAGAGACGTTAGCCAGAGAAATTGCGATCTTAGATAAGATAAATGCCGAGAGTGACGGAAAAATTAATTTCCGCGCGTCGTTTTGGCCGTCCCTGAAGGGAATGTGGAAGGTAATGATGGGGGGAAGGGTTGTTAAAAAGGCGGCGCCCGTCGAATGGAAAGCGTATAAAGACGCGTAGATGAGAACGGTTAATGAGAGCTGCCGCGAGATGCGAAACAGATTACGAATTGGACGCAGGAAGCGTTAAGAGCTGAGCTTCCGCCTTGAGTTGCGGTGCAGTCTCTACAGACGATGATTTTGCTTTTAGAGAGCCGCTTTGGAATGCGGAAGCTGTCTGGGAGCTCTCTGGATTCCCGCTTGCGCGGGAATGACGACAACGGGCGGCGCGGACGCTTTAGGGTCATAAGCGGAATGGTCAGAATTGGCGAAAAGCGCTCCAGTCGAAATTGTGAAAGCTGGCGCGGTATTCGCCCGGCTCAAGCCGCTGCGATTCATCTTCCCAATGGACCGCCGCGAGGGTTTCAACGTGGAGCGTTCCGTCGCCGCTCGCCCATTCGACTTGGAAGTCGATCGGCTCTTCGGCTCGCAGTTCCGTTTTTCCGTTGACGCGCAGCTCGCGGAATCCGACGCATTGCATGCCGTCTTCAGAAACGCTGAAGGCGTCCGCATCCATGAAGGTTCCGCGCTCGTTGAAGGCGCCGAAAGCGCACCGTTCATCTCCTGCGCGAAAGCGGTTGGCGCCGCCGCGCTCCAGTTGAAGGTTCGGGTCTATCGTGAACAGGAGCGCGTGAACGGCGTCCTCAGCCTGCCATTCGTCTGGGGCTTGGCCGTCTAAGGCGCAGACGCGCAACCGGCTCGGTCCGCTTTGGACAGCCCATTCATGGCCGGTTTTTTCAAAGACGGCGTCTGGGTCGGTCGGTTCGCAGAGGCGCGTGAGGGAGGCGGGACGCTGTTCGCCCGTCCATTCGTCCGCAATCAAAATATACCGGTCGAAGCGCCAGAAGACGCGGCGCGTCCAGGTCTCAAACGCGAGGCGCATATACGCAAAATCGGACAGGTCCGCTTTGCGGAGGAGGCGTCCGCCGCCCGGCTCGTCTGTCCATGCGTCCGCTTTGAGCCATGCGCGTCCGCGCCAGGAGAGTCGGTTGATCTCCGCCCCGACGGAGAGATATTCGCTGTTCGGGCTAAGGTCCTGCCGCAACGCGGCGCGCGCCGTTTTTCCTTCAGGGGCGGGAACGGCTGAAATGCGGGGGATATTGCGCGGCTCTTCGGGAATGCGGTCAGGCGTATAGGGGCTTGTCGTCCAGCTGGCGGCGATGTTGACTTCGTCCGTTTCAAGCCACCGCCGCAGCCACAGCGGCTTGCCGTCGTCTGTAAAGGCTGCTATCTTGGAGAGCAGATTTTGGGCATGCGGAGCCGCTTGCTCGCCGGTGAGATGGCGTTTTTCGTTGTCGGCGTCTGCGAGTATCGACTGCGCCATTTCGTTCAACGGAGCCTCGTCCAGCCGTTCGTAATTTTCCGTCCTGAGCAGGTATGTCATCCATATGTCTAGGACGGCGGGGTCTCTTGTGTCGGGGTCCTTTGTGTTGAATATGCGCTCCACCGCTTTTTCATGCTGTTGGAACGGATTTTGTCCGTAAAGGCGGTTCAGATGGCTTCCAATGTGGACGACCGCCATCGCCTGCGCGCATGCGGCTTGCGTCAAGGGGCGGACAGGTTCAAAGGCATTTGCAGCCGCACTGCCTGCGCTCAGGAGCGCTCGGTCGATCTGGAGGCGGAACGGGTCATCGAAATAGGGGCTATCTTGTACGAGCGTCCATGCGAGCGCTAGTTTCCATGCGTTTTCGGCGGAGAGGGGGCTGTTAAGGGCGTCGTCTAGCAGGCGGCGCGCCAGTTCCGCCCAGGCGGATTGATCCGTTTGATAATGGTAAAAGAGCGCGTCAACGGCGCGTCCAATCTGCGAATCGGGGTCGCTTCCGACCGTTTGGCGGATGCGTTCAAGTTCAGCCGCGCTTGGAAGGGCGCGCTGGTTTTTTTCAGAGACGCAGAAGTTAAGGCGGCGCAGGTAAAGCGTTTCGCCGCGCTCGACGGTCACCTGTGAAAAGGAGCGGTGAAGGCCGATGATCGCTTCATGCGTTTGTTGATAGTCGGATCCGCCAATCAGAAGTACGTTTTTGCCGAGTCCGAGAGGGTTTGAAAGCGCGCGTATTTCCACGCCGCGCGGGCCGGGATACGCCGCGTCTGTGAAGCATAAGCTCCGCTGGTATAACTTTAGGATCGCCGGGTTGTCTAGAATGCTGCCGAAAAGGACGAGGTGGAAATGGGAGAAGTCGTCGTCGGTCAGTTCTTCGGGGACGACTTGGGCAGGTTCGGTTCGCGTGTATTCTCGTACGCGGACGCAGAAACGATGCGCAAGTTGGCTCCAGTTCGGCTTGTCTGGAGCCGCGACTTTGCAGTGCGGGCGGGATTCGTCCGCGAGCGGGATCTCGGTCAAGCGGGGGGCGGGCGCGTCTATTTTCATGAGGCGTCCCTTTTTTGAGCGGACAATTCGGCTTCGGGCTTGCGGATGTAGATCGGCGCGGCGGCGTGAATGTCTCGATACGCTTTGGGGTTTTGGCTGTAGGCGAGCTCTCCGACGGAGGCGACATCCGCGGGGCTGATCCAGTCGGTTGCGCCGCTGTTGAAACAGGCGAGCTCTCCGAGCGCCGACCGAATCTGAGCGCCGTACGTTTCGGCTCCGCTTCCGACAAACAGCGTCTCCGTCTGGACGCTCCTCACCGTCTCTTCGATGGATCGGCAGCGCATCGGTCCGACCCGTTCCAACTCACAACCGACGGCGGAAGGGCGGTAATGGGCTTCGTACACCTCATTTTTGCGCGCGTCGAACAGGACGCAGACCGGGCGGCGCGCATACCGATATCGATGCGCCGCCGCGTCCAGAGAGGGGACGCAGACGAGCGGCAGACCGCATGCATACGCCAGAGCCTTCGCGCAGGACATGCCGATGCGGACGCCCGTGAACGATCCCGGACCCGCCGAAACGCAGACCAGATCCAGCGATTTGGGCGTCCATCCGACAAGCCGCATGAGCGCATCAAGGGCGGGCGTCAACCTTTCGGCATGGCGCCGCTCCATATCGGCGACCGTCTGCCCGGCGAGCCTGCCGTCTTCTATGAGCGCGGCGCCGCCTGTTTGCGCCGAGGCATCGATTCCAAGGACGCGCATCTTTAAGCCCGCGCCCCGTCTAAGATCGACCGGTAAACCGAGTAGGTTTCCAGCTCCTGAGGAAGCGGGACCGCTTTTTTCAAGTAAAGCCCTTTGTTGCGTTTTCCGCGCTCGCGGGCGATCTGTCCGCGCGATTTCATTTGGTCTAGGCTTGCGCCCGCATGCGCCACTTCCCCGTCGTAGAGTCCAATGAACTGGTTTGGAAATCGGCGAACGTAGCGCTCCCTGTTTTCTTCAAACAGCTCCGCTTGATCCGCAATGGATCGGCGTATCTCGTCCAGCAGGCTTGGGTCGTTGTTGCGGTCGGCGAAATAGCCTTCAGCCGTGTGGAGCGGGTCGCCGCGCAGGTCGATCTCTTCCAGCTCCGCCGGTCCGAGACCCCGTTCCGCCGCCAACTTGACAGGGTTGCGGTCGAAGTGGAAGGGGGAGTCGGGGTAGTCGCCAAGCGGATCGAACCCCATG
This sequence comes from Candidatus Poribacteria bacterium, assembly GCA_028818695.1. GTDB lineage: Bacteria > Poribacteria > WGA-4E > JAPPNK01. The sequence continues at coordinate 116,901 of JAPPNK010000002.1, forward strand.
ATGCGCATGGCGACGGCGTCCGCGGCGATCGTGTTGTTGCCGGCGATGAGCCAACCTGGCTCAACGGCTTCGGCGTTCCACTCGGCGCGCGTCTGTCCGACGATTCCGTCGATGACGCACAGCGACGGGCGCAAAATCAGCCCCAGATCCGCGATGACGCGCGGCAGGCGGATCGGCGCATGAAGATACCGGCGCGGGCAGCCGTAAGCGCTGGTGGGCGGTATCCCGAACAAGTTTTTAAGCGTCAAGGTCGCCCCCGTTGAGAGGTGCGCCTTCATCTTGGCAATGGAGACGACCGCGTCCGCCGCCGCCATTTCTTCGCTCATCGTATATTCGCGGAACATGAGACCGCCGTCAGGAACCTCAAAGTTGGCGTACGGCTCGTCGTTGTAGTCGACGATCTCGACGTTCAGCCGTTTGAGCGGCTCGATAATGCCGACCGCCTCCGCCACCTCTTCGCAGCGTATGCCGGTGGAAGCGTCCCCTAGGACGATGCGCGCGTCGGTGCGGCTGCGCAGCCATGCCGCAGTCGCTACGACGACGGAGGCGTCCGCCAGCGCGATCTGCCGCCCCCGCTTCAACCGCACATCCTTGATCCCTAAGTTCGATTTGACAGCGATTCGCTCCATAGAGCCGAACGACGCGGCTAAGCCGTCCATGCTGTCGAGCATGTCGAACAGCGCGGCGCGTATTTTCTCGTCGCTTGCGTCGGAGCCGCAATGCCTGGCGCTCACAATCGGTTTCATCGTCTCCTCCAATTTCGTTCCTGTCCGCGCGTCAGGCGTCCAGCTGCATTCCGCCGGCGCTTCTGACAAACGCGACCGTTTTCAATCCTCTCGTCAATCCGTTCATCTGCTCTACATCCTGCTCGTCGGCGTTGTCGATGCGCGGGAATCCGACGAAGGTGAGCGAAGAGTCTCTCGACTCGCGCCGCAGAGCCGCTCCAATATCGCTTGAAATGACGACGACCGGCTCCGCCTCAATGCGCGCCAACTTGGACAGCTCCCTTAGATTCTGGAACGTCGCTTCGCGCTCCGATTCATCCGCCGCGACTCGAATCAGCCGAATGGGGCGCGCCCTCCATTCGGAGCTCTGCGTCAAGAGATGCGCTAAAAGCAGCATGAGCGACCCGTTCGCGCCGCCGCTCCACCACACATCGACCGGCCCGTCGGGCGCCTGCCAGGGATCTCCGTTTTCTTCATACCGCATGGCGACGACGCTGCAGTCCAGCTGCGTCACCGTTTGCAGCGTTCGGCAGAGCGTCTGCGCCGTCTCTGAGGTGAGATCGTTCGGCCACTGAATGAGCGTCGTATTCGGACGAATGCCGCCAATGCCGTGGCACTGCGCCAAGGAACGGATGCCTTCGTCAATGTCCGGCGACACCACCGCGACGGTGAAGGCGGAAACGCCCTGATCATGTATGAATTTGCGCAGCTCCTGCTCCTGAATGTCTCGGCTGCGCATCCAGCGGTTCGGGTCGCCGACGATGATCTGCGCCAGCGACAGAATGCCCCGATTGCACGCAAACCAGTGGCCGTACGCCGCCAGCTTCCGCTGATCCCACTCCCCGCTCATCGGCGCAAGGATCGTCGGACGCCAATTCTTCGGATGGTATTTGACCTCTTCCAGCCTGAGCAGGTTTCGGCGGGCGCGTTCATACATTCCGCCGCTCTGAACGTCGCCCCAATGCCATTCGATCTCATGCCGGCGGATGAGCCAGTAGATCGCCGCCATGAGCGCGATGGAGATGACCGCCCAGACCGGATCGACCAGAAACATGACGACGGCGCAGCTGGCGGCTCCGAGCAGAGCTGTCGACCAGTGCGAAAAACGGAAGCGGGGGCGGTAACTTGGGTTGCGGGCAAACGCTTCGCTGAAGGTGGCGAAGTTCAAAACCCCGTAAGTGATCAGAAAAAACATCGTGATGACGGGGGCGATCGCGTTCAAGTCGCCGACCATGACGCCAATCTGAGCGATGACAAAGGTCAAAAGGATCGCGCGGCGAGGTTCGTTCGCCTTTCCGCTTCCTCGACCAAAGAAACGGAGAACGCGGAACACATCGTCCACTCCGAACTGCTGCAGAATTCGCGGGGCGCCCATCATGCTTCCCAGCGCCGACGAGCTTGTCGCCGCCAACGCCCCCGCCGTGATGAGCGCTCCCCACTGCGCCAGCTCCGACATCGCGCGGTTTCCTTCTGCCAGATTCTGCAGAGGAAGCGCTCCCGCCATCATGACGACGAGGCTCACATAGACAACCGTCGTGACGCCGATGGCGAGCAGCGTTCCGCGCGGTATGGAACGTCCAGGGTCGCGCAGGTCTCCAGACATGTTTGCGCCCGCCATGATTCCCGTTACAGCGGGAAAGAAGATGGCGAATACGGAGAAGAAATTCTCCCCCTCCGAGAAGTTCGTCCCCAGATTTTCGCGCATCGTTTGAAAACTGAGATCCGGAACGACTCCGATCGTGAAGGAGGCGAGCGACAAGCCGAGCGTCGCCAGAATAAAATACTGAAGGCGGATCGTCCAGCCTGCGCCGATGAATACGCAGATCAGAACGACGATATGAACGGCGGTTGCAATCTGCTTTTCGGTGAACCGATCCGCTAGAGCTGGGACGGAGCTGCGCAGCTCCTCGGAGAAGCCGACAACATACATGGCGACCGAAACCGCCTGCGCCAGAAAGAAGACAATGCCGATGGCGGAGCCGAATTCAACGCCGAGGCTGCGCGATATGAGAAAATAGGCGCCGCCTCCGCCGACGCGGATATTGGTTGAAATCGCAGAGAGCGACAACGCTGTTAAAAGCGTGATCGTCGAACTCAAGAGAACGATTCCAGCCGCGCGAAGCATTCCCGCCTCCCCGACGCAGTTGCCGAGGCGCAGGAACATGATGACGCCCAGGATGGTCAAAACGCATGGGGTGAAGACTCCCCCGAAGGTTCCGAACCGCCCTGGCGTCTTTCGGTCGGCGGGCATGCGGTCGTCCTTTCTAGAAACGTCGATTTATCGTATGCTTTTTCGGAACGCAGGGCAATCGGACGCCCTGCCATGAAGTTTAACTCAAAGAACGCTGGAAAGGCGGATCATGATTAAAGTTGGCTGCATGTCGCTCAGCTATAAGGATATGTGGAGCCGTCCCGACCGCAAGGGGGGAATGACGATAGAAGGCTTTTTGGAACGCGCCTATGAGCTGCGCCTGGACGGCGTCGACCTGCATACAAGCGCGTTTGACGACACGAACGACGCCGCGCTCCGCAAGATACGGCTCGCGTGTCAGGAGCGGGGGCTGGCCGTTTCGTATATCGGCGTCAGCAACGACTTCGGCAAAACGGGCGCCGCTCTGCGGGCGGACATCGACCTGGTGAAAAAGTGGGTCGACACGGCGGCGCGCATGGGCGTTCCGATGACGCGCATCTTCGCCGCCTGGCTGCCGAAGGGCGAACCAGAGGAGCGGGTGTGGGAACGAATGATCGGCGCCATTCGGGAGGCGGCAGACCATGCCGCGGAGCGAGGAGTGTCGCTTGGGCTGCATAACCACAACCACGGATGTGTGACGCGGACGGGCGCGGACGTTCTGCGCATTTTGGACGCGGTCGACCATCCGTACTTCACGCATATTCTGGACACAGGGCAGTACGTCGGGTCGCCGGGGGCGTCTGGTGCGGATCGAGAATCGCCTGGGACGGAGCGGCTGTACCGCAGCCTGGCGGAGAGCGCGCCGCGGGCTGTCCATGTGCGGGCAAAGTTTTACCGCGTCGCCGAGGAGGAAGAGAAGTGGCTCGACTATCCGCGCATCCTTGAGATTTTGAAGCGGGTCGGCTTCAACGGATGGATGTCGGTTGTGTATGAAGGCTTTGACGCGGAGCCGTCCGCAACGGCGGTGCCGAAGGCGGTTCGCTGTCTGCGGCGCCTCCTGCGCGAGAAAGGCATGTAAGCCAGTTCACTCCGTCTCTGTAGGCGGGGCGGGCGGCCTGTAGGGTCCGTCCGACCAGCTGATGATTCTCCATGCGTCCGATCCGTCCCGCGCGCGCGTCACATAGATCTGCGCGGAGCCGATGTTCTGCCGGTCGCCTGTCTGTCCGCGAAACGCCATGCCGTAGTCGTATGTGATGACGGCGACATTGTCGGTCATCTGGAAGTCGCGGGGGCGGGACATTTCAACAATCGCTTCTTGGTCGTCTGGGCGGAAGAGTCGGTTCATGACAATCTCTCGATAGACGTCGTCGCCCTGTATGAGAAAGTCGTCATCCGGATTTTCAGGAGTTCCGCGGTCGTGCGAGTATTGAAAGCCCTCGTCAAGGGAGGACAGAAACGCCTGCATATCGCGCCGCATGACCGCTTCGCGCAGCGCGCCTTCGACGGTGGCGATGACAGCGAGCGCTTCGGGCGTCATCAGGGCGGGGTCTTCGGCTTCGCGGGCTAGGTCTTCCTCGCTGAGCAGTCCGGAGCCTTGCGCCGCCTCAAACAGATCGGGAGCAGGCTGCTCAATCAGGCTCGGCAGCGGTTCGGAGAGCGAATCTTGCGCCTGCTCCTCATTATTATTTGGAACGCTGGCGGTTGGCGGGGAGACCGTCGCGGGCGTCAGAACAGGGTCTAGCAGCGTTTGCGCCATCTCCTCGTCGGTGAGATAGTCGAACGTGTTGACGTCGGTCAAATGGAGCGGCTCCGATCCAAACAAGCCTGTCTGTACGGTCTCTTCTTGGGTTTCGGTTGCCGTTTCCGCTCCCGCTCCCGTTGAGAGTACGGGGGATTGCGTCGTTTCTTCTTCGGCGGTTTTGTGCGGATCGTAAAAGAAACCAAAATAGGCAGTTGCGCCGACAGCGGCAAGCCCTGCGGCTATGAGCCACCATGTGGTCGATTTCATCATTCTACTCCTTCAGCATACGGATATTTTTTGCGAGCTTGTCCCGCGCGGCTTCCAGTTCCGTTCGGCGCGTCTTCGCTTTTTCGACGACCGCGGCGGGCGCCCGGTTGAGAAAGTTTTCATTCGATAAATTCTTCACGGAGCGCTCCAGCTCCTTGTCGACCCGCGCCTTTTCTTTTTCGAGGCGGGTTGTCTCGGCGCCGACGTCAATAACGCCTTCAAGCGGGATATAGATCTCCACGCTTCCGACAACGGCGGCGGCAGAAGCGGGCGGCTTTGCGTGAAACTCCGCCACATCCAGCGTCGACGCCTTCGCCAGCGCCGACATGTAACCCGCATGGGCGGACAGAGCCTCCCGCGCCGAAGCGTCGGACGAATGCGCCAAAACAACAATCTCGCGCGACGGCGGAACGTTCAGCTCCCCGCGAACGGTCCGCGCCGCGTTCACCGCTCCCATGACGACGCTCATCTGCCGCTCCGCTTCGGCGTCTATCTGGAGCGGGTCGAACGTTGGAAATTCGGCGCGGCATAAGCTCCCCTCTTCGACGCCCAGACGCTGCCACAGCTCCTCGGTGAGAAACGGCATGAACGGATGCAGCAGGCGCAGGATCGCGTCAAAAACGGAGCGGAGCGTCTGCTGGGCGTCTCGTCGCGCCTGCGGATTCTCCTTTTGATAAAGGCGCGCCTTGGCAAGCTCAAGGTGCCAGTCGCAGAATTCATGCCAGATGAATTCATGGAGGGCGTTCGCCGCGTCGGCGAAGCGGAATCGTTCTAGGCTGGTTTGGACAGCCTGAACGGTGCGGGCGGTTCGGCTGACGATCCACCGGTCGACCGTTTCTTCGGAGCGGGGGGCGTTTGGATCCGGCTCAAAATCGCTTAGATGCGTCAAGACGAACCGCCCTGCGTTCCATATCTTGTTGGCGAAGTTGCGCGCGCCGGCGATGCGCCCCTCTTGAAGCTGCATCCATGGCGCTTCGATCATGGCGGCGGCGACGGCGAAACGGAGCGGGTCGGTTCCGTATTTGTCCATCATCTCCAGCGGATCGATCGTGTTGCCGCGCGACTTGCTCATCTTTTGCCCGTCGTCGCCTGCGAGCAACGGATGCAGATAGACCGTTTTGAACGGCGGCGCGTTCTCCAGCTCAAGCGACAGGTTCGCCATGCGCGAAACCCAGAAGAAGAGTATGTCCCAGGCGGTGACAAGCGTGTCGGTCGGAAAGAAGGTCTTGTAGGCGAACGCCTCTCGGTTCGGCCATCCGAGCGTTGCGAGCGGCCAGATGCCGCTGCTGAACCAGGTGTCTAAAACGTCGCTGTCCTGTTCTAAGGGAATGCTGGAGCCGTAGTCGGCGCCGTATTTTTCCTGCGCTTGAGCGCGCGCGTCCGCCTCATTTTCAGCCACAAAATAGGCGTCGTCGGGCGTCTTCCATGCGGGGATGCGGTGTCCCCACCAACGCTTGCGCGCCAGCGGCCAGTCGCGTATGTTCTCCATCCACTGAATGAAGATGCGCCCCTGATTTTCAGGAATGAAACGTATCTGCCCGCTTTTGACCGCCTCAATGCCAGCCTCGGCGAGCGGACCCATGCGCATGAACCACCCAGGAGCGACAAGCGGCTCAACAGGCTCCCCCGTCCGGTCGGACAGGGCGATCGACATGGGATAGTCTTCCGTCTTGACCAGATGCCCGCAGGACGCCAGGTCTTTTAAAATCCGCTCTCGGCAGTCGAATCGGTCAAACCCTTCGTAGGGACCGCCGTTCTTGTTGATCTGCGCCTTCGAGTTGAAAATGTCGATCCGCTCCAGCCCGTGCCGCTTTCCGATCTCATAGTCGTTCGGGTCATGTCCAGGGGTCACTTTAAGCGCGCCGGTGCCGAATTCGGCGTCAACATACTCGTCGGCGATGATAGGCAGCTCCCGTCCGATCAGCGGCAGAATCGCTTTTTTGCCAATATGTTTTTGGTAACGTTTGTCCATCGGGTTGACCGCAACCGCCGTGTCGCCCAGCATCGTTTCGGGGCGCGTTGTCGCGACGATGAGCGCGTCGTCCGAGTCTTTCAGCGGATAGCGGATGTAGTACAGCTTGCCTTGCCGCTCCTCATGCTCCACCTCAAGATCGCTGACGCTCGTTTCGAGGCTTGGGACCCAGTTCACCATCTCTTCGCCGCGGTAGATATGCCCCGCTTCGTAGAGGCGTTTGAAGGCGACGGGGACGGCTTTCAGATAGTCTTCGTCTAGGGTGAACCGCTCGCGTTCCCAGTCGCAGGAGGCGCCGAGGCGCATGAGCTGTCCGACGATGGTTCCGCGGGAGGCGTCTTTTTCCTGATACAGGCGTTCGATGAATTTTTCTCGTCCGAGGTCGTAGCGCGTCAGCCCTTCTTCTTTCAGTTTGCGCTCTAAGACGACTTCGGTGGCGATGCCGGCGTGGTCGGTTCCGGGCATCCAGAGGGCGTTGTAGCCGCTCATCCGCTTCCAGCGTATCAGAATGTCCTGGAGCGTGTTGTCCAGCGCATGCCCCACATGCAGGCTTCCGGTCACATTGGGCGGCGGAATGACGATGCAGTACGACGGTTTGTCCGACACATCTTCCGCCCGAAAGCAGCCGTTTTGCAGCCAGTAGTCGAGAATGCGCTTTTCAAGGTCGCTCGGTTCGTACGCCTTCGATAGCTCAGAATCCATCAACGCCTCCATCCTGGTTCCCATATCTTACCATGCTTTCGGCATGAAGGTAACCAGACGGCGCGGGAGAAAGGCGGAGCGGTCGAAGCCGCGCCCTCCTCCCGCCATTTCCCGCCTCTCCCCGTCATGCCCGCGCAAGCGGGCATCTTAGCCGCTCTTTCAACTTGTCTGAACTAGGATGATAGGATTAAAAAGATGGACAAGAGGATCGCCGAAAACAGGCGCTCCGCCCTCAATCCTGTAATCCTATAAATCCTGAAAATCCTAGTTCAAAACCCAAACGCAACGAGCGCGCCGCGCCCCTCCCGCCATTCCGGCTTCCCGCCGTTCTTTCAATTGTCTGAACTAGGATGATGGGATTAAAAAGATGGACAGGAGGATCGCCGAAAGCCGACGCTCCGCCCTCAATCCTGTAATCCTATAAATCCTGAAAATCCTAGTTCAAAACCCAAACGCGCGTCGCCCCTCCTGCCATTCTTTCAAATGTCTGAACTAAGAGGCTCGGATTAAAAGATGGACATCAAGGCGGAAAACGGTTTACCATGATCCTAATGAAAAACCGCGCGCCCCAGACCCCTATCTACACGATCGGATACGGCAGCCGCGCTCTGGATGCGTTCATAGAGACGCTGCGCAAATACGGCGCGCAGTATCTCGCAGATGTGCGTTCGGCGCCGTATTCCCGCTATAAGCCTGAATTTTCCAAAGAGCCGCTGGAGCAGGCTCTCCGCCGAGAGGGGCTGCATTATGTGTATATGGGCGCGGAGCTGGGCGGCATGCCGAAGGACAGGTCATATTATTATGCAAACGGCAAGGTGAACTACGATCTCGTGCAGGAGGCGGAGTTTTATCAAAAGGGGATCGCGCGGCTGGCGGATGCGTCGGAACGGGGGCTGCCGACAGCGGCGATGTGCAGCGAGGCGAAGCCGGAGATGTGCCACCGCAGCAAGCTGATTGGGAAGTCGCTGACGGAGGCGGGCGTGGAAACGCTGCATATTGACGAAAACGGCTCGCTTCTGACGCAGGAGCAGGTCATGAAGCGATTGACGGGCGGGCAGGGGTCGCTGTTTGGAGAAGGCGGCTTTCAGTCGCGCAAGCGGTATCGATAAAGAATGCGTATGAAGCGTCCAAAGATCGTCACCATCGGCGTTTACGGATTTGACGAGGCTGGTTTTTTTGAGGAGCTGCGCCCGCCAAAACCAGTGTCCTGCGCATCCACTTCTGGGCGCTATCCGCCGCCTCATTCAATTTCTGCATCTTTTTCTTTTAGAATGGAATGTCATCATCGAATGGAATTTCATAATCTATTGGTTCTTGCGTCTCTGGAAATTCGACAATCACTTTGGTCTCTACGCCCTCTCCGTGAACGACCAACGCCTCTCGCCCGTCTTCCGCTACCCCCACCCCCAAACATAGCGCTGGACCGCTTTCTCGAGTTAGCATGACAGCGCGCGCTTCCACTTCTTCTGCATGCAATTTTCCGAGAACGATGGCATCTCCGGTTGCCATGATTTTGTTTCCGCGAATTTCTTCCGCCGATACACTACCGTCTTGGTCTTCCATCTTCCCCTTCTCGCAAACCAACTTATAAGCCTTGATGTTCCTTGCGTGGATTTCTATCGCTCTGAACATCTCTTTATCAATCTTTTGCGCCTCCTTCCGCGCTTTTATTTCTGCCTTCTGCCTTTTCTTCAGTGCCTTTTTCTCTGCCTTCGCTTTTCGGGCTTTATTTCGATCTGCCTTCTTTTTTTCGTGACTTTTGGCAAATGCAGCGCAAACCCACTGCACATGCTCCCTGTTCTTTATCAACTGAACAAACGCAAGCACCAGAGTTGCCATTGCTGTGATCGCGACAAACACCAGCGTCCAAACGCCAACCATTCGCAGTCCTTTCCTTTCAGCAACGCGACAATGACCAGCCTGACGGGTCTCAGATGGATTATGGCGCAAACGGGCGGGTTGATCAAGGCAATGCGAAGTCCGCGTTCGCATGCCGACATGTCCAAACTAAAGCCTTAAGGTCAGGGCTATCCGTTACGCGGCCCATGGTTGGAATGATTGCCGTTAATGATGATCTCTTGACGCCGCTTGATCCATCCCTTGTCGGTCAACAGAATGATCAGCTCCTCGTGCGACTTTTTGCCTTTATGGGCGTTGCATGACGCGCACAGCAGCTGCAGATTGCTGATGTGGTCGTTCCCGCCCTTTGCGCGCGGAATGATATGATCCACCTGCAAATGCCGCGGCTCAAAATGCGTCTCGCATCCGTTGCAGTAACCGCCCTGTTCTCCGTAAAGATAACGGCGATTCTCGGCGCAGTTGTATCTGGGAATCTCGCCTAAGTCGGTCCGCTTCGGTATGTCGGTTCGATGCGCGCCTTGATACGTTAGCCCAACCTCCTCCCTCAGCCGCGACTGAACAAGATCCGCCGCTTTCTCCGAGATGTCGATGCCGACCCAGCGACGGCCGAGCTGCTCAGCGGCGATGCAGGTCGTTGCGCAGCCGCAGAACGGATCCAAAACCATATCGCCCTCATTCGAAGACGCCTTGACGACGCGACGCAAGAGAGACAACGGCTTCTGCGTCGGATAACCCGTTCGTTCCGCGCTCCATCCGGTGACCGTTTTGACGTCCGTCCACCAGTCTGTGACGGGCGTCCCGCGTTCTAAGTCGATCGGATCGCCGCCGCTGAGCGTACTGTGTTTGCCGACCTGCTGCGTGTTCTCTTTATACGGTTTGTATTCTTTGTTGAATGTCGGTCTGCCGCCGCCGCTGTATCGCAGTATGATGTCATGCTTTCGCGGGAAGTCTCTCTGCGGGACGCCTCCGCCTGAATAACACCATACGATTTCGTTTCTGAAGCTGGATTTTCCGAAGACGGAGTCCATCAGCAGTTTCAGATAATGGCTCGCTGTCGGGTCGCAATGGAGATAAATGGAGCCGTCCGGTTTCAGCAGCCTGCGCATCTCCATGATGCGTATGGACATGTAAATCAGGTAGCTCATCATGGAGTCGCCATGAATCTCGCGCGTTGTCGTCAGGAGAGCGTAAAGACCTGGATACTCATGCTTGATCTCGCCGTGCCAGACCTGTTTGACGTCGTCCAGCCCCCATGTGTCTTTGAAGGCGGCGCCGGCGGCTTTGCTTCCGATGGGGGCGGCGTAGTTCGCCTTGCTGTTGAACGGGGGGTCTAAGTAGATCAGGTCGATGCAGTCGGAATTCATGCCACGCATGATGTCCAGGTTGTCGCCTGTCCAGATCGTCTGCGAAGCGAAGTTAGTGGCATCTATTTGTTGCTTCATCACCTCTCCTGATAAATAACATAACTGATCCTGATGCCTCCAGGTTACATGAATCGTCCGGAAAAAAGAGCCGCCGCCTACCCTATCACTTGCCGCTTGATCGGCTCGCCAGATAGCCGCGCAGGATGAGCGCCGCCGCCGCGCTGTCTAGGGTTCCTTTTTGGCGTTGTTGGCGCCGTTTTTTCCGCGAGACGCCCTGAAACGCGCGCGCCGCCTCCGCCGTCGTCAACCGCTCATCCCAGGTCTCCACGCGGCAGGGGGCGCGCTTCTCCAACGCCCGCGCAAACGCCAAAACCTTCCGCGCCTGCTGTCCGATCTCGTTCCGCAGCGTTTTCGGCAAACCGACGACGACCGCCTCCGCCCCGCGCGACTCCGCCAGCGCAACCACAGCCGACAGATCCGCCTCCAAATTTGTCCGCGCAATCGCGTCCAGCGGCAGCGCCGCAATCCCAAGCGGGTCTGAGCATGCGACCCCAATCCGCTTCTCTCCAACATCCAGCGCGAGCGTCACGCCCATTGCATTCTCCTTTGATTGTTGAATCGCGCTGTCTAGCATATCGTTAAGGGAACGGCGCAACATGAAAGCGAGTGAATATGATCGTTGAAACGCAAGCGTATGCGCGGGTGGGTCTCATGGGCAACCCGTCCGACATTTTTTTCGGAAAAACCATCGCGGCGGCAATCCAAAATTTTCAGGCGAATGTGCGCCTTTGGGAAAGCCCCGGCATTGAGCTCCGCCGGCATCCGATCCACGACTCCACCCAGTTTGAAAGCATCGCGCAGCTCGAAGAGCGGGCGCGCATCGAAGGCTACTACGGCGGCATGCGCCTTGTCTTCGCCACATGCAAAAAGTTCCGCGAGTTCTGCGATCGGCGCGGCGTCTCTCTTCACGCCCGTAACTTTACCATCGAATACGACACAAACATTCCGCGCCAGGTCGGCCTCGGCGGCTCCAGCGCCATCATCACCGCCGTCATCCGGGCGCTCATGCTGTTTTATGAAATACGCGCCGGCGACCATTTCCCCAAACCGGAACTCCCAAACCTGACCCTGAGCGTCGAAACGGAGGAGCTGGACATCACCGCAGGGCTGCAAGACCGCGTCGTTCAGGCATACGGCGGAACCGTCTTTATGGACTTTGACGAAGCGCTCATGCTGGAGTACGGCTACGGCGACTATTCGCGCATCGACGGACGGACGCTTCCGCCGTTGTTTTTGGCGTACCGCAGCGCGAGCGGCGAGTCGGGCAAGGTGCATAACAACGTGCGCTTTCGATACGAGGCGGGCGACCGCGAGGTGATCGACGCGATGAAGCGTTTTGCGCAGTTTGCGGTGGAGGCGCGCCATGCGCTCAAGGAGGGGGATATGGATACTCTCGGCTCGCTGATGAATGAGAACTTCGATCTGCGGCGGAAGATTTTTGGCGACAAGGCGATGGACCCGCGCGACATTGAGATGGTGGAGCTGGCGCGCTCTCTCGGCTGCCCCGCCAAGTTCAGCGGCTCCAGAGCGGCTGTCGTCGGCTTCTGCCTAGACGAGCTGATCATGCGGCGGCTCGCGCGCGCCTACCAAGAGAAAGGGTTCTCCTTCGAACCGATACGGGTTGAAATGCGGAATGCGGACGAGTAAGGCGCGGCTTGTCGTCTGGGGGTGCGCGTCGGCGGCGCTCTGCGTTCTGCTCGCCCGGTTGACGGAGGCGCGGGGCTACGAGCTTGTTCTCGCGCTTGGCGTCGGCGCCTGCATACTCTTTTTTGCAGGCGCCGCGCCTGAGCTGTCGCTGTATGTTCTGCTGGCGGCGCTGCCGTACTCGTTTCGGTTCATCTTCGCGCGGCAGACGGAGCTGCAGGTCCCGTCGGAACCGATCGCCGCGGCTCTCCTGTGCGCGTATCTGTTCGACAGGCTCGTTCTGCATGCGCAGGGGCGGAAGGCGGAGGCGCATCCGCTCCGGCTGCCGCTCATCGCGTATGCGTTGGCGCTGGCGCTGGCGGCGTCGCAATCGGACAGGCTGCTGGTGTCGGCAAAGAACGCGGCGCGGTCGACAGCGTATATCGGTCTCGCGTTTTCATTTTACGCGCTGCTGCGCCGTCCCGCCGTCTTTCGGGGAGCCGTTGCCGCCTTGACCGCAGGGGGAGCCGTTGCCGCGGGCGTCATGACGGTTCTTCTCGCGTCCAGATTCGAATTGCTGGCGCATTCGTCCGCCTATCGGGACGCGCTCTTCACCGACTACACAGGTTACGGCGCCTATCTGACGATCTTTCTGCTGCCGTTGATTTCGTTTGCCCTGTTTGACGCCGATTCTAGAAGCCGCCGCCCTTGGAGATGGGGGTTGCTGGGGCTGTTCGGCTTTTCGATGCTGTTTTGCTGGTCGAGGGGGGCATGGGCGTCGCTTTTTGCGGGCGTTCTTTTTTTGATGTTTCAAAAAAGCGGCATTTCAAATCGGCGCAAATGGCTCATCGCGTGCGTCGGGTTGAGCCTCGCCGCTGCCGCCGCGCTGATTCCCGCCGCGCGAGAGGCGGTCGTCGGGCGCGTCCTGTCGATCTTCGACCCGTCGTATGCTTCGAATCGGGCGCGTCTGCTTCGGTGGGGCTACGCGCTGGAGATGTTCTGGAGCCAGCCTGTTTTGGGGTACGGTCCTGGCTCCTTCGCTCAAAGTTATGTGAACGAAGCGTTTTTGGGTTACGCCGGTCAGTTCAACCTCGGCGCGCACAACATCTATCTTCAGACGCTGGCGGAGACGGGGCTTGTTGGATTTGCGGCGCTGGCGTGGCTTGGCGCGGCGTTTTACCGGTATGCGTTTCGTTTGGCGAATCGGCTGGACGACTCCTACTGGCGGGCATGGGTTCTCGGTTTGACAGCGGTACAGACATCGTTTTGGGTTAGTTTTTTGGTCGGCGCTCCGTTGAGCCGGGACATTGTGAGCGTTCCGTTTTGGGGAATCTTTGGCGCCCTCCCCGCCGTTGAGGCGCTGGCGAACGCCGCCAAAAACCCGCCCCCTCCGCAGAAATGACGCTGTCCGCGCCCTCCCTCGTCATTGCCGCGCAAGCGGGAATCCAGAGTCCTGTCCAAAACTGTCCATATTTTCGGGGCGCATTGATGCTATACTCTTACGACACATCAATTGCCGTGGAAAAGGTAGCGCAGAAAGAAATCAAGCGGCGAACGAAAGGATGCGCCGAAATGTTAGGGCTGGAATCGGCGGCAAGGCTGTTTCTTATGTTGCTTCTTGTGGCTTATATAGCAGGCTGCGGACTGATTGGGCAGATACTGGCAAAGCGCAACGATCTAAAAAGTTTAGGACCTCTCGGCGGTTTTTTGGTCGGCGCGGGTTTTCAGATTGTTGGCATTTTGGTTTTGATTGTTTGGCTCATGGTAAGGGACGACTTGAAGGACAAAAGCCGCTAAGCCTCCTGTTCAAAGAGCGCGTCCACAAACTCGGACGGCTCAAAATCGCGCAGATCGTCTATCCCTTCGCCGACTCCGATCAGCTTGATCGGAATGCCGACCTCGCGCTTGACGGCGACGGCGACGCCTCCCTTTGCGCTCCCGTCCAGCTTCGTCAACGCGGCGCCTGTGACCGGAACCGCCTCTAAAAACCGCTTCCCCTGCTGAATCGCGTTCTGCCCCGTCGTCGCGTCCAAGACCAGCAGCGTCTCATGCGGCGCGCCGTCCAGTTCGCGCCCGGCGACCCGCGCAATCTTCTCCAGCTCCTGCATCAGATTCACGCGCGTATGCTGCCGCCCCGCCGTGTCGATGATCAACACATCCGACTTGCGCGCCCGCGCCGAATGAATCGCGTCATACACAACCGAGGCGGGGTCGGCGCCTTCCTGCTGACGAATAAACGCCGCGCCCGCCCGCCCGCTCCATATCTCCAGCTGCTCCGCCGCCGCCGCGCGGAACGTGTCGCCCGCCGCCAGCGTCGCGCTCATACCCTGCGACGTATAACGCGCCGCCAACTTGCCGATGGTGGTCGTCTTTCCGACGCCGTTCACCCCGACCGCCAGAATCACATACGGAGAGCCGCCCGACGGGTTCACATGCTCCGCCGCGCCGAGTATCTCCGCGATCTCCGCCTTCAACGCGGGCAGCAGCTGCGAAGCCTCGCGCAGGGGGGTCTCCTTCGCCGTCTTGCGCAGCCGATCCATCAGATACAGGGTTGTCTCAACGCCGGCGTCGGCGCAAATGAGAGCCTCCTCCAGCTCCTCATACACCTTCTCGTCGATGGCGCGTCCGACCTGCAGAATGGCGCCGACCTGCTGCGTGAACGCCTGGCGCGTCTTTGAGAGCGCGTTTTTGAGACGTTGAAACGCGCTCTGTTTTGGCGCTTCGTTTGGCGCCTCTTTCTCTTCTGATCCGTTTTTCCCGCGCCCGAACAGGCTGCGCAGCATCGTCCGCTCCTTTTAACTTAATCCGGGCAGACCTGGGATGTTGAATCCGCCCGTCAACTTTTCCATCTCTTCCGCCGCGAGCTCCTGCGACTTGCGCCGCGCCTCGTTCACCGCCGCCTGCACCAGGTCTTCCAGCATCTCCACATCTTCAGGGTCGACCACTTCGGGCGCAATCGTGATCGAGACGATCTCCTGATGCCCGTTCGCCACCACGATCACCATGCCGCCGCCCACCTGCGCCTCGATGGTGAGATGCTTTAGGTCTTCCTGAACCTCCAGCATGCGCTTCTGCATGCGCTGCGCCTGCCGCATGAGACCCGACATGCCGCCTTTGTTATTCATCGCGCTCTCCTTCTTCTTTGGGAAGTTCTATCTTTCCGTCAAACAGGTTGCGTACGATCCGCGCTCTTTCATTTTCGGTCTCCTCTTCGCTGCGCGGCGTCTGCGGCGACGAATCGGAGCGGCTCGTCATTTCCTGTTCAGAGATGGTGAGCCGTATTTCGACGCGCTTGCCGAGTACGCTTTGGACGACATTTTGCAGCGTTTCTTTTTTCTCTTTAGCTTTGTTCATCTGAATTCGACTGTTGAAGGCGAGCGTTAAGGCGCCCTCGTTCGCGCTCGGCTTGGCGCTGTCCAAATGCGACCATAGAAACGGCTCCCGCGTCCTCAATTCCGCCGACGCCGCTTTCCACACCTCCTCGGCGTTCTCTTCGTTCAGCTCCGACGCCGCAACGGAGGGCGGCGCGGCGGGCGCTTCGGCTGGCGCATCGGCTGGCGGCGCGCTCTCCCGACCAGACGCGGCAGGCGCAGGCGCGGCGACCCGACCCGGCGAAACGGGGGGCGGCGCGGCGGGCGTTTCGGCTGGCGGCGTAATGTTCAGCCCGCCTGTGCGCATCTTCTCCTCCAGCGCCTGCAGTTTTTCCAGCGCCTCTTCTAGAGGCAGGTCGTCCTCCAGCTGGCAGATGTCCAGCATGCAGATCTCAAAGTTTTCGCGGTCGTAGCCGAGAAGCCGTATCTCTTTTTCGGCGCGCATGAGCATTTTGAGCGTCCACTGAATGCGGGCGATGGAGAGCGCCGCCGCTTGCTCGCGCATCTCCTCGATTTTGGACGGCGACGCCTGTATGGTGTCCGCCAGTTTCGGGCTGACCTTGAGCCGCAGGAGCGCGTGAAAATGCGCCCCGATCAGCCGAAGGCACTGCGTCACATCCGCCCCCTGCGAAAACAGCGCCTCCGACGCCCGAAACGCCTCCAGCGCGTTCCGCGACGCGAGCGCGTTCACGGCTCCGTCCACCGCCGCGGCGGAGCCGAAACCGAGCATGCGGCTTGCGTCTTCGGCGGTCGCGCGCTCTGGGCAGAACGCGAGCAGCTGTTCGAGCGCGCTTTGGGCGTCCCGCAGGCAGCCTTCAGATTGATTCGCAATGAGACCCAGCGCTTCTTCATCCACGTCGCGCGCTTCGCCGGATGTCAGCTCGCGCAGGCGCGATGTGATCTGTTCATAGGTCATGCGGTAAAAATCGAACTGCTGGCAGCGGGACAGGATCGTGGCGGGAAAGCGGTTTTTTTCGGTGCTGGCGAAGATGAAGATGACGTGCGGCGGCGGCTCTTCTAAGGTTGTCAAAAAGGCGTTCCAAGCGGCGGCGCTGAGCATGTGCGCTTCGTCTAGGATATAGACGCGGTAGCGGGAGGCGACAGTTGTCAGTTTCACATTTTCGCGCAGTTCGCGTATGTCGTCGACGCCGTTGTTGGACGCGGCGTCGATTTCGACAACATCCAGCGAGTTGCCTTCGCGTATCGATTTGCAGGAGTCGCATTCGCCGCATGGGTCTTGGTTTTCGCCCCTGTTTTTGCAGTTGAGAGCGCGGGCGAAGATGCGCGCCATCGTCGTTTTTCCGACGCCTCTGGGTCCGCTGAACAGGTAGGCGTGGTGTATTCGTTCGGAGGCGATGCCGTTTCGGAGTGTGCGCACCACATGGGTTTGCCCGACGACTTCGCTGAATTTTTGCGGACGCCATTTTCGGGACAGCGCTATGTACGCCATGTTTCATGCCTCGCGCGGTGAAGTGCGGCCGCGCACCCGCCGTCGACAGCTGCATTATGAGCGGGGCTTCGGCAGCCAGCTCGACCCAGGCTGCCCTGCAACACACGCTCCGACGCTTACCGCTGCTTCCTCCCGGACCTGACGGGGTTCACGTCTTATACGTTGCGCAGGACCCAGATGTCCACACCGCTTATCGAAGTCGGACCTCACAAGGCAGAGCCTCGGAGCGGGAATTCCGCCCTGCTGTAGCGGATTGCAGGTTCAGGGCACCGCTATCTCCCCGCGTAGCGCGACCGCTTTTTAATATAGCGCCGTTTTTGATCGTTCGCAAGGTCGTTTTGCCGACCTCATGACTAAAATTGGGACGTCATGGCGAAAGAACCGCGATAACCAGCGGGATGACGCTGGGCGGGCGCGAGGATTGAAGTTGGCTTGAACTAAGATTTTCAGGATGGATAGGATTACAGGATTTGAGGATGCCGGCCTGTCGTCGGAGCGTCCGCTTTCATCAATTCTCCTGTCAATCTTTTCAATCTTGCCAATCCTAGTTCAAACGCCAACTGCGCTGCCTCTGCATTCCCGCTTGCGCGGAAATGCATGTCCTCGCGGAAGCGGGGAACGGCCTGGTTGGCGACGCCTTTTTCCCATCAATAGAGCGATCATTCGTCTCCCGCGCAAGCTCCGTCAAAAGCTCGCATTCAGACCCGCCTAACCAAAGATACAGGGCAGGTTCATGCGCTGAATTTGCTCTAGACGCCGCATCGGATTGAACCCATAAGCGAAACGGCCAAGGAAGCGCGTCTGTTAAAATAGGTAGAATTGGACGACCTCGCCATGCGGACAGGCGGCAACCTGAACTTCAACAAAACTGCTGGGCGTCTGCTGAAAGGGAATGGACGATGGGCGATAAACTGAAAAAACTGCGCCTGCTCGCGTTGGGACTTGGCGTCGCCGCCGTTTCATGGGGCGGCGCATACGCCTATATGATTGTGAACACTAAAGACGCGCTCAATTATACGGAAATCATCGAGAATATAGAAGAAAGCGTCTATGACGGCGATACGATCCTTGATGTGCCGGTGTTGTTGTATCGGTTTGAGGACGCCGAGCCGTTTGCCCCTGCCGACATTTGGCCGGGCATTCAGAAGCGGACGGATGGAATCTACGCTTTGTCTGACATACGGCTGCGCGGCATTGACGCGCCAGAGCATCGAGTCTCGACCAGCTTGTCAGAGGAGGAGCGCAATCGTATCAAAGCGCGCGCCGCGGCGGCGGAGGCGTTTCTGGAGGATCTGATAAAGCTGTCTATCGTCCCTGGCTTGATTACAATCCGCAACCCGGCGCCTGACCTGTATTCGGGGCGCGTCCTCGCCGATGTGATCGTTTACCATGTCGACTACATTCCAGGCTCGGGCGCTGAGGGCGGAGAAGTTAATGTGGCGGACGCGCTCGTCAAAGCGGGTCTCGCTGTTCCGTATGACGGCGGCGAAAAGACGTTTGATTGGGGAGCCGAAACTCTAGTTTTTGATTAGAATTGCGGTTCGGCTCCCCTTCGCAGCATGCCGCGGCGTTAGACCCGTTTCACATCCCGCGGTTCCCAGAGCGCATACCCTTCGCCGTTGCCGTATCGGCGCACAAGCCCGCAAAACTCGATCCTGTCCCCTTCCTGAAAATCCGACTCCCATGCGCCGCCGGGCATCCAGAGATGGTCGGTAACGTAAAACCTGGAAGGAAGCGAGCGGACATGCTTCAACAGAACCGTCGGGACAGAGGACAGCCCGCGAATGAGATTCCTCTTGCTGCGTCGACCGATTTGAGCCTGCCAGTCGAGGCGTTTTCCTTCAACTTTTGCCAGCACCTGCCGTTTGATGGGACGGCTCTTTTTGTTACACCGTTCTTGCAGTCCATTTGACATGGATTCAAATTCCTTTCTTAGAGAGCGGATGTGGATTTCATTGGCTGCTTGCAAATAAAGAGCGGATGTTCAGCGATTGAGTTATCGCTGAACATCCGCTCATAAAAATCTCGCGCCGCAAACTCCATATACAGAGCGCGTCGCGAGCTTATTGGGTGAACGAGAACCTGTATTGGATGCGCTTTTTCTGGTTTTAGAAAAAACCAGACTGCGCCATTGAACAAAAGAGGTTGCCCATATCCAGCATCCTCAATTGCGTATGTGAGCGCGTGAATTTGCGATTTCGGGAAGATGCAAGGCGTTCCGTTCTAAACGGACTCCCGACATCTGTGAATGCGCTTCTTTTCAACAGAAACGCATTGACTGTTTAGCGCCATTTGGGATTCGTATTCGTAACCAACCGCCAACTCAATCAACGCCATATATTGTAGCGCCTGAATGAGCAAAAGTCAAATTTATTTTCGAATCCCTGATGTCGAGGCGATACCCATGTTATGCCAGCCGACGCTTTAGCGTCATTCTGCTCGCCTTGCTGCTCAAACGTATATACGCCTGCTGACGCAAAAAGGTTACTTTCGACGTTTGCGGAGCGCACTTGGTCAGCGGATGAACGCGCGCGGTTTCTGCGCCGCCTCTGGATTCCCGCTTTCGCGGGAATGACGATCTGGTTGGCGACGCCTTTTTCCATAGATAAAGGCTTTGCTCATTCAGCTGTCCCAGCTTTACGCATGAGATCAAGCTTCTTCTCAACAGAAACGCATTGCTGCTTGCGTAGTGTGTACTATAGCCCCGGGATGGACAAAAGGCAACTTTATTTTCGACCCCTGATGTCCATGCGACATTCATGCCGCGCTAGCCGACGCTTTAGCGTCATTCTGCTTGCATCGCTGTTCATGAGTATATACGCCTGCTGAAGCAAAAGCCGGCATGTCGTCGTCGGAGCGTCCGCTTTCGGCAATTCTCCTGTCAATCTTTTCAATCTTGTCAATCCTAGTTCAGACGACAACTGCTCCGCCTCTGGATTCCCGCGCGTTTTAGAGGCTGCGGATGCGCGCCGCCCGCTCCTCAAACTCGCCAATCTGCTGCTGATTGGTCAAAACGCCGATCTCCGTCTCAAAATGCCGGCGCCCGCCCGCCTCAATATATTCAAGCGTTCCGCGCTCCCGCTCCGCTTCCACCCCCTCCGCCCGGCAATTCGCCGGCGCCATTCCCGCAGAGTAGAAACCTTCCCCCATGCGCTTCAGCTGAATGAAATTCGGAAACTGCGTCTGGTGGTAACGCACATAAACGCCGATCCCTTGCCCCCCGTTGAACCGTTTGTTGACAACCGCCGCCCAGACATGCCTGTTTTCATCCGCCACTGCGTCATAGTAGAAGGTTTGAGGAACCGATTCGGCGGCGGGGGCGGTGAATCGAAACCTGTCGTTCATCCCCGCCTCGGAGGCGTCGTCGGCCGGCTCGGCGCCGCGCGCGGACAGAATCAACTCGGCGCCCTCGTCCAGCGCAGGATAGCCGACATGAATCCGATACATATACATAAAGGGCGAGTCGACATAACCCGTGTTTTCGATCAGATCGACGACGCGCATCTTGTGTTCTCCTGCGCGGACAGCGATGCGGCGCATCAGGGTCAGCTGTTCG
Organism: Candidatus Poribacteria bacterium; assembly: GCA_028818695.1. Taxonomy (GTDB): domain Bacteria; phylum Poribacteria; class WGA-4E; genus JAPPNK01. The sequence goes on from JAPPNK010000002.1 coordinate 137,723, forward strand.
CCGTTGGCTCCCGTTTCGCGGACGAGACCCTGAACGGCAAGCAGCAGCGCGGAGCCTTCCCAGCGGGCGTCGGCGGTGATATTTTTGGCGGGTGTGCGCGGCAGCTGTCCTCTGCCGCCGGTCGACGGGCCGACATCCTGCAAGCCGAATGAAGCGAGCAGCCCGCCCCCGTCGTCATGCGCGCTCAAATGCGCCGGGTGCGCGGCGGCGGAGGGGCTTACCCACGCAAGCGGCGCGCCGCGCCATTCCGCATGGGCGACCTTCATTCCGCGCGTCGGAAGGACGGCGATGTTGAAACCGCTCCCGGAACGTATCTCGATGCTTTCCACCCCTTTTTCGACGCCGTCTAGAAGCATGGTTCGGCGTATTCCTGCCGCCTGGCTGATGCGTCCAACGCGGCGCATCAGCTCCTGACGGGTCAATGCGTTTCCAAAAAGTTTAGGCATGCGCGTCTCCTTTCATGATTTCGGTTTATAGCAAGGCTGCGGCAAGGGCGGCGGCTCCAACCGCCCAGCAGTAATAGGCAAACCCGTCAAAACGCCTCAATCGAGCGAGGCGCATGAGCCAGCGAATGGAGGCAAGTCCGGTCAAGAAAGCGGCGGCAGCCCCGACAAGCGACGGACCGAGAGGCGCCGAAGAGTTTTCAAAGCCTTTCAGCATATCGAACGACATGGCGGCAGAAATTGCAAGTATAGACAGCAAAAACGAAAAACGCGCGGACGCCTCCCCCTTTAACCCAAGAAGCAAGCCCGTTCCGATCGTCGCGCCGGAACGGGAGACGCCCGGCAGAACGGCAACCCCTTGCGCCAGCCCGATCCATAACGCGCGCAAAGCGTTCGTTTTCTCGATCTCGTCCGCTTTTTCTTCAGAAAGGCGGGCGAACCGCTTTGATAAAAAAAGAATGCAGCCGGTGGCGATGAGTCCCGCGCCGACCGCGGCGGAGCTGTCCATCGCGCTTTCAAGATGCGGCTTCAACAGCAGGGCGGCCGCGCCGGTCGGAATCATCGCCAGAAACAGCATGCCGACAAGCCGCGCTTCAGGCTTTAAACGAAAAAGGGAGCCGGCGAGCCGCGTCAAATCTCCCCAAAACGCGGCAACGACCGCCCCTAAAGTGGCAGCATGCAGGCGCAGGGCGAACGCAAGATTCTCATCGGCGTCCAAGTCCAGAAGCTGCTGCGCGAGCGCCAGATGCCCCGAACTGCTGACCGGCAAAAACTCGCACACCCCCTGCACAGCGCCCAGCAGCGCCGCTTCAAAATAGGTCATTCAAGTTCCAGCTGGCGTTCTTGGATCAGAATCCCGTTCGGCTCCTGAACAACGCTGCGCCCGTCGTCTCCGACGACGCTTTTATAGAAGGTGAGGCGCGCCTTTGCTTCGGCGGCGCCGTCGGGCAGAGGGAACCGCGCTTGTACCGTCGCGCCGGAAGCGATGCGGCTGCCGAGCTCAAAGGCGTATGTCTGCTGTCCGAGTTCGACGCCGTCCGCCGTCGCCTGTAAAACAGCCGCGCGGTAGGCTCCGCCGGGGAAGAAATGACCCGCCTCGTTCGTTACAGAGACGACCAGCTCGGCGCCGTCCCGCTCCATCTCAACGGAGGCGGCAGCGGCGGCGACATCCTCGTTATGGGCGCCTGGGAAGGAGTGGTCGCCGACCCAGCGCGTCGGATAGTCGGTCTCCGTGTCGGCAAGCAGCCGCTCGGTCGGCGTCATGTGGCACGCTTGGCATGGGAACTGCGACTGCCCGTATTCGCTTTCTTTCCAGGAGTGGTACTGGTTGAACTCTTCGTCATGTCCGTGGCAGGAGGCGCACACTTCGGCTGTGGTAAAGGCGGCGTTTTGGACGGTTCCGTGCGCGGGCGAGTCGGCGCCGTAGGGTCCATGCATGACCCATTCGTCCGCTTCGGGGTCTTGATGGCAGGCGATGCAGTCGACGCCCTGCCCTCGGTATTCGTTCCGCAGCTCAGGCTTGTTGGCAAGTCCCGTTTCGAGAATGAGCGCGGGGGCGTGGCATGGGAGGCACTCTTTTTTCGTATAGTTGTCGGAGGTGAGCTTGAACAGGTCGCTTTTCCATGCCTGGGCGTGTCGGGACTGGAGCCATTCTTCGTAGATGGAGACGTGGCAGGAGGCGCAGTTTTCGTTGTCGACATGAAAGGTTGCGGCGGCGGGTTCCTCCGGCGGCGCGGATTCGCCGGGGCCGGCGGCTCCGCCTCCGCAGGAAACAAGCGCGGTTAGCCATGCCAAGACAGCCAGTCGAACGATACGGCTCACAGATGCGTCCTTCCCATAGATAAAACAGCAGGCCGCCCATATCCTACACGACTTTAGCCTAAAGCGTAAGGGCTAGGGCGGAGGGGTAGTACCTGAAGGCGATGGAATTCATTAGGGCATATTTTTGACCAAGACG
>JAPPNK010000030.1 GCA_028818695.1 Candidatus Poribacteria bacterium
CCTTAAGTATGCGCATACCTGAGGGGTAAAGTAATCATGTAAATGACGGTCTGGTTGGCGACGCCTTTTTCCCATAAATAGAGAGATCATTCGTTCAACTGTCCCAACTTTATATATGAGGTCAGCGTCAATGGGTTGACACGCCTGGCGCGTCGGTCTAAACTTTTCTCACCGAAACAGCATTGACAAGGGGGAATTCAGATGAAAACGTTGATTGTGTGGCGCCATGCGAAAGCGTCCAGCGCAAAGGCGGGCGGCTCCGATCATGACCGCAAGCTGTCCAAACGCGGGCGAAAAGACGCCAAGCGCGTCGGCAAGCATTGGAAGGCGGAAGGCGGGGCGCCTGAATTCATCGTCGCGTCCACCGCCCCGCGCGCCTACGACACCGCCGAAACCGGGCTCAAAGCCGCTTTGAAAAATCTCTCAGACGAAGAAAAGACCCGCTACGTCCTCTGCGCTGATCAGCGGCTCTACATGACAGGAACCGAAGAGCATTTGACCGTCCTGCGCGGGCTTAGCGACGTTCATCAAAAAGCGGCTTTGTGCGGACACAACCCCTCCTTAGAGGCGCTTGTTTATGCGTTGACGGGCGAAGCGGTTGCCATGCCGACCGGCTCCTTCGCAACGATACATTTAAACATAGACCGATGGGGGGAGCTGTCTGAAGGCGGGCATCGGCTGGACGGTTTCATCGAAGGTGCGGCGGTGTTAGAGGCGCTGGAGGCGCAGCGGAACGCGCGCGCCGTCGGCGCGGAGGCGGGTCGGCTTTTGAGCGGAAAGGCGCTGAAGCGGGTTGTGAAGACGATCGGCTCGCGCAAGAAATTTCTGAAAGCGCTGGGAACGGAGCTTTCTAAAGCAAAAAAGTAGCGCAAGGCGGCTTGAATCCGCCACATACATGTTGACACGGGCGAAAGTTATGGATAAACTAGCGGGTGAATCGGAAACAAGGCTTAATTTCGAAAGGAGCTGCTTTGTTCAGAATTATTGCGACGGCAATCACGGCGCTCGCCTTCACAGCGGGATTCGCGCTTCAAGCGGACGCCGGCAATTTCCTAGTGCTTGATGAAAACGTCGACGACGTTCTCGAAGCTCTCACCAGCGGAGGAGGCACCGCCTCTAAGTCGGATGACGCCTACATGGGCAGCGAATCGCTGTTCGTCCAATCGACAGGGAACGACGGACAGAAGTTCAACCAGAACATGCCTCAATGGGCGCACAAGATCGTTGAGGATCCATCTGGCCCGGACGAGTTCCGCTACATCACCTTCGCGTGGAAAAAAGACGGCGGAAACGGAATCCAGCTGCAGATGCATGGCGCGCCCGGCGGATGGGGTCACCGGTACCACGCCGGCGCCAATGTGAAAAACTGGAACCCGTCCCTTCAGGTCGACGAAAATATCCCTGCCGTCTGGACAGAAATCACCAAAGACCTGTTTGAGGACTGGGGCGCTTTCACTATGTCAGGGATGGCGTTCACCGCCTGGGACGGCAACGGCGGCTTTTGGGATGCGGTGCATCTCCATTCCGATCCGACGCCGCCCACCTCAGTGGAACCGCAGGGCAAGCTTGCTTCCTCCTGGGCGGAACTGAAAGCGGGCCGTTAAGGTCTGTTTGGAGGCGGACATGAAACATACATATCTTGGCTGGATCGCCGGGACTCTAGGTCTGCTCTGTTTCGTCTCATTCTCGGCATACGCCAATGAGACGCTCATCATCGTGGACGACAAGGGCAGCGTTAATGAGCTGATACCCAAGCTGGTCAGCGGAGCCGGCAACGCTAAGCTGGAGGAAAACGACGTCTATAAGGACGACGACGACCGCAAAGCCGCCCTCCTCGTTGAAGGGATCGGCAACGATGGGCAGAAGTTCAACCAGAACATGCCCGGCTGGCAGTACAAGATCGTTGAAAAACCGAGCAGGGCGGATGAGTTCCGCTACATCACCTTCGCCTGGAAAAAGAAGGGCGGAAGCGGAATCCAGCTGCAGATGTATGGTCAGCCCGGCGGATGGGGCCACCGCTACCACGCCGGCGTCAACGAAAAAAACTGGAACCCTTCTATCCGCGTCAGCGATCTGCCAAGAGAATGGGAGGTCCATACGCGCGACCTGTTTGAGGACTGGAATGAGTTCACGCTCACCGGCATCGCCTTCACCGCATGGAGCCTTGACCACGGCATCTGGGACCATGTCCTGTTCCATCAAGAAGAGGACGATCCGCTCGCCGATCTGTCGGTCGATCCGAGAGAGAAAGCGGCGGCTGTCTGGGCGGAGCTGAAGGCTCGATAAATTTCAACCGAGAGCGGGCGGCTTTGACGGCAGCCCGCTCTCTCAACCTTCCCTATTGGAATAGGCGCAAGCAGTTGATATAAAAAACAGGATAGGCCGTTAGAACGGAGCGTGTAAATGTCATGCGTTGATCATTCGTTTTGGAAGCGCCGTTTGGGTTTCGCTCTTACCGCCGCGGCGATCTTTTCCGCCGCCGTTTTGAGCTGGGCGCAGGAGCAAGCCGTCGAGGCGCCCGATTTCAACAACGTCATTCGACCGATACTCTCCGAAAACTGCTTTGTCTGCCACGGGCCGGATGAAACGCAGCGCAAGGCGAATCTTCGCCTGGATCTCAAAACGGATGTGTTCTCCGACGCGCGCGGCTACTCGATTGTGACGCCGGGAAAGCCGGACGAAAGCCCGCTTTACACCCGCATCGCCGAAGAAAACGAACATTACCGCATGCCGCCAATTGCCTCCGGCAAAAAGCTGGAGCCTGAGCAAATTGAAGCGATACGCCGATGGATCGAAGCGGGCGCCGAATGGAAGGAGCATTGGGCGTTCATTCCTCCGACGCGGCCTGATCCGCCCGCGGACCTCGGCGACGCGCGCCTTTACAACGCCATCGACGCTTTTATCCAAAAGCGGCTTCAAAAAGAGGGATTGAGCATGTCTCCCGAAGCGGATCGGCGCGTTCTGGCGCGGCGCGTTTCGCTTGACCTGACCGGGCTGCCGCCTTCTATAGAAGAGGTGGAAGCGTTTCTCGCCGACGAAAGCCCCGACGCTTACGACCGCTATGTGACGCGGCTCATGGCGAAGCCCGCCTACGGCGAACATATGGCGCGCTACTGGCTTGACGCGGCGCGCTACGCCGACACGCATGGTCTGCATCTAGACAATTACCGCGAAATGTGGCCCTACCGCGACTGGGTCATCAACGCCTTCAACGCGAACATGCCGTTTGACCAGTTCACCATTGAGCAGCTGGCTGGCGACCTTCTGCCGGAGCCGACGCTTCAACAGCAGATTGCGACAGGCTTCAACCGCTGCAACGTGACGACCAGCGAGGGCGGCTCCATCAACGACGAGGTGTATGTGCGCTACGCTGTCGACCGCGCCGGCGCCGCCTCCACCGTCTGGATGGGTCTCACCGTCGGATGCGCGCAGTGCCATGACCATAAATACGACCCGATTTCACAAAAAGAGTTTTATCAGCTGTTCGCTTACTTCAACAATGTCGCCGAGCCGGCGATGGACGGCAACCGAAAAGACACCCCGCCCATCGTGAAGGCGCCGACGGCGGAGCAAGACGCGCGCCTTGCCCAGCTGGCTGACCAGATCAAAACGCTCGCGGCGCGCATCAAGGATGAGGCGGTTCCTGAAGTGGACGCCGCGCAGGCGGAATGGGAGGCGCGTCAAGCGCGGTGGACGCCGCTGCGCCCGCATGCGTTCACCTCTCAAGGCAAGGCGGCGTTGAAGCTGCTGGACGACCATTCGCTGCTGGCAAGCGGCGAGAACGCCGACAAAGAGATCTACGAAGTCGCCGCCGAGATGCCCGCGGGGAGCTTCCACGCGATACGTTTAGAAGCGATCCCAGACTCGTCGCTGCCGAAAGGAAGCTCCGGCAGAAGCGACAACGGCAACAGCGTTCTCACCGGATTTGAGGCGGAGATTGCGTCGGCTGAAAAGCCGGACGAATGGAGGCGCATCGCCTTTTCAGAGGCGTGGGCAGATTATGAGCAGGCGCAAGAGTTTGCTGTAGGCAACGCTTTAGACGGCAGACCTGAAACGGGCTGGGGGCTTTCGGGTCGGCAGAACCGCAATGTCCATGCCGTCTTCCTTGCCGACAAGCCGTTCTCGGTCAAGAGTGCGGGGCGCATCCGTTTTCGGTTAAAGTATGAGTCGCCGCATGCGAAGCATCAGCATGGGCGGTTCCGCCTCTCGATCACGGACGCGCCGTTTTTGGAGCCTGTCGGGTCCTACGCCGTATTCGAGGATTGGCATCAGATCGGTCCGTTTGAGGCGGAAAATGCGAGCGCCGCGCTGCGCCGCGCCTTCGCCCCTGAGACCGAGAACGTGAACCTCGGCAAGAATTACAAGGTGAACGGCAAAGATTACAAGTGGCAAAAGAAGGCGGAGTGGAAGACGGAACTGAACGCCGCGGCGTCTGAAAAACCTGCCGTCTCCTACTTCTACCGCAACATACGCTCGGACGCGAGTCAGCGCGCTGTTGTCCAACTGGAAACGGACGGGCATTTCAAGGTTTTCCTGAACCGAGAGGAGCTGTATGAGTCGCCGTTCGGCTCTGTCTCGCCGGCTTCCATTCACCGGTTCCAGTTGCCGCTGCGTCCAGGGAACAATCAGCTGGTTGTGAAGCATCTCCATACGAACGCGGACGCGGTCGTCAACATCGAGACGGCGACCGAGGAGCCGATCGTCCCCGCCGATATTGTGGACGCTATCGCGACGGCGCCGGCGGAACGGGACGACGCGGCCGCGCAGAAAATACAGCGCCACTACCGCGAGTTCATCACAAAAGACCCGCTCATCCGCGACTGGTTCGCGCAGAGCGCCGACCTTCAAAAACAGAAAACAGACCTAGAGAACGGCTTTGCGACGACGCTTGTCATGCGCGAATTGGAGAAACCGCGCGGCGCGTATGTGCTGGAGCGCGGAGCCTACGACAAGCGCGGCGAAGAGGTACAGCCGAGCACCCCCGCCGTACTTCCGCCGCTGCCGGACGACGCTCCGCCCAACCGCATGAGCTTGGCAAAGTGGCTTGTCGACCCTGGTCATCCGTTGACGGCGCGCGTCACGGTGAACCGCTTGTGGCAGCAGGTCTTCGGGGCGGGCATCGCGCGGACGGCCGAGGATTTCGGCAGCCAAGGCGAGCCGCCGACGCACCCCGAACTGCTCGACTGGCTCGCTATGGAGTTCATCGAGTCGGGATGGGATGTGCGGCATATGATGCGGCTGATGGTCTCGTCTGCGGCGTATCGGCAGAGTTCGCAGGCGACGCCGGAGCTGCTGGCGGCCGACCCTGAAAACAGGCTGTACGCGCGCGGTCCGCGTTTCCGGCTGGACGCCGAGACGATACGGGATCAGGCGCTGGCGTTGAGCGGTCTTCTCCATGAGCAGATCGGCGGACCGAGCGTCAAGCCGCCGCAGCCCGCAGGTCTCTGGAAGGCGGTCGGGTATGTCGGCTCCAACACGGACACCTTCGTCGCCGACAAGGATCCGAACAAGATCTACAGGCGCAGTCTGTACACTTTCTGGAAACGCACCGCTCCGCCGCCGCAGATGAACCTGTTCGACGCGCCCTCGCGGGAGGAGTGCGTCGTTCGGAGGGAGCGCACCAATACGCCCATGCAGGCGCTCGCGTTGATGAACGACGCGCAGTATTTCACCGCGGCGAAGGCGTTTGCGGCGCGTATGATGAACGGAAGCGAGTCGGACGGCGATGCCGAGCGGCTGCGGCGCGGGTTCTTGATTGCCGCCGCCCGTCCCCCGTCTGATCAGGAGGCGGCGATTCTGCTGGAGACGCTGGAGGCGCAGCGGGTCGAGTTTCAAGCGGACATCGAATCTGCCGCCAAGATTGTCGGACCTGTCCCCGAAGGCGAGGCGCAAATATCCGACGAAGAGCAGATCGAGCTCGCCGCGTGGACAATGCTCGCAAACCTGATCATGAACCTGGACGAGATTTTAAACAAAGGATGAGAGTATGAACGCGATCAAAACGCCCCGCCAACGGACGATGCGGAGCCGCTTCTTTGAGCGGTCTTCAGCGCCTCCCCGTTCGCTTCAAACCCAAAAAACTGCAAAGGGAATTTGCATGATGTTCGCTCAGAAAAAAACTGCTTCTCCGCTTCACATGTTCGCGTTGATCGTTTGCCTCAACTTCGTTCTCCTGATGAACGCCGCCGCCCAAAACAACGCCGGCGTCAACTATATTTTTGAGTCGATCAACGTTCCGGGCGTCGATTTTTTGGTGCTGACCGCAAGCAGCGACTTTGAAGATTACGCCGGCTACACGCTCAGTCCAGACGGCGAGAAGGTCGTTGGCTTCACATTGATCGACGGCGTTTTCAAAACCTACGATTTTCCTGGCTCGCAGGGTACGTATTTCGACGCCCTCGGCAATGACGGCTCCGCTGCGGGACACTACGAGGACAGCGACGGGATTAACCATGGCGTCATCTTGGACCCAAACGGCGAGCTGAAACAGTACGATTTCCCAGGCGCCGCCGAGACGGCCATCTACGGCATTAACGATGAAACGGGAGCTTTGAGCGGCGACATCGTGGATGAAGATGGGTTTACCCATGGATTCTCAGGGGATACGGTGATTTCATTCCCTGGCGCTGTCCATACATATGCGGACTTTGTCAATGCTGACGGCGTTGTCGTCGGCAGCTTCATAGACGCTAACGGCGCGTTTCAAGGGTTCATTCGCGACCCCGACGGCAGTTTTACGACGATCGACATTCCAGGAATTCCAGATTTGTGGTACATCTTTGTGAAGGGGATCAACAATGACGGCGTTGTGGTCTTTAGAGCTAGAGCTCCTGGCGATATTCAACGTTCCTATATCCTCCTGCCAGGCGGCGAGCCTCAAGAATTGCAGTTCCCAGGCAGCGTTACCACAACGGTACGAAATATCAATCAGGACGGGAGTATTATCGGCTATTATGCCTCTGAGGACAGGCGCCTGCACGGCTTTATCGCCAGACCCGCCTCCGCGGAATTGAGCGGTCATTACAGCAACGCCTACAGCGTCGCGTTGACGAAGGGTCTCAACACGATCTCGGTACCGTTGAAGCCGCCAACCCCCATGAACGCAAAGGCGCTCGCAGGGCTGGCAGGATCGACAACCGTTATCAAGTTGGACGGGACAAAGCAGCGTTTCGTCGGGTGGACGCCCGGCGCCCCCGACGACGGCTTCCCGATCGAAGGCGGCAAAGGGTATATCGTCAATGTCCCGACAGAGCGCCACTTTTCCTTCGCCGGCGCGCCATGGACAGACCCTGCCGGCACAGCGCCGGGCGCGCCTCCCCTTTCCACGGAAAGTATCCAGGGAGCATGGGCGTTCGTTGTGAGCGGGCATCTGGAAGGCAAGCGCGCGTTGGGCGGCTACAGGGTTGTCGTCCGCAACCGCAGAACACACGAAACGATATCGGCGCCTGTACAAGAAGGTTACTTCGCCGCCGCGACGGCCGATCTATCGCGCCGAAGCGTTGTTGAAGTTGGAGACGCGATGGAGCTGCGCGTCGTCGGTCCAGACGGCAATGTTGAATCGCAAACCTTCGCTTTTGAAGTGACTTCAGAGCATCTCGCAAACGCCGTTCTGCCCGTTAGGCTGTACGGGGTCGGCAAGCCCGTTCAGAATCGACTGCTGCAGAATTACCCGAATCCGTTCAATCCTGAAACATGGATTCCGTACCAGCTCGTCGAAGACAGCGACGTCTCGATTGCGGTATACGATTCGTCGGGCAGGTTGGTTCGTTCTCTCTCGCTCGGTTATCAACCCGCTGGCTTCTACAACAGCCGAGGCAGAGCCGCGTATTGGGACGGACGCAACGCTTTCGGGGAGCGCGTCGCCAGCGGCGTCTATTTTTACCAGTTGAAAACGCCGTCGTTCCGTCAGACGCGGCGGCTGTTGATCTTGAAATGAAACAACTGCCGAAAGGCAAACGCATGAGCCTGATCAAAACGCTCCGCCAATGGACGACGCGTCCGTTTCAAACCCCCAAAACCGCAAAGGGAATTTGCATGGTGTCCGCGCAGAAAAGAATCGCTTCGCCGCTTCACATGTTCGCGTTGATTGTCTGCCTCAACTCTGTTCTCCTGATGAGCGCCGCCGCTCAAGTCGGCGATGGACCAGGCGTCGGGTCCGTCAGTGAGGACTATACCTTTGAAACGATTGATGTTCCAGGCGTGGATTTCCTATCGCTGACGGCAAGCAGCGACTTTGAAGATTACGCCGGCTACACGCTCAACGCCGACGGAAAAGAGGTCGCCTTCACGCTCATCGACGGCGTCTTCGAAACGTATGATTTTCCCGGCTCGCAGAGTACCCGTTTCTATGCGTTCGGCAACAACGGAAACGCCGCCGGCTACTACGTGGACAGCGAAGGCAGGAGCCGCGGCGTCGTCTTGGAGAACGGCGAGATGCGGACATACGACTTTCCAAACTCTGTCCAGACGGAAATATACGGCATCAGCGACGCGACGGGGGTCATGACCGGCAACTTCACAGACGCTTCCGGCGTTCGCCGCGGATTTACAGGAGGCACCGTCATTGAGTTCCCTGGGGCAACAGCGACATTCGTCGATTTTGTCAACTCTGAAGGCAATCTGTTCGCCAGCTACATCGACACAAACGGAGTATTTCAAGAATTTGCATACTCCTCTGACGGCAGGTACATCGCGTTCGATCTCGCAAACGCAGAAAATCTCGAATTCTTTTATGTGCATGGTTATAACGATGCAAAGGTGAGGGTTGCCCGAGGCAAAGTGTTCGGCGATGTCGTGCGCACTTACCTTGGCACATTTGTGGACGGTCTGCGTGAATTGAAGGTTCCGGACAGCGTCAGCACAGAAGGCTGGAACATCAATCAGGACGGCTCTGTTGTCGGGTACTACGACACATCCGATGGGCGCCGACACGGGTTCCACGCCAAACCCATTGAAGTTGTCGATGAACCCGTTTTCCAAGCCGCCGGCTTCAACTATACCTATGAGAATATCGATGTCCCGGGCGTCGATTATTTAGCGTTGACAGCGAGCAGCGACTTTGGGGATTACGCCGGCTACACGCGCAACGCCGACGGAAAAGAGGTCGCTTTCACGCTCATCGACGGCGTCTTCAAAACGTACGATTTTCCTGGGTCAAAGAACACATACTTTTACGCGCTCGGCAACAACGGAAACGCCGCCGGGTACTACGAGGATAGCGAGGGTCGCCACCGCGGCATCGTCTTAGAAAACGGCGCACTGCGGCAATACGATTTTCCCGGCTCCGTTGAAACGGAGATCTACGGCATCAGCGATGCAACGGGGAATCTGACGGGCAATTGGACAGACGCTTCCGGCGTACGCCGCGGGTTCACAGGGGACCTCGTCGTTGAGTTTCCGGGGGCAGTAGAAACATTCGCCGATTTCATCAATTCGTCAGGCGGTATGGTCGGCAGCTACGTAGACGAGGACGGAACCTACACGCCATACCTACGCGCTGGGGACGGCAGGTTTGTGTCTTTCAGCCTTCCAACCGAAGAAACGTACGAGTTCTTTTTTGTGCATGGTCAAACCGACACAAAGATTTCCGTTGCTCGAGGCAAAGTGGTCGGCGATGTCGTCCGAACCTATGTCGGTTCATTCCTTGGGGGGCTGCATGAATTGAAGGTTCCTGGCAGCGTTTCAACGGAAGGGTACAATATCAATCAGGACGCTTCTGTCGTTGGGCACTATGTTTCAGCGGACGGACGCCGGCACGGCTTTATTGCTAGACTCGGTACCGAGGAAGAGAGCGACGCTTTCAGCAACGCCTACAGCGTCAGATTGACAAAGGGTCTCAACATGATCTCGGTACCGTTGAAGCCGTCAGTTCCGATGAACGCGAAGGCGCTCGCGGGGCTGGCAGGGTCCACAACCGTTATCAGGTTGGACAAGGCAAAACAGCGCTTCGTTGGATGGACGCCCGCCGCGCCGAACGACGGCTTCCCGATCGAGGGCGGCAAAGGGTATATTGTCAATGTCCCGACAGCGCGCCACTTTGCCTTCGTCGGCGCGGCATGGACAGACCCTGTCGACACAGCGCAGGGCGCGCCTCCCCTCTCCACGCAAAGTATCCAGGAAGCATGGGCGTTCGTTGTGAGCGGACATCTGGAAGGCAAGCGCGCGTTGGGCGGCTACAGGGTTGTCGTCCGCAACCGCAGAACACACGAAACGATATCGGCGCCTGTACAAGAAGGTTACTTCGCCGCCGCGACGGCCGATCTATCGCGCCGAAGCGTTGTTGAAGTTGGAGACGCGATGGAGCTGCGCGTCGTCGGTCCAGACGGCAATGTTGAATCGCAGACCTACCGCTTTGAGGTAACTTCAGAGCATCTCGCAAATGCCGTTCTGCCCGTCAGGCTGTACGGCGTCGGCAAGCCCGTTCAGAATCGGCTGCTGCAAAATTACCCGAATCCGTTCAACCCTGAAACATGGATTCCGTACCAGCTCGCGGAAGGCAGCAACGTCTCGATTGAGATCTACGATGCGACGGGCAGGTTGATTCGTTCGCTCTCGCTCGGTTATCAATCCGCGGGCTTCTACAACAGCCGAGGCAGAGCCGCGTATTGGGACGGGCGCAACGCCATCGGAGAGCGCGTCGCCAGCGGCGTCTATTTTTACCAGTTGAAAACGCCGTCGTTCCGTCAGACGCGGCGGCTCTTGATTTTGAAATGAGGAACGGCGCCGGCAAATTTGATGTTGAACCAGAATGAGGTTTTAAACAAAGGATAAGCGCATGGACCCGATTCGAGAACACCGAAAATTGATGACGCGGCGTCACTTCTTTGGGCAGACCGCCGTCAGCATCGGCGCGGCGGCTTTGTCGTCAATGCTTCCTCTTCAAGCGCAGGAGCCGACACGAAAGGGCGGGCTGCCCGGCATTCCGCACTTCGCCCCAAAGGCGAAACGAGCCATCTATCTGTTCATGGCGGGCGCCCCGGCGCAGATGGACCTTCTCGACTACAAGCCTGAAATGGCGAAACATTACGACGAAGACCTGCCGGAATCGATACGCAAAGGACAGCGGCTCACGACGATGACCTCCGGGCAGAAGCGGTTTCCCGTCGCGCCGTCCATCTACCCGTTTCAGCAGTACGACAACGGCGGCGACGGCGCCTGGGTGAGCGATCTGCTTCCGTACACCGCCAAGATGGTCAAGGACATCGCCATCGTCCGTTCGATGCATACCGAAGCGATCAACCATGACCCGGCGATCACCTACATCACAACCGGGAATGAACGCCCCGGCAAGCCGAGCCTAGGGGCGTGGCTCAGCTACGGCCTCGGCAGCGAGAACGAAAATCTGCCCTCCTTCATCGTCATGACGCCTTCATGGACGGGGCGGCGGTCGGCGCAGGCGCTCTACCATCGGCTATGGGGCGCGGGCTTCCTGCCGTCTGAAATGCAGGGCGCGCTTCTCCGCAGCGAGGGCGACCCCGTTCTCTTTTTGTCCAACCCGGAAGGAGTCACCCCGACGGCGCGTAAAAAGATGCTGGACGCGCTCGTCAAACTGAACGAGCAGCATTACGAGCAGATCGGCGACCCTGAAACGCAGGCGCGCATCGCCCAATACGAGATGGCGTTCCGAATGCAGTCGTCCGTCCCTGAGCTGATGGACATCTCCGACGAGCCTGACCATGTGTTTGAGCTGTACGGACCCGATTCGCGCAAGCCTGGAACCTTCGCCTACAGCTGCATACTCGCGCGGCGCATGGCTGAAAAAGGCGTCCGATTCGTTCAAATGTTCCACCGCGGATGGGACCAGCACGGCAACCTGACAGGCGACCTGCCGAAGCAGTGCAAGGACATTGATCAGCCGTCATGGGCTTTGGTCGAAGACCTGAAACAGCGCGGAATGCTGGAGGACACGCTCGTGCTGTGGGGCGGCGAATTTGGGCGCACCATTTATTGTCAAGGCGCTCTCTCGCGCGAAAACTACGGGCGCGACCACCATCCGCGCTGCTTCTCCATATGGGCGGCGGGCGGCGGAATACAGGGCGGCGTCGTGTACGGCGAAACGGACGACTACAGCTACAACGTCGTCAAAGACCCCGTCCATATACGCGACCTGAACGCGACAATACTGAACCAGCTCGGCATTGACCATAAGCGGCTCACCTACCGATACCAAGGGCTTGACCATCGGCTCACGGGAGTGGAGGCGCCGGCGCGCGTCGTGCAAGAGATACTGGCGTAAAACGGGGCATGCGCAGCCGCCTGTCGCATCTGGAATGCGCCGCCTGCGGGCGTACGCTCAACGCGGACGCCCTGCAGACGCTCTGCCCTGAATGCGGTCTTGTCCTGTTCGCGCGGTACGACATGGCGTCGCTGCGGCGCGCGCATCGGGACGAGCTCTCCGCGCGGAAGGGGCGCATGTGGCGCTGGTTTGAAGCGCTGCCCGTCCTTGACCCGAACTGCGTCGTTTCGCTGGGCGAAGGCGCGACGCCGCTGCTCCACGCCGAGCGGATTGGCGAACGGATTGGCGCGCCGCGGCTTTTTACTAAGGACGAATCGGGCAACCCGACCGGCAGTTTCAAGGCGCGGGGGCTGTCCGTTGCCGTGTCAAAGGCGAAGGAGCTGGGCGCCCGCTCGCTGACGATACCGACCGCGGGGAACGCAGGCGGCGCCCTTGCGGCGTATGCGGCGCGCGCGGGCATCCCCGCCGATGTGTTCATGCCGATCGACGCGCCGATCACGATGCGCCGAGAAGCCGCCTACTACGGCGCCAGGCTCCATCTTGTCGAAGGCTCCATCGCCGACGCGGGTCAGGCGGCGCGAAAAGCCGCCGGCGAAACCGGCGCCTTTGATGTCTCCACGCTCAAAGAACCGTATCGAGTCGAAGGCAAAAAAACGATGGGCATCGAACTGGCGGAGCAGTTTGGATGGGAACTGCCGGACGCGGTCGTGTACCCCACAGGCGGCGGAACGGGAATCGTCGGCATGTGGAAAGCGTTTGAAGAGATGGAAGCGCTGGGATGGATCGGCGCAAAGCGGCCG
Organism: Candidatus Poribacteria bacterium; assembly: GCA_028818695.1. Lineage (GTDB taxonomy): Bacteria > Poribacteria > WGA-4E > JAPPNK01. The sequence continues at coordinate 13,036 of JAPPNK010000030.1, forward strand.
AAGATGATTGTCGTTCAGGCGGAAGGGTGCGCGCCCATCGTTCGCGCCTATGAAGAAGGCGAGCCGCGCGCCGACGCTTGGGAGAATCCGCAGACGAACGCGCCTGGGCTGCGCGTTCCCTCCGCTGTCGGCGATTTTTTGATCTTAAACGCCGTGCGGGAAAGCGGCGGATGCGCAGTCGCCGTTTCCGAAGAGGCGATCGCCGAGGCGGAGCAGGCGATGGGGCGGTATGAGGGCGTCTGCGCGGCTCCGGAAGGCGCGGCGGCGCTTGCCGGCTATCTTCAGCTGACGGACAATGGAGTCATTGAGCGGCGCGAAAGCGTCGTTGTCTTCAACACAGGCTCTGGATTGAAAATACCCGAACGGCTCAAATAAGCGCAGAGGAGAAGAGGCATGGGAGTGTCACTTAAGATAGGAAATTTAAGAATAAGCGGAAAAAAGCGCTCGATCAAATGGTCTGGGACGCTCGGCGTCGAGAGTCGCTACTCAAAAGTGACCATCGAACGCGCCAAAAACGGTTACAGCGGCTCAGCGACATTTAGATTCAAATATGCCGACAGGATCGAGAATATCGAAATTCGCGCGCCTTATCTTTCTGCGTTCGGCGGTCCCATCCGCGGAGACGTTCACCTTGAGCGCCATGACAGCGGCGGCGTCCGCATTTCCATGAAGGGCGCCATCGAGTCTGACAACGAAGAGGACGGCAAGAGGTTTCTTGAGCAGATGGTTCCAGAAGTGGAGGTTGACGGCAATGCCGCGGCGCTTCACCATGCGTTCGCCGATCTGGACGCGCTCCCTGAGCATATCCGTTCGGCGGGCATGGAGTATGAAGTGAGCGCGCCCGAAGATGTGGCGATCATACTCTCTGAAAAGATTCAGACTAAGGCAGACAGAAGCGCGGTCTGATTGAAAGCAGGCATAGGAAAAGACCCAAACGGAACCAGAAAATGCGTTTCCATTTCAGCATCGAGAGCGGGGGCAACATGGCGGAGCAATTCAGAAAAAAACGGCGAGAGATACTGATGAAGGTGTCCACCGGGCATTTGACGCCGGAGCAGGCGGATGAGGCGCTGCTTCTGCTTGAAGAGGAGCAGCTGCGGTCCAACGGCGAAACGGCGTATGTCGAAATGAGGCGCGAAATGCGCAACATGGAGCGGAAGGCGGACAGGGCGAAAGAGCGGCTTGATGAGACGATGGAGTATATGGAAAATATCGAAGAGCGCATGGCGGCGTCCGAAGAATGGGTGAATCAAGCATCGAAAAGAATGGACGAAGCCCAAGAAGCGGTCGAAGATGCGAAGCGAAAACTGGAGACCGCCGGCGCGGAGCATTTTTCAAAAACGACATATGAAAACACTGAAAAAGGTTGCCGAGGCGCGGCAGAGTATCTGTTCTCCAAGCCCGGCGGGGGCGTTGAAAAGATCGTTCTTCTCACGCCGTTTCTGTCTGCGTTCGGCGGTCCTGTCGACGGCAATGTGGCGGTGTCCCGCAAAGAAAGCGCCGCTGTCGGCATCTCCATGTACGGATTTTTTGAAGCGAACGATAGAGCGGCAGGTCGACGTTTTCAGAAAAAAATGCTTCCGAAAATCGCTATGTCCGGCACAACGGCGGCGGTCGAACATCCGCTCGCCGATCTGGAAGCGCTCCCAGACGGCATCGAATGCGTCGGCATCAACTTCGTCATCAACGCGCCGGCGCGGGTTGAGACGGAGCTTTCCGAGCGGCGGGAACTTTAGCGTATCCGATCCTCGCCTGAGTAGATGTTGAAGCGGCCGCCGCGTAAAAAGCCGACCAGCGTCATGCCGAATTCCAGCGCGGCGTCCACCGCGAGCGTCGACGGCGCGCCCACCGCGGCGAGCAGCGGCAAGCCGGCGCGGACGCTCTTCTGCGCGATCTCAAAACCGGCGCGCCCGCTTGTCAACCCGACGCAGTCGGACAGCGGCGTCTCCCCGTCCAGAAAGCGGCGTCCAACCGCCTTGTCCACCGCGTTGTGCCGTCCGACATCCTCCCGCAGCGTCCGCAGCCTTCCCAAAAGATCGAACAGCCCGAACGCATGCAGCCCGCCTGTCTGTTCAAAAACGGACTGCGCCTTCCGCAGCGCCGCCGGCAGCGCGTTCAAAACGTCGGGGGAGACCGCCCAGCGCGTCTCTATCGGTCTCATGCGCTCGCGCAGATCGTCGATGGTCTGCCGTCCGCAGACGCCGCAGGCGGAGTTGGCGCCGCGCTGAAATCCGCCGCCCGACGGAAACCGCGCCCCCTCCGACAGCTCCACAACCGCCCGATTCGGACGCCTGTCTCTCGGCAGAGTCGGATCGGACGCATGCGCAATCGCGGCGATCTCCGCCGGCGATGAGACGACGCCTTCCGCAAAAAGCAAACCCGCCGCCAGCTCGGCGTCATGCCCAGGCGTCCGCATCGTCGTCAGATAGACAGCTTCCCGTCCGCCTTGACGCAGAACAATCTCAAACGGCTCCTCCGTTGCGATCCAGTCCTCCCGCGCCGAGCGCCGCCCGTCGACCCACTTGATCAGGTCGGTCGTTTCCGAGCGGAGGTCGCGCTTCATCCGCCGGCGTCCAGCGGAACAATCTGAACGGTCGCGTTGTAGTCGGGGACGCCCGATTCAGGGTCGCCAACCTCGCGCGGCAACAGAACGTTGCATTCAGGCCAGTGCGCCTGCAGGTTGCGCGGCAGAATCGGCGCCGTCTTGACGCGGCTCCGCAGCTCCCCAAACTCGTTCTTGAGAAGGATCGGATCGCCGTCGTTCAGTCCGAGCGCGTCCGCGTCCTCCTTTGAGATCAGAACGTCATGGCGCGCCGCCCCCGTCAACGGGTCGATTTCCCGCTGCTTCATCGAGTTGAACTGCTTTCCGCGTCGCGAACTCAAAAAATAACGCCCCTCCGCCAGACTCTTCTCAGGCGTCTCCAAGACGGCGAACTGCGCCTTTCCGTTCGGCGTGTTGAACCGCTCCGCGCCAAGCCGTTCCCCGCCCCATTGAACGGCGTCCCCCTTCTTCGACAGCGTCTCAATTCCCGCATACGGCTCCACAACCCGCGCGATCTCCTCCCGTATCGCCTGCGCGCTCTCAAAATGAACAAGCCGCTTGCGTTCCGGAAAAGCGCTTTGCGCAATCAGCAGCGGTATCTCCCACTCCGACTTCGCCTCGCCGATCGTCTGCCCTGGGATATAGGGCGAAAAGTAGATGCGCCGCTCCGTGCTGGTCTCCGTTCCGCCGCCGTCCTGCTCATACCGCGTCTTGCCGGGCAGCAGGATGATTTCTTCGCTCGGCGGCGTCAGCATCTGTTTGGAAAGGACGATGTCCTGATGGATGCGCGTCGGAATTCGGGCAAGCCCCTGTTCAACATAGGCGGGGTCGGGCATCGTTTGTAAGAAATTGCCGCCGATGGAGTAGAGAAGGTCGATCTCGCCGCGCGCCGCCGCCGACAGCGTTTGAACCGCGTTCAACCCCTGCGCCAACGGCGGATCGAAGCCCCATATCTCCGCCAGCGCGCCCGCCTGCTCTTCGTTGATGGGGCGGTTCATCGCGTAGGCGTTTGGAACGGCGCCGACTTCAGCCCCGCCCTGAACGCCGCTGTGGCCGCGTATCGGCACGAGACCGCACTTTTCGCGCCCGACAAAACCGCGGCTCAACGCAAGATTTGCAATCGCGCGCACATTGTCTGTCCCGTTGCGATGCTGCGTGATGCCCATGCTCCACACAAAGACAGCTGTCTCCGCCCTGCCGACCAGCTCTCCAAACCGCTCCATGTCGGCGCGGGAGGCGCCGGATCCGCGCTCAAGACTCTCCCACGACTGCGACTCCACATGCGCGCGCGTCGCCTCGAACCCGTCTGTCCGCCGCGCGATGAAATCGGCGTCCTGCAGGTTTTCCGCCAAAACATACTTGAGCGCGCCCGTCAAAAAGGCGAGGTCGCCCCCCGTATGAACGCGGTAAAACGCGTCCGCCATTTGGCTGCCCGCTAAGGCGCTTCCCGCCGACGACGGTATCCAGTAACGCTTGAACCCAGGCTCCTCATACGGGTTCACAACGACAACGCGCGTCCCTTTCTTTTTCGCCTCATGGATATATTTTAATGTGACGGGCTGATTGTTGGGCGTGTTGCTGCCGAAAAAGACGAGCAGGTCGGTTCCGATCCAGTCTCGATAGGAGCAGGTGGAGGCGGCGTATCCGAGCGCCGATTTGAGAGCGGCGGCGCTGGGCGCATGGCAGATGCGCGCCGAGGTGTCCACGTTGTTCGTACCGAGAAAGCGCGCCGCTTTCTGCGCGGCGTAGTAGGTCTCGTTCGTCAAGCCGCGCGATGTGAGATAGACCGCCAGCCGGCGCGGGTCCCGCTCAACCGCCGAGCGAACCGCCCGCCCCGCCCGCTCCAGCGCCTCTTCCCAAGAGACGCGGCGGAACCCCTGATCGCCCTTTTCCCGCACAAACGGGTACGGGATGCGCCCAAGAGCGCGCAGCTCCTTCCCGCTGAGACGCTCCAGCGCCTCCGCGTCTTTCAAAACATCCGGCTTGAAGGCGCCCTGCGTGTTCAATTTCAGCAGCTCCAGCCTCACCATGCAAAGGTGGATGCCGGGCAGAGTGAAATCGCGGACGCCGGTCGTTCCAAGGGCGCATCCGTCGCAGACGCCCTGCGTCAAAATGCGGCGGGCGTAGCCCCATCGTCCGCGGTTCTCCCACGCGACGCGCGCCATCTCGCGGAAATGTTTCGGCTTCTGTTGACCCAACCCAAAAGGAGCGCGCATGCCGCTAAAACGCCGCGCCGGCTTCGCGCCAGCCCCGCTGGGCGGGATAACGCTCATGCGGCTTGAAACGCATCAACACATCCTCCAGCCGGTCGCCGCGTATCTCCATCGCATCCGGATCGACAACGCCCCAGCCGCGGTTGGACGCATATTCAAAGACGCCCAGATCAAGCGGGTCAAATCCCATCGCCTTCGTGCAGAGCGCGTCGACCGACCACACATTCTCGCCCGCAAAGACGCATCGAAACGGCGCCGCGTCCGTCCCGCCAGGGCCGTTCCCCTGCAGACCCTCAATGCCGTCAATAACAGCGATGTCGGGCGTCAGATATTCCGCCAGCCGTATCAGGTTTCGGTTCAGTATCTGCGCCTCGCGCGGTATTTCGCGCTCCGCGTGCGTCATGAACCCGTGCATTTTGACGCGGTCGTCCTTGCGTATCGTCCCCATGATCATGTTTTTCAGAGCCAGCGTCGTATAAAGAACGTCATGCGTCTTCGCGACGGCAACGCTGACGGTTGAGGGGCAGTCCAGAACCGTCTTTGGCATGCCCACTTTCCATGAGCCGCCGTCCGCCAGTTCGCATTCCGTTTCAACCCACTCCGTTTCTTGGTGCAGGTCGATGAGGCGAATCGGAACGGCGTATTCGGACAGCAGCTCCGTGTATCCGAAGTTTTGAAACGCTTCGCCGCTATGTTTTTCGTTGCCGCCCTCGGCGATCCAGATCTCGTCCGGCGCGTTCGGCAGCGTCAGCAGGAAATCGATGACGCCCCTCGCGGCGTCCGCGCGCGTTGATGCCAGCGGGTTGACGCTGGACAGAAAGTTCGGTTTCAGCAGGATGGGCGATTGAACCTTCGGGGCGATCTCTTCTCTCACCAGTTCCAAGGCTCTGCGTACAGTTTTTCGGCGGTCGTCTCCGCGCTTCAAGGCGACAGCGGACATGTTCATTCTCCTTAAGCTTTTCTCGTCTTTAATACATTCAATGGGGCTGCATGTCAACAGGCAGGATGCTCAGGCAGTCTCTACAGACGAAGATTTTGATTTTAGAGAGCTGTTTGGAATATGGAAGCTGTCTGGGAGATCTCTGGATTCCCGCTTTCGCGGGAATGACGGCCTGCCCGATTTGAACAGGATTCTCGTATACCATCGCCTGTAGAGGCTACCCATCGGCGATAGGGGATGCAATCCCTGCCGCTATTGTGTATCATGAACATATGAAACAGATCATCGTTCCGATATGCGCATGCGTTTGCGCCGCATTGTTTGCCGGTTGCGGGGGTCTCTACTCTGGGCATCTGTTCGGCGTTGAGGGTCCTGAAACATCTGCGACGCCCAACTCCAAGGGAGGGGTGTACTCCGTCAAGAACAGCATCGGGGTCGCCGCGGCGGCTGTAAACGAGGTGAAAGAGGCGGACGCCTTTTACATTCTCATCTTCAACGAATCGCCCATCTACATCGAATACGACAGGGACGCCGTCACGCTGCTTGACCAGGACGGCAAGGAGCATAAGCAGCTGTCGCGCTCCCGCGTACGCCAACTGCGGCGAAGATACAAGACCCTGAGACCGCCCATCGGCTTCAGGGGAGATGTCTTCTCGGAGCGCGGCCTGCGCCTTGACCGCGGCGACAGGGTTAGCCCGCTCAACCCGGCGGATGTGCTGTCGTCCAAAGTAATGCCGAAGAGCCGCTTTGAATTCTTCGTCTTTTTTCCGCGAAAAAGCGCCAAATCCGACGTTCTTCACCTCAAAATCCCTCAGGTGATCATGGGAGACAGCGGCGACGAACTTGTGTACATTTTTCGTTTTGAAAAGCAGACCGAGTAAACGGGCTTGCTGGATGGCTGCGCTCGCCGCTTTATGCGCCCAGGCTTGCGCGCCGGCGCCTTCTCCTCCTCCGCTTGAGTCGGTCCCCGTTCTGCAGGCGCGCTACCTCGGCGCGTTCGGCGAACAAGGCGATCAGGAAGGGCAATTCAACAAGCCCGCCGGCCTCTCCCTTTCAAACGACGGGACGCTCTATGTCGCCGACGCCGGCAACCACCGCGTCCAAGCGTTCAATCCGAACGGCGTCTTTATCCGCGCCTATGGACGCTTCGGGCGCGACGCGGGCGAGATGGACCAGCCGGTCGATGTGGCGGTTCGGCGTCAAGCGCGAACGCTGCTCTACATCGCCGAGCGCGGAAATGCGCGCGTTCAGGCGCTTGACACGCAGGATGAGCGGTACTGGACGCTCATTCAAGACGACGGCTCCGGCAGCTTTGAGCCGTCTGGGGTCGCGGTCGGGCGGGCGGGGGATGTGTATATTGCAAACGCGGCGTCGCTGTCGATCATGCGCGTTTCGCCGCAGGGGTATGTTCAATGGACGCGCGGAATGCCGCTGATTCCGCTGCGTATGCCGGCGCGTCTGCGCGTCGGGCCGGACGGAGCCGCCGTTGTCGCCGATCCGCTTGGGGGGCGCGTCGCGCGCGTCGATTTTGCCGGCAGCCCGATGGATTCCTGGGAAGACGCGCAGATTGGCGCGCCCGCCGCGGCCGCTGTGGACAGCGAGGGGCGCTGGTATGTGTGCGACATCCGCAAGAAGCGAATCGCCGCGCTAGACCCGCAGGGATGTCCAACCGGTTTTTTTGGCGAAGGGACGCTGTCGGAGCCTGTCGGCGCCGCCGTCTCAAAAAATAACGTACTTTATGTCGCCGATCAGGGCGAACATAACGTTAAACGTTTTCGACTGCTGAACCGCAACCGCGCAGAGGGCTTGCTGCCATGAAACCGCACGAAGAGCCGACCGTCATCGTCCCGACAGACGAAGACAGGCATGTTTTGGAGAAAACGCTCCTGGACGCGGCGGAAAAACTGCTCGCGCAGCTCACCGACGACGAATGGGAGCTGCTGCGCAAGAGGCTGGACGAGATCCGCCGGCGCAAGCGCCCGTTTCAGTTTGACCAACGCATCGGATATTTTGTATAAATGAAAATGAACGTTTTGCGCCGTTTCTGGATATGCGCTCTTCTGTTGTGCGCCGGCTCTGCGCTGGCGGCGCCCTTAAACCAAGAGCAGGCGAACGCTGCCCGCCAGATCGCGAGCGGGTTCGACGCGGACCGCTGGTTTCGAATGGTGGAAGAGCTGACCGACAACCATGGACTCAAAAGCCGATTTTCCCTTCGGGTACGAGGCGCGGATATCGTCGACGGATCAGAGCCGCCGGACGATGCGGCCGATCTCGCCGCGGACTGGATCATGGAGCAGTTAAGAACATATGGATACGAGCCGACGGAGCATCCCTTCAAGCATACGTTGTACTCTACGTTCTCATCAGAGATCGGCAATTTTACGATGCGCAACATCGCCGCCGAGAAGAGAGGCTCTGGGCTTAACGCGCGCCGCGTCCTACTTCTGACAGCGCATTACGATTCCATCACTTCAAGGCCGGACGGAGAGGACGCGGAATGGCGCGAAAGCCCCGCTCCAGGCGCCATCGACAACGCGACGGGCGTTGCCGCCGTTTTAGAAGCGGCGCGCCTCTTTGCGGAGGCAGAATTCGATCTCACGGTTCGGTTTGTTCTCTTCACCGGCGAAGAGCTGGGGCTGTTCGGAAGCGGCAATTACGCTCGAGACGCGCAGCGCAACGGCGACAGCATCGCCGGCGTTTTGAATGTGGATATGATCGGATTCGACGCCGAGGGACCGTTCGACCTGCATATCGTCGCCAACCGAAACAGCGAATGGCTGCTCCAAACGGCGCATGAAGCGGCGAATGACCCGCAATTCAACCTGGATCTGACGCTGCATCGCAACCATCGCTTCGGATTTAGCGACCATCTACCGTTTTGGCTGTATGGATTCAGCGCGATCGCGTTCACTCAGGACGTCAGCGCCGGCTCTTATTCGTATTACCACACCATCGAAGACACGATCGACAAGGTACAGGTCGACTATGCGTCCGAGGCGGTCCCGGCGTATATCGCCGCGGCGGCCGCGGCCGCGAGACCGCTTCTCAACGGCAAGTCTCCGGAACCGATGCGGGCGCAGATCGTTGAAGCCTCCGTCTATCCGAACCCGTTTCGATTGAACGGCAGGCAGCCGTTGACCGTCCACTGTCAGCTGAACGAGCCGGCGCGGCTCACACTCCGTCTCTACGACGCCGCGGGGAGGGTTCTGCATGAAACCAGCGCGGACGGGCAGATCGGACTCAACCAGCTCATTGAATGGGACGGGCGCAACATGAACGGCGAGCCTGCCGCGCCGGGCATCTACTTTGTCGATGTGACGATGGAACCGGCAGACGGAGCCGCGTCGCGGCGAGCGGCGCGCCTGCTCGTACTTCCCAACCAAGAGCCATGAAGAAGAGGTCGAAAACGCGCGCGAGCGCAACTCGGCTGGGCGTTCTTTTGGCGCTCTTGTCGACTTCGTTTCATGCGCTTGGCGCGTTGCCTTCAGCCGTAAAACAGGCCGCGCCCTCCGTCCACTTAGGTCCGCGCCTGAACGTCCAGCTCCAAGAGGACGGCATCGAGACGCTGCTTGTCCTTCGCGTCGATTTTGCTGATCAGCCAGGACAACGCCCGCGGCATGAGATCGATGACAGGTTCTTTGACAAAAACATCGTTTCGCTCGCCTCCTATATGGAGGAGGTCTCCTACGGGCAGACGTCCATTCAGCCCGGGCCGGACGGCGGCAGCTACCCGTTGAACGACGCATGGTACCGCGTTCCAAAAAACATGAGCTATTACGGGCAAGGGGAAATTAATACGCTCCGATACAAAGAGCTGATAGAAGACGCGCTGGACGCCGCGCTCCCCGATCTGCGCCTGTCCGACTTTGACAGGGACGGCGACGGCGTTCTAGATCATCTCGTCATTCTCCACGCGGGCAACAATGACGCCGTTACAGACGGAGAGAGCGACATCTGGCCGGCGCTGCTGACGAGGCTGGGCATTGAGCGGCAGGGGATATGGATTGAGGCGGCGGTCATCGTCCCAGAAGACCCTGCCAGGGAACATCCGAACGTCGGCATCTGGTGCCACGAGTTTATGCATAGCCTGGGCGCGCCCGACATGTACAGCTACGGCGGCTTCGTCACGCCGAACGACAACCAGTTTAGCCTCATGGGCAGAAGAGGCGCCTATCAAGGAGATGGTCTTCAACCCGCCCACGTCAGCGGCTACCTGAAATGGGACATCGACGGCAACCCTGAAAACGGGCGCAACGGATGGATTGAGCCTATCGATATCCGCAGCGGCGGGGGGCTGTTTGAGATTGGCGCGCTCTCCAGCCCGAACGAGAAGCCTGTCCTGTATAAGATCGATGTTCCGAACACAGGCGGGCGCGAGTTTTTTCTCATCGAAAACAGGTCGAAAGGCGGGCTGTACGACTCCGCCCTGCCGGACGAGGGGCTGCTCATCTGGCACATTGACGAAAAGATACCTATCGATCTCGACAAGGAGCCGACTATCGCGCGGCGCATCTGGGTTGAAGACCCCGCCGATCCAGCGCATGAGCGGCTTTTAGATGAGAAGAAAAACCCTCTTTACACCCAAGGCGCCGCCTACGCCGCGGAAGACCTCCAGACCGCCTTCACGCCATGGACGACTCCGAACTCAAGCGGAAACCGCGGCGAGGCGACCGGCATTTCCATCGTCGGCGCGTCCGAATCGGGGCGGATCATGACATTCTATGCGTTTATTGGGAGAACCTTTGAGCCGAACGACGCGCCCGGCGAGGCGTATCCCGTTCCGTTGAACCGCACGATTCATTCCGAGATGCTGGACGGCGATGTCGATCATTTCAGGTTGAACGCGCCGGCGGGGACGCGGCTCTTGGCGTCTGCGGCGATTCCGCTAAGGGCGTCGATTTCGATGTCGCTGCTGAACGCGGCGGGGCGGACGGTCTCATCGGCAGTGCGCGTCGCCGGCGGCGAGAGCGATCAACTCCAGCTGCATTACTTTAGTCGAAGCGCGGAAACGCTGACGCTGCGCATCGCGCCGACAGGTCCGTTGACGGAAACGGCTCCGTATCAGTTAAGGGCGCAGGCGGAATCAGCGTCGGACCGTCCGCTTGAATTCGTTTCGCTGCGCATCTATCCGAACCCCGCGCCGACGGGCGCCCCGATACGCGCCCATGCCTCGCTCTCGCAAGCGCCCATCGACAGGGCGGAGGCGTCCGTTTTTGACGCGCAAGGGTCAAGGGCGATGCGGATGGAGCTGATCAATCTCTCGTCAGGAGACGCGCTTTTTCAGTTCAACAACGCGCTCGCCCCCGGCGTCTATTTTATGGTCATATCGGTTGAGCAGAATGAGCAAAAACTACAGCGCGTCGGCAAATTCGCCGTCAAATAAACCGCCTCTCTCATCCATCGCCATTCCCGCGCAGCATGTCCACGCAGGCGCCGCCTTCAAACCGCAAAGGTTGACACGCTCATCAACTCAGCATATAATTACGATGAGCGAGTATGATGTGAGCCGCCCGTGCGGCAGATGAAGAGACGACCGAAATAATACAAGGAGCTCCCGATGCTGAAACGACACAGCGTATTCACCGCCGCGCTAGCTGTCTTTACCGCCGCGGCGCTGTTGAGCGGCTGCAACCCGACGCCTGAGGTGACCGGCATTTCGCCCGCAAGCGGACCTGAGAAAGGCGGACAAACCGTCACGATCAGCGGCGAAAAATTCAAAGAGGGGCTGACCGTCACCTTCGGCGGCAAAAATGTAACGCCGACCAGCGTAACAAAAACCGCCGTTACCCTCACAACGCCCGCAGGCAATGTCGGCGATGTGAAGGTTGAGGTTACGAACCCGAAAGAGAAGAAGGCTGAAAATATCCTCACCTACACCTACAAAGACACGACGGCTCCGACGCTGACGACTTTAACCCCCGCCGACGGACACGCCTACGCGCAGGAAACCGACTATGAGGACGCCATCAAGACAGGCATTCGACAGATCTCCGCTGTCTTCAGCGAGCCGATCTCAACCGGCAGCGTCTCTGTTACCTTTGAATCGCATGAGAACGCTATCATGTCCGGGCATACGGGAACGGTCGAAGGCGAAACGGTCGTTCAAGGCAGCGAGGTAACCTTCACCGCGGCCGGCGACCTGCTCTCCTCCCGCAAGTATATGGTGTCGGTCAAAGCGGCCGACGCGGCGGGAAATGAATCGGCTGAAACGAGCGCAACCTTTGCCATCGAACCGCCTAAGCGCGTCCACCGCTATGTTGTCCAAGAAGGCGACACGCTCCAATCGATTGCGGCGCGCCCCGACACCTACGACGACATTGAGCAGTGGAAAAAGATCGCCATCGTGAATGCGGACTACCACGAGCTGAATGTGCAGAAGCCGCAGCCGGGGCTGCAGCTCTATCTTCACTGGAACGAATAGACGCTCCCATCGGAAAGGATCAACGGACTGGAGATGGAGGACCCGCTCAGCGATCAACAACGGGAACAGATTGACGCTCTCGCCGCGCAGATCGGATACGAGTTTGATCCCGATCTAATGTACGCTCTGGCATTGGAAGCCGCGATGGAGTTGACGAACGCTCCGGCAGGTTCGCTATGCATTGTGGATGAGGAGCGCGGAATCCTTGAGATACCGATCACACGAGGATTCAACTATCAGTTTGTATCGAATCTCAACCTGCAGATTGGGCAGGGGCTGATCGGATGGGCGGTGAAACATGCGCAGTCGGTGAATGTGCCGGACACGCGCAAGGAGAGCCGATTCATCCCCGGCGACATCCAGACGCTCTCGGAGCTGGCGGCGCCGATCGCCCTGGACGGGCGCGTCATCGGCGCGATTGACGTCGCCGCCCCGTATCTGAACGCGTTTAGCCGAGAGGATGAAGCGGCGCTGCAGCGTCTCGCAGACCGTCTCGCCCCCAGCGTTGAGCATGCGCGGCGGTACGACGCGGCGCGTCAGCGGGCGGCGGCGCTCCATTCGCTTTTTAAGATCGGGAACTACATCTCGCAGACGCTCAATCTTGAGGAGCTGCTCAAAAGCATTGTGGAGCATGCGGCGGATCTGATGCAGGCGCGCATCGCGGCGCTGAGCCTTCTGGACGAAACCGGCGAAATGCTTGTCACGAAAGCAGTGAAAGAGGAAACGAGCGGCGAATACTCCTCAAAGCCTCCGCTTGCGGTCAATAAGAGCCTCATCGGCGGGGCGATCCTTTCCAAAAAGCCGCTTTCGGTCGAGGATGTTCAAAAGGATCCGCGCTACCAGTTCAAGGACCTCGCCCAAAAAGCGGACCTGCGCGGAATGCTTGCCGTACCGCTCACCATTGACGAGGAGCCGCTGGGAGCGTTGAGCGTCTATAAAACGCATCGGCATATCTTCAAGGCGGATGAGATCGCGCTCACGAAGGGGCTGGCTGATCAGGCGGCGATCGCCATTCGCAACGCGCACCTCTATAAAGAGATGTCGATGCTGGGCGATCAGGTTCGCCAGGCTGAAAAAATCGGAATGATGGGTCAAATGGCGGCAGAGTTTGCCCATGAACTTCGCAACCCGCTGACGATACTTGTCATGCTGCTGGACATAGAGGAGCCGGGGGAGGATGTGCGCCAAAAGATACAGGAGCAGGTGACGCGCATGTCGGGCATCGCGCAGAAGTTTCTTGACTTTGCGAAGCCGAGCGGGGGCGAATTCAGCGCTGTGAATGTGAAAAAGGTTGTTCGGAATGTGTTGAACATGGTCAAGCACCGGGCAACGCAGCAAAATGTGCGCGTCCGCGAAGAGTTCCCGCGCGAGAGCGTCCTTGTGAGCGCCGACCAGAACCAGCTGGAGCAGGTGTTTTTGAACCTGTTTTTGAACGCTCTGGACGCGATGCCGGTCGGCGGGCGTTTGAGCGTCAAGGCGGAGAAGAGCGAAAACCACGCCCGAATCGCCGTCTCCGACACGGGCGGCGGCGTGCCTGAAAATGTGAAAGCGGAGCTGTTCAAACCGTTCAACACCTCCAAGCCGTCCGGAACGGGGCTTGGGCTGTCCACCGTCAAGCGAATCGTCCTTGACCATCAGGGAGATATACGGCATGAAAACGCGGCCGAGGGGGCGCGCTTCATTTTGTCGCTCCCGCTGCTGAACGAGAGCGCAGAATGAACAAACCGAAAATACTTGTGATCGACGACGAAGAAGACATCCATTTTGCGCTCAACAGGTCGCTTGGGTGCGATTACGATCTGCTGAAGGCGCTGGACGCCGAGACGGGGCTTGAGATCGCCGCGGCGGCAACGCCGGACCTTGTCATCACCGACATTCAGCTGCCGGGCATTAGCGGAATTGAGGCGCTGAATACGTTCAAAAGCGAATATCCGAATTTGAGCGTCATCGTCATGACGGCGCATTCAACCACCTCGCGCACGATTGAGTCGACGAAGCTGGGCGCGTATGAGTACTTTATCAAGCCGCCGGACACGCACGAGCTGCGCAGCGCCATCAACAGGGCGTTGAAAGACGCCGAGCATCAAAAAAAAACAACGAACGTCCAGATGGACAGATCCGATGCGCTGGTCGGCTCGTCGCAGGCGATGCAGAATATCCGCAAGCTGATTGGAAAAACGGCGGGGCGCATGTCGATGCCGATCGAAGCGTTCGACGCGAACGGGATGAAGTACGAAAAGTATCCGATCATACTCATCACAGGCGAGACAGGCGTCGGCAAAGAGCTGGTGGCGCGGCTGCTGCATCAGCACAGCAACCGAAGCAAGATCATTGTGGTGAATGTGGCGGCGGTGCCGGCGAACATCTTTGAAAGCGAGCTGTTTGGACATGAGCGCGGAGCCTTCACAGGGGCGGAAAAAGTGCGCATCGGGCGGTTTGAAGAAGCGCAGAACGGGACGCTTTTTCTGGATGAGATCGGCGAGATACAGAACGAACTTCAAACCAAAATGCTGCGTGTCTTGGACGACTGGGAATTCAGCCGCGTCGGCGGGAACGAGCTGATACGCATCAACACGCAGGTGATCGCCGCGACAAACAAGGATCTGTCCAAAGAGGTGAGCGAAGGGCGCTTCCGCAACGATCTGTACTATCGGCTCAAAAACTTGACGATCCATGTTCCGCCGCTGCGGGAGCGGAAGGAGGACATTGAGGAGCTGACCAACTATTTTCTAGACAACCTGCGCAAAGCGACCGGGAAATCCAGCCTGCGAGTCAACCGGCGGACGATGCAGACGCTGAAAAAATACCTGTGGCCGGGCAATGTGCGGGAGCTCAAAAATGTGCTGGAGGGAGCGGCGGCTCAAACGGACGGAGAGATCGCGCCCGAAGACCTGGCTCTGGAAGAGGACCCAGCGGTGTCGAGTGCGGCGAGCGTGGACGAGAGCCTGAACAACGGCATCAACCTGCTGTTAGACAATCCGCCGACTGAAGGCGCGCACCAGTATATCGACCGCATTTTGACCTTGAACGCGCTGGAAAAAGCGAACGGAAATCAGCAGGAGGCGGCGCGGCTCTTGGGCGTCTCGCGCAACACGATCGCCTCCAAACTGAAAAAATACGGACTCTCAAAAGAGATCACCATCGCCTCCGCAAAACGCGGCGGCGCATAAGAATTCTGTAAACCCGTCTTTCGGCGCCCATGCTGTTCCTTTCCGCGCCCATCTCAACATTCCTGCGCAAGCGGGAATCTTAAGAGCAAGCGTTCGAAGCTTTTTCAGAAAAACTGCTAAAAAACAGCGCGCTCGTTCATCATGGGGGTAGAAAGGCAGACGCATGAAAACGACCGACCCGTTCAACTTTGACGAAGCCGCTGTCTTGCAGATGGAGAACATCCGCCGCATCGGTCTGCGCCGTCTGCGCAACCGCGGCGAGATCGACGATTTCGTACAGGAAACGATCCTGCGCGCCTACGCCAAACGCGGACAACTGCGCGACGAAGCGAAGTTTGATCGGTGGGTCGCCGTCATCGCGCGGAACCTCGCCGCCGAATGGAATCGTAAAAGGCGCGAACAGCCGATCGATGAAATTCCCGAAACGCCCGACATGAGAACGCCGCACGACACCCTAGAGGAAGCGGAAGAGCGGCAGCGGCTCCACAGAGCGATGGGGCGTCTCAACGAAGACGACAGGGAGATGCTGCGCGCCCGTTATTTTGACGAAGCCTCGTATGAGGAGCTTCAAGAGCGGCATGGCTTGTCCTATTCGGCGGTCGGCTTTCGCCTTCATCGGGCGAAAGCGCGTCTTCGCAAGCTGCTTACATCAACCGCCGCCGCGTTCGCCGCCGCCTTTGCCGGTTTTGGACGCGCGGCATGGGGAGGAATACTGCTCATGACCAAAACAACAAAAATCGCCGTCGGAGCCGCCGCAGTCGCCGCGGGCGTCTTGATTGGCGGATACATCTGGATCAACAACGCCGATGATAAAATCGACGCGCCGAACGACAACCCCTTGACAATTGAAGAGCAAAGCCCGCGCATTGCGCCGCTTTCCAGTCAGAAGTCGACCGACAGCCAGAGTGCGACCGAACGCGCGAATCGTCCGTCTGAAGCGGCTGAAGTCCGCGGCGACTCCACCGCGCCGGCGCCGACCTCCGATGTCGAATCTCAAACGGCGGACTCCATCGGCGAAACCGAGCCTTCCGACGCGCCGGCGCCAGACGGCGAAGCGATCAACGACGAAACAAAGAGCGGCGCGGAAGCTTATGAGCCGCCGATGCGCTATCGATACGACGGCATGGATATTGTCGCCGATGTGGAGATTCCGTATGAACTTGCCCTGAATGGAGGCAAAGTGCATTACAAACATCCCGACGGCAGCATGTCATGGACGGTCGAACTCCCCGCCGGGTCGCTTTTAAAGCATCCCAAACAATTTCTCACGGAGGAGGGCTTGGGACTCACCGACGGGGACAAAACAGGCGACTTCATCATCAGCATTACGGTCGCCGGCAAATGAGTTCCGGACTCCGCTGCCTTTTTCTCCAAAAGCGCTAAAATACGGCGCGTCGGTTCGTCATATAGTGTAGAAAGGCAGGCGTATGAAAGCGCAACGACCGTTCAACTTTGACGAAGCCGCCCTCTCGCAGATGGAGAGTATCCGCCGCATCGGTCTGCGCCGCCTGCGCAACCGCAGCGAGATCGACGATTTCGTACAAGAAACGATCCTGCGCGCCTACGCTAAACGCGACCAGCTGCGCGACGAGACGAAGTTTGACCGATGGATCGCCGTTATCGCGAACAACTTGGCGCGCGATTGGAACAGCGCATTTTACCGCAGAGGGCGGGAAGAGCCGATCGACGAGCTGCCCGACATACCCGACGAGCGAACGCCGCACGACGCCTTAGAGGAAGAGGAAGAGCGGGAGCGACTCCATAAAGCGATGGGTCGTCTCAACGAAGACGACAGGGAGATGCTGCGCGCCCGTTATTTTGACGAAGCCTCGTATGAGGAGCTTCAAGAGCGGCATGGGCTGTCCTATTCAGCGGTTGGTTTTCGTCTTCATCGCGCGAAGGCGCGCCTGCGCAAGCTGCTCACATCAACCGCCGCCGCGTTCATTGCCGCCTTCGCAGGTATGAAACGCGCGGCATGGGGAGGAATACTGCTCATGACCAAAACAACAAAAATCGTCGTCGGCGCGGCTGTCGCCGCCGCAGGAATTCTGATTGGCGGGTATCTCTGGCTCAACAACGCAGACGCTGAGCGCGAACCTATCGAGGGCGCGTTGACGCTCGAAGAGCAAAGTCCGCGCATGACGCCGCTCTCCGCGGTGAAATCGACCGGCGGCGAGAGCGCGTCCGGCAGCGCAAGCGTTCAATCCGAAACCGGCCAAATCGACAGCGAAGCGTCCGTGGCGCCGCAGGCCTCCAACGCCGACCATGAAACGACAGCGGCGGCTCCCGTTGAAGCGGAAACGGAAGAAGACGCCGAGGAGGCGGATAAGCAAGCGGCGATCGCTGTCTTCAAAGCGTTTGAGGCTGCGATGTTGACGTTAGATATAGAAAAAGCGCAAAGCATGGCGCGCGGCCAGGCGCATGCTGTCCTAGGCTCGCTTGCGCAAACACTTGCTGATAAGGGCGACTCAAATGTCACGTCCCGACCGCCGGAGCAGCAGCTGGACTACAAGTTTGTCTATGCGGACGGTGAGATGCGCGTCACATCCAACGGCGATCACGGAGATGTCCCTCTCATCCTGCGCAAAACGGACGGCAAATGGTATGTGGAATCGATACCAGCCTTCGTTTCCGCATCCAAAACGATCAGGGATGAACAGGGAAACGTTCTGGAACATATCGACAGCGGGGATCTTCCCTTGACTCCTGAAAACGTTGAGTTGACCGAGAAAATCTTGGAACATTGATCGGCGCCGTCCTGAGGAATTGAAATATAGGCGGTCGGACGAGCGCCGACTGCCTATATCGAGCTTCCGATCAGAAAATGCGGGATAAGCGGCGCGGGAAGCCCCTACAGGCGATGATGTACGAAAATCCTGTTCAAATCGGGCAGATCGTCATTCCCGCGAAAGCGGGAATCCAGAGTTCTTCCAGACAGCCTTCGCATTCTAAAACAGCTCTTTAAAATCAAAATCGTCGCCTATAGAGACTGTCGCGGCGCGATGAATGATGCGCCGCCCGCTTCACAGCGCTATCATAATAGAGACGATGAAGCGCAGCCTCGGCAACGAGCGGAAAGGGAGAGAGACGGCGATGGCAAACTGGAAAAAGCGGTTCACACGCGGCAGGAAAAAATCGGGACCCTCGGGACCCAACTGGAAATTGGAGCGGAGCAGCGAACATATCTCAGAAACGATCGCCGAAAGCTCCACAGACGGCTCCTTCAAAGGCTCCGCAACATTTGAATTTAAAAATTTTGTCGGGGTCGAAAAGATCGAAATGCGCACTCCCTATCTTTCCGAGTTCGGCGGTCCCATTCGCGGCGCTGTTCGTATTGAGCGCCATGACAGCAGCGACATCCGCATCTCCATGAAGGGAGCCTTGGAAAGCGGCAACGAGAACGAGGAGGGGAAAAAGTTCTTTAAACAGATGACCCCAAAAGTCAAGGCAGACGGCAAAACGGCGGCGCTTCGTCATGCGTTCGCCGAGCTGACAGAGCTTCCTGAGCATATCCGATCCGTCAGCATGGATTTTGAAGTGAGAGCGCCTGAAAATGTGGAGATCGTACTTTCTGAAAAGGCGTCAGACTAAGACGGCAAACGCGCGCCGCGTCCGATTCCCCCTTGAAAAGGGGGGCTAGGGGGGTTTAAAGGACGGGCGCGGCGGCTGCAAGGCATTAAGATTCCCGCTTACGCGGGAATGACGCTTTGGATCTGCGGCAGTCGCGCAAAAATGAATTTCATCGCCTGTAGAGACTGTCCTCAACCAGCCTAGAATCCAAAAAATCGCAAAATGCGCTAAAATGACCATCCCCTACGCAACAAATAACGTAGAGGAGATGAACCATGAACGCATCCGACAAGTTCGACTTTGACGAAGCCGTCCTTTCGCAGATGGAGAATATCCGGCGGGTTGCCCGCCGCTTTCTGCGCAACCGCAATGAGATTGACGACCTCGTCCAAGAAACTGTTCTGAAAGCGTATGCGAGCAGGCATCGCCTCCGCGACGCGGCAAAATTCGACCGCTGGATCGCCGGCATTGCCCGCAACACAGCGCGCGAATGGAACCGCCGCGCGTTTTACCGAAATGAGCGCGAAGAGCCGATGGACGAAATCCCCGAAACGCCCGACTTTAGAACGCCCCATGACGCCCTAGAAGAAGAGGAGGAGCGGAAACAGCTCCACAGGGCGATGGGGCGTCTCAACAACGACGATCGGGAGATGCTGCGCGCCCGTTATTTTGACGAAGCCTCGTATGGGGAACTTCAACAGAAATACGGGCTGTCCTATTCGGCGGTTGGCTTTCGTCTTCATCGGGCGAAGGCGCGTCTTCGCAAGTTGCTCACATCAACCGCCGCCGCGTTCGTTGCCGGTTTTGCCGGCTTTAGACGCGCGGCATGGGGAGGAACACTGCTGATGTCACAAACTACGAAAATCGCCGTCGGCGCTGCCGTTGCCGCCGCAGGAATTCTGATTGGCGGGTATCTCTGGCTCAACAACGCCGGCGCCGAGCGCGAATCTACCGAGAGCGCGTTGACGCTCGAAAAGCAAAGCCCGCGCATGACGCCGCTCTCCGCGGTGAAGTCGACCGGCGGCAAGAGCGCGTCCGACAGCCCGACCATTCAATCCGAAGCTGTCCAAGTTGACAGCGAAGCGTCCGCGGCGGCGCTGGTCTCCAACGCCAACCATGAGACGACGATGGCGGCTACCGCTGAAGCGGAAACGGAAGAAGACGCCGCCGAAGAGGCGGAAAAGCAAGCGGCAATCGATACCTTCAATGCGTTCAGCGAAGCGCTGACAACGTTCGATTTCGAAACGGCGCAAAGCATGGCGCGCGGCGAAGCGTATGAGACCCTAGGTCTGTTTGCGCAACTATTTGATCAAGCAGAAAATTTAGAGATTCATCCGCCGGAGAAACCGCCGGTCAACAAGTTTGTTTATGCGGACGGCGAGCTGCGCGTCACAACCGACGGCGGTCTCCCGACGATCCTGCGCAAAACGGGCGACAAATGGTACGTGGAATCGATGCCTGCCGGCATTTCCTCATCCCAAACGATCAAGGACGAACATGGGAACGTTCTGGACCATATCGAAACTGGAACTCTTCCTTTGACTGTTGAAAGCCTTGAGTTGATCGAGGACATCACTGTTGAAAGCGTTGAATCGACCTCGAAATAAGGCGCATCGGGGCGCGGCGGGGCTGCAATAAGCCGACTCCGCTTGCGCCCCTGCGCAAGATGGGGCAGTCTTAACTTTTAGACGGGCGGCATGGAAAGGAATACTATGGAAAGGAATACTGCTGATGCCCCAAACAAAGAAAATTATCGCCGCGGCGGCTGTCGCCGTCGGAATCCTGATTGGCGGGTATCTCTGGATCAACAACGCCCAGAAGGCGGATAAACAAGCGGCGATCGATACTTTCAACGCGTTCAGCGAAGCGATGCTGGAGCTTGACATACCAAAAGCGCAAAGCATGGCGCGCGGCGAGGCGCATGCCTCCCTACTCCTGCTTGCGCAATTACTGGACAAGAGCGTGAACATAAAGGTCGAACCGTCGGAGAAACCGCCGGTCCATGAGTTTATCTATGCGGACGGCGAGCTGCGCGTCCTCTCCGACGGCGGAGAGAATCTGACCGTCCTGCGCAAAACGGACGGCAAATGGTATGTGGAGGATCTGCCCTCCACCATTTCCAAAACGATGATTCCTGAAATCCTTGAGTTGATCTCGAAATGAGGCGGATCGCGGCGCGGGCGGGGTTGTAAATAAGCCGACTCCGCTTGCGCCCTTTAGTCCGTCTGAGATATGAAGAACTTATCGCATAAACGATATAACTTGACATAGAAACTTGACCGAATAAAATGCCAAATCGCTCCTCTGTCCGCGTATATACGCTATACTCTTACGGACACAGCAACTGGAGCAGAAATATACAACGCACCCGACAGCCCAAAAAAGATTCAAAGGAGAACGATGCATGACGATACGACGCGTCCGACCACCTCTCCCCGCCACCTCTCCCCGCCACCTCCCATCTCGCCCATAAGGCTAGTCTGAAACGCCGGGCGTTTCAAGTTTTTTCAGCCTCCGCTTGCGCCTTTGCGCGCTCCGAAGACGCCCGTTATTGGGTACTGTCGACCTTCGCTTTTTCAAAACTTAAAATTCAAAATGCGCTAAAAATGCTCTCCTTTACGCAACAAATAACGTAGAGGAGATGAACAATGAGTGCATCCGACAATTTCGACTTTGACGCAGCCGTCCTTTCGCAGATGGAGAATATCCGGCGGGTCGCCCGCCGCTGTCTGCGCAATCCCGATGAGATTGACGACCTCGTCCAAGAAACCGTTCTGAAAGCGTATGCGAGCAGGGACCGCCTCCGCGACACTGCAAAATTCAACCGCTGGATCGCCGGCATCGCCCGCAACACAGCGCTCGACTGGAATCGCCGCGCGCTTTACCGAAATGAGCGTGAAGCCCCAATGGACCAGCTCATCGAACTGCCCGACTTTAGAGCGCTCCGCTTTAAAGCGCTCCACGACGCCCTAGAAGAAGCGGAGGAGCGGGAACAGCTCCACAGGGCGATGGGGCGTCTCAACAGAGAAGATCGGGAGATGCTGCGCACCCGTTATTTTGACGAAGCCTCATACGGGGAACTTCAACAGAAATACGGGCTGTCCTATTCGGCGGTCGGCTTTCGTCTTCATCGGGCGAAGGCGCGTCTTCGCAAGCTGCTCGCATCGACCGCCGCCGCGTTCATTGCCGTCTTCGCAGGCATGAAACGCGCGGCATGGGGTGGCATACTGCTCATGGCTAAAACAACGAAAATCGTCGTCGGCGCTGCCGTTGCCGCCGCAGGAATTCTGATTGGCGGGTATCTCTGGCTCAACAACGCTGGCGCCGAGCCTGAATCTGCCATCAGCGCGTTGACGCTCGAAGAGCAAAGCCCGCGCGTGACGCCGCTCTCCGCGGTGAAGACAACCGGCGGCGAGAGCGCGTTCGACAGCCCGGCCATTCAATCCGAAGCTGTCCAAGTCGACGGCGAAGCGTCCGCGGCGGCGCTGGTCTCCAACGCCGACCATGAAACGACGATGGCGGCTCCCGTTGAAACGGAAGCGGAAGAAGACGCCGTTGAGGAGGCGGATAAGCAAGCGGCGATCGCTGCCTTCAAAGCGTTTCAGAACGCAATGCGCGCGCTCGATTTAGAAAAAGCGCAGAGCATGGCGCGCGGCGAAGCGTATGATTCCCTAGGTCTATTTGCGCAGCTGCTTGATCAAGCAGACAATTTAGAGGTACATCCGCCGGAGAATCCGCCGGTCGACGAGTTTGTCTATGCGGATGGCGAGCTGCGCGTCTCCGTCGATGGCGGTCTCCCGACCGTCCTGCGCAAAACGGACGGCGAATGGTATGTGGAATCGATGCCTGCCGCCATTTCCTCCTCCAAAACGGTCAAGGACGAACATGGAAACGTTCTGGAACATATCGAAACGGGGAACCTTCCCTTGACTCCTGAAAGCCTTGAGTTGATCTCGGAAATCGCGGAAGTTTCGGAAGTTGCATCGGTTTCGAAATAAGGGCGTCGGGGGCGGGCGGAGCTGCATAAGCCGACTCCGTTTGCGCCCGGGCGCTCACCCCGCCTCAATCCGCGCCCATTTGATCGCATTCGCCCGCGGGTCGCCCTGATGCGAGCTGTACACAACATTCAAAACACCGTCCCGCGCTTGAATGATGGACGGGTAGGAGCTGCGCGCCCCGTCGTCACGCTCTAGATGCAGCGTTCGCGCCCAAGACGCCCCCTCATCCTCCGAGAACGAGACGGCGAGGCTGTGCCGCCCCCGCTCCGTGTCGTTATACGCCAAAGCCCACCGCCCGTCCGACAGCGTTACAATGTCGGCGCCCGACCCTGGATTCGGCAGCTCCGAGTCGATCACATCGCTCCATGTCATGCCGTTGTCGGTCGACTCGGCGTAGTGCAGCCGTTTTGGGGGAGGTCCGTTGTCGCGCATATAGGCGGCGAGCGTTCCATCCGCTTTGACGGCGACGCTCGGCTGAATGCTTCCTGCGCCGACCAGCGGCTCGCTGAACTGCCATGTTTCGCCGCTGTCGTCCGACAATGCCATGAGCGAAAAGCTGAACCCGTCCGAATAGAGCGGCAGGATGAGGCGTCCGCCGTTCACAATGATCGCCTTATTTTTGGTTTGCCATCCCATGCGCCGAAAATACGGGTAGCCGATGTCGGTCGGCGTTTCGGTTCCGTCCTCGTTTTTTAAAATGCCGCGGCGCGTCATCGGCTCGCCGGCGGCGTTGGCGATCATCCGCGCGCTCCATTCATTCCAGCGCGCCTGCAGCTCAGGGTCTCCGCCAAGCCGCTTTCCGTACGATTCCGCCTGGCGCTTCACAGACGCCAGAAAGCGGTCGTCTGGCTGAACGCCTTTCTGCGCCGGGCTGCCGGGCTTCACAAAGATGGTCTTCTGCCAGTCCCATTTCGGCGCGCCTTCTCCCTCAAACCGCTCGCTCATGCGCGCCTGCAGCAGCGACGTGTCCCACTGATGCGCGATCACCGTATACCAGACGAGCCAGAGCCGACCGCGCGGATCCCAAAACAGGATCGGGTTCACATCTGGAAAGCCTGGAACGTCCGCCATCAAAAACGGGGCGCTCCACTCGCGAGAGCCGCTTTTCAACCGCGCGCCCATGATGCGCACATCGTCCGCATTGCGTTCGCCCGACCCCTGAAACCAAGCCGCCAGCAAATCTCCGCCCGGCGTCTCTACGACGGTTGAGCCGTGCGTATGTTCCCTGACGCGCGGAAAAATCTCCCGCTTCTCTATCAAGTTCATCTGAACCTCATCGCTGTTGTTTTGTAGATATTCACCGCCGCCTCAACCTGCGCGCAGTCGACCCATTCGACCGCCGCGTGCGCTTGGTCAATGCTGCCGGGTCCTAGCACAACCGCCGGGATTCCCGCCGCCGCATATTTGCTGGCGTCTGTGCCGAAGGGAACCCCCGCCGTCTCGGCGCGTCCGAGCGTCTCTTCCCGCGCCGACTGCGCCGCTTGAACAATTTGCGACTCTTCCGCCGTTTCAAACGGCTCCATCATCATGAACGGCGGCTCCAGATCGGCGCGCAGGTCGGGGTCAAGGCGCGCCGCCTCTTTAACGAGCGCGCGCAGGGGAGCCTCCGCCTCCTCGGCGTTTTCGCCGGGTATGAGCCGCCGGTCGATCTCAACAACGCACTCATGCGGGACGATGTTCACCTGCGTTCCGCCGCGGATGACGCCGATATTGAGCGCGGCTCCGCCTGTCAGCGGATGCGTTTTTGAAAAAACGGACGGCGCCATCTCCGTCTCTATGCGCTGAATCAGCCCCGCCGCCTTCACAATCGCGTTCACCCCCAGCTGCGGCTTGGAGCTGTGCGCCGAGACGCCCTCCACGCGCAGCGTCAAACGGCACACCCCGTTGTGCGCCCTCACAACGCGCAGGTCGGTCGGCTCCGACACCACAACCGCGTTCGCGCGCGTCGCGGAAGCCAATCGAGAGGCGCCCGCAAGCCCCTTCTCCTCGTCCGCGACGCCGGCAAACTGAATGTCGCATGGCGGAACGCAGCCCTCTTCTTTCAGTTCGCGCAGAGCCAGCATCATCGCCGCGCCGCCCGCCTTTGTGTCGCATGCCCCGCGCCCGTACAGCTTGCCGTCTCGGACATGCGGCTCAAACGGCGGAATCGTCATCATCTCGGCAGACGCGGTGTCCATGTGCGATTCAAACAGCAAAGCTCGGCTGCGGTCGCGCCCGGGAAGCGTCGCAACAATGTTGCATCGCCCGGGCAGAACCTCGTCCGTCTCGGTATCGATTCCGCATTCGGAGAAGAACCGCTGAATGAAGGCGACCATTCCCTCCTCGCCGCGCGAGCCGCCCGGCAAGCCTGGGTTGACGCTTTCAATGGACACCGCCTCCTGCAGCAGCGCGATGACAGGGCGCGAATCGAACGTCCATGGGTCGTTCAAACGTCGCTCCGTTCTGTTAGGAGCTCAGCGGTTTCTTTTTTGCCGACTCCATCAGGCGCGCCACCTCGTCGTCCACCGCTGTGCTTCCGGCGGAGCCGTATTTCGACTCCAACGACTGCTGCGACTGCTCCGTCGCGTCCACAGACAGCTCCTCCCACGCCTCCGCTTCCGTTTCAACCGTGTTCACCTCTTTTTCTAGGTTGTCCAGAGCGGCAAGCGGGCTGTCGCCGCCTGCGAAGGAGGAGGACGCTTTCGCCAGCTCTTGACGCACCTTCGCGCCCTCAAGCCGCGCGTTCAGGCGCACCAGGTTGCTCTCCGCCCCTGCCACCTTCGCCCGCGCCCTGTTCACCTGCGACCGCAGCTGGGCGACCAGCTGGTTGTTGCGTTCAATTTCGGCAATGAGCGTCGAACGGCGTTCATCCGCCATCGCGCGCTGCGACAACGCCTCGCGCACATCATCTTCAGAACCTGCCGCCGCGGCGCGCTCGGCGTAACTTTGAAACTTGTCCGCGTCCGCTTCCGCCTGCGCATGCTCCCGCTGCAGCTGCTTGTTCGAAGCGATCAGCTGCGCAATCTTGGAGGTGAACTCCGCAATCTGCTTCTTGCTGTCCTCAATCGCAAAACGGCTGTCGCGCACAGGGTCGGCCATCGCTTTTGCCGCCGCTTCATCCTTTGCGCGAAACCAGTTCTTCAACGCCCCAAACACTTTCGCCATCGGTTCGCTCCTTTCCTTTTCGCTTTATTCGTTTTCATCCATGCCTGTATGCAGCACATCCCAGCTCGCCGCCAGAGCCGACCAGAGGCTGTCCATCGACGAAATCAGCTCCGTCGGCGACAGATCGCCCAGCGGAAGGCTGTCGGTCAACACAACCGGCCACTCGTCCGGATCGTCCAGATCTGGGTTGTCCGACGCGGTGATGACCGCAAACGCATACGGGCGAACCCGCGTGTTCGCGTCCAGACAGGCGACCGTGAACTCCAGCTCCCGATCGTCCAGCACATCGCCCAGAACCGCCAGCTGGCATGTGATGGACAGCTCCTGCCGCGCCTCGTTGATCGTCAGCGTCGCCGCAAAAGGCGCCTCCTGTCCGCCGACGCCGATGGACACCGACCCCTCTGACACGACAGGCTCATAGCCGTTTTCTTCCAAAACCTCCGCAACCTGCTCAAGCGTTTCAATATCGGACATGAACGATCCTCCAGACCGAAATAGCCTTGACCTCTAATAGTATGCCCAGCGCGGGTCGTCATAATAGTGTATCAGAATTGGCTTCATTAAGGTATTCGGATTCGCGTCAATTTCGGCGACATCCTTGCCGAACGCAAACATCGCCGACAGCGACGCCTCCGTCAAATACAGCGTCGGAACCGAAAGCTGTATCTCGTCGGGAGAGGCGGGCTGCGCCGCGCCGAGATTGAAGCCCCAGTTGCCCATCGACGGCACTTCCAGATGGTACGCCAGCGTCGAAGCGTAGCCGGCGGCTTCCATTGAGCGGTGAATGCACCAGAACGCGGCGCGCGAAAAAAATGGAGACGCGCTCTGCGTTGCGACTGTACCGCCGTCTGTCAGGCGCGAACGCAGGATGCGGTAAAACTCGACGCTGTATAGCTTCGCCAGCGACTCATGATTCGGGTCAGGCAGGTCAATGATTGCGGCGTCAAACTGCTCCGCCGTTTTTTCAACAAACTTGAACGCGTCCTCATAAACAATGCGCAGCTTCGGATGATCTAAAGAGCGCTCATTCAATGCGGCGATCTCAGGGTTGTTTCGGCACATCTCCACGATCGTCGAGTCGATATCGACCAGCGTTATCTGTTCAACATCGGGGTATTTTAAAACCTCGCGGACCGCCAGCCCGTCTCCTCCGCCCAGTATCAGGACGCGCGCGCGCCGTTTTGCCAGACTCATCGCCGGATGAACGAGCGCCTCATGGTAACGGTATTCGTCGACAGAGCTGAACTGGATTTGACCATCGATGAAGAGGCGGAGATCGTCGCCGCGCTTCGCTGTTGCGGCATAGGGCGGCGGCTCGCTTTTATCAGGGGATAGGCGCGGTCCTGCCTCCCGCGTGACAACCGCCCGCTGATACGGCGACCGTACCGAAGCGGCGATGCGCGACGCATACAACCGCCCCTCCAGGCTCGCATACACCGCGTCCGCTTTAACCGTTAAAAAACCGAGCGCGGCGGCAGAACCCGCCAAACATACGGCTAACAAACGGCGCGTCTCCGCCTCTTTCCAGCGCTGCGCCAAAACGGCTCCCCCAATGACGACATTGAACAGACCCACGACGAACCCCGATTGAATGAGGCCGAGCGACTTCAACAGAAGATACGGAAAAGCGACCGCGCCGGCCAACGCGCCGATGTAATCGAACGCGAGCGCCTTCGCAAGGGCGTCCTGAAGCGACGCGCGCTCCCGCATCAAGCGCGTCAAAAGCGGTATCTCAAGACCGACCAAAGCCCCGATGACGAGTATGAGCGCATACATCGCCGCCGCATACGCCGTCTCCGACTCTAAATACACATACGCCGCAAACAGAAGCGACGACGAAACGCCCCCGATGAGACCGAGCGCCGCCTCCACCAGTATGAACCGATCCAGAATTCGGCTCTCGATATACTTCGACAGAAAAGAACCCACTCCCATCGAGAACATGAAGAGGCCGATGGTGATCGAGAACTGGTGAACCGTGTTGCCGAGAAGATAGGAGGAGACCGCCGCGATGATCAGCTCATACACGATAGCGCAGGCGGCGGCCGCCATGACCGCAAACAGCAGCAGACGCCCCCGATCTGCGCCCGGCTCCGCTTTCATGGCGCGTCCACCGCGATGAGCGTCCGCGTTTTGACATGCGCCCGCTCTTTCGGGTAGGAATGGTAGGAGACCATCTCAAACAGGGACGGCTCCACGCGCGCCGCTTGAATGCGCGTCACCGCCTGCGCTTCCGAGGCGCAGCCCGACGGGTACGCATACTCCAACAGCGGCTCCGCGGACGGTTCCAACCGCAGCGGCGAACGCTCCGCGGCGATCTCGATGCGGTAAAGCATTGTGCCGATTCGCTTTTCAACCGAAACGCAGGAGAGATCGGACGCCTCGGCGACAGGATCCGCCTCTGCGCCTAGAACGGCTGTGCAGGTCAAGGTTTCGGTCAAGGCGGCGCCGCCCGCCCTGAAACGGCACACATGGCTGCTGCCGACGATCCACATCTCCGCCGAATAACGCTCCGACTCCGTCTTGGACTCTGCAAAGACGCGGAACAGGTCTTTTGGCAAGGCGGACGGAAACAGCGCAAAACGCAGATCGCCCATGCGCTGGTCCACATACGCGGCGCCGTCATAACGCGGAGACATACGACCTGCCTAAACCAGAAAGCGCCGCTTCCGCCGCCTCAACGCCTGTGCGCGCCGCCTGCTCAAAGACGGGCGCGCCGCCGATATCCGCCCCCGCAAAATGAATCTGCCCGAAGGGGCGGCGCATCGCCTCGCGGTCGGAACCCCATACGGAACCGGGCTTCGCCGCCGCCATCGCATGCCCCCATTTGCGTATGTCGATGCGCTCAATTTGCTGGCGGATGTTCGGATGCATGCGCTCCATCTCTTCAAGAACGACGCGCGCCCAGAACTCCCAGCCCTCCTTCAACAGCAGGCTCCGCTGCTCATGAATATCGGGCGTCAGGGCGGCGTAAAAGGTGAGCGTCCGCGCCGCGCCGAACGGGCGGTTCGCGTCCAGATGCCCGTTGTCGATGTAGCCCAGCCCCCAGCCTTCAAACGCCAGCGTCTCCCAGCTGGGAGGAACCGCCGCGTCGATCTCGCCGCTGGACAGATGAACCGCCGCCGTCAGCCATGGGACATACTCCAGCCGTGCAAATTCGGTCCGCCCCGCCGTTTTCAGTTCTGGAATCACATGCGGAGCCGTATGCTTTGGAGCGGCGAACACCGCCTGCCGCGCCTTCACATGAGAAAACGCTCCGCTCTTCACATCCAGCAGCGTCGCCTGAACGCCCTCCGCTGTCCGCTCGATCCGCACCGCGATGGTTCCGAGCGCCAGCTGATCGGAGCGCAAACGGCGCGTCATTCCGTTCACCAAAAAGCTGTTTCCCTCTTGCCACGAAAGCGTCTGCGGGGCGCGCTCCAGAGGCTCTTCAAAATCGATGAGCGACGAATTCGACTGCGCCCAGAACTGAACGCCTGCCCAGGCGGAGACCTGATCAAGCGTTAAGCCGTATTCGTCCATCATGCGGTTGTTCACAAGCCATTTGACAAGTTTTGACCGAACGCCGATCTTGTCAAGATACTCCAGCATCGTCATTTCGTCCAGCCGGCGAGGCTCCTCCGCCGCGCTCAACGCCTCAAGCGGACGGCCAAACGCGGGGCGGCTCTCCTCATCGCGCCACTTTGACCAGCGGTAAAGGTCTTGTCGAAACCGCTCATACTCGGACACATCCGCCGACGACGCCAGCGCATACGGAAACAGCCCCTCCGCCCATTCGTTTCCCGCCAGCAGCTTCGCTTCCAGCTCCGGCACGACATACTGCGGATCAATGATCGGCCAGCCGTCGTCTAGACCCGTTATGACGCCGAGGTCTTTGTAAATGTCGATAAGGTAGCGGGCGTCCGGCGGCGGAGCCTCCACATAGTGGGCGCCCCATGCGAAGGGGCCGTTCGGTCCCCGCCCCGCCATAGAGGTTCCGCCCAGCTCCGTCTCTTTTTCAATCAGCAGTATTTTGTGGACGCCTGCCCGTTCAAGCCGCCAAGCCGCCGCAGCCCCCGCCGCTCCTCCGCCGACGATGAGAACGTCCAGCAGGGGCGTCTCGGCGGGCGGCTTTGGAAGCGTCAACGCCCCGTCGCGCAGCGAATGGCACCAGGTCGGGTCTTCGCCAGCCAGCTCGCCGTCAAACGGCAAGGGACCGCCGTCGCTCCTGCATCCATACAGCAGCGGAAAGGCGGCGCCGACTGCGGTCGCTTTTGTCAACCAGGCAAGGAAATCTCGCCGCGTGGATCTCACTAAAACGCGATAGCCGCCGCCACAATCAGCCCAAGACCGATCATAATCCCAGCGACAGCGACGCCGGCGGCCGTGTTGTCGTCTTCAGCAATCTCTTTGTTGAGATCGAACGGCGTGATCATGTCGAACACCTTGAAACTGACCATCAGAACAACAAGCCCTAGAAGGCTGTAGATGACGGAATGAACCAGTCCTTTCCACAGATCAGGTCCAAACATCCCCATACCGGAGCCGTCCATGTCCATGGCGATCGCTCCGTCGCCTGTCGCATACGCCGCCGCGGCGGCCACGATGAAAATAGAAAGCGCCATTGCGCGCCGAACAAATCTCTTTGCCATCTCACTCGCCTTTCCCCGTCCTCGTCAGACGGAATCTTCATTCTCTCCCGCGCCCGGACGCAGCACTTCAACCTGCCGCGCCGAGACATATTCGCCCGCAAACGCATTGTAAGCGCGCGATTCCCATAATATGATGCCGAGAGTCTTGCCCGAATCGTCGCTGAAATCCCAGTAGTACAATGTTCGACCCGACGAATTCTTCGTCTCATGAAAAGTCGCCTCGCTCGCCTCTGACAGGCGGTAGAGAGCCCCTTCATACTCCGTCTCGCCGACGCCCTCGTCCGCAAACTGCTCCAAGAGATGCGGAGTCGTTCCCGTGTCGTTGAAATCGATCTCGATCGTCAACGACACCTCCTCGTCGTCGTCCGATTCCCACGTCATCCAGCGCACCTCGTTCTCGTCGCCGAGCAGTTTTGCCTCAAACCATTCCGCATTTCCGGACACATAGAGGCAGATCTGGTCGACCATATAATCGATGCCCAGGATCGTCAAAACGCCGCCTTTTTCTAGGTCGGAAAGTCCCCATTCTCGAAAAGCGGGCGCCTCTTCGCGCTTCGCTTCCTTCTTCCGCGCCGATGAAAAATACAACGTCAAAATGATGATGAGCGCAATCGCCGCAAGAATGATATACCTCATTTGCCGAAGCTAAAGCCTCCTCCCCGATAACTGCTCCCGCTTGAACGGAACGTCGAGCTGGAGCGCGATGAACTGGAGCGCGACGATGTGGACGGGCGGTAGGTGGAGCGCGTCGATGTGGAACTTGGGCGCGTCGTTGTAGAGCGCGTGGAGGAGCTTCCGACCCTTGACGCCGAGCTGGACTGCCGGCGCACAAAGCTGGGCGGAGTCGTCCGTCTGGACGCCGAGCTGGACGCCGCATTCCCTTTGGAGGTTCGCATCGCGGACGACTGACGCCCCGCCGTCCGATACTTCGTCTGAGTCCGCGTTATATTGCGCCGCACCGTGACGTTCCGATTGACGCCCCCGTAATACCCGCCGTACCAGCCCCCGTACCATCCAGGTCCGTACCAGCCGTAGCGCGGACCGAACAGCACATCGCTAAAGAGCCGATACGCAAAGTAGGTCTCCATCCAGCTGTGTCTGCTGGCGGGGTAGGTCTCCCGATAATGCGTCGACGAACCGGAGCCTGTGTAGAGATGCTGATTCGGCGCCGCGTCCACCGTGATCGACTTCGCCTGCTCGTCAAATGTCGCAGAGACGGCGCACAGCTCCACGCCCTCTTCGGCAATCTTCGACCAGTCGGTCGTCTGGTCGGTCGGGCTCGGGTCTTTCGGATGCTTCTCAGGGTCGGGTACCCGTATCGAATAGACCGCCGCCTCGTCGTCCACCGCTTCAGGAACGACGAGGACAGGATCGACGTTGTCGTCCTCGTTCAGATCAACCTGATAGTTCACATCAGGGTCCTCCATGATGCGCTGGCTGAGCGTCTGAACGACCTTTTGTTGAAACGCTGTCGTCTCCGGCTTCTCCGTCGGGGCAATCTCTTCAAGAATGGAGCGCAGCAGGTCCGGCAGGATCGCAGGGTTCAGATTGTCGGTCAGGTCGATCTTCGCCGTCACGCCTGAGCTGCCGACGCCGACGACGCCCTGATAGCGGGAGCTGGAAGGGGAGCGGGTAACGGTCCGCTTCTTTCCCGCGTTCTCCAGCGCGCTGAAGATCCAAAGAATGACAACAAAGCCGATGCAAGCCGCCAAAATCCATTTCCAACGAATGTTCATCGTCTGCGCTCCCTGTTTTGTTTAAAACGTTCCCGCCCCTTTTCTAACGCCGTTTCAGTTCGCCCCAAGCGGTCGCCTGCTTCCCCGCGGGATCAACAGAAAGATATTGCTTCGTATTGTATTCTAGCCGCTGCGTCGCCGCAATGCCGAAGAAGAGCGTCCATCCCCCCGTCCGTTCGCTGCATTTCACCAGCACAGGGTTGGAGCCTCTGCGAAGCTCAATCGGAAAGTTCCGCGCATAGTCGCCTACGCCCTGATTGCCGGCATGCCGCTCAACCTGTTTGCCGTTCACCCATACCTTCGATGAATCGTCCGTTCCGATATATCCGCGCGCTTTCTGGGCGACCGGCGAAACGACATTGATATAGCCGTATGCCGTGTGGTCGTCCACATCTCCATTCGTGAGTCCAATTTCGGTCAACATGTTGTTCAGGTTGCCGCCCCCTGTCGGGGCGATCTTGCCTTCCGTCCATCTGTAGTCGCCGACCAGGCTCCCTTCGAGCGGACCCCACATGGCGATCTCTTTCTCCGTCACCCTTCCGCCAGACGCTTCATCCAGCGAGTCGACATCGGTGGAGTTCGCTCCGCCTTGGCCGGCAGCTGTCGGCGCGATCATCCAGAGATACGGACCTTCCAATTTAGGGGGAGGCGTCACATCCACCTCATCGGCGTAGTTGTCCAAGTTCGCCGTGTATTCTGCTTCGATTCCTACAGACAACGTCCAGCCGCCGCTGCGCTCGCTGCATTTTACCAGCAGCAGATTTTCACCCGCCTTCAAGTCCACCTTGAAATTGTCTAAGTAATTTTCGCCGCCCCCTCGGTTGACAGCGTTTCGATGCTTCTCGTCGCCGTTGAGCCAGACCTTGATCGAGTCGTCGCTGCCGACGCGCATCGTTACATCGTTCTGCGCTCTCGGCGACTCGATTGCAATGAACCCGTACGCCGTGTGATCGTTCACATCCCCGTTTAACAAGCCGATCTGCGTCAGCATCGCATTGACCTGCCCGTTAACCAACTCGCCTATCGTCCATCTCACACCGCCGACGTCTTCGTCTTGCATCGCGCCGTTCTGCGCGACATCCAGCTCCGTCACATCGCCGTTGGTTGCCGCGTCAAATGAATCGACATCGGTGGACGCTTGTCCTCCTTGATTCGCCGCAGTCGGATACACGACCCAGAGCCAGGGTCCAACTATTTTTTCCTGCGCCTGCGCGCCCATGGTCATCAGAAAACCGCATAGGGCAACGCCGCCCAGCGCCGTTCGCGCTCGCATCGTTTCCTCATCTCTAAACGCTTAAAGAAGAGGGTAACGGAGAGAGGATCCCTCCGTTACCCGATTCGTTTTCAGAAACGCGAGCGGTTTACCGCTGCGCCTTGAGCGCCCCCCAGCTGGTCGTGGCTTTGCCTGCCGGGTCAACGCTTGTCGATGTCTGGAACTCAACCATCTCGTCCATCGCGGCGTAGAAGCTCCAGCCGCCGCCGCCTTCCGTCACCTTCATCAAGACGCGGTTGTAGCCCGCCTGAAGCGTGACAGGGAACGCGTCTATAACATCGCTGGCGCCCCGCCCAACAGCGTGCGTCCAGACGACTTCGCCGTTCAGCCAGACCTTCACCGAGTCGTCGCTGCCGACATGCATGACCGTTTCCATGCGCTGTCCGACATCGAAGACGATATAGCCGTAGAGGCCGACGTTGTTGAGGTCCGCGTTCTCCGTGAATCCGAGATCAACCGCCAGGGCGTTCGCGTTGCCATTGGGATTGTCAGCAGTGTTCGTGTATTCGGTGGCGATTTCGCCCGCCGTCCATTCCAGGTCGCCCACTTTGGCGCCTTCTCGCGCGCCGCGGTTGGCGATGTCTTCTTCCGTCACCGCGCCGCCGCTCGCTTCAGCAAGCAGGTCGATATCAATCGCTTGCGGGCCGTTCAGTCCGCCTGACAGGGCAATCATCCAGAGCCAGGGGCCGGCGATGTTTTCGCCTGGGACGGAATCGAGGACAGGGTCGCGCATATATTCGACGCCGCCTGCCGTGAAGTCAGCGTTGATGCCGAAGTGCATGCCCCATCCGCCGACTCCCTCGCTCACCTTCACCAGCACACGGTTCATCCCAGCTTTCAGGCTGACGCGGACACTTTCCTGATAGCGCGCGCGTCCGCGGTTCGCCGCGACCTCCTGGACAACCTCGCCGTTGAGCCAGACCTTGATCGCGTCGTCGCTTCCGGTGGAGAGGAGGACGTTCTCCTGCGCGGACGGCGAATCAAGATCAATCAGCGCGTAGGAGCTGACGCGATCCAAGCCGGCGTTGTCCGTAACGCCGGCTTCAACGAGCATCGCGTTGATGTCGCCGTTGTCGGGCAGCGCGATCGATGTCCATGCGTAGTCGCCGACCTGGTCGCCCTCATTGGCGCCGTTTACGGCGACGCCGTCTTCGGTGACGGCGCCGTCGGTCGCGATGGAGAGCTGATCAATGACGATCGCTTCCGATCCGTTCATGCCGTCTTCCGTCGGGGCGATGACCCACAGGTACGGACCCGACAGCTGCGTCTGGGCATGCGCAAGTCCCCCCGCCAGCGCCAGTCCGAGCGCCAGCGCAAAATATCGCTTGAATGCTTTCATGACATTGTTCCTTCGCTTGAAGTGATATAACCAAAACGAAACCAGCGCATACCGCGCCGATTTTTTCACTCGCTCAAACCTTATCACAACGATTTGAGCCGTGCAACCGCTATTATCGCCTTTTCAGGCAAAAATGCAACCCTATTATACACGGATTCTGAAAAACGTCAAGAATACGAGTCAAACGGCGCCCTAACCTTCCCGGTGGAGCTCGGATTTGTAACGGAGAAACCGTCCACATTCGCGTTCCGATTGGTCCCAACTTAAGCCTTGAGGTCAGCCCTTCCGTTTGACCTGAGCGAGAATCCCGTGTAACATACTCCATGCTTTCTTGGCGACCCATGCAGTCTGGAGATGCGGCATATGGCGAAGGGACGGATCGGCGTGATGACCGGCGGAGGCGACACCACCGCTCTCAACGCGACCTTGAAAGGCGTTGCTCTTGAAGTCGAAAAAGCGGGATGCGAAACGATCGGGATTCAGTGGGGATGGGCGGGAATGCTCAGCGGCGGAACCGCCGTCAAACTTCCCGCGGACGCCATCGACGAAAACAGAGGCGGAACGATCATCCGAAGCTCCCGAACAAACCTGCGCAAAGTGGAAAACGGAATGGAGCAGGCGGTTCAGCGCATCGCCGACCTGAAACTGGACGGATTTGTCGCTATCGGCGGAGACGACACGCTCACCGTTGGAACCGCCCTCGGCGAAGCAGCCCATTCAACTCCCGTCAACTGCGTCACCAAAACCATCGACAACGATGTCGGAGCCAACGCCCCCGCCGACCAGCCGCTCAACTTTGAACAGATTAAAAATTACTACTGCCCAGGCTTCATCACCGCCGCTCAATGGCTCGGAGTACAGACCGCCGCCCTGCGCACCACCGCATACTCTCACGGACGGATCATGGCGCTGGAAACGATGGGCAGAACGGCGGGCTGGCTCGCGCTCTCAACCGCCTACGGATGCCCGGACGCCATCGTACTGCCGGAGGTGAAAACGGACATCAGCAAGCTGGCGGAGATCGCCGCGGAGGCGTATGAACGGCAGAAGCATGCCGTCATCGTCATCGCAGAAGGCGCCGAATTTGAAGGCGCCGAGCAGCGCGGCGATGGAGAGGTGGACGCCTTTGGACATAAAAAGCTGGAAGGCAGCTCCGCATGGGCGGCGGAGCAGGTCAAAGAGAGCCTGGGCGGCGTTGTCGTCAACCACGTTATTCCCGCCTACCTGCAGCGGTGCGGCTCCCCCCGCCCGCTCGACAGGGACATGGCGATACAGCTGGGGCGCGAAGCCGCAAAAGCGACGCTCGAAGGACGGCGCAACGCGGTCGCCTGCCCAATGCGCTACGGCGATTCGCTCCGCGCGCAAATGCTTCCCATAAACGAGGCGCTGGTGCGCCGCGTCGACGGCGCCATCGTTCCGCGCGTTGTGGACGAACGGCTCTACGACGCCGAACGCCTGCGCATCAACGACGCCGGCTGGGAATACTTCCGCCCGCTGCTGGGCGAGCCGGACGCGCCGTACGAGAGCGCCGCTTTAGAACCCGTTTCATGACGTCTGACCGCGAGTGAAGACGGACGGCGAACGCTATGGAAACCCTTGAAGCCACCATCGAAGACATCACCTATCACAACCCCGAAAACGGGTATTTCGTTGGTCGGCTTTCGGCGAGGGGTCAGCCGAGGTTCACCGCCGTTGGAACGCTCATGAACGCGCAGCAGGGCGCTCGGCTTTCCATCGAGGGCGGCTGGATGGAGCATCCGACCTACGGGCGTCAGTTCAAGTTTGAAAAGGCGCGCCTGATTGAACAGACGCCGCTGGACGCCTTGCGCTCCTATCTTGCGTCGGGCGCTGTGCCGGGCGTCGGTCCCGTCATTGCCGAGGCGATACTGAACCGCTTTGGCGATCAGACGCAGGAGATCCTCTCAAACGACCCGAGGCGGCTCATAGAGGTGCCCGGCGTCGGCCCCGCTTCAGCCAAAAAAATCGCCGCCGCTTGGAAAGAGAATCAGAGCTGGCTGGGCGCGGCGCTGTTGATGCATACGATACGGCTAAGCGAGCGGGTCAGCGCCGCCGTGCATAAAAAATACGGGGACGACGCGGAGGCGGTCATCCGCGACAACCCGTATCGGCTTGTGGAGGACAATCTAGGCGTTTCCTTCTCCGCCGCCGACTCGATCGCTCAACAGCTCGGTTTTGGGCTGGATTCGCTGCAGCGTTTCGCCGCCGGGGTGGAACACGCGCTGACCGACATCGCGCGGGACGGGCATGTCTATGCGGAGCGGGAGGAGACGCAAAAGCGCGCCTCCAAACTTCTCGGCGCCGAGCTGGAGAGCCTTGACGAGCCGCTGAAAGACCTTGAACAGCGAAAGCGCGTCGTCGTAGAGGAAGAAGAGGGCGGGCGAATCTATCTGCGCTTTTTATACGACGCCGAGAGTCGGGTCGCGCGTCAAATGCGCGCGCTGACAAAGGCGTCCAAAACGCCCGCGCAGAAAAGAGCGGTACAAAAAGCGCTCGCAAAGATCGAAAAACAGCTCGGCATTCAATTTTCGGAGAAGCAGCGCGAGGCTGTCCATGCCGCCGCCGTTCATCCGATACTCATTTTAACAGGCGGACCCGGCACCGGGAAAACAACCGCCGTCCGCGCCGTCTTGAGCCTGTACCAAGCGCTCAAAATGGAGGTTGAGCTGTGCGCCCCGACGGGACGCGCCGCCAAACGGCTCTCCGAAGTGACCGGCGCGCCCGCAAGTACCATCCACCGCCTCCTGCGATACTCGCCCGCCGACGGCGACTTCTACTTCCACGCCGGCAACCCGCTCAAACTGGACGCGCTCATCGTGGACGAAACCTCCATGATCGACATCCTGCTCATGAAAGACCTGCTGGACGCCGTCCCCGCCGGCGCGAGGCTCGTCTTTGTGGGCGATGTCGACCAGCTGCCTTCCGTCGGGCCGGGGAATGTACTAAAGGACGTCATACGATCTGAAGCGGCGCATGTTGTGGAGCTTGACCAGATCTTCCGCCAGGCGCAGGGGAGCCTCATCGTCACAAACGCGCACCGCGTCAACCGAGGCGACGAGCCTGAATTCGGCGGCAATGAGAACCGCGACTGCTTCTTTGTACAGGCGGACGACCTGGACGAGGCAGAATCGCTCATCGTTGAATTTTGCCAAACGCGCCTGCCGGACAGATTCGGCTTCGACCCCGCCGCCGACATCCAAGCGATCGCGCCGATGCGCAGGGGGAAGCTCAGTACCGAAACGCTGAACGAGAAGCTGCAAAAGGCGCTGAACGGGGACGGGGCGCAGGCGCCCATCGGAGGCGGACGGTTCCATATCGGCGACAAGGTGATGCAGATACGCAACAACTACAACAAGGAGGTGTTCAACGGCGACATCGGCTTCATCAACCGGTTCAACCGGCAGAAGCGGACGCTTGCCGTGCGCTACCCCGATCGGCTTGTGGAATACCGCGCCTCGGAGTTGGCGGAGTTGACGCATGCGTACGCCGTCACGGTTCACAAGTCGCAGGGGTGTCAGTTTCCGGCGGTCGCGCTCGCGCTCCACACGCGCCACTATATGCTGCTTCAACGCAACCTGCTTTACACGGCGATCACGCGGGCGCAGCGTCTGCTGCTGATTGTCGGGTCGGCGAAGGCGCTGCGCATCGCCGTGGAGCGCGCCGATGTGTCGCAGCGCAACACGCGCCTCGTCGAACGCATCAAGGCGGTTCCCGTCTTCGGCAAGGCGGGGGCGGCGTTCAAGATCAAGCCGTAGCCCGCTCTGCCTTTAATAACCGCCTGTCGTCATTTCCCCGTAAGCGGGAACCCAGAGTCCTTGAACAAGGGACGAATATGAATTTATCGTTTGCTAAGACGCGGTACTGCCGCAGTTGACGTCGGAAAAACCGTACTCTATAATTGCAACATGGACGTCTGTCAGTGTTTCGGTTTTTACCGGTTTAGGAAGGATACTCATGAAACGAACTCTCTGGGCATTGGTTGCAGGAATCTTTGCAGTCGGAGCCATGGCCGGATGCGGCAATCTAAAAAAAGACGAATTTCTGCCAGAATACGAAGCGTATAAGGCGGAAAATGAAGACAGGTTCTCTGCGCTCTCGTCGGCGGACGCCAAGACGGCATCGGACATCAGCGCGCTCCAAAACGCCGACAAGACGCTTCAGACGGCAATTGAGGACGCGAAGAACGACGCTGTCGCCGCCTCGGAGCAGGGAGACGCCGACACGCTCGAAGCGGCTATGAAAGCCGACAAGACGCTCCGAATGGAGCTGGACGAAGCGATTGCGGCAGGCAAAAAAGCCGCTATGGCGTCCGCAAACCGCGCCGACAAAGCCATGAAAAAAGAGGTGGACGCTGCCATAGCGGAATCTGCCAAGTCGGTCATGGCGCAGCTGAACGAATTGCAAGCCAAATCCGCCTCCAGCATGAAAGCGTTCCGAGCGGAAACCGCGGAAATGCTCCACAAAGCCATGCCGACGAAGGTCTCCACCGTCTATTTCAGCTCCGGTTCCAGCCGACTTTCAGCGAAGGCGATGAGCATGCTTGACAACGCTGTCATGGCGGTCAAAAAGCGGCCGGGCGCGACCGTCATCGTCACTGGGCATGCCGACTCGACGCCGATCTTGAGCGGCGCGTTTCTCACCAACCTGCAGCTCTCCGAGGCAAGAGCCAACTCGGCGGCGAAATATCTCAAATCCAAAGGCGTCAGCAACAAAATCGTCGTCCGAGGACGCGGACATTTTGAAACGGCTGGGACGCAATCCACCAGCGAAGGGCGAGCCGCCAGCCGGCGCGTCGAAATCATCATGGTTGCCGAATAACAACAACGCGGTTGAAAGCGCGGGGACGGCTCATCTCCGCGCTTTCCCTCACTCCGCTCCGCGCAGAATCTCAACGCACCCGCGCACCCAGTCCAGATGGGGCGCCGGCATGATGCCGTAGTTGTAAAATGCAAACGCGCGGACGCCCAGCTCCAACCCGCGCTCCAGGTTCCGCTCCAAGACGCCGCGCGACGGACTGTGCGGCGCATACGCGCTCAGACCGACAATCAGATCGTCCGCGCCGCAAAACGAACCGCTCGCATGCGCGACCTGCTGCTCCAGCGCTTCCGGCTCCGCCGTGTAACACAGCAGCTCCAGCGCGTCCGCCGCCTCGGCGCATCTCTTTCCGTCAAAGCCGGCGATCGTTGGGTCGCCCATGCTCATCGCTATTAAAAACGTGTCGCCCGCCGCCAGCTTCACCTCTTCATGAAGCGACGAGACGACATCTTGGCGCATCTTTAAAAAAGCGGTTAGGTCGGCGTCCTCGCGTACAAGGTCGCGCGCGCTTGCAACCCCGTCAAACGGCGACGGCGCCCCTTTCTCAAAAATAGCGAGCAGCATGCGGCGCGTCCGATCCGCCAGCCCGTTTATGTCAATGCCCGCCTCCTGCGCCCGCCGCCGGCAGCTGTCGCAAAAACAGAGCGACAGCAGAAAATTCCCAAGAGCGCCCAAGCGCATCCCGATCTTCTCATGCGCATGAAAATGCGCAAAC
Organism: Candidatus Poribacteria bacterium; assembly: GCA_028818695.1. GTDB lineage: Bacteria > Poribacteria > WGA-4E > JAPPNK01. The sequence goes on from JAPPNK010000030.1 coordinate 53,561, forward strand.
CCGCCGAACGAAAGCGACTCAGCCTCCACCGCAAAGAGCGGATAATTGCGCGACAGGTCTTGCGCCATCGTTTTAATATAGCGGCGCGCGTCCTCGTTGGAGGGACACAGATGGTGCGGGTAGACGTCTCCAAAAACGTTCCGCTGCGCCGCTTCAGGATAGGTTCGCCCAAGATGCGAGTTATGAAGGCAGACCGTCCATGCGACGGTCTTGACGCCGATCCGTTCCGCCGCCGCGCTGATCGTTTCCAGCGGATTGTCGGAGCCGTCGAGCGGCTGCGCGTTTGGTTGAATCGGCGCGCCGCGCCAGAGATCGGCGTCCGGCTGAAAATAGACGGCGCCGTCGTTTGTTGAAAAAATGCGCCGAGAGGAGCGCGTATGCAGGCGCAGCTGCGTCACCGAATGGTAGCTTGCCGCAACGCTCACCGCGTCCAGCCCGATCTCCTCGCGCAGGCGGGACAGCGTATCCTCAAGCCCGTCGTCCAGCAGGTCCCACGGATACGCCCACATCGAAGCGTATGTCATCTGCGCCCTCCCGTTTGGCGGTTTTATTCTACAGGATGAACCGCGACAGGCTTCCCGCTTGCCGCCGACTCCAACGCCGCGATTGTGACGGCGCATGTTTTCAACCCGTCCGTGTAGTCCGACTTCACAATCGACGGATCGCCTTGACGGATCGCCTCAATGAAGGCGCGGTCAATCGAATCTGGGAGCGGCTCCTCATATTCAGGGATCGGGCCCGCGCTTTCAGGGAGGATGCGCGAGCTGTTGCCTGAATACTGAACGCGCAGATGCCCCTCCACAATCAGCTCAACGCGGGAGCCGCCGCCGCCTCTGATGAGCGCGGATGTCGTCGTAATGTAGCCGACCGCGCCGCTGGCAAACTGAAGCGTCACAACCTCCGCGTCCGGTATGTCATGGTTCTCCTGCTCGTTGTTGATGCGCAGGGCGTGGAGCGCGTACACTTCGGACACATCGCCGGCGCAGAAGCGGAGCATGTCCAGCTGATGCGTCGCCTGCTCGTGAAGCATTCCGCCCGACTTGTCCATGACGCGCCACCAGTGCGCCGGCCCGCCGGCGATGCCGCCCCAGCGCTCCGTGACCGCCATGCCGATCGTCTTGTCTTTCACAAACTCGCGCACGGCATTGAGAAAACGGTTATACCGCGTCTGGTAGCCGACGCATGAGAGCGCGCCCGACTTGTCCAGCGCCTCCTTCGTCGCCAGCCCTGTCTCCATGTCCGTGCAGACAGGCTTTTCGACGAAGATGTGAATGCCGCGCGAGGCGGCTTCCGTTTCGGCTCCCTCATGGGCAAAGGGCGGGAGCGAAAAATAGCATGCGTCCGTCTCGACGCTGTCAAGCATCCGCCGCCAGTCGACGAACGCTTTGCCGCCGTAGTTTTCGGCGGACGCCTGCGCCCGCTCCTCGATAACATCGCAGCAGGCAACAATCTCAACCCCCTCCATACTCGACAGCCGGCGCAGATGCCCCTGCGCGTTGCCCCCCGTCCCGACATACGACACTCTCAAATTTGCCATCAATCTGCTCCAGTTATGATCTGCGTTTCAGCGCGCATGATACCGCAAACCGCGCGCGAGCGTAAGCCCGCCTCCCCGATGGCAGCCTCTACAGGCGGCGATGTACGAAAATCCTGTTCAAATCGGGCAGATCGCCATTCCCGCGAAAGCGGGAATCCAGAGTTCTCCCAGACAACCTCCGCATTCTAAACGGCTCTCTAAAATCAGCGCCATCGCCTATAGAGACAGCCTCCCCGATCCTGCGCAGCATGTCCCTGTGAAAATGGGGAACGGGAATCTTAGAGATTTTGAACAAAAAACATATATTAAGTTTATTGATTGCTAAGAATATCTTGACAGCGGCGCTGTTGGAGGAAATGGTCTCTGATGCTATAATTGATAAAGCGGCGGTATTAACGGGCGCCGCAGAACGGCTCATTACTGAACGCCGGAGGTACGCCATGCTTTGTTTCGTCTTGATTCTTACGCTTGTCAGCGGGGCGTATCTGGTGTACCGCTTTCTTCAGTTTCAAAAATGGAAGTCCGAAAGCGAATTGTGCGAGCAAATGCAACAGGAGATAGAGCAATTGAAAGCGATGATCTCCGACATCATGCTGGACGCTGACAACAAACAGAACACCGTTCCAAATCAGCAAAGCTACGCGGCTCAACGCGAACGCAATCCCGAAGAAGAGGCGTGAGCATGATTGACGCTGTCTCAAGGGAAATACGGAACGCATTTTGGAAGCCAAAAGGCGGCTCTGACCAATTTTCCATGCATGAGCCGCCCCAGCCCAAAAGGACCCTTCTGAAACGGATCCCGTCCAGGAACAACAACAACGACAACAACAAAGGATGCGGCGGGATCGTCATCGTCATAGCCGTTGCGGTTGTTATTGTGGGCGCTATCGTAGCGGCGATTACGGCGGCGCTTGAGTGGCTTGATGAGAACCTCGCGTTTTTCTTGGCGCTTCTTGCGTTTGTCGCGTCGCTGATTCTCATCGGCGAGGCGTTCGCTTTTCTAAGGCGGAATAGAGATCGAACGGAACCTGAAAAGGTGCGCATGCAACTTGATCAGCTGCGCAGTGAACTGAGCTTGATCCAGCGGCAAACGGGCGTTTCTGTTGATCATGCCGACGATGAAGAAACGGAGGCGGCGTCCCGTCCAGAGCCGCCTGAAGGAAACGAGACAAGTTGAGAAAGCGCCGTTTTTGGCTTGCGGTGGGATGCGCCGCGTGCGTTGCCGTATGCGCTGCCGCGCAACAGATGCGCGTTGAGTCGGCAGTATTGCGCCCCGCCGGTCCGTACGCTGTCGGCGATCGGATTGAATTGCGGGTTTTGATCCACACGCCGGAGGGGGTTCGCCCTGAAGCGGTTGCTCCGAGCGATTCCAGCGCGGCGTCGTACGGACCTCCCGCTGTCGCGCGTCTCGGCTCTGGCGAGTGGGAGGCGGTTGTTCCGTTTCAGATTTTTCGCGTTGGGCAGTATTCGCTGGATTCGTTCTGGATATCGGCGGACGGGCAGCGGGTTGAGATCAACCCAGGGACGGTCGAGATTCGGTCGATACGTTCCGGCGAGGACGCGGACATTTTGAAAGACCCGAAGCCGCCTGCGGAGCTTCCCCGCCCTTGGAGCCATGCAGTTTACTGGACGCTCGGTCTTCTTCTGGCGGGAAGCGCCGTTTTCTGGGCGGCGCGCCGGCGGCGGGTGAAGGAAGAGCCTGCTCCTCCGCCTCCGCCCCCTGAATCGCCGGAGGAACGGCTTGAGCGCGAGCTGTCCCATCTCGAAGCGCGGCTGAAAGAGGGAAACGATCCGCCCGGCAGCGTCTATGCGGACGCGGCGGACGCTGTGCGGGTCTATCTTGCGCAGCGGACTTCCGTCCCGGCGCCGCGCCTCGCCAGTTCATCGACTCTGGCGCAGCTGGACGCCGTTTTAACAAAATCCGCCCGCGCCGACCTGTCAACAATGCTGCGCGAAGCGGACGAAGTCAAGTTTGCGGCAAGCTCCCCGGACGCCGAAGCGGAACGCGCCGGCATAGAGGCGGCGCGCCGAGTGTCCGCCCGCCTCTCCCCCGACGCATGAGCGGCGCGCTTAGGTCGCGTCTGAGCGGTCGATCCGCCGCAGAGCTGTCATCGACTGGAGCTGGCGGTTGCGTTCCCAACGTAGGCGGCGCGACCGCTCGTAATGCATATGCGCCTCGCTCGGCCGTCTGTAAACGGCGAAGTAATCGAACCGCGTTGAAGTCGGCGGGATGTTCCCCGGACAGAGCGCATGAAGGCCGACCATGACGGTTCCGGTCATTCCGCTGATCGTTTCGCCGGTGGACATCCATTTGACGCCGTCGTCGCTGGCGAAGCCTCGGAACCGGTTGCCGTCCCGTTCAAGCCTTAGATAGAGATGCTTTGCCCGCTGCAGCCCGGCGCCTCTGCCGACAAGGTGGAACCCACCGCTGAAGTGCCGCTCAAATCGGACGTCGCCCCTGAAAGGATGCGCGCCGGAGGTTTTTTCAAGCCGCAGAAACGCCCATGGACCTTTCCAGACCAGCAGCCCGCCATGCTCCCGCAGCTGCGAAGTGACGGGCATCCGCGTTTCGATGGTGAAGTTGCCCTGTATCGGCTGAATGAGCCGCGGCGCGTCATAGTTGGCGCCGTGCCACAGGTCGACGCCGGAGTCGACGTTCATCTGCAGGTAGCCCTGATGCTCCGTCCATTGCCCGTGTCCGCGCGGGTCTTCCCATTCCCAGGCTCCGTCCATTCCCATTTGGTCAAATTCGTCCATGAAAACGGACTGCGAGAACTCGCTGGAGCTTGTCCATCCTTCGATTCGGACGGAGGAGATTTTTTTGTCAAACTGCTCAGGCAGCAGGCGCATGTCGTTCACTTCGATGACCGAGTCGCGCGGCAGCACCTCAATCGGAAGCGAGGCGCCCCCAAAGTCGATATGCTCGTAGAAGATCACCTTGCAGCCGGTTGGGGGGAAGCTCGCGCCTTTGAGTATGCGAAACGAGCGGATGTTGTCCTGCATTCCAACGTCGCGCGTGAAGGCAATGTCGCGCAGAATGGTGATGCGGCGTCCTCGAAAATTCGGCTGCGGATACACCTGGATGACGACAGGGACGGTTCCCCATTCAGGTCCTGTTTGGGAGAGGTCGGAGCCGAAATTGACCGACGATATGCGGTCGGAAAAGTTGAAGGCGATGTCGTGTATGTTCGGATAGAAGCCCGGGCCGAGGCTCAACTTGCGCCCGCGGAAGTCGCGGTGTTCATAGAACAAGGCTCTATAGTTGGGCGCTTCGGCGAAGGAGGGACCTTTATACACCTTGACGGAGGAGATGTTGTCTTGGAAGCCCATGGAGCGGGTGAACCGCACAGGCTCTAAGATGGTGTTGCTTCGGCCGCCGTAGTTGACATGTTCAAACACCTCAAGGATGAGGCGGGGGACGATATAGGACATCGCATACGCCTTTCTATTCCGCGCTGTTTTGAGCATCATACCCGATGAGGCTGCGCTTGTCAACATATATAAAGGCTTCGCCAACCAGATCGGCATTCTCGCTCAGACGCGGGACAGTACTGGTCAGTCTGAACTAGGATTTTCAGGATTGAAGATGATCGGATTGGCGGTCCTCATCCCGCGCAGCATGCCCCTGCGCAGGCGGGGATCGGGAATCTTAAAGCGATTATCTTCCGCCGTTGCAGCAGTCGCAGTCGCAGTCGCAGCAGTCGCGGCAATCGTCGTCGCAGCAGCCGCCGTCGTCGCAGCAGGCACAATCGCAATCGCAGTCGCAGAATGATTCGGGCATTTCATGCGTTGTATTGCGAGAAGTCTGGAAAAGCATTGTTTACCCTTTCTCTTGGACAGCTTGTTTTGCGGTCGATGCCTTCCAATCTTCCAACCGCATTCTCTTCTTATTGTAGCATGCATTGTTCAGGCGCCAAAGCCATTGCTGTAAAGATGCGCTGACCAGCGGCATAGGCTACAGCCTTGCGGATTTCCGCCTCTGCTCTTTCGCCGTTAATTCTGCGGTTCGCCCGGCTCGTTAGGCGGGATCGGAGGCGGCGGGGGCGGGACGGCGCGGGGTTTCCGGTCGTCCACCGCAAGCAGTATGTCCACCAGCGCCTCGCGGTCGACCTCCCGCGCGTCGCGCAGCGCCTGCACCGACTCGTTCAGCGCCGCCATCTCTTTGCGCAGCGCCTCCATCTCCTTCCGCTGCGATCCCTTAGAGAAGACATGAACGCCGCGCGAACGGTAAAGCATATAGATCGCAAACAGCCCCGTAAGCGTTCCGCCAGCCGCAAGAATCGTAAAACACTCCATCAGTCCGAATCGCCTCCAAAAACATCCCGCATCGCCGCCGACACATCTTCGTATCGATATCCGCGCCGCATGAGATACTGATACAACCGCCGCCGCGCCGTCTCTCTCGGCAGGTTTCGGTAAAGGCGCATCTGTTTCCGCGCTAGATTCAACGCCGCTTCCCGCTCATCCTCGTCGCTCACCGCCCGCAGCGTCCGCTCTATCGTCAGCTTGTCGATTCCCTTCTGGCGCAGCTCTCGGCGCAGCGCATACCGCCCCTTCGGCTTGGAGCGCAAACGGCTCTCCACAAACGCCTCCGCATACTCCTCATCCGAAATATACCCCAGCTCCTCAATCGCGGAGACAGCGCGCTCCACCGCCTCGGCGCTGTAACCCTTGCGCCGCAGCTTGTCGGTCAGCTCTTTTCGGCTAAAGAGGCGCGCGCGCAGCATGTCGAACCCGCTCGCCTTCGCGCGCGTCCACTCGTCCTCTTGGCGCAGCGCCTCAAGCTCCTCCTCGGTCAGGCGCGTTCCGACCGCAAGACGGCGCCGCGCGACCAGCGCCAGGTCCAGCGTGAACGCCTCGCCGTTGTCCAGCTGAATCTCGCGCCGGGACGATCTGCGCGGCAGATGGCGTATCTCCGCGATCATCCGCATGCCGCCAACTCCTTCACCCGCGCCACCACCGCCTCCGCCGCCTGCTCTATCGTGAGCGGAGTCGTGTCGATCACCATCGCGTCCGGCGCGATCTGCAACGGGCTGTGCTTGCGCGTTCTGTCTTGCCTGTCCCGCTTGCGTATCTCCCGTTCAATCGCCGCCAGCGAGACCGCTTCGCCCGCCTCGGCGAGCTCCTTGTGCCGCCTCCGCGCCCGCTCTTCGATGCTCGCGTCCAGATAAAACTTCGCCTGCGCATACGGAAACACAACCGTTGTCACATCGCGCCCCTCTACGACCACATTCCCCTCCGCGGCGATTTTGCGCTGCTGCGCCGTCATCGCCCTCCGCACGGACGGATGGACAGCCGCTTCCGCCGCCGCCTCCGTCACGGCGCTCGTGTACAGCTCGCCGCTCACATCCTCGCCGTTCAACAGAACCGCCCCGCCATGTCCAAAACGCATATCGGAACTTTCAGCCAAAGCGGTCAGACTCGCTTCGTCGTCCAACGCCGCCCGCCGCCGAAGCGCCAGCAGCCCAACGCAGCGGTACAGCGCGCCGCTGTTGAGATGCGTATAGCCCAAAAGAGACGCCGAAAGACGCGCCACCGAGCTTTTTCCCGACCCCGCCGGCCCGTCGATGGCGGCGATCATATGTTGACGCATGCTCCGCAGCTCCTCTTCTACTTTACACGCCGCGCCGACTCATGACAAACTCTCCAGAAGTTCCCAGAAGCCAGGAAAGGAGGTGTCGACGCAGCCGACATTCTGAATCGTCGTTGGGCGGCGCGCCAAGAGGCCGGCGACCGCCTCTGTCATCGCCATGCGGTGGTCGCCTTGGCTGGAGCAGACCCCGCCTTGAATCTCCTGCGGTCCTTCGATGACGAACCCGTCCGCCCGCTCCTCCGCCTGAACGCCGAGTTTTCCAAGCTCTTCAACAATCGCGGAGATTCGGTCCGACTCCTTGACGCGTAGCTCGGACGCCTCGCGCACAACCGTGCGCCCCTCCGCTTGGGACGCGCACAGCGCCAGTATCGGCATCTCATCGATCATGCGGACGACGATGTCTCCGCCGAATTCGGCGCCGCGCAGCGCTCCAGAACGCGCGCGGATGTCCGCCGTCGGCTCAAATTCTTCCATTCGCTCGTTTTCAATTGCTATGTCGGCTCCCATCCGTTGAAGCGCTTCTAAAAATCCTGTCCGCGTCGGGTTGACGCCCACATTTACAACTGCGATCTCGGCGTCGTCCATCAGTACGCCCGCGGCGATCAAGAAGGCGGCTGAAGAGAGATCTGCGGGGATGCGCATATCCCGCGCTTGAAGGTCGGCGCCCGGACATATCGCCGCGGTCAACCCGTCCCGCTCCAGGTCGGCTCCCATGGCGGACAGCATCCGCTCCGTGTGATCGCGCGACAGATGCGGCTCCGATGTGGAGACGGGCGAGTCGGCGTACAGCCCGGCAATCAGTACGGCGCTTTTCACCTGCGCGCTCGCAACGGGGGAGATATAACGCATCCCGCGCAGCTGTCCGCCGCGTATGCGCAGGGGAGCGCGGTTGCCGTTTTCCGCCCCGTTCACCTGCGCGCCCATCCGCCGAAGCGGCTCCACAATGCGCCCCATCGGCCGTCGGCGTATCGATTCGTCGCCTGTGAGCGTCGTTTCAAACGGCTGCCCGGCGCACAAGCCCGACAGGAGCCGTATGCCCGTCCCGGAGTTGCCGACATCGATCGAGCGGGCGGGCGGCTTGAAACCGCGCAAGCCGACGCCCCGTATCTTGACCGCTTCGCCCTCTGTTTCAATCGGAACTGCCATCGCTTGGAGCGCTTTGAGCGTGTTGAGGCAGTCGGCGCTGTTGAGAAAGCCTGTCAAGCGGGCGGAACCCTCCGCGGCGGCGTTCAAAATTGCCGCTCTGTGCGAGATCGACTTGTCGCCGGGCGCCTGAATGACAGCGCGCGTCCTTCGCAGCGGCATGACCGTTTTATTGATCATGGCGCGCCCGCCGCGCTTCGTCCAGCCGCTTGTGTATTTCGCGCCCGTTTCCTTCGGCGAGAGCGTCCGCAAAGGCGGTCAGTTCCTTCGCATACCGCCGTAGGAGCTTCTCGACCGGCTTCGCGTTCATCCGCAGGATCGGCTCCCACAGGTCGGCGGAGCCTTGCGCGATGCGCGTTGTGTCTAAGTAACCGCCGCCGGCGAACGCGGTTGCGCGCAGTCCGTTTTCGGACGCCGCCCCGATCACCGACGCCAGAACCGCCGCCGCCGCATGCGGCAGATGGCTCGACGCCGCCAGCAGCGCGTCATGCGTTTCAGGGGAGATCTCAATGACGCGCATTCCAGCCAGCTCCCACATCTGCCGAACAAGCGCAACCGCTGCGGGGCGCGTTTCGGATGTCGGCGTCAGGACGCAGACGCGCCCGTCAAACAGCTCCGCTTCCGCGGCGCCGGCGCCGGTCCGGTGCGATCCCGCAATCGGATGCCCGCCGACAAAGTTTCCCCTTGAAACGGCGGACTGGCATGCGCAGACGATGGACGCCTTGACGCTTCCGACATCGGTGAACACAGCCGTTTCAGGGGCATGCTCACTGAGGCGGCGTATCGAGTCGCTGATGAGATGAACGGGCGCGCCTGAGACGACCATGTCCGCGCCGTCTAGCGCCGGCGCCGCCTCCGTTTCCAACACATATCTGTCGATAGCCCCCTTCGCCTTGGCGATTTCCAGCGTCTCCGCCCTGCGCCCGATGCCGACCGTCTCGCCCAAAAAACCGGCGCGCCGCAGAGCCAGCCCCAGCGATCCGTTGATCAAACCGACCGCGTAGAGCGCGATCTTGCCGACCCGATCATTGAACGGCGTCTCAAACGCATCCGAGGAGGGCGCCTTAGCGGATTGACGCATCAGGTTCGCTCTTTGGAAGACGCTCAAACGACCGCGCCAGCGCCGTTGCCAGCAGCTCGTTTTGAGACGGCAAGCCGATTGTCGCGCGAATCGATTGCGGAAAATGGTATTCGCTCATCGGGCGCACAATCACCCCCTGCCGCATGAGGCTCTCCGCCAGCTCCTTCGACGGACGCCCCGTGTGCGCCAGGATGAAATTCGCTGCGGACGGCTCATACTGAACGCCCAGCTCGTCGAACGCGCGCGTCAAGTAGGCGAGACCCTTGCGGTTCACGGCGCGGCTGCGCTCCACATGCTCCGCGTCTTGAAGCGCCGCCCGCGCCGCCGCCTGCGCAATAATGTTCGCGTTGAACGGCTGCCGAACGCGGTTCATCCAGTCGATGATCTGCGGCGGAGCGACCGCATAACCGACGCGCAAGCCCGCCAGCCCGTACGCCTTTGAAAACGTGCGCGTTACGACAACGTTCCGCCCCTGCCGCAGATACTCCATCCCGTCGGGATAGTCCGGCTTCGTCTGCGCATACTCAAAATACGCCTCGTCCAGAACGACGATCGGACCTTCAGGGACCGCATCGAAGAACCTGTCCATCTGCCGCTTGTTGACATAGGTTCCGGTCGGATTGTTCGGATTGGCGATGAACGCGATTTTTGTCGTCGGCTTGATGAGCTCCGCAAGCGCTTCCATGTCGTTTGCCGCGTTTTGAAGCGGGGCTGTCGCCGCTTTGGCGTTAAAAATCTTGGCTAAAATTGGATACATCACAAACGACTGATCCGAAAAAACGATCTCATCGCCCGGACTTAAAAACGTCTCCGCCAGTATCTGCAGGGCGTCGCATGAGCCGTTCCCGATCAAAAGATGATTCGGCTCTACATTCAGGCGCGCCGCCAGATCGTTTTTGAGATAGTAAGCGTTTCCGTCGGGATACATATGCGCTTCCCGCGCCGCCTCTACCATTGCCGCCTGCGCCGCCTTCGGCGGACCGAGCGGGTTCTCGTTCGATGCCAGCTTGACAATCTGTTCAATGCCGTAGCCGCGCTTCACCTCTTCAACGGGCTTGCCGCCCTCATACGCGCGTATCGACATGATGCCAGGCGTCGGCCGCGTCAATGCGTTTACCTCAACCGCGGATAAGAGCCGAGTATTTTGACCGACAGGCAGACGGAACGCAGCTGCTGAACCGTTTCGTTCAGCGGCGCCTCCTCCGAATGCCCCTCGCATTCGATGAAAAAGCCGTACTCCCACGACTCAACGCGCGACGGGCGCGACTGAATCGAGGTCAAGCTGACATCGTTTTTGGCAAACTGCTCCAAGACGCGCATGAGCGCGCCCGCCTCATGCCGCGCCGTGAAAAAAATGGAGGTCTTGTCGTCGCCGGACGGAGCGGGTCTGTCGTTGCCGATCGATAAAAAGCGGGTTGTATTGTCGCGCAGGTCTTCGATGCGCGCCTCCAGTATCTGTAGGTCGTACACCTGCGCCGCCAGTTCGCTGGCGATCGCGGCGGTCTTCGGTTCTTCCGCCGCTTTGCGCGCCCCCTCCGAGGTGCTGCTGACAGCGACCAGCTCCGCGTCCGGCAGGCGCGTCTGAAGCCATGTGCGGCACTGCGCAAACGCCTGCTGATGCGAATAGACGCGCTTCACTTCGCCCAGAGAGGAGCCGCTCATAATGTTCTGCGTGATCGAAATCTCCGTTTCGCCGCAGATCTGCAGGCTGGAATCGACAAACTGGTCCAACGTGTCGACAACAATCCCATGCGTTGAGTTCTCAATCGGCACGACGCCATGGTGGCAGACGCCGCGCTCAACGGCGCGAAAGATGTCCGCCTGGTCGCTTTGGGGAAGGTAACGCGCGCCTTCCCCAAAAAACTTGCGCGCCGCCATATGCGTGAAGCTCGCTTCGGGACCCAGATATGCGACGGCGGAGGCGGTCTCTAGGGCGCGCGTCGCCGAGATGATCTCCCGATAGATCGCCTTCACCGCATGGTTGGGGTAAACGCCGTCGACGTTCAGCGCCTCCACCCGTTCCAGCACATTCCGCTCGCGGTGCGGCGCGTAAATGGCGATGCGTTCGTCGCTTTTGACCGCGCCAATCGTCTTGGCGGCGCGCCCCCGCTCATGAAGCAGCTCCATGATCTGCTGATCAATTTGATCAATGCGGTTGCGCAATTTCTGAACGCGCGTTTCGGCTGCTTCGGTCGCCTCGGCCGGCTTTGAGCGGCTCATCTTATGAGCTGCCTCCGCTCGACATCTCGCGTATCTTTTGAATCATGAGCTCGTCGGACGGGTTTTCTTTCACCAGTTTGGTGAAATCTTCCGCCGAAATGCCCGTTTTTCGAAGCCATGCTTTGTCCGCCGGGCAGGGGTAGATGTAATCCCCCAGGCTGCCGTTCAGATGCGCCCTCGCCTTATCGACGATGCGCGGAAGCCAGCCGATTCCGCCCATGACGTTGTCCCTGCCGCGCGGTTTCCAGTCCAGTCCCATACGCTTAATCCTTTCCGTTCGTGGCGTTTGTTTTATTTTGCCAAAAGCGGTCGGCGGCGTCAAGCGAATCGTTTTGACCCCGTTTCTTTAGCTGGAACATGAAGGCGGGCGAGCTTTTGAAGCAGCGATCAACCACCGTCTTCGCCCGCCGACATGTCCAACTCAAAGACTCGTTGCCGAGACCGTTTCGCCCGCGCCGCCGAAACCTGCGTCAGCGCGTCTTCAACTCGCCCCAGACAGCCGCCGCTTTCCCTTCAGGGTCCACCGACGTCAGCGCGGGATTGAAGTACGCTTGAATCTCCACCCAGTGCGACCACTGGTTCGCGGTGCTGCCGCCAATCCAGGCATGCAGATACCGCGCCTCGACCGTGTCAAAGAGGATCTTGTATCCAGCCGCCGACTCCGCGTAGGTTTCGTCGTCGGCGTCTGTGTTGAAGACCGTCGTCAAGCCGGCGATCTGCTCCAGGTTGTCCTTGTCGCCGTCCGCGACGTCGCCCTCGCCGAGCGTGGCGGACAACGCAATGATGTTGCCGTTGTAGGCGCGTCCGTCTGCCCAGTAGTGCCAGATATGGATGCCGTTGATTGGGATGACCTCTTCAAAATCGATCCCGACGCGGGTCGGACCGCCCAGATACGGATCGGAGGCGGTTTGCCCGTCCGTCAAAAGGCCGACGTTTCCCTGACCAGGGTTCGAGTTTGCCCATGCCGGCTTTCCAAGCGCCAGGTTCTCGAGACCTTCAAAGGAGATCTCGTCCTGCTCCTGCGCGCTTGCGCTTGGCGTGTGGTAGAAAGCGGCGCCCAGTACGAGAACGGTTATCGCCGCTACAGTTGTCATGATGTGAATTCGCAATGAATTCTCCTTTCAAAATGCGCTCCCGCATCATGAATCGTCGGGAGCTTCCTCGGTCGTTGCCGAATCGTCGGGCGGCTTCTTGAACGCCAGCCGACGCAACTCGATATGATTCGAACCTCTCTATCTCATTCCTCGTCTATCCGGCGCGGGAACAACAGAGCCGCGCCGCCATGTTCACCGCGTTTTCAGATCGCCCCAGACAGCCGCCGCTTTCCCTTCAGGGTCCACCGAGAGCAGGTCTGGGTTGAAATACGCCTGAATCTCCACCCAGTGCGACCACTGGTTCGCGTCGCTGCCGCCAAGCCATGCATGCAGATACTGCGCGTCAACCGCTTCAAAGACGAGCTTATAACCCGCCGCCGACTCCGCGTAGGTTTCGTCGTCGGCGTCTGTGTTGAAGATCGTCACAATGCCCGCAATATCGTCCAGTCTGTCCTTGTCGCCGTCCGCCAGATCGCCGAAGTCGAGCGCCTCGGACAGGGCGATGATGTTGCCGGTGTAGGTGCGCCCGTCTGCCCAGTAGTGCCAGATGTGGATGCCGTTGATCTTGACGACCTCTTCAAAGTCGACGCCGACGCGGGTCGGACCGCCCAGATACGGATCGGAGGCGGTTTCCCCGTCCGTCAGAAGCCCTGCGTGTCCTTGACCGGCGCCCCCGTTGATCCAGGTCGGCTTTTCAAACGCCAGATTCTCAAGACCTTCGAATGAGATCTGGTCCTGCGGCGGATTCTGCGCCGCCGCGTTCGAGGCGCACCAAAATGCGGCAGCCGCCGCGAGAGCGCATAGGACTGCCGTTTTCGTATGAGTTCGCATAGATTCTCCTTTCAAAGTTGCTTCCGCTATGCTTTGCTTTTTCCGTTCTCGATGTTTCGCTGCATTCTGCCAACTACGCGCGCCCGCGTCAAGCGCCTTCAACGCGCCTTCAACGCGCCCCATACGGCCGCCGCTTTCCCTTCAGGGTCCACCGACAGCAGCGCGGGGTTGTAAAACGCTTGAATCTCCACCCAGTGCGAAAACTGGTTCACGTTGTTTCTGCCGAGCCAGGCATGCAGATACTGCGTCTCTATCGGGTCGAACACGATCTTCTTGCCCGCCTCGGTTTCAGGATAGGTTTCGTCCCCCGCGTCCGTGTTGAACACCGTCGTAATTCCTTCGATCTCATTCAGCCTGTCCTTGTCCCCGTCCAATAGATCATCGAAATGCAGCGTCTCCGACAGGGCGACAATGTTGCCTTCGTAGATCGGATTGGTCAGCCAGAAGTGCCAGATATGAACGCCGTTGATGAGGACAACCTCTTCAAAATCGATGCCGACGCGCGTCGGACCGCCGAGATACGGATCGGACTCCGTATTGCCGTCTGTCAACAACTCGGGATGCCCCTGACCGATCCCCCCGTTTGTCCATACAGGTTTTTCAAACGCCAGATTCTCAAGACCCTCAAAAGAGATGTCGTCCTGCGTTAAATCTTGCCCTTCCGCGCTCGCGAGACAACAAAGCGCGGCCGCTGTCATGAAAATGCGCAGCGCCGCTCTTGTCGTATGAGACCGCATCGGTTCTCCTTTCAAAAAATCACTCCCGCATGATCGAATAGTTGGGAGCTTCTTCAGTGATGATCACATCGTGCGGGTGGCTTTCTCGCACCCCCGCCGATGTGATTTGAACAAATTGCGCATTGCCGCGCAACTCCTCGATAGACGCGGAGCCGCAGTAACCCATCGCCGCCCGCAGCCCGCCAATCAGCTGGTAGGTCAAATCGGCGAGCCTGCCTTTATACGGGACGCGCCCCTCAATGCCTTCCGGAACCAGCTTTGCCTGCTCCATCATGCCGCCTTGGGAGTAACGTTCGCGTCCGCCGCGCTCGCGCATGGCGCTCAAGGAACCCATCGCGCGGTACACCTTGAAGCTGCGCCCTTGGTAGATGACCGTTTCGCCGGGGCTTTCTTCGGAGCCGGCAAAGAGCGACCCGATCATGACGGAACGCGCGCCCGCTCCGAGCGCCTTCGCAATGTCGCCCGAATAACGGATGCCGCCGTCCGCAATGATCGGTATGTCCGCCTCCGCCGCCGCTTCGACGCAGTCCGCAATCGCCGTCACCTGCGGCACGCCGACGCCCGCGACGATGCGCGTTGTGCAGATGGAGCCTGGACCGACGCCCACCTTGACAGCGTCCGCGCCGGCGGAGATCAGGTCGCGCGCGCCCTCTTTTGTCGTCACATTGCCCGCCGCGATGGGGATATGCTCATGCCGCGCCCGTATCTTTTCAACCGCCTCAAGGACCGCGAGCGAATGCCCGTGCGAGGCATCGACCGCCAGCGCGTCCACATTCGCCTCGATGAGCGCGTCCGCCTCCTCCATATGAACGGGAGCCGAAACCGCCGCGGCGACGCGCAGCCGCCCCTTTTCGTCCTTGCAGGCGTTCGGATACTGAATGATCTTGTTGATGTCTTTGATCGTGATGAGACCGCGCAGAATGCCGCCCTCGTCCACAATCGGCAGCTTTTCGATGCGCCGCTCATGGAGAAGCCGCTTCGCCTCCTCCATCGTGACGCCCTCGCGCGCCGTGATAAGCCCCGCGCTCGTCATGACGCTCTGCACCTCGGCGCTTTCGTCGGCGACATAGCGCAGGTCGCGGTTCGTCACGATGCCGACCATGCGCCCCTCGTCGTCTGTGACGGGAAAACCGCCGATGCGGTACCGCTCCATCAGATCCAGCGCATGGCGTATCGGCTGGTTGGGGCGGAGGGTGATCGGGTCGACGATCATGCCGCTTTCGGAGCGTTTGACATTGTCGACCATGCGCGTCTGCTCTTCGATGGAGCAGTTTCGGTGAAGGACGCCGATGCCGCCTTCCCGCGCGATGGCGATGGCGAGATTCGAGTCGGTGACGGTGTCCATCGCGGCGCTGACAATCGGAATGTTGAGCGGTATCTGCTTGGTGAAGTAGGTGCGCGTGTCCACATTGGCTGGATGGACGCGCGATTTTTGGGGTACGAGCAGAACGTCGTCAAATGTGAGAGCCGTTTTAATGTCCATCGTCCGCATCCTCCGCCTGCTTGCGCCGAGACCTCCTGATGTTAAAAGTTTGGTTTTATGATACATCTTGGCGCGGAGCGTTGCAAGCCCGCTTCGCCAACCCGTTCGCTGTTCCCGCCCCTGCGGTGAAGCGCGCGGGAATCCAGAAAGTAGGCTAAGGACGACGGGCGAAGCGGCGCCTTTTAGACTCTCCCTCTTGACGGCGCGCCGCGATGTTGGCATTCTGAAGCGCGTTGAAAAGAGTTGAACAGACGCATGAATAGACAGCGCGGGCATGCCGCAAGAGTTCGAATCGATTCAATGATCGATGCCGCCGGGTTCAACCAGAAAGGTCAACGAACAACAATGAAGGAGAATGAGATGAACATGAAGCAGCGGCTTTTTCACATCGCCCTTGGGGGCGCGCTCGTCTTGTCGGGAGCCGCCCTGCGCGCCTGGACAGAACCCGATTCACCGCCCGCGCCTCCTAAGGACATCGTTCTGGCGGACGAGATCAAAACAAAACGCTTGACCATTGTCGATGCCAACGGAGACCCTGCCGTCGTCCTGAAGGCAGACAACCGAGGGGGCGCCCATCATCGCCAGGGCGTCATCGAAGCCCTTCGATTGGCGCTTGTCGATTCCAATGGATACCCTTTCATCGTCCTGGAGGCAGACGACCTAGGGGGCGCCCACCGCCGCCAGGGTAAAATCAAAACCCAGCGACTGAGCATTGTCAACGGCAAAGGAGACACAATGATCGGACTATCGGTGAGCGAAACAGGCGGCGCGATTGGAATTAGAAGACACCCATACGGCAATGAGGCGCCGACCATGGCTGTCCTTCTGGACATCGATGCAAGGTTAAACGGGTCTGTGAGCGTTTGGAATTCAAAAGAAAATCCTGCCGCCAGGTTGGGCGTCAAAGAAGACGGATCGGGCGTCCTCGAAAGGTATGATGGAAAAGGCGGTTTTCGTCCGATGAACGAATAGAAACGACGAAGCAAGAAGGGCTGGGGAGGTTTCGCCTGACGCTAAAACAGACCCTGCTGCATCAGCTTGCCCGTGTACGGATTCGTCATCGGCGGGAGGGGGCAGGGGCGGTTGTTGAAGTAGTCGTCAATCGACCAGAGGCGCAGACGACGGTACGATTGACCGAGGACAGCAATCGAGCCGAGCTCCGCCGCGCGAGAATTGGCGTCCGCGGACGCGACAGGCTCCAACGTGATGAACCGTCCAATCGCAGCCTTGCCCCTCTCGACGACGCCGATGAAGTCGCGCAGCGCGCTCGCGCTGAACCTCCCGCCCTTCACCTGCGCAAGAGCGAGCCGCGAATCCCAGTCGTCCGGCTGGTCAAACAGCATGCCGCGCCCATCAACGCCGCCGTCCGCAACCTGCTTCGTGTTCGGCGCGAACCCAGGCAGGCGCGTCACCGCCCAGGATTCAAACTCAAACGGCTTCTCGCGCGCCAACTTGCGCGCCGACGACAGATCGGCGGGAATCCCTTTGACCGGTATCGACTCGTCCTTCAGGCGTTTCCGAACGAGATCGATCGCAAAGGAGCTGATGTCGACGCCCGCCCAGCGGCGGTTGAGACGGCCGGCGGCTTCCACCGCTGTGCCGCAGCCGCAGAACGGATCCAGCACAAGGTCGCCCTCATGAGACGACGCTTCAATAATGCGTTCTAACAAAGCCAGCGGCTTCTGCGTCGGATAGCCTGTTTCCTCGCGGTTGGTATTAGGGAACCATCCTCTGCGGCTCGACAACTGCATAATATCCGACCACACCGTGGACAGCGGCACGCCAGGACTTTCATCGAGATATTGACGAACGATCGTTCCCTTGCGGGAGCGTGTCTGGTACATCCGCCCGTCTTCGTCTTTATGACGGAACCAGTCCCTGACATACTTTTCGCTGTAGGGCGTATATTGGCGGTTGTATAAGTGCTTCCCATAGCTGCTAGCGTAAGCCAATAGATAATCATGAACCTTGACGGGCTTCTTGCCGGAAGCTCGCCCACCAGATGGAGTTCCGTAATTCCAGACGACCTCGTTAATGAAATTCTGTTTGCCGAATACGGCGTCCATGACGATTTTGAGATAGTGGCTGGCGAACTGGTTGCAATGGAGGTAGATGGAGCCTGTCGGTTTCAGCAGGCGGCGCATCTCTTCTAGCCGTTCCGCCATGTAGGTCAGATACGCCAGCATTCCGCATCTGCCGAGTATGCGGCGCAGTCCGACCATCGCGTCATGCGCGGGGCGTCCGGGGGCGTTCTCAAACTCCGCATACCGTTCGGCGGCGGCGGCGTCCCAATGCCATGTGTCGTTGAAGGCGCGGTATTGCGCTTTTCCGTCGCCCTTCGCGCCGAAGAGGACGTTGTAGTTCGCGTTGGAATTGAACGGCGGGTCTAGATAGATCAGGTCGACGCAGTCCGCTTCCCATTCGCGCATCCAGTCGAGGCAGTCGCCGTAGTAGAGGGTGTTGGGGTTGAAGTCTTGCGCCACGGGTTCGCCTTTCACGCGATTCCTGTTTGCCGTTTTGAGCAGTATGCCAAAGGAGGGAGGCTTGCGCAACGGCTCGCCTTTTTCATGAAACGCGCCGCGGCGCGCAACCCGTCATTCCCGCGCAAGCGGGAATCCAGAGGAGCTGGGAAACCGCGCGCTCACAAGCATGCCTGCTTTATAATAGGATTTGAAGTACTTCATTATCCGAATGAAAAAGAAATAGCGCATGTCTAACCCCCTCAAATTCATTCGCCTTATTGCGATCTTGTTCGGCTTTCGTATGGTCGCCTATTTTAATATAAGCCAATCTGCGGTTTTTGTAGAAGGCGGGATTGTTTCTGTCGGATTCAATTGCTTTGTTGTAGTCTCTGATTGATTCAGGATATTCGCGTTTAGTATAATGAAGAACGCCTCGATTATTATAGGCTCTGGCATAGCTAGGCTTTGCTTTGATCGCTTTATTGTAGTTATCAATCGCGCTATCATGATCGTTATTGATAAAATAAACCCATCCTAGACGATTATATCCTGTGGCATAGTAAGGTTTTGTTCTAGTCGCTTCCTCAAAGTCTTTGATAGCCTTATCATGGTCGTCATTTAAAAAATGAGCATAACCTCGATTGTTATAGGCGTCGGCATTATTTGGATTGAGTTTAATCGCTTTATCAAAGTTTTGGATGGCGTTATCAAGCATATCTTTTTGAAGATAGCAATTGCCGAGAAGATTATAAGCTGCGCAGTTTGGATTGAGAGCAATAACGCGCTTGATTTCTATAATAGCAGCATCTATATATCCATCCTTGAAGTAAAAAGCTGCACGATTGTTATGAGATACAATAAGATTCCTCCTGGCTTCATCACGATCAGGATTCAATCTTTTCGCTAGCATATAATTACCTATGGCATTATCATAGTCGCCTTTCTCATGATAAAGATGTCCTATATTATAATATGCTGTGTCGTCATCTGGCTTTAGCCTTCTGAACTCATTGAAATCTATGATACCGTTCTCAAAAGCATTGATAGCCTTATCTCGTTCATATATCAGCGTATAAACAGTGCCTCGATTATTATAGGCGCTGGCATAGTTAGGCGTTAACTCTATTGATTTGCTAAAATGATTAATCGCTCTACCATATCCGCCTTTTGCTCTATATCCAGATGCTTTTTTGAAGTTGACATAGGATTCCCAACGAATCTCCTGACTGCGAATAAAGCCGTGGAGGTCGGGATAAATCGTTTTAGCGGACTTATTGACGCTTTCAAGATGCTTTAGCATGGGTCTTTTGTATTCGGCTGGAATTTCAAATATAAATACATCGTCAGAATCTGACTCAATAAAGCCATCAGGCGGGTCAATAAATATGCTTTCCTGTTTCTTGATGCGAATTTCGTCTTCTACATTCTGAGGTTCCATGATGTAATCTTTTATTGCGCCATTTCTGTCTTGCAAAATAACTCTGCCAGGTTCAGAATGGAAACGTTCGCATGCAAAAAAGAGCGCGACATAGTAATTTTTTGTAAAGTCTATCAGATTGGTTCTACCGCCATAATGCTGTATCCGAGATCGAATTTCAAAGTCGGTTCCTTTGACATAATTTCTCGCATCTTCCATTTCTCTACTCCTAATTTCCTCTAATCCAATTTCTAACAACCCGGTCTCCTCCATTCTGCGATAGAGGTTTGATGACACTTTTTCATACAGTTTCGGCTCACCGCGGTAGATGTAGTCGCCGCTTTTGGATTTGTTGTGTATTTTGCCGACGAACTCATAAATCTCATTCGGCGTCATGTTCGTTCACTCTCCATAGGTTGCGTTTCTATCACGCTGAATAATTTAGCGCATCCGCCGTGAATGTCAACAGAAATCTGACGCAGGCGTTTGCGTTGGGACATGCCTGAATGCGAACTCGGACGGGTTTCTGCAGGACTCTGGATTCCCGCTTTCGCGGGAATGGCGGCGGGGTGGGCGCGGGAATGAGAGCGGAAGGGAGGGCGGGCTAGGCGCTTTGACAAGAGGCGCGCCGCGCGTTATACTCGTCAGGAAGCGTACCATTTCAAAGGGCGGCGGCGGAACGAAAGGAGCGGGGCTGGATGCATGCGGCGGACATTTCACCGATGAGAATAGCGGTACTGGGAGCGGGCGGACTCGGCTCGGCGGCGGCGCGGATGCTGTCGCAAAAGCGCGAGCTGCGGCTGGACGCGCTGGTCGACAGCCGAGGCTTCGCCTTCGACCCTGACGGGCTGGACGCCGAGGCGGTTCTCCATGCCGCGTCTGAAAGGGGAGGAGTCGCCTTCGCCCCCAAGACCGGCGCCCCGTCGGACGACCCGATCGGAGAGATCGTCCGCCGCGCGGAGGCGTTCGATGGCGTCTTTCTGGCGCTGCCGAATCTGCCGAACGACTTTGTGCCGGGCGTCGCGGCGCGTTTCGCCGCCGGCGGGTACCGCGGCGTCATGACCGATGCGCTCAAACGAACCTCCGCCGCGGAGCGGGTCCTGAAGCTGGACGAGCTGTTTAAAACCGCCGAGATCGTCTATATCGTCGGCTGCGGCGCGACGCCGGGTCTCCTGACCGCCGCGGCGAACCTTGCCGCTCAGTCGTTTGCGGAGGTGGAATCGGTTCGCATCTGGTTCGGCGTCGGCATTCAAAACTGGGAGGCGTACCGCGCGACGATACGCGAGGACATCGCCCATATGCCTGGGTTTGACGTCGAGTCGGCGCGTCGTCTCACGGACGAAGAGGTCGCCGAGCTGCTGGACGAACGGGGCGGCAAACTGATTCTGGAAGAGATGGAGCATGCGGACGACGCGATACTGGAAGCGGCGGGGGTCGTTTCGCGCGATTGCGTCAGCGTCGGGGGCGTCGTCGACACGCGCAGCTCCCAAAAGCCGGTCAGCACCAGCGTTGTCGTCACGGGCGTCACTTTTGAAGGTCGGCGCAGCTCGCACACCTTCACGCTCGGCGACGAGACCTCCATGGCGGCGAACGTATGCGGTCCCGCCTTCGGGTATATGAAAGCGGGGCGCCGGCTGCATGAGATCGGGGCGTACGGCGCGCACTCATCCGCGACCGTCATGCCGCGCTTCGTCCGCTAAACAGGGCGCGGCAGACGCATGATCGCGCATGAGCAGCTGTCGCTTTTTCAGCGTCAATCGGACGAGTTTTGGCGGTTCACGCTTGCCCAGTTTGAGGCGAAGGGCGGGACGGTCGCCTGCAAGGCGGGCTGCGTTCACTGCTGCAAGGCGTATGCGCAGTGTTCGGACGTTGAGGCGGATCAGATTGCCGCGGCGATGCGCGCCGATCCCGACGGGCTTGGGCGTTATGAGGCGCGGATCAACGCCTATCTGCGCGAGCTGGCGGACAAATGGCGCGCCGCCGGCGACCCTGTACCCGATTTTGAAAAGCGGGTGGAGATGCATTTTGGGCTGAATATGCGCTGCCCGTTTTTAACCGACGGGGACCGATGCGCCGTCTATGATATGCGTCCGCAGGCGTGCCGAACGCACTGGGCGGCGGGAACGAACGAGCTTTGCAAAAGTCCGGCGACCGTCTCGAAGGCGTTGAAAATCGCGCCGACGGAGGAATCGACCCGAATGTTCGTCGAGGCACTGCGCCAAGAGGGGCGGACTGAAGAGTACGCCTCATACGACCGAATCCAAGAGGTGTTGTCGCAAAAGGGATCGTTGACGCTGATCGCCGCCGCTGTCAAGAGGGCGTTGATGCGGCGTTCGAGCGCGGAAAGCCGACCTGAAAGGAACCCATGATGGAACGCGCCGCGCCGGCCGGTTTCACCTACAAAAAGCTGCTTAAGAGGCTGGCGCCCGCCGCGGCTGCAGTCGCCGCGTGCCTGTCGCTGCTCCTGCTTGGGAGCTGGGCGAATCAGCATGAATGGGCGGTCGGCTGGCTTCGCCGGCGGTTTGAGGGGCTGGACCCTTTCCCGTTCACGTTCTGGACGGGGCTGGAGCGGGGCGGCGTCCTGATTGCGTTGAGCGTCCTTGCCGCGCTCATTCGATTCATCCGCCAAAGGGCGTCTCCAACCGAGCGGGAGAACGAAGAGAACGAAGAGACCGATCCGCCGGAGAAGCCGAAGCTGCTTCAAAGGTTCATGGTCTGTTTCGCTTCGTTCTTCACCGTCAACTCCCCCTTGATCTATGCGCTTCAGATCCCCGCGCTCCTGCTGTTGAAGCTGATGGGGGCGGGCGCCGGGACGCTGACGGCGGCGTCGGTCTGCGTGTGCGCAGCGTCCGCTTTCAAGAAAAAAGGCTGCTCGCGTTGGTTGAGAACCCTCCAGGGGGCTGTCGGAGGCGTTTATACAGGCTTCGCCTTTGCGCATTGGTTTGGCTCCTCTTGGTGGACGGGGCTGTGGACGACTGCGGCTCTCTACGCCGTTTCGCTTCTGACGCTTTTTGCGCTGTTCATATTGACAGCGGCCGCGCTTCAGATACGAGAGCTTTCCATGGCTGCGCTGGAACATTGGAAATGGGCGGCGGGGGTCGCGGTCGCAACGGCGTTATGGCTTTGGCTCGGCGGCTCGCTTGAATGGACGGTCGGCTGGCTTGAGCATAGATATATGGATCGCTCGGCATGGTCGTTCTGCTGGCGCATTGCAGTGGAAAGGGTCGCCGTTTCGCTCCTGGTCATGATTGCCATACATCCATTTAAAGACAGGCTTGAGGCGCTTCTCCCTGACGCAAAAGAGAAAAAGAAAAAGAAGAAGTCCGATTCTAAAACGACGCCTGAAGAGACGGCGTCTGCCTTTAACTTGGAGATAGGCCGCGTTGCCTTCAAGGTTGCGGCAGTCGCTCCCGTCGGCGAGACGATCGCGCTGCAGGCTCTCATCATCGCGCCGTTGAGCGCTCTCGGCGCCGACATCGGAACGCAGACGGTCGTTTCGGCGCTGCTGTTTGCGCTGGCGCACTGGAGAACATCGCCCGTCCAAGCGATTGTCGCGGGGCTGCCGTGCGGGGTCTATTTCGGGTTTATGTTCGCGTTTTGGTATCCTCAGTCGATCTGGACAGCTCTATGGGTTACGGCGCTGTCGCACGCATTGAGCAACCTGTTGTCGATCTTATCGACAATACCCATCATCGTCTTCACGTTGTGGAGCGAAAAGCGTCAAAAGAAAAAGAGCGCAAAAAACGACGGCGACGCTCAAACAGACGAAGCATGACGGAACGCGCCGCGCCGGCCGGTTTCACCTACAAAAAGCTGCTTAAGAGGCTGGCGCCCGCCGCGGTTGCAGTCGCCGCGTGCTTGTCGCTGCTCCTGCTTGGGAGCTGGACGAATCAACATGAATGGGCGGTCGGCTGGCTTCGCCGGCGGTTTGAGGGGCTGGACCTGTTCCCGTTCACGTTCTGGACGGGGCTGGAGCGGGGCGGCATCCTGATTGCGTTGAGCGTCCTTGCCGCGCTCATTCGATTCATCCGCCAAAAGGCGTCTCCAACCGAGCAAGAGACCGATCCGCCGGAGAAGCCGAAGCTGCTTCAAAGGTTCCTGGTCTGTTTCGCTTCGTTCTTCTCTGTCAACTCCCCTTTGACCTATGCGCTTCAGGTCCCCGCGCTCCTGCTGTTAAAGCTGCTGGGGGCGGGCGTCGGGACGCTGGCGGCGGCGTCGGTCTGCGTGTGCGCAGCGTTCATTTACAAGAAAAAAGGCTTCTCGCGCTGGTTGAGAACCCTGCAGGGGGCTGTCGGAGGCGTTTATACCGGCTTCGCCTTCGCGCATTGGGTTGGGTCCTCTTGGTGGACGGCGCTGTGGACGACCGCGGCTCTCTACGCCGTTTCGCTTCTGACGCTTTTTGCGCTTTTCACATTGGCAGCGGCGGCGCTTCAGATACGAGATCTTTCCAAGGATGCGCTGGAATATTGGAAATGGACGGCGGGGGTCGCGGTCGCAACGGCGTTATGGCTCTGGTTCGGCGGCTCGCTTGAATGGACGGTCGGCTGGCTTGAGCATAGATATATGGATCGCTCGGCATGGTCGTTCTGCTGGCGCATTGCAGTGGAAAGGGTCGCCGTTTCGCTCCTGGTCATGATTGCCATACATCCATTTAAAGACAGGCTTGAGGCGCTTCTCCCTGACGCAAAAGAGAAAAAGAAAAAGAAGAAGTCCGATTCTAAAACGACGCCTGAAGAGACGGCGTCTGCCTTTAACTTGGAGATAGGCCGCGTTGCCTTCAAGGTTGCGGCAGTCGCTCCCGTCGGCGAGACGATCGCGCTGCAGGCTCTCATCATCGCGCCGTTGAGCGCTCTCGGCGCCGACATCGGAACGCAGACGGTCGTTTCGGCGCTGCTGTTTGCGCTGGCGCACTGGAGAACATCGCCCGTCCAAGCGATTGTCGCGGGGCTGCCGTGCGGGGTCTATTTCGGGTTTATGTTCGCGTTTTGGTATCCTCAGTCGATCTGGACAGCTCTATGGGTTACGGCGCTGTCGCACTCATTGACCAACCTGTTGACGATCTTCTCGGGAATACCCATCTTCATCTTCAAGTACAAGGCGTGGAGCGAAAAGCATGAAAAGAAAAAGAGCGCGAAAAACGACGGCAAAGCTGAAACCGATGCAGCATGACGGAACGCGCCGCGCCGGCCGATTTCACCTATACGAAGCTGCTTAAGAGGCTGGCGCCCGCCGCGGCTGCAGTCGCCGCGTGCCTGTCGCTGCTCCTGCTTGGGAGCTGGACGAATCAACATGAGTGGGCGGTCGGCTGGCTTCGCCGGCGGTTTGACGGGCTGAACCCGCTGCCGTTCACTCTCTGGATGGGGCTGGAGAGAGGCGGCGTCCTGATTGCGTTGAGCGTCCTTGCCGCGCTCATTCGATTCATTCGCCAAAAGGCGTCTTCAACCAAGCGGGAGAACGAAGAGACCAATCCGCCGGAGAAGCTGAAGCTGTTTCAAAGGTTCATGGTCTGTTTCGCTTCGTTCTTCGCTGTCAACTCCCCCTTGACCTATGCGCTTCAGATCCCCGCGCTCCTGCTGTTGAAGCTGCTTGGGGCGGGCGCCGGGACGCTGACAGCGGCGTCGGTCTTCGTCTGCGCAGCGTTTGTTTATAAGAAAAAATACGAGAAAAAGGGCGGCTCCCGCTGGTTGAGAACCCTGCAGGGGGCTGTCGGAGGCGTTTATACAGGCTTCGCCTTTGCGCATTGGATTGGCTCCTCTTGGTGGACGGCGCTGTGGACGACCGCGGCTCTCTACGCCGCCTCGCTTCTGACGCTTTTTGCGCTTTTCACATTGGCAGCGGCGGCGCTTCAGATACGAGATCTTTCCAAGGATGCGCTGGAATATTGGAAATGGACGGCGGGGGTCGCGGTCGCAACGGCGTTATGGCTCTGGTTCGGCGGCTCGCTTGAATGGACGGTCGGCTGGCTTGAGCATAGATATATGGATCGCTCGGCATGGTCGTTCTGCTGGCGCATTGCAGTGGAAAGGGTCGCCGTTTCGCTCCTGGTCATGATTGCCATACATCCATTTAAAGACAGGCTTGAGGCGCTTCTCCCTGACGCAAAAGAGAAAAAGAAAAAGAAGAAGTCCGATTCTAAAACGACGCCTGAAGAGACGGCGTCTGCCTTTAACTTGGAGATAGGCCGCGTTGCCTTCAAGGTTGCGGCAGTCGCTCCCGTCGGCGAGACGATCGCGCTGCAGGCTCTCATCATCGCGCCGTTGAGCGCTCTCGGCGCCGACATCGGAACGCAGACGGTCGTTTCGGCGCTGCTGTTTGCGCTGGCGCACTGGAGAACATCGCCCGTCCAAGCGATTGTCGCGGGGCTGCCGTGCGGGGTCTATTTCGGGTTTATGTTCGCGTTTTGGTATCCTCAGTCGATCTGGACAGCTCTATGGGTTACGGCGCTGTCGCACTCATTGACCAACCTGTTGACGATCTTCTCGGGAATACCCATCTTCATCTTCAAGTACAAGGCGTGGAGCGAAAAGCATGAAAAGAAAAAGAGCGCGAAAAACGACAGCAAAGCTGAAACCGACGCAGCATGATGGAACGCGCCGCCTCGATTAACTTCGCCTACATAAAACAGCTCAAAAAACGGATCCCCGCCGCCCGCCGCGCCGACTGCCAATCTAGGGTGAGGGGAGGAATAATGGCTGGCAGAGTCGCAGAAATGCCGTTTCTGCTGTATGATGTTTTTAACAAACAGAGGAGAAGCGCATGCCGTTCACCATCGCCGCGTTGACGGACGAAATCAGCGAAGATTTCCAAGAAGCGGTCGACATAGCCCTAGAATGGGGCATCCAGCACATCGAGCTCCACAACGTATGGGGCAAGAATATCTGCGACGCCAGCGACGCTGAAATCAGCCGCGTCCTGCGCATCGTCCGAGAAAACGGGCTGGCCGTCGTCGCCATCGATTCGCTGACGCTGCGCGCCGACCTGGACGACGACGACGAATACGCGCGGCATATGGAGCATCTGAAGCGGTCGATAGAATTGACGCGCCTTTTTGACGCGCGGATGGCGCGCCTGTTTTCGTTTTGGAAGCGGGGCGATCTCGACAACGAAGCGACATGGGAGCGCATCTTTGAAAAAATGGAGCTGCCGATACGCATCGCCGAAGCGGAAGGCGCGACGCTCGGCTTTGAAAACGTGTCGTCGGGAAATATCGGCGCGAGCGGCGACATTGAGCGGCTGCTGGAGCGGTTCCCGTCGCCCGCCCTTCAGCTGATATGGGACCCTGGGAACGCCTATGCGGCGGGGGATGCGCGCTCGGCGCTGGAGGGTTATGAGGCGGTGCGGGAGCGGGTTGTGAACGTTCATATCAAGGACGCCGCTTTTGTGAAAGGGAAGCGCGTTTGGCTGCCTGTCGGGGAGGGGGAGGTGGAGTATCCGCCTTTTTTGGCGGCGCTGGCGCGGGACGGGTACGAGGGAGTCCTGTCGCTTGAGACGCATTTTCGTCCGCCGAGCGGCAACCGCGCCGAAGGCTCCAAAGCGGCGCTGGACGGACTGCTAGCTGCCATCGCGGAGGCGTCAACGCTGATGAAGGCGAAATGACGCGCGCCGCATGCTGCGCGGGAATCGTTAGAGTCCTTGAGCAAGGGACGAGTATGAAAGCGTATCGTTTTCTAAAACATCCAGAAGGGAGGCGTTTGACATGCGCGGAGTGAAGCAGTACCATATGCCCTATCAATGGGCGGGGTCCAGGCTATGAACGCTCGATGGTTTATCGCTTTAAAAGAATACGGGGCGGGTCTGGCGGGCGGCGTCCTGATCGGAGGAGCCGCGCTTCTCTTCGGAAACACCGCGTTGAGATGGACAGCTCTCGCTATCGGCGGATGGGCAGTCGACCTGTCCTCGTTGACCGCCCTTCTGCTTCTCGCAGCGGCGGCGTCTATCGGAAGCGGGGAGTCGATCTACCGCCTCGCGCGGCGGGAAAAGCCTGAATGGGGCAAGCGCGCCCGGCGGCAGATCTGGAAAGGCGGCTTTCTCGGACCGACCGCCGTCATCGCCATTCTACAGGTGATGGAGCTGGACTGGCGAGCGGTCGCCCAGCCCGCCCTGAACGAGGGATTTCTATGGCGCGCCCTGAAACTGTTTATCGCCGGCTTTCAGTATCTCATCACCGCCCCGCTTCGACTCATCGTGTATGAATTCGGCATACCGGCTGAAGTCCCGATGATTCTGGCGATACCGGTCGGCGCCCTGCTGGTGCGGTATTTTGGACATCCTGAAAATATGTTGGACGCGACTCCAACCAACAACGAGGAGACGCCCAATGACGCAGCCCCTCAACAGAGCTGACGACAAGCCGCGCGACGAATGCGGCGTGTTCGGAGTGTTTGGACATCAGCAGGCGGCGCAACTCGCCTATATCGGACTCTACGCGCTTCAACACCGCGGACAAGAAAGCGCCGGCATCGTCGCATTCGACGGAACCGCATTCAACTCCCATAAGGGCATGGGGCTGGTCGAACGGGTCTTCAGCGCCGAAAGACTGGAGCGGCTCCACGGCTCCCACGCCCTTGGACACAACCGTTACTCCACCGCAGGGCAGAGCAGCCTTCTGAACGCGCAGCCGTTCCTGATGCAATACGCCCTCGGTCCGCTCGCCATCGCCCACAACGGCAACTTCACCAACGCGTTCGATATACGCTCCCACCTGCAAACGCACGGGCAGCTGTTCACCACCACCTCCGACACCGAAATTATCGCCCATATGATCGCCGGCTCCAGAGAGAATATGCTGGAGAACCGCATCATCGACGCGCTCAAGGAGCTGAGCGGCGCCTACTCGCTTCTGTGCCTTGGACAGGACATCATGGCGGCGGTGCGCGATCCGCACGGGTTCCGTCCGCTCTGGATGGGCAAGCTGGACGACGCCGTTCTCTTTGCGTCCGAGACGTGCGCGCTGGACGCCGTCGAAGCGGAGGTCTTGCGGGAGGTGGAGCCGGGCGAGATCGTCATTGTCACCGAAGCGGGCGTCGGCAGCGCGCGGCTGCATAGCCCCGTCCAGCGGGCGCACTGCGTTTTTGAGCTGCTGTACCTGTCGCGCCCTGACAGCGTCGTCTTCTCCGAATCGGTCGCGCAGCGCCGGAAAGATTTTGGGCGGCGGCTCGCCAAAGAATGCCCGGCGGACGCGGACATTGTGATCGGAATGCCCGAATCGGCGAACGCGGCGGCTCTCGGATACGCGCGCGAAGCCGGCATTCGATTCGATTACGGCGTCGCGCGGAATCAGTATGTCGGGCGGACGTTCATTCAGCCGTCGCAGCGGGAGCGCGAATTCTCGGTCAACATCAAAATCAACCCGATCAAATCGGTCTTGCAGGGACAGCGAGTCGCGCTCATTGACGATTCGCTTCAGCGCGGAACGACGCTGCGCAAGAGCGTTCAGAAGATACGCGAGGCGGGCGCTCAGGAGGTGCATGTCCGCATCGCCGCTCCGCCGACGCAGTTTCCCTGTTTTTACGGGGTTGACATACCGACGCGGCAGGAGCTGATTGCAAGCGACCGCGCCGTTGAGGAGGTGCGCGACTACATCCGCGCCGACTCGCTGGGATATTTGAGCATCGAAGGGATGCTTTCATGCCTCTCCGAGCCGGACGCATACTGCGCCGCCTGTTTTGACGGCGTCTATCCGACCGAGCACACAGGGCAGAAGCTGCTTCAGCTCAGTTTTGATTTCACCCAGGACCGCGATCGGGAATAGAGCCGCCGGCGCCGTCTAGAAAGCGGATTGAACTTGCTAAGCCTCGCGCTACAAATTCTGTTCGGGGCGGGTTTTAACGTCGGCGTCAAGGCGGCGTCGATTCGCAAGCGCGACATGATCTATGTCGGCGGGCTGAATTACATCGCCGCGGCGATTCTTTGCTCCGCCTGGCTCGCGGGTCGATACTTCATCGGCGGGGGCGCGGTCTCGGTCGGCAGGTCGGGCGCCGTTTTCGGAACGCTGAACGGCATAGGGTATTTTTCGGCGTATTTTTTTCTGGTTAAAGGCATTCAGCATCAGGGTCTCGCGGCGACGCGCGCCGTTGGAGGGCTTGCCGTTCTGCTGCCCGTCCTCGCGTCGATGCTTGTATGGGGGGAGCAGCCGTCCGTTGCGCAGGGGGTTGGAGCTCTCGTCGCCGCTTTCTCTGCGGCGCTGCTGGATGCGCGGCGCAACCTTCTCGGCGAAATCAAGCGCGGCATGTGGATACAGATGTTCATCTTTTTCATGCTGTCGGGCGGCTCGCGCGTCGCGGCGAAAGCGTTCAACGAGGCGGACGCGCCGGACGAGAAGCTGTTTTATACGTTGATGGTGTATGTGTCGTCGGGTCTTTTTTCGGTTGTCATGCTGGCGTTTCATAAACGGAAGCCGCGCGCGGAGGAGTTTTTATGGGGAATATGCATCGGGGCGTGCAACATGCTGCAGGTGATTTTCATGCTGCGCGCCTTAGAGGAGATACCCGGCATCATCATGTTTCCGACGGCGGCGGCAGGCGGGTTGATCGTCTCGTCGCTGTCCGCCGCCGCTCTTGGGGAACGGCCGTCAGGGCGCGTTTGGTCGGGCGTCGGCGCGTCGGCTGCCGCCGTGATTTTATTGAACTGGAAACAAGGCTAACGCGCGGAAAGAACGGATAAACCTCTCCTGTCGGCAGTCTCTACAGACAATGATTTGATTTTAGAAAGCCGTTTTAGAATGCGGAAGCTGTCTAGGAGAACTCTAGATTCCCGCACGTTTTACCGCAAGGGCGGGAATGACGCTCTGTACGATTTGAACAGGATTTTCGTATATCGTCGTTTGTAAAGAATACTCTCCGTCTTTAGGAGAGGCGCCGTCCTCGTCAACGCTTTTCGCCAATCTTCTCTGCGGCTGCTGAGCGCAGGCGCGCCGTCCCTTCAAAATCCGTCAGCGCGCCGTATGCGACCGCTTGCGCCGTCTGCTCAAAACGTTTCATCCGATTTTGCCAGTACTGGTCATGCGCATTCTCCGCGTCTGCAGGCGGCGCAAGTCCGCCCCGAAGAAGACGCTCCGCCGTCAGACACTGGAACACAAACAGATGCGCCTCCAGCGCGGAAGGTTCAAAAAAAACAACGCCCTCCAACGCCTCCGGCGTCAAGGCGCACACAAACGACCCGGACGGATCGCGCGCCCCAAGCGCGTATAAATAATGCGCAAGACGCCGCTCCGTCCAGTCCCACCCGACCGCCGAAAAGTCCACATACACGGCTCGGCTCGGCGTTATGAGCAGGTTTCGCGCGTTGTAGTCGAGCGAACCCATCGTCGGCTGCGCGTTTTGAATCGCCGCATAAACCGCCTCCCATTCGGCGTTTCCCGCGGGAGGTTCCGCCCCGACGCGTTCGCAGAGCGCGTTGTAACCGATGCGCGCCTCCGTCAAGATATGCGCAAAATCGGCTCCGAGATAGGCGTCGTAATCATGGTCAAACGCAAACGGCTCCGTCTCTGAAATGCGCGCCTCCAAAGCCCGTTCAATCTGCTCAAGCGCGGCGAGCGCCTTTGGAGCGGCTTTGCGGGCGGCGTCCGGGTCGCGCTGCGCGAGGTCGTCCAGAGCCGCGCCGCGTATCCATTCGGACGCGAGATAGCCCGCCTCCATGTCGACCGCTTTCACGGCGGGGGTCGGGGCGCGCATCTCTTCAAGGAGCGTCAGGACGGCGGCTTCGGTTTCAAGCGCGTCATGTCCGCCGCGCGTTTGGGCGGCTCGATAGATGTGCTGTTTTACGGCGTATTCGCGTCCGCTTTCGGCTTTTACGCGCCATACGCGCGTCGTTCCGAGGGCGTGCCGCGCAACCTGTTCGACAGCGCTGACCGTTTCGCCAAGCCGCTCAGCAAACGATTCTGCCCAAGAAGGTAAGATCACCGCGTCCTCCGCAAGAAGAGGTTGCGGAACAGCATAGACGGTTTCAGGCGCGGGGGCAAGCCGCTCCCGCTCTTTCGCTCTATGCTCTCAGTTCCGCGTCTTGCTATTCTGCGCGGGGCGTCATAAGCCGTATGTTTTGATCTTGCGGAAAAGGGTTCGACGGCTGATCTCAAGGACGCGGGCGGCTTCAGCCTTGTTGCCGCCTGTGTATTCTAAGGTGGCGCGTATCGCCTCCTTTTCAATCTCGCTCCACGGCATGCCCGCGGCGACATGCATGCGCTCTTCGTCCGCCTCCGCGTTGGAAGGCGGCGTCGGACGGCCGCTTTGAAGGATCCATTCCGGCAGATCGGGCAGCCCTAGAACAGATCCCTGCGCCGTAACAACCATCACCTCAATGCAATTTTTCAGCTCGCGCACATTGCCGTGCCACGGGTATTTCTCCAGCGCGCGCATCGCTTCGGGCTTGATGCCGGACGCCTCGGCGCCGGTCTCTTCAGCAAAATGATCAATGAAATGGCGCGTCAAAAGCGGAATGTCCTCAACGCGCTCGCGCAGCGGCGGAATGCGGATTGTCCAGACGCGCAGGCGGTGGTACAGGTCGCCTCGAAACCGCCCCTCCTCCACCTCAAGCTCAAGGTCGCGGTTCGTGGTGGCGATGATGCGCACATCCACCCGTATCATCTTCTCGCCGCCGACCCGCTCAAACTCGCGCGTCTCCAGAGCGCGCAGCAGCTTTGATTGCTGCGCCAAAGACATCTCCCCAATCTCGTCCAGTAGCAGCGTTCCGCCGTCCGCCAGCTCAAAGCGGCCGCGCCGGCGGCGTTCCGCGCCCGTGAAGGCGCCCTGTTCATGTCCAAACAGCTCGCTCTCGATGAGCGCTTCGGGCAGCGCGGCGCAGTTGAACGGCACAAACGGACCCTTGCGCCGGACGCTGCGCGTATGGACGGCGCGCGCCGCGACCTCCTTGCCGACGCCGCTTTCGCCCATGATGAGACCCGTCGTCCCGGGCGACGCCGCCAAGCGTATGACGCTGCGGTACACCTCCTGCATGCGCGGCGACTTGCCGGTGAAACCGAGCTGCGCGCTGGGCGACTCAATCTGTCGGCGGAGCGCGCTGTTCTGGCGGGAGATGTCCAGATCGCGCAGCGCTTTTTGGACGGAAGCGCCCAGCTTCACCGTGTCGACAGGCTTCACTAAAAAATCATGCGCCCCGTCCGCCATGAGACGCGCGGCGGCGTCTCGGTCCAGCTGATTCGGCTCAACGGTCAAGATGACGGCGGTCTCTTCGCCGGCGGCGCGGACAGCGCGCAAGAGGCGCATTCCGCCGGAACGCATCGGCGCGACGACCACATGGGGCGCCTCGTCTAGGAGACAGTTCAGCGCTTCCTCAACGCCGGCGGTCTGGACGGCTCGGCAGCCGACTTTTTCCGCGGCTGCGGCGAAGGAGCCGCGTTCGCGGGCATCCTCCTCCACAATCAGAACGGCGTAACGATCCGCGCCGTTCACCGCGCTCTCCGCGCGCGTTTGGACACATGCGGGTTGTCGGCGAGGTAGAAGCGGAGCGGCAGGCTGGCGCCTTTGGAGATGCCGACCCGCTTTGAGACGACAACGGCGCCGGCGGGCTTGTCGGCGGGACGTATGGCGAGCGGCCCGTCCCAGAGCGGCGTTCCGTTATGCTCTTTTGAGAGGCCGAGCGCTTGGGAGAGGCGGCCGGGGCCGGAGGCGAGATCGCGGTCGTTTCGGGCGGCGGGACGGCGGGCGCGCATGATGTCCAGCCCGCGGGTCGGCTCAAGGGCGCGGATGAGCGCGGCGCTGCCGACGCCCTGCCTGTCCGCGACGGCGTTCAGCAGCCAGTGGCACCCGTAAGAAAGATACACATAGGCGCGCCCCGGTTCGCCGAACATGACGCGGGAACGCGGCGTGACGCCGTTGTAGGCGTGGCAGGCAGGGTCGTCCATCAGATACGCCTCCGTTTCGACGATGACGCCGGCGGTCGATTCGTGGGACAGCTCCGCGCCGAGCAGGTCCATCGCCACTTCAGCGGCGGAGCGGTCGTAAAACGCTTGCGGCAGCGGCGCGGCGGAGTGTGTCAAGAGAGGCGCTCCTTGGGAGGCGTCTTCGCGGGAAGGTTTGGGTCATGTTAACGGACGCGCGCCGCCCTGTCAAACGGCTCCGCCTATCCGACGGCTGTCTCCCGCGCCTCTTCTCCCGTCATTTCTGCAAAAGCGGGAATCCAGAAACCGCGCTAAGCGTCTAAACCCCCCAACCCCCCTTATCAAGGGGGCTTTCGCTTTCTTCTCACTTATCAAGGGGGGCTTTCGCTTTTCCGCGCAGCTCGCCGTCATTTTCCGGCGACGAGGGCGCGCGCCGCCGCCTGCATCGCCTCCATGTCGCGCGCGCTCGGCGCGTCCAGATAGCAGCGCACCAGCGGCTCTGTGCCGGACGCGCGCGCCGCGATGAACCCGCCGTTCTCCAGAACAAACTTATGCCCGTCTATTCGAACGACGCGCTCCACCTGAAACTCGCCAATCCGCTCCGGCGGCGACGACTCCAAGCCGCCCAACAGCTCCGCCTTCCGCTCCTCGGACAGCTCCAGATCGAGCCTGTCCACATGCCGCTCCCCGACCCGCTCAAACAGGGCGCGCAGCTGCTCTCCCATCGATTGACCGCGCGAGGCGACCATCTCGGCGAGAAGAAGGCAGGCGATCACGCCGTCCTTTTCAGGCGTATGTCCGCGCATTGTCATGCCGCTGCTCTCCTCCCCGCCTAAGATGAAACGGTCGGGAGACGCCAGCATCTCGGCGCCGATATATTTGAAGCCTGTTCCTGTCTCCGTCGTTTCAACGCCGCGGGCTTGCGCCGCCGCATCCAGCAGGTGCGACGTTGGAACGCTCCGCACAACAAAGCCGCTCCATCCGCGCGACTCGATCAGATAGTCCGCCATGACGCCCAAGATATGATTCGCGTGAAGATAGGAGCCGTCCGCGTCAATCACGCCGAACCGGTCGGCGTCGCCGTCCACCGCCAGCCCGATGTCCGCCTTGACCAAGCGGGTTAGGCGGCTCAGTTCGGTCAAGTTTTCGCCGCACGGTTCGGGCCGTCCGCCGTCGAAGCCTGGGTTGGAGCCTGTGCGCAGGCGGGTTACCTCGCAGCCCGCCTCTGTCAAGAGCCTCGGCAGATAGTCGCGCCCCGACCCGTAAAAAGCGTCCGCCGCGACGGTCAACTTCGCCTTTCGTATCGCCTCCACGTCGATAAGCGAGAACAGATGATCGCGGTACGACTCATACGGGTCGACGCGTTCAATGCCGCCCTCTGCCGCAGCCGCTTCAAAATGCGAAGCGGACGGGTAGCGCGTTTCTGGGCGGCGCTCCTCCATCAGCGCGTTTGCCGTTTCGGCGATGCGCGCTGTCAGCTCGTTGGAGGCGGGCGCGCCGTTGGAGGGGGAGTATTTCATGCCGTTATACTCCGGCGGGTTGTGGCTCGCGGTGATGACAAGCCCGCCGTCCAGCCCGAGCGAGCGGGTCATGAACGACACAACAGGGGTCGGAATCGGAGCGTCGGCAAGGAGAACGGAGGCGCCGTTTTGAACGAAGGTTAGAGCGGCGGTTCGGGCGAAAGCGTCCGACAGAAAGCGCCCGTCGTATCCGACAGCGAAGCGCGCCGCCCGTCCGCCGGCGTCCTCTGCCGCGACGCGCGCGATCGCCTCCGCCACGATTTCGACGTTGCGGAAGGTGAAGTCTTCTGCGATGACAGCGCGCCAACCGGATGTCCCAAACCGAATGCGTCCCATGATGTTCTCCTGCTGATGAATCGTCTGCGATGCCGGCATATTATTTTAAATTAAAAACAGCGCATGCGCTCCGCCTCGTTTGTAGACGTCAGCCGACTCAATCCGTCACTTTTTCGCTTGGCGCGGGGATCGTATCGCCGCGGCGATCTCTGTCGTTGAGCGCGTCTCAATATGCGGCGCGAGGACGACGCGGCCGCCGCCCCGCTCTACCGCTTCGCGCTCGAT
Source organism: Candidatus Poribacteria bacterium (assembly GCA_028818695.1). GTDB lineage: Bacteria > Poribacteria > WGA-4E > JAPPNK01. Next base: position 89,074 of record JAPPNK010000030.1, read on the forward strand.
GATCTGGTCAATGGAGTAGTCGCCGCCTTTGACATGGATGTCGGGGCGGAGCGCCTCGATCATGGCGATGGGCGCGTCCTCCTCAAAGACGACGGCGCTGGTCACAGGCTTTAGCGCGGCGATCAGCTCGGCGCGTTCCTCGGCGGGAAGAAACGGGCGCGGAGAGCCTTTCAGCCGGCGCACCGACTCGTCGCTGTTCACTCCGACAATCAGCAGGTCTCCCAGCGAACGCGCGTGGCGCAGATACCTGACATGCCCGACGTGGAGAAGATCGAAGCAGCCGTTCGTTGTGACGGTCGTCTGTCCGTTTTGACGCGCTCTCCGCGTCTTTTCCGCCGCCTCCTCCATGGTCAAGACGCTCATTCGCCGCTCTCCGTCTGCCGGCGCTGCCATCCCCAATCGATTCCGCCGTTGTAAAACCGCTCAGGGTTCTCAACCGCCCATATCTGCTTTCGGATGATGTAGTTTTTCGGGTCAAGTTTGAGCGCGGCTTTCATCTGCTCGGCGGCTTCCTTTTTTCTGTTCAGTTGAAGAAGCAGCTTGGCGTATCGGAAGCGGCGGCGGGCGTCCTTCGCGTCCAGTTTCACGGCGCGTTCGTAGGCGTTCAAGGCGCGCTCCGCCTCTCCCTCCCGCTCATACAGCTCGGCGCGCAGCGTGTGGAGCGCGGCGTCGTACGGCAATGCCCGCGACAGCGCCTCAACCGCCTTGAGCGAGGTCGCCGGCGCGGGGTCCGCCTTCTCAATCGGCGCGCCGACGGGCGTCTGCGCCCATACCTCCGCCTCCTGTTGAGACGCCTTCCCGACAAACCTGCCCTTTTCATCGATGAGCAGCGTGTTCGGAACCGCCCTTAGCCCAAACAACTCTCCCAGCAGGTTGTTTGCGTCGATCAGGTTCACATATTCCGCGTCTGCCGCTTCGATGTAGGGGCGGGCAGCTTCGGCTCCCTGTATGTCGATGGCGGCGGCGACGACGATGACATTGTTTTCGCGGTGTTTTTCATAAAAGGCTTGCCAACCTGGCAAGTTGTCTCGGCACCCTCACCAGCTCGCCCAGGTGTAGAGCGCGACGCGCTTGCCGATAAAGCTGGAAAGGCGAATCTGCTCGCCGTCCAGGTCGGGCAGGGCGATGTCGGGCATCCGCTCGCCCGGTTGAATGGAGCGCGTCGGCGCCGCCCCCGGCAAGAGAGCTGGCGTCTGCGCCGTCTCGTTCCAACCGAAATGCGCGTTCAGCAGCTCAGGCAAACGGGACGCAGACGCATAGACGCCGCGCTCCGTTTGGAGAACGCGCTGGTCGCTCCCGTCTAGGCGTACGTTGACGCAGAACTGGCCGATGCAGACATTGAGGCTGCCGTCGGGGAGCGGTTCCAGTTTGGCGTTGAAGGCGTCCGCGGCGGGTTGAAGCGGAACATAGGCAGCGGCGCCGAGCCGTCGGATGTCCAGCTCTAGGGCGGTTCCGTTCGCGTCGATGCGCAGTTCGTCTGCCTGCGCGCATGCGGCGAGGGCGATCAGGGCGGCGTATATCGTCATGCGTCTTACCTGCGCTTCGGTTTCAAAATGGAGCGCCGAGTTCTTGATGTAGGAGAAGCCGGCGCTCCCAATCAAATAGGAGATTCTGCTGCGATGTTAGCGCCGATCAAGCCGGCATGCAACCGCCTTTCCTGACCTTAGCGCTTTAGTTGGGACATTCCGCCTAACGAACGCGGACGGTTTCTGCGGCGCCTCTGGATTCCCGCTTTCGCGGGAATGACGACCTGGTTGGCGGCGCCTTTTTCCCATCAATAGAGCGATCATTCGTTCAAATATCCCAACTTTACGCATGAGGTCGGCCTTCCTCCCCCTGCCTGACTGGGAGGCTGTTTGAGGCTAGAAACGCATCGACAAACCGATGAACGGAATAATCGGGAGCTGATAGACTTTTTCTTCGGCGGAATAATCGTCGTTGTAGCTGATGTCGAGAACGTTGCGGCGGTAGAACGCGTTCAGAATCTCCAAATAGCCTCCGATCTCCGCCCCCGCCAGCGTCCAGTTGCGCGACGCCCGCACATCCAGACGGCTATAGTAAGGCAGCCGCGCCGAGTTGGTCGGTCCGAACGCCGGCTCATAGTAGAAACCGCCTGCGCCGTCTATAGCAAGGTTCGCGTCCACAACGGGCGTATAAGGCAGCCCCGTCGCATAGTGCCATTTGAACCCGATCTCCCACTTCGGGCTGGGCGCGAGAACGGCGGCGACCGTCGCGACATGCGTCTGGTCAAAGCTGAACAGCCGCTCCTCTTCTTCGGGATCGTCCCTGCGCGTTGAGCGTCCGTAGGCGTAGCTGAACCAGCCGAGGAATTTGTCGGACAGGTTGTATTTGGCAAAAAGCTCCACGCCGCGCGCCAAGCCTGTCCCCTTGTTCACATAGATATCGATAGGGTCGGAGATGACGAGGCCGCTCTGCCGTTTCTGATACGCCGCCGCCTTGACGCTGAGCGAGTCGCCAATCTGCCGTTCCGCTTCGGCGATGAAGTGAACGGCGCGCCGCGATTTCAGGTCCGAGTTCCCCCATGGCTCCAAAACATGGTACGGCTCCGGGCTTTGGCTGTACAACCCCCATGCGAGCCGCAGCGACGATTCGTCCGAAGGCGCGTAGGAGAGGCTGAGGCGCGGGTCAAGGTTCACATCGCGCGTGATGTTGTAACGCTGTATGCGCGCGCCGACGGTCGCTTTGACCGTCTCGGACAGTTTGGCGGTGTCCTTGAGATAGGCGGAGAGCCAGGTCATCGGCAGGGTTGACTCGGCGCGTATCTTTTCGGCATCGGCAAAATCGGGCGCCTCCGAGCCTTCGTCCGGCGGACGCGCAAAGAAGGAGCTGACGCTGGAGGTTCCCGCGTACATTTCAGCGCCCGCTTCAATGAGATGCGCGTCGTTCAGCGGATACACAAGGTCTTCCCGAAGCGTCCACATGTTCTGGCTTATTTTGAGAAAAAATCCCTGCCCGATGGTGAAATCAAACGCGAAGAGGTTCTGCGCAAGCGTCGTATCCAGAACGCCGCCGTTCTCTAAACGGGTTTCAAGCGTCGCGCCGCGCCCGGCGAAGCTGTACTTGTAGCGCAGATCGCCCGCCAGCTCCGGGTCTTCAGTCACATCTTCATCTTTCAAGAGCAGCTGCATGAAATCCTGCGATCCGAAGGCGGTGACGCGCAAAAACTGCGTCGGCGACAGATCAATCTCCGCGCCCGTTTGATAATCCCAGAAGCGCGGAAACGCGGTGATCGTGTCGATGTTCAGAATTTTGGGAAGTATCAGGTCGTAATAGCTGCGCCGCCCCGCCAGATACGCTGTCCCGTCCGCGCCCAGCGGCGTCGACAAAAACCATTCCGACAGCAGCGGATTCAGGTTTGATTTTAGCCCGGCGCTCCGCTTCTCCAGCCGTCTCGGCGCAATTTCAATGACCGCCTGCGCTTCGCCGTATTCAGCTCCGAAGCCGCCCGCATGCACATCGATGCGGTCGATGATTTCGTTGCTGATGGTTGAAACAAGCCCGCCGAAATGGTACGGGTATCCCAGCACAATGCGGTCAAAGTAATACCTGTTTTCTTCAGAGCTTCCGCCGCGTATGTACAGTTCGCCGCTCAGGTCGTTCGCGGTGGAGACGCCCGGCATGGAGCGGAGCGCTCGGAGGGCGTCGCCCGCTGTGCCGGGGAGCCGCCGTATGTCCGCGCCGCTGATGGTCGCCCTGCCAGGTTTTACGACAGGCGGCCGCGTTCGGACGCCGGCGTTCAGATCCGGTTCTGCCGTCCGTTCGACGCTGGGCCGCTCCCGTTCGGGCGGATTGAGCCGCGCGGCGGGAAGGCTTGAATCTGCCAAGAGAGCGGGCGCCTCCGAGGGGCGCATCTCCGGCGGTTTCGCCGTCATGGGTTTGAATTTAGGCGGGTCGGGCTGACTCGCCGGCGGCGCGGCGCGCAAAGCGGCAGGCTCCCGCAGAATCTCCGGCGCCTCGCCAGACCCCCCGTCCCCGTACGCCGGCGCAACCTGAATGACCCCGATGCCGTCCTGCCGCGAGCTGAAGAGCAGCTGGTACGGCGCGCCGCTTCGGACAGCCGCCTCCATCTTCGTTTTCGGCAGTTCAGGCCGTTCGCGCCGTATCGACGGCTTCCGCTTTTTCTCTCCGCCGAGAACGATCTCAGGCGCCTCCGTCTCACGCATTTTCACCCGCTCAAGAATGAAGGTGAAGGCTAGGAAGACGCCGATGACGAGATGCGCCGCGAGCGACAGAAAAAAGGCGGCGCTGCTTCGTTTGCGTCGCATGTTCATGCGGCGTTCCTTGCCTGCGGGTTGCGTCGGTTTAGTCGTCGGCGGCGCGCGGGTCGCCTTTCAGCGTGATGATCGGCTCCAGGGTATGGACCGGCTCAATCAGATCAATCTGCCGCTGAATCACCTCGTGAATGTTTTTATAGGACTGCGGCGCCTCGTCCACATAGCCGCGCGCGGGGCGCGTGTAGGTGTGCGCGAGCGCGTTTTCGTAGTCGCTTTGGTCGATGGTCTTCCGCGCCTTCGTCCGCGACATGACGCGCCCGGAGCCATGCGAGCAGGAGCGGAAGCTGTCGGGGTTGCCGCGCCCTTTTACAATGTAGGACGGGGTTGCCATAGAGCCTGGAATGATGCCGATCTCGCCGTCCTGGGCGGAGGTGGCGCCTTTTCGATGAACAACGACGCTCTCGCCGCCATGGTTTTCGATGCGGGCGAAGTTGTGGTGGATGTTGATGCCGCGCGTCCGGACAGAAGCCGCGTCGTCCGCCCTGTCGCTGTCAAACAGGTCAAAGAAACGCTCTACAGCGCGCTCCAGCATGCGCCACCGGTTCTCAAGGGCGAAGCGCACCGCCCAGCCCATGTCATGCAGATAGTCGTCAAACAGGCGGTTGTCTGCGGACAGATAGGCGAGATGGGTCGGGTATTTCGTCTTGGAACGCGCCAGCAGCTCCTCAGCCTGGCGGTTGTAATACTCGGCGATGCGGTATCCCGTGTGGCGCGAGCCGGAGTGTACCATGAACCAGATGCGCCCGTTTTCGTCCGTTTGCGCCTCCACAAAATGGTTTCCGCCGCCGAGCGTTCCGAGCTGAAGACGCGCTCTTTCTTCAAGATATGTTTGAATAGGCTTGGCGCGCAGATCAATGTTGAATCCGTCCCAGGGCTGATTCTTCTTAAACCAGTTGAATCCGACCGGTATCTCTTGGAGCGCCGCTTTTTCCCATGTCCGCCAGAATTGCAGCTCGCCGTCGACCTCTTCGTTCAGCTGCTCTCTGCGTACGCCCGTGTTGTAGGCGCTGATTCCGCAGCCGATGTCGACGCCGACGATGTTCGGGACGACAGCGTCCTTGGCAGGCACAACGCTGCCGATGACGGCTCCCTTGCCAAGATGGACGTCCGGCATGACAGCGATATGCTGATGGATGAACGGCAGCCCGCCCATCTGATGCAGCTGCTGCTGCGACAATGTTTCGATCTCTTCAAGGTTGTCGACCCATACCTTGATGAGCGTTCCGCCGCTTGTTCTGAATTCAACCATGTCCTTCTCCCCGCTTCTTGAGTCGCTCCCGCCGCTTCTAATCATAACATGAAAAAAGGAGTATCGACAGAAGAGATCGCCTTTAAGTCGGGATATGGGCGCAAAATGCCGTTCTATTTGGGGAAAGGGCGGCGCTCCCATGCGGCGATGTATCAAACCTTACGATCCAATTGGATCCGCAGCGAGGACAACGAATGTCATGGCGGTAGGAGCGCGGGCGAGGCGTATGCGGCGCTCCTGTTGAACCAACAGGGTCCGATTCTATCCTAATCGCCGCATGGGCGTACCGCCCCAGATAGACGCTTGACATCTCCCCCCAGATGAGCGACGCTATAGCGACATTCCCAAAACGGAGTATGCCCCATGGCAGCGCCCCCCCTTTCGTATGATGAGATCAGCCCCGCCGTGGAGCGCGCCGTCCAATCGCAACGCGCCTTAGACATCCATACACATCTGTTCTCGCCCGAATTCGGGGCGCATATGCTCTGGGGGATCGACGAGCTGCTGAACTACCATTACCTTATCGCCGAAACGCTTCGGCAATCGGACATCGGCGTTGACGCGTTCTGGAAAATGAACCGCGCCCAGCAGGCTGACCATATCTGGCAAACCTTATTCATCGAAAACTCGCCCGTCAGCGAGGCGTGCAGGGGCGTCATTACGGCGCTCAAAACGCTCGGCGCCGACCCCGCCGAACGCGACCTGAACCGCATACGCGAGTTCTTTGCCGACACAACCGCGGACGAAATGATCGACCGCGCCTTCAAAGCGGCGAACATCGGCGCCGTCGTCATGACGAACGACCCGTTCGACGAAGAAGAGGCGCGCGTCTGGTTCAAAGGGCGTCCGCCGAACGAGCGGTTTCTGCCCGCGCTCCGCATCGACCCGCTTCTCAACGACTACGAAGAGCAGGCGCTGCCGACGCTGCTCGCGCAGGGATACCATGCGGACGCCGCGCTCTCCAAGCAGTGCCTCGGCGAGATACGCAAGTTTATAAACGACTGGATAGACCGCATGGATCCGCTCTACATGGCGGTCTCGCTGCCGCCCGACTTCGCCTATCCAGAGGAGTCGATACGCGGCGAGCTGATCAGGCAGTGCGTTCTTCCGGTCTCCTATTTCCGCGGCGTTCCGTTTGCGCTCATGATCGGCGTCAAGCGGCAGGTGAACCCGTCGCTGCGCATGGCGGGGGACGGCTGCGCGAAGGCGGATATGTCGGCGCTTGAGCGTCTATGCGCTGAAAATCCGAACAACGCCTTTTTGACAACTTTTCTGTCGCGGGAGAATCAGCATGAGCTGTGCGTCGCGGCGCGGAAGTTTCCAAACCTGCTTGTGTTCGGCTGCTGGTGGTTCATGAACAACCCGAGCGTCGTGGAGGAGATCACGTGCGAGCGGGCGGAGCTGCTGGGGTTAAGTTTCATTCCCCAGCATTCCGACGCGCGCATCTTGGAGCAGCTGGCGTATAAATGGCCCCACGCGCGCGAGACGATCGGCTCCGTCCTCGCCGAGAAATACCGCGGTCTCGCCGCCTCCGGCTGGAGAGTGTCCGCCGCCGAGCTGGAGCGGGATGTCCACAACCTGTTTGTCGGCAACTTTCAGCGGTTCCTGGAGCGCGCCTCATGAGCGAACGCTTTCGCATACGCCCGGCGGTTGAAAGCGACGCCGCCGTCCTGCTCAGCCTGATACGCGAGCTTGCCGAATATGAACGGCTGCTGCATGAGGTGTCCGCCGACGAGGAAGCGGTGCGCAAAACGCTGTTTGGAGAGAACCCATGCGCCGAGGCGCTCATCGGCGAGCTGGACGGGGAACCGATCGCCTTCGCCCTCTTTTTTCAAACCTACTCGACATTCCTCGGCAAGCCTGGGCTGTGGCTCGAAGACCTGTATGTCCAACCGCAGCATCGGCGTCAAGGCTACGGCGGACAGCTCCTTAAACATGTCGCCATGACCGCCGAAAAACGCGGCTGCGGCAGGTTCGAATGGACGGCGCTGGACTGGAACGAACCTGCCGTCAACTTCTATCTCAAGATCGGAGCCGTCCCGATGAGCGACTGGACAACCTTTCGCCTCTCCGGGGACGCGCTGCGCGATTTCATTCGCGGCGAGGACGCACCACCCCGACGCCGTCATCCTCAATGAGCGGGCGGTTGTAGATGTAGGGCGGCTCTAAGGTCGCCTGCTGCGCCTCCGTCAGCTCATGGACCCACTCCGGCAGCTTCGTATGGTAGTAGCCGCCCGCGAAGTGCAGATACTTCGGCGAATAGCGCACCAGCAGCGACCGCCGCTCCCCCTCCGACACCCAGGGCAGCGTCCCGTGCAGCGTCGCCTCGTTGAAGATCACAAGATCGCCCGCCTTGCACGGCACATTATACACAATGCGCTGATGTTCTTCCCATTCGCGTATCTTTTTCGGCAGCGGGAAGTTGGACTTGTGGCTGCCGGGGATAACGCACAGCCCGCCGTCCCCCTCGTTCACGTCGGTCAGCTGGTATTGCATGACGATCATGCCGCACCGCATCACGCCGTTGCTGAAGGTGTAGTATTGCGAGCCGTCAAACACCCGCGCCGTCGACCCGTGAAGCACCAGCCCCTCGGTTCCCTTCGTCGAGTAAAGCAGAAACGGCGAATGGTCAATCTTCCAGCCGCGCCCATGCATCGTGTTGAGATACGGCACCGCCTTCGGATGCGCCAGCATGTCGCGCCACGGCTGGCAGTGCGGCTGGGGCCAGGTGAGCATCCCGGTGAACATGCCGCGCTTGCGCCCGACAAGCGTCTTCGATTCGCCCGTGTGCGAGTTGCCGTCCTTGCCCATCCTGTCCATGTTCGCGTCCAGCGAGGCGTTCAAGGCGTCCACTTCTTCGGCGGTCAGAAAGTTCGGCACATGCAGGAACCCCTGCAGGTCGAAGAGAAATTTTTCGGTCTCGTTCATCTGTTTCATGCGGTTTCTTTCTAGGCGTCTCCGCGCCGGTTTTCAGGTATGATGAGTATGCTGACGACGACGCCCTGTATGGACGCCCCGTTCTCCGATTCGATTTCAATGTCGGGGTAATTCTTGCCGCTGTTTTCGGAGGCGAGCGCGCACCGCCCGCCCTCTCGCATGCGGAGCCGTTTGAGCGCACTTTCGCCGTTGATGAGCGCCGCGACGATGTCGCCGTTCCGCGCCTGCAGGTTCGGGTCGACGACGACGCGAGCGCCCTGCGGTATGTGCGCGTCCACCATCGAGTCGCCCTTGACGGCAAGCACAAAACGGCCTGAGCGTCCGCCGAATTCAGACGGCCAAAGATGGCGCCCAATCACATTCTGCGTCGCTTCATCCGGCGGTCCCGCGCTGATCCAACCCAGTTCCGGCAAAAACGCGCCGTCTATCTCCTCAAACAGCGCGGACGGCGGCACATCAAAATAGCGCGCCAGCTTCGGCAGCAGTTTCAGCGGAGCATGCTGATAGGCTCCGCGCATGAGATTGGAGACGCGCTGCTGCGAAATGCCGAGCGCGTCCGCAATCTCGCGTTGAGGAATCGACCGCCCCTCCTTCAGCCGCTTCCGCTCTACAAGTTCGCGTATGCGCATCTTCATCGTCCGCCTCTCCATACCGCTCTATCATAAAGGCGCAGGCTGAATTTGTAAAGCCGATTCCGCAACAGGTATTCTTACAAACGATGATATACGAAAATCCAGTTCAAATCGGACACATCGCCATTCCCGCGAAAGCGGGAATCCAGAGTTCTCCCAGACAGCCTCCACATTCCAAAAACGGCTTTAAAATCAAACCATCGTCTGTAGAGACTGCCCCCTTCAGGTACTGCTTAAACGCGACCGCGCCCCTACTCAAACCGCAGATTTGGTCAAAAAAGCTTTCAAAAGCGGTTTCAAAGTTGTATTATGGTACATGTTGAGGAGCATTCCATGTCGAATCGCAGGTCGGAACACAGCGTTGATCAGACCGGATGCTTTATGGACGCCTACGAACGGCTTATGGAGCAGTTTGCGGACGGCGGACGCCTTGACTGGCCGACGGTCTTGAATCGTTTTGAGGGGGCTTTGCTGCCGATTTTCGATGCGGACGGCATCTCCATTCTGATCGGTTCCCCTGAGCCGATGACCGCAGAGCAGAACGCCTTTCTCCGCGCCTACACGAGCGGGCGGCTCGCGTCCAACCCGCGGGGAGCGGCAATACCGTTTCAACAAGCCCCTTGGCTGGAATCGGCTCTAGAATCGAAAACGCCGCTGAATGTGAAAGACTGGGCGGAACATATTAAACCCCCACACACCCTCTTCGACCGCGAGCTTTCGGCGGTCGGCGCGCGGTCGGCTCTTGCGGCTCCGTTCGGCTCTCCTGGCGGTCTTGTCGGGGCGGCCGCCCTTTACCGAACGAAATCGGACGCCTTCTCTGAAGAGCATGAGCGGCTTATCGACAAACTGTCCCCGCTGATCCAAACCATACTCAGCTCCGCATACGACTACAATGAGCATCGCCTCGGCATGCTCCGCACCGAAATTATCCATGAAGTGAACGCCGAAGCGGTCGCTCAACTCACCTCTCCAGAGCAGCTCTACGACCGGGTCTGCGAGCTGATTCATCAGCAGTTTGAGCTGTACGATGTTGCCATTTTTCAGGTCGACTGGAGCGCTGGAGACGCGGGAGAGATGAGCCTTGCCGGCCATTCGGGCGAGTACTTTGAGTACCGCGAAACCGACTACACCCAGAGCGTCGACATCGGCAATCTCGGATACGCCGCGCGGACGGGTCAAACCCGCCTCGTCAACGAAGCCCAGAACGACCCGATCTATTTCAACGCATTTCCAGACAACCAGACGATTCGCAGCGAGCTGACGATACCCATCAAGACCGAAGGCGAGTATGTGACCGCCGTCATGGATGTGCAGAGTCAGGAGTCGTACGCCTTTGACAAACACCAGGTCGCGTCGCTGGAGGCGCTCTCTCGTCTGGTCGCCAGCATCGTTCAGTCGGTCGACTGGTATAAGCAGATGGAAATGCTCCACCGCCTGGGTCAGCAGCTGCAGCACACGTTGGATTTAAAATCGCTCTACCATGCGATCTTGACATGCGTCACAGCGGGACCTGGCTTTGGGTTCAACAGAGCGATCCTGTTCATGCTGGACGAGGAGAACGCCGCCTTGGAGGAGAAGCTGTATATCGGTCCGGCGTCGACCGAGGAGGCGTACCGCATCTGGTCGGAGATCGGGGAGCAAACGATTGAGGAGTATCTTGACCAGGCTCCCCAGCAAGTATCGTCCCAGGAGGTCTCCGTCGAAGACCGCTTCATGCGGGTGCCGGTCGACAGCGGAGACATCGCGGAGCTGTCGGAGCTGGGCGGCGCAGTGGCGGCGACGCGGGACGGAAAAGCGAGCTGCTCGGTCGTTCAGGCGTTTCAGCAGATTTTGCAGGCGGAGGAGTTTGCGTTGATACCGCTCATCGCCCGCCGGCGGCTCATCGGCGTCATCATCGCCGACAATTCCATCACGGGTCAACCAATCTCCCTGGGGCTGCTGGAGACGCTCGGAGCGTTTGCGAGTCAGGCGGCGCTGGCGCTCTCGAACGCGCAAACTTTTCGAAGGCTGGAGGTGGCGTTTGAGGAGCTGGAGTCGGCAAAGGATCAGGCGCATCGGCATGAACGGCAGGCGATCGTCGGACAGCTGATGCAGTATGTGACGCATGAGATACGCAATCCGCTGGTGAGCATCGGCGGATTTGCGCGGCGCATACTCAAAACCACGCAGGAGGAGGAGACGACCCGCCGAGCCGGCGTCATCGCGCAGGAAACCTCCCGATTAGAGATCATCCTAAAGGATGTCATGGATTTCATGTCGCCGCTGTCGCTCGAATATGAGTCGATCTCGATGGAGGCGTTGGCGAAGGAGATGGCGGGGATGATCGCCGAGTCGGCGGCGGAGTCGAATGTGCGCATCGCGTACGAATGCCCCGAGCCGGTGCCGAACGCGCATCTGGATGTGGACAGGATGAAGCAGACGCTCTGGAATCTCTCCAAAAACGCGGTGGAAGCGATGCCGAATGGAGGCGTGTTGACGATTCGGCTTGGCGTTGAAGGCGATTATGTCTGTATCGAAATAGAGGACACCGGCACCGGCATTCAGAGCGACCATATCGACCGTCTCTTTGAGCCTTTTTATACGACGAAGAAGTATGGAAGCGGTCTTGGGCTGGCTTTGACGAAGCAGATCATTGATCATCATGGCGGCTCCATTGAGGCGAGAAGCGAGCTGAATCATGGAACCGCCTTCACTATCCGACTGCCAATAAACAGATCGGAGCGAAAGGATGTTATATGAGCGATATTGAAATTGAGGTCCTGATCGTAGAAGACGACAAAGCGATGGCGGACCTGATTCAGGAAGAGCTGGAGGATGAAGGCTATCAGACGCGAGTCGCCTACAACGGCGGAGACGCCATCAAGGCGGTCCAGGATTCGCTCCCTGATGTGGTCGTTTTGGACATCAACATGCCGGGCAAGGACGGCATTGAAACATTGAGCGAGATTGTGAATCTCAATGCGAATTTGCCGGTGATACTCCATACGGCGTATTCGGCGTATAAAGAAAATTATATGACCTGGGCGGCGGTCGAGTATGTGGTGAAAGCGTCCGATTTCAAAGATTTGAAAAACGCGATCGCGCGTTTGGCGAAGCAGGCGGCGCATGAAAAGTCTTGACAGGCGCGCGGTTGTCATGATCTTGGCGGGCGGTCAAGGCTCGCGGCTTTACCCGCTCACCAAATACCGCGCAAAGCCTGCCGTCCCCTTCGGCGGCTCCTACCGCATCATCGATTTCACCCTGTCGAATTGTCTCAATTCGGGTTTGACGCGCATCTTCTTGTTGACGCAGTACCGCTCCATCACGCTCCATCGGCATGTTCAAAACTGCTGGTCCTCCTATGTGATCCCCGCTCTCGGGCAGTTCATCGATCTGGCGCCGCCGCAGCAAAAAACGCATGCGACCTGGTATATGGGAACGGCGGACGCCATCTACCAAAACATTGAATTCCTTGAACAAACGCGGCCCGAATATGTGCTGATTCTCTCCGGCGACCATGTGTACAAAATGGACTACGGCGAGATGCTGGAGACGCATGCGCAAAGCGGCGCCGTCTTGACCGTCGGATGCATCGAGGCTCCAATCGGCGAAGCGTCCCGATTCGGCGTCATGGAGGCGGACGAAAACTTTCAGATACGCAGCTTTATAGAAAAACCGACCGACCCGAAGCTGATGCCCGGCAAACCCGACTTCGCCCTCGCCTCCATGGGCATCTACATCTTCAACACGGACGCGCTCGTGAAGGCGCTCATTGACGACGCCCGGCGCGACTCCGACCATGACTTTGGAAAAAACATCATTCCGCGCTTGGTCGATTCGCATGAGCAGGTGAACGCTTTCCCGTTCCATGAGCCGAACCGCCCTGACCGAAACTACTGGCGCGACATCGGAACGCTCGACAGCTTTTACGGGGCGCACCAGGACCTCTTGAAGCCGGAGCCGCCGTTCGACCTTTACAGCTCCGAATGGCCGATCCGCGCGCTCCATCCGCCGGCGCCTCCCGCCCGCCTTCTCTCGGACGGCGAGACGCAGCTGTCGATCGACAACTCGCTGCTTTCGTCGGGCTGTCTGCTGCGCGGCGCGGCAGTGCGCGATTCGGTCGTCGCCCCGAATGTGACGGTGGAACCGGGCGCGCGCGTTGAAAGCTCTATACTCTTTGAAGGCGTCGCGGTGCGCAGGGGCGCGGTTGTCTCGCGCGCCATTGTGGATAAAGGGGTTGTCATCCCGCCCAACAGGCGCATCAGCTCCGAGACGCCTGAGAGCGTCCAAGAATTTAAAGCGACCGAATCGGGCGTCGCCGTCATCCCGAAAGGCATGATTCTTTCATGACAGGGCGCGATTTTGTGTTCGGCGTCTCCGGCTTCCGAGCGCGGACGGGCGAGTCGTTCACAGCCGCCAACCTTGTCCGTTTCGGGAACGCCTTTGCGCGGCTGGTGAAACAGCGCGGCGGGCGGGTCGTTTCCATAGCCCGCGACACGCGGCTCTCTGGCGAAGCGGCGCTGGGCGCCCTTGCCTCGGCGTTGATGTTGAACGGGCTGGACGCGGTCGATTTTGGAATCGCGCCGACGCCGGCAGCTCTTTACGCCGCCTCGCATTTTGAAATGGACGGATCGCTCACGATCACCGCGAGCCATAACCCTGCCGAATGGAACGGCATCGAGTTTGCGATGGAGCGGGGGCGTCTCTTGAACGCCTCGGAACGGCGCCTGTTGGAGGCATGGTTTCGCAATCCTCCGCGGACATTCGCCCCTTGGAACGAGACGGGCAGTCTCCGCGTTGAAGAGGGAGCCGCCGAGGCGCATATAGAGCGCGTCTTGAGCCTCCAAAGCGTTGACGCCGAGGCGGTTCGCCGGCGCGCGCTGCGCGTTGTGGTGGACGCCGGGAACGGAGCCGGCTCTATCGTCAGCCCAACCTTGATGCGCCGCCTCGGTTGCGAAACGACGGAGTTATACTGCGAGCCGAACGGCATCTTTCCCCGAAACCCGGAGCCGACCGAAGGCAGCTTGGACGCGCTCAAAGCGGCTGTAAAAGAACATGGCGCCGACATCGGAATCGCGCATGACCCGGACGCCGACCGAACAACGCTCATCGACGAAACGGGAGCGTTTGTGCCGGAGGAGTACACTTTCGCGCTGACGGCGGACGTTCTCTTGAAGGAGCGGCGCGGACCTATCGTAACGACCGTCGTCACCGGCGCTCTTCTAGACGAAACGGCGCAGAAACATGACGTCCCGATCCTGCGAACGCCGGTTGGGGTCGGCCATGTGGTTGAGAAGATGGCGGAGACGAGCGCGGCTGTCGGCGGGGAAAGCACCGGCGGCGTCGTTCTCCCGCAGGTTCATCTGACAACAGACGGCGTCGCCGCCGCGGCTGTGATTGCGAGCGGGCTGGCGAGCCGCGGCGGAACGCTGTCGGACTGGGTGAACGAATGGGGGCGCTATGTTCTGGTTAAGCGAAAAGTCCGGCTGACGACGCGCGCGCCCGATGTGAATCGACTGGCGGAGGCGATGTCATGGGCGCAGGAAGCCTCCGCGGAGACGACAGACGGGTTGAAGTTGACATGGGAGGATGGCAGCTGGGTCTCGGTACGCCCGTCCGGCACGGAGCCTGTCATGCGCGTCTTCGCTGAATCGCGCGACGCGGCGCGCGCGCAGGAGCTGTTGAACCGCGCCGCAGACGCCGTCTCACGACTCCTCCTTTAAGGATCGATTCGAAAGAAACGACTCCGCCGCCAAAAGCAGCGCCGCCAAAAGCAGCGCCTCCGCCCAGAGCTCCCGCCCTAGCCGCTCCTGTTGAAGGTCCCAGTTCGCCGTCTCCTGCCGATCGTCCGAGTCGACCCATGCGGCGCTTCCTTGGACGGCGTTCAGCGCCTGGTCGCGCGGAAGCGGCGCAAGGTTCGACTCGTCAACAGGCGCGTTCACGACAAACATCTCGGTAAACCCGCCGTTGCCTGAGACGCGGTACAGCCCCGCTTCGTCCGTCCATCTGTAGTTCATTTCCGCCCCGTCCGGCGTTCGTCCGACGGAGCGCTTTTCGCCGTCCGGCGCTTCGATTTCAAACGCCGCAGGGTCGGACGGCTTCAACGGAAGGCGAAAGGCGTTTCCCGCTTCAATAGCTCGCGCGGGCGGGTTTTGCGGCGTCAGCGCGTAAAACGCAAGCTGTTGAACAAGCGGCGGAAAAGACGGGTTCAGCGGAAAGTTGGAGCTCTCCTGTCCATAACCTGGCGCGTTCACAACGACGCACGCCCCTCCTAAAGATCGCCCGACGGCGGCAGCGGTCTCTCCGTTGCTGAATCCGCACAACGTCTGCGCCGCCGGCTTGACGGTCAACTGCCGATACCGGTAAAACGAAGGCGCCCCCTGCCGCATCCATGGATCCCCCTCAAAGATGCCGAAAAGATAAAGCGAATCGACGGCGGACGGGTTCGATAGATGCGCGGGCCGCAGCTTCAACGGCTCCTGCGACTGCTGAACAGGACCGACCGAAACGGCCAGCCAGTCGGGCGTCGCCGTCGAATCTGCTTGCTCTCCGAGAAAAACCAGTACCGGCTGTCCGCTCAACAGGCGGTTGCGCAGCCGGCTGTTGAGCCGCTCGTCGTTCAGGGGCGGGTCTTGTAAAATGAGCAGGTCTGCCGCGTCAAATGAACGGCTGGGCGCATCTTCGCTGGAAATCAGAACAGGGCGAACGGCGTACACGCTTTCGGGCTGCGGTTCAAGCGACGGGTTCAGCGCCAGCGCGAGATGAAGCGCGTTGTCGCCGACGATATAGGCGTCTATCTGCCCCAGCGCTTCAATGACAACCGCGCGCTCGTTGTCGCCGGCAAGCCTGTCCTGGTCAATGGAGGCGCGTACTTCGTATCTGCCCGCCGCTTCGAACGCATGCTGAAACTCTTTGACGACGCTCGATTCAGGCGGGATAGAGACGGCGGCGGCGCTTTTCAGTTTTCCGCCGGCGCGAAACTCAAGGCGCCTCTGGGCGGTCGCGGCGCCTGTGTTGCGCAGCTCAACTCGAAAGACGGCAGGCGTACCTGCCGCCACAATCGGATTGTCGGGCTGAATGGAGGCGATGTACACATTCTCAACAGGTCCGGCGGAGACGGCGCGGAACGGCATCATGAAGACGCGCGCCGACTCGATGGAGACGCGCGCGTTGCTCCATCCGTTCGCGGTGAAATCGCTCAGTATGTAGATTTCTCGGTTGGGCGACTGCGACCGTTCAACCAGCTCCGCGGCGCGTTCAAGAGCCGATTCGGGGCGCGTCCCCCGCAGACGAAGCGGCGCCGATTCGATGGCGCGTTCCGCTTCGCGTATCTGCGTTGTGGGCGGTTCAAAGAGCGTCGTTTGCCGGTCCGACATGAGAATCACAGAGACGGAGTCGCCGGGTTGAAGCGAGCGCAGTATTTCGAGCGCGCGCGCTTTGGCTTTTTCAAACGGAACGCCGTCAACTCCTTTGTACCCCATGCTTGCGGACTGGTCTAGAACGATGATTGCGGTCGTTTGGGCGCGCGGGTCGCCGAACAGCGCCGCCCCTCTCAAAACGGGGCGCGCCATCGCCAGCGCAATGAGCGCCATCGCCAGAACGCGCAGCGCCAGAAGCAGCAGCTGTTCAAGCCGGAACCGTCGGGCGGACTGCTGCGCCGCCTCCACGAGAAACCGCAGCGCGCTGAACTCCAGCGTCCGCGCTCGCCGCCGACTCCATAGATGGATCAGCACCGGAACGGCGGCAGCGAGTATGCCGAGAAGCAGCAGCGGGTTTAAAAAACCCATCTTATGAAGCCCGCATCAAGCGCTCACAGGTCTTCGGGGCGGAGCCAGTTGACAACATCCTCGTTTTCTCCGCGTCCGCCTTCAATGCCGTCGGCTCCGCGCGAGAACAGATCGAAGGCGTACGCGTCGTACCGCCCTGGCCGCCGATACACATACGGACGCCCCCACGGGTCGTTGAAGTTCGGATCGTCAATATAGGGTCCGTTCCAGTTGACAGGCCTCGGCAGCCCGGTCGGCTTTTCCCAGAGCGCGTCCAGCCCCTGCTCGGTGGACGGGTAGTCGCCTGTCGCTTTGGCGTACCGGTCAAGCGCAAACTCAAGGTCGGCGATCTGCTCAACGGCTGCCTGCCGTTTCTCCTGCCCGCCCCGTTGGACAATCCGAGCCGCCCCCGCGACCGCTCCAACGGCCAAAACGCAGCCCAATATCCAGTACACGCGCTTCAATGGAACGCTCCTCTTTCTTCGCTTCTGTTTATGTTAGCGCACACAGGCGGAAATGCGCAACGCCTTTATTCGCTTACGCCGCTGTTTCGAATCGCGAGGAGAACGGCGGAGCTGTCTAAACCGCCCATCCCGTCTGCGCAGAGCCGCTCCAGCAAACGCGCATGCTGATCGGCGAAGGGCAGCCGCAAGTTCGCTCCATCCGCGCATTCAAGAATCAGATGAAGGTCTTTCAGATGCTGCGACACGCGCGACTGGGGCGTGAAATCTTCCCGCGTCAGCTTTTCGCCCTTCGCGTCGATGGCGCTGGAGCGCGCGGGCGTTATTTTCGCCAGTTCCAAAAAACCGCCCCGTTCCAGACCTTGCGACTCGGCAAACAGCAGCGCCTCTGCCAGCGCCGCTCTGTTCAGTCCAAGCAGCAGGTTCGTCGCCAGTTTCGCCTTCATCCCGAACCCCGGCCCGCCGATATAGACGACGCGCGGCAGTACGCTTTCCATGAGAGGACGCAGCCGTTCAAACGCGGCGCGCCGTCCGCCCGCCATGAAAACCGCCTCCCCGGCGCGTATCTGCGCGCTTGAACCGGAGATGGGCGCGTCCAGATAATCGGCCCCGATCCCCCGCAGCCGTTTTTCAAGCTGAACGCTCGTCCGCGGGTCGCCTGTCGTCGCGTCAATGACAGCGCGGACAGGCGCGGCTCCTGAAAAAACGCCCCCTTCTCCCAGAAGCGCCTCTTGAACGGCTTCAGCGTCCGGCAGGGAAAGAAAAACCGTTTCAGCGCTCATTTGGTTTAAATGAACAACGCGCCTTCCGCCCAGCTTCTCCAGCGCGTCCAGACGATTCGAATCGATGTCGAACCCCTCAACGCGGCAGCCGGCGGCGAGAAGGCGCTCCGCAATCGCCGTCCCCGCAAGCCCGACCCCGATCAACCCGACGGTTGAGACGCTCATGCGTTTTCCGCCGCTTTTCGGTACGCCTCGGCGGCTTGTAGAATCGCGTCTGTCGGGTCTTCCATGTCGGCGCGGAGCGCGTCAAGGCGAGCCGCTTTTGCCGCGGCGGCAAGGCGGGGGCAGACGCACAGGACGACGACAGCCCCCGCCTCGGTCTCTTCTTGGACCGCCAGCGCCGCCTCTGTCTGCAGCTGTTCATCCCCGATCCCTGAAAGATGCGTCAACGCCGCATGCCGAACCGGCAGATCGGGAGCCAGCTCCGCCAGCAGCTTGTCAAAAGCGGCGACGCTCTCCGCGCTGGAATGAAGAAACGCGGCAAGTTTTACGGGGATGCGGCGCGGCTCATTCATACGTGCGGAAGTTGAAAATGGTCATCCTGTTGGGGAGTATCTCCACTTCTGGAATGGAATGCGTCCGTTTGCCGCCTTTCCCGCCGGTAAAACGAAGATGGACGTCATGCGTTCCCGGCGGCAGCTCCATTCGAAGTACGCTCACCAGCGCCGGCAGCGTTTGCCAGGAGCGCGTGTCGGCGTTTTCAGAGAAGAAGTTGAACAGCTCCATGGCGATTTCCACGCCTTCGCCTTGGCGTTTGGCGGCTCCATGCGCCTTATGTTTCACGACTCCTCGAAGTACCGCCCGCAGCAGCATTCCCGGCAGCTCGGAGCGGTAGGTTCGATCCGACGCTTCGTTCAGATCCTCCGCCAGGACGCTGCGCGCTTGAACGCCGGCGGCGGACGCCTCCACGCCTGTGAACGCAGGGGGGGTCTCTTTCAGCGTCGGCAGCGCAATCCGCAGGAGATAATCCAGCTCCGCCTCCAAATAGTGGATATCAGCCCCGGCATAGACGGAAGCCGCATATCTGTCCGTCTGCCGGCGGTGGCTCTCCCGCTTCTTCTCGTCCTCGTACGTGTCCGATTTCAGTATCGGAATGACGACGTTCATCTCCTCCTTATGCGGTCCAAAGCCGGACTCATACAGGATTACCAGCTCGCCCAGCCCGTCTTTAGACGGATCAGGCGCGCCGTATTTTTGTTCGTAAAGCTCCGCTTCCTGCGTGAAGTTCAGCTGACGCGCGAGAAGAACAAGCCGCCGCCCAATGTCCGGCGGGGCTTTGACGCCGCCGGAATCGCTGTAGACGCTGTAGTACTCTTCTGCCGCGCGGTAGGAAATGAAAGCGTCGTTCGTTTCCCCCGCCCACTCAAACAGCATGCCCGCAAAATACGCAAGGAACGCCGCCGCCTCAAAAGCGTAATCGTCGTCCTCGTCCGCATAGTATTGAATAAGGCGAAGCCCCCTCCTCGCCTCGACAAGCGCGTCGTCCACATCGCCGTCGTACACGTAATTCAACGCGCGGTAGTAATGGATCAGCAGCCGCTCAACGCGGGAGCCAGGGTACGGGCGGACGGTGTCGTTCGTCGCCAGGGCGGCCGCTTCCGTGGAAAGGCGGCGCGTGTAAAGGTCTTCAGAGACCGCTTCGGCGATCTCAAAAGCGTTGTTGCTTGTCTGGTAATCGTTCGCATAATGCGCGACAAGCCCCAGCTCAAGCAGGTCGGGCAGGACAGGCTCCAGGTCCTTTCTCAGCGTCTCAACCGCTTCGACGTACGCGCCCTGCGCCATCTGCCGACGCTGCGCCTCCATGTTGTATTGGGAGCATCCAGCAAGCAGCACTGCGCACAGAGACGCCCCCAAATGCAGCGCAAGTTTTTTCATGGTTATAGAACGGTTCGTTTCCGCTGAATGTACTTCTTCAGTTTTTCAGGGCGAATCCAAACTTTTTCGTTCGTCTCAATGTTGGTGAGCGTCAGGTCAACCTGATAAAACAGAATCTGCTCGCCTCCTTCGCGGTCTTCGATGGTGTTCACTTCGCCCGTCATCATGTAGTCCGCTCCGAGCTCCATTCCCATCTCCTTGATCGTCTCCAGGCTTGCGTTGGCGCGCTGGTCAAGCCGCTCATCGCGCAGCTCGTTGCGTTCCTCAGCGCCCGCCACAACGGAGACCCGACCCGAATTGACAAACGCCCGCTCAATGTCGGTGATGAAAGTGGCGGCGGGAATATGCTCCATCCCGCGGTTGCGAATCGACCCGACGATGACGACCGGCTTTTTGCCGCCGTTGGAGCTGGTGAATTGCGTGATCCAGACATGGTTTAGGCAGTCCATGATCATTTTCTGCGCCACCTGCTGCGAATCGGTATCGTTCCATCGACCCGACAGGTCCACCACTTCGGACGGATCAAGGCGGGTGACCCTTTTGCCGGAACCGCACCCTGCGGCGGCTGCCAGCATAACGACCATCGAAAAACAAGCGACCTGCGCGACGTACCGTTTCATTCGGATGCTCCTGAATAATGACAACGCTGCTGTTTACAGGTATCTTTAACATAGCATGAAGCGGTATGGTTGACAAGAAATCAACTGGCACAGAAGGGCGGACCGTTTGGCGGCAAGAAAAACAGACGCGGGCGGCGGAGAGCTGTCGGAGGTGCGGGTCGAGTCGTATGCCGACAGAACGCTGCCGGTTGAGCGGAGCGTCCTGCGCAGATGGTTGAAACGGCGCCTGCCCGCCGTTTTGATTGCGGCGGCGGTGTTGATCGGTCCCTTTCTCGGCGGATATGTTTTGACGCAGCGTCTGCGCATGTCGCAGTTTGAGGCGGCGTACGAAGCCCTTGAACAGGAGATACGCGCCAACGCGGCGGCGCTGGCGGACTTATCCTCCGCGGCGGCGGCGGCGGCGGACGGCGATTTCGCCCGCGCCGAAAATCTGCCCCCCGACTTCAGCGCTTCTCGATGGAAACTTGCGGCGGGCAAGCTGAACATGCTCAACCCGAAAACGCTTCAAGCCGCCGATTTCTACGGCAGGCTTGAGTCGCTGACTGCGCAGTATGAACGCGCGATGGGGTATGTTCAGCGTTTCAGGACGGCGGAAGCTGCCGACTCCGAACAGGCTGCGTCAGCCCAGCTCGCGGCTCAAAGCGCGTTCCAACAGCTGGCAAAAAACCTGCAAGAGCTGCGCAGGCAGGCGGACGCGCTGACGGAGCCTGACGAATGAATCGAGGCTGACGTATGAAAAATGAAAGACGCCGTAAAGCGCGCGGCGTCTTCGTCCGCGCGCTCAGAATCGTTCTTGCGGCGGGAGCTGTTTTGGCTTACTGGTATTCTGTTCATCTTGCCCTAGATCTGAAAGCGAAGATCGACGCGGACGAGCCGAGAGGCGAATGGTTCGTTCGAGACAAGAATGAAAATCGACCCCGCTACATCGGTCCGCAAAACGCAGACGCGCTCCTCTCCGCGCTGCGCTTCGACATGGGCGAAGAGAAAAGCGACGCGCAGACAGCGGAACTGAAGGCGCATTTTGAGCGGGTCTTAGAGCGCGGCGCCGTCTTTCAAGACAACATGGACATGTTCCATTTCGGTCCGGCGCTCATGCGCCGTTTCAGGGAGGCGGCTGAGTATGAGCGGCAGCGGGTTGCGGAGCATTCTGAAGACGCAGACTTTCCCTCCATTCGCGCGCTGTATGATCTGCCCGAAAGCGCGTCATGGACGGAGCTGGAAAATGCCCTCATGGACGGCGATCTGAAAAAATGGAAGGACGCAAAGAAGGGGCTGGATTCCATTGTAAATCATCGCATTAAAGCCGAGAAAGAATCGACGAGCGGGACGTTGCGCGAGACGCTGCGGACAACGCTCCCGTTTGCGCTGATGTTTGTGTTGTTGGGTTCCTGGGGGTTGACCAGACCGTTCATCCGGAGCGCCAAGTCTAACAGCCGCGGGATACGGCTTATACAGGATAAGGGAAAAGCAAAGCTAGCGGTCGTATTTTTGCTCATCTGGTGCGCATGTGGATCCAGCGCTTTCATGCTGAACGGGCCAAGTTCGGCGCTCAACTGGGGGGACGATTATACGAAGACGAAATCGTTTCTAAGAGAGGCGCAGGAAAAGAAGCGGACAGCGCGGGAGCTGCTATATAGAATTAGAGCTGGCAATGAGCGCGGGTATTCTGACTTCGACGATCTTGCAACGGCAACAGAGATACAGCGGCATCGGGGAAAGAAAATTGCGACCAGTATGCTGTTTTCCGCCGCGATACTCCCGATCAGCTTTGGCATGGTGGCATGGTTGATCATAAGATGGAGGGCGGCGCTTCAAGCGAATGCGGACGCGCTGACGGAGCATGATGAATGAGCGACTCGAGGCTGGATATATGAGAGTTGACATGGTCAGGTATAATGAGTACGCAGCATGCAACGCGGCGGAAGAGTAAAGAGTGGACGGAGGACGTCGATGAGCAAAAAGCGGTTGACAATGGCTTTGGCGTACATGGCACTGGCATTAGCCTGGGCGGGATGCGGCGGCAAGCCGACAGCGGAGGAGCGGGCGGTTAAGAGGGCGTCGGAGGAGCTGGAGGCGCCGGTGGCGGAGTCGACGCGCCTAGTAGCGCCGACAGCGGAGTTTTTGGAGTTTCCGAGCGGACGCGGCGCGCATGAAGGCGGCGTGGCTGAATATGCGGCAGCGTATAAGGCATATCAAGCGGCGTCCGCGGCGCTGCTGGCGGCGGCTCCCGACGAAGGATGGGCGGTGCTGGCTGAATTAGAAGCGGCGTATCAAGTGCCGCGGGGAGCGCGTGCGGCGTATGTGTCGCCAAAGACGCTGGCGGCAGTGCAGGCGGCGGCTCCTGATGAGTATGCGGCGTGGGAAGTAGCGGCCGCGAGGATTACCGCGGCATGGGGCGCGTTGGCGCCTGATGAGAGGGCGGCGCATGAAGCAGCGCGGGATGAATTAGACGCGGCGTGGGATGAATTAGACGCGGCGGAGGCGGCGCTGAAGGCGGTGGCTCCTGATGAATATGCGGCGATGGAAGCGGCGTTTGAATCGATGTTGGCTAAATTAGAGGCGGCTGAATTAGAGGCGACGTTGAGCTGGGCGATTGCGGCTCCTGGTGAACAGACAGCACAGGTTGATGCGGCGCTAAAGGCGGCGTTTCCTGATGAATGGGCGGCGATGGAAGCGGCGGCGGAGGCGATGGCACGGGCGGCGCCTAGTGAGTATGCGGCGTATAAGGCGGCGGAGGCAAGGTTTAACGCAACGTCGTGGGCTCCTGCTTATGATCGGACGGAAGGCGTCAATGAGTAAAGAGCGGCATTATCCGTCTCTCCGCAGTCAACATCATACTCGGCTTCTGAAAAAGTATGGAGCCTACTGCCAAGGCTGCGGGCGCAATTTTAGAAGCAATCCAAAAGCCCTACAAGTTGACCATATCCGACCCAGATCCGACGATGGAACGGACGCATTCGAGAACTTAACCCTGTTATGCCGTCAATGCAACCAAACCAAAAGCGACCAGATGACGATAACAGGCTTACAACTGCACAATCGGATCAGGCGTATTTTACTGCCTGAAAACGAAACCAATCTGAAACTGGGACTCCGCGCATACAAAAAATGGCGGAAGGCGTTTGCAGCGAATGCGCGGGCGGTGTTTGAATATGTGAAGGCGGTCAAGGCTGCGTGGGATCAGTGTGCGGGGGCAATGGACGCAGCGTGGGATCAGTGTGCGGGGGCAATGGACGCGGCGCGGGATCGATATGAAGAGGAGGAGTGGTATCGGGATACGGGGGACATGGACGGGGAGTGGACTGAATATGAATGGGATGGATATGAAGAGGAGGAGTGGGAGGAGGGCACGGACGAGGCGTGGGATCGCTATACAGAGGCAACGGATGAGGCGTGGGATCAATATAGCGCGACAATGGACAAGGCGAGATCGTCGAAGTGGTTTAAATATAGCGAAACGTTGTCGTCGGTGTGGGATCAGTATGCGGAGGTAACGGACGAGGCATGGGCTAAATTAAAGTCGGCGGGATCGGCGGCGAGGGCTGCATTAGACGCGGCGCGGGAGCAGTATATGGCGGCGCTGTCGAAGGCGCGGGATGAATATGAAGAGGAGGAAGTGCAGGATGCGTGGGACGAGTATAAGGCGGCAACGGACAAGGCGCGGGATCAGTATGAGAAGGCAAAATACAAGGCAAAGGTGGCTGTGGACGATGAATATAAGGCGGCGCTGTCAACGGCGCAGGTCGAATTAGACGAGGCGTTGATAGTGACGCGGGCGAAAAAGCAGAAACCGCCCGCGTTCATCCGCTAACATATCCCAATTAAAGCCTTAAGATCAACGCCCCGCCCTTGACGCCCCCGCATCCGCGCGCTACAATCTTAAATAAGCCGACCATGAACAACCTGTATCCGTTCCGCATCCGTCAGAGGCAATGCCGCATGCGTTCAAACGGCGCATCTTTTTATCGAGAGTTGTTGGCGTCTCCGCCTGTGTTGGCGGTTTTGTCGGGACCTTCAGGCTGCGGCAAAACGACCGTGGCGGACGCTTACGTCAAAAAAAAGTCCGCCCGCTGCTCCGTCTCGGCGACGACGCGCCCCCCAAGAGCGGGCGAACGGCACGGCGTCGACTACTTTTTCATGAGCGACGCCGAATTCGACGCATGCATACGGAACGGCGAACTGGCGGAATGGGCGACGATGTACGGCAGGCATCGATACGGCACATTGAACCGAACGATACAGGACGCTCAGAAGGTCGGCGGCGATCTCCTGCTGGTGATCGATCCGCAGGGCGGGGCGCAGATACGGGCAAAGTACCCGCTTGCCGCGCTGATACTGCTTGTGCCGCCCAGCATGAAGGCGCTGAAACGGCGGTTGATGCGGCGCGGAACCGACTCTGAAGAGGAGCGGGAAGCGCGCGTCCAAGAAGCCTTGAACGAGATACAGGCGGCGAATTTTTACGACTATGTGATCGAAAACAGGGACGGCAAAATCGACGAAGCGGTGAAAGCGCTGGAGGCGGTGATGGAAGCCGAGAGGCGCAAGATGGCAGCTCGCCAAGCAGCGTTTGCGGCGGCGGCATCCCAATGAATCCATCGAACAGGCACATGCTAAGGAGCGTTTGAGATGAGCGAGAACACCCCCAAAATCGTCAAGGCGCCCCGTCGTCTTGGATCCGGCGGCGGCAAGCCCCAGGAGATCTACATCGACGACCTGAAAGACCCCAACCAGGAAAGCGGCGGGTTCATCAACAAGTATCTGGTCGTCAACATCGCGGCGCAGCGCGCCCGCGAGCTGAACGAACGCGACCTGCCGATCGGCAAACTCTCCCGCAGCGCGAAGAAGCCGACGACGCAGGCGCTTCTCGAACTGATGGACGGGCAGCTGAAATACGAGCGGGTTGAGGCGCAGTCCGTCATCGCCGAAGACGATCTCATCTTCGATGATGCGCCCGACGAAGAGGTCGCCGCGCTCTTTGAAGAGTATGAAAACCTGAATGTCGACGAGGAAGAAGAAGAAGAGGACGACAGCCCGTTCCCGATGGGCGACGACGGCGAATATGAAGATTGACGGCATGGCATGAAGGCGGCGTTGCGCCGAGTGACAAATTCGGTTATGCTGTGAGAGGCGGAGATGTTGAGAACGGAAAGGATTGAAGACATGCGGCGCATACCCATCTCGAAGCTTGTGTTGGCAGCAGTTTTGGCGGTTTCTCTAGCCGCTTGCTCAGGCGGCCCGTATCAACAGGGGGAGACGTTTGAGCGGCAAGGTTCCTATGAGCTGGCGATTGAGCAGTACGAATTGGCGGCGGCGGAAAATCCCGGCTCGTCCAACGCGCTCAAGGCGCAGATGAAGATCGCAAGCATCTACCATGTGAATCTCGAACAGCTTGAAAAGGCGGCGGAGATCTATGCGGCAGTCATCGAGGCGGCTCCGGAAGGGGAGGTCGGTCTCGAGGCGCAGTATCAGCTCGGCCTTGTTCATTTTGGGAGCGACAATTACGACGCGGCGGCTGAGGCGTTCCGAAGCCTGTTGATGGCCGCTCCGTCCTCAGCGCAGGGCGGAAACGCGCAGATGATGCTCGCGCAAACCTATGAAAAGGCGGGCAAGCTGGAAGAGGCGCAGGAGACCTACGGCGAATTTTCGCGCTTGCATTCGGAGAACAAGAACGCGGTCATCGCCCTTGAGAAGCGGGCGCGGCTTCTGGACAGTCTTGGAAAAAAGGATGAGGCGATAGAGCAGCGGCAGGATATCGTGCGAAAATTCGGCGAGCGCTCCGACGCCGAAGCGGTGGTGCGCCTCGCCGCTGAGGAGCTGGTGAAAGCGGGCGCGGAAGTTCCAGACATTGAATCGCGTCCGATGTCCGAAGCGGACAGGCAGATGGAACGGCGTGAAGAGCGCCGAGAACGCGACCGGCCAAGATCGCAGCGGGACAACGAAGAACAAACGAAAAACGCGGAAGAGCTGATCTTCGGATACAACGCCGATGAGATCATGAACGAGATACAGTTCGATCTAGACGACCAGGGGACGATGTACGACGCCATGTTCTCCATGGCGGGGGTGTTGTTCACAACAGCCGATTACAAGAAATCGGGCGCTCTTTATCACCGTTCGCTGCGGATGGCGGAATCGGCAGTCGGCTCCGCATGGGACAGCCGCGTCTCTGCCATCAAAGGCTTGTCGGATGTGTACCTGAAACTTGGACTGGAAGAACGCGCGAAACAGCTCCTCGAAGACGCCATCCGCTCCGACATTAAGGTCATCGATCAGGTCATCACACAGGGCGAATATGAGTACGGCGTCGGCGACTACCAGAAGGCGATCGACATATGGAGCTTCGTCGCCGGCCTGTCTGCGGGCAGGGACAGCCAGATCTACTATTTGATCGGTCTCGCCCAGCGCGAGCTTCAAAACACAGCCGCGGAAGTGGCGGCGTTTGAGCGGTCGATCGCCGCAAACCCGCGCAACGAAGAGGCGGCGCAGAGCCTCGCCGAAGCGCTTTACTACCGCGCTGGAAACCGCAAGCGCGCCTACCTCTACCAGGACATCATCGACAAGAAAACAGGCTGGCAGACCTACTTCGATGTCGGCAAATCGGCGATGCGCTACGGCTACTGGCTGCAGGCGTCTCAGCAGTTCAACATCGGCGCGCGCGCCGCGGCAAAAGCGGCAGAACGGGCGGCAAAAAATGAAGACTCCCGCGCCGAAAAAGAGGCGGTCAACGCCTCCATCGGGATGACCGCGTTGAGGCAGGCGGCGCGCGCCCGCGCCTCTGAATCGAGCCGAGACGAAGCGGGCGTTGAGTTGGCGGCTCTGGCGCAGGGCAATCCGCAAAACGCGCTTGTGCGCTACGCTGTCGGACATCTCGCGGAGCTCATGAACGAGACCGAAAAAGCCGCGGCAGAATACGCCAAAGCGATGGAGCTGGAGCCGATGAACGCCGACTTTGTAGAAGCGCTCGCCAACCTGCACCTTGCGAACGACAATGCGGAGGAAGCGGTCAACGTTTACACGGCGTATCTGCAGAAAAATCCGCGCGACAAGCGCATACAGGGTCTCCGCGACGCCTTAAAAGCGCAAACCATTTCCGTTCCCTCGGCGGCTCCGTAGGGCGCCCATGGAGAGCCTTCAAAAGACGCCGCAGCGTCCGGCGCGCGGGCAACTCTCCGCCCGCGCGCCGTGCCGCGCATGCCGCTCCCATACAACGGATAAGGCTATCCATTTTACGCCAGCTGCCGGCGGCAGACGGGTCTGGTCATGTTGTGGCTAATACAGCGG
The DNA here is from genome assembly GCA_028818695.1 of Candidatus Poribacteria bacterium. GTDB lineage: Bacteria > Poribacteria > WGA-4E > JAPPNK01. Next base: position 116,951 of record JAPPNK010000030.1, read on the forward strand.
TTCTTGCGCCGAGAGATCCCCGCCTTTGCGACTCTCATTGCGCTCATCCTCATCGGAACCGTCGGGTACCAGCTCCTCGAAGGCATGAACCTGGTGGAAGCGCTGTATATGACGACGGTGGTGATCAGCACCGTCGGTTTGTATATCGGAAAGCAGGGGCCGTTGAGCCAGTGGGGAATGCTCTTCACCGTGTTTTTAATCGTGTCCGGGGCTGCGACAGCGGCGTATTTTGTCGGCGTTGCGGGGCAGCTGTTCTATGACGGGGAATGGCGTTCCCATTGGAAGCAGCAGTGGAGGATAAGAATGCTCAAGAAACTGCAGGGGCATGCAATCTTATGCGGATTTGGGCGCGTGGGCGGACATGTCGCCGACGAGCTGAAGCGGGAAGGCATGCCGTTTGTGGTGGTTGACCCGGACGACGGCGCTCTGGAGCGCGCCAGCGCGGAAGGATACAACATCTTAGAAGGCGACGCCACCTTTGAAGAAACGCTGCAGGAAGCGGGCGTTGAGCGCGCTAAATTTCTTGTGGCGGCTCTCAGCTCGGACGCCAACAACGTCTTCATCGTGTTGACAGCTCGGAACCTGAACCCCGATCTGATCATCTCGGCGCGCGCAAATATGGAGGCGACGGAGCCTAAATTGCTGAAAGCGGGGGCGGATCATGTCATGTCCCCGTACCGAATCGGCGCCCATCGGATGGTGACGCGCATGATTCGCCCAAGCGTCGCCGACTTTTTGGACGAAGTGATGCATGCGGACACATTAGAACTGCTGCTTGAACAGATAGACCTGCCGGACAATTCGCAGCTGACCGGCAAGACGCTGGCAGAGACGGACCTTCGCAAGCGGACAGGGGTGACGGTGCTGGCGTGCGCCCTGCCCGGCCGGCGGTTGAATTCCAGCCCCGACCAGGAGATCGCCCTTCAACCAGGCGCCCGCCTCATCGTCCTCGGCACCCGCGAGCAGCTCGAGAAGCTTAGAAGCATCGCGCGCGGCTCCAAGTAGCCGGCGTCTTAAGTTTGGAGGCTGTCTCTATGACGATGGTTTTGATTTTAGAGAACTGTTTTGGAATGCGGAGGCTGTCTGGGAGAACTCTGGATTCCCGCTTTCGCGGGAATGACGACCTGCCCGATTCGAACAGAATTTTCGTATGTCATCGTCTGTAGAGATTGCCAGTTTGGACATCGCAGTGTATGAGCCGCGGTCATCAGCAAACAAGCGCCAACGTCGGCAAGTACGTTTTACAGAAGCGGTTTCTTTGGGTATCATATGAGCAGGCACACAACGGAATATGGAGATGATTGAAGTATCGAATCTTGGCAAGTCGTACGGTCGCGTTCAGGCTTTGCGGAATGTCGAGTTTGAAATTGAGCAAGGCGAAATCGTCGGCCTCCTCGGACCCAACGGAGCCGGCAAAACCACCATCATTAAAATACTGACAGGCTATCTTCAACCCGACGAGGGTACGGCGCGCGTCAACGGTCTGGATGTGACGAAAAATCGGCTCGAAACGCAGGCGCAGATCGGATACCTGCCCGAAAACGCCCCTTTATACAAGGAGCTGTCGACGCAGGAGTACCTGAAAATGATCGCCGACCTGCGCATGATTCCGCCGGAGGAGCGGCTCCGCTGCATCTCCGAGGCGGCGCGCGCGACGCAGATTGAAGACCAACTGACGCGCCCCATCGGGCATCTCAGCAAGGGTTACCGGCAGCGCGTCGGACTGGCGCAGGCGATCCTGAGCCGACCCAAACTGCTCATCTTTGACGAACCGACCGTCGGCTTAGACCCAACTCAAATCGTGGAGATACGCCGCCTCATCAAGCGGCTCGCCGAACGCAGCACGGTGCTGTTTTCGACGCATATCCTGTCCGAAGTGGAGGCGTTGTGCGACCGCGTCATCATTCTGATGAACGGCGAAGTGCGCGCGGACGCGCGGCTCTCCGAGCTGGCAACATCTCCGAACGCCGTCCTGACCCTTCAGGCGCCCGTCAAGAATATCCAACGGCAACTGAATCGGATCGACGGCGTTGAATCTGTCCAAAAGTTTGAATCGTCCGACGGATATCCGTCATACCGCATCGCGGCGTCTCCTGAAACAGACCTTTGCCCTGCGCTCTATCAACTCAGCAGGGAGCAGGGCTGGTCGGCGCGCGAAATCAAGCGGGACGCCCGAACGCTCGAATCTGTCTTCAATGAATTAGCGACTTCAGGGTAGGAGTCTAATGAAACGTACGTTAGCGGTAGCGCGCAAAGAGATGAGCGGCTACTTCGGTTCCCCTCTGGCGTTTATTTTTATCGGCGTCTTTTTATCGGCGCTGCTCTTTCTGTTCTTCTGGCGGGAGCGGTTCTTCGCGCGCGGAATCGCCGATGTGCGACCGCTGTTCAGGTCGATGCCGATGCTGTTGATCTTTCTCGTCGCGGCGCTGACGATGCGCCAATGGAGCGAGGAGCAAAGCTCCGGCACCCTTGAAACGCTGTTGACGCTGCCTGTGCCGTCCTATCAGCTCGCGCTGGGCAAGTTTCTCGCGGTGACGGGGCTGGTCGGTCTAGCGCTCGCGCTGACGCTGCCGATTCCGATCACCGTCGCCTTCATGGGAGACCTTGATTGGGGACCGGTCGTCGGCGGATATGCGGCGGCGCTGCTTCTCACCTGCGCCTACGCCGCCATCGGCCTTTTTCTTTCCTCTAGAACAGACAACCCGTTTGTCGCGCTCATTATGACGGCGATCGTCGGCGGAATCTTTTACCTGATTGGCGCCGGCGCCGTCACCAATTTTGCGGGAGACGCGGGCGACCTGTTCCGCGCGCTCGGAGCCGGCAGCCGCTTCGAGTCGATTGAACGCGGCGTCCTAGACCTGCGCGACCTGCTCTACTATCTCTCCATCGCCGCTGGATTTTTGATCTTGAACGCCGTCTCGCTTGACGCAAAACGCTGGAGCAAAGGCGAGCAAACGAAGGCGTATCGACGAGCCGCGGTGTGGACGACAGCCCTGCTGCTTGCGAACATAACCCTGCTCAACATCTGGATGTATCCGCTTTACGGCTTGCGCGTCGACCTGACAAGTCAGCGGCAATACAGCCTTTCTAAGCAGACAAAACAGCTGCTGGGCGGGCTTTCGGAGCCGCTTCTCATGCGCGCCTACATCAGCAAGCAGACGCACCCGCTCCTAGACCGCCTCCGTTCGCAGATTGCGGATATGTTGACCGAGTATGCGATTGCCGGCAAGGGGATGATTGAGACCGAAACGATCGATCCGAGCGACAACGAGGAGCTGATGCAGGAGGCGCGCGACGCCTACGGCATCGTGACGGAGGCGTTTCTGAACCAGGGGCGCGCGGAGACCTCGGTTCGAAACATCTACTTCAACATCTTGGTTCGCTACGGCGATCAGCATGAGGTTTTTGGATTTCGGGACATCACCCAGATAGAGCCGCTGGCGGACGGCGGAATCGAAGTGAGGCTCCGCAATCTAGAGTACGACCTGACGCGCGCCGTCAAAAAATCCGCATACGGCTTCCAGAGCATCGATACGGCGCTGGAATCGTTTCAGCAGCCGGCCGAATTGACGCTCTATGCGACGCCGAATACGCTGCCGGAAGGCGGAGCCGAATTGATGGAAACGTTTGAGCGCGTCGGGAACGAAATCGCCGGCAATTCAAACGGCAAACTGCTCTTTAGAACGGTCGACCCGACCGATCCAAACAGCGGCGAAACGATGGAATCGCTCGCTCAAAAGTACGGCTTGCGCCCCATGCGCGTCGCGTTTCTTTCGACAGACACGTATTACTTTTCGCTCATTCTCGCTGTTGACAACCAGTTTGAGGTCGTTTTAATCGGGAGCGATCTTGAAGCGGACATACGCAGAGCCGTTGAGGCGTCCATCAAGCGCATGGCTCCCGGTTTTCTTAAAGTCGCCGGGCTGTGGGTTCCGCCTAGAACGCCGACCCAGAACGCTTTTGGACAAATGACGGAACCGTTCGCCTCCTATCAATCGATCGCCCAACAGCTCCAGAGCGACTACACGGTTCAGAATATCGACCTGTCCAGCGGCTCGGTTCCCGCCGAAGTGGACTCGCTGGTGATTGCGGCGCCTCAAAATCTGAACGAAAAGGAGCTGTTTGCCATCGACCAGTATCTGATGCGGGGCGGATCGGCGGTGATTGCCGGCGGCGCATATCTGATGGAGCCTGACCAGTTCACGCGCGCCCCGGCGCTGAAACAGGTTGTCGGCGGCGCGCGCGAGCTGTTGAGTCATTACGGCGTAGAGGTGGGCGCGTCGGCAGTGATGGACATGCAGAATGAGCCGCTTACCTTCCGAAGGACGAGGCAGGTCGGCAATTTTGTTGTTCCAGAGATAACGAAGGAACCTTACCCGTTTTTCATCGACATCCGACAGGAAGGCATGGCGAGCGGACATCCGATCGCCGCCAACCTATCTGCCGTGACTCTGCACTGGGCGTCCCCGATACTGCTTGACAAGGACAAAAATGCCAACAGGGATACGGCAGAGCTGCTGAAATCCAGCGAAGAGGCATGGACGACCACCGATACAAACGTGAACCCTGATCTACAGACCTACCCGGATCTAGGATTTCATCCAGGTCAGGAACTCACATCGCACACGCTTGCGGTTGCGGTGAAAGGTTCGTTTGAGAGTTACTTCAAGGACAAGCCGTCGCCGCTGTTGACGGAGGAGCCGGCAGAAGAAAACGACGAGCAGAACGAAGCGGACGAATCGCCCGCGCTGGCGAATATGATCGAATCGTCGCCTGAGTCGTCCCGCTTGGTCGTCATCGGCAGCAGCGAATTTATCAACGACTCCGTCATTGTGATGTCCTCCGATGAGCGCGCGAGGGAAAACCTGCAGCTGATCCAAAACGCGGTCGATTGGTCAGTGGAGGACTTGGACCTGCTCAGCATACGCGCGCGCGGCGCCCAATCCCGGCTGTTGAAACCAATGACAGAAGGCGAGCAGCGGATCTGGGAGATCGCCAATTACGTTCTCGCGCTCGCGTCGCTGGGACTGCTGGCGCTGATGTGGCAGATACGGCGGAGAAGCGAACGGCCGATAGCGCTGGAGCCGTTGGAAACGAAGGAAGCGGAGGAGTCGGCATGACGTTTGATCTCAAAGGGCGGCGTTTTCAAATACTGATCGGCGTCGTTGTCGTTCAGGCGCTGTTGATCGCGGTCGTCTATTGGCCGCGCGGGGGAACGTCCGAAGAGGCGGGCGAGCCTCTTCTTCCCGATATTCGGGAGAAAGCGGAGCGCATAACGATTGAGGACAGCGAGGGCAATGCGCTCACGCTCGCCAAAGAGAACGGCGAATGGGTCTTGCCGGACGCGGACAATTTTCCCGTCGAAAGCGGCAAAGCGGGCGAATTCCTGGACAAGGTTGGCGGCATCGTCAAAAAACAGCTCATCGCGCGCACAAAGAAAAGCCACAAACAACTGAAAGTGGCAGAGAGCGATTTTGAACGCAAAGCGTCCATCGAAGCGGACGGCAAGACGAAGACGCTCTACATCGGCTCCGCGGTCGGCGCCCGGTCGGCGCACACGCGCCTGGGGGGCGAGAACGAAACCTACGTCGCGGACGATCTGTCCAGCTGGCAGGCGGGAACCGATATATCCTCTTGGATCGATTCCGAGTATTTTAAGGTGGACAAAGACGCCGTACAGACCATCTCTCTCAAAAACGACGAGGGAGAGATCGTATTTGAGCGCGGAGAGGGAAACGCCTGGACAATAAAAGGTCTCCGCTCCGATGAAACGCTGGACGACGCGAAGATGTCGACGCTGTTGAACCGCTTGTCGCCGATGCGTATGACGAAGCCTCTCGGCAAAGAGGAGAAGCCTGAGTACGGGCTTAGCGATCCGGCGGCGGTCATCGCGCTGGAGGTCGCCGTTGAGACGGGGGAGCCTAATGAAGAGGAGGCGTCTGAAGAGCCGGCGGAAATGAAAACGGAAACGCGCGCTATTCGAATCGGACGCAAAGCGGAGGATGAGGAGAATTATGCGGCGCAGTCCTCCGAATCGCTTTACTATGTGGAGCTGTCGCGCTGGAGCGCCGGCGATTTCACCAAATGGAAGCGGTCCGATTTTCTCAAGGAGTAGGGCGGTCGGCTGAAGCGGCCGCTTCGCCCGTTTTTTCGTTGACGCCTGCCAGCAGCGCCATCCCCGCGGCGAAGAACAGCCCGACGCACAACATGGCGGGCCGGAAGCCGAAAAGGTGGTTCAAAGCGGCAAAGGCGCCAAGTCCCCAGAAACCAGGCGCCTTGTTGAAGACGGAGTAGAAGCCGTAGAATTCGGCGGCAGACTGTTCAGGGATCATCTGCCCATAGAGCGATCGGCTCAACGCCTGCGCGCCTCCCAGCACAAGCCCGACCAGAACCGCCAGGGCGAAAAACTGCGTCTGCGTTTGAATGAAATACGCGCACACAACGGCGGCTGTCCACCCAAGCAGCGATACGATGACGGCGCGCTTCGCGCCGAGGCGCCCCGCCATCCATCCGAACAGCAGCGCTCCGCCAAACGCGATGAACTGAATGATGAGCAGCGTCGTCATCAGCCCCGTCGGCTCCATCTTCAGCTCTTCCGTTCCAAACAATGTCGCCATATGGATGACAACCTGAATGCCGCCGCTGTAGATCATATACGCTATCAGGAAACGCAGGACGGAGGGCATGCGGGCAATTTTGCGCGCCGTTGTCCATGACCGGCTGAACCCGTAGCCGAGATACGCCAGCGGCTTCGGCGCGCCGCGGAATCTGTCGGGCAGCGCCTCGTATGAGGGAGTCTCCTTCAACAGAAACGCGGTGATAAGGGCAAACCCGCCCCACCAGACCGCCGTCATCAGCATGCAGACGCGAACGGCTCCGCCCTCGGAGAGTCCAAACATGTCTCTCCCGACGATGAGCGCAAGGCAGAGCGCGAACTGAATCCCGCCGCCGATATACCCGTATGCGAACCCCTTGCTTGAGACCCAGTCCTGCCGTCCTTCGGGCGCGATCTGCGGCAGGAAGGCGTCGTAGAACACATTCGCGGCGACGAAGCAAAACTGAGAGACGATATAAAACAGCGCCGTTTGCCACACATCGCCGCGCGCGCAGACGCTCAACAGCGCCGCGTTCAGAACGCCCATGTAGCAGAAGGAGAGAAGCAGCCGTTTTTTAACGGACGCAAGGTCGGCGGCGGCGCCGAGAGCGGGCGCGGCGATCAGCACCAGCAGCGCGGCGACCGCGCCAAAAGCGGGCCAAAGCGTCGCCGAGTTGAAGGTCTGCCCAAAGAGCGCGACGCCCTCGCTTGGCATCACCCCTTCTTTGAAGTAGATCGGCAGCAAGCCGGAGACGATGGCGGTCGAGTAGGCAGAATTTGCCCAGTCGTACACTGACCAGCCGAAGATGACGCGCCTGTTTCCGCGTATGTCGTCGGACAGCGTTTTCTCCTTTCAAGCGGCGAAGAGAAAGCGATGAAGGGAAGTATAGCGCGCTCCGTCGGGGCGCAGATCGCTCTGAATCAGATGAAACTGGTCAATCTGAAACGAGGGAAACGCCGGCGGGCATTCCGCTTTCGGCATCCAGCTTCGCGCGTCAAGCGGCGGGCGCAGACGCGCCAAGGTGATGTGCGGCGTGTAGGGGCGCGTTTCGCGGGCGAATCCGAGCGGCTCAAGCGCGCGCTCCACTTGGGCGGCGGCTTCAGAGATTTCGCGGAATCCCTGATCGACTCCCCGCCAGACGACGGAGGCGCGCCGCGCGTTTGGAAAACATCCCAAACCGCCGATGGAAAGCGCGAACGGACGCAGCGCCACCGCGGCCGATTCCAACGCAGCAACGATCCCCTGCATGTCCGAATCGGCGACATTTCCCAGAAACTTGAGCGTCAAATGCAACTCGCGGGCAAAACGCGCCCCCGGCAGATGCGGCCATGACCGCTGCGATTCAAAAAGCGACGATTGCGCTTTGTCTGGCAGCGTCAACCCGACAAACAACCGGCGGCGCATGCCCGAAGACGCCTACTCTTCCGAATCGTCTGAATCGCCGCCGCTGGAGCCGCAGCAGAGCGAGTATCCCAACGCGCCCGCCAAGAGCGGAAATCCAGCGTCCACTATGATCCAAATGATCGACGCTGCCGAAGGATCAACTGCCGTAAAGCGGTCAACGCTAAACAGACCGAACCAGTTGAAAAAGAACAGAATGCCGACAAACAAAAAGCCGTAAAAAACGACATTCGCGGCAAGATAGCCGACCGTGACAGGGCTGTCTTTTTCAAGCCTTGCGCCGCGCTTGCGGCGAAGAGCATATAAGATTCCTATCAGTACCCCCACAGCGGTGATGTAGTTGATCCAGGTCCACTGAGGGCTGTAAGGCGACGCGTCAGTGGATGTGTAGTAGAGCGGCTCAATGACAGTATGCACAGCCACGATGAGCGCGACAATGATCAGAAAAACGCCGACAATGCGGTGAATCATCTTTTTGCTCCCTGAGGGTTGCTTCTTCTGTTCGCTCGTAACATATGTTATCCACGCGCGCTCGTCAAGTTGCGCAGCTGCGTCCGGTTGTTGTAAAGAAACTCAACGCCCGACACAACGGTGAGCGTCATCGGAAACAGCATCATCCAGAAGATGGGTCCGTGCGCCCCTTGCACGCCGCCGACGCGAAGCCCTGCGCTGTTGACGGCGAGCAGAGCGATGCTGAGCGTCACAACGGCGATCTGCGACCCCGTTTTATACTTGCCCCATTGCGAGGCGCTGATGACCCGCCCGCCGCGCGCGACAAGGGCGGAACGAAGAGCCGTGACTCCGACCTCGCGCAGCGCCATGACGAGAAACATCCAAAGCGGAATCAGCCCGCCCCAGTATTTAAAAGCAAAGAGCGTCCCCAGAATGAGCAACTTGTCGGCGATCGGATCGGCGAACTTGCCAAAGTCGGTGACGCCGCGCTTACGCGCAATCCGCCCGTCCAGATGATCGGTCAACGCGGCGATGCCGAACAGAGCCAGCGCGCCCAGATAGAACCAAGCGGCGCCGCCGTGAGCAGTTTCGGCTCTGTGATAACCGCGCATGAAAAGCATGAGCAGAAACGGAATGATGCATATTCTCAGGATGGTGAGCGCGTTCGCCAGCCCTTTAGGCGTCCAACTGGGTTTCTTCATCGGTTCCTCGCTTCATTGTGTCGCCGCGTTACACCGCAACGGCGAGCAGGTCGAACTCAAACGCTTCAATGATATGCGCGTCAATGAACTGCCCGCTTCTGGCGCCGCTGTTTTGCACCAGCACGACGTCGTCAATTTCCGGCGCCTGTCCCGCTCCGCGCGCCTCCAACAACGGCGTTCCCGGTCGGCGCCGATCCGCCAGAAGGCGCGCCGTTTGACCGATGCGCTGGGAACGCAGGCGTTTTGCAACCTCGCACTGCGCCGCTGTCAGCTCCAATAGCCGCTCCTGTTTCACATGTTCTTCAACTTGCCGCTGCCAGCTTGCCGAGGGCGTTCCCTCCTCCGGCGAGTACTCAAAGACGCCGCAATGCTCAAATTCGGATTCTACCATAAAGTCGAGCAGTTTGCCAAACGCCTCCTCCGTCTCGCCGGGAAAACCGACAATGAACGAGGTGCGCAGCGCCGCATTCGGCATCCGCCGGCGGATCCGATCCATCAACCGCCGAATGGACGCCTCGGATGTCGCCCTGCCCATGCGCTTTAACACATCGTTGTCGATATGCTGAAGCGGTATGTCAAAATACGCGCACACCTTCTCCTCCGACGCGACGGTTTCAATGAGCGCGTCGTCCACGAGCGTTGGGTAGAGATACAGCATGCGTATCCACTCAATGCCGTCGATCTGCGCGAGCGTCCGCAGCAGCTGCGGGAGCCTGCATTCGCCGTAAAGGTCGCGCCCATACCAGGTCGTGTCTTGCGAGATGAGAACCAGCTCCTTGACGCCCCCGTCTGCGAGCCGCCGCGCTTCTTCGGCGAGCGTCTCCAAAGGGCGGCTCGAATAACGGCCTCTAAAGGACGGAATCGCGCAGAACGTGCAGCGGTGATCGCATCCCTCGGCGATCTTCAAATAGGCGTAATGCCAGGGCGTCAGCTGAAGGCGCGGAAACGGCTGAGTGTATTGATACGCCGGATGAGAGACCTTGACGACGCGCCGCTCCTCTGCGCGCGTCTGTTGAATGACGCCGCCGACATTCATAAACTCGCTCGTTCCAACGAAAGCGTCCGCTTCAGGCATCTCTTCAGAAAGCTCTTGCGCGTAACGCTGCGCGAGGCATCCCGCCACAATGAGGCGGCGCGACGGGTCTTCTTCTTTCCAGTAACCCGCCTCGATAATCGCCTCTATCGATTCCTCTTTCGCCTTGTCGATGAAGGCGCATGTGTTGATGACGACCGTGTCGGCAGAGTCGGCGCTCTCGGTCAGCTCATACCCGTCTTGTTGAAGAATGCCCATCATCGCTTCGGAGTCGACCGTGTTTTTTGGGCATCCCAATGTGACGACCTTGACGCGCTCCGCGTCTTTTTTCTTTCCCAAAACGGCTCCTATCCCGTTCGCTGAAATCGATGCATGCTGAATCGCTTTTATGATACCCGCTTTATCCAAAACCCGCGTTCAAATCGGGCAATTTGAACGGATAAAGCCTTTCTATCTAGGGTTAAGGCTCCGCCTATCCAGCCGCCGTTCCAGCGCCGGCGCGGGGCGGAGGTTACGCTTTCACATATTTTTGGTAAACAGAGACCGTCGCTTTCGCCATCGCCTCGTCGTTGAACAGATCGCGGACCGACTTTGCTCCCAGTCTGCCTAATTCTTCGCGCTCTTCCGGCGAATTGCGCAGATGGGTCAACGCCTCTTCCGCCGCCTCGGACGAATTCGGCTCAAACAAAACGCCTCCGCCCGTCGCGTCAATCATCTCCGGAAAGGCGCCGTGGCGGGGAACTGCGGCGGGCGTCCCGTTTGCCATCGCCTCAAGCGCGTATAAGCCCTTCGGATCTCGATAAACAGCGGGAACGCACAACGCATGCGCCGACCGCAGCAGCCGTATTTTTTCAGGGCGCGTCACTTCGCCATGCCACTCAAACGACGCTCTCAACCCCGCGCTTTCGATCCGCTCAACCTCTTTCTGAAAATACGGCTCATCCCGCTTGCCTAAGTAACCCGCCGCTTTCAGTTTCACTTCAGAGCCGCCCAGCTTCGCCGCCATCGACAGAAACGCCTCCACCAGCAGATGAAACCCTTTTTCTGGACACATGCGCGCCAGATAGGCGATCGTGAACGGGTCGCCGTCGGACGGCCGTTCCCCCTCGCCATGCCCCTCCATATAAATCCCAAGCGGGACGACATGGAACCGCTCCCGCGGCGCTTTCAGCGACTTGAACATGTAATCGGCGTAATACTCGCACGGAGCGATGAAGCCGTCCACATCCTGCGCCCGCTCCTGAATGAGCCGCGCCGCTTCGGATCGATACGGCTCCACAAGGTCTTCCAAAAAAATGTCCTCCCCCTGAACGGCGCACACAACAGGAACGCCCGTCCTCTCCTTGATGAGCCGCGCAAATCCGACATACATCGAATTGGTGAGCTGAACAATCTCAGGCTTCGGCTCTAGGAGAAGCCAATCGACCAGCTTCTCCAATTCAGGCCGCTGGCAGCCGTCTTCTCCTTGCAATGTGGAGACGGTCAGCTCGCCGAGCTCCTGCGCGTTTGTAGAGGAGCTGAAACGCGAGATCCAGTTCAACAACGCAGGCGAGTCAAGCAGGTTGTGAATGAACCGCGGCGCGCGGCGAAATAGCCGGCTTTTTAGACGAAGATAAACGTTCATCCCGCCGAAGAAGACGCGGTTGATGCTCACATCTTCTTCGTCCGTGCGGATCGGAGTGTAGGTCGGCATGAGCGTCACCTCATGCCCCTGGCGCATCATGGCGGCGGCGAGCGTGTTGTCATGGATGCAAGACCCGCAGAGCATGTCGGCGGCTCCTGCGGCGATGTAGGCGATCCTCATATCACTCCTTTTCTGCAGGGAAGAAACGCGCGAGCCGCTCCTCGCTGGGCGGCTGTGTGACCAGCGACCCAACGATCATCGCCAACGCCGATGCGGCAAACATGGCGGTCACCGGCATGACGCCCGACTCGAAGAAGGTGTACTCTTTGCCGCCCTGATAGAAAAACAGGACGATCCAGAACAGGATCACCGTAAAGATAGACGCAAAAGCGCCGTATTTGGTGCTGCGCTTCCAGAAGAGAGCTGCGATGACGACCGGGAACAATGCCGAAAAGCCTGAAAAACACCAGACTCCCAGCCCGAAAATGCTGCGCGGCGTGAACTGCGCTAAAATGAACGTAGCCCCTAGAACGGCCGCCAAAAAGATGCGCCCCATCATCACCTGCTGTTGGTCGTCCATCTCGCCCCGACGGTAATGCTTCACAATGTCGTTCGTGAACATGCTGCCGATGGAGAGCGCCTGCGAGTCGAGCGACGACATGATCGCCGCAAAGACGCCCGCGCAGAGCAGACCCGCCAACACGCCCGGCGTGTACTGATTGATCATCTGTATTAGGACATAATTGGACTGCGGGCCTTTGAGACCCCCAAAGTCGACCGTCCCTAACACGCCCAGCAGGACGCTCGGTATCCACACTGCGGCGATGCAGACAGGATACAGCATGAGCGGGCGCTTGAAGGTGGACGCTTTCTCGGCGGTGAGCCAGTGCATGAACATATGCGGGAACATGCCGACCGAGAGCGGAATGAAGGTGTAGGTGAGAAGATGAAGCGGTTGGAAGTTGCCCTCTCGCACAAGGTATTTTTCGCTCACCTTGCCGAGCGCGTCTTGAAGCCCGCCCATTTTGTTCACGATCACATAGACCGTCACGCCGCCCAGTATCATGAAGACGAGCGTTTGAAAGGCGTTTGCCCATGCGGTTCCGCGCAAACCCCCGAAGCAGACGTAGGCGAAGACGACGGCCGTCACGAGCGCGCCGCCGACCCACTCAGGGACCTGTCCGTCGGTGATGCGGTTGAGCGCGCCGCCGCCGCCCATGACGCCGATGAGCAGATACGGTATGAGAAGGAGAACGACGACGATAAAGAGCAGCAGACCGACAAGGTCGGAACCCCAGCGGTCGCGCACAAACGCGATCTGCGTCAGATACCCATGTTTTTTGCCGAGCGCCCAGACGCGCGTCCCGACAAAGAAAAAGACGGCTGGAATGACAATCGCGGAGATGGAGGGCATCAGGGCGAAGACGCCGATGCCTTCATGGTACGCCTTGCCGGAGCCGCCGAGAATGGCGAACGCCGTCATGTTCGTCCCGAAGAGCGACATGAGCAGAAAGAAGGGGCCGATCGTGCGGCTTGCGACAAAGTAATCTTCGCCCGTGCGCCGGAAAAGGCGGTTGCTCATGCTCCCGACGAACAGAACAAGCGCGAGATAGATGATGATAATGGTAAGCGTCATTCGGGCGTGTCCGTTTCTTCTTCGTCGTCAAGGGACGCGGGCCAGGCGTATTTGACAAGGAGCGTCATCATGATGGAGCCGGCGACGCAGTAAAGGATGTGGTAGGTGAACCCGATCGGAAGTCCCAGAACGCGCCGCGCGTCGTCCCAGTACCAGAAGTCGTTGTGCAGCAAGATCAATGCGGCAAGCGCCGCGTAGAGCAGCATTTTCATTCTCGTCTCCTCACATATGTCCGCGCCGCAATGTTTATAGCACAAAACGCCGAACGATTCAAGCGGCAAAATCTGGAGTTCGGCATTGAGTTGGGACATATCAGCGTGTGAACGCGGACGTCGTCTGTTGGACTCTGGATTCCCGCTTTCGCGGGAATGGCGATCCGGTTGACGAAGCCTTTCCCTATAAATAAAGGCTTTGTTTGCTCAACTGTCCCAACTTTAGGCATGAGGCCGGGCAAAACGTAAATTGCGGTCAAAGCCGATTCATGCCATCATAAACAAACGAACGCATGGAACGGCTTATCCACAGAGAGGAAGCGAATGGCAAAAGTGGCTGTAAGCGAGAAACTGGACGCCCCGGCGGACGCGGTGTGGGAAATCGTCGGCGGATACCACTGCCTCCCGAGCTGGCATCCAGCTGTCGCAAAAAGCGAGGCGATTGAGGACGGCAACGACATCATACGAGACCTGGAGCTGCATGACGGCGGGCATGTCATCGAGCGGCTGGACGAGTTCAGCAACTCCCGCCGAACCTACACCTACGCGATCACCGGCGGCGTCATGCCCGTTGAAAACTACACAGCGACCTTGAGCGTCTATGAGGATGAGAACGGAGCCGGCTCCGTCATCCACTGGACGGCTGAATTTGACGCGACAGGCGACGAAGCGGAAACGGTCGACCTGATCGCCAACGACGTGTTCCGCCGCGGCTTTCAAGCGGTCGCTGAGCTTCTTGCCGCCGATGGGGACGCTTGAAAACGACGCCGCTGGAGACGTAAACATGGGCGCTTTAAAAGAAGACGTTCTCAAATGGGCGGAAGAGGCGAAGGCGAAACTGCGCGAGGGCAGCTTGACGGAAGCGGACATGGACGCGCTGACGGAGCTGGCGTCCCGTCCGCGGACGCTTCGGCAGCGTCTGCTGTATCTCCATGCGGCGACGCCGAACATTCAGTCGCAGACGCTGGCGATGGCTCTGCATGAGCCGGTGAAAGACGACCATGTTCAGATTGAGCCGACGGAGCGCGAATGGCCGTATCGGACGGTGAAGGACGCGGTCATCGACGGCTGGCAGATCATCCATTTTCCTGACCAGCGCGCGCCGTTCGACGACAAGGAGATCGATCTGCTCGGCTATGAGTTCACACTGCAGAAGATGGAGGAGTATGATGCCTGAAGAGTATCAAAATCATCTCTTGACCGACGCGCAGGTGGCGGAGTTTGTTGTGCGCGGCTACCTGGTCTTCAAGCCCGACTTTCCAGAGGGCTTCAACGATCAGATATATAAAGAATGCGCCGCCGCCACCGCCCATGGCAACCCCGGCGACGCGATACTGGAGCGCGTTCCAAAGCTGCATGATGTCTGGGATCATCCTGTGGTGAAGGGGGCGCTGGCGAGCCTCCTGGGCGACGACTTCACGATGAGCGGACACCGGCATTGCCATGTGAATCCGCCGGGGTCGCGCAGTCAGGGCTGGCATCAGGACGGCGTGAATCAGCGGCATCATCAGGTGCGCGTCTGTCTTGGGTTCTACTATCCGCAGGCGACGCCGCATGAGCTCGGTCCGACCTCGCTGGTGCCGGGGACGCATTTTAGAAACGCGCCGACCGACCGCATGGCGTCCTATGCAAACTTCCGCGATCAGGTCGACCTTGTCTGCGAAGCCGGGACGGTCGCGATCGTCCATTACGACATCTGGCATGCCGCGACGCGAAACTGCGGAAACAAGACGCGGTATATGCTCAAATTTCTCTTCAACAGAGCGAGCGAACCGACCCGCCCCAACTGGAACCATGACCCCGCCAGCATCGGCAAAGCGATGGGCATCTTAGGCGGAAGGGCGACGATCAACGGGCAGTCGGATCATTACAAGGAGCGCCGTTTGCGCCGCGAGATGTGGAATCACCTCGTCGGCGCGGCATAATTTGAAAGGAGATCGATATGCCGGACACGGCATGGTTCACGCATGACAGGTTCGGATTGTTCATTCACTGGGGCATTTACGCGCTGCCGGCGCGGCATGAGTGGGTGAAGAACAGGGAGCAGATCAGCGACGAAAATTATCAGAAGTATTTCGACCGATTCGACCCCGACCTGTACGATCCGAAGGTCTGGGCGGCGGAAGCGAAAAACGCGGGGATGAAATACTTTGTCATCACAACGAAGCATCATGACGGATTCTGCCTCTGGGATTCCGAATTCACCGACTACAAATCGACGAACACTCCGCATGGAAAAGACCTGCTCGCGCCGATGGTGGACGCCTTCAAGGGCGAAGGCTTGAAGACCGGCTTTTACCATTCGCTCATCGACTGGCATCATCCGCAGTTTCCGATCGACGGGCTGCATCCGATGCGCGGCAATGTGGAGTTCCGCGAAGCGCAGAAGGGTCGGGACATCGCCGTGTACCGCGAATATCTGCACAACCAGTCGCGCGAGCTGCTCACAAAATTCGGCCGCGTCGACATCCTGTGGTTCGACTACTCCTATTCGCATGCCAACTGGGGTTGGGCGAAAGGCAAGGGCAAAGAGGACTGGGACTCGGAGCGGCTCATGGCGATGACGCGCGAACTTCAGCCGCACATACTGGTGAACGACCGCCTAGAGATCGGCGGCGACCTGAAAACGCCGGAGCAGTACCAGCCCAGCGAGGGCATGACGGTCGACGGCGAGCCTGTCGTCTGGGAGGCGTGTCAAACGCTGAACGGAAGCTGGGGCTACCACCGAGACAACCTGGACTGGAAGTCCTCCGACATGCTCATACAGATGCTCATCGACGCCGTCTCAAAGGACGGGAACATGCTGCTGAATGTCGGGCCGAACGGGCGGGGCGAATTTGAACCGAGCGCCGTGGAGCGCCTGCGCGACATCGGGGCATGGATGCGTACGCACAGCCGTTCCATTTACGGATGCAGCTCAAGCCGATTCACGCCCCCGGCGGACGCGCGCTACACGCAGAACGGCAACAGGCTTTACCTGCACCTGTTTGCATGGCCGTTCAAGCATGCGCATCTGGAAGGTTTAGGGGGTCGGGTTGAATACGCCCAGCTGCTGAACGACGCTTCGGAGATTGGCTACCGTCAGCTGGATCCGCATGCCGCCGCCCAGTACATGACGATACGCGGAAAAGAGGGTACGCTGACGCTGGATATGCCTGTGCAGCGTCCGGATGTCGCCGTTCCTGTCATTGAGCTGTTTTTGAAGGATGGCGCGGAATAAGATGCGCGGGCGTCGCAACGCAAAAGGCGGCGGGGGAGTCAAGGTCGTCGCGGTGAACCGAAAGGCGCGGTACGAATACCATCTGTCCGACCGCTTTGAAGCGGGCATTGCGCTTCTCGGCTCGGAGGTGAAATCGATACGGGAGGGCAAGGTGAACCTGACCGACAGCTATGCGCTGATTCGCAACGGCCAAGCCGATCTCATGAAGATGCATGTCAGCCCGTACGGCGCGGCGACGCATATCAACCATGAGCCGGAGCGCCCGCGCCGCCTGCTGCTGCATAAGCGCGAGATTGCGAAGCTGAGCCGGGAGACGACGCTGAAGGGGCGCACCATCGTTCCGACGCGCGTCTATTTCAAACGCGGGCTGGTGAAGGTGGAGATCGCGCTGGCATCGGGCAAGGCGCAGTACGACAAGCGCGAGGCGATCAAACGCCGCATGGAGGACCGCGCTATGAACGAGGAGTTGAAACGTTATGATCCGTGAAGCGCTCCCGTCGCGGCGTTCCTGCGCAATTGTCCGCATTCCCCGTCTTACAAAAACTGACCGCATGCTTAAAGTTGGGACGTCATCATGAAAGAGCCGCGATGACTAGAAGAGAAGCCGCTGCGCCGCCCACCGTCATTCCCGCGCAAGCGGGAATCTTAGGCGTTACAGACGCTGTCCGCATTTGCATTCAAAATTGTCCTAACTCAAGGAACGAGGTCGGACAAAAAGGGCCGCTTTTGGTTTTTTCACAGATAGGCGTCAACCTGTTGACGCGCCGCGTCGTTATAGGGTATGATGATCATAGAACGGTTCCATGAGAGGTTCAATATGCCCAATTCCATAACCGCGGTGTTGGCAGTAGAGGCGAAAGAAAAAAGGGTTATCGATTTAGACCAAGCGGACGACCGCGAGCTGGTGCGGATTGCGCAGTCTGGCGACACGCGCGCGTTTGACGTTCTTGTGAAGCGTTACCAAACGCGGATTTACGCGCTGGCGTATCAACAGACAAAGAACCGCGAGGATGCGCTGGACATCACACAGGAGGCGTTCATACGCGCCTATAAAGCGCTCCCAAGGTGGAAGCCGAACGCAAAGTGGTACACCTGGGTGTATGCGATCACGCGCAACCTGTGCATTGATCATCACCGCGCGCAGACGCGGCGGCGGACGGAGTCGCTTGACGATCCCGATTCGGGCGTCCCTGAGCCGGTTTGCCGCCGGCCGTCGAGCGACCCTTTGGAGCTGGCGATCGCGCGCGAGCGCAGCGAGTTGATTCAGAATGCGTTGTCGTCGCTTTCGGAGCGTCAGCGCGAGATTGTCAATCTGCATCATTTTGGCGGTTTGAAGGTGCGGGAGGCGGCGCAAAAGATGGGCGTCAAGGAAGGCACCGCAAAGGCGCATCTCTTTCGGGCGCTCGCCAAGCTGCGCAAAGTCCTGCAGCCAATGCGCGAGCGCAACGAAATATAAGCCTCATTCAATAGGCTTCTAAAAGGAGGCTGTATGGACAAGCCAAGCGGCGATTTAGAGTTTTTGATTGATCTATATCTTAAAGGTTCGTTGAACGAAGAAGAGAGTCGGCAGGTAGAGGCTGCGCTCATGATGAACGATGAATTGGCGCGCCTTGTGGAGGAGCGGCGCCGCGAGCTGGACAGGCAAATGCTGGACGCGCTGCCCGAGAACGAGCTGGAGGAGGCGCTGCCGCAGCTGAACGAAGCGCTAAAAGACATCTGCGTTAAAGCGGAGCGCCGACCGCCCCATCAGCTTTCAGGTCGTCAAGACCGTTTCAAAACGCCGTTTTGGTTGAAGGCTGGGGCGTGCGCGGCGGCCGCGGCTCTCATTTTAGCTTTTGTTTATGGAACCAGATCGTACGAAACCGACATAACGGAATTGAATGAATGGTTGCAGCAGGAGAGCGTCAATCGGCAGGAACATTATCTGCAGGTGGAATTGAAGCGCAAAATCGAAAACGCCCGCTTGATTCAGCATGGCCGGAGGGACGCGGCAAAGGCGCTGCCCATCTACGAGGAGATCGCCAGTTCAGAGCAGCCTCATCTCTGGGCGTCCCGAATCGCCGCGAAGGAGCGCGCGTCGATCATGCAAGCCTCCTTGAGCGCGCAAACGCTTTTATTGTCGGCTCCGCAGCAGCCGTAATCTCTCAACTAAAGAGGCAGACGGCGCAGGCGGCGACCCTTCTGCTCGCGTTCTGCGTCGGATGGGCGGTCTCGGCTGTCGCTTCCCCGCCGGACTACCGCGCGGCGTATCGTCAGGTTGAGAAGCTCTTGCGCTTTGAATCGGATCCCGACACGCGCATTTCGCTTCTCTTTCAAAAGGCGCAGCTCGCGTCCGAATTGAACATGCCGAAAACGGCGGTCAAAACGTATGACGCCATCATAGAGCGTTCCGAGTCGCCGCGCTCCACCGACGCGCTCCAAGCGCAGCTCAACAAAGCGGAGACCTTCACCAAAACAGGCGATTTCAACCGGGCAAAACAGGAATACGACCTGCTGGCGAAGACGGCGACCCGCAACAGCCCGTACTATTCGCAAGCGAAGGAGCGCATTCTTGAGCTGCAGGCGCTGCGCGACTACCGCGCCGAGATCGAACGCGCGCAGCTCATAAGCGAACGCGCCGCATACACCTTTATCATCGCCGAGCTGTACGAGGAGCTGAACTGCCCGAAAGCGGCAGCGGAGCAGCATATCGAGTTCATCAAGACCTATCCGAATCATGAGCGGGCGCCGGAGTCGCTCTATCGAGTGGCGCGAATTCATCTGCGCGGCGGACGGTATCAGGAGGCGCGGGAGGCGTTTGAGCGGGTCGCCGCAACGTACCCGGCGAGCTGGTTCGACACGGCGGCGCTGTTTCAGCTGGGGCGCATCTATCTCGCGCAGAACGAACCGATCCGAGCGCTTGCGGCGCTGTCTAAACTTCTGGACGAACGGCCGACCTTTGTGAAGCGCCCTGAAGCGGCGTATCTGCGCGCTGTCTGCCATGAACGGCTGGGGCAGATGAATCAGGCGGCGGTCTATTACAGGCTTTTTCTGGATACAGGGCTGTACGCCGACGTTCCGGTCGACTTGAACGACATTGCGTTCGCAACAAAGAACGCCAGCCTTGAGGAGTTGACTGCGGAGATTGAGCGCAAGTCGGCAAGGATGGAGCGCGCGCCGGTGGAGGCGACCGTCGCCCGGGCGCTGCAGATGGCGGACAATCGGGAGTATGGAGAGGCGCTGCAGCAGCTTCGTCAGGTGTCGGCAAGCTTTCGGCAGACGGAGGACAGCGCCCGCGCGATGGAGCTCCTGCCGAGATTCCGCGCCCTGACAGAGATCGACGCGCATATGCGCATGGCGTTAAACAGCGACAACCCGGCTGCGCGAGCAAGGGCGCAGATACAGGCGGCAAAGCTGTATGAACATCTTCAGGAAGATCAAAAAGCGTTGGACCTATACTATGCGGCGGCGGAGTCCGGCGACCATGCGCGTCCATGGTCGAATCAAGCGATGCTGAGCATCGTCTCGATCTATCTGGGGCGAATGGAGGATGTCCAGTCGGCTTTGGACGCCGCGCTTCGTTTGATTGAGCAGGCGCCGCTGTCGGTTGAGACGGCGGAGGCGTACTGCTTCGTCGGAGACATCTACCGCCGGCGGGGGCTGTATGCGCAGGCGCGGGAGGCGTTTGAGAGCGCGCAGAAAGCTCCGCAGCAGCCGACATTTCTGCCAGGCGGGTATGAAGAATCGCCCGCCGACCATGCCGCGTTTTCCATGGCGCGCATCCAAATCGAACGGACGGCGGACCGGCGCGTCGGCGTCCAGCTATTGACGCAGTTTTTGGCGGATCGGCAAAGATCGCCGCGCATCGCGGCCGCTCAACTGCTGTTGAGCCGTCTCTATGAAGAGCTGGGCGATGCAGAAATGGGGCGGCGCGCCGCCCAAGAAGCTCTCTCCGCCGCCGAATCGAGCGCGGCGCAGCGACTCTGGCTCCGCCGCGAATTTCCAAACGCCGCTCATATGGACGACAAAGAGCTGACAAACTGGATCAAGACGCGCATTGAACGCCTAAAATAGCCCGCCTCAAAGCTCATCTCCGCGCAGCCGAACATCTTGCCGTACGCAGCCGATCCGCCCATCGTCGTCATTTACATGATTACTTTACCCCTCAGGTATGCGCATACTTAAGGGGTCGCG
>JAPPNK010000011.1 GCA_028818695.1 Candidatus Poribacteria bacterium
TCCATCGAACCATTTTCATCTTCAAGTCTCCATTCCTCTCTGGGCTTGGATAAACTGGGTCACAAACTTTTCTGACGGGTTTTCTAGAAGCTCTTTGAAGGAGCTGACCTGGGCGATCATTCCCTCTCGCATGAGAACGATCTTGTCGCCGAAGTAGCCTGCTTCATGCATGTCATGCGTCACCATGACAACCGTCTTTTTCAGCTCCTCAAAGATGGCGCGCAGCTGCGTCTGCAGGTCGGCGCGTATCATCGGGTCCAGCGCGCCCAGCGGCTCGTCCATCAGCAAAACGTCAGGGTCCAGCATCAAGGCGCGCATCAGACTCACCCGTTGACGCTGCCCCCCGGAGAGCTGCGCCGGGTACCGGTCAAGCCCGCTCATCGGGAACTGCGTCAGCTCGGCAAGCGCCTCAATGCGCAGTTCAATACTCTCGGCGTCCCAGCGCAGATGCTTCGCCAAAAGCGACACATTCCCCCGCGCCGTCAAGTGCGGAAAAAGCCCGCCCTCCTGAATCACATACCCCATTTTAAGCCGAAGCGGACGAACATTATGCGGCGCGACGGGCGACCCTTCAAACTGAACCGAGCCTTCATCCGGCTGGACAAGGCCGACCATCATCCGCAGAAGCGTCGACTTCCCGCAGCCGCTCGGTCCAATCAGTACGGTCGTCTTCCCTTTAGGCACGGACAGATCGACTTGATGAAGGGCGCACGTTTTTCCATAGGTTTTAGAAACGCCGTTGAGCTGAAAAATTGCGTCCGACATGATGTTCCAATTTTATGGACGAGAGCTATTTTTGCGGAGCGTTCGTTGAACGAAAATACGGCTTGAAGGCGGCTATCTGGCGCGCCATCCATGGCAGGCCTATGAGGCATAGGATGAGCGCGATGAGTCCTGCGGCGGCGCTTGGATAGTTCTCGGCGGAGGCGGCGGGGCCGCTCGCCATCCCCCCAAAGCCGCCCATGTTGGCGCCGATCAGAAACACGGCCCAGAGCAAGCTTCCGATGATTTGAATGCCGTAGGCGATGAGCCATGTATAGACGCTTGAGATGCGGTTTTTGAGCAGTTTGCGATGAATCAAGACAGCCCCCAAAGCGCCGATCCATGAGACGCATGCTCCGAAGGTGAGCGGATAGAGAATCGCCTCCAGGTCACTGCTGATCATCGACGCCGAGACTGAGGTAGCGAAGTACGATCCGATCAGCAGCGTCAAGACGATGCCGATAGACGACCAGATAAATCCGCCGGCTGAGCCGCTGTAGAAGAGAAAGGCGAAGGCGCGGGCGGCTCCTGAGCGCGGTATTTTCCGCCTGACGCGGACGCCTAGTTCGTCCCGTTCGCAGACGCTAATCACGAGCGCGGTTCCGAATATCCCGCTGAAAGCCGTCATCCACCCAACAATCGGACTGCTGGAGGAATATATTTCTGAGCAGATGAGAACGACAGCGAGCGATAAGCCCCAGAGCGCCGTCGAATAGATGCGCGGCGCGAGCGCGCGGTTTGAGGACGGAGGGCTGACAAACGCTGCCGACATTAAGAACAGCCCCGCCGACGCCAATAATCCCCCCGCGATGATTCCGATTGTCGCCCACATCCCTTCATAGGTTGTCAAAAAGCTCAGGAAATCGATTCCTCCAAAAGTTCTGGCGAAAAAGACGGTCACGATGCCGATCATCAGATAGCCAAAGATCGAGAAAAGGGTGAAGAGGCCGACAATCCCCTTGATGACGCGGTTGCCTGGCATGCTTCCGATCAAGATGCCGATCTGCGTCGCCGTCAGCACAAAGATAAAGCTGATGGCTAACAGCTGAATCGTCAGCTGAAGGTCAATGCCGCGCAGCATGTAGGTCATGATGATGAACGGCATGCAGGCGCTGTAGATCATGCAGGTGAGGATGCCGGCGGAAAGCGTTTTTCCCCAGATGATCGAATGAGGCTTGAGCGTTGTACTGAAGAGCAGGTCCACATTGGCGTCGGCGCGTTCGTTGGCGAGTCGAAACCCGGCATACGCCGGAATGAGCAATGCGCAGGTTCCTGTCAAGAATCCGAGCAGCGCTTGAAACAGCTGCGGTCCAGGAGCGGAGCCGGTGGTGGCGAAAAAGGAAACCACGCCTGTGACGGTCAACTGTATAAACAGAAAACCGAGCAAGATCACGATCAAGAATTTCCCGCGCGAAGTTTGGCGCAGCTCCTTGACAACAATCGGGTTCATTCGATTGTCAAGTCTGCGGACGATTGCGTTCAGCCTGCTCATTCACACATCCCTTCTCTTGTTGTCCGTTATGCTAACAGATTTGCGACGCGCTGGCTATCGATGTTTATGCGCAGCCGCTTGCCCCGATTCCCTGCCCTGCGTTGAAAAATGGAAGCGCCGCGGATCATGCCGATCCAATCTTCTGCGTTCCCCGCGTCTCCAAGGGGGCGGGCTTGAAGGCGGCCGCCTGCCGAGCGATCCAAGGAATGCATGCGCACCCCAAAATCAAAGCGATGACGCCGGCGGCAGCTGTCGGCGGGTTCTCAGACGCCCACGCTGCGCCGATCGCCATTATTCCAGGCAATAACTCAATCAGATCGAAGTAGCGGTACGCTTCAGAGTCGACTGCGAATATCCCCCACAACAGATTGGAAATGATGTAAACGCCGATCGCGATCAGCCATGTATAGGCTCCGGAGACGCGGTTTCTAAGAAATTTACGGTGGATAAAGACCGCGCATACCGCCGCGTTCCACGCATTGAGGGACGCAAAACCAAAGCGGTTAAGGTAGTCCAAAAAGTCTTCGGAGCTTATCCCGCCTGAAGACGCGGCAAACGCGCATGACCAGAACAAATAGGTCATGACGAGTCCAACGGAAGCCCAGAGAAACCCGCCCCCCGATCCACTGTAAAACAGAAACGCAAACGCTCGCTGAAAGCGCAAACGCGGTATTTTTTGGCGAACGCGCAGCCCTATTTCATCGCGTTCGCTAACGCTGACCGTCAACGCCCATCCAAAACCGGCGAAGGAGAGGACAAACCACCACATGATCAGATCAAAATCGCCGTTGATTTGGTCCCAAACAAAGACAGCAATATAGGAAGCAGCCCACACCGCCGTTAAATAAACGCGCGGAACAAACGCCCGGTTCGCTGAGGGCGGGCTGACGAACGCCGCCGAAAGCAATAAGAACCCGATCGAAGGGAAAGCCCAGATCCAAAGTAATCTAAACCCCGCTTCAAGCGCTTCCTGGAAGCTCATATTGGCGGGCGACTCCGCTATGAGGCGGGGCAATATCGGTTCTCTCATCAGAATAAAGAAACTGAGGAACAGCCCAAGCAGCCCGATAATCCCCTTAATGAACCGATTGGCAGGCATGCAGCCGATCAAAATGCCAACCAGAATCGCCGTCAGCGTAAAGAGATAACTCAGAACGATATTGAGAAACGCCGACAGCAGATCAACCCCGCGGAGAATGTAGGTCATCGCAATAAACGGCATGCAGACGCTGTAGATGAGGGCGACAAGTACCGCGGCGGAAAGCGTTTTTCCCCAGACAATCGAGACAGGTTTGAGCGTCGAAATAAAGAGGAGGTCTTTATTCATGTCGGAATGCTCCTGCGCAAGTCGAAACCCGGCATACGCCGGTATCAACAGGATGCATATCACGGTCAACCAAACAAACAAAGCCTCATACAGTTCCGGCCCGGGCGCGGCAGAGCCGCTAAATGTCACCGCGCCTGTGACGAGCAACTGCATGAAGAGAAAACCGATCAGAATGACAGGCAAAAATTTTCCGCGCGAGATTTGACGCAGCTCCTTGACAGCGATCGGGTTCATTCGGCTGTCAAACTTGCGGAGTAAGGCGTTCAAACGCATGCCGATCCCATCCTCTAGGTTCCAGCCGTTTTTAAAGGTAAAGGTTTGAAGGCGGACGCATGCCGAATAATCCACGGTATGCATAAACAGACCATCGCCGCGGCAACCGCTGCGACGGCGGCAATCGGCCAATCACTCATAATCCATGCGAAGACCATCATTATGACCAACGCAATCGTCCAGTCATGGAAGTCGTTGCGTTGGCTTTTCAGAAACTTGTGAAGGATCAAGACAGCGCCCGTTGTCCCAATCCATGCATAGAGAGACGTACGGCAAAGGATAGATAGCGCCTCCTCAAATTGGCTGCTGGAGACCGTCGCTGAAGCGGCGGAAACCGCAACCGATCCGACCGCTATCGTCAGGACAAGCCCGATGGAAGCCCAGAGAAACCCGCCGGCAGATCCGCTGTAAAACAGAAACGCAAAAGCCCGCCGACCGCGCGAACGCGGAATTGTTTCCCGTACGCGCGCGCCCAACTTATTCCGCTCGCTGACGCTGAAAATCAATGCAAATGCAAATAAAGCAGCGCATGAAGACATCCAACCGAAGATCTGCCGATACGAACCGTTCATCTCACACCAGACGAGGACGCCGACAAGAGAGACAGCCCATGCCGCCGAAACATAGACGCGGGGAACAAGCGCGCGGTTCGAAGAAGGCGGGGCGAGAAGCGCCGCCGAAATCGAAAAGACCGCCCCCATCCACAACGTCAAAATTCCGACTAAACCCAGCGCCTCCGCCAGATCTATTTTGGACAGCGCAGCAACCAGCAAGTTGGATCCAGAATTCCATATATCGACGAATCCCACAACCAGCCCCCACAAAATCAAAAAAATGTAGGTCAGCCCGATCATTCCGCGGCTCATCGGCAAGCACGCAATCATAATTCCAACATGGATAATCAGCAGCATCATGACATAACTCACAAAAAGCTGCAGAAACGCCGACGGCAGATCAATGCCGCGGAGAATGTAGGTCATCGCAATAAACGGCATGCAGACGCTGTAGATGAGGGCGGCGAGTATGGCGGCGGAAAGCGCTTTTCCCAAAACGATTGAGGCGGGTTTGAGCGTTGAGATAAAGAGAAGGTCTTTATTCGCGCCGGAGCGCTCCTGCGCGAGTCGAAACCCGGCATACGCCGGTATCAGCACGGAGCAAACCCCCGTCAAAAAACTAAACAGCGTCTGGTACAGCAGCAGTCCGGGGTTGGCAGAGCCGCGGTTATATAATATCGCCGCGCCTGTGACGGTCAGCTGCGTGAAGAGAAAACCGATCAGGATAACGGGCAAAAATTTCCCGCGCGAGATTTGGCGCAGCTCCTTGACAACGATCGGATTCATTCGACTGTCAAACTTGCGGAGTACGGCGTTCAAACGCATGCCGATCCCGTCCACTGCATTTCCGCCGTTTTTAAAGGCAAGGGTTTGAAGGCGGCCTTCTGCCGAAAAATCCACGGTATGCAGAAACTGACCGTCACCGCGGCAATCACAGCAGCGGCGGCAATCGGCGGATCCTCTCTGAACCTCGACATCCCCATAAAATTAAACGACACCAGTTGAGAACCCGCGCTGATCATATATATTGACCAGAGCAAACCGGTTAACGCTTCAATTCCAAACGATATCAGCCATGTATGGACCCTGGCGACGCGGTTTTTGAGGTATCCGCGTTGAAGCAAAACAGCGCTCGCCGCCGCAGTCCATGAATTGAACGCCATAAAACCGAGGTTTAAAAACAGCCTCTCAAATTTGCTGCTGGAAATCGACGCGGCAAAGGCGGAAGCCGCAATCGATCCGACGATAAAGGTCATAACGACGCCGATGGACGCCCAGATGAAGCCGCCGGCCGATCCGCTGTAAAAAAGAAACGCAAGAGCCCGCCGACTGCGCGAATGCGGTATGGCTTGACGTACGCGCGCGCCCAACCGGTCGCGTTCGCTAATGCTGAACATCAATGCCATTGAAAAAATGAAGCTGAAAATCGTCATCCATTCGACGATCAGGTCCGCCGAATAAGCAAATTCGCTCCAAGCAAAAACAACGACTATCGAGACCGCCCATACCGCTGTCACATAAACGCGGGGAACAAACGCGCGGTTCGACGCAGGCGGACTGACGAACGCTGTCGAAACCAAAAAGAGGGCCCCGGCATACGCCGCGCAGATCGATGCGACCCCCAGAGTTCCCAGCGCGTCTCTTTCAGCTGTCAGAAAACCTGTCGCGACGGCTCCAGAATAGTAAGCTTGAAAAAAAACCCCCATGCTCCCCAGCACGAACAACGGCATTACGATTAAGACGATCAACCCAGCGGTTCCCCTGACGATGCGGCTCGCAGGCATACAGCCGATCATGATTCCGAGCTGAATCATCGTCAGCGTAAAGACATAACTCAGAGCGATCTGCAGAAACGCCGACGGCAGATCAATGCCGCGAAGAATGTAGGTCATGACGATAAACGGCATGCTGACGCTGTAGATGAGGGCGGCGAGTATTGCGGCGGAAAGCGTTTTTCCCCATACGATCGAGGCGGGTTTGAGCGTCGAGATAAAAAGAAGGTCCCTATTCGTGTTGGAGCGCTCTTTGGCGAGTCGGAACCCGGCATACGCCGGTATCAGCGCGGAGCATATTCCCGTCAAAAAACGAAGCAGCGTCAAATACAGCTGCGGTCCAGGGTTGGCAGAGCCGCGGCTATACAATGTTACCGCGCCTGTGACGGTCAGCTGCGTGAAGAGAAAACCGATCAGGATGACGGTCAGAAATTTCCCGCGCGAGATTTGACGCAGCTCCTTGACAACGATCGGATTCATTCGGCTGTCGAGGGCATGGACGAGCGCGCCCGCCGTCTTCATGACGGCGCATCTGCGAGAGGAGGCGTGAAGGCGGAGAACTGCCGCTTGATCCATGGAATGCAGAAGCATACCATGATGAGCGCGGCGATGCCGATTGCCGCAGTCGGCGGATTGTCATTAGAAACAGAGATGCCAAACAGCAATACTGCCCATATAGGGGCGTGGAAATTGACGCCAGAGCCGATGAGCATGGTTGCCCATGTTATATTGGAGACCATATAAACGCCGAGCGCGATGAGCCATGTATAACCGTTCGACACGCGCTTTTTGAGAAACTTGCGATGAATCAAGACCGCGCCGGCCGATGCAATCCATAGATTGATGCAGGCAAAACTGAGAATGCTAGCTCCATCTAGAAAATCCTCAGCGTCCATGAGTTGAGGCGGAGAGGTCAAGCCGATCCATCCAAAAAGAAATGTGCTCAAAACGCCGATAGAAGCCCATAGAAACCCGCCCGCCGAGCCGCTGTAAAACAGAAACGCAAAAAGCCTCCGCAATCCTGAACGCGGTATTTGCCGGCGGACTCTCGGTCCCAAAAAGTCTCGCTCACTGACGCTGACGATCATCGCCCAGCTAAAAAAGCCTCCAAAAATGATATACCACATCAGGATCGGGCCAATCTCGACGGCAATGCGGCTCCAGACAAGGACGATCAAAAAAGAGATTGCCCAGACCCCCGTCACATAGAGCCGGGGGATCAACGCGCGGTTCGCCGAGGGCGGACTGATGAACGCCGTTGAAAGCAAGAAGCATAATCCCGCAATCAGCGCCCAGATCAACAGGATTCCAAACCGCGCGGCAACCCCTGCGCCCGACATCGGAAACGCTTGAAACTGAAACGCGAAGACGAAGACGCCGACCAGTCCAACCAGCCCGACGATTCCCTTCATGACGCGGCTCGCAGGCATGCAGCCGATCAGGATGCCGATCTGCGCCGCGAGCGTCACATACCCAAAACTCATGACAAGCGACATAAGAGCCGTCAGCAGATCGATTCCGCGCAGCAGATAGGTCATGTAGATGAACGGCATGCAGACGCTGTAGATCATGGCGGCAAGTATGCCGGCGGAGAGCGTCTTGCCCCAGACGATGGAGGCAGGTTTGAGCGTTGTGGAGAAGAGCAGGTCCATATTCTCGCCGGCGCGTTCGTTGGCGATGCGGAAGCCTGCATACGCCGGTATCAGCAGGGCGCATGTCCCTGTCAAAAACGCGAGCAGCGTCTGAAACAGGTCCGGTCCGAGGGAGCTGGAGCCTCTGGAGAAGACGCTGAAGAAACCTGTGACAGTCAGCTGCGTAAAGAGAAAGCCGATCAGGATGACAATCAGAAATTTTCCGCGCGAGATCTGACGCAGCTCCTTGACAACGATCGGGTTCATTCGGTTGTCAAGGCTGCGGACCCATGCGGTCAACGCGCTCATTTCCCATTGCCTTCATCCTCTTTGCCCGTGATCTGCATAAACAGCGATTCAAGGTCGCCGCCCCTCCGCTTGAACTCGGCGATCTGAATCCCCTGCTTCATCAGCTCGCTCAGTATCTGGCTCGCTTCTTCCTCTCCGCCGGAGATGCGCGCTTCCAGCTCGTTTCCGACGACAGCGACATTTTCAACATTCGGAAGCAGCATCAGCGCCTGCCGCGCCTCTTCAAGACCGCCGGCGGGGCGCACCGCCAAAACGGTCTGCGGGGCTTGTTGAGAAAGAATCTCGTCCAATGTTCCAGCGACGGCGATTTTTCCTTTCTCAATGATGACCGCGCCCCCGCATATTTCGGACAGCTCCGTCAAAATATGAGAGCTGATGAGAATCGCCTTGCCCTGATCCGCAAGGATGCGGAGCAGCTCCCGAAGCTCAATGCGCGCGCGCGGATCAAGCCCAGCCGCCGGCTCGTCCATCACCATCACAGGCGGATCATGAATCAGCGCGCGCCCCAAACTAACCCGCTGTTTCATCCCTTTCGAAAGCGAATGGAGCGTGTTGTTGCGTATGTCTCCAAGCCCTGTGAAACTTTGCACATCGTCGATGGTCTGCGCCCGTTTTTCGCTCGGAATGCTGTAAGCGCGCGCAAAAAAATCAAGATACTCATGAACCGTCATGTCTCGATGGGTCGGCAGCGAGTCCGGCATATACCCGATTAGCTTCCGCACCTGCTCCGGATGGTTCACCGCCGAGACGCCGTCCAGCTCAACGTCGCCTTCGGTCGGCTCGTCCAGCGTCGCGAGTATGCGCATCGTGGTCGTTTTGCCGGCGCCGTTGGAGCCGATAAACGCGACAATCTCGCCCGAAGAGAACGAAAAAGAGATGTCGTCAACGGCGCGCGTCAACCCAAAATACCGCTTCAAACGATTGATCTTTACTTCCATGTGGACGCTTTTCAGCCCCTTTCTATGTTCACTCGTCGCTCATCTCGCCCATCAACATGGCGATGGACGTCGGCTTCGCCTTGGCGCCGTCTAGAGCCTCCTCAACAAACACGTTCTCTTTCAGCTCGGCTAGATACTGGCCTGGCGAAAGATACTGCAGCGGACGGTCTCTCATGTCTGCGATCGAAGAATGCCAGTCGCGCGTCGCATACACCTTGCGCAGAGGCACAGAGACTGGGGCAAGATCCGTAATCTCGTTCAACGGCGCCTCCTTCCCTTTGGGTATATCGCTCGCTTGATACCTGCGCCCGTCATGGTCTATATACACAAGGGATTTGATGTCCGCGCCAACCCCGTTCACGATTCTCAGCTCCCCCCCGTCTCTGCGCAGGTTGATTCGTTCGCGCCGCGTTTCGTTTTTACGCAGTTTGAAGTGGCGCGGAATGCGCGCCCGCACCCAGTCGCCTTTGAAATGCTGCCCGTCTGACCAGTCCACGGAACCTGAAACGGTGTCGCCGAAAATCAGCGGAGTAACCTCGGTGCTGTCTTCAAATTTCAGACCCGAACTGTCCGACATCGGAGAATAGAACCCGACCAGCCCGATCGTAGCCGCCCGGTTAACATCCTGATCCAGCGCCGTGAAGAACGCGTAGCGGGTGTGCTGCCCCCATCCTTCCGAAAAGGCGGCGTAAAGAAAAACCGCCCCGCATGCGAGCGCGGAAACCGCAGGCGTCGTCCAAAATATCCACGACCGCCGTTTCCGCTTCGCAAGAACAATTAGATTGATCGGACCGATCAGAACGGCGAACGCCAGCATGGCAATGAACATCTGCCGAAGAGAAGCTTCGGAGTCGAGCTGCTTCGCCATAGGAAGAGACGCGTTCGCGCCCGAGGCTGTCGGAAGCGTCCCCCAGGCGTGTCCAGACTGTGCCCATGAATTCGTGATCTCAGCGGCGGCGGTCGGATTGTTGGCAAGAAGCTGATCGGGCGGCCCTGTCAGGAAAAGATGCCCCATGCCCACTCGGTACCGTTGAAAGGAGTCGTTGTCCAGCGTTTGATCCGCCAATTGAGGGTCGAGGTCCGCCCAAGCGTCCGGCAGATCGCCCTCGCCCATGATAGCGACGGAACCTCCGCACTCGATATACTGCCACAGGGCGGAGAGCTCATTCGGCGCAAGCCCTTGCGCGTCAGAGAGCGCTAGAACGCATCCGTCGTAGGATGAATAGCTGAGCCAGTTCGGCTCAAATCCGCTTGCGTTGATGAATTCAACATTGGCGATACCGCCCGTCGAAGGTCCTATGCGGGTTACTCCTGGTCGGCTCGGCGGGATAGTGGCCGTGATGGTCCCTCTAGTGAAGCCCGGGGAGGTGATGATGGGCGAAGCGGGGGGTCCAACGCGAGAAAGCGACGCAATTTTGCGCAGGTCCGATTCATCGGCGCTGTAACTGATCAGCACGCGCGGCTCAAACATTCCCGACCTGGCGCCGGCATTAATCCATGAAGTGGCTGTGTTGGGGATGCCGCGCGCCGACGTTGACGGGTAAGCCCCATGATCGCCGAGGCGCAGGGAGATGTTCGACTTCTGTTTCCGCCCGTTGATATACACGCCGACCCCGCCGCCGGACATCCGTAAAGCCGGCTGGTACAACGGCACATAAACTGTGGAGTTCGGGGCGACCTCAAACTTTTTGGAAAGCCCCCGGATCCGACTTGAAGGACCGATCGAACGATAATCATCTCCGGGAATTCGCAGCTCCACTTCATATTTCTTGCTGGGAGAGCGGTTTGACACCATAAAATTATACAGCGCGTACCCATGCGTCCCGTTGTTGGCTGACCTGCGCGATTCCGAGATAATTTGGATGTCGTCGAATTCTTCTGCGTCGGCGGCGGCGCTCCATCCGCAGCAGACGAGAAACAACAAAATAGCTGCGCGTAGAATCCACAGCGCGCTTTGGCGGTCGCTTTTCATCAAACTCTCCAATACTCTTCAACATACCCGCGAGACGTTTTTATGTTACCGCAATCGGACGCGCGCCGCAAATGTTGAGTCGGGGCATGTCGATGGAAAATGCATACGGGACTGCGTTCACAATCAAATTTATCTTTACTCAGGGGTACTGTCGCCGACGACGAGAAATGTGGACGGCCTCATCTTAGCGCCTTTCATCGCTTTCTCCACAAAGACGTTCTCTTCCAGCTCGGCGATGTATCTGCCCGGTTGAAGATACGCCGCGGGCGACGCCTTAGCCGCCTCAATCTCAGGGACCCAGTCTTGGGAGATGTAAAGCTGACGCAGCGTTTTCCCGCCAATCTGAACTCCCTTTGTTTCGGTTAAAACGGCTTCAGCGCCGTTTCGGATGTCGGACGCCCGATAAAGTTTGCCGTCATGGTCGGCGTACCAGAACGCCTTGACATCGGCGCCGAGGCGGTTGACGGCTTTGAGCTTGCCGCCATTTCGTTTCAGATCGATGCGTTCGGTTCGTTCCTGTGTTTTGCGGAATTTGAAATGCAGCGGGATTCTAGGCTTGATCCATTCGCCGCTCCAGCGCTGCCCGTCTGTCCAGTCGATGGAGCCGACCGCATGTTCGTCTGTCCCATTAACAAGGATTGGGATTTGTGTGGAACGTGAAAACCCCGTTGTCGGCGAAGCTGCGCCCGGCGCAGTCTTGGTCGTCGGCCCGCTTATCGGTTCCGAAAAAGTAAATGTGACTGAAAAAGCATCTGAAGGCGGAGTTGCGCCCGGCGCAGGCTTAGGCGGCGGCCCGCTTGTTGGAGCCGTAGGCTTAACCTGAACTGTATAAGTCCCTGACGACGAAGTGACGCCGACCCCGGATTTAGGCGGCGGTCCATCCAGCGTAACCGTAATCATTTGCCCTGGGGGAAAACCGGCGCCGGATACCTTAATGCTGCTGGATACCTCGGGACCCGCCTGGAGCGCCAACTCTGTTTCTTCGTCAAAGAGCAAGCCGTCGGGATGCGCGGACGGCGAATAGAAGCCGAGCCAGCCGATCGTGAACGCCGAACGCGCCCCTTGGTCTAAGTAGGTCAGGCTGCAGACGCGCATACGCTTGCCGCCGTCTGCAATCGCCGCGTAAAAAACGACCAGAACGCATGCGAGCAGCGAAACGGCGGGGACCGTCCAGTACAGCTTCATGCGCCGGTCGATTCTTTTCAAAAGAAAAATGTTCACGGGTCCGATCAGAACGGCGAGGATCAGCATCAGAATAAACATGCGGCGGTAACTCGCCTGCGCGTCGTACGGCTCCTCTACGGGAAGGACGGCGTTCGCGCCGCTTGCGGAATAGGTTGCATTCCATGGCTGCTGCGTTTTCTTCCATGAATCGTACAGCTGATAGCGAACGGAGCCTTTGTGCGGGGGCGGCGGCGCCAACAAGAGCAGCCCAAATCCGATTTCATACCGCTCCATCGCGCCGCTTTTGGGAATGCCGTTCTCCAGCCGCGCGTCAAGGATCAGCCACTCGTCGGGCAGTTTGCCTTCGCCCATGACCGCGAGGCTGCCGCCGCTCTTCACATAATCCCATACCGCCTCGCGCTCCGCGCCGCTCAACGCCTCTGCCTCATCCAAGGTCAAGAGAATCCCGTCTAGGCTGCCGTAGATGAGCGCATTCGTCTCTAAATCGCGCCGCTGCATCATGCCCGCCGATCTAGTATACGGGGGCAAACGCATCTTTTGGACGCCGTCTATCGCCACGGCCAGCTCTTTCTTATTGAACGTGACAGCAGGCTTCTTGGTAGTGTACGAATAGGACCTTATTGTGGAAAAGCCGGGCAAACGAAGCGGCTTCGTCTGCTTCTGTCCGTCGATCCAGACCGCCGCCTTAAGAGGCCGTCCGTTTAGATTAAGGTACGGTTGGCGAATATAAGTATGGGCGGTTGCGTTCGGCGCAACCTTAATCGTCTTAGTGAGGCTTTTGAGCCGCCCTTCTTCATAAAAGTTTGAGGGATTCCTGTCAGGCTCAATGCTGATCTTGACGCGCCGCGTTTTGTTAGAAGAGCGGTTCTGAACTTGAACGCTGTAGGAAGCGTAGCCATGGCTCCTTTCATCTCCGACAGGATTGTCTACCGCGATGTCGATATCGCCGTAGCTAGCGCTGAATACAGCGGATGCGTTCAGAGCGCCCATGAAACAGATCAGCGCCGCTGTGCAGATGAGTCGACGCATCTTCATTCTCCTTGTTCCAGTTCTCCGACGACGAGGCATGTGGGCGGCTTCATTTTGGCGTCCTGCATCGCCTTCTCCACAAAGACGTTCTCTTCCAGCTCGGCGATATATCTGCCCGGTTGAAGATACGCTGCGGGCGACGTCTTCGCCGCGTCAATCTCAGGGACCCAGTCATAGGAGATGTAAAGCTGACGCAGCTTTTTCCCTCCAATCTGAACGCTCTTTGTTTCGGTTAAAACGGCTTCGGCGCCGTTTCGGATGTCAGACGCCCGATAAAGTTTGCCGTCATGGTCGGCGTACCAGAACGCCTTGACATCGGCGCCGAGGCGGTTGACGGCTTTGAGCTTGCCGCCATTTCGTTTCAGATCGATGCGTTCGGTTCGTTCCTGTGTTTTGCGGAATTTGAAATGCAGCGGGATTCTAGGCTTGATCCATTCGCCGCTCCAGCGCTGCCCGTCTGTCCAGTCGATGGAGCCGACTGCATGCGGGTCGGTCGTCAGCCACGCCTTCGGATGAGGCGCCATACTTTGGCTCGCCTGCAGCGCCAGCTCGGTTTCTTCATCGAAGAGCAAGCCTTCGCGATGCGCGGACGGCGAATAAAAACCGAACCAGCCGATCGTGGACGCCGAGCGCGCCCCTTGATCCAAATAAGTCAGGCTGCAGACGCGCATACGCTTGCCGCCGTCCGCAATCGCCGCGTAAAAAATGACAAGAACGCATGCGAGCAGCGAAACGGCAGGGACCGTCCAGTACAGCTTCATGCGCCGGTCGATTCTTCTCAAAAGAAAAATGTTCACGGGTCCGATGAGCGCGGCGAGAAGCAGCATCAGAAAAAACATGCGGCGGTAACTCGCCTGCGCGTCGTACGAATCAATGACGGGAAGAACGGCGTTGGCGCCCTCCGATGTGTAGGTTAGCATCCATGTTTGTTGAGTTTCCTTCCATGAATCGTATATTTGCGCGTGAAAGGTCGGGCGCGTCGGTGTGGGATCATACTGCCTTGATGTCAAAAAGAGCAGCCCAAATCCGATTTCGTAACGCTCAATCGCGTCGCTTTTGAGAGCGCGGTTCTCCAGCCGCTCGTCCAAGCGTTTCCACTCGTCGGGCAGTTTGCCTTCTCCGATCACGGCAAGGGAGCCGCCGCTCTTCACATATTCCCATATCGCTTTTCGCTTACTGCCGCTCAACGCCTCGGCTTCGGGCAAGGTCAAGAGAATTCCGTCTAAGCCGCTATACATGAAGGGAATCGGTTCTAATGTGTCGCGCGGTATAAAATTAACTGGTTCAAGCATGGCCATACGGCTCCTTCGGGCGCCGGCGAACGCGACGGTTATGTTAGCCAACTGTAACATGGAAGTGGAGGTACCCGCGAACGAACCGCTAGGGCCATGATCTGTATAACCAGAGGAGCCTCCTCTTCCCCCCACCTGCTCTCCGTCAACCCATATAGCATACCCATGAAGGTCGCCGATGAGTCGAAGATACGGTTGATGGATATAGATATCCGCGGTTGAATTTGGCGCGACCTCAACCGTCTTGGAGAGACTTTTAAGTCTCCCTTTTCCACTGCCGGAGCGCCAAGGCTGCTCAAGGCGTACCTTAATCCGATGCGTCTTGACGGGAGAGCGGTTCTGAATGCGAATGCGGTGGGAAGCGTAGCCGTATCTCGTATCGAATCCGCTGCGTCTGCTCGTCTCAATGTGGAGATGACCGTACGTAAGGCTGGTTCCTGCGGCTGCGTCCAACGCGCCCATGAAACCGATGAGGGCCGCTGCGCAGACGACGCGCCGCATGCTCATTCCGCCTTTCAAGCCGCCTCTCCTTCCCGCGTCCATCCCATTCCATTATACGTCCCCGCCGCTGAACGCTCAACCGCCCGCCGAATCGTCATTCCTCTGCAGCATGCCCCCGTGAAAGTGGGAAGGGAGCGGGAATCCAGAATCCCGGCAGAAACCGTCCGCGCTCGCGCTCAGACATGTCCCAACTCAAGCGCCGACATCCGTTAAAAAATATGGACATCAGCCGTTTGTCTGTCTATGATTTTCATACATACATTCGGAAATCGGCTTATGAACATTCCACGCCCCCGCGGAACGAGAGACCTGCTCCACGAAACGCTGCGCGCCTTTCTGCGCATCGAAAACGCGGCAAGCAGCGTCTTTGAACGATTCGGGTACCAGCCGATCCGCATCCCCATTTTTGAACGCGCCGAACTGTTTATCCGCAGCGTCGGCGAAGAGACCGACATCGTCTCAAAAGAAATGTATACCTTCCAGGACCGCGGCGGACGCGACCTGACCCTGCGTCCTGAAGGCACCGCCGGAACCGCCCGCGCCGCCATCGAAAACGGGCTCCTGTCCCGCGGAGAAGCGCGCAAATTCTACTATACCGGACCCATGTTCCGATATGAACGGCCGCAAGCCGGACGATACCGCGAATTCTGGCAAACAGGCATCGAATCGTTCGGATCCAACGACCCGCTCATTGACGCCGAAACGATTCTATGCGCCCAACTCTTTTTAGACGAACTGAACATCGCCCCCGTACGCATCCGCCTCAACAGCGTCGGGAGCGGCGAGCGGCATACGTATGCTGACGCGCTCAAACAACATCTACAACCCAATTTTGAGAATCTGGGACCGCAGGACAAGGCGCGGTTTGAAAACAATGCGCTGCGCCTTCTTGACAGCAAAGACCCGAACACAAAGCGCATGCTTGAGAACGCGCCCAGCATTCTGGACTTTCTGTCCGATGAATCGCGCGCGCATCTGGACGCCGTCCAAAACGCGCTGGACGCCGCCGGGGTCAAGTATCAGCTGGACCCAAGCATCGTGCGCGGTTTGGACTACTACACTGGAACCGTCTTTGAAATATCGGTCGACAGCCTCGGCGCCCAAGATGTGGTCGTCGGCGGCGGGCGCTACAACGGCCTCATTGAACAGCTGGGCGGAAAACCGACGCCAGGCATCGGATTTGCCGCCGGCATTGACCGCCTCGCCTTAGCCATGTCCGCCCAGGACTCTCTCGAAGAAACTTCCCCGCTCATACAGGTCTGGATCGTCGCCATCGGCGAGGAAGCGAAACCAAGAGCCTTCGCCCTTCTGAACGAAATTCGCCGAGCAGGCATGCGCGCCGATA
The DNA here is from genome assembly GCA_028818695.1 of Candidatus Poribacteria bacterium. Lineage (GTDB taxonomy): Bacteria > Poribacteria > WGA-4E > JAPPNK01. Next base: position 16,383 of record JAPPNK010000011.1, read on the forward strand.
TGGACTACCAGGGCAGAGGCGTACGCTCCCAGCTCAGAACAGCCGACCGCCTCAACGCCCATTATGCGGTCATCCTCGGCGAAGACGAGCTGGCGCGCGGCGAAGCGACGCTCAAAAAGATGAGCGACGGAACCCAAGAAAGCGCGCCGCTTGACGAAACAGCCGCGAGGCTGCGGCAATCCGTTCCGACAAACACCTAGGAGGCGACACGCATGCCAACCTACAGAACCTCTTACTGCGGAGACCTAAGAGCCGAACATGAAGGAACCCGCCAGATCCTCACAGGATGGGCGGCAAAACGGCGCGACCACGGCGGATGCATCTTTATCGACCTGCGCGACCGAACGGGCGTCGTCCAGCTGGTTCTAGACCCCGCCATCAATGAAAAGGCGCATGAAGAGGCCGCAAAGGTTCGGAGCGAGTACGTTCTCAAAATCGAAGGATCGGCGCGCCGCCGTCTTGAAGGCGCCATCAACCCGAAGCTGGCGACGGGGGAGATCGAAATCGCCGTTGACAGCCTAGAGATACTCAATAAGGCGGAAACCCCTCCCTTCGCCATCGACGAGGAAGCAAATGTCGACCAGGACACGCGGATGCAATACCGGTATCTCGACATGCGGATGCCGCGCGCGGCGAACGTCATGCGTCTGCGGCATCAGGCGTCTCAAGTAATCCGGCGGCACTTTGACGAGCTTGGTTTTCTTGAGATCGAAACGCCGTTTCTCACCAAAAGCACACCCGAAGGCGCGCGCGACTTCCTTGTGCCAAGCCGACTCCAGGCGGGGCATTTCTACGCCCTGCCCCAAAGCCCGCAGATATTCAAACAGCTCCTTATGGTCGCCGGCATGGACAGATACTTCCAGATTGTGAGATGCTTCCGCGACGAATCGACCCGCTCGAACCGTCAGATTGAGTTCACGCAGATCGACGTCGAGATGTCGTTCGCAACGCAGGAGGACATCTTTGAAACGGTCGAAGGTCTGACGGCGAAGCTGTGGCGGCTCATTGATGTGGAAATTCAAACGCCGTTTCTGCGCATGCCGTTTGCCGAGGCGGTGGCAAACTACGGCACCGACAAGCCCGACCTGCGTTATGATATGCGCCTTGTCGACATCGCGCCTGAAGCAGAAAGCTCCGAATTCCGCGTCTTCAGATCGGTTCTTGAAAGCGGCGGCATGACGAAGGGCTTGCGGGCGGAGGGAGCCGGTTCCTTCTCGCGCCGGGAGATCGATGAGCTGACCGCCTTTGTCGGCCAGCGGGGCGCAAAAGGGCTGGCATGGATGCGCTGCGTAGATGGAAAGCTGGAGTCGCCCATCGCGCGCTTCTTCAGCCAAGAAGACCTCGATAGCCTCTCGCGGCGCATGGAAGCGCGGGACGGAGACCTGCTGCTCTTTGTGGCAGACCAGCCCAAAACGGTACATCAAGCGCTGGGCGATCTGCGGGTGGAGCTGGCAAAGCGGCTTGATCTGGCGGATCCGAATCGGTATGAGTTTGTTTGGATCGTCGACTTTCCTTTGGTCGAGTGGAACGACGATGAGCATCGATGGAATCCGCTCCATCACCCGTTCACCTCGCCGCATCCGGACGACCTGCATCTTCTGGGCAAGGATCCGTCCAAGGCGCGTTCGCTCCAGTACGACCTCACCATCAACGGCCAAGAGGTCTGGGGAGGCAGCGTTCGAATTCACCAAAGCGAGGTCCAAGAGCGCATCTTCGACCTGCTCCAGATCAGCGAAGAGGAACAGCGCATCAAGTTCGGCTTCTTGCTGGACGCGCTCAAATACGGCGCGCCGCCGCATGGAGGCATCGCAAGCGGGTTAGACCGAATCATCATGCTTTTAACAGGCGAATCGTCCATCCGCGAAGTCATTCCGTTCCCGAAGACGCAGGGCGGCGTCTGCCCCCTAACGAACGCCCCTACCCCCGTCGACCCTGAGCAGCTGGACGAGGTACACATCCAACCGATAGAGGACGAATAATCCGCCAAATCGGGAGATCAGGATTTCCGTTTCAAGCGCGCGGAATGACGGCAGAAAGGCGCGTTGTCATTCTGCGCGCTCGGAGGAATCCACAAGCGCGCCGAAACCGCCCGCGTACGCAGCCGCGCCCAACGCATGCGCCAACATCAGACTAACGTATATCCATATCGCTGCTGTGTCCTGGAAAGATCTTGCTGGACGGATCAATGCGGTTCTTGGCGTAGTTGACAGCGATGGCGACCTCTCCGACGCCGGTCGCAATCAGTTTGAGCTTGCCTTCGCACGAGATCACATCTCCCGCCGCAAAAACGCCGGGGCGGTTCGTCTGCATATGATCGTCCACCAGAATCAGATTTTTATCCAACTCAAGCCCCCAAGTTTTGATCGGTCCAATGTCCGACTTGAACCCGATGCACACAACCATTTCATCCGCCTGTATCCGCTTCAGCTCATCCGTCTTCGTATTCCGCAGCGTCAGCGCTTCAAGCCGATCCTCCCCGTGCGCCTCCTGAACGACCCACCAGAGCATGAACTCCACCGGCAGCTGCATGGCGGCGCGGACGCTGCCCTCATGGGCGCGGAACACGTCGCGGCGGTGGACGACGCGCAAGCTTTTGGCGACCGGCGCCAGATGGAGCGTCCAGTCGATGGCGGTGTCCCCCCCGCCGACAATGACAACATCCTTGCCTTTATACTTATCCAGCCCGCGCACAACATATTCAACGCCGGCGCCGACCAGCTCATTCACGCCTGGGCTAGACAGCTGCGTCGGCCGAAGCGATCCGATTCCCGCCGCGATGATGACGGTCCTGGTGTAATGCCGCGCCGCGTTCGTCTGGATGATGTAGATGTCTTCCGCTTCGTCGTACTCAAGAGACTCGGAGCGCTCCTCAAGGCAAACCGCCGGATCTTTCCACAGCGCCTGGTCAACCATGTCTTTGACAAGGTCTTTCGCCAGCACCTTCGGGAAGCCGGGCATATCGTAGATGTACTTTTCGGGATACAGCGCCGTCAACTGCCCGCCCAGCTCCGACAGGCTGTCGATGATCTTCGTTTTGCATTCGCGCACGCCTGCGTAGAAGGCTCCGAACAAACCGATTGGTCCGCCGCCGATAATCGTGATGTCGTAAACGTCGCGCCCTGCCACCCCAGCCTCCTGAAAGTTATGAAAACAACAACCGCCCCTGATTGTAAAGCAATCGGCGCCAAACGTCAACCGAGACAAACCTGATGGCGGCGCGCTAAGCAACAGCATTCCCACACAAGCGAGAATCCAGAGTCCGACAGACAACATCTGCATCCGCATTCAGAATTGTCCTAACTCAAGAGACAGGTCGCCAGTTCCGCTTGCGTCAACCCGTCGAACTGTGTAAACTTTACACTGCTTATCGCATACCTTATACTGTAGGCATGTTACGCATATCCGAATGCAACCGGGAGAATCGGATGAGACGGATCAAACGAACGGCTTGGCGTATGGCGCTAGCGGGCGCCATCGTCCTCTGCGGCATCATGAACGCGGCCGCGGCGCAAACGGTCAAGGTCGAAGAGCTGCGGCTGCAGCCCGCCGAACTGACGCTGCAACATGCGGAGGACGACCGGCGCATTCTGGTCTCCGGCAAAACAAAGGACGGAAGATGGATCGATCTCACTGCCGGCGCGACCTATGAAACGCCGCCGGGCATCCTCATTGATGAGGAAGGTTTTTTCCGTCCCGCCGCGGCGGACATTCTACCGCAAAAGCAACCGCAAGAGGCGGTTGTCGTCGTTTCAGCCGGCGGCAAAACGGCGCGGTTGCCTGTCAAAATAGTCGGCGCGGAAACGAAACCTGTCAGCTTTGTCCGCGACGTTGTGCCGGTCATCAACCGCGTCGGATGCAGCGCGGGAACCTGCCACGGCGCTGCGAAAGGCAAAAACGGCTTCCACCTCTCCCTGCGCGGCTACGACCACGAATACGACTATGAATCGCTCGTTCAAGACATCTCAGGGCGCCGATTCAGCCGCGCCTTCCCTGAACAGAGCCTGCTTCTACTTAAACCGACCGCCGAAGTTCCCCACAAAGGCGGCCAGGTGCTGAAACCCGACTCCCGACACTACCGCCTGCTGCTCCGATGGATCGCCGAGGGGGTCCAGTCGGATGTCGGAAAAACGAAGCCTGTTGAACGGTTGGAAGCGTTCCCGACCTCAATGGAGCTCTCCGACGCAGGAGACGTTCAGCAGATGCTCGTCATCGCGCATTACGAGGACGGCTCAACGCGCGACGTCACGCGGGAAGCGGTTTTTTCAAGCAGCGCGACCGAGGTCGCTGAAGTCTCCGAAAGCGGCCTTGTGACGGCTCTCCGCCGAGGCGAATCGGCCGTCTTGATCCGATACGAAGGCGCCTACGAGACAAACGAACTGATTGTCATGGGCGACCGCGAGGGCTTTGAGTGGAAGGAAACGCCTGAATTCAACTATGTGGACGCGCATATTCACAACAAGCTGAAACGGATGAAGATACAACCGTCCGAGCTGTGTTCAGACGAGGAATTTATCCGCCGCGTTTATATCGATCTGACAGGCTTGCCGCCGCAGCCCGAGGATGTGCGCGCCTTTTTAAAGGACGAAACGCCGACGCAAGAAAAACGCGCCGCCCTCGCCGAACGGCTACTCGCAAGCCCAGAGTATGTGCAGCGGTGGACGCATAAATGGGCGGACCTGCTGCAGTGCAACAGCAAATTTCTCGGCCAAAAAGGCGTCTGGCTCTTCCGCTCATGGATAGAGCAGTCGATTGCGGAGAACAAGCCGTATGACCAGTTTGTGCGCGAGCTGTTGACGGCGGAAGGCAGCGTCTATAAAAACCCCGCCGCCAGCTACTACCGCATCTCGCGCGACAGCTCAACCGCTGTGGAGAACACGACGCAGCTGTTCCTCGGCGTGCGGTTCTCATGCAACAAATGCCATGACCATCCGTTTGAACGGTGGACGCAAAATCAGTATTACGAGCTGGCGGCGTACTTCTCTGATGTCGCGCGCAAAAACGGAAGGCTGCCCGGCGACGAGATCGTGTACACATCGCTCAACCCTGCGCCCGTAACGCATCCAAAGACGATGGCGCCGATCGACCCGTCCGTTCCGTTTGGAGAGGAAAAGGGCGAGAGCCGCAACCTGCGCGAAGCGCTGGCAAAATGGATGACCTCCGCCGACAATCCGCTCTTCGCCCGTTCCGCTGTCAACCGCGTATGGAGCTACTTCATGGGGCGCGGCATCATTGAGCCGGTGGACGATGTGCGCTCCAGCAACCCGCCAAGCAACCCAGAGCTGCTGGACGCGCTCGTCAACGAGTTTGTGTCGAAAGGGTTCGACATGCGGCAGGTCATGCGTACGATCGTGAACTCGAGGGCGTATCAGCTAAGCGTCAAAACGAACCGCTGGAATGAGGATGACGAGCGCAACTTCTCGCGCGCGATGCCGAAGCGTCTCACGGCGGAGCAGCTGCTGGACGCCATCAGCGCGGCGGCGGGAAGCCGTCCAAAGTTTCCTGGACTGCCGAGCGACTTCCGCGCCGTCCAGCTGCCGGACAGCCGCATCGAAACGGACGGCTTCCTGAAGCTGTTTGGGCGGCCTGAACGCGAAACGGTCTGCGAATGCGAACGCGCCGACGAAGTGAGCCTCGCCCACGCAATGAACCTTATCAACGGCGCGACGATCGGCAACGCGCTCATCGACCCGAACGGACGCATTGCGTCGCTCATGAAATCGGGCGCGGAGGATCAAGCGGTCGTTGAAGAGCTCTACCTAGCGGCGCTGTGCCGATATCCGCGCGAGGAGGAAATCGCGACAGCTCTCGCGCACATGGCGGGGGCGGCGTCCAAAACGGAAGGCGCGCAAGACCTGCTCTGGGCTTTGCTGAACAGCCCCGCCTTTTTATTCAACCGGTAACCGAATTGGAGTCTCAATGAACGCAACGGAGAAGACGGTCGAAAGGAGCGTACGATGCTGAGATTTACAGGCAAACAGGGGCGGCTGTGCGACAGCGTGTCGCGCAGGGAGTTTCTTCGCGTCGGCGGAGCGGCGATGCTCGGATTGAGCGTCCCAAAACTGCTCGCCCTGCAAGACGCCCAGGCAAGCGCGGCGCCAGACCTGTCCCAGCCCTTAAACGGCTTTGGGAAAGCGAAATCGGTCATCCTGCTCTTCCTGCAGGGCGGCCCGAGCCATATCGACATCTGGGATCCGAAGCCGGACGCGCCGTCGAATATACGCGGCGAATTCAAACCGATCAAAACGAATGTGCCGGGCATCTGGCTGTCGGAGACGATGCCTCTCCTAGCGCAGCAGATGGACAAAGCGGCTCTGATCCGCTCCGTCAGCTACACGCCCGCCGGGCTTTTCAACCACACAGCGGCGATGTATCAGATGGTGACAGGCTCCACGCCGGACGAGGTGGCGCCGTCGGGGCAGCTGGACCCGCCGTCGCCGGATGATCATCCAAATGTGGCGTCGCATGTGTCCAATTTCCGCCCGTCAGACGAACCGATGCTCTCGGCGGTTCAGCTGCCGAGGCCGATGCAGGAGAGCAATATCGTCGGGAAGGGCGGAAACGCAGGCTTCCTCGGCCGGGCGCATGACCCGTATTTCCTGTTCCAAGACCCGAATCAGGACATCAAGCTGGACGACCTGAGCCTGCGCCCCGAAGTGCCGGCGGCGCGGCTTGAAAAACGCGCGTCGCTGCTGGAAACGGTCAACGCCAGCATGCCTGAAATCGAGCGCGTCGCCGATGAATTCGCCCTCGGCAGCTACTACGAAAAAGCGTATGAGCTGATACTGTCGCAGCGGGCGCGCAACGCCTTCGACCTCACAAAAGAGCCGGACGCTGTCCGCGAGCGGTACGGACGGCACACATGGGGGCAAAGCGTTCTCATGGCGCGGCGGCTCATTGAAGCGGGAACGCGCTTTGTGCAGGTGAACTGGCCCTCCGTGGCGAACGGCGACCCGCGCACAACCGCTTGGGACACGCATGCGGCGAACTTTGGACCGCTGCGCAACCTGCATTGTCCGAAGCTGGACAGCGCCCTTTCGGCTCTGCTGGAAGACCTTGACCAACGCGGAATGCTGGAAGAAACGCTTGTTCTCGCCATCGGCGAATTCGGACGCTCGCCGAAGCTGGGCGTCAGCACCTCAGGCAACTCCAACGCGCCGGACGGACGCGACCACTGGCCCTACTGCTACACGGGCTTGATCGCAGGCGGCGGCGTACAGGGCGGACAGGTGTACGGCAAGTCGGACGAAACCGGTTCGTCGCCGCTGGAAAACCCGGTCCATCCGCGCGACATCCTAGCGACGGTCTACCACACGCTGGGAATCGATCCGCATACGGAGGTGCTGAACCACCTTGACCAGCCGCGCGAACTGGTTTTGGGCGATCCGATACTGGGGCTGTTCTAAGAAGGACGCGGTACGGCGGCTGGGCATGACGATAATTTCATCCCAGCCGCCATCCCTGCCGGTCGTCATTCCCGCGCAAGCGGGAATCCAGAGTCCTAACAAACGACGTTTGCGTTCAAATTAAGGTAAAGTCGGCAGACCAAGTTTAAACGCGTACGCGACGAAGCGCGGAAGGAGCATAAATATCACAGAATTGAAGCCTGAATTGGTCGAGGCGGAAAAGAACGACGAGGTAGCTGCGGCGCAGGCGGAGGTAGAAAAGACGGCTGAAGCGTATAAGGCAGCGCAGGTTGCGCTGAATAATAGCCTGACGGAATTGAAGTATACAGCGAGGAAGGCACTGGAAGAAGCCGCTCCTGATGAGTGGGAGGCGTTGGCCGCTGCATGGAATGCTCTGGACAACGCTGTCTACGATGCCATGAACGAGCGGGCGCTTCTAGCATCTCATTTTGCTAATCTTGGTTTTGATGGATTCGAGCCGGTATTTATTTATGAAAAATTCGCGCCTGAGGAATATGAAGCGTGGTCTGATATGGGGAATTGGGGCGGCTCCGAGGAGTTAGCCTTCGAAATAGCTGTTGCGGAGTCTGTTGAGTCGTTGATAGTAGCTGCGAAGTTGAAACTGGTTATGCCTGACGAATGGGCGGCGTATGAAACGGCGCATGCAACCTTAAAAGAGAAAGCTCCTGCGGAGTGTGCGGCGTATGAAGCGGCACTGGCGCAGTGGATATTGCGGTGTAGGAGGGATGAATTAACGCGTAAGCTTGAGCAACGGGCGTCAGGCGTGCGCGACGCATATCATGCGTTGCTAGATGTAGAATGGCATGTGAAGTGGGCTGAACAGTTGGCACATGTGGCGAGTGAATTCCATCATGAGGGGGATGATTACGATCTTCCCTGCGCGATTGCGGCATTGGCTGCTATGTTCCAAGCGTTTGAGTCGGCGCAGAAGACTGAGAACAGTATTTTGAGAGTGCCTATGCCATACAAGACGGTCAAGGCGATGAAAAAAGCATTTTTTGCAGTGCATAAGGCATTTCGCAAAATTCTTTCATTAAAGGGTAATGAATGGTCTGAATGGTATGATATATTGATTGAATGCAAAAGCGAGGCGGATAAGGATCGTCAAGAGCGGAAGGCTTCATCATGAAACGCGCATGGCGTGTCGCTGTACTATTAATGTGTATCGTCTGGGCGGGCGCGGCGTACGGGCAGGCGCAGCCCGTTCTTGAGGCGGTCTCGCCGCAGGGGGCGCAGCGCGGGCAGACCGTCACGCTCACCCTGCGCGGACGCAACATCGGGCGCGCGGACGCTCTCCTCTTCAACGTCGAAGGCGTCGCGTCCGAGATCAAGGCGCTCATGAGCGAAGCGGACGCGGTCATCGCAGGGGACGGCATCGAAGCGCGCGTCGACAGCCCGCAAACGATTTCCGCGACGATTGTCGTCTCGCCCAACGCTCCCATCGGCGTCCACACGGCGCGCCTCCGCACGCCCGACGGCGTCTCAACAGGGCGCAACTTCATCATCGGAAACATGCCCGAATTGACGGAAGCGGAGCCGAACTCCTCCCTTCAAAAACCGCAGGAGGTGACGCTGCCGATTACGATCAGCGGCGTCGTCTCTTCCGCCAACGACCGCGACGCGTTCCGTTTCAACGCGCAGCAAGGAACGCGCCTCATCGCGGACGTTCTCGCGCAGCGCATGGGTTCCCCGCTCGACTCCTACATCGCCCTGTTCGATGCGGAGGGCAAGGAGCTGGCGCGCAACGACATCTTCAACGGCCTGGATTCGCAGATCGACTTCACGGCGCCGAAGACAGGAGTCTACACGCTGCTGGTGCGCGATTCGCAGTATCGGGGCGGCGGCAATTACACGTACCGGTTGAGCCTCGGCGCGCTGCCGCGTCTGGACGGCATCTTTCCCTTAGGCGGAAAGCGCGGCGCGGAGAGCGTCGTCGCCCTGACAGGCAGAAACCTTGGCGGCGTCAACTCCATGCGCGTCTCCATCGCGCCGGACGCGCCGCTCGGCCTCCGCGAGACGCGCCTTTTCACGCCGACAGGTTATGTGACGAACGCGCTGCTCTTCCAGGTGGAAGACCTGCCTGAAGCGACCGAAAAAGAGCCGAACGACGCGCTGGATAAAGCGAACGCCGTTCCGCTCCCCTCCGTCGTCAACGGACGAATCGACAAACCGGGCGACCGAGACCGATTCAAGTTTCAAGCGAAAGCGGGGCAGCAGATCATTTTTGAAACGTACGCAAGCCGACTCGGCTCGGAGCTGGACGCGCTCTTGAGCTTATACGGACCGCCGCCTCCAGCCCCTGCAGCCGCCGAGGGCGAAACGCCTCCCCCCGCGCCTCCTCCTCCGCTTTTGGCGGTGAACGACGACGGCGTCGGTCCGGAGGCGCGCTTCGCCTTCAACTTCCCCGCCGACGGCGAATACTCCATCGAGATACGCGACCTGAGCGCCAACGGCGGCGCCAACTTTGCATACCGCCTGCGCGCCGCGCCCCGCCGACCGGATTTCAATGTGAACGCCGCGCCGACGAATCCTGCCAAGGTCGGAAACGCTGTGGACAACGGCATCGCGCGCATCGGCCAAGGCGGAACGACAGCGTTCAATGTGAACATCGGCAGAATCGACGGCTTCAACGGACCGCTGCGAATCGAAAGCCGCGGCCTCCCGCCCAATTACGCGGTCAGCTCCGCCGAATTAGCCGCCGGAAAATCGAACGCGCTGGTGACGGTGACGGCTCCCGAAGACGCGCGATTGGAGACATTGACGCTCCGTTTCGCCGCGGTCGGCTCCATCGGCGGGCGGCGCGTTGAGCGCGCATCCAGCCCGATTCTGCTGACGGCGCTGCCGCGTCCGCCGTTTCGTCTTGAGATGGCTGAACCGTCGCTCTCCGCGCTTCAAGACCAAAACGCGGCGGCGAACATCATGGCGGCTCGCTCAGACGGATTCGCGGCTCCGATCGCCCTTTCAATCGTCGGCTTGCCGGCGTTGTCGACGCAGGTCGCCCCCGCTATCGGGCAGGGCGCCAACCGCTCAACGGTGACAATACGCGCTTGGAACATCAACGGTCGAACGGACGACCGCACCGTCCCCGCGGCGGGGGAGCAGTATATAACCGTGCGCGGAACGGCGACCGTCAACGGCGTCGTCTACACGCAAACGACGCCCGCGGTACGGCTGCAGATTCTAGAGGCGCCGTTTGTGGTGCGCGTTCAGCCGGTGCGGCAAAGCTTCGTCGTCTCAAACCCTGAAGCGCCGCCCGAAGAAGAAACCGCGGACGTCCCAACGGCGGACGGAGCGGAAGAATCGGCAGAAGAGCCTGAATCTGAGGCGAACGGAGCCGCCGAAACGCCTGAAACCATCGACGCGGAATTGACGCTAACGCTGGTGCGCCGCGGAGGTTTCACAGGCGCGGTCGACATCGCCGCCGTCAACCTGCCTGAAGGTTTGACCGCCGACCCTGTGCGCGTCGCAGACGGAGCGTCCGAGGCGAAGGTGACGGTGAAAGCGGCGCGGACGATGAAGGCGGGCGACTACCGCTTTCACTTCATCGGCAAAGCGACCATCAACGGCCGCCCGTTTCAACAGATCACCTCCACGGTAACGGCGAAGATCATTCAATAACAAAGCGGTCAGACCCCGCGCTTGACGCGAGACGGAAAGCCAGAAGCGGCGCAGATTAACCTGACCTTCCCCTAAAGTTGGGACCTTTGAACGAACAAAACCTTTATTGATGGGAAAACGTCTTCGCCAACCGGATCGTCATTCCCGCGCAAGCGGGAATCTAGAGGCGCCGCAGAAGACGTCCGCGTTCGCATGCCGACATGTCCCAACTTAAGACGTAAGGTCAGCAATCGATAGGTTGGAAAGAGCCGCAGTCTCGGCTATCATATGGGCGTTCAGCGCCGCGAACCGAAAGGGATCTGAATGTCTAAAAGCGCCGACGCCGACCACCCGATCCATGCGCTCATTCGCCAGCGCTGGAGTCCGCGCTCCTTCTCCATCCGACAGATGACGCACGCGCAGCTGTTGAGCCTGATGGAGGCGGCGAGGTGGGCGCCCTCCTCCTACAACGCGCAGCCGTGGTCGTTCATCGCGGCGCTGCGCGAGGATAAGCCGCTCTTTTCGCGCCTGTTTGAGTGCCTCATGCCCGGCAACCAGCGTTGGGCTGGAAAGGCGGGCGCGCTGCTGCTCTCGATCGCCGCAACCGTGGATGAAGACGGCGACGCAAACCGGTACGCTTTCCATGACGCCGGACTCGCCTCCGCCAACCTGATTCTCCAAGCGACGTCGATGGGCCTCTATGTCCATATGATGGGCGGATTCAACCGAGAAAAAGCGCGCGAGACATTCCAAATACCCGAGGGACGCGAACCGTGCGCCATGATAGCGGTCGGATACCTCGGCGAAGCGGACGACCTGCCGGACGATCTGAAAGCGAGCGAGACGCAAACGCGCCGGCGCGTACCTGTAAACGACTTCCTATTCGGCGACAAATGGAACGACCCGCCCAGCTTCTTAAAGAAGGGATCATGATGCGCATGAACCAGCGCGCTGTTTTGATCGCTGTCTGCGGCGCTCTCGCGTTTTCGGCTCTCGCGTTGAACGGGCATGCGCATGTGCGCGGAGAACATGGCATCGCGCCGGAGCTCCCGCCCGATATACCAGGGCTGGAGCGCCCCTTTCCGCAGGACAATCAGAAATTCACCTTCGCCGTTATCGGCGACAAAACAGGCGGCGGGCTGGAAAACTGGCCGATCTTCGACAGGACGATGAGCGAGGTGAACGAACTGCGCCCCGACTTTGCGATCATGGTCGGCGACCTCATCCAGGGAGATACGATCAGCGTCCCCCAACTCGACAAAGAATGGAAAGAATTCTTAGAGCATGCCAATCTGATGGAGGCGCCGTTCTTCTTTCTGCCCGGCAACCATGACATCGGCAACCGCGTCATGTACGACTACTGGGAGCGGAACGTCGGGCGCACTTACTACTCCTTCAACTACAAAAACTGCCACTTCATGACGCTCAATACGGAGGAGGGCTGGCGCAGCGGAGAGGTCATGTTCGGCGAGCGGCAGCTGAAATGGGCGGAGGAGAACATTGAAAAAAACCGAGGCGCAAAGCATCTGTTCCTCTTCATGCACCGCCCCGCATGGCGCCATACAGGCGAAGCGCTGGCGCAGTGGGAGCGAATCGAAGAGCGGCTAAAAGGGACGCGCTACACCGTCTTTGTCGGTCATTACCACCGCCTGAGCTATGAACCGAGGCGCGGCAGACCGTACTTTATTTTAGGACCGACAGGCGGCGCGCTTCTGCCCAGCGAAGCGGAAGAGTACGGCGCGATCCACCATTATGCGCTCGTGACGGTCGACGGATCTGAAACGCGCGTCGCCATTATCCGCCCGGGCAGCGTCTTCCCGCATGACATCGCCACGCCTGAATTCCGCGCCTTAGCCGACAAAGCGGTCCGCCTTGAGCCGAACAAGGAGCTGAACGCGCTCAAGGTGTCGGTCGAGAACCCGTTTAAAAAAACACTGCAGGCGCGCGTCTCCATCGGCGCGGGAGAGGAAAAGGACGCGTCCATCTCTTTCACGCTGGAACCGGGCGAGAGCGGCGCCGGCGTCCTGCAATATCCGCGCCCGTCCAACCCGGCGCAGCCCGCGCTGGTCACGGTGGAGGTCGCCTACGACGGCGAGCAGCTCTATCAACGCATCGGCGAGATTAGATAGGCTAAACGGAGCAAAACGCATGGATGTCGGCATGCCGCCCGTCCTGAAAGCGAGCGACGCCCAGCTGGAGGCGATCAGCCGAGAGGGCGGCCTGTCGCTCAACCTGAACGAAATGCGCGCCGTCCAGGCGCATTTCCAAAAAATCGGACGCGATCCGACCGACGTCGAGATCGAAACGATCGCGCAAACATGGTCGGAGCATTGCGTTCATAAAACCTTCCGCGGACGAATCGAATATGAAGAAAACGGACGGCGCGAACAGATCAACAGCCTGCTCAAAACATACATCTTCGGCGCGACGGAGCGGATTGGACGGGACGACTGCGTCTCCGTTTTTAAAGACAACGCGGGCGTCATCCGCCTAGACGACGAGTACGGAATCGCCTTCAAGGTGGAGACGCACAACCATCCCTCCGCGGTGGAACCGTACGGCGGCGCAGGGACGGGCATCGGCGGCGTCATACGAGACATACTCGGAACGGGGCTGGGCGCCAAGCCGATTCTCAACACAGATGTGTTCTGTTTCGGTCCGCACGACATGCCGATGCAGAAGCTGCCGAAGGGGGTCCTTCACCCGAAGCGCGTCTTCAAGGGCGTCGTCGCCGGCGTCCGCGACTACGGCAACCGCATGGGCATCCCGACCGCGAACGGCGCCATCTTTTTTGACGAACGTTACACAGCGAATCCGATCGTGTACTGCGGCTGCGCTGGGTTGATACCGCTCAACCGCGTCGAAAAAAGCGTCCAGCCTGGAGATGTCATCATGGCGGTCGGCGGACGGACAGGAAGAGACGGCATCCACGGCGCCACCTTCTCCTCGGCGGAGCTGGACGAAACCTCCGAGTCGCTCGGCAGCGTCGTTCAGATTGGCAACCCGATCGTCGAAAAAAAGATGGCGGACGCGCTCCTTCAAGCGCGCGATGAAGGGCTGTTTAGATGCATAACCGACTGCGGCGCGGGCGGCTTCTCGTCGGCTGTCGGCGAAATGGGGCATTCCCCCGAGCGCAGGGGCGGCGCCGAGGCGCATCTAGAACGCGCCCCGCTCAAGTACGACGGACTCGCTCCGTGGGAAATCTGGCTCTCTGAGGCGCAGGAGCGCATGGTTCTTGCGGTTCCGCCAGAAAACGAGGCGCGGTTGAAGGCGCTGCTCGCGGCGGAGGATGTGGAAGCCGCCTCGCTCGGACATTTCACCGACACAGGCAGGCTCATCATTAAGTACAGAGGAAAGACGGTCGGCGATCTCGACATGGAGTTTCTGCATAACGGGCTGCCCGACATCGCCAAGCGCGCCGTATGGAAAGCCCCGAACCGGCGCGACCCCGTCTTTGACGAGCCAGACAACCTGACCGAGACGCTGACCGCGCTGCTCGCCATGCCGAACATCGCCAGCAAAGAGTGGGCGGTACGGCAGTACGACCATGAGGTGCAGGGCGGCGTGGTCGTCAAGCCGCTGCAGGGGCGCGACCATGACGGCCCGGGAAACGCTTGCGTCGTTCAGCCGCTGCTGGACAGACCGGCGGGCGTCGTCTTCGCCAACGGCATGAACCCAAAATACGGCGACATTGATCCGTACTGGATGGCGGCTCTTGCCATCGACGAGGCGCTGCGGAACGTCGCCGCAACGGGCGGAAGCCGCCAACGAACCGCGCTGCTGGACAACTTCAGCTGGGGCAACCCTGACAAGCCGGACAGGCTCGGCAGCCTCGCGCGCGCGGCGAAGGGCTGCCATGACATCGCTGTCGGCTTCGGGACGCCGTTCATCTCCGGCAAGGACAGCCTCTACAACGAGTATCGGGACGGCGAAACGGGCGAGAGCGCCGCCATCCCAGGAACGCTGCTCATCTCAGCCGTCTGTCCGATCGACGATGTGTCTAAAACGCTCACGATGGACGCAAAGGCGCCAGGGGATGTTGTATATCTTGTCGGGCGGACGCGCAAGGAGCTTGGCGGTTCCCATTATTACGCGCTGCGCGGCGAAATTGGCGCCTCCGTTCCGCGGGTGCGTCTCGACGAGGCGCGCCGATCCATGGACGCCGTCTCGCAAGCCGCGGCGGAGCAACAGCTCCGTTCAGCGCATGATTGCTCCGAAGGCGGCTTGGCTGTCGCGCTGGCAGAAACGGCGTTCGCGGGCGGCTTCGGCATGAACATACGCATACCCGAAGAGGCGGCGAGGGGTATGCGCCTTGACGAATTCCTGTTTTCAGAGTCGCCCAGCCGGTTTGTCGTTACATGTTCGCCGAGTCAAGAGGCAGAGTTTGTAAAGACGTTGAAGGCGCATGGCGCGGAAGCGCATAGGCTAGGCGTTGTGGCGGAGCGGCCGCTTCTGGTCGTCCAAGACGCGGGCGGGCAAACGCGCCTTTCCGCCGACATTTTCGCGCTGAAAGAAGCATGGCAGCGGACATTCAAATGGTGAGAGATCAATGCGGGTCAAAGCGCTAATTTTGAGAGCCAGCGGCATCAACTGCGACGTCGAAACGGAGCGCGCCTTCACAGCGGCAGGCGCCGACGCAGAGCGCGTTCACATCCGCCGCTTTTTAGACGGCGATCGGGAGCTGGACGAGTTCCGCATTCTAGCGATACCGGGCGGCTTCAGCTACGGAGACGACATTGCCGCCGGAAAAGCGCTGGCAAATGAGCTGGTTCATCGGATGCATGAGCCGCTGCGCCGTTTCGTCGAGGCGGGGAAACCTATCCTGGGCGTCTGCAACGGGTTTCAGGTACTCGTACGCGCGGGGCTTCTGCCCGGCGGAGAGCTCGGAACGCAGACGGCAAGCCTAGCATGGAACGACTCCGGCAAGTTTGAATGCAGATGGACGCGCCTCAAGCCCGCCCCAAGCCGCTCCATCTTCACAAAGGGCATCGAAACGGAAATAGAGCTCCCGGTCGCCCATGCGGAAGGGAAATTTTTAACGGGCGGGGACGCTCTCTTGGACGCTCTGGAAGCGAACGGGCAGGTCGCGCTGCGCTATGCGGGAGAGGGTTACCCCGCCGTCCCGAACGGCTCGGCGCGCGCCATCGCGGCGGTGTGCGACCCGTCGGGCGTCGTGATGGGCATGATGCCCCACCCTGAACGATTCATCAGCCGATACCAACATCCCCGCTGGACGCGCGAGCCGATCCCCGAAGAGGGAGCCGGGCTGACGATCTTTCGCAACGCTGTCGAATATGCGCAGGCGCTTTAGGATGAACCCATGCAGAGCGGAGTTAACATTCAGCCGATCCATCTCCACCGCAGAGCCGACCGAAATAGATTTATTGATGTTCCCTATCGGCTTCATGCGGATGAGCCGCACTGGAGAGCGCCGCTTCGTTTGAGCCAAGCGAGCGTTCTTAACACGAAGAAAAACCCGTTTTTTCAGCAGGCGCGCGTTGCCGCATGGCTCGCGCTGCAGAACGGGCTGCCGGCGGGGAGAATCGCTGCGATTGTGAATCCCGCGCACAACGATTTTCATGAGGACAAGGTCGGCTTCTTCGGCTTTTTTGAATGCGTCAACGACCGCGGCCTCGCCGAGGCGCTGTTCGATAAGGCGGCGGAATGGCTGCGTCAAAACGGGATGGAGACGATGCGCGGACCGGCGAACCCGTCCACTAACGATGAATGCGGCATGCTTATCGACCCGTTCGACAAGCCGCCGATGCTCATGACGCCGTATAACCCGCCGTATTATCCGCAGCTGATGGACGCGCTCGGTTTTGAAAAGGCGCAGGATCTCTACATGCTGCTCATTTCGCACGAGGGCGGCGGGATGGACGAGCGCATCTTCCGCATCGCCGACAGGCTGGAAAAGCGAATGAGCGTGAAGATACGCCCCATCAACCTAAACGATGTGCGTTCCGAGCTGGCGTCTTTTAAGGAGCTGTATCATAGCTCATGGGAGCGAAACTGGGGCTTCGTTCCGCTGAGCGACGCGGAGCTGGACTATATCGCCGGCGATCTGAAGACGGTCGTTCATCCTTCGTCCTCGTTGTTTGCGGAAGCGGACGGGCGTCTGGTCGGGGCATGCGTCTGCCTCTACGATATGAACGAAATACTGGCGGACAACCGCAGCGGAAGGCTTTTTCCGCTCGGCCTGTGGCGCGTCCTGACAGCCAAGAAGCGCGTCAAAGGCCTCCGCATTTTTCTACTGGGCGTCGTCCCAGAATACCGCAACCGAGGGCTGGACGCCGTCCTCTATGCCCGCATCTTTCGAAACGCAGGCGTTCAAGACGAAATGACGCATGGGGAGATGGGATGGGTTTTGGAAAGCAACGAGAACATGATACAGGCGGGACTGAAAATGGGCGGCAAGATCTATAAAACCTACCGCATCTACGACCGCCCCCTCTAACCCCCTGCTCTCGATTCAAACGATACAACGGAGACATCTGCCCAAAACCGACCCGTCATTTACATGATTACTCCCGCGAAGCATGTCCCCGTGAAAACGGGGAGCGGGAATCCAGAATCCTTGCGGAAACCGCCCGCGTTCGCATGCTGGCATGTCATAACTCAAGCGTCAAGATCAGGAAATCAGACGGATTAAGACTCCTGCTCTCGATTCAAACGATACAACGGAGACATCTGCCGCTGCTCTTCGATCTTCTCCGCCAACATATTGGCGACAGCGGCGGAATCTTCCATCGTATTTCCGCGCCCTAGCCCAAAGCGTATCGCCGACCGCGCAAGCCGCTCCTCAATGCCCATCGCCCGAAGCGCGTAGGAGGCGTCCAGCGACTTTGAAGTGCATGCCGAGCCGGAGGACAACGCAACGCCGCGCATACTAAGCAATACCGCCTCGCTTTGAACAAACTCGAAGCTGAAATTCAGGTTCCCGTAAAGCCGCTCCGTCGGGTGGCCGTTCAGCTGCGCATACTCGATCTGGTTGAAGATGCGGTCGCGCAGGTCGTTTCGCACCGCTTCGATGCGCGGCGCCTCTTCAGCGCGCAGCTCATGGCTCCGCTGCGCCGCCTTTCCAAAGCCGACGATGGCGGGAACGTTCAGGGTGCCGGAGCGGTAACCGCGCTCCTGCCCTCCGCCGTCCACCAGCGGAACAAAACGGATGCGCGGCCGCCGCTTCCGCATATAGAGCGCGCCGACCCCTTTCGGTCCATATATTTTATGCGCCGATATGGACATCAGGTCGACATTCAGCGCGTCCACATCGCTGTCGTATTTCCCGAACGCTTGAACGCCGTCGGTGTGGAACAAAGCTCCCGCCTCCCGCGCGATGCGCCCAATTTCGGCGATCGGGTTGATCGTCCCGTATTCGTTGTGCGCCCAGACAACCGAGACAAGAGCGGTTTTGCCGTTCACGGCGCGCTTCGCTTCGTCAGGGTTGACCATGCCGTTCGGGTCGACATCCAGATAGACAACCTCAAAGCCCTCTTTTTCAAGCGCCTGACAAGCCTCTAGGACCGAGTGATGCTCCACCTTCGTCGCGACGACGCGATTTTTGCCGCGCTCAAGATAGGCGCGGGCGACGCCCTTGACCGCCATGTTGTTCGATTCGGTCGCGCCTCCGGTGAACAGCACCTCATCCGGTCGGCAGTTGAGAACGTCCGCGATCTGTCCGCGCGCCTGTTCAACCGCCTCCTCAGCCGTCCATCCCCATCGGTGCGTTCGGCTGGACGGGTTGCCGAATTCGCTGGTGAGAAACGGCGTCATCGCCTCCAGCGCCGTCGGGTCAAGCGGCGTCGTCGCGTGGTGGTCCATGTAGACGGGTCTGTCCATCATCCGGCTCCCGCTGTGTAGTCTCATGATACATGCAACGGGCTTGACAGCGCAAATGCGGCGCAGTCCCTATAGTCGATCGTTTTTATTTGACGTTCTTAGGAAACGCAGTTCATCTCCAATTACTGACCCCGCCGTTCAGAGCGACAGAACAAACGCAACGAGAGCCGCCCTGTCGCCATGCGGCATCGTCTTAAACATCTCGCGGGCGGCTTCCGCTTCTCCGCCATGCCACAGAATAGCCTCCTCCACGGAGCGGGCGCGTCCGTCATGCAGCAGATTCGTATGCCCGTTCACAACGGCGCTGAGGCCGATCCCCCATAGCGGAGGCGTGCGCCATTCGTATCCGTTGGCGGCGTAGTCGGGCCGTCCGTCCGCCAGTTCGGGTCCCATATCATGCAGCAGCATGTCGGTGTAAGGGTAGATCGTCTGGTTGGAGACTTCGGGGACATCCGCCAAGACGCCTGTTCTCAATTTGGGAACATGGCAGGCGGAGCATTGCGCCTCTGTGAACAGCCGTTCCCCGCGCCGAACCTGCGGGTCGTTCACATTGCGGCGCGCCGGGACCGCCAGCGTCTGAATATAAAATGTCACGGCGTCCAAAATCTCATCGCTGATCTCCGGATCGTCCATCCGGTCGTCCGATTGGAGCTGTCCGTAAGACGACTCGCGCGGAAAAAGCGAGGTGGTGACGCCCATGTCGTCATGGTACGCCGCCGCCGTCTGCTGCCGCAGCGAGGGCTGATTCGCCTTCCACCCGAATCTTCCGAGCGCAAGCCGCCCCGTCGCGACGTCGGTCACATAATTGGGCTTGCCTGAGATGCCGTCTCCATCCGCGTCCTGCTCGTCGGCGAGGCTCAATATATATTCTTCAGAGACCGCCTCAAGCAGCCCCAGGCCGAAGACGGGGCGCGGCATCCGCAGGGAAGTCAGCGTTTCCGGCGGCAGCGGCGTGTAAGCGTTCTGAATGACAAATTCCGGGACGCGCAGCTCGTAGGAACGTCCGTCCGCGGTTTTGACAATGACGATGCGGTAATGGACGGCGACGGTCGCTTCCGGCTCCGAGTTGATGATCGCCCGGTCGTTCAGCTGCCCGCCGTAGCCGGGTACGGGCGTCGGGGCGCCGCCGTTCTCCATGTCGTCGGGCAGGCTGAGCCGTATGAGCGCGGAACCGAGCGGCCCGCCCTGCATCGGAGCGGGGGCGCGCCCGTCCCGCGGATGGCAAAACACGCATGAAGCGCTGTTGAAAAGAGGCCCCAGACCGCTGTTCACCTCGGCGGGAGCCGTCACAAACACCGCCTCAAATTGCGCGTCTCCCTCTAGATGCAGTTCAAGGCCTTCTTTATCAAGATTTGGCGCAGGCAAGGAATAGGCATGGCTAGAGGCGTCAAACACGGTCGTGTCTCCGCCGGCAAGCGGGACCTCTATGTCCATGCTGTTTTCATCTCCGCAGCTCGCCAGCAAGGCCGCTATCCCGATCAGCGCTCCGATGCGCGTTTTCGCTTTCATGGTTTCTCCTTACTTGATGTCGGCGGCTTCAATCAGCGGAAGGATGCCGCTTTCGAGCGTCGTTTGAACGACCCGCACCGCGTCGATCGCCGCCTGTACATCCGCCCGCGCGTTTGAAATCGCGTCGCGGAACGGCGGAGGTATCGCGCCGATTGCAGCGATGGCAGCCTCAATCTCTCCTTTGAGCCGAGTATCCAGCTCCGCGTCCTGCTCAGCGACAAATTCGGTCAAGCCCATGCCCGTCTCTTGATATTTGCCAAGATATGCGTTCTGGATGCCGCGAATGTTGTTCTGAAAATCGGCGATGGAGTTGAAGCTGAACTGCGACTCGACCAGCGTCGGATCCTCTTCGTTGTACGGGTCGGAGATCTTGCCGTTCGCCACTTCGTCGGCGATCGTGATCATTCCATTCGCGATCTCTTGAACAGCCGCCCTTTTGGAGACGTACACTTGGCTTGACCCGCCGGCGTTCACAAACTCGCCCAGAAAGTTGCCGCCGTCTGGACTCCACGCATCATAGAGCGCCGCCGTGTCGCCTTTCAAACTTTCCGTCACAGCCGTCAGATACTCGATCTCACGGTCTGTCAGGTCGGACGCCTTTTTCTGGCTTCCGACGCCAAACAGCAGGTACTCGATCGTGTGGAAGCCTTTCAGCGTCTCTTCCAGCGAGTCGACCGTCTCTTTGGTGAGCGGCTGCGAACTTGCAAGCACGGCGTCCAGGTCGACGCGGTTTACCGGCCAGCTGTCCAGCTTCGGATCAATGCCAAGCGTGTCGACAGGACCGAAGAGGAACGCCTCGCTCTGCTCCCATGGGATGCGCGTTGCTGTCCATGCGTCCTGCGCGGCAGTCAGGTTCGCGTCGGTCGGGTCGTTTTTGAGATTCAGAACGGCGGTGAGCAGAACGTCCGCTTTGGCGTCCAGTTCGCCGTAGGTTGCGAGAACGATCTTATGGGCGTAGTCGCTTGTCAAGACAGTAGCGTCGAACCCTTCAATCGGTTCGACATCATCTTCTCCGCAGCCGATTGTGAGCGTCAAGAGCGTTAGGCAGACGGCAAGCGCCGCCAAACGTGTGAAGATATTCGTTGCGTTTTTGGTCATGGTTTTCCTTTCGCGTTTGTTGAGGCCCGTTCGGGCTGGTTGATTCAGGTTCACAGGACGAACCCAAAGCCGAAGCTGAATGTGTCCTCTTTCTTGAGCGTTTCTGTACCTAAGCGGCGCCATGTGTAATGCGTTTTGAGGATCAGTTGAGACGCGGGCGCGAAGTTGAGTCCGAGCGTCAGCGCTTGCCGATCCCAGCGCGGATTGTCGAAGGCGCCGTCCGGGACGCGGAACATCGTGTCGTAACCCTCGATCTGCCCAAAGAGAATCAGCTCCTTGTTGAAGCTGCCGATGAGCGTTCCGATGTCGTATCCGCCTTCGATGCGCCACCCGAGGGCGGCGCTGCCGACAGGAGTTCGTTTCACATTCAGTTTGTTGGACAGGTTGCGGTTTAGGCGGGAGATTTCGCCTGCGTTCTGAAGCGCGCCGTAAAGCAGAATCCCCCGCGCCTTCACAGGTCCGCTTTCATAAACGGCATGCAGGTTGGCGATGAACACATGCGCGTCCAGGTCGGTATCCGGCTTGGGGCGGTTGTCAGCCGTATCGCTCCAATAAACCGACGCCCCGAAATGCGCGTCCGACATCGGATGCCCGTAGTCAAGTCGCGCGGCGAGGGCGATGTTGTCCGCATTGACCGTCTCAAAACGGGTCTGATGTCCGCGCGCAACCCACGAGGCGGAGCTGAAACCGGTCGAATCGAGTCCTGTAACGGCGAGGGCATGATAGAAAAACGGCCCGGCGTTGCCGACGGCGCCGACGCCCGTTTCGTGCCATACGACAGGGATAAGGCTGCTTTCCGACTCTGCCGGTTCGACGGTGAACGACTGCATCGGCGTGTGCCGAAGCGTTTGAAGCCCCACTGGGACAAGGAGATGTCCAAACTGAATGTCCAGGTTGGGATGCACAGAGGCGGTTAAGATCAGCTCCTCAATCAACACCTCTCCGCCGGCTTCCACTTCCTGTTCAAATTCGCCAAACTCTTCGAGCCGGTCGAATTCCATCGTGGAACCTGTGCCGCCGTGTTCAATTTCAACCTCCACTTCAAGCTGGATATTTTTTGTGAGGTCAGACCAGAATTCGACGACCAGTTTGTTGAGATCGACGGCGGCTCTTCGTTCGGGTTCCCAGTCCCAGTTGAAGTTGGAGTAGTGCATGTTGCCTCTGGCTCCGAAGACGGTCTGGCTCTCTTGCGCGGAAGCTGTTGCGCTGGTCAACGCCGTCAAAGATGCGCATAGGAATGCGCAAAGAAGTGTATTGATATGTAGTCTCATTTTCAGCATTCTCCCATAAAAACACAAATCGCTCATTTCATCATCCATTCACGCGCCGACGCGCCCGTTTCACATATAATGATACTCATTCTCATTTATATCCGCGAGCATTAACTGAAAAAACGATACCCTACATCATCCGAGCTGTCAAATGTTTTTCTGAACTTGGGCTTTACCGCCTTGGAAAGCAGACCGTTTCGGCAGGCTGTAGATTCGCGCAACGGGAACGGCCGCCGAAATGCGGAAGGAGCGATCGGGTCAATCAATGCCTTTGAATTTCGCGTCCCCGCGCGCTACTTTTAAATTGCGTTCGAACCGACACGACTTAACTAAGGCAGGAAGATTCATGGCCTCAAAACTTGAAACATGGGTGGACGAATGCGCCCGCTTAACCAAGCCGGACTCGATCTACTGGTGCGACGGCTCCGAAGAAGAGATCGAACGGCTCAACGGCGAAATGATCGACGCCGGCATCTTTCAGCGGCTCAACGACGACGTCTACCGCAACTGCCACCTCCACCGCAGCGACCCGCGCGACGTCGCCCGAACCGAGCATTCCACCTTCATCTGCTCCGACAAGGAAGAGGAGGCCGGACCGACCAACAACTGGAAGCATCCCGACGAAGCGAGAGCGATGCTGAAACCGATGTACGACGGCGTCATGAAGGGGCGCACGATGTATGTCGTGCCTTACGCGCTCGGACCGCTCGACTCGCCTCTCTCCCGCGTCGGCGTCCAGCTGACCGACAGCCCCTATGTGGTCGCCAACCTGCGCATCATGACGCGCATGGGAAAAGCCGCGCTCGACAAACTGAACGGGTCGGACGACTTTGAACCTGGACTGCATTCGACCGGCGACCTGAACCCTGAAAACCGCTATATCTGCCATTTCACCTCCGAAGGCGTCGTCTGGAGCGTCAACTCAGGATACGGCGGAAACGCGCTGCTCAGCAAAAAATGTTTCGCGCTCCGTATCGCCAGCGCCCGCGCCAAGCGCGACGGATGGATGGCAGAGCATATGCTCATCCTTGAACTTGAAATGCCGGACGGCAGCCTCAAGTATGTTGCCGGCGCGTTTCCGAGCGCGTGCGGAAAAACGAACCTCGCCATGCTCATCAGCCCGCTGGAAAACCTAGGATACAAGGTGCGCACGGTCGGCGACGACATCGCATGGCTCCGCCCCGGCGCGGACGGAAGGCTCTGGGCAATCAACCCGGAGACGGGCTTCTTTGGCGTCGCCCCCGGTACGAACGAGCAGACAAACCCAAACGCGATGCGAACGCTGGAAGAGAATTCCATCTTCACCAATGTCGCCGTCACGCCCGACGGCGTTCCATGGTGGGAAGACAAAACGGACGTCCCGCCCGACAACCTGACCGACTGGCTTGGGAACTCGTGGGACGGCGAAAATCCAGCCGCCCATCCAAACGCCCGCTACACAACGCCCGCGAGTCAATGTCCGAGCATCTCCCCTCGGTGGGAAGACCCTGACGGCGTTCCCATCGATGTGATACTGTTCGGCGGAAGGCGCGCCTCGCTCGCCCCGTTGGTGTACGAGTCGTTCGACTGGGACCATGGCGTCTATATGGCGTCCACGATCGGCTCCGAGACGACGGCGGCGCAGCAGTCCGGCGCGGTCGGCGTCATCCGGCGCGACCCGATGGCGATGCTTCCCTTCTGCGGCTACCACATGGGCGACTACTTCACGCACTGGCTTGAAATGAAGGATCAATTGACCCAGCCGCCGAAAATTTTCTGCGTCAACTGGTTCCGAAAAGACGCCGGCGGAAACTGGCTCTGGCCTGGGTTCGGGGAAAACCTGCGCGTCCTGCTCTGGGCGGTCGAACGCTCGGAAGGCAGAAGCGGCGCGGATGAGACCCCCATCGGCTTTCTCCCGTCTGAAAACGCGCTCAATCTGGACGGGTTGAAGATCGAAAAAACGGCGCTGCGCGAGCTGCTGAATGTGAATCGAGACGACTGGCAGGCGGAAGCGGAGCAGGTCGGCGAGTTCTACACGCGCTTTGGCGGCAGGCTCCCAGAACGCATGGCGAAACAGCTAAAAGCGCTCAATAAACGGCTCGGCTAACGTTTAGGCGGGCGCGGACGGCTGCCTGTTTTTAAAGCATTGGCGCTGTCCGCTCCCGCTCTCCCTCATGCGATCGCCTTTGCTCCGAAACACCGGAATACTCGCCGCGCTCACCAGTTTGAGCCGCGTTTTAGGGCTTGTGCGGGAGGCGGTTCTGTTCGCGCTCTTCGGCGCGGGCGGATCGATTCTCATGGACGCCTATCAAGCCGCCTTTCGCATCCCGAACATGCTGCGCGATCTGTTCGCCGAGGGCGCGTTGAGCGCAGCGTTTGTGACCACCTTCGCGCAGACCGCCGAGACAGACGGCGAAGAAGCCGCATGGCGCCTCGGACGGCAGCTCATCACGGCGCTGGCTGGAGTCGTCGCCGCGATCACGATTCTGGGCGTCTTGGCGGCGCCGCTGCTGATAGACCTCATGGCGGGCGGATTTGAAAAAATCCCCGACGAACAATACAGCGTCTCCAAGCATAGCCTCGCCGTCCGCCTGACGCGCATCTTGTGGCCGTTTCTGCTCATGATGTCGCTGGCGTCTGTGTGGATGGGCATGCTGAACGCGCGAAACCGATTCGCCGCCCCCGCCTACGGGCCGGTCATGTTCAACCTCGCCTCCATACTGGTCGGCGCGCCGCTGGCGTATCTGCTGGATCCGAGCCTCGGAACGCGCGCCATCGCCGTCTTCGCCTGCGGAACGCTCCTCGGCGGGGCTTTGCAGTGGCTCATACAGATGCCGGCGCTGCGGCGCGAGGGGTTCCGCTTCCGCTTCGCCTTGCCGTGGCGCGAGGGAATCTTAAACCCCGCCTTCAAGCGCGTGCTTCGGTTGATGGCTCCCGCCGTCGTCGGACTTGCCGGCGTTCAGATCAACATTTTTGTGAACACACATTTCGCGTCTCATATGGAACATGGATCGATTTCATGGCTCGCCGCGGCGTTCCGGTTCGTGCATCTCCCGATCGCGCTGTTCGGAGCGGCCGTCTCTACTGCTGCGATACCGGAACTCTCCCGCGCCGCCGCTCGAAAAGACAACGCCGAATTCCGCGCGCTTCTCAAACGCGCCCTCAGCTTCGTCGCCATCTTATGCATTCCGAGCGCGTGCGGACTGGCGATCATCGGCAAACCGCTCACACGCCTTCTATTTGAACGCGGGCAATTTCTCCCGGAAGACACGCTCCAAACCGCAGCCGCGCTCCGTTTCTACGCGATCGGCCTCGCGGCGTATGCGGCTATCAAGGTGACCGCGCCGGCGCTTTACGCTCTTGGCGACGCTCGGCGGCCGGCTCTCGTCAGCCTCTTCTCCGTCGGCGTCAACTGCCTCATGAGCTGGCTGCTCGGCGTCCATCTCGGTTTAGGACACCGCGGCCTCGCCCTTTCCGTCTCAACGGTCGCCGTTGTCAATCTGACGCTGCTGCTCTGGGCGGCCCGGCAGCATATCCCGCGCCTGTTGGGAGCCTCGTTTGCGCGTATGCTGGCGAAGGTCGTCCTGGCGTCGTCAGCGATGAGCGGGGCGGCATGGGGCGCCTTGCGCTGGCTCAGCTCCGTTGCAAACGGCTCCGCGCTCATAGAGATCGCCGTTCTGGCGGCCGTTGTGGCGATCTCGTTGGCGGTATACGCCGCTTTCTGCCACGCGCTTAAGCTGGAAGAATGGAACGAAGTTCTTCAAACGCTGCGGCGGCGGTTTGCCCGAAAGACTCCCCGCGCTTGACCTGACGCCCGCCCCGCTGTAGCATGCCGTTATGTCGCTTTACCCTTCCATACTTCTCGCGTCAAAGTCCCCGCGCCGCGCCGCGCTGCTGCGTCAAATCGGGGCTGCGTTCATGGCGGTTCCAACCGGCGCGGACGAAACGATTCCGCCCGATATGGCGCCGAAGCGCGTCGTCGAAACCTTGGCGATGCGAAAAGCGCGCGCCGCCTCCCTCAACGCCCAGAAAAATTCAACATGGAAACAGTTCGAACTGACGCTCGGAGCCGACACGGTCGTCTGCCTGAACGGACTGATACTAGGGAAGCCGAACGGCGTCCCCGGCGCAATGCGCATGCTCCAAGCGCTCAGCGGGAAAACGCACCGCGTGTTGACAGGAATCGCGCTCATCTGGAACAGCGGCGCAGAAGAAGCATGGCATGAAGAGACCCGCGTAACGTTCCGAAACCTCTCCGACCGCGAGATTGAGGCGTATGCGAAGACCGGCGGACCGATGGACAAGGCGGGCGCGTACGGCATTCAGGAGCAGGCGGGCGCGTTTGCGGCGCGCATTGAAGGGTGTTATTTCAACGTCGTCGGCTTGCCGCTGGCGCGCTTAGCGGAAAGGTTGCTGGAGCCGTCATGAAAATTGTCGCCGCGCCCGATTCCTTTAAAGAATGTATGACCGCAAAAGAGGCGGCAGAAGCGATCGCGCGCGGCATGCGGCGCGTCCTGCCGGACGCCGAATATGCGCTCGTCCCGATGGCGGACGGAGGCGAAGGAACAACCCAGTCGCTCGTTGACGCGACCGGCGGCAGATTGGAACGGCGCCGCGTCCAGGGCCCTCTAGAGGAGGAAACGCAGGCTGTCTTCGGCGTTCTAGGAGGAGGGGAGACGGCGGTCATCGAAATGGCGGAGGCGTCCGGACTGGCGCTGACCATGTGGAGTGGACGCGACCCGATGCGCGCTTCTACCTACGGCACGGGAGAACTCATACGCGCCGCCCTGGAGCTCGGCGTCCGCAAGCTGATTGTCGGCATCGGAGGCAGCGCGACGAACGACGGCGGAGCGGGAATGGCGCAAGCCCTCGGCGCCCGCCTGCTTGACGCCGAAGGGCAAGAAATTCCGCGCGGCGGCGGTTTTTTAAACCGACTCGACCGCATCGACATCAGCCGCATGGACGCTCGATTGAAGAACATAGAGACGGTCGCGGCATGCGACGTCGACAACCCGCTCACCGGACCAAGGGGAGCTTCAGCCGTCTATGGACCGCAGAAGGGCGCGTCGTCCGAACAGGTCAAACAGCTGGACGCAAACTTAACGCGCTACGCCGAAATCATGGAGCGCGATCTGGGCGTCAACCCGTCGGAGACGCCGGGCGCGGGAGCCGCCGGCGGCCTGGGCGCGGGCTTGCTCGTCTTCCTGGGTGCTCGGCTGAAACCCGGCATCGAGATCGTCTTAGAAACAACGCGGTTCGATGAGACGCTCAAGGGCGCGTCGCTCGTCATAACAGGCGAGGGGGAGATCAACGCGCAGACAAAACGCGGGAAGACGCCGATGGGCGTCGCGCAAGCTGCCAAAAAACGCGGTCTGCCCGTCTTTGCCCTGGCGGGATCGGTTGAAGCGAAGAGGCGGGAGCTGGCTGAAATCGGCATTGACGCCGCGTTCTCCATCGTTCCAGGTCCCATGAGTATGGACGCGGCGATCAAGCGCGGGGAAGCGCTGCTGGCGGACGCGGCAGAGCGTCTAGCCGGCGTCCTTCACACGATTTTGCCGGCGGCGTCCAAGCGCAACTCTTAAAAATCGGCGCCGATAGACCAGTAATACCGCGGATCTTTGGCAATCTCCCATGCGGCGGCTCTCCATGCGGCATCGAATCGGAGGATGAACACGCCGAGGTTGAAACGCGCGCCGAAGCCTATCCCCGCCGCCAGATCGTCTATCGAATCCAACCGATCGGGACCGGAGGCATCGAACGCGGAGCCGGCGTCTATAAACAGGTTCCCCCCAATGCGCCTAAAAGCGATCGGCAGCGGCCACCCAAGGGCAAGCTGTTCAATCAGCTCAAACCGCCATTCAAGGTTGACGAGCAGAAACGAATCCCCAGTGTATTCGTATAGGTTAGACCCGCGCAGCGGTCCCTCAAAAGACGGAAAGAAGATGCTGTCGGCGCGCAGCTTCTCGTCAACGGCGCTGGAGATGCGCGGACTGATTTCCGACCGCACCCCCCCAAGAAAGAAAGCTTGCGCATTTCGCCCGACGCTCATTCCGCCGGACAGACGCGCCGCAACGCTTTGCGTCTCCCCAATCGGAAAATAATGCCGCCAATCCCCCTTGAAGGTGGCGAATTGCAAAAAGCGCTCCCCCGCGGCGGGGCTGGTGAAAAAGCTGAGACGCATGCGCTTCCCGTCCACAGGTCCGTACATCCCGTAACCAACCGTGTCCGCCACATACGCGAGCTCCATCGGCAGCATCGACTTGCGGTCTAGGGGCGTCTCTTCCACCTCTTGCCGCCCCGCTTCTCCAAACGGGCCAATGCGGTAGTAGTCATAAAACTGAATGCCGACAAGGTCGCGCTGAATCGCCTGATACCCGAAGCTGCCCTCCAAGCGGGAGTAGGGGCTGAACGGCCACTCCAAAAGCGCGCGAAAACCGATGTTCCGGTCGGCGACAAGGGCGACCCTGTCCCGCCTTTGAGGCTGATTTGCCAAAAAATATTCGCGCGTATGAAACCCGGCAATTCCGTAATTCCACCGCTCATGGAGCT
Organism: Candidatus Poribacteria bacterium; assembly: GCA_028818695.1. GTDB lineage: Bacteria > Poribacteria > WGA-4E > JAPPNK01. The sequence continues at coordinate 45,649 of JAPPNK010000011.1, forward strand.
GGGCGTATTGCACGAGCGCGTTTAGGTTCTTGATCGATGAGATCGACTGGTCGGTAACGATCAACAGCCGCTGATTTCCGAGCAGGTCGCTCATTGTCAGGTACGCCTGCCCGCTGAACCCGACGAAGCTGTTGATCTGCGTCGCAATGCCGAACGATTCGACGCTCATACGCGGGCGGTAGGCGCGCGGGCGGGTGTATTTCCGCTCTCTTTTCGTCTCCTTTTCGCTCTCCTCGTTCTCATCTCCGTCGCCTTCGATCAAGGTAGTAACCGTCCCTTCCTCGTCGCTCCTGTTCACAGGCAGGGGCGGATCGATCTCCGTCTCTTCAGAAGATGCCTCCGCCCCCTCGCAGAGAGACGCCGTTTCGTCCGTCTCAAGGTCCGATAAATTCGGCAATCTGGAGATCGAAGGCGGAAGATTCGGCGCGGCGGCTTCCGTCTCTTCCGCGTCGCCAGGCAGATCAATCGTCTCTTCGCTTTTTTCCTCTTTTTCCTCTTTTTCCTCCTGAGAAGCGTCCAGGGCGGCGGACGCGGCGGGGTCAAAGAGGCGCTTCGCCAGCTCCGTTTTTTCAGGCTGCGCTTTTCCTTCAAAGGAGCGCGGGTCGTCCATCAAAAAAATGTCGTATCCGCCCTCTTGAAACGCCGTGAAGGAAACCTTCGAGCCGTCCGCAGCCCAGTCCAGCTGCTGCGCGCCTGTCAGAGCGTCCGTCACAGGCCGCGCGTCGCCCCCCTCCAACCGCTTGAGATACATATTCCCAACGCCCGAACGCTCCGACACAAACAGCGCCTCCCCGCCGTCCGGCGACCACGCAGGGTACATATCGTTCGACGGATGGTCTGTCAGGCGGATCAAACGGAGCGACTCCGCATCCAGCGCGTAGATGTCGTACTGCCCAAAACGGAACGGCGCGCTTTCGTCAAACTCAAGCGACTCGTCGGGCCGATCCGACGAAAACGCGAGCAGCCGTCCGTCCGGCGACCAGTCAGGGTCCCGCTCATCGTAAGGATCGTTCGTCAAGCGCGTCAAATCGCCGTCCGGCAGCTCTATCTTATAGAGGTCCGACCAGCCGTTTTTCAAACCGACAACGACAATCTCGTTTCCATTCGGGTTCCAAGCGGGCGTGAACATCGCGTCCAGATCGAAGACGAATTCGCGCTCCACTTCCTCTTCGACGACGTCGTAGATAAAGAGCGCGTTGTGTCCGCGCATCTTGGCGACGACTGCAAGATGCGCCCCGTCCGGCGACCATGCCAGCCCTGGACGCAGCAGAAACAGCGACTCAAATTCAGGCGACTGCTCCCCTTCGATGATGCGCTCCGAGCGGCGCGTCTCAACATCCATCAGATACACATCGGCAAAACCGCGCCTGGAGCTGATATACGCCAAGCGCGTCCCGTCCGGCGACAAACGCGCGCCGACATTCAGATAACCGCCGTCCTTTAAATGCTCCGTCATTTGGCGCGCAAACTCAACGGGGGACAGCCTTTCGGCGATCTCCGGCCAGTACTCTTTTTTAAGCCAGAGCCGCCATTCCCGCTCCAGCTGCGCCATCGAAACGCCGAACGCCTCCCCCAGCGAGCGCTCCACATTGCCCCCGCTTTTGAGCGACTTCAAAAAACGCCCGATCTTGTCCCGCCCGTATGTGAGCGCAAGGTAGCGGTACAACGCCTGCCCGCCCTTATAAGCGAAGACGCCGTACAGCATCTGCTCAATCGGCGGCAGATAGTCGGAAATGACAGCGTCTCTCAACACATTGTCCGCGTTGATGTCCCATCCCAGCGACTCGAATTCCGCCACACCCTCTACCACCCAAAGCGGCAGCGACATGAGGCGGTTCAACGCCATAGACTTCAAGCTGCCCGACCTGAACATTTTGAACTGAACGGCATGGACAAGCTCATGATGGATCACATGCCGCATCCGCTCATAGGAGCCTTCGTAAGGGATGACAACTCGGCTTCGGTTGAATTCGGTAAAACCGCCGACCCCTTCCGTGATGCGCCCGCCGATGACGTTCGTCTCCGAAAAGGAGTTGTGGGAGTTGTAGATGATGAGCGGGATCGCGCCCTCCACCTCAAACCCCCAAGCCTCTTCCAGCTGGTCTAACGCCTGCTCGGCGGCGCGGGCGGTGAAACGCGCGAGCCAGTCGGAACCTTTTGGAAAGTAGATCTCCACCCGATTCGAGCGAATCGTTTGCCACTCATGTTGAGAGTAGTTCACCTTGTTTTTGCCGAACGTCTGCGCGTGGAGCGGAACGGCATACCAGAGCGGAAGGACAAGCAGAGCCAGAACGGCGCCAACGCGCTTCATTCAAAACGCCTTTCGTTTGAGGCGAGCAGGCGTCTTGGGACAACCTGTACCGCCTTTGGTTCAGTTGGGCAAACCTCTTGACAGACGCCGCAGCCGACGCATGTCAAGGCGCGAACCCGTATGCGGTTTTCCGGGTCAATGTCAAGAACTGTAACGCCGTCCTCATGCAAAGGGCATACGCGGATGCATTCGATGCAGTCCTGCCCGTGCGACCGAATGCACGTTTCATGGTCGACTTTGGCGGTTCCCATGCCGAGCGCGGTTCGTTCGCGCGGGCCGAGGGCGCCGCTTGGGCATGCGGACATGCAGGCAAGATCAACGCAGACGACGCAGGGCTGATCGGCGGGGTTGATGTAGGGCGAACCGTCCGCTTCAAAGGCGAAGATCGCGTCGGCGGGGCATGCCTTGACGCACTCGCCGCTGCGGTCGCAGGTTCTCAAAAAGGCGTCGTCGTCTTCCACGCTCGGAGGGCGCGTCCAGCTGTCGGACGCGGCGTCCTTTCGGCGAGATTCGGGGCGGCCCTCCTCTAAGCCCTGTTTGAACGCGACCACAGGGCGCGCCAGCTCCCGCGCCAACTGACGAAAAAAATCTCGGCGCGCGTTTTTCATTTGCCCTTGCGCTCCTTGCCGTCCTCTACAAGAGAGCGAAGAAGCGCGACTCCCTTCTTCATATCCTCAATCTGCTCTGGGCCGGCAATCTCCCGCTCAATCGTGATATACCCGTCAAACCCGATCTGTTTCAGCTTGTCGACAAACCTGTCCATCCCAACATCCCCTTCGCCAAGGGGCGTCTCCGTCCCCCATGTTTCGCCCGGATGCTCCGACCAAGAGGCGTCTTTAGCGTGGACGCTGACGATATGCTCCTTCACCGTCTCCATCGCCGCGATCGGCTCGCCGCATCCATAAAGGATCATGTTCGCCGGGTCGAAGTTCACCTTCAGATTTTGCCTGTCGACCGCTTTCAAAAAGTGGAGAAGCGCCTCGCCCGTCTCTTGCCCTGTTTCTAGGCTGAAGACCTGTCCATTCTGGGCGCAGTAGTCGGCAATCTTGCGCATCGTCTCGACCATCGCTTGAAAGAGCGGGTCCTCCTCGTCATGCGGAATGAAGCCGATGTGCGCGGCGACAGCGTCCACGCCCAAGCCCTTCGCAAATTCGGAGATGGCGTACGTTTTTTCGATGCGTTCCGCGCGCGTCTCTTCGGGAACATATCCGACCGTCTGCTTCACCGTCGGGATGTCCGCATAACTCTCCCCCTCAAAGCCGCAGAAGACGGTCGTGACGCGAATGCCTGACTCTTCGATCCGCTTTTTAAGGCTCATGAACCCGTCGCCTGCCAGAAACTCGTCCGGCGGGCAACCGAGCTGTACGTTGTTGACGCCGACCGCCTTCGCCTTTTTCAGCTGCTCATCGGGCGTCAAATGCTCCTGACCTGGGTGATCCCCCACCGCTACGCTGAGCATGATGCCGATTTCCATGAGCGCGTCCTTTCTAATCTTTCTTTTTCTTTTTTCCGTTCAGTCCGTCAAAAATAACGATCCACGCGCCGGCGGCGATGAGCAGCATCAACCATAATTCCATGAGCGCATCCTTTCCAATCCTACTCCCCGCTGGGCGCGTTCGCCGTTCCAAGCGTCTTGACGCGCTCCAAATCCCATGTGTTGATGACATGCCGCGGCTCAAGCCAAGCCCGCCGCGCTGTCATAATCCCGTACCGTATGTTCTCAAGCGTCGCCGCTCGGTGCGCGTCCGCGTTGATGGAGATGAGCGCGCCCGCTTCAACCGCCCGCCTGCAGTGTTCCGCGCTCAGGTCTAAACGCGCAGGCGAAGCGTTCAGCTCCAGCGCCGTGCCTGTCTCAACCGCTTTCTCGATGAGCGTCTCCATGCAGACGGGATACGGGTCGCGCCGTCCAAGCTGCCGCCCCGTCGGATGTCCGAGAACGCGCACAAACGGGTTCTCCATCGCCTTGCATAGCCGCTCCGTCTGCGCCTCCTCGGACAGGTTGAAGAGCGAATGCGCGCTTGCGACGACCCAGTCCAGCTTCTCTAAAATGCTGTCGGGGTAATCGAGCCTGCCGTTGGCGAGTATGTCCACCTCGCTTCCCGCCAGAAGCGCGATGCGCCCGTTCATTTTCTCGTTCGCTTCCCTCGTTTCGTCGATCTGCCGCATCAGCCGTTCGGCGCTGAGTCCGCCGGCGTAGCCTGATGAGCGGGAATGGTCGGTGATCGCTTGATATTCGCGTCCGAGAGCCGCTGCCGCTTCCGCCATCTCTTCGATGCTGTTGGCGCCGTCGCTTGCGTTCGTGTGGGAGTGGAGGTCGCCTCGATAGTCGCTTTCTTGAATGAGCGCAGGCAGACCGTCTCCATCCGCTTTTTCAACGGCGGCGCGCCCTTCGCGCATTTCCGGCGGAATGAACGGAAGATCCAGCTTCGCATAAACCTGCTCTTCGGAAAGGTTTCCCCATGCGCCGTTGTCGTTGAGCGGCGGGAGACCGCGGGATTCGGCGCGTTCGTTCAGGGCGTCCAGATGCTCCGCGTCAGCCGTCTCGCGCAGCCAGACGGCATGGAACGATCCAGGGGCGGCAAACGTCACAACCGCAGGGAATCCGCCGGCGATCGTTCCTTTAACAACTTCTCCAACGGCGGAGCTCTCAAAGCCGATCTTTTGAAGCGCCTCTGCCGCTTGATCCGTTTGCGCGGCTTCAGCCGTCACGCGGACGCCGACGCATGTCTCCCTTGCCCGCCGCGCCGCTCCTGAGACCTCCGCCTGCGGCGCTCCGCTCTCTTTCAAGGCTTCCGCCATCTGCGCGCCGACGGACAGCGCCTCTTGCAGCGGCCGTTCCGTTTTGCGCCGGCGAAAGCGCGCGATGCCGTCTCGAAACACGCCGACCGTTTTTGCTGTAAAGCCCTTCATCTTTAAAAAGCTGCCGTCGTCAAGGGCTGCCTCCAGCTGTTCAATGCTCGCAATCTGCCGCTCTTTGTAGAGGCGCTGCGCCGTTTTCATCCCTAGCCACGGTATCTCAAGCAGGTCCAGCGCCGTCGCGGGTACCTTCTCTTCAACCGCCTTCCGCTTGTCGCATTCGCCCGTTTCAAGCAGCTGGAGAATCGTCTTGGCGGTGGAGGCGCCGACGCCCTTGATCTCGTTCAGTTTCCCCGCCTGCGCGATGGACGCAATCGACTCGTCCAACCCCTCAATCGCGTCGGCAACGCGCGCCAAACTGCGGGCGCGGTACACATCTTCCCCGGCAATCGTCATCAGATCTGCCAGCCCGCGCAGCTCTTGCGCCAGTTCGTCGTTCGTCATCATCAATCAGCGTCCCTCACCCTACATATCTTAACGTTCAACCGCGCCGTTGGCAACCCGCCTGCGCTCATTCCACAGCGCCCCGCAGATCGTCTAGCAGCCGCCGATAGAACAGCGAGACAGCGGTCGCGTCCACATACGCGGCGATATACTGAACGCCGATGGAATGGAGCCAGCCAGCCATGTTGGCGTCCTTGGCGTAGGAGCCGACGAAACGCCCGGCGTCCCGCGCTTTTTGGGCGCATGACTCTAGGGCGCCGCGGACGCGCGGATCGTCCACCTGACCTGTGACGCCGAGCGACTGCGACAGGTCGTAGGGACCGAGGAAGATAACGTCAATGCCGTCCGTTTCCAGTATTTCGCCGATGTTCTGAACCGCCTCCATCCCTTCGATATGGACGACGGTCATCTGCTGGGCGTTGCATCGCTCTGTGTGGTCGGGCGATCCGACATAGCCGCCCGCGCGGGTGAAGATGGAGACGCCGCGCTGTCCGAGAGGGGCGTATTTGGCAGCTTCAACGACCCGCTCCGCTTCGACTTTAGACCCGACCTGCGGGACCTGGACGCCCGCGGCTCCGATGTCGAGCGCGCGCAGGATCAGCTCAGGGCGGTTGTCAGATACGCGGATGATCGGCGCCGCGCCGCCGCATTCCGCGCCGCGTATCAGCTCCTCGCATGTTTGGTAGGTTAAGGGACCATGCTCCATGTCGAGTATGACAAAATCGAGACCCGATAAGCCGAGCGCTTCGACGACCGTTGCGCTTGGCAGAATGCAGAAGGTTCCGAAGGCGGTTTTTCCCGCCTCCAGCGTTTTTCGTAAGCCGTTTTCTTTCAAGACGCCTCCTCCAAAGAAGTGAACGCATCCGATTCCCGCAAACCGAGACGACACAACGCCTCAATTATCCATATCTAACCGCCCTCCGCTATCGTCTCCCGCATTGAGCATTGCCCCCAATTTAAACTCCAACTTCTGTTCATGGTATCATCAAGAGTGAACACCCCTCTATTTAGGAGCAGCATATGAATCTCGAATTTATACCGGACGGTTCTCCAGATTGCCCGTTGATCATTTTGTCATGGTCGGTTCCAGAGAAGGCTGAACAGCTGCGCCAAGAGCTGCGCCGATTGGCGTCATCTTCTGAAACGACAGCGGCGCTCCACTCTCTGCCTTTCATTGCGCCGGTTGAAGGATGTGAACTGTTAGCCCATGTCTCGGAGGAAGATGTCGGCGCGCGCCTCTTAGAAAACTCCGACAACCGCTTCACATGGAGCCTAACGCCCCAATCTTGGCAAGATGTGGTGGATTTATTGCATCCTATGACCCTCCCAAGCAGCTCCGGCTACCAATGGCTTGATGAAACGGGGGAGATTGAGATTCTCATCTCAACGCGCCGCAGCTGGTAACGGACGCGCGGCAAGGTTCAACGCCTATCGTAGAGACGGATCCAGCGCCGCCTTGACGCCCCGCTGTCTGCGCGCGTATTGAACCGCCTCGTTCGCTTTGCTCAAAGAGAACCGGCGGGGCTTCAAATCGGACAGATCGATCTCGCCGTCAACGATCATCTGCCGCGCTTCTTCCAGGCTTCGCCGCGTGAACGCCCATGAAGCGCGTAGCGAATGCCCCTGAAAATGCAGCCGCTCCAGGTCGATCGCAAGCGTCCGCCCCGCCGGCGCCAGCCCAAAAAAGTTGACGGAGCCGCCCCGCCCCGCCGCGCCCAACGCCTGCTGGACGGCATGTTCCGCTTCCGTCGCGCAGACGACAGAGTCGGCGCCGCCGTCTGTACGGGCGCGCAGCTCGGCGTAACCTTCCGCGGTCGGCTCCAGCGCCAATTCAGCGCCCCGCGCCAGCGCCTTTTCGCGCCGTTCCTTCACCGGTTCCACAACAAAAACGCGCGCCCCCGATTTCGCCGCCAGCTGCGTGAACAACAGCCCGATCGGACCCGCGCCCAGAATCGCTGCCGTTTCCCCGAAAGGCGCGTCATGAACTGCGTTCAAAACGCATCCAAGCGGCTCAACGAACATCAACCGCTCAGGCGGCGTCTCCTCTGGGACGCGCAGCAGCCCCCCCCGCTCCACAAGCGGCTTCGGCGCCGTCATATACTCGGCAAAACCGCCGTCGATATCATGCCCGATGCCGTAGAGACGCGCGCAGTATCGGTCCTGTCCGCGCCTGCATTCGCGGCATTCTCGGCATGAGATCATCGGGTTGACGCTGACGCGGTCGCCGACATGCGCATGCGTTGAGCGCGATTCAACGACGACAGCGGCGATCTCATGTCCAAGCGCGACGGGCGGCGAGTAGTCCGAGGCGCCGCCGTCGATGGCGAGCAGGTCGGACGCGCACACGCCGCACAGGTCGATTTTAAGCCGCGCCTCCCCTTCTGAAAGCGGCGGCAGATCTCTCTCTTCCAATACAAGGGGTCGGTTCGCTTCATTAAAAAGAACGGTCTGGTACCGCTGCGTCATGGTTTTTTCTGTCCGTGTCGGTTGAAGTGCGCAATCCGCTCTGCAGGCAAGCGGGTTGAGAGAATTGGTTCCGTCTCTTTTTTAAGGTACCCCATCCGCAGGATCAGAATCGGCTCGCAGGTTTCGGGCGCTTCCAAAAGCAGGCGCGTTTCGTCCCGCCCTTTTGCCGTTTCAAGCGCCGCGACCGCGAATTGCGCGCCGATGCCGCGCTCCTCCGCTTCCAGCAGCATGTTCTGAAACATGGCGCCGATGGAAAGCAGCGTCCACACATCGCCGTTGGCGCCGGGCGAAACGCGGTCGAGACGCCTGAAGACGACGCACAGAAGCGGAGCCTCTGCGACGGCGCGTTTGGCGGCGTTGCCGGGACCGCTTCCGGCGCCCAGTTTCGCCAGCGCGGCCGCGGCGCCGGGCCGTTTCAAAAGCAGCGGCGCAACCAGACGCGCGAACCCCGAATCCGGCAGCTGATCGCCCAGATAAACGCCATCTCCCTCCTCCTGCCACTCCTCTTGCGTGACGCGCGTCCAGCTCGCCGCCGCCTCCAAGAACGGCCGCCGCTTCATCTGCGCGGACATATGCCGGCGCGTCAGCTCCCCCAGCGCCGCTTTTTGCGCCGGCTCCGTTATGAACAGCAGCTCCCACGGCTGTATGTTGAACGGCGACGGCGCCCAGCGCGCCGCTTCGATGAGCGCGTCTATGTCGCCGCGGCGCACAGGCTCGCTCCGAAAGTCGCGCCGCTGGCTGCGCCGTTGCCGTATCAGGTCAAGGGGCGGCATCGCGCTCTGCGACCTCAATCGTTGCGCCGCGGTTGTTTGCGCGGACAATGCGCGTGAATCCAGAGTTGCCAGCCTTTTTGAGAAACCGATCAGCCGTAAGCTGAAGCTCTTCGAGCCGCTCGCCGAAGACTGCCATCGTCGGTCCCCAGCTGCTCATGGCGACGCCGTATGCCCCTTCCTTGCGCAGACGCTCCGCCGTCTCCCGCACAATCGGCTCCTGAATCTCCCACTCCACTTTTTTCCAGCCCGCCGTTCCCATCGCGTCCAGCGCCGCCGCCGCGGTCGGCATATCGTTTTCCGCCAGCGCGGGCAGCAAACTCATCATCAACAGGTGCGAGATGCGTTCAGCGGCGCGCGGCGGCATGGGGCATTTGGAACGGAAAAGCCGTTTCTCCTCCTCGCCGGAGACTTGCCGCGCGCGCGGCGAAATGAGCAGCATTTTCCAGTCAGGGAAGTTGCGCCTCAACAGCAGCGGACCGGGACCGACGCTCTCTGCCGCAGCAGACGGCAGAAAGTCTGCCTTTTGAGACGGCCAGCGATGCCCCCCGTCCACAAGAAACCCGCCCTTTTCAAAAGCGTACAGCCCGATCCCGGACGCGCCGCCCCGCCCCGACAGCCTCGCAGCCTCTTTAGCCGAAAGCGAAACCTCGTAGAGAGCGGCAAGCGCGTGGATAACGGAAAGAGCCGCCTGCGTCCCTGAACCCAAGCCGACGTGGGCGGGTATCGTCTCTTCATACCGCAAATGAACGCCGCCGACCTTCCACAGCGCGCGCAACCGCTTCGCCAGCCGCTCCACGCGCTCCTGATGAACGCCTGCGCCGACCGCTTCAACGCGCTCCGCTTTGCGCGCTTCTAACACAAAGCTTGGCTTTTCAAGCGTCAGCCCGATGCTCCCATCGATACGTCCAAGCCGACCCGTCAGATCAATCAGTCCAAAATGCAGGCGCGAAGGCGTTTCGATGCGGACCGTTTTCACCGGCTCATCGGCTTTTGAGTTCCGCCCAGACAGACGCGGCGCGGTTTTTTGGCGAAACGGACATCGGATCGCCCAGCAGCGACAGCGCCTGCTCCAATACCTTGTCGGCGGAGGGGCGGTCAGCCTTGTCGGCGCCGACATATTTCCACGCGACGACGCCGGCGCTGTCTAGCACAAAGACAGCCGGCTTTGCAATGTTCGCCGCAGCGTTCAAAACGTCATACGCCTTGATCGTCTCTCGACTGACGTCGCTCAACAGCGGAAAGGTTAGGTTATTCCGCTCTTTCATCTGCTTGGCGGTCGCTGTCGGATCAACGCTGATCGCCAGCAGCCCGATCTCGTTCGCTTCAAAGACATCAATCTTTTCCTGCAGCTCCACGAGCTGCTCATTGCAAAACGGTCAGAACAGGCCGCGGTAAAACACCAGTACGCATGGATTTCCGCGGTAATCTTTCAATTTAACGATCTCATTTTCCGTGTTCGGCAGCTCAAAAAGCGGCGCGCTTTCGCCGACATCCAAAGCGTCTGCGTTAAAAGCAAGCGGCAAAATCAGCGCGGCGGAGATCAATGCCGCGGCAAACGAAGCGGAAGGTTTCATGGCGTTCGTCCTTTCGGCGTTGGTTGAAGCGAGCGTACCTGCTCTAGTATTGCGTTCACGGAGGGGCGGTCTGCCTTGTTATCGCCGACATATTTCCACGCGACGACGCCCGACGAGTCGATGACGAAGACGGCGGGCTTGGCAATCTGCCCGCTTTCAACGCCGTATGCGCGGATGGCTTCGCGCGTCGGGTCGCTCAGCACATTGAATTCAAGGCTGTTTTCGTTTGCCATCGCCTGCGCGTTTTCCAAATTGTCGGCGCTCAGCGCAACCAGACGCGCGCCGAGACGCTGAAACCGATTCAAGTTCTGTTGCAGCTCTACGAGCTGCTCGCTGCAATTCGGTCACCATAAGGCGCGGTAGAAAACCAGAACGGCGGGCGCCCCCTCTGCGCTGTTGAGCGACCAGTCCCCGCCGGAGCCGTTCAGGGCGAACTGCGGCGCTTTTTGTCCCACCTCGTTCCCGACGCTGATCTGCGGCTCTGGCGTTTCGGCGGCCGGTTTGGATGAGCAGGCTGCGAAGATCATCGACAGCGCGAGAGCGGAACATGCGGGCAGCGTCCAACGGCGCATCGTTTTCTCCATTTCGGTTAACAGCGCTTCCAATTGCTTGGCGATGCGATCAGTCGAGTCGAATCCGTTACATTATGACATGCGGACGGCAAATCTGCAAGCGCCGCTACTGACCTTACGTCTTAAGTTGGGACATTCCGCCTGGCGAACGCGGACGGTTTCTGCGGCGCCTCTAGATTCCCGCTTTCGCGGGAATGACGGCCTGGTTGGCGGCGCCTTTTTCCCATCAATAGAGCGATCATTCGTTCAAATGTCCCAACTTTACGCATGAGGTCGGCCGCTAAGGCGAGGGACCGACGCATGGGCTTTTTCCAATGACAGGCTCTCCGTTCACCAGCAGCGGCCGAGCCGTCTCTGTTTCAAGATCGAACGCCCAGACCTGCCCGTTCCGTTCATAAATCAGCCCTGTTCCGCCGTTGAGCCATTTGGGTCGGCTGCCGCCTTGCTGCGTGATCTGACGAAGCGTCTTCTCCCCGGTTTTTGAGAATTCGGCGATCCATATCTGCGGGCGTTCGTCCTGGACGCGCGTGAAGGCGAGCGTCATCGGATGCGTCGGCGACCATGCAGGGTGGGCGTCGTAGGCGCTGTCGACGATGAGCGGCTCCAGATGCGCGCTCTTTGTGTCGTAAAGGTACAGATTCGATTCGGCGGAAGCGTCCGCGCCGTCCGATTTTTCAGCTGCTGAAAAGGCGATGAGGAACCCGTCTCGACTCCACACAGGTCCGTCGATCTGTTGGAGCTGAACGGCGGCAATCTCTTCCGTCCCTGTCTGCTCGCGCCGGATGCGCAGCTGTCCGGCTTTCAGATAGGCGATCGTCTTCCCGTCCGGCGACGCCGACGCCTGCCGCGCGGCCGCTTCTGCGGGGATGCGTACCGCCGGCGCGCCGTTTCCGTCCCAGAAGCGCAGATTGCGGTCTTCGTCGCGGAACCATACGCCTTTTTTCGACATCGTCAGCTCGCTTCCGATCCCGATCGGTTCCTGCGACCCGTCCGGCGCCAACGCCCAGATGATGTTGTCCGCTTCATAATACACCGGCTCGCGGACGACCGAGGAGACGGAGAACGGCGTCGGCAGCGTCAGATCGTCGGGGCGCAAACGCTCCAGGGCGGCGCGGTTCGGCTCAAAGGCGCGCGACTCTTCCAGCTCCCAGCCCGGCCCTTTGGCGGCAAACGCAAAGAAGGCTCCTTCCTCCCAGTAGCGCCACTCTTCAATCAAGCGGCCGCGCACAACGCGCCGATATACGTCGTTCGGCTCCCCGTATTTTCGCCGTATGAGCGCGCGGGAGCCGTCGTCCAGCGGCGCGTACCCGCCCGCGTTGTTCGTCGCGACGGCGCTGACGCGCATGTGGATATACGGCGCGACGCTGTCGTCCCAAACATACACCTCCGAAGGCGCGCCGGTGAGAGGCGCGTTCGTTCCATAGACGGCGACCCCGTCTCCGCGCCCGACCATTTCGTCGCCCGCCGCGTCCACAACCGCCATGATGTAGTGGCTCCCTGACGGCAGGCTAAGCGCGAAGTTTCCATAGGAGTCTAGATCAACCCGGCGCGGCTGGGCGCCCTTGAAGTCGGGAGTTGAGGAGACAAAAATCCACGCGGCGGAGGGAGTCAACCCGTCCCAGACGATTCGCCCCGCGACGCCCATTGAGATCTCGTCGGACGCCCCGCGATAGGACTCGACAGCCCCGATAGAGACGATGCGGCCCGCGGGACTATAGACGCCGGTGATCGGAGCGACCGCTTCGACAGGCGTCTCCTCCGTCTCCTCTTTCAACTCAAACGGAAGCGGAGGGAAGGAGGCGATATTCGGCGAACCGTACGCCCCAAGGCCGTCCCCAGGACTGATATACCCGTCCCCGTCGAAGTCGGCGTTCGCCAAGATATAGTAGGAGCCGGGGGGAAGTTGTACCGAAAACTTGCCGTTCAGGTCGGCGGAGGCATGGGCTGTCGGGCGCATCAGGGACGGGTCGGCATGAATCTCAACGGTCGATAGCGCGGAAACTCCCTTAGGCAATTCGATTCTGCCCCTCAATGTGAGCAGATTCTCGCCCCCTTCTTTTGTTAAAGGCTTCAGGCGCCCTTCGCCGTCTCGCTGCGCGGCGATCTTCAGCTCAACGCCCTCTACGAGTCCGCCGGCGGCATTGAGCGGCTCAGGTTCGCGCCGCCCCGTCTCGCTGTTGAGCGCATCGAGACTGCCGAAGGCGTCGCCTGCGTCAAAAATGTTGGAGCGGTTTCGGTCGGCGACCGCCGCGAGATAGAGCGTCCCGCGCGGAGCTTCCAGCTCAAAAGAACCGTCTGGGTTGACGCGCGTCTGTCCAACGCGGCGGCGGCGCGCCGGGTCGTCGAAGGCGAGAACATAGACAGGACCCATGACGGTGGAAACCGCCTTGCCGCGTATGACCGCCTTCTCCTTGACAGCTTGCTGCGGCAACCCGTTCAATTCGGCGTCCTGAAGGCTCACGATGCGCGGACGTCCCTGAAACTCAACGCGGGCGGCGGAGACAGGTATCTGTATGTTGTACGTGCGGCGTCCGCTCTCGATCTGGACAGCCTGCTTCATCTCCTGAGTGTTTCCCCAAGAACGAATGCCGTACACGCCGATGGCGTCCCCGACATCGAACCCGCCGCTCCGATTGCGGTCGATGACCGCGGCAAGATAGTACTCGCCTGGCGCCGCCTCAATATCAAATTTTCCATCCGCCGCAAGCAGAGGAAACGCCTTCTCCACCTTCCGAAGCGTCGGGTCCGAGTACAGATAAACGACCGCCCCTTCAAGGCTCTCATTCTCCCAAACGACAACCCCGCTGACGCGCCCAGGACCTGTCTGCTCAGGGGCCGAGGGGGACATCGCCTCTCCATAGGCGGCGCAGACAAACGCAAATGTCAACGCGCAGGCGGCATAGACACGGATTTGCACATCCAACTCCTTCTTCATTCCCCGACGCGCGCCGGGCTGACCGCAGCCTTCACCAACGTTCCTTAAATTATAGACGCAATGCCGCTATAGAGGTTGATTAAAAGGAGCCTTCCCCGACAACCGAGCCGTAATGCAGCACCTGAAAACGCCATTCCCGCCGATCCGCAGGCGTTCGAATCGATGCTCCGAACGACTTCCCCCCATCCGCCGACCGCATCTCCGCCTCGAACGTCTCGCCCTCCGAACTGATCACAACGACCAGCTTGCCCTCCGAGACAGGCGAACTCGGAACCGCCGCAATCTCGACAAACCCAGGATGAACGGGATTCGCATATCCAGCTGTAGTGAAGGAAACCCCCTCGCCGATCCGTCCCGAATACTCATAATCGGCTGAGATGGGCCCGTTCACAGAGGAAGCCGCAAGCCCAACCGAAATGACGACCCGATCAACCGACGTCCCAAATTCTCCAAACGACCCGACGACGCGACCCCCCGCCGAAGAGAGTTGAAGCGAACGAACCCCCCGCAACCGCGTTCCGTCCAGCAGCGCAGCCTGTACCTGAAAATCGCCCGCCCAGCGAGTCGGCGCTTTCAGTTCAAATTGGAGCGGGGCGGAACCGCCTGCCGGCGCGCGAAACTCTATAAAATGGGAGCTCCAGTTCTCAATCTGCGCCGTATGCGTCGGCGTCGGCAGCGACCTAATCCGTTGTGGACGAATGCGAACGTTCAAATCCTTAAAGCCGTACCGCCCGCCCTGATACGTCTCGTCGTCCGACGAAAGCGCTAACTGCCAGTCCGCATAAAGCTGCTGAGCCGTCTCAAAGTGGCCCGCTGAACGCAATGCGCTCTCAACGCTCCGCATGCCGTTCTGCGAATGCTGCACAATCCGCCGAATCGCGGACGCGCCCCCCCGATGCTCGTAGATATATTGCCCGAACAGAAACGCCGCCCCGTAATGGGCAAGCGAGCTCCCCAAACCCGACGGCCAGTCCACCAGCGAAACGGACGGATCCTCCTCAAATTCGCGCACGTGATCAAGCGGCGCGTATCCGCAGAAAGACATCGCCAACTCAGACGCCGCCTCGTCCAGCCAGGTCTCTTCGTTTCTGTCGTATCGGTAATGAATCAGATGCTGAAGCTCATGCGCAACGATCCCAAACGCCTCTGTCGCGCCCGGATTGAGCGGGTTTGTGTCGATGTACAGCAGCTCTATCTCGTTGCTGTGAAAAACGACGCCGAGATGCGCGTCCCGTACCTGCCCCCTCACTTGGTTGACGGGCGAAAAATATCCCGCCACAAAAGAGCCGGACGAGCGAGAAAATGCGTCTTTGACGTCCAGAAGCAGCAGATAGATCCGAGGGTCGCCGTCGATGTCGGGCGGAGACCCAAACGCCTCGATCTCAATATCATAGATCCCGCGCGACCTGTCCGCCGCCGTCCGATTCTCAAACACGTCTAAAAGCGCGTCGACCGACCTCTGCGTCACGCGCCGATTCCACTGCGAATCCTCAACATAAATGTAGCATCGGTCCCCGACGGCTCGAAGCGTAGCGCGGGAGACGTACTCGGTCTGGTTTTTAAAATCGAAGGCGAAAAAATCGCGCTGATGCCCAACCTGACGAAGCGGCGGCGCCCCAAGAGGAACAGCCCGATCCGCGTCCGGCGCAGGCTGCACATCCCGAAACAGTTTCTTGAGATACGCCGTGCCATGGATCCCGTCCGAAGCGGAGGCGCCGTACGCCGCAAGCAAGCACAAAACGGCGGCTAGCGCAGCCCGTTTACTCGGCGGAGGAACGTTCAGAGGTCTCATCTTTGGCATGCTGCCGCACTTTCGCTTCGATTTCAGCGTTGCCGGGGTCAAACTCCAGCGCGCTTCTCCATGACGCGACGGCCGCGTCCGCTTGATCAATTTTCAGATAGGCGTCGCCGAGATGGTCAAGGATGCCGGCGTTGTCCGGGTCGGCGTCGGCCGCCCTTTTCAGGTAAACAGCCGCCTCGTCGTATCGGCTCTGCCGATAATACGCCCATCCGAGGCTGTCTAGATAGGCGGGATTGGCGGGTTCCGCTTCCAGCGCCTTCTGAATCAAGGCGACAGCTTCGTCAAGATGCAAGCCCATATCGGCATAGACAAACCCTACCGTGTTGAGAATTCTGTGCGACAGCTGCGTCGGCAGGCCGCTTCCGCTTTCGATGGCTCCCCGTATCCTTTCCGCCGCGTCGCTGGGGGAGACGTCGTTCTCCGCATAGATCATGCTCATCTGCTCAACGGCGACCCGATTCTCAGGATTGATTTTGAGAACGGTTTGAAGCGTCAGCAACGCGTTGTCGAGATCGCCCATGCGCCCGTAGGTCATGGCGAGGCCGAAGAGAGCCTCCGCGTTGTTTTTATCGATCTGCAGCGCGACGGTGTAACTCTCAAGAGCTTTAACAGGGTCGTCGGAGGCGACAAGATGGTACCTACCCAGCAGCGCATGCGCCTCGGCTATGTTCGAATTAAGACGAAGCGCTTCTCGAATATGCGACAGCGCCTCGTCGTAACGCTCTGCCGCCAGGCAATAGCCGCCCAGCGCGATCCGCGCCTCGATTGAATCGGGGCTGATCTCTACATAACGCTTGAGCGTCTCAAGAATCTTGTCGAACCGCTTCATCTTTAAGTAGATGTCCACAAGGTCGCTTATCTGATCGTAGCTGGGATACAGCTTGATGTAGGCTTCATAATTCTCGGCGGCGTTCTCAAGGTTGCCGAGATGTTTGTGAAGACTTGCCAGACTCAAAAAAGGCGCCGGCCAGTTCGAGTTGATCTGAGCCGCGCGTTCATATTCTTGGACGGCAAGCGGAAAACGCTCCGCATGTTCATACAGAGCGCCCAGATGAAGACGGTAATTCGCGTTCAACGGCCGCATATGCGTCAACGCTTCGAACGCTTCGATCGCCTGTTCTGATTTGCGGAGTAAACTCGCAAGTCTGCCGACCATCTCCAAGGAAGAGATATGGGACGGGTCGGCGTCAACCGCTTTCTGAAACAATTCAAACGCGCTTTGATTTCGTCCGCTGTTCACCGCGGCGCGCCCCATGATGTAGTAAGCATGCGCGCAGTTCGGATCGATGGCGATGGCTTTTCGGCACATCTCATTCGCTTTGTGCAGGTTTTGTCCAAAGAAGGATATCTGGCCGGCGTAGGCGTAAAGCCGCGCGGATGCGTTCCCGCTCTCATTCGCCAGCTGGATCGCCTTGTCCACCGCTTCCCCCGCGCCGAGCGCATCGCCCCGGTATAGACGGTAGAGAGCGTTCATATAATGGGCGCGCGACTGCGACCGCGCGCTCTCTTCCGCCGACAGCGGAGCCGTCTCGATTGCCGCCGACTCCTCTACGAGCGCCCCGGCTTCCTCCTGGGCGCGCGCGCCAACTGCCAAAAGAGCCGCAGCCGCCCACGCCGCCGTCAGCAGAGCCAGAACGCAGGCGCGTTTACGCATCGTCCTCATGTTCTTGCGCATAATCTCTCACTTCCTCTTCATTCGACTCTTCCAAATCCTCCGTCTCGCCGCCGTTTTCGTCCAGACCGCTCCCGCGTTCAAGAATCGCGATGTCCTGAATCCGCTCCTCTTCTTGAAGCGACATGATCCGCACGCCCTGCGTGTTGCGCCCGATCGGGCGTATATCGGACGCCGCCATGCGCGTCACCATCCCGCGCGAACTGATCACAAACAGCTCGTCGTCTTGGAACACGAGACGCGCGCACACCACTTCTCCGTTTCGCTCACTCGATTTAATTGCAATAATACCAATTCCGCCCCTGTTCTGCAAGCGGTATTCGGAGATTCTTGTCCGTTTGCCGTATCCGTTCTCGGTGACGACAAGGAGCGTCGGTTCCCCGCTGCCGTTCTCCTCTTCAACCTCTCCCTCCTCTGCGTCGATAGGCTTTGTCACGGCGATGCCGACCGCCTCGTCTCCGTTCCGCAGATTGATGCCGCGCACCCCCTGCGCCGACCTGCCCATCACGCGCACATCCTCCTGCGAAAACCGTATCGACATCCCGCCTCTGGTCGCCATGACGATCTCCTCGTCCGGCTCCGTCAGGCGCACAGCCATAAGCCGGTCCGCCTTGTTTTTAAGCGTCATGGCGATGATGCCGGAGGCGAGCGGTCTTGAAAAATCTTGAATCGAACAACGCTTTACGACGCCCATGCGCGTCGCAAAGAACAGCGTCCGCGGGTCATCCTCCGAGAAGCTGCGCAGCGGAACAACAGCGGCGATGTTCTCCTCCGAGCTCAACCGCAGCAGGTTCACCAGCGCGCGCCCTCTTGACTGACGCGTCGCTTCCGGTATCTCATAGACGCGCAGCCAGTAACAACGTCCGCTGTCTGTGAAACAGAGCAGATACTGATGATTCGAGGCGGTGAAAATCGACTCAACAAAGTCGCCGTCCTTCGTCCCCATTCCGCGCACCCCGACTCCGCCGCGCCGCTGGCTTCGGTAGGTCGAAACAGGCAGCCGCTTGATGTAGCCGCTTCGCGTCAGCGTGATAACCATGTCCTCGTCGGCGACAAGGTCTTCTACAGAGAGGTTGCCGGGGTCAATAGCGATGGCGGTGCGCCGCTTGTCGCCGTAATCCTCCTTCAACTTTTTCAGCTCCTCCTTGATGATGTTGCGGATGAGCAGGTCGCTTTCGAGAATGGCGCGGTATTCCTCCGCCTTGACAAGCAGGTCGTTGTAATCGTCGTTGATCTTCTGCCGTTCAAGACCGGTGAGCCGTTGAAGCGTCAGCCCCAGGACGGCGGACGCCTGCCGATTCGTCAGCTCAAAACGATCTATCAAAACGGCGCGCGCGTCGTCCGGCGAGTTCGCTTCTTGGACAATTTCAATGATCTCGTCAATGTTGGAAAGCGCGGTCCTGTACCCTTCCAGCAGATGCAGCTGCGCCTCCGCCCGCCGAAGCTTGAACGCTGTCCGCCGCCGCACAACCTCCCGCCGATGCTCTATGTAGTAGTGAAGCATTTCAGGCAGGTTGAGCCGTCTCGGCATGCCGTTTACCAAGCAGAGCGACAGGACGTTAAACGAGGTCTGCAGATAGGTGTGCTTGAACAGCTTATTGAGAACGACCTGCGGCGTCTCGCCCCGTTTCAGCTCAACGACGACCCGTATCTCCCGGTCCGATTCGTCGCGCACATCGCCGATGCCTTCAACAACCTTGTCGTTGGCTGCTTTGGCGATCTGCTCTATGAGCCGATTTTTTTTGATGTCGTAGGGAATCTCGGTGATGACAATGATGTCGCGGTTTTTTCCTTCGCCCGGTTCGATATGCGTCCGCGCGCGGATCGGAATGGAGCCGCGCCCCGTCGCGTACGCATCCCGAATCCCCTCAACGCCCAGAATGATGCCGCCGGTCGGAAAGTCGGGACCCTTGATGAACTGCATCAGATCCTCTAGCGACGCCTCCGGCCGATCAATGTAATACACCAGCGCGTCGATCACCTCGGTCAAATTCTGGGGCGGAATGTGCGTCATATATCCGACGCCGATGCCTGTCGTCCCATTGATGAGCAGGTTTGGCAGCTTGCCAGGCAGAACGGACGGCTCCGTGGTCGACTCCTTATAATTCGGATGAAAATCGACCGTGTCCTGGTCAATGTCTAGAAGCAGCTCGTCGGCGATGTTCTCCATACGCACTTCGGTGTACCGCATGGCGCCGGGCGGATCGTTATCGATGGAGCCGAAGTTGCCCTGCCCTTCAAGGAGCGGATAGCGCATCGCAAAGTCCTGCGCCATGCGGACGAGCGTCTGGTAGATCGACCCGTCGCCGTGGGGGTGGTAGTTTTTCATGACTTCGCCAACGACGCCGGCGCATTTGTCAGGGGCGCGGGAGGATGTGAGATTCTCTTCTCTCATGGCGTAAAGAATGCGGCGGGAGCTCGGTTTCAAACCGTCTCGGACATCCGGGATCGCGCGGTTTGTGTTAACATTAACCGCATAGGTGAGATAGGCGTTGCGCAGCTCGTCCTCAATAGACCGCTCAACAACATGTCCCCGCAGGTCCTGTTCGGTCTCCGTCGCGTTGTCGTTTTCGGGCGGGCGCATCGTCCTGTTTGACTCCTTGGGTTGAATCGCTCCGTCAGCCTCTCTTTTATGATACAATAAACGGGCGCAAAACGCTAAGAGCGTTGCGCCGCTGTATGCTGTACGATGACGTTTAGTCCGCCGTTGCGCCGAGACTTTGGAGAGTATCTATGAACGAGCATTTTCCCGACGTACCGACCATCCCGTTTGAGGGACCCCAGAGCGACAACCCGCTCGCGTTTCGCCATTACAACGCCGACGAACAGGTCGAGGGGCTGGCGATGAAAGACCATTTTCGGTTCGCCGTCGCCTACTGGCACACCTTCCGCGGAACGGGGCAAGACCCGTTCGGCGCGCCGACCATGCAGCGGCCGTGGGAGGCGCCGGCGGACAGCGTCGACAACGCGAAACGGCGGGCGGAGGCAGCGTTTGAGTTCATCTCCAAGCTCGGCGCGCCCTTCTACTGTTTCCACGACCGCGACATCGCCCCTGAAGGAGAAACGCTCAAAGAAACGAACGCGAACCTGGACGCTGTCGTCGACACGCTGGAGCGGCTGCAAGAGGCGACCGGCGTCCGTCTGCTCTGGGGTACAGCCAATCTGTTTTCGAACCCGCGCTTCATGCATGGCGCGGCGACCAGCTGCAACGCCGAAACGTTCGCCTACGCCGCCGCCCAGGTCAAAAAAGCGCTTGAAGCGACGCTCCGCCTCGGCGGAGAGAACTACGTCTTCTGGGGCGGGCGGGAAGGCTACGCGACCCTGCTCAACACCGACATGAAACGGGAACTAGACCATCTCGGCGCCTTTTTCCACATGGCGGTCGATTACGCCCAAAAAATCGGCTTCACAGGACAGTTTCTGATAGAGCCGAAGCCGATGGAGCCGACGAAGCACCAGTACGATTTTGACGCTGCCGCATGCGTCGCCTTTTTGAAAACCTACGGCCTGGACGAGCATTTTAAACTGAACATCGAAACGAACCATGCGACTCTGGCAGGACATACGATGGGGCATGAGCTGGAAACGGCGGCGATGCATGGCCTCCTCGGCTCCATCGACGCGAATCGAGGCGATACGCTGCTGGGATGGGACACCGATCAGTTTCCGACCGACATCTACCTCACAACGGAGGTCATGCTGATTGTGCTGAAGCATGGGGGGCTTGCGCCGGGCGGTTTCAATTTTGACGCGAAGGTTCGGCGCGAGAGCTTTGAGCCGATCGATCTGTTCCACGCGCATATCGGGGCGATGGACGCTTTCGCCCGCGGATTGAAGATTGCCGCGGCGATACGCGCGGACGGGGCGCTGGACGAAATGTTGACGGCGCGTTACAGTTCTTGGGACAGCGGACTCGGCGCGCAGATCGAATCGGGCGAACTCGGCTTTGAGGAGCTGGAGAGGCTCATGCTTGAAAAAGGAGAGCCTGCCGCCAACGAGTCTGGACGCCAAGAGCTGTTTGAAAACGTCGTCAACCGATTCATCTGATTGTATCCACATCCAACCTGTATAGGCGGATTGAATGCGAATAGGCATCCTCTCGCGCGCCGCTGGCGCCTACTCAACCCGCGCCTTGATGCTGGCGGCGAGCCGCGCCGGGCATCAGACGGCTGTCATGGACCCCTGGAAGTGCGCGCTCTACATCCGCGCTGGTTCGCCGCGCGTCATGTATGAGGGCAGCTCGGTCGATCATCTAGACGCGGTGATTGCTCGATTCGGCTCCGCGACAGCGGCATACGGAATTGAAGTACTGCGGCAATTTGAAAGCGCCGGCGCGTTCGCTTTGAACTCCGCGGCGGCCGTCGAAACCGCGAGGCATAAATGGCGCAGCCTCCTTGCCTTTGAAAAGGCAGGCCTCCCAATTCCCCCCACCTTCACCGCAGGCGACGCAAATGTTTTGGAAAAGGCGGTGAAACGGGTCGGCGGCTATCCGTTCATAGCGAAGCCGTTTGAAGGGACGCAGGGATCGGGGATCATCCTCTTTGAAACGCCTGTTTCAGCAAAATCGACCCTGTCGGCGTTGTGGAGCTTGAGCCGCAACTATATTGGGCAGCAGTTCTATCCTGAGGCGGAGGGAGTCGACATCCGCGCGATGGTGATCGGAGAAAAGGTGGAGGGGGCAATCCGCCGCGTCGCGCCGAAGGGGGAATTTCGCGCAAATCTGCACTGCGGCGGCGCGGGGTATATGACGCGCATCAGCCCCAGCATGGAGCGCGTCGCTGTCGCCGCGGCGAAGGCGGTCGGCCTCGGCTTCGCGGGGGTCGATATGCTGCAGGTCGGGCAGGATATCTATGTGCTGGAAGCGAATCCGTCCCCAGGGCTGGAAGGCATAGAAACTGCGACCGGCATCGACATGGCGGCGCGCGTCATTCGATACGTCGAAACGCTCTTGAAAGGAAAATAAGCGCATGGCGAATCGGCCGAATATACTTTTTTTGATGACCGATCAGATGCAGGGGCGGACGGTTGAGCCTGACCATCCCTGCCGAACCCCGAATTTTGATCGACTTGCGGAGCGCGGTACGCGGTTCACGCGCGCCTACACCCCCAACGCTGTCTGTTCGCCCGCCCGCGCGAGTCTCATGACGGGCTTGCTGCCGCACACGCATGGCGTCCTTGAGGTGACCCACTGCGTCGATGACGACCAGTGCGTTCTGCGAACGGAGCATCCGCACTGGGCGCAGCGCCTTGAAGCCGCGGGCTATCAAAACGGCTATTTCGGAAAATGGCATGTGGAGCGGTCGAACGATCTCACCGCGTTCGGATGGCAAACCGACTTCGGCAGCCAGAGCGGCGGCTTCCGCGCCTACAGATCCAAGGTACAGAAAGCGGCCGGCAAAGAGCGCCTTTCCCTTTCCCGAAAAAACAATCTGCCGTCAGGCTACAACAAAACGACGCTCTACGGCGTGACGAATCTCCCCCCCGAAGCGCGCGGAATGGGCGCGACGACCGACCTTGCCCTGCAGTTTCTCAAAGAAGCCGTCCAAGGCTCCGACCCATGGTGCTGCTTTGCGAGCGTAACGGAGCCGCATGACCCTTTCATCGCCGGCGAAGAGGCGTTTGCGCTGTACGACGTTGACGCGCTTGAGCTGCCGCCGAATGTCCATGACGACATGTCGGACCGACCGGGCGTCTATCGGAAGGCGGCGCGGACATGGGCGGACATGACTGACCGCGAGAAAAAGGAGGCTGCCGCATGCTACTGCGCCTCCATCACAGAGATTGACGCGCAATTCGGGCGGCTTCTAAACGCCGTGGAGGAGGCGGGGCAGCTTGAAAACACAATCGTCGTCCTGACAAGCGACCATGGGGAGCTGCTGGGCGCGCATGGGTTGTATTGCAAGAACTTCACCGGGTTTGAGGAGGTGTACCACATCCCGTTGATTGTCAGCGGTCCAGGCGTACAGCAGGGAAGCGTCAGCTCGGCGCGCGTCGGGCTGCATGACCTGGCGCCGACGCTCCTGGAGTTGGCGGACGCGGAGCCGATCGGCGCGCCCGATTCCCGCTCCTTCGCCTCGGCGCTGCGCGGCTCCGAGGGCGCGTCCGACCAGTTCACGCAAGGCTTTGCCGAATACCACGGCGGACGATACAGGCTGACGCAGCGCGTCGTCTGGGACGGCTCTTGGAAGCTGGTCTGGAACGGGTTCGACTTCGATGAGCTGTACGACCTAGAAACCGATCCGTATGAGATGCGGAACCGCATAGACGATCCGTCCTGTCAGGAACGCGTCGAGTCGCTCATGCGCCAGGCGTGGCGCGTTGTCAGGGACACCAAGGACCGCGCGCTTTTCAATTCGCATTATCCGATTCTGCGCCTCGCTCCAGTCGGTCCAAACATCTTGGACGGCTAGCGGCCGCTTTGCGATTTGCGCGTCCATGTGCGATACTAATGTTGACATTCTGACATGGCGCATAAGATGAGGCGTTTGAACGAATGGGGCTTGATTGATGAAGAAAAGCGCAAGCGATTCTGATCGTTGTTCCTGCGCAGGCGGGACGGAAATCTACAGAGTCGCAGACCGCATTCAGACATGCCCCATCCTAAGCCCAACATTGCGGCATTTCACAGCTAGGAGTAGCCAATCATGAAACGATTCTGGGTCGCCGCGGCCGCCGCGTTCTTTATCGCGTTCTCAGCCCCGGCTCTTGATTTTTATGCGTCGGGCGAAGAAAGGGACAAAAAAGAAACGACGATAGACCTTGTCAAATTCATCGCCAAAGCTCCCATCCCTGTCGGCAAATTTGAGGGCAAGACGCAAAAGGCGTTTGCCCATGTGAACATCAAAGACATGAGCGATCTGGCGGCGGGCGCGAGGGCGATCTTCCGCGTCGATCTCGCGTCGATCAAAACAGGCATCAGGCTGCGCGACAGGGACATGCGCGACAAATACCTCCATACAGACAAGTACCCCCATGCCGAATTCATGCTGGAGAAGATCACGGCAATCTATACGGTGAAGGAGGAGGACGGGAAAACAACAAAGACGCCTGTCAAGGGTCTTGCGCCAGGCGTCGAAACGCATCTGGACGCGGAGGGTACGCTTCAGATCCACGGCGTCAAAAAACAGATACAGCTGAAAGGCTTTCGGGTAACGCATATGCCGGAAAGCGAGGAGACGAAAAAGGACCGCAAAGGGGGTCTGCTGAAAACGGTCGGATCGTTCGAGATCGATATGACCGATTACAGCGTCAAGCAGCCGCGCGTGGCGCTCTTTACGGTGGAGAAAAAGGTCAAGCTTGAGTTCAACATTCTCTTAGGAACAGGCGAAAAGAAGGTTGTCTCCCTGCCTGAAGAAAAAGAAGAAGAGAAGGAAGCCGAGACGCTCAAACCTGAATCGACGCCTGCGGAAAACAGCGGTCAATGACAGCGCAGAGCAGAAGACGCGGAAAGTTTGCATGCCTCCTTGGAGCGATTTTATTGTGCGCCTCCGTTTTAGCGGAAGAGAACGCGCCGGCAGAGCAGCCTGAAGTGGACGAAAGCCCCCCTGTTGAAACGCCTGAAGCGGAAATAACCGCCAAGCCGAGCGAGAAGTTGATAGAGCAGGTGTGGGAGAAGTACAGCGTCTTCTTTCCAGACGAAACGCTCCACTCCATACCCTTAGAGAAGATATTCCCTGGCGCGCCCATCGACATGATACCCGCGCTGACGCGCCCGAAGATGATCAAAGCGGACGAAGCGGCATATCTGAACGACGACGATTCTGTCCTCGGAATCGAGATCAACGGGGACGCGCGCGCCTTTCCGCTGCGCGTCATGCTGTGGCATGAGATCGTCAACGACGTCATTGGCGAAATCCCCGTCTCCGTCACATACTGCCCTCTCTGCGGGACAGGCATCGCGTTCGACTCGCGCCTCGACGGCAAGATGACGCGGTTCGGCGTGTCGGGCTTGCTCCATAACAACGACCTTCTCATGTACAACCGCGGCGCCGACATCCCCTCCTTGTGGCAGCAGGCGCAGGGGAAGGCGGTCGCCGGTCCGCTGACGGGAACGCAGCTGGAGTTCCTGCCCGTAACGCACACCTCATGGGAGGACTGGAAAGCGCGCCATCCACAAACGACCGTCCTGAGCCTTGAGACGGGGCATCAGCGCAATTACGACATGAATCCGTATAAAAATTATGAGCAGGAAAAGCAGCCTTATTTTCCGATGAGCGACCTTCGTTACGACATGCCTTTGAAGACGTGGGTGTACGGCGTCGTCGTCAACGGGCAGGCGCGGGCGTACCCTGTCGCGCAGCTCAAAACGAAACGGTTGACGCATGACAAGCTGGGCGAAACGAATCTGCTGCTGATTGTCGGAGGCGGAGAGGCTCCGAATGCGCGCGCCTACCTCCGCGGCGCCCGTTCGTTTCATTTTAAAGGCGAAAAATTGATGGACGAGAGGGATCTCGCCTGGGAAATAACGGAATCGGCTTTGAAGGGACCGGACGGGGAAGAATTGCCTCGAATCGGCTCGGCGTTTGCGTCTTACTGGTTTGCGTGGACGGCGTTTTACCCGCATACAGACATTTACAACAGCGAAGCGCCTTAACAGGAAAGGAAATGAATGCGTTCATTCAGGGCGTCAGAAGAAGACGCGGCAAGGTTCAACGAGGACGGATATCTGCTTGTGCGCGGTCTGTTTGACAAAGAGGAGATGTCGCTGCTTCACCAGATCGCCAAGAGCGACATGAAGAAGCGGAGCCGCGTTCATGCGGCGCGCGACGCCGAAGGGCGCGAGAGCAAGCTGTGGCTTTCAAGCGAGCCGGGCGAGGACATCTACAACGCGATTGTGCGCTGCCGCCGCATGGCCGACTCGATGGAGACGCTCATGAACGACGAGGTGTATCTTTACCATTACAAGATGATGGTGAAGGAGCCGGTCGTCGGGGGCGCATGGGAATGGCATCAGGATTACGGCTACTGGTACCGCAACGGTTGCCTCTATCCGGACATGGCGAGCGTCATGGTGGCGGTGGACCGAGCGTCAAAGGAGAACGGATGCCTACAGGTCATTAAGGGATCGCACAAGTGCGGGCGGATTGAGCATGGCGTGTCGGGGACGCAGACAGGCGCGGAGGAGGCGCGCGTCCAGCTGATGCTGGAGCATATGGAGCATGTGTATTGCGAGCTGGACCCTGGGGACGCCCTTTTCTTTCATGCGAATCTGCTGCATTCATCGGCTCCGAACGAGAGCGAACATCCGCGCTGGACGCTCATCTGCTGCTACAACACGCGCCATAACCCGTGCCGCAACCTGCCAGGGCATCCAAGTTACAACTACATGGAGAAATGGCCGGATGAGCGGATAAAAGAGATTGGAGAGGCGCAGCTGGCGGCGGTGTAGAAGAGATAGATATGGCAAATCAGAACGAGGCTGAATTGATTGAGGCGGTGGAAACGGCGACTGAGCATATCCGCCGCGGAAACGGCTACTACGAATCTGGGAAGTTTAAAGAAGCGGTCGCCGAATACAACAAGGCGGTTGAGCTGGAAGCGGATGTCGCGCCGCATTTCGGGGGCGGGAATCCGTATGCTGTCGTTTATAACAACCGCGGCGCCGCTAACTCTGAAATAGGCTGTCATGGTCATGACAAGGCGATTGGCGATCTTAACAAGGCAATCGATCTGAGTCCAGACGATGCGGAATCCTACTACAACCGAGGCGCCGCTTACAATGATCTGGAGCAATACGACAAGGCGATTTCGGACTATAGTAAAGCCATTGATCTGGAACCGGAGCGCGCCATTTACTACATCAACCGAGGACGCGCTTACAATTTAATAGACAACAACGGCAGAGCGATTGACGATTTTGACAGGGCGGTTGAAATCAACCCCGACAGCAGCGAAGCGTATCTCTCCCGGGCGACGGTTTACTTAGAGCTGCGCGAATTGGACAGGGCTGTTGAAGATATCAACAAGGCGTTAGCGCTCAACCCACGCGGCCCCGGCGCAAAAACGGTTCATTATTTAGTCCGCGCGGAAGCGCGCTTTAAACAACGCAAGCTTTACAAGGCATTTGCAGACCTGTGGAACGCCTTAGCGAGACTTCCCCTGTCTTTATTTCAGCGGGAGTCTGACGAAGACGCTGTATTGGGAAGCGGTAGCGCGCGGCATTAAGAATGAAAAGACGGAGGCGATGGCGCATCAAAACGAAGCTGAATTGATTGAGGCGGTGGAAACGGCGGAGGGGCATATCCGCCGCGGGAACAGCTACTACGAGTCTGGGAAGTTTGAGGAAGCGGTCGCCGAATTCAGCAAAGCGATCGAGCTGGAGCCTATTCTCACGCCTCTTTTTACGCGCGACAATCTGTATTTCATCATTTACCTCATTCGCGGCGACGCTTACAAGAAACTCAGCGAGCATGACAAGGCGGTTGCCGACTACGACAAGGCGATTGAGCTGGAGCCTGACGACCCGATAAATTACATCAGCCGATGCTCCGCTTACGTTGCGCTTGGAAAGTTTCGAAAAGCGGCTGCAGACATGGATAAGGCGATTGATCTGGAGCCTGACGACGCGGTAAACTACATCATACGCGCGATTGTCAACTTTAGACAATTCAAACTCCTCAAGGCGGTTGCGGACGCGCGGCAATTTTTTAAACGGCGGTAGATACGGCGGGCGCGGACGTTCAAGCAAAAAACGGGCATCCGCCTTCCCGCTCATCCGCTTCGCGCTCCCCAGGATCTCTGACCTCATGCATAAAGTTGGGGCGCCATGACAATAGATCCGCGACGACCAGCGGAAAGCCCCCGATCCGCCCGTCGCCATTCCCTCGAAAGCCATATCCCCGTGAAAACGGGGAACGGGTAGGGAATCCAGAGTCCAACAGACGACGTCCGCATTCGCATGTCGACATATCCCAATTAAAGCCTTAAGGTCGCAGATAAACATTGACGATTCGCCCCGCTGCCTGTATGATAACGCTGTACTGAATCATGCGGAGATATGCAAATGCGAACGATACGGCGGCGTATGCAAGCTGCGGCTCTCTTGGCGGCCGCGCTGACCCTGGGGCTGCTCGGATGCGATCAACTTGTCAAAACGCTGGACCCTGAACCTGAGCCAAGCGCCACGCTCAAAATCGGCTTTATACAACCCAGCGGCTACTTCAACGGCTTTTCTGCCGGAGCCGAACTTGCCCGGCAAGAGCTGAATCGACAAGGCGGCGTCCTCGGTCGACAGATCGAATTCATCTACCGCGACAACCAAGGCGCCGACATCTTCCCGTCCGGCGAAGCGACTGTTCAGGCGGCGCAGGAGCTGATCGCCGATGAGGGCGTTTTCGCGCTCCTGGGCGTCATGTTCTCAGCCAACGCCATTGAGCTGGCAGAAATAACTGCGCAGACCGAAACGATACTCGTCACAAACGCCACCTCTGCGCCCGTATCGGCTTCAAGCGAGTATGTCTTCCTGGTCGCCCCGACGACCAGCGCGCAGGGGGTTGAGCTCGCAAAATTCGCCGCCTCTGCGAAGAACCTAGACGCGCAGACGGCCGCCCTTCTTCTTCAAGCGGACGACCTCTACTCAAATATTCTCGCCGATTCGTTCACCGCCAACTTTGAAGCGCTGGGCGGAACGGTCGCGGCGCGCGCCAGCTACGAAGTCGGAAGCCGCGACTTCTCCGAGCCGATCGGGCGCATCTTAGCCGCGAACCCTGATGTGATCTTGGCGACCAGCTTCGCGCCGGAGGTTCCGCTCGCTATACAACAGGCGCGCGAAGCGGGGTATGAAGGCGACTTCATCGGCGGCTCCGGCTGGTTTGTCCCCGACGATTTCTTGAACACATTGGACGACAACGCCCCGTTGAACGGCTCCTTCTTTACGTCCAACTATTCCGGCGGGGCGCCGTCAGCGGGCGTTCAGCATTTCGTCCGCCTTTACGAAGCGGTATACGGCGAGCCGCCGTCAGGCAAGGCGCCGAAGGGGTACGATGCGATGACGCTGCTTGCGCAGGCGATAGAGCGGGCAGGCAGCCTGGACTCGCGCGCTGTGCGGGACGCGCTTGCCGCGGCGACCGACTATGAGGGCGCCACCTCCATTGTCCGTTTCAACGAAGACCGCCAGCCTGTCAAAGCGATCGTCCTCCAGACGATACAGGACGGCGAAATGCGTTTTTACCAGCTACTGACTCCGTAAACCGAAGGGTATCCAATGAACGCAAAAAAAACCGCAAAAACGGGCGCTATCGCTGCCCTTGCGGCGGCTCTCGGCATTTTCATCGCCGCCGGATGCGACACGCTGCTCGACGCGATTGACCCCGAACCGCCCAAACCTGTTCAGGGCGAAACGATCAAGATCGGGCTGATTTTTCCTGCCGACCCCTCTTATCCTGCCCGCGCTTTTCTCCAAGGCGCCTGGATCGCTCTCAATGAGATCAACGACAGCGGCGGCATTCTTGGCAAGCAGGTTGAACTCATCGTCCGCGACAACCTAGGGACCGACCCATACCCGACCGCCGCCTCCACCATTGATACGGCGCGCGACCTGATCATAAACGAAGGCGTGACGGCGATCGTCGGACCCGTCTTTTCAACGAACTCCATCGCTCTCGGCCAGGCGTTGACGCAGGCGGGCGAAACGACCCCGTTCATCCCGGCGTCCACGTCCCCCATCGTGACGCAGAGTTACACCCATACGGCGCTGGTAAGCGCGAATATTCCGCTCCATTCGACGATTCTTTCCGACTTTGCGCGCTCGGGGCTAAAAGCGGACACAGCCGCCATCCTTGCGCAGGAGGAGGACGCTTACTCCCAGCTGTTGACATCCACCTTTATGGAGTTGTTTGAAGCGGACGGCGGAACCGTCGTTTCTGCCGAAACCTATGCTGTCGAAACGGTCGACTTTTCGGCGAATGTGGAAACGCTGCTCGCCGGCGGCTCCGACGTCTGTTTCTTAACAAGCTTTCCGCCGGCGGTTCCGCTCATCATCGACCAGGCGCGCGCCGCCGGCTATGAGGGCGTCTTCATCGGCGCGAACGGATGGGACGTCCAAGCTGCGTTCTACTCCGTCTTGGACGACAACTCGGTTCTGGACGGCTCCTATTTCACGACCGACTTTTCCCCGGACAACCCCTTCATAAGTCCTGGGCCGCCGGCTGTGCCGCCGCAGTTTGCTGCCGTATATGAAGCCTCTTATGGCGTCCCCGCCGACAGCCTAGCGGGGAACGGGTTCGACGCGATGTCGGTTCTCGCGCAGGCGATTCAAACGGCAGGGGCAAACGGGGCGGAACCCACGGACGACGCGATCCTGCAAGCCTTGACAGCGATACGCGGATACCGCGGCGCGACCGAAATCTCCCATTTTGACGAGAACAGGCTTGCGGTTAAAGATCTTATCATCATGAGGATTCAGGACGGCGCGTCCGCGATTCATGATCTATGGGACAACCCGCTCAAGGGATCCGATCCGCCGGCGTCCGATTAACGAATTGCGTCCCAGCCCATTTTGGGCATAGTAAGAGACGGCGCTCATGAAATTTGAAAACGGAGGAGCGCTCAGTTTTCAAACTGCTCAATCTAGAACGCCATGTTAGAAAGGCTTCCAATGAACATAAAGACAACCTCAAAAATAGGCGTCGCCGCTGCGCTTGCGGCAGCCCTCGGCATTTTCATCGCCGCCGGATGCGACACGCTGATCGACGCGCTTGACTCTGATCCGTCCGAACCTGTTCAAGGCGAAACGATCAAGATCGGGCTGATTCAGCCTCAAGGCAACTTTCCGAGCTTCGCGCTAGGAGCCAAGCTTGCCCTTGCGCAGATCAACGCCAACGGCGGCATTCTTGGCAAGCAGGCAGAGATTATCGAGCGCGACAACCAAGGGCAAGACCCCTACCCGACCGCCGCCTCCACCATCGATTCTGCCCGCGACCTGATCCTGAACGAAGGCGTGACGGCGATCGTCGGACCCATGTTTTCAACGAATTCCATCGCTCTTGGCCAGGCGTTGACGCAGACGGGCGGAACGACCCCGTTCCTCCCAGGGTCCACATCCCCCGTCGCGACGCAGAGTTACGCCTATACGGCGCTGGTGAGCGCAAACTTGCCGCTCCACTCCACGATTCTCTCCGACTTTGCGCGCTCGGAGCTGATGGCAGAGACAGCGGCCATCCTCGCGCAGGAAGGGGACGCCTATTCCCAGCAGTTGACAGTCTCCTTTAAGGAGCTGTTTGAAGCGGCCGGCGGAGCCGTCGTCTCTGCCGAAACCTATGTCGTCGGAACGGTCGACTTTTCGGCGAATGTGGAAACGCTGCTTGCCGGCGGCTCCGACGTCTGTTTCTTGACAAGCTTCCCGCCGGAGGTTCCGCTCATCATTGACCAGGCGCGCGCCGCCGGCTATGAGGGCGTCTTCATCGGTCCAAACGGATGGAACGTCCCCGCCGAATTTTACTCCGCCTTGGACGACAACTCGGTTCTGGACGGCTCCTATTTCACCATTGACTTTCTCCCGAACGAAAGCAATCCAGCGGCGCAGCAGTTCGCAGCCGCATATGAAGCCGTTTACGGCATGCCCGCTGACAGCTTCGCAGGGAACGGGTTCGATGCGATGTCGGTTCTCGCCCAGGCGATTGAAGCGGCAGGGGCTGTTGGCTCAGAAAACGCCAACGACGCGATCATGAGCGCTATCGCTGCGATACGCGATTACCGCGGCGCGACCTACATCTCCCACTTTGACGAGAACAGGCTCGCCGTGAAAGACCTTGTCATCATGAGGATTCAGGACGGATCGTCCATGTTCTACTCGGTCTGGGACAATCCAAACAAAGGAGCCGATCCCGGCGATGAATAAGCGCCGCAACAGAGCCGACAAAGCGGCCGGCGGAACGACCCAAGCAGACGACCGCAATTCAAGAAGAAACGGGGGAGCTCCGCAGTTCCGTCGTTTCTCCTCTTAAAAGCGGTAAGACCGCAAAGATACAGGCGCAAGGCGATGTTGTCCCAGCTCAACGCCGACATCAAGCGGTTGCGGGGGTCTCAACTTTGCGCTATGATTGAAAGCGGCCGTTCTCTGAAGGAGGCGGATGTCATAACGATTTAAGACAAAGAAAGATAGCCATGTTTGCAAGACAGCGCGTTCTCAACCTCGTCGCCGCCGCGGCTTTCGCGGCGGTTGCCATGACAGGCTGCGAAAAATTGGTCGATACCCTTGACCCAGACCCCGGCTCCAGCGAAACCTTGAAAATAGGCGTCATCCAGCCCCATGGATATTTTGTCAGCTTTGCCCGCGGAGCGGAGCTGGCGCGTATGGAGCTGAACGCCGAAGGCGGCGTTTTAGGACGCCAGATCGAATTCATCTACCGCGACAACCAGAAAGGCTTGGTGTTTCCAACGCCCGAAAGCACGATTCAAGCGGCTGAAGAGTTGATTATCGGCGAAAAAGTGTTTGCTCTTTTAGGACCGACATTTTCGAGCAACGCGATTCATCTGGGAGATATTGCTCAACAGAGTCAGACGCCGGTCTTGGTGAACGCCACATCCGGAGCCGTGTCGGCTTCAAGCGACTATATTTTTCTCGTCGCCGGCACGACAGGTTCTCAAGGCGAAGGCCTTGCTAAATTTGCGTTGTCGCCCGACAATTTGGGCGCAAAGACAGCGGCAGCGCTTTTTCAAGCGGGGGATCTATACTCGGAGGTTCTGGTTGAGGCGTTCGCCGAGAAGTTTGAAGAGCTCGGCGGGAGCGTCTTGGCGCGCGAAACCTACGAGGTCGGCAGCGAAACATTCGCGGGTTCACTTCAACGGGCATTGGCTGGCAGCCCGGATGTCGTCCTGATGGCGAGCTTTGCCCCGGAGGTTCCCCTCGCCATAAACGAGGCGCGGGAAGCGGGCTATGAAGGAGTCTTTCTGGGCGGAACCGGCTGGAACGATCCCGACTCATTTTTCCATGCCTTGGAGGACAACTCGGTCTTGAACGGATCGTTCTTCACATCGAATTTTTCGGCAGAAGCGCCGGGCGAAAGCGTCCAGCGTTTTGTCGCAGGATATAAAGCCGCATACGGCACAACGCCGCCAGGTCAATCCTCAAAAGGCTACGACGCCATGAAGCTGCTGGCGCAGGCGATTGAAACGGCGGGCAAGCTGGACGCCCCCGCCGTTCGAGACGCCCTCGCCGCGACGAGCAATTATGAAGGCGCTACGGCGATTGTACGCTATAATGAGCATCGGCAGCCTCTGAAAGAGATTGTTATTATGACAATTCAAAACGGAGAATCAACATTTTACCAGCTGCTTGCGCCCTAAACCAAAGCGCAAAACACCGAAAGGAACGCGCATGAAAGCGAAAATGCGAACGCTCATTGCAATCTTCTCATCCCTCTTCCTCGCCGCGGCATTGACAAGCTGCGACGACCTTCGATCCATCCTTGACCCTGACATGGAGACGCCGACAGCTCCCACTTTGAAAATTGGCATCATCCAGCCTTCTCAGTACTACATCGGCTTCCTCCATGCAGCCGAACTGGCGCGCCAAGAAATCAACGCCGGAGGCGGCGTCCTCGGCAGACAAATTGAGTTCGTCATGCGCGACAACCAAGGATCGGACATTTTCCCCACGCCCGAAAAAACCATTGAAGCGGCGCATGACCTGATCGCCAATGAAGGCGTCGCGGCGATTCTAGGACCCATTTTCTCCACCAACTCCATCGCAATGGGCAACGCCCTGACTGAAGCGGGCTTAGCCGTGCCGCTGCTTCCGGGGTCCACATCCCCGGTCGTCACGCAAACGCATTCGCATTTCGTACTCGCCGCGTCGAACAACCATCTCCATGCGACTGTTCTTGCCCAGTTCGCGGCGATGGAGCTGGGCGCTGAGACCGTCGGCGTCTCCCTGCAGGCGGGCGACGTCTACTCGGAAGTTGTGACGCGCGCGTTTGTGGACGACTTTCGCAGCGTCGGCGGCAATGTGAGCTCCATCGCTAGCTATGAGGTGGGAACGCGCGACTTATCAGCGCAGATTCAGGTGCTAATGGACGACAATCCAGACGCCATTTTCCTCCCCAGCTTCGCGCCTGAAGCTCCTCTGTTCATTCAACAGGCGCGCGCGGCGGGCTACGAAGGCGTCTTCATCGGAGCCGACGGATGGGACGACGCATTGCAGTTCTACTCCACGCTGGACGACAACGCCCCGCTCAACGGCTCCTACTACACAACCAACTACTTCCCCGGCGGAGACGATCCGACCGCAAATGCGTTTGGAGACGCTTTCATGAGCGCTTACGGCGTCATCGCCGATGGCATCGCCGCCAACGGATACGACTCCCTGATGCTGCTCGCCAAAGCGATTGAAGCCGCCGGAGGAGGCGAAACACACGACGGCATGGACGACGGAATGTACGGCGACGATTCGATGATGTCCATGGAGATGCCCCACGCCGACGCCGTTCTCGATGCGCTGGTTTCGATTGAAGGCTACCGCGGCGCGACCGCCATCTCCCATTTCGATGAAAATCGAATGGCAGTGAAAGACCTTATCATCTTGAAGATTCAAGACGGCATGCCCACGTTCCATTCCATATGGACGAATATGCAGGGCGGCGAAGGAAATGGCGGCGGATACGACGACGGCAATCCCAACGAGTAAATCGACGGGGTTCATCTGAAACATTCCAAGAGGCGGGGCGGCTGCCTAGCTGCTCCGCCTCTTTTTCTTTTAAATCAATCCCGCTAAATTTTCCGCTCCTATCGGTTATTGATACAGCCTAGTTGAGAATGCGTTCGCCGGCGAACAGCGCTATCATGCCGCTTGGCAACGCGGGTTGTCGACTTACATTCAAAACCATATTGACAGAGGCTGTACGACACAACGCCGATCAACCTAAGAGGAAAACGCGCATGAGAGCAACGACTAAACGCGGCGCCGTAATAAAACGGCGGGCATTCGCCGCAACGTTGGCGTCCATCTTTCTTGCCGCGGCGCTGATAAGCTGCGACGACATCCGAGATATACTTGAACCGGACGCCCCGGAACAGACCCCCACTCTGAAGATCGGCGTCATTCAACCGCCGCAATTCTACATCGGCTTCATTCGCGGCGCCGAGATGGCGCGCCAGGAGGTGAACGCGGAAGGCGGCGTCCTCGGCATGCAGGTCGAGTTCATCGCGCGCGACAACCAGGGGGCAGACATCGTCCCGACAGCCGAAAAAACGATCCAAGCTGCGCATGAGCTGATCGAAACCGAAGGCGTCGTTGCGATACTCGGACCCATCTTTTCGACAAACTCAGTTGCGCTCGGAAGGGCGCTGACCGAAGCGGGCATCGACATCCCGATACTGCCGGGGTCCTCCTCCGCCTCGGTGCCGCATTCATACTCCCATTTTGCGCTGGCAAATTCAAACAACCTTTACCAAGCAAACGTTCTGGCAAACTTCGCCTTTACGGAGCTGGGCATCCGTTCGGTCGCTCTCTCGCTTCAGGCGGGCGACGAATATTCGCGCGTCTTGACGGAAGGTTTCGTGCGCGATTTTGAAGCGGTCGGCGGAGAGATTGCGTCTGTCGCCACCTACGAGGTCGGCGCAACCGACTTCGAGCCGCAAATCAAGGTTCTCATGGCAAGCGAACCCGAAGCGGTCTTTCTGTCTAGCTTTGCGCCAGAGGTTCCGCTCTTTGTTAAGCAGGCGCGCGCGATGGGCTACGACGGGCAATTCCTCGGCGGAGACGGCTGGGACGACATAGCAAGCTTCCACAGCGTTCTTGAGGACAATTCCCCGCTGAACGGCTCCTATTACATCGCCAACTTCTTCCCTGGCGGCAACGATCCGACAGCAAACGCCTTTGCTGACGCATTCATGAGCGCCCACGGCATCATGGCTGACAGCGGAGCTGCGGCAGGTTACGATTCCATGAAGCTGCTCGCCCAAGCCATCGAAACCGCGGCAGCCGATATGGTCGGGGAGAACGGCGAGACCGCCCTGCCGGATGCGGACGCCATTCTTGCGGCTCTGCTCGCGACGGAAGATTACCGCGGCGCAACCGCGATTTCGCATTTCGATGAAAGCCGCCTCGCCGTCAAGGAGCATGTCATCCTAAAAATAGAAAACGGGATGCCGGCGTTCCATATCGCATGGCCCGATTCAAGGATCGATTGAAGGCGCCGCCGGCAACAGAGACGAGGCGGCATGGAAAGCGGAGACAGCGACCGAACGGATAACGGCGAAACGCGGCATGAGAAAATGCGCGGCGGAGACGCGGCCGTTTCGCCTTGCGCGCGCCTGCAACTTGCTCTACAATACGAAGGCTGGTATTTTCATTGAAGATCGTATGGAAAACAGGCAACAGCAAACGGTTCAAACGATCCAGTGTGAAAACAAGAAAGAAAACGCATGAACGCAACAACTGACCGCAAATTCAAATCGCTGCGACGAATAATCACAGCAACGCTCACATCTCTGTTTCTAGCCGCAGCTTTTACAAGCTGCGACGATCTGAGGTCGATCCTGGACCCGCAGGAGCCGGCGCCGGTCTCGACGCTCAAGATCGGCGTCATTCAGCCTCCTCAATTTTACAGCAGTTTCGCGCGCGGGGCGGAGATCGCGCGGATGGAGATCAACGCAGCCGGCGGCGTTCTTGGGATGCCGGTCGAGTTTGTCATCCGCGACAACCAAGGGACAGATATTTTCCCAACGCCGGAAAGTACGATCTATGCGGCGCATGATCTGGTCGAAAACGAGAACGTTGTTGCGATTCTCGGTCCCATCTTTTCAACCAACTCGGTGGCGCTCGGCGCAAAATTGACCGAAGCGGGCATTGACATTCCGATTTTGCCGGGGGCTACCTCCGCTTCGGTGCCGCATTCGTACTCCCATTTTGTGCTGGCGGGCGCAAATAACCTGCATCAAGCAAACGTTCTGGCGAATTTCGCCTTGACGGAGCTAGGCACCCGTTCCGTCGGCATCGCGCTGATGGCGGGCGACGAATACACGCGCGTCACGACAGAAGGTTTCATCAGCGATTTTGAAGCGGGCGGCGGAGAAATTGTGTCTGTCGCCACCTATGAGGTCGGCACAACCGACTTCGGACCGCAAATCAAAGTTCTCATGGCGGGCGATCCCGAAGCGATCTTCCTCCCCAGTTTCCCTCCTGAGGTTCCGAATTTTATTGAGCAGGCGATCGCGATGGGTTACACCGGTCAGTTCCTCGGCGCCGACGGGTGGGACGACGTCGCTGGATTCTACAGCGTCCTGGACGACAATACGCTGATGGACGGATCCTACTACATCGCCAACTTCTTCCCTGGCAGCGGCGATCCAGTAGCAAACGCCTTTGCCGACGCGTTCATGGCCGCCTACAACGTGCTGTCCGACAGCTCTGGAGCGGCAGGTTACGACAGCATGAGGCTTCTCGCCCATGCCATCGAAATGGCTGCGGGCGAGATGGGCGGAATGGACGGCGAAACAATGACGCCGGATGCGGACGCCATTCTTGCGGCTCTGCTGGATGTGCAAAATTACCAAGGCGCAACCATGATTTCCCACTTCGATGAGAACCGCCTCGCCGTCAAAGACTACAACATCCTGACAATTCAGGACGGCATGCCGGCGTTCTATAAAGCATGGGATTCAAGCGGCGGCATGGGAGACGGCGCAGACCAGGGCGAATAGCCTCGCCGTATGTCTCGCGCAGCATAAACAGGTCGGTCGGCTAAATCTATCTATTTCGCCGACCGCTTTCACCGCCTCATCAACGCCGCAGACGAAATCGCCCCGCTTCATAGATGGGAAGGACGGGCGCGGCGTCTATTTGCGCGGCATAGTCAATGTCGCGTTCATAACCGAAGCGCAGCAGCGTCTGGGCATGCTCTGCCTCGCGGAGAGCGGCGCGCAGATCGCCCCGTCGACTCAACCATAGCGCTTCAGCCGTCCGCGCCGCGTCCGTCAGGCGGTCAAAGGCGCCCTTGATCCGATGAACGCACGCCCCGGCAAAGAGCGCGTCGTCCAACGAGAGCCGCCCATGCGTCCCTGCGCATGCGAGCAGCGCGTTCCCGCAGTCCGCCTCAAGCGCCCGGCACACGGCAGAGATGTTGATGAAGGCGCCCGCAAACAAGCGCCTCGCTCCTTCGGCGGCGCGGATGAGGCGCGTCCCGTTCGTCGTGGTGAAGCAGATCGTCCTGCCTTCAACAACGGCGCGCGTGTATTCCAGCGGCGAGTTGCCAAGATCGAACCCGTCCAGTTTGACGTTGCCGCGTTCTCCGCCCAAGAGCGTCTCTCCACAGTCGCCGCGCATTTCTACAGCCTCTTCGGGCGACAGCGCCGGCGCGACCGCCTCCGCTCCGTTTGCCAGAGCCGCCGCGATGGTTGAGGTCGCGCGAAGGATGTCGATCGCGGCGACAGCGCCGTCGGCGTCCAAATCGACTCGCGTTGCGTCTAAATACAGCAGAACGTCCAATGTTCTCAAAGGCTCCCTTTCCGTGCATCCTGCATAAAAGTATAGCCTGACCGCGCCGTCCCGTTCAGTTGACGCGCGGCGCTGCCCAATATATGCTAACGTCGTTGAAAGGAGCGGCAGTTGAGCGGCGGTCGAACGATGCGCATCGGTCTCGTCGGCGTCGGTATGTTCGGGGGCGATGTCCATCTGCGCACATACGCCGACCTTGTTCGCAACGGCATTGCGCCGTATCTGGGACGGCTGGCGATGGATGAGCATGCGCGCTCCTTCGCCGGCATTCGTTTTGAGCTGCGCGCCGTCGCCGCAAGATCCGAAGAAAGCGCCCAGCGCGCCGCAGACACTTTCCACGCCTGGACAGGAAATCGACCCGACTCCTTTTTTGGGGATACGCCTTGGGAGACGATGCTGGACGCCTTCCCCGATCTCGACATACTCGCCGTCGCGACGCCCGACCATCTCCATGCGCCGCCCGCTCTCCACGCGCTCAACAGGGGCGTCCATGTCATACTTGAAAAGCCGATGACGCTCCGCATGAGCGAGGCGGATGAAATACTGAACGCCGCCCGATCCAACGGCCGCATCGTTGGGATGGACATGCACAAGCGTTACGACCCCGACCATCTGCGCATCTTCAGCGCCTTGACGGAGCAGATTGGGCAGCCGCTTTTTGGGCGCGCTGTTCTTGAAGAGCCGCTGGAGGTTTCCACAAAAACCTTCAAATGGGCGGCGCAAAGCGATCCGTTCAGCTATGTCGGCGTCCACTGGACAGACCTGTTCATCCATTACTGGCGCGTCAAGCCGAGGTCGGTCTTCGCGGTCGGGCAGAAGGTGAAACTGATTGGCGAATACAACATTGACGCCTACGACGCCGTCCAGGTGAGCGTCCTTTTCGACAACGGCGCGCATGTGCAGTTCAACAACCACTGGATTCTCCCTCCCGACTTTGAGGGACCCGTCAACCAAGAAAGCGAAATTTTAGGCTCCCGCGGCAAGATCGAATCGGATAGTCAATACCGCGGCCTGCGCTATTTCATTGAAGGCGAAGGAACGCGCACCGCCAATACTCACATGACGCGGCAGATACAACGCGCAGACGGCTCCGAGACGACCGTCGGATACGGAAAAGACAGCCTCATCGCATGCGCCGCCGCTGTCGCCCGCCATCGATTCAACGGCGAGACGATCCGCTCTTTAAAAGGAACCTACTCCGACGGCGAAGACGGTCGACTCTCCGTCGCTGTCGTCGAAGCGGCGCGGGAAACGCGCGACCTGAATTTCCGCCACTTCAAAGACGGACGGGGAACGCCCGCGACCGCGCTTCTGAACGAAGAAGGCATTTTGATATACGACCCGATCGGCGGAAACCGCCGCGTCTACGGCGGGAAGATATGAGCATGCGTCCGCGCGAGCCGAAATCGGACGCGGCGCGGGAAAAGCTGCGCCGTTATGTGCCGATCGGACATAAAACCTACACGCCGTCGCAGCTGGTTGTTCAGCGGGCGGAGGGTTGCTGGATGGAAACGCCGGAAGGACGCCGGTTGATCGACTTCACATCGGGCGTCTTGACGGCGAATCTGGGGCATGGACATGCGGCGTTTGAGGAGGCGTACGCCCGCTATACTCAAGGCGCGCCGCGCAACTGCTACAACGCCGTCTCGCCCCTTGAGCCGATGGCGGCGGAACGGCTGACCGCCAACATGAACGCCCCCAAAATGCAGAAGGTTCTCTGGGCTGATTCAGGCTCGGCGGGCGTTATCAAGGCGATCTGGTGCGCCCAGCATGCGCGCCCAGACAGGCGACTCATCTTGGCGACGCGGGACGGCTTCCATGGCAAAAAAGGCCTCGCGGGCGACGTCACGGGCGACACAAGCCCTAACCCCGACGTCGTCTTCATCTCCTTCCCGCGCAAAGAGGCGTACGACATCGACATGCTCCCGCAAACGGAGGCGCTGGCGGAAACGCTCATCAAACCGTACCGCGCCGAGCTGGAGCGCGTCCAACAAGAACGCGGCAACCCGCTGCTGCTCATCACCGAGCCGTATCTGGGGGCGGCGGGGTCGTTTCATCCCCCCTTCTGGCATCTCAAACTGCTGTCCGACTGGTGCGCCGAAAACGATGTTCTTTTCATTTTAGACGAGGTGCAGTCGTGCCACGGACGGACAGGCGACATGTATGCGTATCAGCGGTATGGAATCGACCCGGACATCGTCGTGTTAGGAAAAGGCTTAGGGAACGGCGAGCCGGTCGCGGCGGTCGTCGGCAGATCAGACCTGCTCGATTCGTTGAAGTTCGGCGAGGCGTCCGACACTTTCAGCGGCAACCCGCGCGCCTGCGCCGCGGTCTTGTCCGCGCTGGATGTGTTTGAAACGGAGCCTATTTTGGAAAATTGCAGGCGCATGTCGGAGCGGATGAAGGCGGGCTTATGCGCCTTGCGGGACGAGTTTGACGCGGCGCGCGCCGTGCGCGGCGAAGGACTTGTCTGGGGACTGGAGATGCGAAGCCCTGACGACGCTGAAAAAGCGGTTTTAGAATGTTACCGAGAAGGGCTGCATCTGCTCGGGCCGCTGGCGGGAAAAACGCTGCGCGTGTCGCCCCCGCTTGTTATATCGGAGGCGGAGCTGGATGAAGGGCTGGCGCGGATGCGGCGCGGATTGTCGGCGCTTCAAGCATGAAAGGAGCCAAGCCGCATGGATGAACAGCCGAAACGGACGCTCTTAGAAGCATTTGAGCGGCTCGCCGACATCATAGAGATTCTGCGCGCGCCCGGCGGCTGCCCGTGGGACAGAGAGCAGACGCATGCGTCGCTTCAACCGTGCCTCATCGAAGAGGTTCACGAAGCGGTTGAGGCGATTGACGAAGAAAACATGGACGCGCTGGAGGAGGAGCTGGGCGATCTGTTGACGCTCATCGCGCTTCATGCGCAGATCGCCGCGGAGGCGGAGGAATTTACTCTGTTGAGTCTCTTGAACAAAAACAACGCGAAACTGATTCGGCGGCATGCCCATGTGTTCGGCGAACGGAAAGCAGAGACTGCCGCAGACGCGCTCAACAGCTGGGAGCGCGTTAAGCGGAGCGAGCCGGGTTATGAAAGCCGCGCAAGCGCGCTGGACGGCGTCCCGAAGAGCCTGCCCGCGCTCATGGCGGCGTCCGCCCTTCAAAAAAAAGCGGCGCGCGCGGGCTTTGAATGGCGGGACGCCTCAAGCCGAGGCGACTCTAAAATACAGCTAAAGCTGAATTCCGATGACCCGGTTGAAGAGATTCAGAAAAAGATTGGCGAGGCGCTGTTTGAGCTGGCAAGCGCAGCGCGGCTCTTGGGCGTTGATCCTGAAGCGGCTTTGCGGCAGGCGAATGCGCAGTTTCAACGCCGATTCCGCGAAATAGAAAAGATGCGAGACGACGCGGAAAGGGAAGACGCCTCATTTGCGGAACTATGGAAACGCGCTAAGGAAGGCGGGGAAGATGCGGATTAAACGGCTCCTCATGGCTGCGCTCATAGCGTCGGCGTTTAGCGGCTGCGGCGGAGACGATGAGCCGCCTGAAATTCCCCCGCTCCGTTTTGTTGAAACGGCGCGCGAGGCAGGCATTGACTTCGTCTCCGAATACCGCGACGGCCAGCTGGACATGATCCCCGAGACGATGGGCGGAGGCGCCGCATGGCTAGACTACGACAACGACGGCGACTGGGACCTTTACATCACCGCCGGAAGCGGACAGCCGAACGCGCTCTACCAAAACAACGGCGACGGAACCTTCAACGAAATCGGCGAACAAGCGGGCGTCAACAGCCTCGCGGTCA
Source organism: Candidatus Poribacteria bacterium (assembly GCA_028818695.1). Lineage (GTDB taxonomy): Bacteria > Poribacteria > WGA-4E > JAPPNK01. The sequence goes on from JAPPNK010000011.1 coordinate 88,273, forward strand.
GCATGGGAGCCGCGGCGGCAGACTACAACGGCGACGGATGGACAGACCTGTTCGTCACAAACTACGACGGCGCGGACATCCTCTACCGCAACAACGGCGACGGCACATTCACAGACAAGACGGCGGAAGCGGGCGTCGAAGGCGGGGCGGACGATTGGAGCGCCTCCGCCGCCTGGGCAGATTTTGACAACGACGGCGATCTAGACCTGTATGTCGTCCGCTATCTCCTTTTTAGCGAGGAAGAAGCTGTCTATACGTTGTATCCTGCTGAGGATGAGAAATACCCATCGACGCTCAACCCCTACCTGTATCCAGCCCAGGCAAACGCGCTTTACCGCAACGACGGCGGGGGGCGGTTCACCGAGACCACTGAGCAAGCGGGCGTGTCGAATCCAGAAGGGAAAAGCCTCGGCGCCGTCTTCTGCGACTATGACAACGACGGCGACCTGGACCTGTTCGTCGCCAACGATGTGTCCGTCAATGTTCTGTTTAAAAACAACGGCGGCGCCTTTGAGAATGTCTCCTTCCTGACAGGGCTGGACGATCCGAGGCAAGGCATGGGCGTCGACTTTGGCGACTTTGACAATGACGGCGACTTCGACCTGTTCGCAACCTATTGGATAGACGAAATGAACGGCTTTTACCGCAACAACTCGATACGTTCGGACGCTCCGCCTTCCGACAGCTTCGACGACATCGCGCAGGAGATCGGGCTGGGCGCGCCGAGCGTCGGGTTCACCAGTTGGGGAGCTGTCTTAGCCGACTTCGACCTGGACGGCGACCTAGACCTGCTCTACGCCAACGGACATACCAGCCCCGGGCCGGAGGACCCTTCCGTCTGCGAGGCTCAGCGGGCGCAGGTTTTTCGAAACGACGACGGACGCTATATCGAAACGCCCGAAGCGCTTGCCTTCGACGAATGGGGGGCGGGGCGGGGTCTCGCCGCCGCGGACTACGACAACGACGGCGATATGGACGTTCTCATCGTTCAAAACAACGGGCGCGTTTTGCTTTTTCGAAACGAGAGCGGCGACTGGAGCCGATGCGTGAAGGTTCGGGCGCCCATCGGTTCCCGAATCCAAGCGCGCGTCGGAGACAGGCGGACTGAACGGGAGATACGCGCCGGCTCCAGTTATCTTTCAACAAACGCGCCGGAAACGCTGATTGCGGTTCCGCCGGGCGGCGTTGTGGAGGAGATCAAGTGTTTGGGCAAATCGTTGAAGCGTACGCCCGCCGGCAGCGCCGCAACGTTCTATGCGGACGGACGGCCGACTTCGGTTGAAAAAATAACCGGCGATTGACTGACCTCATGCGTAAAGTTGGGACATTTGAACAAATGATCGCTCTATTTATGGGAAAAAGGCGCCGCCAACCAGGCCGTCATTCCCGCGAAAGCGGGAATCCAGAGGCGCCGCAGAAACCGTCCGCGTTCGCTAGGCGGAATGTCCCAACTGAAGCGCTAAGGTCAGCGATTGACGTTTGACAAATGGCGTTGAACGGCGCATGATAACGTGTCGCAGCGAATTGAAAGGAATGCCATATGGCGCGCAAAAAACGAACGATCATAGAGCCTCCGACGGCAATTTCAGACGCGGAGCAGCGGGTTGAGGCGATCGATAACACGATATCGCAGATCGAAAAGCGGTACGGCAAGGGCGCGATCATGCGCCTGACAGACGAAAACATAGAGCCGATTGAAGTGGTGCCAACGGGCGCGCTGTCTCTTGACCTCGCCCTCGGCGTAGGCGGCGTTCCCCGCGGCCGCGTGGTGGAGATCTACGGACCCGAATCGTCCGGAAAGACGACCTTATGCCTGCATATTTTGGCGGAGGCGCAAAAAAGCGGCGGCACCGCGGCATTTATTGACGCCGAGCATGCCTTCGATAGGTTCTGGGCGAAGCGCGTCGGAGTGGACCTGGATTCGCTGCTCTTTTCGCAGCCGGACGACGCCGAGCAGTCGCTAGAGATCGTCGAGACGCTGGTGCGAAGCGGCGCACTTGATTGCATTGTGGTCGACTCCGTGGCGGCGCTCGCCCCGCGCGCCGAGCTGGCGGGCGAAATGGGCGACTCGCATGTCGGCCTTGTGCCTCGCTTGATGTCGCAGGCGCTGCGCAAGCTGACCGGCGTCATCAGCAAATCGAAGACCTGCGTCATCTTTGTCAATCAGGTTCGGGAAAAGATCGGAATTCTTTTTGGCAACCCTGAAACGACGCCCGGCGGCCGCGCGTTGAAGTTCGCCGCGTCGGTCCGCATGGAGATACGCCGCGGCGAACCGATCAAAGAAGGCTCCGAAACGATCGGCTACCGCACCAGCGTGCGCGTCATCAAGAACAAGGTCGCCCCGCCCTACACGCAGGCAGAGTTCGACATGGAGTTTGCGGGCGGAATCCCAAAGGAAGGCTCCATTTTGGATGTGGCGGTGGAGTACGATCTCGTTCAAAAATCAGGCTCCTGGTACTCCTACAACGGCGAGCGTCTTGGACAGGGGCGCGAAAACGCGAAAGCGTTTCTGCGGGGGAACCCGGAGGCAGCCGCGGCGATTGAAGCAAAGGCGCGCGAGGTCATCACAGCCGATCTGGTCGGCGCGAAGGCTGAAGAAAAAGCGCGCGCTGAATTTGAGGAACGGCTCAACACGCAGACCGAACCCCCGAACCAGACGCATGAAAAGGCTGAGGCTGTCCAGGACCCGGATGAGGACATCAGCGACATTGCCGATGTGGTCGACTCCATAGCCGAAACGCAAGCCGAATCGGACAAGTGAGAGCTTAAGAAGACAGGCTGACGTCCGATTTGGGGCTTAGCTGAAGAGACAACTGGCGCCCTTCCATTTTGGGCGCCTGCTCAATCTCGGCGGCGTCTTCCAGAGCTTCGGCAAATTGCATGAGAAGCTGCCTGCCAAGGTCTTGATGCACAATCTGCCCATGCCGGCGGAAGAAGCTAACCGTAACGCGCACCTTGTTTCCCTGCTTCAGAAACTGCTCGGCGTGTCGAATTCGATAACTGATGTCATGCTGCGCCATGTTCTGTTTGAGCCGTATCTCTTTGATTTCGATTCGTTTCTGCGATTTGCGCGCCAGCTTCGCCTTCCGCTCCTGTTCATACTGGTATTTTCCGTAGTTCAGGATTCGGCAGACAGGCGGCTTCGCATTCGGAGCCACTTCAACCAGATCAAGGCCTTTTTCTTTTGCAATGTCCAGAGCTTGGCGCGGCCGCATGATGCCGAGCTGCGTTCCGTCCTCGTCGATCACGCGAACCTCGTAAGCCTGGATGTGTTCATTTGTGCGGGCGCGCGCGTCCCGCTTTGAGCTGGACGAGCGCTGCGAACGGCTTCTTCTCATCTTTTCGCCTCAATTTCTTCTCGCATTCGCTTGATCAATTCGGCCGGCGTCATGCTGCCAAGATTCTCCCCATGACGCGACCTTGCCGAAACCTGTCCGCTCTCCATCTCTCGTCCGCCCACCACCAACATATATGGAATCTTCGCCAGCTCCGCCTCCCTTATCTTATACCCTAATTTCTCTCGCCTCGCATCCGTCTCGACCCGAAGACCGTCCGCTTTCAGCTCCCGACAGACCGACTCGGCATACTCGGCATGCGCGTCCGCAATCGGCAAAACAACCGCCTGAACAGGCGCAAGCCACAACGGAAACGCCCCCGCGTAATGCTCTACCAACACTCCAAAAAACCGCTCCACCGACCCGAGCAGCGCCCGATGAACCATATACGGCCGCTGCGGCTGCCCATTCTCGCCGATGTAGGTTATATCAAACTGCTCAGGCAGGTTGAAATCAAACTGAATCGTGGAGCATTGCCATGAACGCTGCAGCGTATCGCGTATTATGACATCAATCTTTGGTCCGTAAAAGGCGCCCCCGCCCTCATCGCGCTCATACGGCAGACCCGTGTTACGGATAGCCGCTTCAAGCGCGTTTTGAGCCGCTTCCCACTGCTCAGGCTCCCCAACCGCCTTTTCGGGCCGGGTGGAAAGAAACACTTCAAAATCGTCAAAACCGAACGCTTCCAGCATGTCCAAACAAAAGCGGAGCGTCCGCTCAATCTCCTGCGGCATCTGCTCAGGTCGGCAGAACAGGTGCGCGTCGTCTTGGGTGAAGCTGCGAACGCGCATCATGCCATGAAGCGTCCCCGCCCGCTCGTAACGATACACCGCGCCAAGCTCGGCGAAACGCATCGGCAGATCGCGGTAGGAACGCAGCTTGCTTTTATAAATCAGAATATGGAACGGACAATTCATCGGCTTGATGAAGTACTCCTGTCCGTCCATATCCATCGGCGCGTACATGTTTTCAGCGTAAAACTGAAGATGCCCGCTCGTTTCCCAGAGCGCTTTTTTCCCGATATGCGGCGTGTAAACGAAGTCGTATCCGCCGTCGAGATGCCGCTCCCGCCAATACTCCTCAATCAGATGCCGCGTCAGCGCGCCCTTCGGATGCCATAGAATCAGCCCGCCGCCGACGTCCGGATGCCCGCTGTATAAATCCAGCTGCGTTCCGAGCGTCCGGTGGTCTCTCCGCTCGCTCTCTTCCAAAACGCGCAGCCGTTCCTCCAGCTGCGATTTTTTTTCATATGAGACGCCGTAAATGCGCTGCAACTGCTTGTTCTTTTCGTCTCCGCGCCAGTACGCCCCGCCGGAGCTGAGCAACTTGAAGTGGCGCACAAGACCTGTTCGGGGGATATGCGGACCTCGGCACAGGTCGGTGAACTCCCCTTGCCGGTAAACCGACACCGCCTCGTCTTCCGGTATGTCGTCCAGCAGCGCGAGCTTATACGGCTCGTTCATCTCTTCAAAGAGCGCGCGCGCCTCCGCTCGATCCATTTCTATACGCTCGGTCGCATGGTTCTCCTGGGAGATCTTCGCCATTTCCCGTTCCAGCTCTTCAAGATGCTCCGGCTTGAACGGCTCCGTGTCAAAATCGTAGTAAAAGCCGTTTTCTATCGGCGGACCGATGGAGACCTTGGCGTCCGGCCGAAGCCGCAGTACAGCCTGGGCAAGCATGTGCGCTGTCGTGTGCCAGTAGGTTTCTTGTCCAAGCGGGTCGTTGAAGGTGTGAAACTGAACGCGCGCGTCTTGCGTGAGGGGGGTTGAGAGGTCAACAGGGCGGCCGTCGATGGAAGCCAGCAGCGCTTCTTTAGCGAGCCTGCGGCTAATCTGGTTCGCCAGCTCTACGGCGGGGATGTTTTTCTCCACCTCTTTGACTGCTCCGTCGGGGAGCTCAATGCGAATCATAGACATGAGCGCATACCATCTACTGGGGGCGCGTCCGTTAGAGAGAACGGTACACAAAACGAATGCGCATCTGAAAATGGATCGTCGATCAAATGAGCGAGAGCGAACATATCATCACTAATCTGTCGATCGTACCTCGCTTTCGCGAACCGAAGCTGGTGGGCGGTAGTGGACTTGAACCACTGACCTCCTGCATGTCAAGCAGACGCTCTAGCCAGCTGAGCTAACCGCCCAAATATGGAGGCGACGGTCGGACTCGAACCGACGAATAGGAGATTTGCAGTCTCCCGCCTTACCGCTTGGCTACGTCGCCGTGAACCGGCAAAGAAAGTTGGGGCGGGCGACGCGATTTGAACGCGCGACTTCAACCTTGGCAAGGTTGTGCTCTACCCCTGAGCTACGCCCGCACCTGATCAGAACGCGATGCTCGGATCGTCGTTCAGTGTGGGAATCATACACCAAGCGGGAATCGGTGTCAACTAAAAAACCCTTTTCTCTGCTCCGCAACGCCGTTCAACCGAAAAAACTGCGTTCAGCGGCTCCGACAACGCCCGTTTCATGACGCCGACTTTCCAGCAGAATGCAAGCGGGGCGGCGAAACCTATTCGCTCAAATCATCGCCTGAACGCCCGCCAATTCAGCCCGTTCCTCCAAATCGGGCGGAATGGAACGGCCGGCAACCGCCGCAATGACGGGACTCCCATACAAGACGCCCAGTACGGCAGCCGATTCTTTTGCCCGGTCAATGTCTTCCGACCCGACCGTGTAAGAGGCTTCCAGCGCGATCCATATCTCAGAGCCGTTTTGCTGCCGCCGCGCCCGCAGGATATAGTCGGTCTGCTCAATTCGAACATATTGCTGATTGGAAATGCGCCCTTCGCTGAGCGCCTCGTCAATCGTGCCGCGCATGTCTTCATTCATTACATCTACGCAGCTGGTCATCACTCTTGCCCTGCGCAGCCCGAATCGTTGTGAAGCGATCGATATGATGGACCGAGCCAGCAAAAATTCTAGAAAGATGTCTTTCAAATCGCCCGTGTCGATGCTAACTTGCTTCATCTGCGCCTTGATCTCCGCAATGTCCGTCCATAAAGATTGGCGTAGAAAAGCGTCCGTATTTACATGATACAGCGGCTAGACGCATTCGTAAAGCGTCAGCCTTGTCCAGCGCCTTAGACAAGTATCTCGTTCACGACCCGCCCATGAACGTCGGTCAACCTGAAATCGCGTCCTTGGAAGCGGTACACCAGCTTTTCATGGTTGATCCCGAACAGATGCAGCATCGTCGCATGAAAATCATGCACATGTACAACGTCCTTCACCGCGTTGTATCCGAGCTCGTCCGTTCCGCCGTAGGAAACGCCCCCTTGAACGCCTCCGCCCGCCATCCACATGGAGAAACCCTTGATGTGGTGGTCGCGCCCAGAGCCTTGCGCCATCGGCGTCCGTCCAAATTCGCCGCCCCAGACAACCAACGTGTCCTCCAGCATCCCGCGCTGCTTCAGATCGTTCACCAACGCCGCAGACGCTTTGTCGACCAGCTTCGCCGAAGTCAAGATGCCCTGCTTGATGCCCCCATGATGGTCCCATCCGCGGTGGTAAAGCTGAATAAACCGCACCCCCCGCTCCGCCAGACGACGCGCAAACAGGCAATTGGACGCAAACGACCCGTCCCCAGGCTTCGCCCCGTACATGTCCAGTACATGCTGCGGCTCATCCGACATGTCCATCAGCTCCGGGACGCTTGTCTGCATGCGAAACGCCATCTCATACTGCTGAATGCGCGCCGCGATAGACGGATCGTCCACCGCGTCCCCAAGCATGGAGTTCAACCGCTGCGACGCCTCGACGATGTCGCCCTGGCGCTCAATTCCGACGCCGTTCGGACTGTTCACATAATGCACAGGGTCGCCCGTCGAGTTCAGTTGAACGCCCTGGAACTGCCCCGGCAAAAAGCCGCTGTGCCACTGGCGCGTCGCGATCGGCTGATCCTGCCCTCCGCCCGCCGAGATCAACACAACAAAGCCTGGCAGATTCTCCGACTCGCTGCCCAGCCCGTAGAGCAGCCACGAACCCATGCTCGGACGCCCCGCGATCACTGAGCCGGTGTTCATGAACGTATGCGCGGGGTCATGGTTGATCTGCTCCGTCACCATTGAGCGCACGATGCAGATGTCGTCGGCGATCTGCGCGATATGCGGGAAGGCGTCGCTAATCTGCTGCCCGGACTCGCCATGCCGCTGGAAGCCATGCTGCGGCGCCAAGCAGGTCAAAGCCCGCCCTTGAAGCTGCGCAATCGGCTGCCCCTTCGTGAACGACTCCGGCATGGGCTGCCCGTTCATTTCGCCCAGCTTCGGCTTGTAGTCGTATGTCTCAAGGTGGGACGGGCCGCCCGCCATGCAGAGATGAATGATTCGTTTCGCCTTCGGAGCCACATGCGGCTCTGTGACGACGCCGCGCCAGCGCTCCGCCGTTGGCGCCCCCTGCGCCGCCGAATCGGGCAGAAGAAGCGAGCCGAGCGCCAGCGAACCCATCCCGGTCAAGGTGCGCCCCAAAAATGTCCTGCGCGTCAAAGAATCTCGAAGCCGCTTGTCCAGTTTCTGCATCTCAGTACCTCATGATCGTTTCATGTAAATTCAACAACACCCGCGCAACCGACGTCCAAGCCGCCAGCTCAACAACGTCCAAACCTTCAGGCGCGCCGGACGCCCCGATCGACGCCAGCGCCGCCGCCCCCTCCGCGTCTTCAGCATACGACGCCGCATGCTTCGCGTAAAGCGACGACATCGTCTCCATCTCTTCAGCAGTCGGAGCGCGGGAAAGCGCCTGACGGTACGCCCACTTGATGCGGTCGTTCGGCGTCTCCGCCTCATAACGCATGATGCGCGCCGCAAACCCTTTCGCCGCCTCCACATAGGTCGGGTCGTTTAGAAGAACCAGAGCCTGCGTCGGCGTGTTGGAGCGGGAACGCTGCGCCGCGCATTCCTGACGGCTCGGAGCGTCGAACGCCGTCATGCTCGGATGCGGAAAGGTGCGCTGCCAGTGGGTGTACAGCCCGCGCCGATACTGATTCTCATCTTTGTCATGCGCATAGGCGCGTTTTGGAAAATTCAGGTTGGAGTAGTACCCTTTCGGCTGATACGGCCGCGCGCTCGGTCCGCCGATTTTGGTCGACAACAAGCCGCTCAGGAAAAGCGCGTTGTCGCGTATCATCTCCGCGTCCAATCGGCGCGCCGATTGACGCGCGAGCAGGCGGTTGTAAGGGTCTCTCTCGCGCAGCGCCTCCGCTTGGCGCGACGACTGCCGATACGCGCTGGAGGTTGCAATCAGCCGAACCATATGTTTCACATTCCAGCCGCTGTCCATGAATTCAACGGCGAGCCAGTCGAGCAGCTCAGCGTTGACGGGCGGTTCTCCCTGCGCGCCGAGATCGTCCAGAACGCGCGACAGCCCCTCGCCGAAGAAGACCGCCCAGAGGCGGTTCACAAACGCGCGCGCCGTCATCGGATTGTTGCGCGCCACAAGCCAGTTTGCCAGGTCCAAGCGCGTCGCCCGACGCAGATTGACCCCCCGCATCGCCGGCAAAAACGTCGGCGTGTTCGGATACACCACCTCGCCGGTGTCGTCCTGCCAGTCGCCGCGGTTCAGGATGCGCATAATGCGCGGCGGTCCCGAAACGGTCGTGATGCAAAACGCGATATCCTTCGACACTTCGGCGCGCCGCTTGCGCAGCGTATCCAGCTCCGAACGAATGAGCGACAGCTCAGGAGCAATGGAACGGTAGTAAGCGTCCAACGTCTCCTCCTGCGCCGCTGTGCGAACGGCGACCGGAGCCGATAGCGCCCTTACCGCATTGTCCGAAATGCCTTGACGGGCAATCTGCCCCTCGGTCGTCTGAACGCCGGCCTCGTCCCAATACGCCGTTCCGCCAAACTGCGTGAACGCCATCCCGTTCACCTCAACGCCGGGCTTCAATCCGACCGCTTCGGCCGGCGCTTCCAGACGAACCCACTCGCCGAGAGCCGGCAACGCTCCCATAGCCCGATGCGCAGGCGTGTCGGTTCCAATCCCGCCGTATTCGATCACATCCTCGCCCCAAAAAGCGCGGCTCTCCCAGCCCTTCGTGTGGAACTGAAGCATCACGGCGGACGGCGGATTTTCTGGATCCAGCCATATATAAACGTAAAACAAGTCGCCCTTGCCGACCTTCACTTTGCGAGACGCCTCTTTGAAGAGATGCTGCGTCAGCTGTCCGTCGTTTGCTGTTTGCTTCCAGGAGCTTTTACCGCGGAACACAGGTCCCTGGTCAGCGTTGACCGCTTCCCATTTGCCTTCCTCCTTGCCGCCGGGTCCCTGCGGCGCAACGCGCTCATCGTCTATCCAGACCCAGTCCATGCGCTTGTCGGAGGCGAGGCGGGCGCTTGTTTCCGCCTCCCATTCAGCTCGCTGCGCCAACAGTTCAGGTCGATCCTCGTCGTACAGCTCTTGAAAACGCTGGATCTCCGCGTCGATTTCCGTCAGGGCCTTCGTCTGCTCCTCCGTCGGCAGCTCTATGATCGGCTCCCATTTGCTGCGCCCTTGATACACGCCGCGCTCTTCAATGTCCGCAAAGAACGCCGCGAAGCTGTAAAAATCCTTCGCGGTGTACGGATCAAATTTATGGTCATGGCACTGAGCGCAGCCGACGGTCGCGCCCATCCATACGGTCGACACGGCGCGAACGCGGTCCGCCGCATAGATTGCATGATACTCCTTCGCCTGCGCGCCGCCTTCTGCCGTCGTCTGATTCAGGCGGTTGAACGCGGACGCAACGCGCTGCTCAACCGTCGCGTTCGGCAACAGGTCGCCCGCCAAGTTTTCCCGCGTGAAGCGGTCATACGGCATGTTCTCGTTGAACGCGCGAATCACATAGTCGCGGTAGGGCCAGATGTTCACATTTTCGTCCGAATGGTAGCCCGACGTGTCCGCATACCGCACAAGGTCAAGCCAGTGCGTCGCCATCCGCTCGCCGTAGGCGGGCTTGCTCATGAGCCGGTCAACCAGCGCCTCGTAGGCGTTCGGGCGCGCGTCGTTCATATAAGCGTCCGTCTCCTCCGGCGTCGGCGGAAGACCCGTCAGATCGAACGCGAGGCGGCGAATCAGCGCGCGCTTGTCCGCCTCTGGGGACGGCTGAAGCCCCTCCGCCTCCAGACGCGCCAAGACGAACCGATCAATCGGATTGGACGGCCAGCTCGCGTTTTGAACCTGCGGCTGCGCGGACCGCTTTGGCGGAACATACGCCCAATGCTCCTCCCAAACAGCTCCCTGACGCACCCATTCCGTCAGCGTTTCGATCTGCTCAGGCGCGATCGGGCGGGGCGCATGCGGCGGGGGCATGCGGAAGTCAGGATCGGAGCTCCTGATCCGTTGAATGAGAACGCTGTTGTCAGGGTCGCCGGGGAGAATGACCGAGTAGCCGTTCGTTTCGGCGAAAGCGCCTTCCTTTGTGTCTAGACGCAGCCCCGCCATCCGCTGATTCGCGTCGGGGCCGTGGCATGCGTAGCATTTATCCGAAAGAATCGGGCGAACGTCGTTGATAAAACTAACGGGGTCGGTTTCCGCCGCTGTGAGAACGCGCGGCGCGATACAACACGCAGCCAATACAAAAAACGCCAATCTATGCTTCATCGCCGCCTACCTGAGTGAGTCCTGTCCGAATGATGAGACGATGCGCTGATTTTAAAGAAAAACCGAATGAAAGGCAAGCGCTGGGCGATAAACATGATTCTTGGTTGAGACATGGCGTCAGGTTAAAGCGGACAGCCTTTGCTAGACTTCAGGGTTTATCTTAAGCGGGAACGATGGAACAGCGCGGACGGGAGAACGGGCGAGGCTTACCGCCTAGAGCGCCGATTGTCGCTATGGTTGATAAGATACGGGAACGGGTCAATTCGAACGCCGTTTCTCAAAATCTCATAATGAAGATGGTCGCCTGTGGAACGGCCTGTGTTCCCAACATACCCGATCACCTGATTCCGTTTCACCTTGGACCCGACCTTTAAACCGTCCGCAAACGGCTTGTTGCCGTTCAAATGGCCGTATACGGTGGAATAAGAGCCGCTGTGGCGAATGACGACGTAGTTGCCGAGACCCTTGCGGCTTCCTCGCGGCGCGACATGCATCTTCCGAATGACGCCATGCGCAGCCGCGATGACAGGCGTGCCGCCCGCCGTCGCTAGATCAATCCCAGCGTGATGCTCATAAAGGTCGGTGATGGGGCTGACGCGCCGCCCAAAGACGGATGAAATCATATACCGCCCGCCTTGATTCATATCAAGCGGAACGACGCTCGGCGTCGCCTTCAACACATCCAATTTGGAGCGCGTCATCTTCTCTAAGCCATGCAGCCCGCCGCGCAGCTGGTCAGCCCATTCAAACATCCACACAATCTGTCCATCGATCTCTTCAGGCGGAGCCGACAGACCGGTCTTGGACGGTTCAGGAACCGTATCAATCTCCGCATTTTCAATGTCGTCGGTTGAAGCAGGCCCATCCTCCATGGAGCCGCCGCCCAGCGGCAATCCGCCGCCTCCAACCGCCGGCCCCTCGGTCATCGGCAAGCCAAGCACCTGCTCAACATCGTTCAGCACCTGCTGTATAGAATCGAGCTCTTTCCGCATGTTGTCGTAGTTTCCGCTCATCGCGGCATTCTCTTCTAACAGAAGCGCGTTCTGCTCCTGTATCTCGCGCGTGTCGCTGTACAAACCAAACACATACGAGGCCGCCATGACCGCGCCCCCGAACGCGCATGCCAATAGCAGCCCAACGCCCCAAAGTTGCCACGCGCTCAACGAAAACTTACGCGCGCGGCGAGAACCTGTCGATGTCAAAAGAACGGTGAACGATTTACCGGTCACGGCGACCTCTATTCCTGTCTATCGAAATGCCTTCAACAGCGTACGCCACCCGTATACCTTTATTTTATCCAAACCGCCTGTTTTAATGCAACCTCTTCTAGTGAAAAACACGCTCCGCCAGCCTTGATCCTTGAGTTGGGCGTCTGAACGGACGAGATATTTTACATTTTAGGAACGGCGCTGTCTGCCGGATCGCCGCGTTCGTCCGCCGACATGTCTCAACTCAACGGCAACATCCGAAATTCAGCCTTTACTTTCATGCTCAAAAGACGCATGATTCCAACCGCTAACGTCAACGACGAAAGACGCAACATGAATCTCGACCATCTGCGACCGCGATCCCAAGCCCGCTACTATGCGTTTGTCGCGCTCTACCAATTTTCTGCCCTCCATGAAAAGCCCGAAGCGCTGCTGAAACGAATATGGCTCACCGAGGACGGACAGAGCGTCAGCGAGCATGTGCGGGAGTTTGCCGAAAAATTGGCGGCGGTTGCGTCCATGCGTCTGCCGAACATTGATCGGATCTTGGAGAAAACCGCGCCCCAAAGGGAGCTCCACCGCATACCGCTTGTCGATCTTGCGCTGCTTCGACTCGGAGCCGCGGAGCTTTTATACATCGCGGATGTGCCGGCGGCGGTCGCTATCAACGAGATGGTGGAACTGGCAAAGCGGTACAGCGGGGAAAAATCGAGCGCTTTTATCAACGCGGCACTGCACAAAATACAGTTTGAACGAGCCGCCATCCCGCCATGCGAACTCATCGTAAGCGGATGGAATATGCCCGCCTCAGAATAACCCACGCGCCTGTCCTATTGTCTTAAAACGCCTGCACTCTTTTTAGTAACGCAGCAGACAGCTGTCGAGTTTCAGGTTTTATCCGCTTGCGCCGCTTATCCAGAAACCCGCATTGCCACGGCGTTCAATCGGCGCGAAGGAACTCGCCAGGGATGCGGGAGCCTTGATACCGCGCGTCCGCAGGACGGTCGATGATCTCCTGCGGAATCGGCCGCGCCCAGTGCGCGGGCGCGCCCAGCGGACGGCTGTGCCAAGCTAGCACAAGCGTGCGCCGAACATCGGTCTGGTTGCGGTAGGTTGAATGGAGAAGCCGCGCGTCCGCAATCGTCAACGAACCCGCTTTCACCGCCACATCCATCTGATCAGGATGGTCGGAGAACATGATCGGGTGATTCTCTTCCACAAAACGCGCCCCCTGCTCATGCGCCGGAACAAGCTGGTCATGGAGCGGTATGCGCCTTAAATGCGTCCCCGGTATCACCTTCAAACAGCCGTTCTCAACGGAGGTGTCATGGAGATAGTACGACAAAAACGCGATCTGCGGCCACGGGGAAAGCGAATACGGGTCGTTCCACTGCATCCAGTCCTGATGCCAGTACAACGCAGGCTCGCCTGGGTCTTTGGTGAGAAGAATCACGGAGCCGCCGCTTCTAAAGTCGCCGTAGCCGATCTCATCCAAAGCCCGGCGGGAGGCAGGCCATTCCAGCAGACGCTGAATCGCGTCGTTATTCTCTCCGCGTTCAACGACATGCTGCCCCTGGTACTTGAAATCGATGGCGGGAACATGCCCGTCCATCATCCGCTCCGTCTCCTCCCGCAGCTCTTCGAGAAACTCGCCGCTCAAAATATCGTCAATCACGCAGAATCCGTCCCGCTCCAGCTGCGTCCGTTTTTCTAGAGCCTCTTCCCGTGTCATCGCCCTCTCCTTTTAAGTACTGCTAAGTACTGCCCGTCCAGAAGTGTATGCGAACCGCCCGTTTTGAACAAGCTTCCGCCGGCCGAGCGTCGTTCCCGCGTAAAGTGAAGCCCCGCCTTCTTTCATCTTTCAATCCTGACAATCTTGGTTCAGACAGAGCAGCCGGCGCCGCCTGTTGCCCTCCCTCCAAAAGTTGTCTATGATCATCCGCATGATCGGCATCAAGAAAAGGAGCGGCTTCGCATGAATGTCCTCATTACCGGCGGCTTCGGATGCATCGGCAGCTACGCCGCCCGCGATCTGCTGAACGCCGGCAATCAGGTCGTCATCTACGATATGGTCGAGGATCGGTCTATACCGCGCATGACGATGCCGACTGAGCAGGCGGAGGCGCTCGTTTTTGAGCCTGGGGACATCACAGACCTGCCTGCCCTCCTGCGCGTCGTCAAGAGCCGTCGAATCGACCGCATCGTTCATCTCGCCTCATGGCAGGTGCCTGCCTGTCAAGCGAACCCGCCGAAAGCGCTGCGCGTCGTCTCCGAAGGCACCATCAACGTCTTTGAAGCGGCGCGCCTCTTTGAGCTGCCGCGCGTCGTCTGGGCAAGCAGCGTCGCCGTCTTCGGCTCCCCCGACGACTACGGCGGAAAAGCTGTCAAAAACGACGATCCGCACTACCCCAAATTCATCTACGGCGCAAACAAGTCGCTCTGCGAACGGTACGCCGTCCATTATGTGAACGAATACGGCTGCGACATCATCGGTCTGCGCTTCACAAGCGTTTACGGCGTTGGACGCACGCGCGGCCTCAGCTCCTTCACAACAAAAATGATCGAGGCGGCGGCGTACGATGAGCCGTACACAACGCCGTTCGGCGACGACATTGTCGACTGGCAGTATGTGGAGGATGTCTCGTCGGCGGTCTGCTTGGCGCTGACGGCTCCCGCGCCGAAAACGCGCAACTTCACCGTAAAGGGCGACTACCGCTCCGTCAAGGAGGGCGTGGAGCATCTGCGGTCGCTTGTGCCGTCGGCGCGGCTGGATGTGGAACCGGGCATCTTCGGCATACAATGGGAGTACGACGCTTCCGCGCTGGAGCGGGAGCTCGGCTTCTCCCCGCAATACACCATGGAGCGCGGCATTGAACGCGCCTTAGAACGATTTAGAGAGCTCAAACCGCTCCTTCGGCCTTAACCGAAAACCCAACAGAAAGCGGCGTCATGGCGCAAAATCCAAACTTCCTTTTCATTTTCAGCGACGAGCACAGCTTCCGTTTCATGGGGCATCGATCAGAGGAGGATGGCGGAGAGAAGGTTGACACCCCCAACTTCGACCGCCTCGCCGGTCAAGGGACGGTCTTCACGGACGCCTACTGCCAGATGCCGCTCTGCACCCCCTCCCGTTTGAGCATGCTGACAGGGCGCGAAGTCCGCGGCGCCGGCGCATGGGGCAACGGGAGCGTCATGAAGCCCGACGCTCCGACGATGGCGGGCGTTCTCGGCGGCGCGGGCTACGAAACATGCCTCCTCGGCAAGATGCATCTGGGCGGGAGTCGGCAGTTTGTCGGCTTCAATCACCGCCCGTACGGCGATCTGACCGGCAGAACAGGGCATCAGCGCGACCCGATCCAAGGCGGAGGCGGGGGCATGCGCTCGCGCACAACTTATTCGGTCGGCGTGACGGAAATACCCGAAAGTCTGTTTCAAGAGCAGGTTTCCGCGCAAGAATCGATCGCGTTTCTGCGCGAACATGAAGCGGCGAACCCAGACCAGCCCTGGTTTCTCATGGCAAGTTTAAGCCGCCCGCATTTTCCGTTGACGGCGCCGCGCCGATGGGTTGAACGTTACCCGCCCGACGCAATCTCCGAGCCGAAGGTCGGGCGGACGGGCGACGCATACGACCATCCGATGAGCGTCGGCATGCGCAAAGGTTTCCAAGCCGACGCGATTGAACATGACGAGATGATGCGCGCAAGAGGCTCTTACTTCGCCTGCGTCAGCTATCTGGACGAACTGCTGGGCGACATGTTCATACGCCTCGAAGCGACGGGTCAACTCGACAATACGATCATCATTTATACGACCGACCACGGCGAGATGGCGGGCGAACATGGCGTCTGGTGGAAAAACAGCTGGCATGAAGCAAGCGCGCGCGTTCCGCTCATCATCTCTACGCCGATGCAGCGCCGAGGCGAACAGCCGGCGCAGGAGGTGAGAGCTCCCGTCGCGCTGGTGGATCTGTTCCCGACGATGTGCGGACTCGCGGGGGTCTCGGCGCCTGAGGGGCTGGACGGAGTCGACCTGTCCGACGTTGTGAGCGGCAACGGCAGCGCGCCTGACCGCCCCGTTTTCACGGACGCGCTGGCGGGGCGATGGGGACCTGGCACGGAGTTTCGCATGGTGAGGCAGGGGAAATGGAAATATGTGCGTTTCAGAAACGCGCCGGCGCTCTTCTTTAACCTAGAAAACGACCCGCATGAGCAGCGCAACCTGGTAACGCGCGGCTGCGAAGGCGAGGACGCCGAGGCGCTGCGCCGACTCAAGCGGACAGCCGAGGAGACGATGGACTTTGACGCCGCGGCGGAAGAACGCAGGCGCGATCAACAGCTGAAGCGTCGGTTCCCGCTCAAAGCGCCCAACAGTCAAGGCAACCTGTACACGCTGCCGACCGGCAAGATTGTGAACGCTGATGACGCGCTTTACAATCCGACCGTCATCGTTGAAGACGCCGTCGAAGCGTTCAGCGACCATCCCGCGCGAGACGATTGAGAAGCGTATGCGTTCACAGCCGAACATCCTGTTCATTTTGAGCGACGAGCATAACTTTCGGTTCATGGGGCATGTGAGCAAGGCGAACGGCGGCGAAAATGTGGAAACGCCCGCCCTAGACCGCCTCGCCGCCCAGGGAACGGTTTATACGGACGCTTACTGTCAGATGCCCCTTTGCACTCCTTCCCGTTTGAGCATGCTGACAGGGCTGGAGGCGCGCGCGGCGGGCGCTTGGTCAAACCGAAGCGTCATGAAGCCTGGGCTGCCGACGCTGCCGGGCGTCTTTGCGGAGGCAGGGTACGAAACATGCCTTGTCGGGAAGATGCATCTGGGCGGCAACCGCCAATTTGTCGGCTTTCGACACCGCCCCTACGGCGATTTGACAGGCCGCTCCATAGCGCAGCGCGATCCGCTGGACGGGCAGGAAGGTCTCCGCGGTCGGACAACCAGCTCTGTTGGCGTCACGCAGGTTCCAGAAAGCTTGATTCAAGACCAGGCGATCGCCCAGGAGACGGTCGCCTTTGCCCGCGAGCATGAAGCAGCGAACCCAGACCAGCCATGGTTCCTCATGGCGAGCGTCATTCGCCCCCATTTTCCTTTGACGGCGCCGCGCCGATGGATTGAGCGTTACCGCCCTGACGCAATTTCCGAGCCGAAGGTCGGGCGGACGGGCGACGCCTACGACCACCCGATGAGCGCCGCCATGCGCAAGGGCTTCCGCGCGGACGAGATCGAATATGACGAGATGATGCGGGCGCGCGCCGCCTATTTTGCCTCCGTCAGCTATCTGGACGAGATACTGTCCGATCTGCTCCTGCGGCTCGAGTTCACCGGCCAGCTGGAGAACACAATCATCGTGTACACCAGCGACCATGGGGAAATGGCGGGCGAGCATGGGCTTTGGTGGAAAAACTGCTGGCATGAGGCGAGCGCACGCGTTCCGCTTATCGTCTCTACGCCGGCGCAGCGCCGAGGCGAACAGCCGGCGCGCGAAGAGAGTATGCCTGTCGGATTGATGGATATTTTCCCGACGCTATGCGCCCTTGCGGGAATCTCGGCGCCGAGCGGGCTGGACGGGACCGATTTGACGCAAGGCGCGCCCGACCGCCCGATCTTCACAGACGCGCTCGGAGGGCGATGGGGGAGCGGCAACCGCTTCCGCGCAATCAGGCAGGGGCGGTGGAAATATGTGCGCTTCCAGAACGCGCCGCCGCTTTTCTTTAACCTAGAAAACGACCCGATGGAGCAGCGCAACCTGATAACGCGCGGCTGCGAAGGCGAGGACGCGGACGCCCTGCGCCGACTCAAGCGGACGGCAGAGGAGACGATGGACTTTGACGCCGCGGCAGAAGACCGCAAGCGCGATCAGAAGCTCGCCGAAACCTATGCGCTGAAAGCGCGCCCTAGCCAGAAAAACCTGTATCTGATGCCGTCCGGAAGAGTGGTGAACGCAAACGACGCGCTCTATAAGCCGACCGTCATTGCGGAGAACGGCGCCGCGATATTCAGCGACCATCCCGCGCTTGAGAGCGAATCTGAAAAGAGTTGACAAGAATTAAAATGACGAACGCGACGCCGAACCCAAACCAAACATCGAAGGAGGGCTGATGCCCAAGCACGCAGTATTTCTCATTGGCGAAAACGAATACAAGTCGGAACGCACCATGCCGCCGATTGCGCATGAGTTGATTCAGAAACGCGGAATGAGCGTCTCCGTCTTGACAGCGAAGCAGGGCTTGAAAAGCCTCCCCGGTATGGGCGCCTTGGACGACGCCGACCTGCTCGTAGCCTATCTACGCTTCACACAGCTCCCTGGCGAACAGCTGGAGAAGCTGCGCGCCTATCTCGATTCATGCCGTCCCATCGTCGGGCTTCGCACGTCGACCCATGCGTTCCGATACCCCGGCGATTCGGAACATGTTGAATGGAACAATTTCGGCGCGGAAGCGTTCGGCACAAACTGGAAGTTCCACTACGGCGGCGGCTCCAACTCCATCGTGTACCCTGTTCCGGGCGCGGAGAACGACCCGCTTCTGAAAGATGTCGGTCTGCCGCTGCGCGTCCGCTCTTGGCTCTATTATGTCCATCCGCTGCCGGATTCGTGCAAGCCTGTTCTGCTCGGCTCTTCGGTCGGCCCGTCGGGGCGGGAGGAACGGGAAGTCAACCCTGTTGCATGGACAAAGACGGACGCCGACCGGCGCGTCTTTTATACCTCGCTTGGACATCCGGAGGAGTTTGAGCTGCCGAGCTTCCGACAGCTGCTCTTCAACGGAATCGACTGGGCTTTAAACGGCGGATAAAACCGCCTATTTGTCAAACGCGGCTGACAACAGCTCATGGGTGTACGGGTTCTGCGGATTCTCAAACAGCTCCGCGGCGGGACCCGACTCAACCACCTTGCCCTGCCGCATGACGATCACCTCGTCCGCGACGGCGCGAATCACCTTTAGGTCGTGGCTGATGAACAGATAGGCAAGCCCATGATCGCGCTGCAGCCGCAGGAGCAGGTTGAGCGTCTGCGCCTGAACGCTCGCGTCCAGCGACGAGGTCGGCTCGTCCAGGACGACAAACCGCGGCTTGATCGCCATCGCGCGCGCGACCGAGATGCGCTGCCGCTGCCCGCCTGAAAACTCATGCGGATACCGCCGGCGCGTCTCAGGATCAAGCCCGACCTCCTCAAGCGTCTCCATGACGATGCGCTCCCGCTCCTCCGCCGTTTCGCCGATGCGATGCACTTTCAAACCTTCTTCGATGATCTGCGCAACCGACATGCGCGGACTGAGCGAGCCGTATGGATCCTGGAATATGATCTGCATATGCCGGCGCAGAGGGCGCATATGTTTTGAACGCAGCCCCTGTATCGGTCTGCCGCCAAAATAGACGTTCCCTTCGGATGAGATCAGGCGCAAAAGCGCGAGACCGAGCGTCGTCTTGCCTGACCCAGACTCGCCCACAACGCCGACGGTGCGCCCCTCTCGCGCGGCGACGTCGATCCCGTCCACCGCTTTCACATAGTCGGTCGAACGGCGCAAAACGCCTCTGCGAATCGGATACCAGACGCGCAGATTCTCAGCGCGAACGACGATCTTCTCGGTCGGCTCCCGCGTTTCTAACGGCTCCGGCTCCGACTGCAGAAGCCGTTGCGTGTACGCATGCCGCGGGTCCTTGAAGATCCGCTCCGTTTCCCCCTTTTCAACAATCTCTCCCTCTTTCATGACGCAAACGCGGTCCGCCATTTTTCGCACGATGCCGAGGTCATGGGTGATGAACAGCATCGCCATGCCGAGCTGCGACTGCAGCTCCTTTAAAAGAGCGAGTATCTGCGCCTGAACGGTGACGTCCAGCGCGGTCGTCGGCTCATCCGCGATGAGAAGGTCCGGCTCATTCGCCAACGCCATGGCGATCATGACCCTCTGCCGCTGCCCTCCGGACAGCTCATGCGGGAACGCGGTCAGCCGCTTCTCCGCTTCGCCGATGCCGACCATATGGAGCAGCTCAACGCATCTCTTCCGCGCCTTTTGGCGGGACATGAGTTGATGGACCATCAAAATTTCGCTGACCTGTTTCTCGATGGAATGGAGCGGATTAAGCGACGTCATCGGCTCTTGGAAAATCATGGAGACGCGGTTCCCGCGCACGCTGCGCAGCTTCGGCAGCGGCGCGCCCATCAGCTCCTCGCCGTTCAGCTGGACGCTGCCGGACGGGTGGCTCGCCGGCGGGTAGGGCAGCAGCTGGAGAACGCTCAGCGCCGAGGCGGACTTGCCGGAACCCGACTCGCCGACGAGAGCAAGCGTTTCTCCGCGCTCCACCTGAAACGAGACGCCTTTCACCGCCTCCACCGTCTCATGTTCCACATGGAAATGAACGGCTAGGTTTTCGATCCTCAAAAGCGGTTCGTTCATGAATCGTCCGCCTTATGAGCGTCTGGGGCGTCGTTTTCTTTTGGCGGAGGAGGCGCGGCGGAAGCCTTGCGCGGATCGAGAGCGTCGCGCGCCGCCTCGCCGACAAAGATGAGCAGCGTCAACGTCACAGCGAGCGCGGCAAAGCTGGTAAGTCCGAGCCATGGCGCTTGCAGGTTGCTTCGCCCTTGATTCACCATCTCGCCGAGAGAGGGGGAGCCGGGCGGCAGCCCAAAGCCGAGAAAATCCAGAGAGGTCAACAGCGTGATGGCGCCGCTCACATGGAACGGCAGGAAGGTGATCGTCGCGACAAGCGCGTTCGGAAGGGTGTGCTTGAACATGATGGCGATGTTTCCGACGCCGAGGGCGCGCGCGGCAAGTATGTAATCGAAGTTGCGGGCGCGCAGCGTCTCCGCGCGCACAACGCCGACATAACCCATCCATGTGAACAGCAGCAGAATTCCCAACAACCACCAAAAATTCGGCTGAACGACGCTGGCAAGAATGATGAGCAGATAGAGCGTCGGCATGGAGGACCAGATCTCCATAACCCGCTGAAAGCCGAGGTCGAACCATCCGCCGAAATACCCTTGCGCAAGGCCGGCGCTCACTCCGATCGTCATCGACGCCGCGGAGAGCGCCAGCCCAAACAGCACAGAGATGCGAAAGCCGTAGATGAGCCGGGCGGCGACGTCGCGGCTCTGATCGTCCGTTCCGAGCCAGTTCTCCTTTGAAGGCTTGGCGGGAGCCGGACGCCCATGCGCAATCGTGTTATACGAATACGGTATCGGCGGCCAGACCATCCACCCCTTCGCCTCAATCAGCTCCTGCACATACGGGTCTCGATAGTCCGCTTCGGTCGGGAAATCGCCGCCAAAACGCGTCTCGTTGTAGGTTTTAAAAATGGGAAAAAGCAGCTCCTCCTCAAACGACATGATCAGCGGTTTGTCGTTCGCGATGAATTCGGCGAACAGGCTGACAAAGAACAGGACGCTGAAGATCCATGAGGAGGCATACCCGCGCCGGTTCGCTTTGAAGTTGGCGAGACGGCGCCTCCCCTGCGGCCCGAGTTTGAAGCGCCGCAGCCGCGTCCGTTCCATCAGCCCCATGTCAAACTTCCCGCGTTTCAAAGTCGATGCGCGGATCAACGAAGGCGTAGGTCAGGTCGCTCACGAGCGTCGTCAGCAAGCCCAGCAGGGAGAAAAAGTAGAGCGTCGCAAAGATGATCGGATAGTCGCGGTCAATGGCAGCCTCGTATCCGAGCAGGCCGAGTCCGTTCAGCGAAAAGATCACCTCGATGAGCAGCGAACTGGTGAAGAAGACGCTAATGAAGGCGCCGGGGAAGCCGGCAATCACAATCAGCATCGCGTTTCTAAAAATATGCCCGTAGAGTACGCGCCTTTCGGTCAGCCCCTTTGCGCGGGCGGTGACGACGTATTGGAGCCGTATCTGGTCAATGAAGGAATTTTTGGTGAGAAGCGTCAGCGTGGCGAACCCGCCAATCACCATCGCTGAAACAGGCAGGGCGAGATGCCACAGATAGTCCGCGATTTTCATCAAAAATCCCATCTCGTCCCAGTTGCCCGACACAAGACCTTGAAGCGGAAACAACGAAAAGTACCGCCCCCCGGCAAAGAAAACAATCAGCAGCAGCGCAAAAAGAAAGCCCGGGACGGCGTATCCAACCGTAACGAAGCCGCTGGTGACAAGGTCGAACCGAGAGCCGTCCCGCGCCGCTTTGACGATGCCGAGAGGTATCGAGACGAGATAAATGATGAGCGTCGTCCAAAGCCCCAACGAGATGGAAACGGGCAGCCTTTCGATGACAAGGTCGACCACCTTTCGCCCGACGAAAAAACTATCCCCAAAGTCGAACATAAAATAGTTCTTCACCATCAGAAAAAATCGGACATGGACAGGCTTGTCCATCCCGTACATCCGCTCAATCTCTTTGATGAGATCGGGGTCAAGTCCGCGCGCGCCTCTATACTTTGAGGCGGGGTCTCCGCCGGTTGCTTGAGTCTGCCGCTGTTGTTGAGAAGTGTCAGCCCCAGCGCTCGTGAAACGGCTTGTGGCGCCCACCTCATTGCCGGCAATCTCCGCGACAATCCGCTCAACAGGCCCGCCCGGCGCCGCCTGCACCACCAGAAAATTGATGAGTATGATGCCAAACAAGGTTGGCACAATCAGGAGAAGTCGGCGGACAATGTAGGCGCCCATCCGCTTTACGCCTCTCTTAATAAAAGCAGGAAGACGATGCGCCGACCCTTCCCGTTCATAACCTGAAAAACCGGCCGGCGAGCTCTTTCAGCTGCGCGGAGACGCTGGCGAGACGGTTCTTGGCGGCGGCGATCTTCGCTTCCAGCTCGCGCCGCAGATCTGCCAGCATGTCTTCGCCGCGCTCCTTCGCTTCCTCGACCGACTCTTTTAAGCGGTAAGCGTCGCGCGTTTTGAACCGATCGATTTCACGCTGAAGCTGACGCGCGGCGCGGTCCAATTTGAGATACTCTCTATATAGCCGCCGCTCCTGCTGATTCGGCGCTTCCTCTTCAGGCGCGCTGTCCGTTTCTTCAAGCGTCGCCGCCAGCTGCTCCAAACGCGACAGGTCGCCCGATTCATACGCTGTGTTGATGAGAGCCATCACCCGCTTCATCTCTTCTTTCGACTCGCCGCTGTCCGCCTTGTCCGGATGGTAACGCTTCGCCAGCTTCAGATAAAACGCGCGCAGCCTGCCGGACGGCTTCGGCGCGGACGGCTTCTCAGGCGCGGGCTTCGACTCGCCGCTATCCTCCACCTTCCGACGCTCCACCCGAAACGCGCGCTTGACCCGCTTCTCAAGCGAACGTTCATCATGAACGTCGCCCCGCTCAATCAGGCGCGCCTTGTAAAGCAGCTCCTTGATCTCCAGCTGAACCCGATCCAGCTCCCCGTAGAGCCGCCCAACCTTCGCGCTGTACTCATGCTCAAACGCGGACAGCTCCTCCTCAAGACGCTGCCGCTCTAGGCTCAACCGCAGCGTCTCCTGCCGCCGGGCGGCGATCTTCTCGCGGTAGTCGGCGATGCGGCGCTGCTGGTCGGAGATGCGCCGGGCAATCTGCGCGCTCATCGCTTCATCAACAGGCGCGCCAGCTCCGTCGGCAGCGGCACGACCGTCGTTTCGTTGTTTTCAGACGCCACCTCCGAAAGGCTCTGCAAAAAACGCAGATGCAGCGCAAACGGCTCCTGCGAGAGTATCTGCGCCGACTGCGATAAACGCTCCGCCGCCGACAGCTCCCCCTCCGCATGAATCACCTTCGCCCGCCGTTCCCGTTCCGCCTCGGCGCGCCGGGCGAGAACGCGCTTCATATCCTCCGGCAGAATAACATCCTTCATCTCAACCGACAAAATCTGAATGCCCCAGCCGCTTGCCTGCTCCGATATGATCGCCTGTATATCGTCTGCAAGACGCTCCTGCTCCGTCAAAACGGCGTCCAAATCCGCCGCCCCAAGAGCGCTCCGCAGAGCCGTCTGCGAAGCCTGCGATGTGGCGAACGGCGCGTCCTCCACCGCCAACACCGACAGCTCAGGATCGATGACGCGGCGGTACAGAACCGCGTTGACCGTGATCGAGACGCTGTCGCGCGTGATGACATCCTGCGGCGGTATGTCCTCGGTCTGAATGCGCAAATCAGCCTTCACCGCCCGATCAATGAACGGGATCAGCAGGACGAGACCCGGCCCCTTCACCTTCACAAACTTTCCGAGGCGGAAGATGACGGCGCGCTCATACTCCTGAAACACCCGAAATGTGTTGTAAAGCAGCGCCGCCAAGCCCGCGGCCGTCAGCAACCATTGCCACATCAGAGACGCCCCTTATGGTGAGAGAAGCCGCTCCATCGCCTCCAAGGTCAACCCCTCCAGCGAATCGACGACCGCGTCCGCTTCCTTCAACCGCTCAGGCGGATAGGTATTGGCGACGCCGAGAGCGCGCATGCCGGCAGATTTGCCCGCGCGAATGCCGACGTCCGTGTCTTCAATGACGGCGCAGTCCCTTGGGTCAATGTCCATGCCGCGCTTCTCGTTGATGAGCGCGCATGCCTGCAGGTAGGTCTCAGGGTCCGGCTTGCTGTTGAGAACCATATCCGCGCCAACCGCGCCGACAAACAGATGCGCGATCCCATGCGCGTTCAAAATCGCCATGATCTCGCCGTAAAGCGCCCCCGAACCGATGGCGACCGGCAGACGTTCCGACAGACGCTCAACGCACTCGCGGACGCCGGGGAAAAGAGGCGCGCCTTTCTCCGCCAGCTCCTCATACCGCTCCGCCTTCTTGCGCATCAGCTCTCCGTATAAGCCGCCTCTCGGCTGTGGACGCCCGGCGCGCTCAAAGGCGGCGCGAATCGTGTCCCGATCCGACAGCGCGATGTAGATATTGTTGTAATCTTCTTCAGTCACGCGAATGCCGATCTCGTCAAACACATCGACGAACGCCTGAAAATGCAGCGTCTCCGTGTCGGCGATGACGCCGTCAAAATCGAACAGAACGGCGCGGATCGAACCGACCATCAATTAGGCGCCGCGAACAGCCGCGACGGCCGCGTCGTAGTCCGGCTCGTCGACCGTCTCCGGCACAATCTGCTTATAAACGACCGTTCCGTCCTTAACGACCCAGACGCTGCGCGCTAGAATGCCCAGCTCATTGATCCGAACGCCGTAGGACAAGCCGAACGAGTGGTCGCGGTAGTCGGACAGGCAGGTCAAGTTTTCCGCCTCCGCCTCTTCCGCCCAGCGCCCCTGCGCAGGCGGCAGGTCCATGCTGACGGTCAGGACAACAGCGGCGTCTCCCAGCTCCCCGGCAATCTCATTAAAACGGCGGCTCTGCGCGTTGCAGACGCCCGTATCCAACGACGGAACGACGCTCAAAACGACCGTCTGATCGGCGTAGTCGCTCAGTTCGGCAAATTCGGCGAGTCCGTTGGCGATCTTGAAGTTGGGCGCTTTATCGCCGACCTTCACTTCGTTGCCGACCAGCGTCAGCGGGCCGCCTTGAAAAGTGACGAGGCCGGTATGTTTTGTGGGCATTGCGTGGCTCCTTGTCTAACCTGTGCGAGACGATTCAGAACGCCTTAACGATACCCGCCTTTCCCCGCCGATTCAACCTTGAGCCGCCCTCAAAAGAACAACGCCTGCAGACGCTCCGCAATCGCCTCAATATCGTCCAGCGTCCCGTCCGCAATCTCCAAACCAAGCGCGATGATCTCGTCGTCAATCCCGACGGAGCGCTCCAAACCGTTCACCTCTAGAAAACGGAGGGCGCATGAGAGGCCCGCCCGCTTGTTCCCGTCCAAAAACACATGCCCTGTGATGATATGATGCGCGTACACCGCCGCCTTTTGAAACAACGTCGGATATAGCTCTACGACGCCGAATTTGGCCTCCACCGCTTCAAGCATATAAAGAAGCCGACTCTCGTTCAAAAATTCGCAGCGGCCGACATGTTTTTGAACGATGTCCAAAATCTCTTCAATCGTTAGGTATCTCAACGCTCATCCCAGAACTTCCCAGGCGCGTTTGTAATCCTCCATGATGCGGTCAATGGCAAGCGCGTCTTCAGAACCGTACTGAACAGCCAACGCCCTGTCAGCGGCCGCCTTCTTCCACTCTTTGAGCCGAAGCCATGCTCCCGCCCGCCAGTAGTAAGCGCCCGCATGCTCAGGCTCCAGCTCAATCGCGCGGCTGTAATCCTGGACGGCGCGCTCCAGATCGTTCAGCGCCGCATAACACATCCCGCGCCGAACATAAGCGTCCGCATACTCAGGCGCGTGGCGCAGCGCCTCCGTGAAAGCGTCAATTGCCTCCGCATGCTCGCGATTCTGCGCATGAAGCAGAGCGCGCTTGTAAAGGGCGTCGAACGGGCTGGCGAATTCGGACATCGCGGCTCTCCTCTCGATTTCACACATGATACCATGCCACGCCTCGACAAGTTGGGACATTCAGCGCCCGCGTTTCGGATACAATAGAAGCGGTTCCCGATAAGACGAATGCGAATAATGAGGATGATTCCATGTTGATGACGCTAATCTTGCTACATTTGCTGACAGCGGCGGGCTGGTTCGGCGCGTATTTATCGGCGCGGGCGGTGTGCTGCGGAAGCTTGACGCTTGAACGGGCGCGCGCCGCCCGCTTTTTGACGCTGCGCATTGAAATGCCGCTTGCTGTGTTGACTCCCTGCTTCGGGCTGATCCTAAGCGGCTTGCGCACAGAAGTGTGGACGCAGGGATGGTTCCATGCCAAACTGACCGCGTTCCTGCTGCTCTACGTTCTGCTGATTCTGGACGCGCGCCGCTCGCGCCGATGGATCGAAGCGCTGGAAGCGGGGGAGGCGCCCAGCCGCGGCGGTTTTGCGGTCGCATGGGCTTTGGGGTCGCTCGCGTTCATCGCCGTTTTTGTTTGCGCTAAAGTGAAATTCGGGATTTAACGAAAATAGACCGATCCTTTTCCGCTCTGCGGCGTTTCATAAGATACAGGCAGGACGAGAGCCGTATATGGGATGGGATCGGTTTCGCGCAAGCGACGAAGAACTGATGGAACGGACGCGCGACCATGACGACCATCAAGCGTTCGCGCTGTTGATGAAGCGGTGGGAGGCGCCGGTGGAGCGGCTGTGCTACAGAATGCTCGGCGACGCGCACTTGGCGGAGGATATGCGCCAGGAGACGTTCGCGCGGCTGTTCGCATCCCGCAGCCGATACACGCGCCGCGCCAAGTTTTCAACCTACATCTGGCGCATAGCGATCAACCGCTGCCTGGACGAACTGCGGCGCAAGCGGCGCGAAACGGAGGCGATGGAGCGCATGGACCCGCCGACCTTCGCCGCCCCTAGCGCCGAGGCGGAGCTGATTCAGCGGGAAGAGGCGGAAGCGGTGCGCCGGGCGGTGATGTCGCTGGACGAGAAATACCGCGCCGTCGTCGCGCTTCGGCATTACGAGGGGCTGAAGTTTCGAGAAACGGCGGAGATTTTAGACATACCGGTCGGAACGGCAAAATCGCGCATGGCAGAGGCGTTGAACCAACTGGCGCGGCGGTTGAAGCCGCTGTTGCGCAGGCGTTAGAAGGAAAGGGAGCGTTCATGGATTGTCCAACGCATGAGGAATGGGCGGAGTATCTTTACGGCGAAGCGGTCGGCGAGGAACAGGAAAAGCGGACGGTTCACCTGCGAAACTGCGCGGAGTGCCGATCTCTAGTGGACGGCTGGCGCGAGACGATGTATGCGCTGCATCAGTGGGAGTCGGCGTCTCCGCCAAGACGCCAAGCGCAGCTCGCTTGGAGAACGGCGCTGCGGTGGGCGGCTGCCGCCTGTTTGGCGCTCGCGCTCGGATATGCGGGGGCGGCTCTTGCGGTGAAACATGCCGATTCGCGTCCGTTGGATGAAGCGGCTGTAGAAAGCCTGCGTTCCTCCCTTCATGAGGAGCTGCGCGTCTCTTTAAAAAAAGAGCTGACGCAAGAGATGGCGAATGAGATGGTCGTCACAATGGACGCCGCCCGCCGGCAGCTCTACGCCGACCTATACGCAGCCTCGCGCAGGGATATGGCAGCGTTCTCAACCGAAACGCAGAAGGAGCTGCAGCGCTGGCTAGACCAGTTCAACCACGAATATATCGAAGACCAAGCGCAAAAAGAAAGCTTTTTAGCGGAATGGGCGAACAGCCGAGACCGACAATACGCCCAAGACATGGAAGCGCTGCAGACCGACGTTCGCCGCTTGGCGAACATGAGGCTGTACGTCTCCCAGCGTGAGTAAGATCTGAAACGGATGGAACGAAATCGGCGAACAAAGAAAGGAACGAGCATGCGAATCATCACAATCCTGACGCTGCTGGCATGCTGGACGGCGGCAGAGGCGTCTTCGGAGAAGACCGCGCCGGTTGAAACAACAACAAATTGGGCGGTCGGCGGCTCTGAAGGATTGAACCGCTTGCTTCAAAACGCGCCTGCGCCGCTGTTGAGCGCTGAGAAGCGCTCTCCGGAACAGGTTTACGAAGTTTTAGAGGACATGCGCGTCATGGCCGCCGCGTTTTCGCAGCTGATCGCCAAAACGTTTCCTGACGACCAGAATCTACAGAATGCGGGCGTACGCTCCTACTATCTTGGGGGAGGGTGCTTGTTCCTGGCGGATTTGCCGTACCATGTCGCCGGGGGCGAAGCGCAGAGCGCGGATCAACCGACCGACAAGGCGTGGGACGCTGCGCGGCGAAAGTTGGGTTACGCCCCGCGCGCGCCCATCCCGCTCGACAGATCGAAGCGGCTTCAAGAAGCGATTCGGTCGGCGTTGAAACTGGCAAAAAATATCCGCCATTTCGAAACGGACGATTTCATCGCGGTCGCGGCGGTTGGCGGGGAAATGTCCGCTCCATCGATATTGACGGGGCGCGCCTCTTTCGGCGACCTATCAGCCGTTGAATTCGCCTCGGAATGGACGGGCGGCAGCTCGGCGCTGGCGGACGCGGCGACGCTGTCGCGCGTGATGGATACTCTCCTGCGCAGCAAGCTGCGCGATCGATACAGCGACAGCGATATAAGGTTTTACCTGGTCAGCGATCCGTCCGACAACGGGGTGATCGTTTTTCCTGTTAATAAAAAGATGAGCAGCTTCTACCTGAAAGGGTTCGGCGCGCTTTTCTTTGTGGACGTTCTGTACCCTGTCGGCAAAAAGGGCGCGGGAAGCGCGCAGCCCGCCGACCTTTGGCAGGAGGCGCTCAGGGAAATGCAGAGCAGGCGCATGCGGCAGGCAGACAAGGGCGCCGGAAGCGCGCTGTCCGCCGACCTTTGGCAGGAATCGCTCAAGGAGATGCAAAGCAGGCGCATGCGGCAGGCAATCGCGGTTGATTATCGCGGCTTTGGGCGGTCTCTCATGAAACTCACGGAGAAGGAAGCGCAGGAGCTCTTGAGTCATACGGCAGACGCGGTCCTTGAATCGCTGCGCTACAGCCCGCGCATCCGCGGCATGGGTCCGGACGAGGCGCTGGTTGTGTCGATACGCGGCAGCGACGGTTCTTGGCTCGTGTTTCGGACGTTGAAGCGGCATGCGGACGCTTACGGCGCCGGCGCTCTGGACATCAACGCGTTTCGAGAAAAAGTGTCGATTAAGATCGACATGCGCTCGTTGAGCTGGGAGACGGTTATGCAGTCGCCCGCTCCGCCGGTAGACGCGCTGACGCTCACCATCAGCGAAGACGGCAGCATGACGCTGGACGGCAAAGCAGTGACGATGGCGCAGCTGAAGCTGCGGTTCAACAGCGCGCCTGCAGAAAAGAAAAAACAGCTTATCATTCGATCCAGCCCCAAAGTGGGTCATGAGCAGATCGTGGAGGCGATGGATTTGGCGAACCGGGCTGACATCCAGAAGATCGGCCTCGCAATAGAGGCGAGGAAGCCCAACGTCACGAAAGGAGACGGGAAATGAGTCGAAGGTGGATTGCGGCGCTGCTGGCGCTGACGGCATGCGCATCGGTCTTGGCGGCGGAGGATATGGAAAGTTTTGACGACATCTACCTCATAGAGACAGACGACGAGGTGGAAGGTTTGTCTGAGGACGATTTCGCGATTAGCGGTCCTTTCAATGTGGCAATCACTTTTGACGAAGATTTCGGAGGTTTGTCTGAGGACGACTTGCACATCGAAATCGGGGACGACGGCGTGTATTCGCTGACGCTTAAGCCCGTTGAACAGGTCGCCAGTTTTCAAATTGTGTCGCCGCTTCTTGTTGGCGTAGAGGACGGGCGGAATCCAACCCAGGCGCTCGAAATCTTTGAGGACATGAACGTGTTCGGCGCGATTCTGTCCGATCTTGTTCAAAAGGCGTTCCCGGAAGAGCATTTTTTTGCGGACAAGTTGCGCATCCGTCCTTTGTATCTAGGGCGCGGCTGCCTCTATATGATGGACTTTCCGTATCCGCTGGCAGACTCGCGCCCGTCAAGGGCGGACGCCGAAATGGACGCGGTCTGGGATGCGGCGCGGCAAAAACTGGGTCTCGGCGCTGACGAGACCTACGACGCAGAAAAGGCGTCCCAATTCCAAAACGCGGTTCTGTCGGCATTCAAACATGCCTCGAACATGCGCCATTTTGCGGACGCCGATTTCATCGCCGTATCCGCCATAAGCGGTAGCGGCATTGCGCCGACCCACTTCTCCGCCCGCGCCGAGTTTGGGAGTCTCGCCAGCCCCTCAACCTCCTCTGAACGCATGGACGCTTCAACGGCGCAGGGCGGCGCAGTCGTCATGGCGCGCGTGCTGGATAAAATGCTCCAGGAGAAGCTGGGCGACAAATATAGTCTGGGAAGATCAGGGCGGCTTTTTACGGGCAACCCGTCGGCCGGCTCATCATGGGTCCATCTCGGCAAGGGGGCGGGCGGCGTCTATCTAGAGGGGTACGGCGCCCTGTTCATTGCCGACGCGCTGTTCCCCCTAGCTCCGCGCAGCGAAGAGGACCTGTGGGAGCAATCGGCGCGGGAGCTGCGCGCCGGCAGACGCGCCAAC
The DNA here is from genome assembly GCA_028818695.1 of Candidatus Poribacteria bacterium. Lineage (GTDB taxonomy): Bacteria > Poribacteria > WGA-4E > JAPPNK01. Next base: position 119,304 of record JAPPNK010000011.1, read on the forward strand.
CGCTTGAGAACCTCCGACGTCAGCGGATGGAGAGGTTTGGGGGATGGAAAGACATACACCGCTACAATAACTCCTTCACTCAGCGATTCGTCAGCCCCCCCCGTTATTACAACAATCGATTCACCGTATGGAAACGAGGGACAGTTAAAGGAGCGGCTGATGGAGGCGGTTTTGGACGCGCTCCAATACGCCTCGCGCATACAGGGAATGGACGCGGAGGAGCATGTTGCCGTCTTGATACGCGGCATGGAGAACACGCAGATGTCGTTCCGCGCCTTGAAGCGCGATGTGGACGCCTACGGCAAAGGCGAATTGACGCGCGGGGAGTTTCGAGGAAAGTTGCAGCTGAAATGAAGAGAAACGATCACACGCTCATACAGAAAACAAAGCGGACAAGGTCAGATCGTCGATGCAGAAGCAATCGACAATCGCATTTACGGGAAGGAGATAAGACAATGAAACATCTGTTTTGGACGGCATTGTGCGCGGTTGCGCTGTGCGCGCCCGGTCATCTTTTGGCGGAGTCGGCTCCGAAGCCGCTCGCGCTCATGGACGCCGAGGCGCTTTCGGCGGAGGAGGCGCGAACGACCGCCGACGCTACAGCGGCGCTGGAAGCGCGCCTTGAAAAACGCCTGCGGCAAGCGATCAACAAGCCGTTCTTCAACGGCGACGCCTTTTACCTGGGAAGCGCGGGCGTCGTTTTTGTCGCGAGGGTTCCATTCTTCTTGAACGGCGAGGCTGCGAACTCATCCGGCGATCTATGGGAGGAGGCGCGGCGCGATTTGACGCAAGGCGCCGACAAAAGCGCGGAAAGGACGGCGCTGTTGAAATCGGCGCTGGTTGAGGAGGTCCAAAACGCCGAATGGGACGTCGAGTCTCTCGGTCCTCTCGCCGCCGTTGCGGTCGGCAAGGGGCATTCGATCTTGACCGTACGCAGGTCAGACGAGGTCTCTGTACAGTTCCACACGTTGGAAAACTCCCCGGCGCTAGAGGACGCGGCAACCATGGCGCGCGTCCTAGAAAAGACAGCGGGCGCGGACAACTCCGTCCACAACATCCGCGGCATTCCGATTGAGGGGTTCGGCATTCTGTTTGCGGCAGACGCGAAGATGCCGTTAGCGGCTCCGCCGCAAAACGACTCCGCGCAGACGCCGCTTGATACCGAAACGCTCGAAGCGCAGAGCCACTTTTCAGAGTTGGACAATCTCTTGCGCGATCTTTTCGAGGAGAATTTGCCGGAAGATTTGGCGGTTCGCCCGTTCGTTCTGCGCCTAGAGGAGTTTCCAGAGCTGGACTTGAACTTCGAAGCGTTCAACTTGAAGCGGGAAGATTCCACGCAGGTTCCGTCTGAGCTGGAAGCGCAGATAAAAGGCCTTGTGGAAAGGATGCGTTCGTCTCGCTATGATACGGACGACGCGCTTCCGTTCGCGCTTCCGCGCCCGTATGACGCCGGCAAAGCGGAGGCGCTGACAACGCGGCTGATGGAAGCGTTGAAGCATGGCGCGCGCCTGCGGCTTGAACCGACGGAGACGGTCGCCGTCGCCATTCTCGGCGCCCCGACCTTTGAAACGACAACGACGAAGACGCATGACAACTCCGAGGACGGGATTCAGTACCGCGCGTCGGTGACGGTCCTGTCGGGGCATGCGTTGACAAACACGTTCATGGCGTTTCGCGTTTCAAAAGATTCCATCGATCGGTTCGCGGCAGGGGAGCTGACGCTGGAGGCGCTGAAGAACGAAGCGCGCGTCGTGACAGGTATAGAATAAAACGCTGGAAGGGCCGAGTCTGTTATTCAGACTCGGCCCCCGTCTTAAAGTAGCGCGCCTCCGGATGATGAAACGCCAGCGCCGACACGCTCGCTTCAGGGTCCATCATGTGCGACTCTGTCAGATGAACGTTGATGCGTTCAGGCTTTAGCAGCCGCCACAGCTTCGTCTGATCGCTCATGTCGGGGCATGCGGGGTATCCGAAGCTATACCGCTGCCCGCGGTAGCGCGATTGCATGATCTCTTTCATGGAAATGTCCGGCGGGTCGGGAAAACCCCACATTGCGCGGATGCGGCTATGCAGCTTCTCCGCAAACGCCTCCGCCGTCTCATAGGCGAGCGCGCCGAGCGCGTGCGACAGCAGATACTCTCCCCGCTCCTTCAGCTCCGCCGCCTGACGCATGACCCCCTCGCCTGCTGTTGTCACAAACAGCGCCAAGTTGTCTAAGCCGCCCTCCCACCCGACCGGACGCAGATAGTCGGCAAGGCAGAGCCGGTCATGGTCCGGCTGGCGCGGGAACTCAAACCGCTCAACCGCCGTCTCTTTAGAGGGGCTGAAGACGAGGATCGCGTCGCCGTCCGCAGCGGCGCCGAAGAACTGATACGCCGCTCTCGGCTGTATCCAGTTGTTGACGGACGCCAGCTCCAGCGTCTTGCGGACAAGGTCCCGCAGTTTCAGCGCCTTCGGGTCGCCCTCCGCCAGGTTGCGCTCAAAGTTGCCGCGGTATCCGAGCGCCCGCCCGTAGAGCATCTGCGGGTTGATCCATTCAAACAGCGCGTCCAGATCATCCTCTACGATATGCGCGTTCAGATTGGGCGGATTCGGCGGGTCGACAGGTTGAACCGCTTTGCTTGGCTTACGCGGCGCCGAGCGCGCTTTCCGCTCCGTTTTGACGGGCTTCTTCTCCTCCGCTTTTCTGGGTTGAAGCAGCTCCGCCCGCTTCTCCTCGTCCATGAGCGCATTTGCAAGGGCAAGCCCTTCCATCGCGTCCTTAGCGTAAAAGGCGCTCCCCGTTGTGTAGGCGGGGTCGATGCGCGTCTCGGTGAACCGCTTCGACAGCGCCGCGCCGCCGACCAGTATCGGTATCGAAACGCCTGCGCTGGCAAGGTCTTCCGCCGTCGCAACCATCTGGTGCGCCGACTTTACCAAAAGCCCCGACAGCCCGATGATGTCCGGATCGCTCTCATGGAACGCTTGAATGATCGCCTCCGGCGGCGCCTTGATGCCGAGGTTGCGCACATGGTAGCCGTTGTTCGTGAGAATGATGTCGACCAGATTCTTGCCGATGTCATGGACATCCCCCTTCACCGTGGCGAGAAGAACCGCGCCGCGCGCGCGCGCCTCGCCGCCTGTCTCCATATGCGGCTCCAAATGAGAGACGGCCGCTTTCATCGCCTCGGCGCTCTGGAGAACCTCCGCCACAATCAGCTCATTGTTGTTGAAGAGCCGCCCGACCTCGTCCATACCGCTCATGAGCGGGCCGTTCACAATATCAAGCGGCGCGCGGCTCTGCAGCGCCCTGTCCAGATCGGCTTGCATGCCCTCCTTGACGCCTTCGACAATGCGCCGCGCCAGCCGTTCGTCCAAGGAGAGGCCGCTCCATTCGTCCGCCTGCTTCTTCGCTTTTCTTTTGCGGTAGAAGTCGGAGAATTCGGCGATCGCTTCGGGCGAATTGTCAAAAATAAGCCGTTCCGAGAGCTCCCGTTCCTTTTCGGATATGGAGGCGTAACGCTCAATCCGCTCTGTGTTGACGATAGCTAGATCAAGCCCCGCGTTCGCGCAGTGGTACATAAAAACGGCGTTCAGGATTTCCCGCCCCGCAGCCGGCAAACCAAAGGAAACGTTCGAGATGCCGAGAATCGTTTTTGTCTGCGGAAATTCCTCCTTGATCCGCTCAACCGCCTCAATAGTGTACTTGCCCGCATGCGCGTAATTCTCATCCCCCGCCCCGATGGGAAACACAAGCGGATCCCAAATAATATCCTCTTCAGGCACGTTGTAATCAAGCGTCAACAGAGCGTGGGATCGGCGGGCAATCTCCAGCTTCCGCTCAACCGTAACCCCCATCCCCTGCTCAGGATCCTCGTCAATGGTCCCAACAATGAAGGCGGCGCCGTACCGCTTCCCAAGCGGAACAACCTGCTCAAACCGCTCCTCCCCGTCTTCAAGGTTGATCGAGTTGATAATCGATTTCCCTTGACACATCTTCAACGCCGTTTCGATGACAGCAGGATCGGTCGAGTCGATCATGAGCGGCAATTTCACAATTTTTGTTAAACAGCTCATGAACGCTTGAATGTCCTCCTGCTCGTCCCTGTCGGGGTCTTGGAGGCAGATGTCTAAGATATTGGCGCCGCCGCGCGCCTGCTTTCGCCCGATTTCAGCCGCTTCTTCATATTTTTCATCCGCAATCAGCCGCTTGAACCGCCGGCTCCCAAGCACATTCGTTCTTTCGCCGACAAAATACGGCTTCCCGTCCTCTTCAATCTCAAGATACTCAAGCCCAGACACATGCGTTTTGGAGTATGGACGGACGCGGCGCGGCTTTTTACGATCCAGCATCTCGTTGAAGGCGGCGATATGCGCAGGCGTTGTGCCGCAGCATCCGCCGAGAGCGTTCACCCATCCGTTCTCCACAAACCGCTCCAGCGTACGGGTCATACTCTCGGGCGTTTCAAGGTAATGTCCATTCTCGTCAGGCAAGCCCGCGTTCGGAACGACCGTAACGCGCGTCTGCGCAAGCTCGGCGGCGGCGCGCAGTCTGTCCGTCATAAACGCGGGGCCGGTCGCGCAGTTGAGACCGACGCTGAACGCCGGCAGATGCTCCACTGCCGCAATCAGCGCCTCAATCGTCTGTCCAGCAAGCGCCGTACCCATCATCTCGATGGTGCCGGAGATCATGAGCGGCGCCTGTATGCCCGTCTCATTCATCGCTCTCATGACGCCCAGCGCGGCCGCCTTCAGGTTGAGCGCGTCCTGCGCCGTCTCAAGAAACAGCATATCGACGCCGCCCTCCAGAAGTCCGAGCGCCTGCTCCCAATACGCCTCTTCCACCTCGTCCCATGTGACGCCGCCAGTGAGCGAGATCGACCGCGTCCCAGGACCCATCGACCCGGCGACCAGCCGCGGCTTCGAGTCGGAATAGGCGTCCGCGGCTCTGCGGGCGATCTGCGCGGCAGCCCTGTTGATCGAAACCGCCTGCTCCTGCAGGTCGTACTCCGCCAGAACGACGCTGGTCGCTCCAAAGCTGTTCGTTTCGATGATGTCAGCCCCCGCCTCCAAAAAAGACCGGTGGATCTGTTCAATAGCTTCAGGCTTGACAAGGCACAGATGCTCGTTGCAGCCGTCCAGACTCGCCCCCCCAAAATCGTCGGGCGACAGATCCAGCGCCTGTATGCTCGTTCCCATCGCCCCGTCGATGAGCATCACCCGCTCGCTAAACATCTCTTCGATTTCGCGCGTCTTCCAAACAGCCATCGGTTCGCTTTCAGCGTTTAAGTTTGGAGCCGTATATGTTCAATCAGCTCAAGCGCCATGCTGTACCGCCGCAGCATCGGTATGATATAAATCCCCTTGAAGCCGATCTCAAGTATCTGGTCAATCTGCTCTTTGGCGATCTGGACGCCTTCTCGCAGAGCGGCGGCGGCGTCCGGCGCATTCGCCATGCGCCTCCGCGTTTCGTCCGATAGGTTGATGCCCGGCACCTCGTTATGAAGAAACTCGGCGTTTCGCGCGCTCACCAGCGGAATGACGCCGACAAACATTTCGATCTCCATCTCCGCCGTCTGCTGTTTCAGGTCCTGCAGAATATGAACGTCGGCGGGCGGCTGCGTCATGGCAAAGACGGCGCCGAGGCTCCGCTTTTTTTCAAGCCGGCGTATTTCGCCTGCCAGCTTGTGTCGATTCGGGTTGACGCCGCACCCGATGATGAACCGAGTCGGCTTATCGATCGATTCGCCGCGCAGGTTCTCGCCGGCGTTCAGGCGGTTCATCATATCGATCAGCCCAAACGAGTTCATGTCAAACACGGAGGAGCCTTCATGCCCCCCAAGCGACATCGGATCGCCGGTGATGGCAAGCACATGGTTGATGCCGAGAATATACCCGCCCATCAGTTCCGACTGCTGCCCGATCAGGTTGCGGTCTCGGCAGGTGCAGTGGCAGATGGCGGGAAGACCCGCGACGCGCTGAATAAGCCGACTGAGCGCCCAGCTGCTCATTCTTGGGGACGCGAGCTGGTTTTCGGCGACGCTCACCGCGTCCGCGCCCGCCGCCGCCAACTTCTCGGAGGCGCGCACCGCGCTGTCGACGTTCAGCCCCTTTGGCGGGTCCACCTCCACGATGATCTTCACATCCCGATCTTTGCGTTCAAGAAAATTCGGCGGCGGCGGAACGGCGGAGCTGAGCCGCTTGCTTTTGCTTCGCAGCCCCGTCTTGGAGCGGCTTGTCGATTTTCTCTTTTGCCTCGGCGTCGGCTCGCGCCGTCCGATCTGAGACCTAACGGCGCGGATATGTTCAGGCGTCGTGCCGCAGCATCCGCCGACAAGATTAGCCCCCGCCTCCGCCATTTTTATCGCCATCTCAGCAAAATACGGGACATTGTTCGCATAAATATACCGCCCCTCAACATAGGTCGGAAAGCTCGCGTTCGCGTGGGCGGCAAGCGGAGCCGTTGTCGAAGCGGCGAACGCCTGAACCGCTTTGAGCGCGGCGGTCGGCCCGCCCGTTCCGCAGTTGACGCCAACCGCGTCAGCCCCCGCCTCCAGCAGCGCCTCCACAATGCGCTTCGGCTCCGCCTCCTCCTGCGCGCTCGCCGCAATCTGCGCGATGACCGGCAAATCCGCGGCTCGATTCGCGGCGGAGACAGCCGCAGTCAATTCGTCAAGACGAACAAAGGTCTCAATGATAAAAGCGTCCGCGCCCCCCTCGGCGAGCGCGTCCGCCTGCTCCTCAAACACATCGGACGGGGAGCGGCTCTCCTGCGCCTTCGGATCGCCGGTCGGTCCGATCGATCCGAGAACATAGGCGCGGCCTGCAGCGGCTTCGCGGGCGATCTGCGCCCCGGCGATGTTGATCTGCCGCGTCTGATCGGCATGCCCCGCAGAGAGAAGCTTGACGCGGTTCGCGCCGAAGGTGTTTGTCTCGATGGTCTGCGCCCCCGCCTCGATATACTCTCGATGAACCTCCATAATGAGCCGCGGATTGGTCAGATTCAACAGATCGAACGCGGTCTCCAACGGCAAACCTTTTGTATGGAGATACGCGCCCATTCCGCCGTCGCCGACAAGTATTTCCGTTCGCATGCGCTCGATCAGGTTGCGCAGGGGCATGCCTTTCTAAAAGAAAACTAGGTCGATTTATGAACGGTCGCTTTCGCTTTTTGGGCGGTTTCGATAGCCTCTCTCAGGGTGAAGACGCCTTGATAGAGCGCCATGCCGGTGATGAGACCCTCGATGCCGGGCGATTCGGCGTTGGCGGCGTTTTCAATGTCTTGAAGCGAATTGACGCCGCCGGAGCCGATGACCGGTATCGAGACGGAGCTGGCGATCTTGACGGTCGCCTCAATGTTATGCCCGGTGAGCATGCCGTCGCGCCCGATGTCCGTATAAATGATCGCGCCGGCTCCGAGCCGTTCGGCGTCTTGAGCGAATTCAATAGCGGGAATGTCCGTCACATCGCGCCAGCCCCGCGCGGCGACGAAGCCGTCCCGCGCGTCAATGCCGACCGCCACCCGATTCGGAAACCTTTTCGCAAGCTGGGCGACCATCTCCGGTTGTTCAACGGCGGCGGTTCCGATGATGACCCGCTGAATCCCAGCGTCGAACGCCGCCTCGACCTGTTCAGGACCTCGAAGCCCCCCGCCGAGCTGCGTCGGCCTGTTGACCGACTGGGCAATGTTTCGAATCGCTTCGGCGTTGCGGGGCTGCCCCGAAAAGGCGCCGTCCAGATCCACAATATGCAGCCATTCCGCGCCCTGTTCCGCCCACTTTTGCGCCATTCTCACCGGATCGTCCGCAAACACGATCTCCTTATTCGGATCCCCCTGCTGAAGACGCACGCACCGCCCCCCTAGCATATCAATCGCTGGATAGATCGTCATCGCTCTCGCCCTCCGCTCGCTCTTGCGTTCCATTCTCTTTTGTGTTAATATTGCCTCAATGAACGCGTCTTGTCATCTCTAATTGCTGTACTCCGTTTCTAGTTGGGAAATGAAAGTAGATTCCTTGCTTCAACCGCTGACCGATGTTGCTGATATATAGGAGGCAAATTTGCCAAACCGACCCGTCATTGGAATCACCTGCCAGCTGGACCCTGCCGAGGGGGTGCGCGATCCGAACCGCATAAACGGAACGCATCGTCTGCCGGACGATTATGCGCGAAGCGTCTGGACGGCGGGGGGAACGCCGCTGCTCCTGCCGACCGCGACCGACCCTGAAGCGGCGGAGGCTTACGCGGACGCGGCGGACGGCATCGTCTTTTCAGGCGGAGGCGACATCGCCGCGCATCTACTGGGCGAGGAACCGGCGCCGGGGCTGGGGAAAATCGACCCGCTGCGGGATGTGTTTGAGCTGAACCTGTGCCGCCTCGCGCTTGAACGGGACATGCCTGTCTTGGGCATATGCAAGGGGATTCAGATACTGAACGTTGCCGCCGGCGGCTCTGTCATCCAGGACATCCCCTCGGTCGTTCCAAAGCCGATACAGCATGTCCAAAAAGCGCCTGTCTGGCTGGGAGTCCATATGGTGAAGGTTGAGAGCGGGAGCCTGCTGGCTGAAGCGTTCGGCTCGCTGACGTTCCGCGTCAATTCTTTTCATCATCAGGCTGCCGCGGATGTTCCAGAGCCGTTTCATGCGACCTCGCATTCCATTGACGGCGTCATTGAAGGCATTGAGAGCCGCGCGCATCGGTTCGCGGCAGGCGTTCAGTGGCACCCTGAGTCGATGTGCGAATCGCTTGAAGAGGCGCGGCGCCTGTTTCGGGCGCTGGTGGAAGCTGCGCAAGTCGGCGCGGATTGATGCGCCAGCGTCTGTTAACGGCTGCCGTACTGCTCCCGATCGGGCTGGTTATCTTATGGTTCGATCCATGGGGCGTTTCGGCGGCGGCGCTGTTATGCGCGCTTTCGGCTGGAATGTGCTGGGAATACGGCGGAATCGCGTCCGAGGCGGGCGCGCCGCTCAACCGCATAGAGCGGGGCTGGGCGGCGCTGGCTGCAGGAACAGCGGCGCTCTTCGGCGACTGGGTCGGACTGCTTGCGTTAGGCTCGCTCGTCCCGGTCGCCTTCAAAGGCTCCGTCGATACGTTTTTGAAGCGGTCCAGCTGCGTCCTCTTCGGCGTCGTTCTGTTCGGATGGTGTTTTGGATGGAACGGCATGCGGCTGCATCGCCTAGACGGGGAGCGGTGGCTCCTGTTGACCGCCTTGACGGTGTGGATATGCGACTCGGCGGCGTACTTCGTCGGGCGGTATTTGGGCAAGCGTCCTCTGGCGCCGAATGTCAGCGGACGGAAAACATGGGAGGGGTTTGCGGCAGGTTTTGCGGGAGCCGCGGCTGCCGGCTGGCTTGCCGGCGCTTGGCTTGGCGTTATCGAATGGAAGGCGGGGCTTGGCGCGGGAATGATTGTCGGTCTGGTCGCCCCAATGAGCGACCTGTTCGCCTCGGCGTTGAAACGCAGCGGGGGCGTCAAAGATTCGGGCGCGCTGTTTCCAGGGCATGGCGGTTTTTTAGACCGATTCGATAGCTTCGTATTCACGCTCCCAGCGCTGTATTATTATTGGTCCTGGCTCTCCAATTTGTAAACGAACGAATTGAGGCGATGATTCCTAAAAAGCGCGTCGCAATTTTAGGCTCAACAGGTTCCATCGGACGCAGCGCGCTCAAAACGCTGCGGATGCATCCCGACCTGTTTCAGCTGACGGTTCTGTCGGCGCATTCCAATGTCGACCTGCTGGAAGCGCAGGCGCGCCGCTTTGAACCGCGCCTTGTCGTCATGTCGAATCCAGACGCCGCCTCTGTACTTGCGAATCGGCTGCGCGGGCTTGACATCGAGGTCGCCGGCGGCGAAGAGCGGCTTGCGCAGGCGGCGTCGCTCCCGGACCTAGATATGACGCTGTGCGGCATCGGCGGACGGGCTGGGATGATCCCGACCTTTGAAGCGGCGCGCGCGGGGATCGACATCGCGTTTGTGAATAAAGAAGCTCTGGCGCTGTCGGGAGAATTGCTGATAAAAACGGCGGCGCAAAGCGGAGCGCGCATTCTGCCTGTCGACAGCGAGATGAGCGCCGTATTTCAGTGCCTAGAAAGCGTTCAAAATCGCGAAGATGTGGACCGCCTAGCGTTGACAGCCTCCGGCGGCCCTTTCCGCACAACGCCGCGCGAACGCTTTAAAGAGATCACCCCTGAGCAGGCGCTGAACCATCCAAACTGGGACATGGGGGCGAAAGTGACGATCGATTCGGCGACGCTCATGAACAAGGGCTTTGAGGCGATTGAGGCGCGCTGGCTGTTTGACGTTGACCTGGACAGAATCGATGTGGTTGTGCATCCGCAGAGCATTGTGCATTCCTATGTGGAGTTGAAGGACGGCTCCGTTCTGGCGCAGATGGGCCTCCCCGACATGCGCGTCCCGATTCAGTATGCGTTGACCTACCCCCGCCATCTTCCGAGCGGAGTCGGGCGTATGCGGCTCGCCGAAATCGGCTCTTTGACATTCGAGCCGCCGGATGTGGAGCGGTTCCCCTGTTTGCGTCTGGCGTATGAGGCGGGAAAAGCGGGCGGGACGATGCCGGCGGCGTTGAGCGGAGCGGACGAAGCGGCGGTGGACGCTTTTTTAAATAAAAAAATACGATTCGATCAGATTCCAACCCTCTTGTCAGAGGCGATGCGCCGACACGATTCCATCGCCTCCCCGACATTAAAAGAGGCGCTGGCGGCGGACGAATGGGCGAAAGAAGAGGTACGATCACTAATGGAAGGCGTTGTTTGATCAATGTTTGGAAGCGTATTGACGATCCTGCTCGCGCTGCTGCTCTTGAGCGCGCTCATTTTTATCCATGAACTTGCGCATTTTTTGGCGGGAAAAGCGGTCGGAATCCATGCCGAGGTGTTCTCGATCGGCTTCGGCCGTCCGTTGATCAAATTCACGCGCGGAGGCACCGAATACCGACTCTGCGTCATACCCGCCGGCGGGTATGTGAAGTTTCCCGGCGAATACTCTGAAGACGAAGAAAGGCTAGAGGGCGAGTTTTATCAGGCGCCCGTCTGGAAGCGGCTCACGATCGTCGCGGCGGGACCGCTGAGCAACATTCTGCTCGGCGCGTTTCTCTTTGCAGTCCTGGCGGCGGGCGGCCTCCCTGTTGAACCGGAGCCGCTCATCGGCGAAGTGGCTGAAACGGAAGCTGGAGAAGGCGTCTATTGGGACGACCCGTCCTACCGCTCCCCCGCCGCCATGGCAGGCTTGCGCCCAGGCGACCGCGTCCTAGCCGTCGAGGGGCGCCCCATCGACTCCTTCAACGAATTGACCCAAGAGGTGATGCTGCGCCCTGACAAGCGGACCACTATCAAGGTGCTGCGCGACGGCGCCGAGCAGGAAATCGATCTCATCCCAAGACCTGTCATGCGCGGCAAAATGGAGATGGGGCAGATCGGCGTGCGCCGGATGCTTTCCTTAGCCGCCTACAAAGAGGGCGACAAAAAAGCGGAACCTCGCGTCATCGCATCCATCGGCGGAGTGGAGGGGTATCTCGGAGAGGCGCTGCGAAACTCAGCGGGTAAGGAAACCAAGGTGGCGTTTGCGGACGGCGAAACGGGGCGCTTCACAGCGCTTTCGCGCGTGGCGGTTGCGCAGGAACCTGCAGAGGCGTTTGCGGAAGAAGGCGTCGAGATCGGCTCCTATCTGACGGAGATCGACGGGAAACCGATACGCTCCGCCGCCGCCGCCCGCGCTGTCATCTTAAGCGGCGCGGACAAAGATCCGCGCCAAATGACATTTGAAACAGACGGAAAACCGATTCAGCTGGAAGTAGCGGAGCTTGCCCTATCGATCTCCGTTACAGCCGCAGAGAAGGACGCCGCTGTCAACCCCGCCGTCAAGAAGCTGCGCTTGGGAGACAAGCTGCTCTCCGTGAACGGCGTCTCCGTCTCCGACTACGACGGGGCGCTCGCTTCGGTTGAGCGGGCTTCCGCCGAGGGCAGGCTGTCCATCCTAGAGTTTGAGCGCGAATCGGCCGTTCTGAGCGGCGGCAGCATTCCGATCGAAACGGAGGCGGTCGTTCAGGACGGGCGCGTGCAGATACAAGGCTTAACCCTGCGCTCCAACCTCGCCGAAAACCCGTCGTATCTGAAGCTGAACGGCTTGACGCTTGCGGAGCAGTTTGTGTTGACAGATGCCGCCACTTCGGAGCGGTATCTGGTCGGCGAGGCTCCCCTGAAAAAGGAACGGCACGGTGCCATCGGCTCCATCAGCAAGGGCGTCTCGATGGCGGGCGATTCGGTCAAGGAGATCGTCTCCTTTCTGCAGCGGCTTATCTCTGGCGAGGTGTCGACCAAGTATGTGAGCGGGCCGGTCGGCATTGTGAACGTGACGCAGAAGATGCTCGGCGACGGCTGGACATGGGCGACCTTCTACTCGGTGTTTCGGCTGATGGCATGGATCAGCATCAACTTGGCGATTGTGAACCTGCTGCCGATACCGATTGCGGACGGGGGTCAGATTCTGTTCTTTCTATATGAAGGCGCGCGCGGCCGCCCGTTGAGCTTGAAGATTCAAGCGACCATTCAAAATGTCAGCATATGGGCTTTGATGGCGCTCTTTGCGGTCATCACGCTGAAAGACATTCTTTACTGGTAAGGAAACCGCGTGGAGCCGAACGCCCCCCAGCCGTCTATGCGGCGTAAGCGATGGACATACTGGCGTTTGGCGAAGCGTCCATTCAAGATACTGGCGGCGCTGCTCATGTTGAGCGCGGCGGTGAGCGCGCATGAGTTTGGGCATCTGCTTGCTGGAAAAGCGGTCGGAATCCATGCGGATCGCTTCTCCGTCGGCTTTGGACCTGTTCTGTTTAAAACACAGATCGGCGGCACGGAATACTGCCTCTCGTGGATTCCGGCGGGCGGATATGTGCGTTTTCCTGGCGAGGCGAAGCAAGGAGAGACGCCCTTCAAGGCGCAGCCTGTCTGGAAGCGGCTGACGGCGATCGGCGCGGGTCCGATCAGCAGCGTTCTGTTCGCAGCTCTGCTGTTCGCAGCCTTTGCAGTTTTCAACAAGTTAGACTCGGCGGGACAGAAAAAGAAGAAGAGGCAATCGGCGAAGAACGAATCCGGCAATGCTCCCCCGCCTCAAAAGCAAAACGAACCCGAATCGGCGCCCGCCGGGTCGGCGGAGAATGGACCCGGCGGCGCTCCTCCGCCTCAAAAGCGGAACGAACCCGAATCAGCGCCCGCCGGAACGGTTTCAATGACCGCAGGCATCTTTAAAGAGACCTTTGCCGGCATAGGGCGCGTCATCGCCCGCAAGGAATCGACCGACTCGATCAGCGGTCCGATTGGCATCGTCGACATGATTCAAAAGGAGACAACTGGGGGCTGGTCATGGTCGGCTCTTGCCGGCATATGCTTGCTGACCGGCTGCGTCAGCGTCGGACTGGCGGCGTTCAACCTGCTGCCGATACCGCCGCTGGACGGCGGGAAGATGGCGCTGCTGCTGATCGAAGCGGGCATCGGCAGGCCGTTGAACGCGACTCTACTGAACGTCATCGAGTATGCCGGAATGTTCGCGCTGGTCTATTTCATTTTTTGGATTACCGGAAGGGACATACGCGGAAAGAAAAAGAAGTGATCTCGAAAGGACGAGAAGGGCGCGCGGGCGGCCATGACAGCGGATGGGAACATCGTCATCTCCGTTCAGAACCTGTCAAAAATCCCGCAAAACCCCAGACGGGTTCAGCTCGATCACCGCTTCTCGAATCAACACGCGCGGGGGCATTTTCAACAGAAACGCGATCGTTTCGGCGATGTCCTCTGGGGTGAGGATGGTCGCCGGGTCTTCTTCAGGGTTGTTCCCGGCGCGCATGACGGTCGCCACCGGTCCTGGACAAACGGCGCACGCCAATATGTTCTGCTTGACGCCCGCTTGCGACAGCGACTCGGTCAAACCGCACAGGGCAAACTTGGAGGCGGCGTAGGCGGGGTTGCTGGCGGCGGCGCGTTTTCCCGCCACAGAGGATATGTTGATGATGCGCCCCCCGCCGTTTTCCGCCATCTGATTCCACAGAGCCTTCGTCAGAAGATACGGCGCGCGCACATTGACCGCCATCGTCAAATCCCAAACCTCCTGCGGCAGCTCATGGATCGGATGATGGATAGCGACGCCCGCGTTGTTGATGAGTATATCGACCCGCCCGTATGTTTTGAGCGCCGTTTGGACGAGCGCGTCTAGGTCGGCGGGATTCGCGGCGTCCGTTTTGAGATATGCCGCGTCGGCGCCTTTCTGCGCAGCCTCTTCGCAGACGTTTTGAAGCTGCTCTTCAGTCCGAGCGGCGAGCATGAGCCGGACGTCTTCGTCGGCGAGGCGCAGCGCAGCCGCTCTTCCGATGCCTCTCCCGGCTCCTGTGATGAGCGCCGTTTTGCCTTTCAGGTTCATGCGTTTCTCCTTTGACGTTACATTGTATATCGGCATATGCTGGACGCAAGCGGCGTTAGCGGCGTCTGGAATAGGCTCTCGGTCGGCGCCGGCGAGAAGAAGAACCGTCCCCGACCTGGACGGGCAGACGCACCATCAGGTCTGCCATGGCGGCGAGGTCAAGCGCGTTGTGTTTTACGGCGGCTGCCATCTCATGCGTCTCTCCCGTTTGCACATAGTTCTGATAAGCGGCGGGTATGAGGCTGCCGGGTATGTCGCCCCGCCGCTTGCGCCCGCAGACCCGCTCCTCTAAGGTGACGAGCTTGCAGTTCGGCAGCAGGCTCCCCCACACGCGCCTGCACACATGGAGCATGTCCAGGTTTGGAACGGGCGGCGGCGCGGGCAGCCCATGACGTTCGCAGCGCTTGCGGATGAACGGCGCGTCAAAGCTGGCGCCGTTGAATGTGACAATCCCTGACGCGGAGCGCAGCGCCTCAATATAAAGCGACAAAACGGCGCGCTCCTCGCCGTAATGCCGCGCAAAGTACTGCCGTATGGAGAATCGGCCGTCTCTCCAAACCATCGCCCCAATCAAAAAAAGAGGACGGTTCGACAAGCCGGTCGTTTCGATGTCCATGAACATGACGTTCAGCGCGTCTTCTCGGCGGACGCCTCTTTGCCGGAGGGCGGCGCGCGCCGCGCCGCTCGCTTCATAGTCGCGCGCGAGATTCGCAAGCGAGGCGTCCAGCTCCGCCGCGTCCGCTTCGATCAAATACGCCGTCTCGCCCTCTTCAGATTCCGCCACCATGCCGGTCGGCAGATGGTAGCTGTCCGGCTCGGCGGCGCGCTTGCGTCCCTGCGGGGCGTTCGGATGGCGCCTGCGTTCCGGCGCGTCTTGAAGCGGGCGCCGATTCAGCATTTCCATGCGTTTCCACAGATCGCTTTTTTTCATGATTGCCAGGGGCGGTTGTAGCTCGGATCATGGACATAACGTTTCAAGCCGACGCGAACGCGCTGACGCGACATCGGCGCCAGATTTAACCGAAAACAGGGTCCGTTCACCTGCGTTTGTCCGCCGTTTGTTTCCGCGGTTGTGAAGGCATGCTCTCCGAAGGCTCCCGCTTGGACGATCATTTGCCGCTCTTCCAGCGCGCTTGCGTTCACGAATTCAATCTCCGCCTCGCCGCGAGAAGCGCGCAAAACAGCCGCCGCCGCGTCCGGCGGAAGCCCAGGCCGCCGCCGTTCCGCGTCAAAATACCGTACCGTCGCATGCAGCAGCCCGCCATGGTAGACCGCGCCGACCGATCCAAGACTCAGCTGCGCGATCGGCTCGCAGACGACAGGGTTGATGTCCTGCCAGTGGTGGACGTCCCATTCGTTCGGGTCGCCGTCGTCGTTGCGCATGATCTCAAGCCGGCGCGCGACCTCTCGGCAGGCGGCGTCCATCATGAGTTCGGGCGCGTCGTCGTTCTGTCCCTGCGAC
Organism: Candidatus Poribacteria bacterium; assembly: GCA_028818695.1. Classification (GTDB taxonomy): domain Bacteria; phylum Poribacteria; class WGA-4E; genus JAPPNK01. The sequence continues at coordinate 135,172 of JAPPNK010000011.1, forward strand.
AACGCCAGCCACGGCCCGGGCTGCGCCTGCGCGCCCTTGCCGAAACCTGTTCTGCGGGCGTACGATTCCGGCGGAGCCGCCGCGTCCAAGCGCGCCTTGTCCTGCGCGCTGTGCGTCAACGCAAAGCAATGCATCGGATAACGCGCGTCGGGGCTGATGTAGTTGAACCATCCGACCCGACCATGCCGGTTGGGCGTCTTGAAGACGCTGTCCTCCTCCCGTCCAAGCTCCCACAGCATATCCCACTGCGAGCGGTGCAGGTCTAAATAACTCTCATCTCCCGTCAGCAGCAGCGCGTTCGCCCCCGCGATGAGCGTCGATTCTAAAATGATTCTCGCGCCGTGCGGCCACCGCCAGCCGTAATATCCGCCCCACCAGTTTCCGCCCATGCGTTCGCCGACGGCGCCGTTCGGTCCGATGTTGTCGGGCATGATTCCGCCGTTGGCGCGCGTCCGCTCCGTCCACGCTTCGATGTAGTCAAGAACCCACCGCTTATACTTCGGATCGCCCGTATAAAGATAGGCGCTCGCCGCAAGGCTTGTCGCGTTCAGGTTGAGCGGAATGTCGCCGGGTACCATGCGTTCGTTCATTCGGACAAGTATCTGCTCAAAGACAGCGTCGTCGTTCCAGTCGGCTTTGGCGAACGGATCGTCGGGGTCCAACCCTGGGACATCTTCATAGGGCGAGAGATAGTTGGCAAGAACCCATCGGTGCGTCGACCAATCTTCGGCGGTCATATGGAACCGCGGTCCTCTGCTTCCGTTGATGGGCGAGCGTATCATACGCCGTTCGGGGTCCCAGTTTTGCGCTTCGTCGTCTTCGCCGATGTACATATTGGCGAATCGCAGGGCGCGCCGCCGATCTATATGGACATTCGGATCGGCAAGCCCAAACCCGTAGATATACTGCGAACTTTCCCCATGATGCATCCAGTCGTAGTAGGCGTCGAATTCGCGGTGAATCTGCCCGTATTCGGTGAATTGCCAAGTGACAGCGCTCCACAGCCGCCTCGAAAGCCGATGCACATTTTCGGAGCCGCCGAGAGCGTAGAAGAGCGGAAATGACCAAAAACTTTCATAAGCGTCGTCGGAGCCGTCCATGCCCGGCCATTCCTCCCGCCAGACAAGCGTTCCGTCGGGGCGGGTATACCGCTTTACAAAAGCTTCGGCAGCCTCGTTCATTTGGCTGAAAAGTTGTCTTTGGAGAAGCGCCCAGCGCGGCGGCGGCTCCATGTGCGTTGTTTTGACGAGAGGCGGCGTGTTCGACATGGTGGCGGCTCATCTCCGTTGTGACGCGGCGTTCCCGCCACAATACCCCATGCGCTGTTTTAAATCAAGCGCCAGAGATCTGACCTTAGCGCTTTAGTTGGGACATTCCGCCTGGCGAACGCGGACGGTTTC
>JAPPNK010000020.1:0-33671 GCA_028818695.1 Candidatus Poribacteria bacterium
ACGAAATGATTGACTTTGAACACAGATACTCCCGCGAAAGCGGGAATCCAGAGTCATGGCAGAAACCGCACGCATTCGCATTCCGATTTGTTCCAACTAAAGCCCTAAGGTCAGATGTCGGTCATGACGCAGCGGAGAGAATCGGCTAAAATGAATCTGTCAACAAACGGGAGTCAACGCTATGGCTGAAAAAGTCCGCATTGGATTTGTCGGCGCAGGTTATATGGGTCAAAACGCGCATATGGCGAATTACGCCAAGATCGAGAGCTGCGAGCTGGCCGCCCTCGCCGAAGGAAGAGCCGAAACCGCTAAGGCGGTCGCCCAAAAATTCGGAATACCTAAAATCTACCCCGACCACCATGCGCTCCTAGAGGATGAGAGCATCGACGCGGTTGTCGCTGTCATGGGTTTTCACCTGTTCAACTCGCTTGTACGGGATATTTTGAACGCCGGCAAGCCTCTCATCACCGAAAAACCGATCTGCATTCGGCCCGACAACGCCCGACAGCTGAACGATCTCGCCGAACAGAAGGGGGTTCATTACCAGATCGGGTATATGAAACGGCACGATGTCGGAGCGAAAGCGGCGCGGCAAACCATTCAGCAGTGGCGCGAAACGGGCGAGGCGGGCAACCTGAGCTATCTGCGCGTCGCCATGCCTCCTGGCGACTGGACCATGGAACATGAGCAGCCCGTCAACCGAGGCGACCATGCGCCGCCGTATGAAGGGCAGACAGGCGAATCGCCGCCCGAATGGATGGACAAGCGTCAAGGAAACCGGTATGTCGGGTTCATTAACTTTTACATCCATCAGATCAATCTGATTCGGTATCTGCTGGGGGAAGATTATCGGGTTGAATACGCCGACTCAGGCGGGAGAGTGATGACCGCAGTGTCGGACAGCGGCGCTCTCATTCTGCTTGAGATGGCGGGGCGCGGTCTTCAATACCGGTGGATCGAGACCTACACGGCGCATTTTGACAGCGGCTATGTTCATTTGGAAATGCCGGCTCCGATGGCGCGCCACCGCGCCGGCGAGGCGCACATCTACCGCGCGGGCGATCCGCCGCAGGAAACGCGGCTTTATCTGCCGCAGAAGTGGGCGTTTGAGGAGCAGGCGCGCGCCTTCGCCGCCTCCATACAGCATGGCGAACCGAACCTCGCGCCCGCCGGGGACGCCGTCAAAGACCTGGAAGTGAGCGAGGAGTATATTCGAGCTGTTTCATAATCTGGATGGCGCATATCAAAAACGCGCCGACGCGGCGGTACGCATCGGGCGGGAGGATCGTTAAATTCAACGGGAAATAGCCGCCGCGTTTAACCCAAAGGGAAGGATCCATTCCCGTTTTCATCAAACGCGCTCTCCATGCAACTGCGGCGGCGCGCTTAAATTTAAAGGAAGGACGCGCCCATGCGAATCCATAACGCGCTCATGAAACTTGCCGCTCCGCTCATTGCCGCCGCTTTGAGCGCCGCAACTTTACAGCAGGCGGCAGGGGCGGATGTGTCGCTCACGCCTCCGCCGGGACCGATGCCGACCGCCGGCAGCCGAGTCGATCTACGCCTCTCTGTCGACGGCGCCGTCGACCTGTTCGGCTGGCAGATTGAGATCGCCTATCCCAAATCGGTTCTAGAGTTCCATTCATTCCAAGAGGGCGATTTTTTAAAACAGGGCGGGTCCACCTTCGCCGTGGCGCCGATCCTGAAAGATATTCAGAACGATCCTGATCAACTGGACGGGTCGGTTCTTCTCGCCGTCACATCAACCGAAAACGGCGTTGATGGCTCCGGTCTGCTCGGTACCCTCTCCTTCACCGTCCTTTCCGAATCGGAGGCGCTGCTGAAACCGATTCGCCCCAAGTTTCTCAATTCGGATGAGGAACAGATTGCCGTTGCGAATTTGACCAACGCTACCCTTCTGCCGAATCAAGCGCCGACCGCCGTCATCAAAGGGCCGGCGGAAGTTGAGACGGGCGCGGCGTTTCAGCTGGACGCGACCGGTTCGACGGACGATTACGGCATCGCGGCGTATATGTGGAGCTTCGGAGACGGCGCCTCGGCGCAGGGGGCTAATGTCTCCCACGCCTATCAGAACGCGGGGGTTTATACGGTGTCGCTCACCGTTGTGGACGCGCAGGGGGCGTCCTCTAAAACGACCTTGACCGTCGAAGCGGTCGACCCAGGAGATCCCGCTGTGCGGAAGCCTGAAGGCGCTTTCATCGTCTTCTACTTCAACCTTCCGCAAGCCGAATCGGACGCGAAGGCGCACATTAAAATATGGGACGGGCGATTCGCCGTTGAAGAGGGTATGTTTTTGGAATATCAAACCCGCATCGCATCCAGAAGCCCCGTGTACAGCGTCGGCATTGACGCCGTCGCCGCGGACGGGCGGACGCTCAGCGGAAGCGGAGCCAAAGATGAAAACAATCTGTCAGCCGACCCGGACGCCGACCTGTCTGACAACGCTGTCGACAAATGGTACCACCGCAAGATCCCTCTCAACGCGCTCAGCGGAAGCAATCTTGTGGAAATCTCCCTCGCGTTTAAGACGGGCGGACATCCTGGCGGCGTGTACCGCGCCTTCTTCGACAACATTCAGATCACGGACGGACGCTGGATTATTGAAACGATCTACGCGAACGAGGCGAACTTCCCGCTAGACGAGCCGGCGTCCGTCTCCGCCATCGAAGGAAGCGGAGGGATGGAAGGCGTTTTACACGCGGGCGCCTCCGCCGGCGAGCTGACCGCGCAGATTGAGCCGCGCGGAAAACTTGCCTCCGTTTGGGCAAATCTGAAGGCTGAATAACGCTGGAGAAACCCATGTCCGCTTGGCAATCAGAAGCGCTGTTTCGGAAGTTTATCCATGAACTGCGCCTGCGGAGCTTCAAAGCGAACGAGCTGACGGTGCTCTTTCAAAGGGAGCGGGACGGCGTCCGCAACAGCCCGCCGGCGCCAGAGCTTTGGAGCAACATCGCGCCGACGCTCGTCGTCCTAGACGCGCTGCGCGAGCGGATGAATGCGCCCATCAGCCTCTCCTCGGCGTACCGGTCGCCCGATTACAACGCCGCTATTGGCGGCGCGTCCGCCAGCCTCCACACCGCCTTCTCCGCCGTCGACTTTTATCTCGACAACGGCAAAGAGGAAGCCGCCGCCGAAACGCTTCTCAACTGGCAGGGCAGGCGTTTCCATTGCCCCGTCCCGATACGAAGCGAGGCGGACAAAAACGGCACCGCGCGGCTCTATTCGCTCCGTCCAGTCGACGAAGAGAACGGGTGGAGCTTCGAGTTCAACGGAGGAGTCGGATACTACCGCGCGCAGCGGTTCGTGCATCTAGACACGCGCGGGCGGCGCGCCGTCTGGCAGGACGCCCCGGCGCTGATGGAACGAATCGCCCAAGAGACGCGCAGCGGCATGCGCAAGCTGATTGCAGAGGCGCAGCCGCATGATCCGTCCGTCTTCCGCCGTCTATTTCAGCTGACAGAAAAAGCTCTCGCCGAATTGGACGCCGAGAACGCTCCGCCCGCCGCGCGGAAAGGCGCGCTCCAAAAACTGAACTTTCTGATCAAGCGTCTAGAAAACAGCTCAAAACAGGAGGCGGAAACGGCGCTGGAAGAGCTAACCCCGCTCTGGCCGATTCTTTGACCCGCTTGGACCTGCTTGCGCGGGAACGACGATCAGATTCGTCAAATGTGTTCCATAAACGCCCCAACTCAAGCGCCAAGCTCCGAATGCGCCGATTGACGCGCCCCGCCGTCCATGATATACATAACAATCCACAGTTCACGCAGGAAGGCGATGTCGTTATGTTTCATCTGCGATGCTCATTTAAAAACAGATACATGATTCTCTCGGCCGCGGCGCTTCTGCTCTTCGCGGCAATACCCGCTTCAACATTCGCCCAAGAGGCGATGCCAACCGAAACCGCCGAGGCGCAGGCGGATGAAGGCTCCGACGCGGCCGCCGCTCTCGACAGCGGCGACACCGCATGGATGCTCACCTCCTCCGCCCTTGTGATGCTCATGCTTCCAGGCCTCGCCCTGTTCTACGCAGGAATGGTGAGGCGCAAAAACGTCCTCAGCTCCATGATTCACTCCTTTGCCGCCCTCGGCGTGATCGGCGCTTTATGGGCAGTCGTCGGCTACTCGCTGGCGTTCGGCAGCACCCTCGGCGGCTTTATCGGCAACCCGCTGGATAAGATTTTCTTGCTAAGCGTTGACTACAAGGACCTAGCGCCCGACAGCGCTTATCCTGAGCTGGTCTTCATGGCATTCCAAGGCATGTTCGCCATCATCACGCCGGCGCTCATCAGCGGCGCCATCGCCGAGCGCGTCAAATTCGGCGTCTACATTTGGTTCATCGCCCTCTGGAGCCTGCTCGTGTACTGCCCGCTCGCGCACTGGGTATGGGGCGGCGGGTGGCTTGCCAGCTTGGATACATCCCCGCTCGATTTCGCCGGCGGCACGGTCGTTCATCTCTCCTCCGGCATTTCAGCTTTGATTGTCGTTCTCATCATCGGGACGCGGCGCGGATGGCCCAGCGGCGAAATGCTTCCGCATAACCTGACGCTCACGCTTCTCGGCGCGGGGCTGCTCTGGTTCGGCTGGTTCGGCTTCAACGCCGGCAGCGCCGTTGCCGCCAACGCCGACGCCGGCCTCGCCTTCACAACGACGCAGATCGCCGCGGCATGCGGGGCGCTTGGCTGGCTCATCATAGAGCGCATCCACACCGGCAGAGCGTCCGCTCTTGGGGCGGCGTCCGGCATCGTCGCCGGCCTTGTCGGAATCACCCCCGCCGCTGCGTATGTGGAACCATGGGCTGCCATGATCATCGGCTTCGGCGCAGGGCTAATCTGCTACGGCGGCGTCCTGCTCAAAGGGCGTCTGAAATACGACGATTCGCTGGATGTCATGGGCATCCACGGCGTTGGAGGCGCATGGGGAGCCATCGCGACAGGCATCTTCGCAACGGTCGGAGCGGTAGGCCTCATCTCAGGCAACTTTGATCAGTTCTTGGCGCAGATCATCGGCGTTCTCGCCGCAGCCGCATACGCCGCCGTCATCACGTTCATCATCGTCAAGGTCCTTGACGCAATCATCGGCTTCCGAGTCGAAGAAGAGCAGGAGCAGATCGGACTTGACCAGGTTGAACATGGCGAAGCCGGTTACAACTTCTAAACGAAAGGCAGTTCCATGTTGATCGCTCTTTCCGCGGCCGCCCTCTCGCTGGACACAGCGGGGGCGGTCGATCCCGCTGTTGTTTTTGAAGGCGAAACGGTCGAAGCTGTCGCGCGGTACGAGATCCATGAAGCGGTCGCGCTTGAGGGCGGCGCCGTTCTCATGCGCCGTTCCGACGCGCCGAATGAGAAAGGTTGGACGCGCGTCAAAACAGGCGTCCAGGAGGAAACGGCCGCGTTCGCGTTTGTTCCAAACGGCAAGGTACCAACGCTGCTCATCGGAACGGACGACAGCGCCTTTGTCTATGCGCTCAAAAGCGCCGACGGTCCCGCCGTCCGAAACGTCCAGTTCGACAACCTAGAGGCGCGGAAAAAATGGTACACCCCATGGGGCGGACCGCCCGCCGTTCGCCGCTTCGCTGTCACGCAGGACGGAACCGTGTACGCCGACATCCACGTCGGCAGCATCATGCGCTCCAAAGACCATGGCGCGACCTGGGAGCCTGTCGAACCGAGCCTGCATCCCGATGTCCATGAAATTGCCGTTTCAAAGGCAAAGCCCGACCGCGTCTACGCAAACACAGCCAACGCTGTCTATGTGAGCGACGACCGAGGCGCGACATGGACGCACCGAAGGGACGGCCTCCCCGCGCGGTATGGACGCGCTGTCGCCGTTCATCCAGAGAATCCCGACCTTGTGTTGGCGAGCGTCAGCGACGGGCCGCGCGGCGGAAACGGGCGGCTTTTCCGCTCCGAAAACGCCGGCGCCGACTGGGAGCATGTCGACAACGGCTTCCCTGCCTCCGTCAATCAGAACATCGACACGAAGCGCGTCGCGTTCACTTCCGACGGCTCCGCCTGGGCCGCTGTCGGCAAGACGCTCTATATGTCCCAAGACGGCGGGAAAACATGGTCAATACGCTGGGAAGCGGAAGAAGCGATCCGCGCCCTCGCCCCGTAAAAAGCCCTTTGGCAAGGGGTTTGTAGGCATCGGTTAAATCCCGCTTCGGACGAAAGGCGCCCGTCAGACGTCTCAACCGAGACAGCCTGACGGGCGCCCCGCTCCTCCCCTCCGCTCAACGCTCCTCCGTCACATTCACCTCTAAAGGCGCAGCGTAGGCGACCCGCTTCGGGTTGTAATACTCATACGCCTTAGACGCCCCCGTTTGAGCGCGCAGCGGAAACTTTGCCCGAAGGCTGTATTCAAACGCGACGGTCTGACGCGCGGAAACCTCGTCAAAATATAGAATCACTTGACGCGGCGCGATCTCAAACTTCTGAACGACCCCGTCCGACACCAGACGTTCAAAATCGGCGGGTTGAACCGCAAAGCCCGGCGGAATGCCCAGGTCAATGACAACCATCTTTGCGTTCATGTTCTGCGGGTTGCGGAAAACGCAGGCCGCCTTGACCGTCTCATCCTTAACCAAACGCGACCTGTCATACGAAACGGACACATTGAACGCGGGCAGCGGCGGCGCTATCTTCGGCTGATTGCCCCACGGCATATAGAAGCGCCCGAAGATCTGAAACGCCGGCCGCCCTGTCCCGTCCATACGAATCTCCACCTCATGCGCCCCCGATTTCAGCCCGCCGTTTCCGTCCGACAGGGCGAGTAGATGCGCAACGTCGCTGTTCTGCGGCTCGATGCGTATCTGCCCCATTTCGCGACCGTTCAGCAGAACGGTCGCCGTTCCGTCCGCCTCGCCGACCGCGCCGGACGATCCCTTCAGCAACGCCTTCAGCGCTAGGACGGTCGCCTGCGTCGTGTGCCATGTCCCGCGCGGGTCGCGCATCGACATCAGATAGGTCAAGGCGCGCTCGGTCAACATCGGATCGCGCCGCCAACGCAGGAGCGCCAGCGCTGCTAAGCCTGTCGCCTCAAGATTGGCGGCTTCTTCGCGGGCGTAGGTCATCGTCGGCAAGCCGCTTGTCCAATAGGAACCGTCTCCGTCGCGCTTCGCCATCGCGATCAGACGCGCCATCGCGTCGTCGACGGCGGCATCGTCCGGCGCGGCGTTCGCCAGCGCGTTGCAGACCATCGCCAGCATATACGGGTCTTCGGCGGCTTTCCAGTGCGCCTTCAGGTAGTCAACGCCCTTCGTCAGCGGTTCGCCTTCGTAGCCGCTGGACGCCAAAGCCCAGACGATATACGCTGTCGGCAGCAGTTCGCTCGACTGAATGCGCCCCCAGACGCCCCGATGCAGATACGCCGCGTCCGGCGCCCATGAGCCGTCCCTGCGCTGCGTTGAAACAAGCCACTGCTGCGTCCGCTTGATAAGGGCGGGATCCACCTCATGAACGCGCGACATGTCGGCAAACTCCATAAGCCCGTACGCCGTCAAGATCTTGTTTGCGGGCGCATTTCCAAACCAAGAAAACCCGCCCCCGTCCACCTCAAACGAGAGCAAACGCTGATAACCGAGGTTGATATACTGTTCCGCCTTCATCTGGATTTCTGGGGAGATCTGCTCCGTCTCGCGCATATAATCCAGCGCCAGGATGTTCGGATAAGTGGTGGAGCTGGTCTGTTCAAAACAGCCGCTCGGCATGCGCAAGATGGCGTCTAACCCGTCCGCAAGTTGGCTAAAGGCGCCAGGGTAGATCTTCACAAACAGCTGGCTTGCGCCAGGGACAGCAGAGGCGGGTATCTGCGCCGTCCGCTTCGCCGCTTCAGGTCCAAGCCGCCCGTTCATGGTCAGCTCATATTTCCGTCCGTTCGGCGTCACCTGCAGCTCTCGGCGCACCGCGTCGCTCATGGTCGACCCGTAGGCGCGCGCTGTGAACGCATGCCGCCCATGTTTCTCCGCCTTGACGCGAAAATACCTGACCGTCACTTCGCCCGGCTCCAGCTCGGCGCGCATTTCCAAGCCGCTCAACGGCTCGAACCAGTCCGCCTCGTCGATCTCAAGCCGTATCGTCTGCGGCGTTTCAAGGTAATTGTAAAGCGCGATCGGCATGCTCACCTCGTCGCCCTGCGTCAGTTTGGACGGGAGATCGATGTCGATGAAGAAGTCTTGAAAGACGCGCACGCCCGCCGACGCGCTGCCCAGCAAACCGCCCTTGGTGGAGGCGGACGCCGCCAGTTGCCATGTGGTGATCGAGTCGGCGAGCGGCACGTTCAGCTGCGCATGTCCTTTTTCGTCGGTCAGGAGCGACGGCATGACAAACAGCGTCTCTGGGAAATACTCGCGCAGTCGTGGAGGCGCCGCGCTGTCCGCCGGAGCCGCCGAAGCGTCTTTTTCTAACAGGAGATTCGTTAATCCAGCCGTTTTGAATTGTCGGGCGCGCGATGCGGAAACCGGGGAGTTCACCGCCACTACAGGCGCCCTCCCCAATACAGACGATCGCGCGGAGAATCTCCGCAACCGCCTCCCCACGATGGCGAAGCGCCCCATTCCAAAGCCCAAATTTTCCTGCTCAAAAAGTTCTTCGTCAGCGGGGACTCTGCCACTCGCGATATAAAGCCAAATGTCGTCTTCCGTCCCGAAACGGCCGTCCGGTCCCATGCTCATTGCGAACGATTGATGATATTCATTGGACTGGAAGCTCAAACGGTTGCCCCATGGGTCCAGCAGCGCCTCATCAGGCAGATGATCCCCTGCCATGATCTCCATGAATATATCCCTGCGTTCAGAACCTGTCGTCCCTTTGAGCGCGTTTTTGAACGCTTGCTTGAACGGCTCAAATAAGCTCTCAGCGACGGGGCGCAGCGCTTCCTGAAGCCCCTCGGCTGTATGGCTCGTCGATTGCTTCGCCAACGTGTATTCAGGGTGCGCCGTGTCGACCGCGGCGAAGAGCAGGCGCGCCGCTTGTTCGCGCCTCTGCGCGCCGTTGGGCGCCGCAGCCTTCCGCGGCATGGGTCCCGCAATCAATTCCGGCTGCAGCTGGGTTATCTGGACGCGCGGGGTCAACAGCTCCTTTTCCAATAAGAAGAAGACGCGCTCAAACCCAGGCTGCGCCTCCACCCGCGCGAACACCGCCTCATCCACCATCTGAACGCCCAGCGCAGCCAAAACGGGGTTGCCTTTTCGGTTCGTCACCTGAAAATTGATCTGCGCCTCTTCGCCCGGAAGATAGACGTTCTGATCAGGGCGAATCTCGATCGTCAGATCGTCCGCCGGCGACACAAAGGCGCGGCGGGTGTCCCGGCGTATCTGTCCGTCTGGAAAGGTCTGGTATGCGTGGAGCGTCAAGGAGCCGAAATCGCCAGGTCCGACCGGCATCGCCGCCTGCGCGCGTCCTTCCTTCAGCTCCGCCGACGCCGTGTAGATCGTCTGCCCTTCCCGTATTGCGTCCACATAAACCCAGCCCGACTTGCCCGGCGAAAAGACGGTCATCTCCAGCCGATCGCCCGCCTTGAGAAGCGTTTGATTGGGTCGAAGCAGCAGCGCGTTCGTTTCCGTCTCAAGGTTGATGATTCGCGAAAGGGCGTTGCCTGCCGCGTCCTTCGCTTCAAGGCGCGCCTCCGCCGTTTCGTCTGGGGTTAAGCGAAACAGGGCGGAACCCATGCTGTCGGTCTCCGCCGTCTTTGTTTCGCCGCCAAGAGTCAATGACGCCTTTACTCCCTCCGCCGGCGATCCGTCAGGATAGGAGACCACAGCGTAAATCTCATTCTCAACATTCGGAATCAACCGTCCGCTTTCGGGCAGAAGAACGGCGTTCAACGGCGTTTCAACAACCGGCGCCGAAATCGATACCGACTCGGAATGTCCAGTTCCGTCCGTTACGGTCACAGCAAAGCGGGCGAAGCTGTTCCCCTTCTCCAACGGCAAACCTGCAAACAGTTTCGGCAGCTGAATCTCAAATGCGCATTCTCCAGACTCGTTTGTCTTCCCTTCAAACTTCGCAAACTGATCCCAGCCGACATCAAACTTCGAAGCGTCTATATCGACCGACCCCGCCGAGACAGGCTTTCCGAAAAAATAATCTGCCTGTATCGTCCCTGAAACCGTCTCGCCGGGCAGATAGTAAGCGCGCTCCAGCGTCGGCTTCACCTTGAACTTCGGCAGCGCATACCGTTCTACCGATGCGCTTTTTTGCGCCGTCTGTCCGTCTGAGACGACCCGCGCCGTGTAGGTTCCCATGTTCACCTCGTGCGCCAGCTGAAACTCTGCCGACGCAATGCCGAACTCGTTGCGTTCCGCCTCGCGCTTGAAAACCTTGTTTCCCTTCGAATCCTCCACCTCAAAAACGACGGAGCCGCCGTCCTGCGCTTGAAGGTCGCCGGCGCGCAGCGACAACGCCCGAAGGCGCATTCTCTGACCCGGCTGATAGGTCGGCTTGTCGAGCGTCAACATGATCTTCTGCCGCGCCTCGATGCGCATCTCCGACGTCAGCTCCTCGTCCCCCCTCTCCGTCCGGACAAGAACGCGCAGCTGGGCATCGCCCTGCGCGTCTTTTGGCAGCTCAAAACGCAAACGCGCCGATCCGTCCGCGCCGGTCTCCCCCTTTGCCTCCGCAAGCGTCTTGCCGTCCTGCGACGCCTCTGCCGACACATTCGCGCCCTCATACGGATTTTCTTGATCGTCTTTCACGAAAACGCGCGCCTCCGCTGGACTGCCTGCAACCCATGTCGTCTGACCCTTCAACTCCGCCCGAATCGATCCGATCAGCTCCGACAGGGCGAATGTGCGGCGATACGGCGCCGGTCCCATTCCCTCCACGCGCGTCCAGAGAAGGTTTGGCTGTAGCGCCATATCCTTAATGGACGCTTTGAGGCGCAGCGTCCAAGACCCGCCCGCCCGTTTCGCCGCCTTTGAGCCGCGCGCCAGCTCCTTTCCGTCCGCGCCGTACACGACAGCGCGCATCCGATTCACATACTTCGTTCCGTCAGGGACTGTCGCTTCAACAATCAGATGGTTTTTCGATCGCTTCGCTGAAACCAGCACAGGCGGCGCCGGCAACATGCGCCGATGAGGCGACAGCAAAGCCGCCGCTAACACAGGCTCCTCCGCAATCGATAAGGGGGTTTTGCTGAAAATGACCGCCGCGCGAATCTTGTCGTCGATCTGGACGACCTGCGCATTGTGGTCATAAACGCGCTGGATCTGGGTATTTTCCAGACGCATCCACCATTCCGGGACGATCTTCTCGATGGAAACATCCAGCAGCGGGCGGTTTGGGACGACGCTTTGAAGCCATCCGCGCATCTTTTCTCCTGCCCTGTAGTCCCGGCAGTCGATGATGAGCATTCCGCCGTTTTTTAGATATTCCGCCGTTTTTTCGCGGTCGATCGGGACATCGCCGATGTTGGCTCCAGCCGTAATGAGCGCGACCGGCGCCGTTTTTGGGTATTTCGAATCGGGCGCTTCTGAAATGATCATACGATGGTCAGCGAGTGCCGCCTCCTGAATCGTCTTCAGTTGCGGCTTTGCGTCTCCTAGGACGATCTCATGCAGGACAAAGCTGCCGCCGAACAACCGATCTCCAATGTATATCCGATTTCCGTCGTATGTGGCGACAGGCGTTATTTGAGAAGGAGCGGAAGCGCCGACCAGCGTCAACGCCGCAAGCGCAACGGCAGTGTAAGATTTCATCATGGTTCCTTTCAGGCTTCTCGGCAGCGCGCCGTTTCTTTATGTCCATATTAAACGTATCGCCCGCCCTCATGGTTGACTCCCGCATGACCCTTTAGACGCTAACTTAAGGGGCATGCCGGGAGAGGAGCTTGCGCTCCGTCGACGCGCGCGCTATCTTAACTCTCAACAACATCGTTTTTAGAAAAATTGCGCCATGCCAAATCTTTCCCGCGACCAGCTCCATGATCTCATGACGCGCCTTTTTGAGGCTCTTGGCGCGCCTAAAGACGAGGCGCAAACGACAGCGGATGTGCTGACACAGGCGAACATGACGGGGCATGACTCCCACGGGCTGATCCGAATGCCGCAATACGCCGAAGCGGTCCGAAAAGGGTTTATCCAGCCCGGCGCCCCGACGGAGATCGTTCAGGACGCGGACGGCGCCGCCGTCTATAACGGCAACTGGAATTTCGGGCAGGTCTCCATGACGCATGCGTTGAACGAGACTCTGGAACGCGCTGAGAAGGGAGCTCCCGTCTCCTTTGGCATCCGCAACTGCAACCATATCGGCAGGCTCGGACATTACGCCCATCTGGCGGCGAAGCGCGGCTGTTTCGCGCTGATTGTTGTCAACAGCACCGGGTCCGCTTCGGCGGTCGCGCCTTACGGAGGCTCAGAGCCGCGGCTCGGCACGAATCCGTTTTGCGCAGCCTTTCCAACCGAGAGCGACCCCGTCCTCATCGACATGACCTCCAGCGTGGCGGCGGAAGGAAAGATACGAGCGCGTCGAAACGCGAATCAGCCGCTGCCTGAAGGATGGATACTGGACCTGGAAGGCAAGCCGTCCACCGATCCCGCCGATTTTTACGGACCGCCGCGCGGCGCGATCCTTTCGTTCGGAGGGCAGGCGGCGCATAAAGGTTTTGGGCTTGGGCTGTTCGCCGAGCTGCTGGCGGGGACGCTCACCGGCGCGGGCAATGTGCGCGAGCGGGAGGGGCATGTCGGCAACGGCGTCTTCTGCCTGCTCATCAAGATCGACGCCTTTCGTCCGTTGGGCGAGTTTCAAAGCGGCGTGTCGCGTCTCGCGCGCTTCTTGAAGGCGACTCGGCTGGCGGAGGGTTTTGACGAGATACTGCTCCCTGGCGAACCTGAAGCGCGCGCCGAAAAGGAACGCTCCGCAAACGGCGTCTGGATTGACGAGACGACGTGGGGTCAGGTCATGGCAGAGGCGGAGCGGTATGGATGCGCGCCGCCCTTTTAATCTAAACCTTTCGGCGGGAAGGAACGTCATGAACGTATGACAAGTGTATTGAGAGGCATGTATGGATAAGTTGAGAAAATGGGCGGCGGCCGCTGCGGCCGCATGCGTATCGGTCGTATCTCTTGCGGCGGTCGGATGCGGAGGCGAAACGGAGGCGCGGGGCGGACAAGCCCGCACCGAAGCGGTCCGCAAAGCCCCCTTTGTCGTCCGAGTGCAGGAGTCGGGGCGGCTTGAAGCGCTCATATCGGTCGATGTGAAATCCAACGTCGAGGGCGAAATTTTGACGCTCAACGTGGAGGACGGCGACAACGTCAGCGCCGGCGACGTCCTGATCGAAATCGATCCGAAGCAGGTGGACGAGGAAGTGAACCAAGCCTCGGCGAATTATGAGGCGTCGCTGGCGCAGCTTGAACAAGCAAAGGAGCAGACGCGGGTGACGCAGCGCCGGCTGGACGCGGAGCTTCAGCAGGCGATCGAAAATGTGCGTTCATCGCAGGCGGCGCTGGAGTCATCGAAGCAGTCGACCATCACGCAGGTGGCGCAGGCGGAGACGGGCATCTCCACCTCGGAGGACGGACTGGCGCGCGATCAGATCGCGCTGAGCCAGGCGGAGATCACGCTTCAGCAGTACCAAATCAATATGAACCAGCTGCAGACGTCGCTTGCGTCGGCGCAGCTGGCGCACACGAACGCGCAGAATGAGTTGAAGCGGAATCAGGAGCTGTACGAGAAAAAATATGTGAGCCTAAGCGTTCTAGAGGCGGCGCAGGAGCGGGAGAGTTCCGTCAAAACATCTCTTGAGAGCGCGCAGCGGAATCTTGAAAATCAGAAGAAGGCGGTTGAATCGCAGAAGGCGTCTATTGAGGCGCAGAAGCGGGTCATTCAATCGAGCCAGACGCGGCTTGAGTTTGAAAAGGCGAATTTAGAGATACTGAAAACATCCAGAGACGCGTCGGAGCGGCAGGCGGAAGCAAACCTTGCCAGCGCAAAGTCGCGGCTGGACGAAATACAGAGCAACATTGAGGCGGAAAAGAAGGTGGCGGCGCTGTCTGAAAAAACGGCGCAGGCTTCCGTTCTGCGCAACAAAAGCGCGCTTGAAACCGCCAATCAGCGCAAAGGATGGACGACGCTTTCGGCGCCGATTTCAGGAACGGTGACAAACCTTGTCATTGAACAGGGCGAGATTGTGACCTCCGGGCGCAGCGCTTTTGCGCAGACCCCGCCGCTCATGACCATTGAAGATTTGAAGCAGATGATTGTGCGCGTCGGCGTCAACGAGGTGGACATGGGGCAAATGGGCGTCGGGCAGCGAGCGGAAATCAGCGTTGATGCGTATCCGAATAAAAAATTTAAGGGCGAGGTGCGCCGAATCGCCCCCAGCGGTCAGTCGGTCGACAACATTGTGCGGTTTGAAGTGGAGGTGCAGCTGATCGGATCGCCGAAGGAGCTGCTGCCGGGCATGACAGCGAATGTGGACATCTTTGTGGTGGATATGCAGGATGTGCTTCAAGCGCCGCTTGAGGCGGTGAGCAAGACGGACACCTTCGGCATACGGGCGGAGTTGAAGCCTGAAGAGCGGTCGAAGTTGAAGGTTGGGGACGCCGTGACGGTGGAGACGCAGATGGGCAAGGCTGTTGAGGCGCGCGTGGACTCAATAGAGGGGGCCGAGGCGCGTTTTGTGTTGACGAGCGAGTCGCGCGGCTGGCGCGCCGGGTCGGTGAATATGACGGTCGTGACGCCTGCGGGCGAGACGCTGAAAAGTTTGAGCGGACAGATCACCCGCGCCGAGGCGCATTTTGTTGAAGTCGCCGATGGAGCCGCGCCCAGCCCCGGCGGAAAAGGCCGCGGCGGTAAACCCAGCGAAAACGGATCCGGCGGAAAAGGCGGCGGACCGAACGCCTCCGAAGGCCAAAAAACTCCTGTTCGGGTCGGACTTAAAAATGAAGGCTTTTACGAGATTCTGTCCGGCGTACAAGAGGGGCAGATGGTCGTGATTCGACCGCCCCAGCCTCAAGACATGCAGTGGAGGCGGTAAAGCGCGATGAATACGCCTCCCAAGACGGACGCGCGCGTTCCGTATGAGCAGCTGGAGAGCGCGGCGTCGCTCATCGGGCGCAGTGCCGGAATGCCTGAACAGCAGGCGGCTCTCCTAGGGCGGCTGCTCGCAACGAACGACGCGCGCGGCGTCTTCAGCCATGGCACGCAGCAGGCGGCCGCCTACGCGCGCCAGTTCACGAGCGGGCAGCTGAACCCAACGCCGAAGCCGCGCCCCGTCCGAGAAACGCCGAACAGCCTGCAGATGGACGGGGACGGCGGGCTGGGCTACTTTCCCGCATATGAGGGAACCTTGCGCGTCATCGAAAAGGCGCTGGAGAACGGCGTCGGCGTTCTCTCCACAGGCAACCATGGACATTTCGGCGCCGCAGGAATCTATACACGGCTCACGTTGGAGCATGACCTGCTCGCCTTCGTCACGTCGGGGCATCAGATGTCGCTCTCTCCCGGCAGGCCGTATGTGACGGCGGCGGGAGGCTCCCCGATGTCGTTCAGCTCTCCCGCGGGAGAGGAGGACAGCCTTGTGGTGGACTTCGGCGCGATCCACGACTGCTACGAGGGCGACGTTCACCGAAAGGCGATCTCGCTGCTGGCGCCGGCGGTTGTGTTTCGGGGGGTCGGGCTGGGCGGCATATGCCAGTCTTGGGGAGGTTTTTTGGCGGGAGTACCGTATGGATCGCCGCCTGAAGAGCGGAAATGGGCGGGCGCAAATCAAGGCGCGCTGCTCATCGCGTTTCGCATTGATCTGTTTGCGGAGCCTGCAGAGTTCAAGCGGCATATGGACGCCTATATTCGAGATGTGAAACGGCTGGAGCCGGTGGAGCGGTTTGACGAGTGCTTCATGCCGGGCGGTCTTGAGTCGCATCGAGAACGTCTCTGGAAAAAAGAGGGGGTCCCGTTTGGAGAACATCACCGGCGCCGGCTGGAAGAGACAGCGCGGACGCTGGAGATACAGCTGCCTTGGGAGGAGCGGGCGGAGTAGCAGCGCCGGAGCGATAACTCAAACGCGGGAAGGTTCCATGATACATATCGCGTTTCTGATCCTTATAGCATTCGTTATCGCCGTTTTTGTCTTTCTAGCGCCGGTCTTGGACGCGCTCATTCCATTCGATGTACTAGCGAATGAAGTTGCGGTTGGATTCGGAGTTACAGCGGGTGCGATCATCCTCTTGGCAACCGCGATCATGCGCCCCGTATCCGACAAATGGGGGACATTCGTCGGATTCGGGATGGTCGCGATGCTGTTTTGGTCGGATGCGCTGTCGATGTTTATGTTCACAGCGGTCTGGACGCTCTTCGCGGGCGGGGTTGTCGGGGATGCGGTTCAAAGGTTTAATGATATAAGGGAAGAGGACGTAGGACGCCCGGCTCTCGCGACAACGGCGGCAGGACTGGCGCATCTTTCCTTCCCGCTCGCATTCCTCATCCCTTTTGAGACCTCATTTTTTGGCAAGTCTCTCCCGTTTCTACTTGGCGCGCTGCTGCTGGCGCTGACAGGGTTCTCTTGTTGGTTCTGGCGACGGTCGGTCCCCCTCGGCTTGGAGGCGCTCCGCGAAGCGTATAAAGCGGCAGCGTCCATGCCGCTGCTCTCCGTCTTCATCATAACGCGCCGTTATTTTGAGACGCTTGCCTCGCCGCCAATTTCCGAGGCAGCGCTTTGGGGGGCGCTGATTGCGGCGTTCATCGCGCTTGTAGCCGCCTTCTACCGCATAGAAAGAGAGCGGAAAGCGCGGAGCAGGAGCCGTCAGAGGCTTAAGCCGAAACAAACCCGCGGCGGCGCTGAATTCCCGCTTGCTTCACAACTTTAAAGAATGTTCCAACGCAGGTAGCCTCTACAGATGATGATGTACGAAAATCCTGTTCAAATCGGGCTCCTCGTCATTCCCGCGAAAGCGGGAATCCAGAGTTTTCCTAGACGGCCTCCACATTCCAAAACGGCTTCTAAAATCAACATCGTCGCCTATAGAGACCGCCCCAACGCATGCGCCTTTGCTTTTTTGGTTAAAAGGCGGTATCGTAGCGGCGTTGTCAAAACGGGAGAGCTTTATGGATATGCGCATCGTTCTCATTCCAGGCGACGGCATCGGCGAAGAGGTCATGCGATCCGCCGTCCAGGTCTTAGACGCCGTCCAGAAACGGCGCCGCCTCAACTTCCAATACGAATGCGCCCTCCTAGGCGGGTGCGCCATCGACGCGGCAGGCGTACCTCTCCCAGACGAAACGCTTCATCAATGCCTTGACGCTGAAATCATACTCTTCGGAGCCGCCGGCGGACCCAAATGGGACCATGTCTCTCCCGAAAAACGCCCCGAACGCGCCCTCGCCAAACTCCGAAAAGAGATGGACCTGTTCGCCAACCTGCGCCCTGTGCGCGGACGAAAAGCGCTCGCGCCCATACTGCCGGTTAAAAACCGCCTCATCGGCGACGGCATTGATCTGCTCATCGTCCGCGAGCTGACCGGCGGACTTTACTACGGGGAGCCGCGCGGCATCTCAACCGAGAACGGAGAAACGCGCGGATACAATACGATGGTCTATACAAAAGCCGAAGTCGAGCGGGTCGCAAGGACCGCCTTTGAGCTCGCAAAGGAGCGCAGCGGACGCCTGACCTCCATCGACAAAGCGAATATGCTGGAAACGTCCCGGCTATGGCGCGAAACGACGACGCAGCTTGCCGACGAATACCCCGACGTGAAACTGGACCATCTGCTGATTGACGCCGCCGCGCTTTCTCTTATCTCTCATCCGAGTCGGTTCGATGTCCTTGTGACGGGCAACATTTTCGGTGACATACTCTCGGACGAGGCGGGCGCGCTCGCCGGCTCCTTAGGGATGCTGCCGTCCGCCAGCTTCGGCTCTGGGCGCGGAGCCCTTTATGAGCCGGTGCATGGAACAGCCCCCGACATCGCCGGTCAGGACAAGGCGAACCCGATCGCCATGATACTCTCCGCCGCGATGATGCTCAGGCGCTCCTTCGGCCTCCGCGCTGAGGCGCGCGCCATCGAAGAGGCGGTTGATCAGGCGCTGGAAGATGGATACCGCACCATCGACATCGCCCAAAAGGGAATGAAAACCTGCGGAACGCAAGAGATGACCGACGCGATCCTGCAGAGAATGTGATACGGCGCCGCCCGTTTTTTAAAGAAAGAGAGACATGTCTGAATCTTTACAATTTTTAAAACGCCTCATGGCGGAACCCGGCATCTCCGGCTACGAAGAGAACGCGCAGCAGATCTGGCGCGAGTATGTTGAGCCGCATGCGGACAGGATCCAACAACACACGCACGGCGCCTTGACCGCCTTCCTGCGCGGAGAGCAGGCCGCCGCTGTCATGCTCATCGGCCACATGGACGAAATCGGCATGATTGTCAAACATATCGAGGGAAACGGCTTTTTGAAAGCGGCAACGGTTGGAGGCTTGCCGAGACATCTGCTGCAATCGCAGCGGGTTCAGATTGTCGGGCGAAACGGCATTGTTCGCGGCATCGTCGGAACCTTCGCCGGCGCAAAGCCCGACCCCGCCATCGAGGAAATTTTCATCGACATCGGCGCCAAAGACCGGGACGAAGCGATGAAGCATGTGGAGCTGGGAGACCCGATCGTCGTCGGCGAGGGCTGGCTTGACCTGCCGAACGGACTCGCCGCAGCGCGCAATTTCGACAACCGCATCGGGTGCTACATCGCCGCTGAAACGATCCGCCGACTCAGCCAAAACGGACGTCCGAGCGCCTCTGTTTTAACCGTCTCCTCTGTTCAAGAAGAGACGGGCGGACTCGGCGCAGGGCAAGCCGCATACGACGGAGACCCTATCGAAGCGATCGCCTTCGATGTCACCTGGGCGACCGACTACCCGTCCACCTCCGCCGCAAAGCGGGGAGAGGTGAAACTGGGCGGGGGACCCGTTCTTATTCGCGGCGTCCGAACGAGCCAGCGCATCTTTGAACGGCTCCGCGCGACTGCCGAAAAGCATGACATTCCATGGCAGGTTGAAACGGAAACGGGGAGAACGCACACGGACGCGGACGCCGCCTCCACGCAGCGCGGCGGAATGCCTGTCAGCGTCGTCAGCGTCCCCTGCCGATATATGCATAGCTCAACCGAGGTTGTCAACCTGAACGACGTTGAGCAGATTGTCCAGCTGACGGCCGCCTATTTGAACGAATACGAAGCTTGACAGCTAAGCCGCCAGCGCAGCGAACATCGCCTTCAGATAGCCGATGGAGTACGCCAGCCCGAAGCTCAAATTCTCGTAGTCGCCCTCCAGTTGCGGTATATGGTCGGCGTTGATGCATCCGTTGAACCCGACCTTTTGGAGCTCCTTCAAGATTTTGAAGACGTTCATGTCGCCGTCGTCCAGCAGCGCCTCTTCAAAAGCGCCGGCGGTGGCGAGGCTCCCGCGCACGTTGCGCATGTGTACGGTGAAGATGCGCCCCTTCCGCCCGTAGTTGTTGATTTCGTCCAGCACCAGCGAAGAGCCGCCCGCCTCTGCCCGCGTTCCGCAGCAGTAGAGATACCCGACATTCTTGCTGGGAAAAGCGTCAATGACGCGGTGGTAGCCGAGGCCGCCCAGCGGCGTGTCCGGCAGCGGCGTGTCGGACGGGTGGATCGCCAGCTTGACGCCATATTTTTCCGCGGCGGGGGTCAGATGTTCATACACGGCGCAGAATCGGCTCCACCAGTAATCCAGCGCCTCTTTATCAGGCGTCTCCGGAGCTTGATGGGGCGGAATGCGCGTCTCCCCGCGCGACAGATAGCCGCCGCGGTGAACCGACCTGTAGCGGAACATCTGCTCGCGGAACACATCGCCCCAAAAACGCTGACGCGCCACCGTGATTCCCGCCTCGCCGAAAACCTGTATCGCCTTCACCGAGTTTTCGATCTCGCGTTCGCTGCCTTCGGCGCCGCGCATGAAGCCGGCGGAGATGTCGGGCAGCGTGACGCGGTTGATCTCCATGCCCCAGGCGGCGATTTTCTGCTTGATCTCCCTCACACCTTCTGGAGACGGGTACCCCTGCTCCCGCACGCCCGGAAACGAAGGCGCGCCTCCGAAGTCGATGGCGTCGGCGCCGAGCTGCGTCACAAGCCGCAGATACCGCTCCGAGAGACCCTTATCCCACACAGACACTCTAAACATAGACATCCTTCCTCCGAATGCCGCATCCAATTTGAGAGCAGTTTAACGAAACGCGGAGCGGACTGCAAATGAGCGCCAGCGCGCCAGATCACTCAAAGGGTTGCAATGCGCCGTTTTTGACGATCAGCACCTTCGGCGCATAGACGGCGTCTCCATCCGCATTAAACGAGAATTTGCCCAAAACGGTGTCAAAGTTTTTGATGTTTGCAAGCGCGTCTCGGATTCGAGTTGAATCGGTGGATTGGGCGTTCTTAATTGCCTCCGCTAAAATATAGACTGCGGCATACGACGCTGCGGCAAAGACGTTAGGCGCCATGCCGAACTCTGCGCTATAATTTTGAACGAAGGCTTGATTTACGGGCGTGTCGTCTGTAGGGAGCCAACCGATAAAAGTTATGGCGCCCTCGGCTGCGGCGCCCGCATCTTGCACCTCGACATCTGTTAGTGAGCTCACGATAAAAGGAGCGGTTATGCCGAGTTCGCGTCCTTGAGTCAGTATGACCGGTTTGTCCGGCGGCAACGAGGAGACAAAGACGACGTCGGGATTCAACGCCTTTATCCGACTTAATTGCGCCGAGAAGTCCGTATCGCCGCCCTGAAAGGTTTCCGCGGGGAGCGCTTCAATGCCGTTTGCTGCGAATACTTCCCGCAATGTCGCGTCTCTATCCGTGGAGAAGAGATCGGTTTCGTCATATAACGTAGCTGCCCGTTGATAGCCGAGTTTCGCCTGCGTTGCCTCAACGCCTACGGAAATGACAACATCTGTCGCAAGCGGGACGCGAAAAACATAGTCGCCGATTGCGCTAAGGCCGCGGGCGCTTGAGGTCGGGCTAATTGCCGCGATCTGATTTTCTTGCGCGATCGGAAAAGCCGCCTGAGTCGCGCTTGAGGACGCCGGACCGATAATAACAGACACGCCGTCTTCGTGAATCAGTTTGTTGAAAGCTTCAACCGCCCCCTCCGGGGTACTGGCGTCGTCGGCAACGATGAACCTGAATTGGGCATGATCGGGTTGCGACATGTTAATTTCGCTGAGAGCGAGGTCGAAGCCTTGTTTCATGAGGCTGCCGGCAGGAGCCAAGCGCCCTGTCAAAGGCAAAGCGATTCCGATGGGAATTTCGCCGCTCTCCTCTTCTGTGTCAGGCTGGAGAACTTCGTACACCTGCTCACAAGCGGACATCCCTACTGCTAGAGTGAAAATGAGGACAAAATTAAGCTTTTTCAATTTAATCGGCTCCTGGTTTCAATCTTGCGTTCGCAGCCTTCGGCGCCGCGTTGCGTTACATGCCGCTGATGCCGTCCCGTCCCGAGTGGCTCTTATCCCGCGCAAACGTTTTAAACATGGACGTCCATTCCCCGAATGCGGCGGCTAACATGGAGCAGTTTAGCGAAACGCGGGGCTGAATGCAACAATGTCAGGCAGACCTTAAGGCTTAGTCGGGACATGTCGGCATGCGCTTACTGTTCATACATGCTCCGCGCAGGCGGAAATCCACATAGCCGCTGATCCGTCCCAACCCAAGCGTCAATCTCCCGACTTCTCCTTGCCCTTACAGCGAATGTGTATATAATATACGCATAGGCGGTTTTATTTTGGGGCGGTTCGCGCATGGACAAATTTGACAGCAACGCTGCAGATACGCTAGTGTCGCGCATACTTGAAGAGCTGAGCGCAAATCCAGAGGCGAAATGGAAACTTTTCAACGCGCTGCTTTCAGATGAAATGAAGCAGCTGCCGAGTCGCGTCAGCAAATTGCAAGACGATGTGGATGAGCTGAAGGAAGATGTGGGTGAGCTGAAGGAAGATGTGGGTGAGCTGAAGGACGATGTGGGTGAGCTGAAGGACGATGTCCAAGAACTGAAGACAGACATGGCTGAGGTAAAGACGGACTTGGCTGAGGTAAAGACGGACATGGTCGAGGTAAAGGCGGATATGGCTGAGGCAAAAAGAGACATCCGAGAACTAAAGAACTCCAACGCAGAAATGAAAGGGCAAAACCTTGAGTTCAAGCTGGGCGTGCGGGCTAAAGCGTACGTCTGCCAATGGCTAAGCTTGCGAAACCCCGTTGTCCTGTCAAGTTACGTCGACCATTTGGAACAGGAATTAGATGCGGCGGTCGAGAAAGCGAAACGGGAGGGACGCATCAGCGGCCGACAAGAAACGCGCATCATCGAAACCGACGTAATCCTGCGGGCAAAGCTCCGATCCGACGGCTCGCCAGTATGCGTAGCGGTCGAAGCTTCCTATACAATCGATGCGAACGACATCAACCGCGTCAAAGAATCGGCAGACGCGCTCCATATCGTTACGGGCTTGGCGGCAATACCGGTCGCCGCGGGCTATATCGTTTCCGACCAAACAGAGCGTTACGCTGAAGAGTTGGGCGTCGAGATATGTCTCGTATCGTCCTAGCGCGCCTCTTTCAGCGCCTCCAATTTGCCAGCTTTCTCCCATGCTTCCAGGTCGTCGTCGTCCCCGATATGCTTCCCGTCGATAAAAATTTGCGGCACATCGCTTCTTCCGCCTGTGAGTCCAGCGATTTCGTCCCGCAGTTTCGGCTCGTCCGGTCCGTAGATGTTCACCTCTTCATACGGAATATCGCGGTATTTGAGAATGTCGAGAGCCGTTGTGCAATACGGGCATCCTGTGCGCGTGTAAATTTTGACGCGCGGTTTTACGTCCGCTTTGTTCATCTGTCCCGCCTTTCGCGTGTTCGTTCCGTCTAAAGTATAGCGCCTATCGACCGACCGCAGAGCTTCAACGCCGCAGACTTTTAGAGAGGCGGATAAACTCGGCAAGCGTCCGCACATTTCGGTTGAAGGTACTGCAGCGGATCTGCCCTTCCTCAACCCACCGCCCTTGATCGTCTAAGCGATGGACGATCTCCATGACGCGCGGCTTCAGCTCTTCAACCTTCTCTCTCCGCCTTTTGTCGGAAAGCGGCGCATTCTGTTTGGCGAGATACGCTTCCCGCCCCTCCGCCTTCACCTCTTCAGCGTAGCGAAGCAGTCCCGCGACGCCGTAACCGCCCTGGAACGAGTAATGGGTCGGCAGGTCGTTCGGATGGTCGACGATCTCGTAACGCTTGTTGAAATAGATCGGCTTGTTGGTGCGGAGCTCATAGAAACGCGCCCATCGGTTTTCGCCGACGCTGGAGCGCTGGTACCATTCCGCCGCCTTCAGCGCAGCGTTCAAGTATTCCTCCCGCCCGTATTCAAGATACAGGTCGATGAGAAGCCGAGCGGTACCGGACGACTCGCCGCCGGAGATCGACGGCGGTTCAAACTTGCGCGCCCAGTCGGGTTCCATCTGGTAGTTGTACTGCTGCGCCCATGCCGGCTGCGGATCTGGCATCTGCGCGTCCAAAATGAACTGGGCGGCGCGCAAAACCGCCTGTTCATAAGCCGAATCCCCGTACTGCTTGGCGGCGATGATGAGCGTCTCGACGATGTCGCGGATGGCGTTGTCGTTGAAGGTGTAGAAACCGGCGTGGGGCGTTTTGACGTATGTCCGCGACCAACTCTCAGGGTATTTCGCTTTGAGAGAGGGTCTTTCTTCCACGCTCCAGGTTTCTCCCGCGTAAACTTGCGGCCAAGCCCCATTTGGATACTGC
The DNA here is from genome assembly GCA_028818695.1 of Candidatus Poribacteria bacterium. Lineage (GTDB taxonomy): Bacteria > Poribacteria > WGA-4E > JAPPNK01. The sequence goes on from JAPPNK010000020.1 coordinate 23,759, forward strand.
GCCTTCAAAAGCGCCTTCAGCCCGTATTCAACAGCCTCCCGCGCCTCTTTGAGCCGCCCTTCTTCCAGCCGGTCGATTCTCATGAGAAAGCGCAGCGCGCTCTGCGTGTTGTCGTCGTCAAAGATCGTGCGGTCTCTCGCGCCCTGTCTTGGGTTGACGCGGTAATTCCATTTTTTGCGCTGGTCGGGGTGAAACTCGATGCGGTAGTCCCATCCGCCCGTCGTCAGCTGCGTCTCGTAGAGCGCCCTGGCGGTTTGCCTCGCCGCTTCGAGATACTCCCGTCTTCCCGCCGCTTCGTAGGCGTCCAGCAGAGCCTCTCCAACAGCGGGCGTTCCCGGCGGCTGAACCCATCCCATCGTTTTCGTCGCGTCCCCTTCTCCTTTGCGGACAGACAGATCTTCCGAGTATGTCCACAGATAGCTCCCCCGCGTCGACACCTTCTGCGTGAAGTATTGAACGGCGTCGTCCAGCGCTTTCTCCGCCGTTCCCAAAGCCGTCTCTGCCTGCGCGTTAACGCATAAAGCGAGCGCAAACGCCGCCGCAATCCGCAGTATCGGCATCTCTTTTCCCTTTACTGATTCGGTCCGATGTAGTCGAACAGGTAATCGTGCGACTCTTCAAGGAAGACAGCGTTCGGATCAATGACGGCGTTTTCAAATACGCTTTCGCACCCTTTGCCGTATCGAAGCGGCCGTCCCCGACGAAGCCACCCGGCGCAGTGAACAAGCGCGATCATATGCCGTATTTGGTCGGAGCGGTTCGGGACGCCCCGGTGCCATAGACGCATATCGCGTATGAGAACCGACCCTTTCGGCGCCGTTCCTCGGACAGGCGGGACCTCAGCCCGCCGTTTCGCTTCGTCTCCTGGAGAGACGCCCCTGCCGACATCCCCAATCAGATGCGTCCCCGGCCACAGCTCCACGGCGCCGTTCTCTTCGGTCGTATCAAGAGGCGAAATGTTGACGACAACCATATGCGTCGGATGCGACGGGTTCCGATTCGGCCAAAGATGCCCCGTGTCCATATGAAGCGGCTGCGTTTCGCTGCCGGGGGTGTTTGTGTTTCCGTTGTAGAAGCTGTTGAAGGCGCCGCTCCCGAACAGGCTGGAGGTTGTATGTTCAACAATCGGATTCGCCGCGACATCGGGAAAAACATATGGGTCAAACGGCGGCGGTCCCTGCTGCAGATGCCCTTTCGTCCGCCCCGATCCCCCCCATCGCTCATCTTGAATCATGCGGAGAGAGTCCTCCGTCATTTTGCCGCGCAGTATGTCAAGATGATCATGCCGCACAATGTCCTTGAGAATAACATAGCCTGTTTCTCGGATGGCGTTCAGCGCGCTCTGCAGGTTTTCTTGGTTCAGTTCTCCGCTCTCTAACTCGCTTTTGGAGACGCTAATTCGCATATCGCCCTTTCGCTGATCATGTCCGTTTCGGCGTTATTATCGTCAATTGGCAAGTTTTGCGCAAGCGGGAGAGGAAATCTAGAGCCGCGCAAAGCGGTCTCAAGAATCAACGTCAGTCAATACCGACCTCATGCGTAAAGTTGGGACATTTGAACGAATGATCGCTCTATTGATGGGAAAAAGGCGCCGCCAACCAGGCCGTCATTCCCGCGCAAGCGGGAATCCAGAGGCGCCGCAGAGACCGTCCGCGTTCGCCAGGCGGAATGTCCCAACTAAAGCGCTAAGGTTAGTCAATAGCGTTGCCAGCCGCAAAAAAATCGTTTATAGTAACCTCCGTAGCAACTGAAAGGGCTTCCAACAATGCCGCAGACGCCGTTTCATATCATGACAAAGCCGATCGGGCCGATCTGCAACCTGGACTGCAAATACTGTTACTACCTAGAAAAAGAGCATCTCTACCCGCCCCGCCACAGCTTCCGTATGACGGATGAAACCCTAGAAAACTATATCCGCCAATACCTAGCTGCCCAGCCGACGCAAGAAATCGAATTCGCATGGCAAGGCGGGGAACCGACGCTCATGGGTCTAGACTTCTTCAAGCGCATGGTCGAACTCCAGCAGAAGTACTGCCCGCCTGGCAAGCGCGTCACAACCTCGCTCCAAACAAACGGAACGCTCCTGAACGACGAATGGTGCGAATTCTTTAAAAAGCATGACTTCCTCGTCGGAATCAGCATCGACGGACCGCCGGACCTGCATGACCGCTACCGCGTCGACAAAGGAGGCAAGCCCAGCTTCGACCAGGTCATGCGCGGCGTCAAATATCTGCAGGCGCATGAGGTGCGTTACAACACGCTCACCGTCGTCCATCGGTACACCGGCAAACGCCCGCTGGATGTGTACCGCTTCCTGCGCGACGAGGTGAAAACGGAGTTCATGCAGTTCATTCCGATCGTTGAGCGCGTCGGCGAAGGCGAGGGTCTGTTGTGGCTGGCTCCTCCGCCGGCAATCGGAGAGGACGCCTCTGTCGAGAAGGGTCCGCCCGTCCAGCCGTGGAGCGTGGAGCCGCGCGACTACGGCGACTTCCTCTCCGCTGTTTTTGACGAATGGGTGCGCAGCGATGTCGGCAAGGTGTTCGTCCAGCTGTTTGAGGTGCATCTCGGCATCTGGATGGGCATGGGAGCCTCCCTGTGCGTCTTCGGCGAAACATGCGGCAGCGCCCTTGCGATGGAGCATAACGGCGACCTGTACTCCTGCGACCATTACGTCTATCCCGAATACCTGCTCGGCAACATCAACGAAACGCCGCTCATCGATCTGGTGAATCTGCCGGCGCAGAAAAAATTCGGCGACGACAAACGAGACGCGCTCCCGAAGTACTGCCGAGAATGCGACGTCCGCTTCGCCTGCAACGGCGAATGCCCAAAACACCGGTTCTATACCACGCCGGACGGCGAGCCTGGACTCAATTATCTGTGCGCAGGGTATAAACGCTATTTCAAGCACATCGACCCGTATATGCGCGCCTTCACAAGGCTGCTGCGTTCAGGGCGCCCCGCGACAGAGATCATGGCGCTAGTCCGAGAACACGACGCCCAGCGCGAAACGCAAGCCAGATGGACATCTGCGTCGCGCAACGACCCATGCCCATGCGGCAGCGGAAAGAAGTATAAGACATGCTGCTGGAGCAAACGAGGTCAAGCGGCGGCGCATGGTTCTTGAGCGGAAATGACGATCTGGGAGGGGCGGGGTCAACGTTCCACGAATGCGCCGCGCAGGATCTCCATGATCAGCTCGTCGTAGGAGACGCCGTCTTCCGCCGCTTGAGCGGGGAGGTCGCTTAGGTCGGTCAGTCCTGGGAGAGTGTTTAGGTCTAGGATATGCGGCTGTCCGTTCGGGTCAATCATCATATCGACGCGGGAAACGCTATGGCATCCGAGGGAGCGGTGGGCGGCAATTCCAATCTGCTGAACGCGCAAGGTTGTTTCAGGAGAAAGCCGCGCAGGGAGGATAAACTCGGTCATGCCTTCGGTGTATTTCGCGTGATAATCATAAAACTCGTTCCGCGGAACCAACTCTAAAATAGGAAGAGCGCGCAGTTTTTGACCTTCGCCGAGGAGGCCGACTGTCGCTTCCATTCCTTTGATGCGCTTCTCGGCGAGAACCGAGCCGTATTTCTGCCGCGTTTCGTACAGCGCCGCTGTCAGCTCATCCCGCCGACCCGCCATGACGACGCCGAGGCTGGAGCCTTCCGAGGTGGGCTTCACAACTGCGGGCAGCCCGATCCGTTCGATGAACTCGTCCGCCTGCTCCTCGAAGCCGCGCCGCGGGTCGATCTCCATATACGGCGGGGTCGGCAGGCCGTTCGCTTCCCAGACCTGTTTGGCGCGTCCTTTGTGCATGGCGAGGGCGCTCGCTAGGACGCCTGAACCGGTATAACGCAAGCCGAGCGTTTCTAAAAAACCTTGGACGCTTCCATCCTCGCCCCATCTGCCATGGAGCGCCAGAAAAACAGCCGACGGGCGGTTCGACAGCAGCGTTTCAAGCCAACCCTCCTCGCCTGGATCAACGGGGTAGGCATCAACGCCTTGACGGCAGAGAGCATCCAGCGCATTGCTTCCCGACCGAAGGGACACCTCCCGCTCTCCGGAACGTCCGCCCAGCATGACAGCGACGCGCGCGTTTTCATCGATGACGCCAATGTTCTCGCTCATTCCCGTTTCCTTTATATGTGAATCTCCCGCTTGAAGCGGAATCTAAGCCGCCTCGGCGACGATGCCGGCGGCGCGCAGCTCCTGATAAAAAAGGGTCTCGATTGGCGCCTCGATTTTGAGCCTGGCGTATCGTATCCGTTTTTGGGCGCATTCAGCCTCTATGCGCGACAGATGCGCTTGAAAGCGGGCGTCGTAGGCTCGGCTTCTTTCGGCATTCCAGGCGACGCTGCGGCTCTCGCCCGTCTCGATGTCCGTCACAGAAGCTTCCGCCGGCGGCTCAGGAGCTTCCGCCAAGCGCGACACCAAATGCGCCGCGGAGCCGCGCCCCGCCATCGTTTTAAGCCCTTCTGCGCATTCTTCAGCGTCCAGCAGCATATCGGACAGAAGAATGATCGTCCCAAAAGCGTTGATGCCCCGACCGCGCATCCATCGGGCGAAGTTCGCCTCTGGCGCAGGCTCCAACCGCTCTAGATAACGTTCCAAACGCGCCAGCCCCGCCCGTCCGCGCGCGTATAAAACAGGCTTGCGAGATCCAACCGCAGCGACCGCGGCTGAGTCCCCGCGCCGCAACGCAAGAAACGCCAGCGCATACGCTATGCGCTTCGCCGACTCAAACGGAGAAGGCTCGCCCGCTGTCATCGAGAGGCTTGCGTCGATGAGCAGCAGAGCCGTCATCGCCGACTCGGCTTGGGTACGCTTCACGAGAACGCGGTCAGCGCGGGCGGCGGCGCGCCAGTCGACCCTGCGCAGGTCGTCTCCCGGCGAATAGGGGCGGCGGTCTTCAAACACCATGCCTCCGCCGGCGCCTTTTGCCGTCCATTCGCCTTGAACGCGGGAGCGGAACGGAGCGGACGCCGTGAGACGAAGCGATTTCAACCGCTCTAATGGGAGAGAGCGCAGGGCGTTCATGAGGCGCCTTTGCCGTCTGCCTGGCGTTCTTCGCACAGCTGGTCGTAGGCGTCTGAAACGGCGCGCATATCGACCAGATCCGGTTCTTGGCGCATGATCTCCTCGATCTCTTCGGGAGCGCGCCGCCGGGCGGGCCAATTCTCTTCAGACGCGGCGCGCAGAACGATTCTTGCCGCCAGCGCGCTCGCCGCCCAGAGATGGCGGAGCTCCAGCTTGTCGACCGTGTCGTACGCCGTATGCCCCCATCCGCGCCCTGTGAAACGCCCGCGCGGATTGCCGACATACGCTGTCGGAACGCCCCGTAAAAAGTACGGGTAGTGATCGCTGAACGCATGCGTCTTCTGCCCGAAGGGGGCGTCCCCCATCTGCTTTTCGTACGCTTCAAACAGCGGCTCCAGCTCCTTCAGCTGATTCAGGATAACGCCTTTGCCGCCGGAGCCGCCCGCGGCGTCGCAGTTTAACAAAAAGCGAACCTTGTCCAACTCATCCGCGGTCGCTTCGGCATGGCGGTAGGCGCCGGTGAGGCCGATCTCCTCGCAGCTCCAGAAGATGAAGCGCGCTGTTCGGCGCAGCTTGTCCTTCGCATGCTTGGCAAGAACGCGCGCCGCTTCCAACACGGAGACGACGCCGGACGCCGGGTCCATCGCCCCCTGCGCGATGTCATGTCCGTCATGATGCGACCCGATCATCACGATTTCGTCCGTTTCGCCGGGGATCTCCGCGACGATGTTCCATGACTCAGACGGATAGGTTGCGCAGTCCGCTCTCAACCGAGCCGTCAACGGGCCGAGGCGCGCTTCCTGACGGCGCAGAAACTCCGCGTCCTCATGTCCGATGGAGAAGCCTGGGATCAGCCCTTCGCGGTCGCCGCCCACGCTGCCCGTTTCGGGTCCGCGCCCTTCATACATTCCGATAAACACAAAGCCGACCGCGCCGGCGAGCGCGGAGCGTTCATACATCTCGGTGCGATGCACGACTCGGTTGACGTCGGAGGGCGGCGCGCTGGAAACGGCGGCGATTCCTCCCTTGAGACGTTCCGCCGCGCGCTCAAAGGAGGCGGGACCGCCGTCCGGCAAGAGAACCAACGGCGCTGTCAGATCGGTCGGCGGACAGTAGGGCAGCGCGATGCATGGAATCTCTTTTTGAAACGGCTTTTCGATATGGAGAGATGTTGGGCCTCGGCGCCATGCGTTGTGTTGAAACGGCTCTAAGCGCGCGTTTTCTAAGCCGTACGCTTCCAGCTTGCCGCGCAGAAAATCGGCGGCGGCGCGCTCGTCGGGCGTGCCAGGCGTACGCGAACCAAATTCGTCGCACAGCATGATCAGATTGTCCATCGGCTCGGTCGTCGTGTAGATGTCGCCGAGCATGGCGCGGTCCAGTTCAAGGTAAGGGTTGTTCATGAGGCTCCTGTCAGTTCTCGGCGCACAATATGGGCGGCTTTGACCATCGCGTTCAGTTTTTGGACGGCCGCCCAGCGCGCCGTTTGTGAAAATCCGCAATCGGGCGTGACGGTCAGTTTTTCAGGCGGGACATACTCTAGCGCATGGCGTATCCGCTGCGCGATCAGATCGACCGGCTCAATCCATAGGTTTTTGACATCCACAACGCCGACGGCAGCCTCCTTCTCCTGCGCAATTTCGCCCAGAAGCTCCATCTCGGCAAATTCACGCGAAGCGAATTCCAGCGCGAACTGGTCGGCGCGCATCTCCATCGCCTTTGGAAAAAGCGGGCTGTAACGCCGGTTTCCGACAGCCCGCGCCCGATAATTCCCAAAGCAGAGGTGCGTCCCGATCTTGGCGTTCAGCCCCTCCACGGTGCGGTTGAAGATCGACACATACTGGTCAATGCGGTCGGGATAGACGCTAAAGGAAGGCTCGTCGATCTGCAGGAAGTCGGCTCCCGCCTCAATCAACATTTCGCATTCGCGCCGCACAATCGGTATCAGCGCTTCAGTCATCGCGATTCGGTCGGGGTACCGCTTGTTCGGTTCAATGCGCCCCGACAAGGTGAACGGGCCTGGGATGCACGCTTTCAGGTCGGCGCGGGCGATCTGTTTCAGGTAGATAAAATCCTTGACGGCTCCCAGTCCGTTCGGCGCCTTCAGCTCGCCTGTGAGACGGTATTTGCCGCGCTGATCATGCGCCGGAACGCCGAGGCGCCGGCGCAGCGGCAGCGGCTCTAGATTTTCAAAATGCGAATAGAAGCCGAGGTTGAAGTCGAGCCGGCTCATCTCGCCGTCGGTGACGCGGTCGATGCCGGCGCGCTGCTGGTCTTCGACTGCGGCGGTGACGGCGTCCTGTATCATCTCGCGCCGGTCGTCTTCGCCCAATTCGCCGCGCTGCGCCGCCGCGTCCGCCAGAAAAACCCAGCCGGGCGTCGCATGGCTTCCGATCACAGAGGTTTCAATCAAAAGAGCCTATACCCCTAACTAGCTACGCGGCGCATTTCTCGCCGCCTTTTTCGTTTCTTTTTTCAAAGCCCGCCGTTCCTTCCGGGTCAACCTGTACTTCTAATCCCGAAAGGTCAGAAGCGCGTCCATCATCTAATCATACTCACCGTACAGCGGATTTTATCATCGGATGCCTTTCATTGTTCAGTTTCTCCAATGAAGATCGCGGATTTCGTTTTTCAGCGTCTGTATTTCGCTCCTTAGGCTTGCGTTTTCATTCCGGAGTTTACGGAACTCGCCCTCTGCTCCGAAAAGGGCTGAAATTATATATCCAATGAGTCCGACGAAAACTATGCCACAGAACACCAAATTCCCCACCGTCAGACTCACAATCTTTTGCAATCCTAAGGGATCCTCAATACCGAGGAGACCAGGGACATCAAACCCAAGGAAGCTGCTTATGAGGAAGAACATGCCCAGCACGAGACATACCAGATTGTAGACTGTACCCCGCCATGCGATGTCTTTTTTTCGCCGCTTTCTCCGCCGCTCAATCAAACGAGTCATGGCCCCTCCGCCGTCATTTGACCCTCCGAGACGCTCCATCCGCCGTCCACTTTTAATGCCGCTCCAGTGAGAAACTTCGATTCGTCGGACGCGAGATACAGCGCCGCCTGCGCGCAGTCTTCAGGGGTTCCGAGCGCCTTTGTCAACGGCTGTTTCGTTTTAATATAGGACAGAACCGCCTCGTTCGACTGCGCCCGCGCGCTCATCGGCGTTGCAATGAGCGCCGGCGCGATCACATTGACGCGAATGCCCATCGGCGCGTAATAGGCTGCCATGGAGCGGCTCAGAGCGATGACGGCGCCTTTGCTCGCGGCGTATGCGTGCGTCCCAAAAAGAACGGGAGAAGGCGACTCCGCCAAAACGGAGCTCGTGTTGATGACGCTTCCGCCGCCGCTTCTCAACATGGAACGCGCCGCCGCCCTGCACATTAAAAACATCCCGCGCGCGTTCATGCGGAGCGTTTGATCCCACCCATCTTCAGTGCATTCATGAATCGGTCCGTCCCCGTATCGGCGTCCGCTTCCGCCCGCGGTGGTGAAGACGATGTCGGGCGGTCCGTGCGCTTGCTCGGTTTGGCTGAAGAGCCTGTCGACCTGCCGCGCGTCCGAGACGTCTGTCTGGATATAGAGAGCCTTTCCGCCGTTCGATATGATTTGGCTTGCGGTCGATTCTCCAGTTTCGCGTGTGCGGCTTGCGACAACGACCGCGGCGCCTTCTTTAGCGAAGAGCAGCGCCGCCGCCCTGCCGATGCCGGTTCCGCCGCCCGCAATCACCGCCGTCTTGCTCTGTAAGCGCCCCATCTCAACGCCTATCGATAGAGCGCGCCGACGCGCCGCCGGTAATCGTCATACGATTCTTCAAACATCTCCGCCGCCCGTTCCTTGCCGACATGGACAGGGCTGGTCAACACCTTCGGCGGCTGACCCGCGCGCGTCAAACGCTCCGCCACCTCCGCCTTCAAAGCGTTCGCAATGAAACATGCGGAGACGCTTGAAACGGGGCTGACAGGCGTCTCAAGCCCGTCGATCCAGACGACCGCGTCGCCCGGCGGAACGCCGTTGTCAATGACAATGTCGCACACATCGGCGAGCGTCCTGTTTGGGTTAGCGCGGTTGCTTTCAAGCGAGGTGACAGCGATCGTCGTCATCCCGATTTCGTTCGCGCCTTCCGCCATCTCTATCGGCACAAGGTTCGATCCGCCGTTCGAAAACACGACCATGGCGTCCTCTTCGGACAGGACGAAATTGCGGAGGATGCGCTTTGCCAGCCCCGGCGCGTTTTCCAGCGCCATCGCCTGCCGCTGCCCGTTTGCGCCGACAACCTGCGTATGAAAGGTCAACGACAGCTCCACAATCGGATGAAAGCCGGGAAAGCTGCCGTATCGGGGATAAATCTCCTCAACAGGAATGCGCGAATGGCCTGAGCCGAACAGATGCGCAAGCCGCCCTTTTAAGATGGCGGACGCGCACACATCTGCCGCGCGTTGAATGCGCTTCGCCTCGCTCTCGGCGACGCGGTTGATCAGCTCAAGCGTGGAGCGAAGATACTGTTGCGTGGGCGATTCGGACATGCGCCTCGGTTCGATTCATGCTGAAGTTGGTAGATACCCTATCACAAGAGCCGTTGACCTGCAACCGATTTTCTCTGGGCGACGGTTCTCACATCCATCCCTTTTTCAGAGCCGCAAGCGCAATGGAGGCTAGCGCCCAGAGACGCTTTGTGTCTCATAATTTGGGATAAGTGGGACACAACCGATTTTGCGTCCCACTTATGAGACTCAAATCGCTTTGTGTCGCATAACCGGGGAAAAGTGCAACGCAACGGATCTCGTGTTGCACACATGCAAATCGAATCGTTTTGTGTTGCATAAACAAGGAAAAGTGCAACGCAACGGATCTCGTGTTGCACACATGCAAATCGAATCGTTTT
>JAPPNK010000020.1:33771-323599 GCA_028818695.1 Candidatus Poribacteria bacterium
CACATGCAAATCGAATCGTTTTGTGTTGCATAAACAAGGAAAAGTGCAACGCAACAGAAAAGCGGCGGTCAGCCGCCCCCATCCGACATGCTTTATCCTTCCGTAATGTTCATCAACTCTGGAAAAACATAAACGGCCGCTTGACTGCCGCGCGCCTCAACAAACAGCTTCACGATATTGGCGTCGCGCAGATGATTAAGAATTCGATACGCTGAATACTTAGGAATGCCGGCGTTACTGGTAAAATTGACGCTGGAAAAAATAGGCGTCTTGAAGATCCAGTCCAACGTGTGGATCGCAAATTGTGAACGGGTCAGTTTTGCCACACGGTGTTTCATGTCATTGTATAAGCGGATCATCGCTTCCACTTTCGTCGTATCGGTTTCCGCTTGGGCTTTCGAGGCTTGAAGAAAGAAACGAATCCAGCCCGTCCAGTCGTTGTCGCGCGAGACAGCTAGCAGCCGTTCATAATAATCGTCTCGATGAGCTTCCAGATATGCGCTGATGTAAAACGCCGGAGCGCGAATCAGTTCCCGCTTCCATAAGAATAGGGGTATGAACAGGCGCCCTAGCCGACCGTTGCCGTCTAGGAACGGATGCAAAGCCTCAAACTCGGCATGCAAGACAGCCGCATGAACGAGCGGATCAGGGATGCCCGCATGAATATACTTTTCCCATGCGCCCATGGCGTCGGTCAGTTTCTCAGCAGAGATGGAGATATATTTGGCGTTTTCGATATTGTTATCCAAACCGATGAAGTTTTGAATGCGCCGAAACTCGCCAGGGCTTTTCCCATGTCCGCGCGCCCCGGACAGCAGCGTATGGTGCGCCTCCTTAAATATCCGTAGGCTGAGAGGCAATGTCTTGAGTGCTTCTTCCGCTTGGCGCATTGCGTTGCGGTAGTTGATGATTTCTTGGATGTCGTCCCTTTTGGCAGGCGAGTCGGGTTCACGCCCCGCTTCGAATTCCAGAGCCTCGCGCATGTTCGCCTGCGTCCCTTCAATGCGCGATGACATGTATGCCTCATGCAGCATCAATGGAGAAATCAAAATGTCGGGATTCTGCACGCCGGCGAGCATGCCGTCATATCGAGCGACAGCGGCAGAAGCAGGGCCGACGTAAGGTACCAGCTCCGACCAGTCAATTTGCTTGTCAGGCGGAAAAGCACCTTCATGGTAATGAACAGGGTTCAACGTTTCTTCCAACTTCTTCGAGGTCAAATGCTGTGTCTTAGTATAGCGCCGACCGCCTCATCAATCAAAGGAGCCAGCCGAAGCGTCTCCGCAAGCGACGCCGCCATGCGCCCGTAATGCTCTCCGTCCTCATAACTCAACGCCCGACCCTGACGATCCTTGAGCCACTTCTGCATCGGCTGATAACCGCCCAGCTGAAACTCCCACACCGCCGGCGAAACGCCCTCAAAATACTGCCCCTTCTGGTCTCCGCGATTCGCGCTGATATAAACGCGCTCCTGCGACGCAACATACTTCGGATGCCCCGACTCCACAAAATTTTTATCCGCCGAAACGGGAAAGCCCAGCTTCGATTGCAAACCGCCTTCTAGCAGATGCGCCTGCGTCAACTCCCGACCCAGTTCAACCAGACGGCGAAACAGACCGACATCCGAAATCGGCGGGACGCGAGGGAAATCGATGCGCAAAAAGGCGTCGTAACGGGAGCGGTAGGTCGGCGAATGGAAAACGGCGTAGATGTAATGAAACACATCCTCCGGACCGAGGGTTTCCTTCAGGTCTCCCGGTCCTTCAGGCGTAAAGCGAAGGCGCAGCGTCTCCTCCAGCTGCTTTACAAATGCGGGGTCTAAGTTGGGCTGCCGAGGCTCTGGAAGCAAGTGCGCCTGTCCTTTAGACGCCTCATCAAACTGGTAGAGGTACAACGGCATCAGACAACTGCCGCCCCTGCGATACAAATTCAGATCCGTTATCTTTTGTGAAGCGAAGACGATGTCCCATGCGCCTGGCCCGATGGCTTGGCCGGACCGACCAATACATAATCCTCTATTATTCCCCTCCAGCATATGGCGCATCACTTTTGGACGGGGCATACAAAGAAATCCGCGACTCCTATCGGTGTAATAGGTATATCGTGTGTCAAATGGACGGTAGAGAATTTTAACCGCGTTCTTTTTCGCAAGCCCTGATTCAATCAGATCGCGTTGAGCTAACGCCACTTTCCAATCTCGCGTATCTTGGGGAAGTTTAAACCGCGACCGCGCTTCTTCAGACGGCAAGGAAGAAAAAGCCTTAACCGTTTCCATGATCTCTTTTTTCGTGAAATGAATCGTTAGGGAATCGCGCGCTGTTGCTATGCCGACCGAATTGACCGGCATTATCTCGTTTACTTTCTTATATCGATACCATTCGGCTTCCATTTCCTCATCAAAATACCGAAGGAAATAATCGGGAGCTTTTGATTTGACGGGAGTCCAGTCTGTGTTACTGACATCCATAGAATGCAGAGCTTGATACTTTGATTCCCGCTTGCCCCACAAGTCGGCATGGTAAACGGACGCTAACTCCTTTTTCTCTCCGTCCTTTCGTTCATTTTTGACAAAGATGCCGATGGCGACTCCCTGCTGGATATTGAAGACGTTCTCGTCAATCCCGCCATCGGGCGCCTGTTCGCCTTTTCGGGCGTTCCCATGTAAATCCACCAGATAGATCTCGTCGAAGGTCTCCAGCAGGCTCTTGCGCATGCCCCGAAAAGTGATGTTGTCGATATACCCATGATTCGTGATGAAGGCGAGAATTCCCGATCCTGTTTTCTCAATGCGCCATTGTCCAAACCGAATGAATTTCACGTAGTCGTCGTTCAGCCATTTTGGATTCCGCTCTTTAATCCGCTCTCCATCGATCTGCTTGTAGTCGTCAATCAGATCTCGGATCCATTCGCTTTTATTGGAAGATTCGCCGGCGTAGGGTGGATTGCCGATGACCGCCATGACAGGCAGCTGGCTCTTGACGCTGGCGGCAGCGTTCGCTTCGTCGGTCATGGCGCCGAGCATTCCGAGTCTTTTTTGTTGAACCTTAGCTTCCTGCAGCGAGTTGGTTAGATAGACGCCGAGCCGCTCATCCTGGGCGAATTCGTACGCCCATGCGCCGCGCAGCTCAGGCGTCTTGTCGAGCGCGGAGAGTTGCATCCAGAGCCGCAGGTGCGCCATCGCATACGACGCTGTCAACAGCTCAAATCCGAAAATGCGCGGCAGCAGACGCTCTTTGACATATCTTTTCCACATGCCGGCGCGTCTGCTTTTCTCAAAATGCTCGCGGATATGGTTCACAACGGCGTATAAGAAAGAGCCGGTGCCGCAGGCAGGGTCGAGAATCAAGACGCGGTGAGAGTCGCCGTATTTGGACGAGTCGGCAAGCCCTTCCGCGCAGCCGAACCGCTCCTTCAGAAGCATGTCGACCGACCGCACGATGTATCCGATGACAGCTTCAGGGGTGTAGTACACGCCTCGTTTTTTCCGCAGCTCTGGATCGTAGGCGTCCAAAAATGTCTCATAGAAATGCATGATCGGGTCTCGCAGCCCTGTTCCGCGTCCAAAGTCGGCGAGCAGCGCATGCATGTCGACGTTGTTCAGTAGGCGCGTTAGATCGTTCACATAATGAACGAACGGCGTATTGTTCAACTGCGGACCAACGATCAAGTGGAATAACTTTTGGATAAACGGGTTCGGCGACGGTATCTCATACGCCGCTTTTTGGCGGTCAAATAGATCGTTCTCATCATGGTTGACTCGCGCCGCAAACAGTCCGTATGTGAGCGTCTGCGTGAACATGTCGATAAAGTCCTTCTCTTTCAATCCAGGGTCCAGCGCCTGCTCAGACGCTTCGTAGAGCTCCTGCAGGTCTGCAGGAGGTTCATCGCCTTTGAAGCTGTCCTGAATCGCGTCTCTGATGAGCCGCGCCAGCCCCGCCATTCGCTGCGCGAGATCGTCAGGGTCCGCGATCTCTAGCAGCGAATGGGACGTGAACGCCTTTAGCAACTCGCCCGTCTTTTTGGCGCCGACGGCGTCCCGCTTCGCTCTGCCTCTGCCGTCCAGCTGCGCCAGACATGCCTCGCCCCGCTTTTCGCTGTCCACATACCAATAAAAATCGAGGTAGTTTGTCAAGACGAGGTTCGGCAAACCTTCGCGGTAACGTTTCAGCTGCTTTCCGCTGAGCGTTTTTGGGTTCACTAAGCCGCTGTCATGGTTGATGGCTCTCAAATCGACATGGATGTCTTTCGCCTCGATATATCCGACCGTCAGCGGGCTTGCGCCTTTTTTCACGATTTGAAGATCGGGAGACCCGCACTCAATGCGCTTCGGTTCGTTGACAGCATGGACATCGTTGAACGCCGCTTCGATAAACGTTTTCAGCGCGGGTCGGTGCGTATGCTCTCCTGCGGTTCCTTTCGCCAGGTTCTCGTTCAGCGCTTTGATGTAGTTTCGAATTGCATCGTCCATATCGCTTTTTCTTTCTACGGTCGAATGACCGGAACCTTCCGCCAGCCCTGCGCGCTTTCCGTGAACTCCCGTACGCTAAAACACCATACCACAACCCGCTTGCCTTTCAGGTTGTCGCGCCGGCGAAAGAGCGCGATGCGCGACGGCGTCGCCCCCGACCCGCGAACTCCCAGCAGATCGACCGGGAAGCCGAAGCGCGCCGCCAGATGATCCGCCAGCCCCGCCCCCTTCGCATGCATATCGCCGCCGTCATGAAAGACGAGGCAGTGGCTGTCGCCCAAGAGCAGGACGGGGCTTTCGCGCCGGACGCCCGCGTTCACATGTTTTAGCCGCAGCGTCTCTTTGGGCAGCGAGGCGTCTCCCAGCGCTTTCCACAGGTCGCCTTCGATGGCTGTCTCGCGCTCGGTCGTCTCATAGGCGCGTTTCTCAACCTGCGCCGTCCAGCTCGGTTCTCCGACCGCCTTGGCTATAGCCTGCGCCGCCAGTTCGCACGCCCGCCCCGACCAGTGCGTGTCCTGCAGGCAGTAGAGCGGCGGGTCGTTCGGTTTCGCCTCAAGGCGCGCCTTCCAAAATACGGGTGTTAGGTCGAGAACCTCGACGTCGTTTTCGCGCAGGAGCTCGTAGAAGCGCGCCGCGTTTGCGTCGTACCGTTCCGCCTCTTTTTCTTTTTGAAAAGGAAACTGCGCGGACAGCTTGTCGGGATAGACCGCCGCCTTCGCAGGCGCTGGAACGACGATGAGCCGTATCGACGCGCCCTTCAACTGACGGTTGAAGTCCAGTATCGCGGGGAGCGGGTCGGCGTATGCGGGGTTTGCCGCTTTGCTGACCTGCGCCGCCTTTTCGCCCCAAAACTCCCCGATGCCGAGGCTGCGCAGCTCCGGCGCAAAGAAGAGCCATCCGTCCTCTCCCTTTACAACGGTCGTTTTCAACCGCTCCGCTTCCGCCGCCTTCTCCGACGCAAACTCCGCAAACGGCGCCGCATGCCCAGTTCCCCATGCGGCTCCCGCCCATAAGCTGAACGCGAGCGCAACCGCTCTTCTCATTTTTTCCTCCAAAACAGCCGCTCCAGCTGCGCGTCGCTCATCGGTTCGCCGGTCGCCGTCCGCGGGCTGATCAACTCGACGCCCCGCCCTTCAAAGCAGGGCAGCAGATCCCCAAGATCAAACTCGCTCAACGCGCCGTACGGCAGGATGTCGAGATGGTGCCGCGTCCTGTCGTAATACCGCGTCTCAACAAGGTCCTGATACGAGCCGAGCATGTCGTACAGCTGAACGCATGCGGTTCCCGTTTCGAGAGCGGCGGCGAAGTAGGCGTACACCGCTCCGCGCTCAAAGCCGACCATGCCGATTTCGTCCACATCCGCCCGCGTTTTCAGATAGTCGTACGCGCGGAGGGCGTCAAAAACGCGCATTCCGGTCGTTGAGACGCCCAGCATCATCGCGTCGCACGCCATCTTGTAGGCGGCGGTGTACGGCTCGCGGTCGGGCTTGAAGGCGCGCTGCGCGACAGCTCCCGTCCCGCGAACATCGAACAGAAACAGCTGAACGCCCGCGTTCAACCGCTCCCGCATCCAGTCGGCGCGTTCCGGTCCCTCGCTTGTGCCTTTGTCAAACAGGACAATGTCGGTTCGGACGGGCGCGGTCTCTGCCGCCGGGCGCATGAAAACGCCCGTCACGGCGATTCTCGGCTCTGAAAAGAAAAAGATCTTCTCGACGCCGAATCCGTCCGCGCTCCCCTCATAGATGATGCGCGGATAGATCGGGCGGGAGCGGTCGCCGTCTATGCCGAGGCGTTTGACGACAGCGGCGCGCGCCTTTTCAGCCGACAACGGCTTGCGGGAACGCAGCGCCTTCTGAACGCACCGCTTGTTCAGATGGTGCGCCGTCAAGCTGTCTGGATACTCCAGCAGAACCTGCCCCTTTGAGGTCGCCCACAGCTCCTGTTCGGGCAGCGTTTCAGGGGTTCCCGTTTTGAAGTCGGGCGCCTCGCCCTTCAGATGTTGTTTGAACCAGTTGACGCACGCTTGCCGCAGCTTCGGGGTGTATTCATGCCGCGCGTTGGAGACGACGATGTCGACATTCTCGCTGGCGCCGTAAAGGGCGTACATCCGCTTCGCCCGCTTGACCGCCTCCATCGCGCCTTCAATCGGAAAATAGTCGTACGCGACGGAGCCGACCAGAACAGGCTTCGGCGCCATCGCCGCGATGTAATCGTCATGGTCAGGACCGTGCGCAAAACAGCCCGGCACAATCTGCTCGCTGTCCTGCCCCTGCCCCGTCCGCATATACGATTCCAGCGTCATGATGAACGTGCAGGGGACGGCTGCCGCCAGCCTCGGCTCGCACATCATGAGCAGCGACGACTGCGTCCCGCCGCCTGAATTCCCGGTGACGCCGATCTTGTCCGCGTCCACCTCAGCCCGCGTCTCAAGATAGTCGATCCCGCGCATCAGGTCCCAGATAAAGTGTCGGGCGATGCTCGCCCCCGCGACGGTGAACTGCATACCCGCATGCGTATGGTCGGTTGTGCAGCCGGCGATGAGCCGCTTGCCCGTCTCGGCGTCCATATACTGAAACCGCTCGCCCTGCCCCAGCGGGTCGATCGCCATGACGACAAAACCGGCGCCCGCAAGGTCGATGCAGACCGACTGGTAAACGGGGTAAGACTTGCCGCTGTCCGCATGCCCATGCGCGAAGACGACCGCCGGCGTCGGCTTCTCTATCCCGTCCGGCACATACAGCGCCGCGGTGACATAGAAGTTCGGGACGCTTTCATAGATCAGCTTCTCAATGCGGAAGCCGTCTCGTTGGAGGATTCCTGTTACGCGGACGTTCAGCGGCGTCCGCTCTGTCGGGAGGCCGCCGAGCGCCTCCAGATAGCGCTGTTGGATTCGACTTCGGCGCGCCTCAAATTCGGCGGCGCTTGCGATCTGCGCGCGCTCCCGTTCCTGACGGCGAAAATGCGCTTCCGCCCGCCGGCGCAGGTTGTCCGCCATCTGATCCGCAACGTCATGATACCCATCGATATGCGGCCCAAAAACGATCATGAAGACGCTCCTCTCTCGCATTTTGAACGGGAAAATTGAGCCTGTTTGGTTAATTGGAATCGTTCGGGCTGAGCTTCTGGGCGTACGAGGCGCGTATCCATTCGTTCAAGGCTGCGTCCGCGTCTGCGATCACTTGAGCGTCCATCTCAAAGCGCGTCCGTCCGGTGTTTCGGCGTATGAGTCCGAGGCCGTGCGCGTAGTCTTTCAACAGCTCCGCCGCCGTTTCATACACCCCCTCCCCCGCCGCTTCCGCCCGTTCAATGAGCGCGTCCACCGCCGTCTCTTGAAACTCCAGATCGATCTCGTTCGCTTGGCGAAACTCGTCGGAGAAACGGCGCAGATCGAAGCGCGCCGCCGACCGGCAGCGGAACTCGTCGTCGTTCAACAGCCGCTCCAGCGTCGCCTTCGGTTTCTCAATAAAGGCGCGGTCCGCCACAAACATGGCCGCCTTCGAACCCGGCAGCTCAAATTTAAAGTCCCGAAACAGCCGCTCGCAGACGGTCATCAAGCCGCGCGCGCCTGTCTGCTCCGCCTCGGAACGCTCCGCGATGGCGCGCATTCCCCCCTCTTCAAAAACAGCCTCAATGCCGTACGCCCGAAACGCCCGCTCATACTGACGGATGATCGAACCTTCCGAGCTGTTCAGTATCTCAAACAGATGATCGACCGAAAGCTGATGACAGAAGACGCGCACCGGCAGACGCCCGATAAACTCCGGCTCAAAGCCGTATTTCACAAAGTCGTCCGAGCGCGCTTTGGCGATGAAATCGGCGTCCTCGTCCCGCTCCACATTCCCGCCGAAACCGATCATCGCTCTGTTCAAGCGCTTCCGCACAATGTCCGCCAAATCCACAAACGCTCCGCTCACAATGAACAGGATGCATCCCGTGTTGATCGTCGGCTTTTCGATCTTGCCTTTTTGCTGAAATTCCATCACCGCCTGCATCTGACCTGCGGCGTCTAACGGCGAGCGCAACTCCACATCCGCGTCCTCTAGCATCTTCAGCAGATTCATCTGAACGCCGCGGCCGCTCACATCGCGCCCGATGGTGTTGCGCGGCGCGGCGATCTTGTCCACCTCGTCCAGATAGACGATGCCGTACTGCGCCAGCTCAATGTCGCCGCCCGCCTGCGTGGCGAGGTCGCGCACCAGGTCTTCCACATTGCCGCCGACATAGCCCGTTTCGCTGAACTTTGTCGCGTCCGCCTTCACAAACGGAACGCCAATCAGTTTCGCCAATGTGCGGATGAGATAAGTTTTGCCGACGCCGGTCGGTCCCACCATGATGACGTTCTGCTTGGAATACTCCTCCTCGCGCGTCTCTGGATTTTCATGCGCATGGCGCACATGGTTGTAATGGTCGCAGATGGCGATTGACAGGGCGCGCTTGGCGTCCGTCTGCCCGATGACAAATCTGTCCAGATACGCTTTCACCTCGCGCGGCGTCATGTCGAATTCCAGTATGCGCCGGATGCGCTCCTGGTTGTCCTGCTCTTCGGGCGGCTCCACCTCGCGCTGCCCCTGAATTTCGAGGCCGACCCGCACCTGATCGCCGTATTTTTGTTTCATAAACTCGGCGAAGTCTCGTTGAATCTCTTCTTGGGTCGGGATCTTGTTCTCGCTCATGTTTTCTCCTGTCATGCGCCGCTTCTCTTTTATTTTACCTGATGGAGCCTCGAAGCGCCGCCTTCGCCCGTCTTAAACGGTTGTCGCCGCCGCCCGCCTGCAGGGGAGGAAGCCTCTCCGCCAGCGCGCGCGCCCTTTCGACGCGCTCATGAGGCGCGGGATGGGTCGACAAGAAAACCTCCAAACGGGACGGGGCGCTGCCGCGCATTCTGGCTAAAGTACCCAAAAACGACGCCATGCCGAACGGATCGATCCCCGCGTCGTACAGGTTCTGCACCGCCAGCGCGTCCGCTTCCAGCTCATCTTCGCGGCTGTACTTCAACATAAAACCGGTCCCTGCGAGATACAGCACTCCGCCCAGAATCTTTCGCTTGTCTGAGGCGTCCTCTCCGCCGGAGACCGCCTCCGCCAGCAGCTCGAGGCCGACCTGCTTTGTCAAGGTTTGAGCGCTGTGCCGCCCGACCACATGCGCAATCTCATGGGCGATGACCGCCGCCAGCTCCGCCTCCGACTCCGCCGCCAGAATGAGACCCGTGTTGACATAGAGATACCCGCCCAGCTGCGCAAAGGCGTTCACATCGTCCGAGACGAGAACCTTCACATGGTAGGTCAAATCGGGACGCTTACAATGCGCCGCGAGCCGCTGCGTCAGATCCTCCACATAATCGACCGCCGGATGATTCCGCAGCGCGGTTGAGTCGTTCAGGATCTGCGCGTCAAAGTCGGCGGCGAGAGCGACCTCCTGCTCCGTCGTCAACAGATTCGCGGAACGCAGCGGTCCGCATCCGGCCGCGCACGCCAACAGCAGCGCCGGCAGCAATCCGGCAATGAACTTACGGAAGCCGTATCTCATCAACCATCCTTTGCACATCTTCAGGCGGAGGAGGCGTCAATTTACAAACGACGACGGAGACGGCAAAGTTGATGCACATGCCGACGACGCCGATCCCCTCCGGCGAAATGCCCCATAACCAGATCTTCGCTTCGTCCAGATCGGGGCGGATATATTTGTAAAACAGGATATAGGCGGCAGTGAAACCGATGCCGGCGATCATGCCGCTCACCGCGCCCTGTTTGTTCATGCGCTTGGAGAAGATGCCCATCACAATCGCCGGGAAGAAGGAGGACGCCGCTAGACCAAACGCGAGCGCGACCACCTCCGCCACAAAACCCGGCGGGTTCATTCCAAAATAACCGGCGACGCACACAGCCGCCCCCGCCGAGATGCGCGCCGCAAGCAGCTCTTTCTTTTCCGACATGTTCGGCTTCGCCCAGCCTTTCAGCAGATCATGCGCCACAGCGGTTGAGATGACGAGCAGAAGCCCCGCGGCCGTCGAAAGCGCCGCCGCTAAGCCCCCCGCCGCCACAAGCCCGACAACCCAGTTCGGCAAATTCGCAATCTCTGGATTCGCCAGCACCATGATGTCGTTGCTGACCTCCAGCTCGTTCGGCGTCTCTGAAAACTCGCCGCGGTATTGAATAGCTTCGTCCTTGTTCTTGTCGTTGAATTTAATGAGCTCGGTCTTCTCCCAGTTCAAAAACCAGTCGGGCGCGTCCTCGTATTTCAGATCGCGCTGCTCCCCGTTCTCATCGTAGCGCACCGTTTCCAGCAGGTTCGTTCGAGCGAAGATCGCCACAGCGGGCGCCGTTGTGTATAAAATGGCGATGAACAGCAGCGCATACCCCGCCGAGATGCGCGCCGCCGACGCCTTCGGCACCGTATAAAAACGTATGATGACATGCGGCAGCCCCGCTGTCCCGATCATCAAGGCGCCCATGATGCATAAGACGTTGATCATCGACATATGATCGCCTGAATAACGGTGAAAGCCGAGAGCCTCGCTCAACCCGTCCAGCCGCTCTAAGAGATAGGATCCGTCCGCGCCCTTGCCGACCATGCCCATCTGCGGGATTGGGTTGCCGGTCATCATGAGCGAGATGAAGATTGCGGGGACGAGATACGCAAAGATGAGAACGCAGTATTGCGCAACCTGCGTGTAGGTGATGCCCTTCATTCCGCCGAGAACCGCGTAAAAGAACACGATGGCCATCCCGATCAGCACGCCGTAGGACACATTCACATTCAGAAAACGGGAGAAGACGATGCCGACGCCGCGCATCTGCCCTGCCACGTAGGTGAACGAGACGAAGATGGCGCACACGACCGCGGCGACGCGCGCCAGCTGCGAGTAGTACCGGTCGCCGACAAAGTCGGGGACGGTGTATTTGCCGAATTTCCGCAGATACGGCGCCAGCAGCAGCGCCAGAAGCACATATCCCCCCGTCCATCCCAACAGATAGACGGAACCGTCCCTCCCAAGCGCGGCGATCATGCCCGCCATCGAGATGAACGAGGCGGCGCTCATCCAGTCGGCGGCGGTCGCCATGCCGTTCACGACAGGGTTTACGTTGCTTCCCGCCACATAGAAGTCGCCTGTGGAGCGCGCTTTTGACCAGATCGCCACGCCGATATACAGCGCAAACGACAGCGCCACCATGACAAATGTCCAAGCTTGCACATTCACGATGATGATTCCTCTCGTTCCTCAGCCTGCTTCCCGCCGTTGTCGATATCAAGCCGCTTTTCAAGACGAGTCATGAGCCATGCGTAGATAAAGATGATCTCCACAAACACCCAGATCGCCCCCTGCTGCGCCATGTAAAAACCGATGCGGTAACCTCCGATCTGTATCTTGTCCAGCTGCTCAACAAACACAACCGAGCAGAGAAACGACGCAACAAACCATACCGCCAGCAGTATCCACAGGTATTGCAGGTTTTTGCGCCAATACGCCCGATTTCGCTCCTCGACATTCATCGCTGCGCCTCTCCAATCGCCAATGTGATCCGCGAACCCTGAAGCCCCTTTACAACGAGGCTGCTGTCAACTTTCCGCCATTACAATGTGAATCAACGCGGTTGAGTTAGTCGCCAAATGGGAAAACCGCCTCTGTTGACAATGGATTGGATTCAAAAAGCGCCGCCTGTTTGGAAGAAGCGGAATTCGGCGGCGCGAATCGCTCGTTGCCCCAAATTGCGTCCAAGTTCGGGGTGCAAGCGTAATCCTTGAAAAAGCGCGACACATGATCGGATTCTCTCCGTTCATTAAGCCTGTTTCGAATGAGGGCGACGTTGTCTGCGTCCAGTTCAATCCCGATCGATTTGCGACCCAGTTGTTCCGACACGACGAGCGTTGTTCCGGAGCCGGCGAACGGATCGAGAACCAGATCGCCAGGGTTCGTTGAAGACAGAACGATCCGAAGGAGCAGTTGAATGGGGGCTTGCTGTTTGTGCAGCCGATCCCCTTCGGCATTGCGCAAGGCTTCGTTTCCCGCATAATAACCGGAGGTCAATTCGCGAATATCGTCCCACACATCCGTAACGAACATGCCGTTCGTCCGCGCATGCTTGTAGCCTTCGGGCAGAGGCGGGTCGATGCGGAGCCGGTGAAACACGCGCGGCGTTTTGCCTTTTGTCGCAAACGCGACGATCTGATAATGCTTGCCGAAACGCTTCATCCCTGGAACCGCTGATGTCTTCTTTTTCCAGACGATGAGATTTTGAAAAGTCCACCCCGTCTCGCGCAAGGCGCGCAAAACGAACGCTGTATTTTTCTCGCGCTGCATGAAATAAATCGCGCCGCCATCAGAAGTTAAGGCATGAACCTTCGCGCAGACGGCCCGCATCCACGCCCAATACTTTTCTGGGGGCATGTTGTCGGCGCAAGCGTTGTAAGCCTTGTCCTGATTGAAAGGCGGATCAAGAAAGGTAAGGTCAATGTCCGATCCAAAGTCGCCGCTGTCTAACGCTGCCGCGCAATCATCATGGCGGACGATACAGTTTTTCCGAAATGAATTGTCCATACTCTTAAGCGTTTTCACTGCCAAAGCGATTCGACCAAGGCTTCCATAGCGGCGGTTCGTTCTCCTGAACCAAATACGCCGTATTCGCATTGCCCGTCTATCTTATTGCTTTTCGCCTCCGAAATCAACCGCAACGCGCGCGGCAGGCGCGCCCTGATCGCCCCGACGGGGTTCGCGCTTTTTACAGATCCAGCCTCAGACGCTCGCCCTCTTTCATAGATGCAAACGTGCGATGGCGATGCCCGATTCGCCGGCGACCGAGTAAAGCAGATACAACGCCCCGTCCTCTTCGTAAAGGCATGGGTCGCGCAATTGACGCGCGCGAACAGAAATCGCTCCTCGGCGGGACGGCTCGAAGGGCAGATCGGCGCCTTCATACTCCATTTCAGGCTCCAAGACCATTTCTGCCAGGGATGTCCGCCATTCCATCCAATCAGCCGTCAGCTCAATCGATGATGTCAAAATGCGCTCTGGGTTGTCTCCGGCGTTGGAATAAAACACGCGCAATAGACCGTCTTCGACTCGAACCGCGGAATGGCGCATATGCGGTGTGAACAGCTGCGGTCCGCGCTCAAAGTCTGTCAGCCCGTCCTTGGAGCGGTAGAAGATGCCCGGCATGCCCAAGGCGTAATGCGTTCCGCGCCATTGAAAAACGCGGAAGTAGGAAACGCCCAGTATTTCAGGGCGCGCCGTGAAATCTAGCCCGTCCGACGAAAGCGAGACTCTCGACACCTGCCCAGGCTCCTTCGGATCTGGACCATGGTAGTACATCCGAATCTCGCGTTTCGATTCATAGATGTGGACATCCGGCGAGGCGATATGCGCGCGGCAAAACGAATCTGCCAAATCCAACACACCATGCTCGTATGTTTGCCAAGGACCCTCCAAAGCGTCCGCATACGCCATGCGGATATACTTGCCCCCATGATGCGCAAAATACAGATAGTACTTCCCCAGCCGATTCTCAACCCAGTCAGGAACCTGTATCAGCGACGGTCCGTTGATGTTGCCGCCCATCCGTTCGTCCATGTCCGGAACGATGATCGGATTCTGTTTAAACCGCTCCACACGCATAGAAGCCTCCCGCCTCGTCTTCAGATAACGGCTGCGTTCAAAGACAACGCGCCGACGATGCGCTATCATGAAAGACGATAAAACCGCATAACGCAATAGGAGACAACATGAAACGCGCTGCCATCTGCATCATTGGAATCGCGGCTCTCGCCCTGAACGCTTTCGCCGCCCGAGACGATCTCGTCGGTCTGTGGCGGTTCGACGGAAACGGCGACACCGCCTTAGACTCATCAGGGAACGGCAACGACGCCGAATTCGTCAAGGGAGGCGAACGCGTCGACACCGACTGGGGCATGGGAGTTCAGCTCGCCGCTGCCGAAGGTTCCTATATCTTGGCGCCGGTTCCGCACTCGAACACCGTCACATATGTGATCTGGGCAAAATACTCCTCCCTGCCCAGCAACAACCCAGGGCTGCTCCACGCCCAGGCAACCGATGCGGACGAAGGCGCCCCCGCCACCAAGATCATCGGCATCTGGGTTGAAAGCTCCAACACGCTCTGGGGTCGAATCATCCCGCCCGGCGGAGGGACTATCAACCTTCCCAAAAACAAAAAACTGGAAGCGGACACATGGTTCCATGTCGCCATGGTCATTGACGCAGACGCCGGCAAGGCGATCCAGTATGTGAACGGCGAAGAGGTCGGCTCCGCCGACTACAACGGCGAACTCGGACCCTACAAGTTTCTGAAAATCGGACGGCAGGGAACCGAAACCTGGGAAGGCGTTCTTGACGAGGTCGGTTTCTTCCACTCCGCCCTTTCGGAAGACGAGATCGCCTCTATCCATGGGAGCGGGTTCGACGCGCTGCTGTCGGTCGAGCCGAACGGGAAACTCGCCGCCGCATGGGCGGAACTGAAAACGCAGTAGAAAACCAAGCGAGACCAGCATGAACGCCGAATCCAGAACGTTCCTAGACCGCCTGCTGACGACGCCCAGCGTTTCCGGCTACGAACAGCCGATCCAACAGGCGTTCCGAGAGTACGCCTCCGCATTCGCAGACGAGGTCCATACGGACGTTCACGGCAACGCCGCGGCTGTCCTGAACCCTGAAGGGCAGCCGCGCATCATGCTCGCCGCGCACTGCGACCAGATCGGCTTTATCGTTCAGCATATCGACTCGAACGGGTATCTCGCTTTCTCGGCTGTCGGCGGGCATGACAACGCCGTTCTGATCGGGCAGCCGGTCGTTGTCTGGACGAAAGACGGGGCGGTTAATGGCGTCATCGGCAGAAAAGCGGTGCATCTGCTCTCCGCTTCAGAACGCGGAAAAGCCCCCTCCATCGAGAATCTCTGGATCGACATCGGCGCGAAGGACAAGGAGGAGGCAGAGTCGGTTGCGGCGCTCGGCGACCCTGTCACGTTTCGGCTGGGCGTTACGGAGCTGCGCAACAACCGCATCGCTTCCCCGGCGCTTGACAACAAGGCGGGCGTATGGGCGATGACCGAAGCGGCGCGGGCGCTCGCCGAGACGCGCGATTTTGACGCCGCCGTGTTCGCCGTCTCCACCGTTCAGGAGGAGCTGGGCGTCCGAGGCGCCGAAACCTCCGCCTATACGGTCAATCCCCATGTCGGCCTTGCCGTCGATGTGAATCACGCGACGGACACCCCAGACGCTAAGAAAAAGAAGATCGGGCATACGGTCGTCGGAGGAGGACCCGTCATCGTGCGGGGACCGAATGTGAATCCGCGCGTCTTTGAGATCGCGGTTGAGGCTGCTCAAAATGCGGATATCCCGATTCAAATCGCCGCCCATCCGTCTGCGACGCCGACAGACGCGCGGGCGCTTCAGGTTGCGCGGGGCGGGACGGCGGCAGGCCTGTTTAAAATACCGAACCGGTATATGCATACGACGGTGGAGGTTGTCAGCCTGGAGGACATGGAGCAGACAGCTGCGCTGTTCGCCGAGTTTATCCGCGCCGTCCCCAGCGACGCTGATTTCACGCCGTAAACGCTGCTTGAACCCTTAAGTCGGGAGGTCGTATCGAAGGAACCGCCCGCAGCTGCTAATTGGCTCGCCGCTGTCTAGGGCCGGGCTGCTTCCATTTTTCAACCCACTTCGGCTCCACCTCTTCGTCGCTCCCGTTGAACCCTTTCTTTCTTGCTTTGTCGAGCCAGTCCTTCTTCTTATTTCGCCACTGCAGCTCATACCCCGTGACCGGATCGTCCAACGCTCTCTGCCCCTGTTGCCTGATGCGGGTGTAGAAGTATTCCGCCTCTTTGTTCGCCGCTCTTTTCGCCTCCCGTATCTCCTCCGCCCAAGGTTCCGCTTCTTCGGGCGGCGGCATGGAGCCGGTCGGGGCGGTTGCGCATGAAATGAAGAATGAGGCGGCCAACCCAACCGCCGCCATGGCTATGTATCGCATCGTATCGCTCCTTTCATCCGTTTCCGCTCAAAAATGCGCCTCTGCGCAGCGGAAAGCGGGATTTTTTGCATTTTAAGTTGACCCCTGCAAGGCGAGCGGTTAACATCATTTGTCGGAAACGGCATGACCCCTTCGTCTAGCCTGGCCTAGGACACCAGCCTTTCACGCTGGCGACACGGGTTCAAATCCCGTAGGGGTCACCATCCAACTTATCCAACTCCCAGCTCATCAACAGGTCGGTTCCCGCGCGTCTCCGCGCTTCATGCATGATACAGCTCCCGTCGGTTAGGTTGGGAGGGCGTCGCGCTTCTTTTCGTATTCGGCGATGTCGCGCTCGTATTGGAGCGTCCAGCCGATGTCGTCCAGCCCTTTTAACAAAAACTCCTTGCGGAACGAGTCCATCTCAAACGAGTATGTCTTGCCGTCAGGGTCGGAAACTGTCTGTTTCGGCAGGTTGACGGTCAACTGAAACCCGTCGCGCGTTTCGGCTTGCCGGCGCAGACGGGCGGCGTCTTCGGAGCTCAATTCGATGGGAAGAATGCCGTTTTTATAGCAGTTGCTTCTGAAGATGTCGGCGAAGGAGGGCGCAATCAGGACGCGGAAGCCGTAATCCAGAAGCGCCCAGGGGGCATGTTCGCGCGAGCTGCCGCAGCCGAAGTTGGCGCCCGCAATCAGAATGGAGGCGCCGCGGTATTGCGGTTCATTTAAGGAGAAGTCCGGGTTTTCGGACCCATCGTCCTTAAAGCGCCAGTCAAAAAAGAGAAACTGTCCGAAGCCGGCGCGTTCGATGCGCTTCAGGAACTGCTTCGGGATGATCTGATCAGTATCGATGTTGGCGGCGTCCAACGGGGCGGCGAGACCTGTATGTTCAACAAAAGGTTCCATGTTCAGCTCCAAGAGCGTATGTCAACAAACCGACCGGCAATGGCAGCCGCCGCCGCCATTTCGGGGCTTACCAGATGCGTGCGCCCGCCTTTGCCCTGCCTGCCTTCGAAATTGCGGTTGGAGGAGCTGGCGCATCGTTCGCCGGGGGCGAGCGTGTCGGGATTCATGCCGAGGCACATGGAGCAGCCCGATTCGCGCCAGTCGAAGCCGGCGTCTCGGAAGACGGCGTCAAGCCCTTCCGCTTCTGCCTGCCGCTTAACCGCCTGCGAACCGGGAACGACCATTGCGCGGACATCGGCATTCGCCTTTCGCCCCTTCACAACGTTAGCGGCGGCGCGCAGATCCGAAATGCGCGAGTTGGTGCAGCTGCCGATAAACACCCTGTCCAGTTTCAGGTCGGTTATCTGCTGCCCAGGCGTCAAGTCCATATACTCAAGGGCGCGCTCCGCCGTTTTTTGGTCGTCCGGGTTGTCAAAATCGTCGGGGCTGGGAACGGCGCCGCCCACATCGACCGTCTGTCCAGGGTTGACGCCCCATGTGACCTGCGGGGCGATCTCTGCCGCGTCTATCTCCAGCTCGGCGTCCCAGTCGGCTCCGTCGTCGGAGGGCAGCGTTTTCCAGTATTCAACTGCGGCGTCCCAGTCGGCGCCTTTGGGGGAGAATCGGCGGCCTTCCAGATAGGCGTAGGTCGTCTCGTCGGGGGCGATCATTCCCGCCCGGGCGCCGCCTTCGATGCTCATGTTGCAGACGGTCATGCGCTGCTCCATCGAGAGGGCGCGGATCGTGGAGCCGGCGTATTCGATGACATGCCCCGCGCCGCCCGCCGTCCCGATGCGCCGAATGATGTTAAGGATGATGTCTTTCGCTGTGACGCCCTCTTGCAGCCCGCCTTCGATGGCGATTCGGAACGTCTTCGGCCGCTGCTGCTGGAGGCACTGCGTCGCAAGGACATGCTCCACCTCGCTTGTGCCGATGCCGAAGGCGAGAGCGCCGAACGCCCCGTGTGTGGAGGTGTGGCTGTCGCCGCAGACGATGGTGCGCCCCGGCTGCGTCAAGCCGAGCTCGGGACCGATCACATGGACGATGCCCTGGTCGGGGCTGTTCAGATCGTAGAGCGTGACGCCGAATTCGCGGCAATTCGTTTCCAACGTTTCAATCTGTTTCGCAGCGATCTGGTCAAGTATCGGAAGGGAGCGGTCGGAGGTCGGGACGTTATGGTCCATGGTGGCAAAGGTTTTGTCCGGCCGGCGAACTTTGCGTCCGCTCATCCGCAGCCCCTCAAACGCTTGCGGCGACGTCACCTCATGGACGAGATGCAGGTCAATGTAAAGAATGGCGGCTTCATCAGGTTCTTCCCGCACCGCATGGCTGCTCCATATCTTCTCAAACATCGTTCTGGGAGCGTTCATCGTCTCTCCTTGTTTACGCGCGTTGCTTGCCTTTATTATGATAAACGATGGGGAGCTTTTCGGCAAATGTTACCGCCTCTTAAGTTGGGATATTTGAACGGAGCAGCGCTATCTATCTTGAGAGAGGCTTCGCCAACCAAACCGTCATACTGCGCAAGCCATGTCCCCGTGAAAATGGGGAACGGGGAGGGGGATCTTAAACGATATATCTTCCGATCAAACGCTGTCGCCGCCAAAGACTCCGTTTGAGCGTACGACCGTCGGCGCCTGTGTGTTGAGTTTTCGAAGCCGCAGGGCTAATATATATGTGTTTTCGTCTTTCTTTCATTCGGAGAGCATGAATGACCAGATTTTCGTTTCAACGCCGCGTTCGCACCTTCTCCTCTGAACAATACGCCATTTTCGACAACAAGGCTGATCTGCCGGCCGAAGCGGTTGGGCAGGTGGACATACATTATAGTATGGACGCATTTCGGTTCTCGGCGTCGATTGTGCTGATGCAGGATGCATTGGACGAGGAGAGCGTGGAGGAGCTGATCGCGGCGCTGGACGATGCGGCTCTGGCCGCCTCCAGCGGCGGCGCAGATCGGCATGTGGTCGTTTTCTTTGCCTCCGACAGCGCGGTGTACGATTTCGGGGACGAAGACGGCGGAGAGGAGTTCACAGGAGAAATTCATGTCGTGTGACGATCTTCGCTCCGCGCTCAATCCAACTTCAAGAATGGAGAAGTACCCATGAAAACGCTTATCAGATCGCTGTGCGTCGGCGCGTTCGCCTATCTGCTGACCGCGCCGACAGCCGGGGCAGAGATGGTGTTCTATCTGCCGATGGACGAAGGGGAGGGGGCGCCGATGGACGCCTCCGGCAATGACCGCCATGGAGCCTTTGAAGCCGAGCCAGACTGGATCGACGGCAAATTCGGCAAGGCTCTCAGCTTCCAATCGCAAAAGTGGATGAAGATACCGGTTGACGACCCTGACATCTTTATCAACCCGTTCACCGTAACGGTCTGGATCAATCCGCCCTTGGCGGGGAACACTTGGCAGCAGGTGGTGCGGTGCGGACCTCACAACGGCTCCGGCCGCTATTCTTGGTTCGTCAACAACGGCGGCTTCATGTCCTGGCGAGGATTTGCCCGAGGCGGATGGAACGCATGGAGCACGATGCCCGGCGGCGTCATCTCCGCGAACGAATGGACGCAGATTGCGATCGTCAACCCAGGAGATGAGTTTGTCAACTATGTCAACGGCGAAGAAGCGCACCGCAACGCCTTTGCCGCCGGCGACGGCCAGACAACCTATGTCGGCCTCGGCTGGGACGGCGTTTCAGGCGGCGAGTTTTATGACGGCGCGGTGGACGATGTCGCCGTCTTTGACGAGGCGCTCAGCGCCGACGACATCGCCAAGTTCGCAGACGGGCCGGTCGGCGAAGCGTTGAGCGTCGATCCGCAAGGCAAAACGGCCGTTTCCTGGGGCTTGCTGAAGTTTGAATAAATCTGCCGTAGATGAAGCGGCGCCGCATTTAACCGGTTGGCGCCGCTTCCTCTTGACCGAGCAGGAACAGATCGCCGGGGCGCGCCGACATCTCATCGAAGACTCCGTTTTCGATGGCTCGGCGCGCGCCGCGCATCATATGCAGGTAAAAATGCAGGTTGTGGATCGTCATCAACCGGGCTGCTAACGGCTCTTTTTCGACGTAGAGATGGCGCAGATAGGCGCGTGAAAAACGACGGCACGCGGCGCACCGGCACCGTTCGTCAATAGGCGACATGTCCTCTTTATATTGCGCGTTCCGTATGCGCACAGGTCCCTGCGTTGAGTTCAGGAATGCGTGCCGGGCGTTGCGCGTCGGCAAAACGCAGTCGAACATATCGATCCCGTTCCGTACGGCGTGAAGGATGTCTTCGGGCGTACCGACGCCCATCAGGTAACGCGGCTTTTCTTCTGGCAGCAGCTCTGCCGCGAAAGCGACCATCTCGTACATGATCGGTTTCTCTTCTCCGACGCCGAGTCCTCCGACGGCATAGCCTGGGAACCCGATTTGGCGCATTTTTTCGGCGCTTTCGATGCGCAGCGCTGTGTTCATTCCGCCCTGTATGATGCCGAAGAGCAGCTGTCCGTTTGGACGCGCCGCGTCTTTGCTGCGCATTGCCCATCGCAGCGAGCGCTCCATCGCCAGCTTCAGCTGGGCGTAAGGGGCTGGATGGGGCGAGCATTCGTCGAAGCACATCATGACGTCGGAGTTGAGCGCCTGCTGTATTTCGATGGAGAGTTCGGGGGTGAGCATGCGGAGCGAGCCGTCGATTTCGGAGCGGAATTCGGCTCCTTCTTCGGAGAGCTTGCGCTTGGCGGCAAGGCTCATGACCTGGTATCCGCCGGAGTCGGTCAGGATCGGCTTGTCCCATGCCATGAAAGCGTTCAGCCCCCCCGCTTTGGCGACCGTTTCATGCCCTGGGCGGAGCCACAGGTGGTAGGCGTTTCCGAGCAGTATTTCGGCTCCGCATTCGCGGGCGTCGTTCGGATCAAGCGTTTTGACGGCGCCTTTGGTTCCGACCGGCATAAAGGCGGGCGTATTGAGGACTCCGCGCCGCAGATGGAGCCTGCCGCGCCTCGCATTTGTGTTCGCGTCTCGCTGTGCGATTTCAAAAACGCCTTTCATCTCGATATGAGCCTTTCCGTTTGGTTGCTCAATTCTGAACGGGTCCCTTCAATTGTCTTCGCCGCCGAATCGTCGTATGATGCGCTTATCTTACAACGAGGAGCTGGTCATGGGCCGCTCATTATACAATTATCCTTCGGATCGGTTTCTCTACAACCTCGTTCACCGCTGGGTTTCGATTCCGCTGAACTTGCTGTCGCGCGCGGTTTGTTACGACCTTCATCGTTTGCCGATGGAGGGGCGGCTGCTGATTGCGGGAAATCACACCAGTTATCTTGACCCGATCTATCTGGGAGCGTTTTTTCCGCGCGAGGTGAATTTTATGGCGAAACATACGTTGTTTGCGCGTCCGTTTGGGTCTTTTTTGCGGGGAGTCGGGGCGTATCCGATCAACCGCGAGAAGGCGGATTTTTCGGCGTTGCGCCATTCGCTTCGGCTGCTGAAAAATGAGCAGGCGATCGTCATGTTTCCTGAAGGGACGCGCGCGGGGGAAGAGGAGATTCTGGAGGCGCAGCGTGGGGTTGGTTTTTTGGCGACGCGCTCCCAGACGCCTGTGCTTCCGGTCTATTTGAACGGCGCCTCGGACGTATGGGGGAAAGACCGCAGCGGCATCCGCCGCCGCCATGTGAGCCTCCATATCGGCAATCCGCTGCGTTTTGACATGGATGCCGATCCTGTCGATGCGGCGAACATGACCCTCAAAGCCATCGATGAAATGCGCCTCGCAGTGAGGAACGGGCAGGTTGCCGGCAGCCCGACTCCGCTGGGCGCGCCCCTAAAAATTTGAGAAGCGTTTTGCAAGCCGCGCGTTCCGTATTCATGAACCGCCAGAAAATGCAAAATAGGCCCCTGGACGAGATCAATGGAGTAGATTTTCATTGTGAAACCGCGCATGATTTGCTATGCTTCATGGCGTGGTTCAATCGCCGAGAACGGCATGAGCGAATGACGGACAACATCAGTGAATGTTCAATCAATCCAAGACCGCGCATCGCATTTGACCAACATCCCCTGCAATCGAACGCTCATCACGAAAGATTCGTATGTCGAACTGGTATTCACAGGATTTATTCTTTCTTCAAAAAACTTTAGACACCAATCTTAAGATTGGACTAACGCCGACGGAAGCGCAGCGCCGTCGCGGCGAATCGGCAGCCAACGACGATTTGATTTTCTGGCGCCGGACGCCGTTCTTCAAAGCGTTAGTGGAGCAGGCGTCCAATCCCCGCAGCCTCGCGCTTCTGTTTCTTGGGATCGCGGGGCTTATGTACGGGCTGTCGGAGAGCGCGGCTCTCTATATCGGGGGCGCGGTTCTCGGTTTGACGATCATTGAGATCGGAATGCGGACAGCGCAGCAAATCATCTTAGAGAATCATCTGAGCTGGATTGAACGGGGCAGCTACCGGACGGCGCGCGCCATGCGGGGCGGTCAGACGGCGGAGTGTTTTCCGAACGAGATCGTCCCCGGCGATGTGATCCATCTTCAGGCGGGCGACTATGTGCCAGCCGACGCCCGCGTCTTTGAATCGAATCGGCTGCGGGTGAACGAGTTTCCGCTGACCGGCTTCTCGGATATGCAGGAGAAGCAGATTGAGCCGCTTGAAGGCTCCGTCAGCCGGTCGCGCTATTCAGACCAGACGAACATGGTTTTTGCGGGGACATTTGTGCATGCAGGCTCAGGGAAAGCGGCGGTGGTCGCCATCGGCTCCGACCGGGCAATCTGTAAAAAATACGCCCGTCAGACCATTCAGCTGCCGAAATCCGAATCCAGCAAGCGCATTGAGCGGATCGCGCCGTATTTGACGTGGACAGGCTGCGTCGGCGGCGTCGTCTTGACAGTCGCGCTTTTGGCGCTGGGAAGCGACGTTTTGAACGCTGCGGCGGCGGGGGCGGCTCTATTCGCCGCGGCGGCTCCTGGATATGGAGCCATCGCCTCGGCGATCGTCTTCACGCAGGGCATGCGCCAGCTCCGGTCGATGGACGAAGCCTGGACGATTGTGCAAAAGCCGGAAGCTTTAGAAAAAATGAGCGGAGCCACCGCGCTCTGTTTCGATCCGAAGGGCGTCTTGACCTACGACAGGATTTCGCCTCAGCAGGTTCTGGTTGACGGGCAGATTTACGATGTAGAGGCGATCCGGCAGATGTTCCAAGAGGAGTCGGATGTCGAAGACGCGCCGCTTGACGAACCGGCTCCGCCTCCGGCGGCGGAGCCTGATCAAGAAGAGATGCCGAACGGCGAGGAGGCGGAGGAATCGGATCAAGAAGAGACGCCGAACGGCGAGGAGCCTGAGCCGGAGCCGACGTATGAAAAGCCGCAGGACATGTACATGCTGCTGCTGGCGGCGTCGTTGTGCGCGAAGCATTCCACCCCCGGCGAGGAGGGCGTCACAGGCGTCGACCCGCTCACGCTGGAGGCGCTGTATGAGCTGAACGAGATCGTCGGCCTTCCGATTGACCATTACGACAAGAGCCTCGTCAAGAAACGGGAGACGCCCTACAATTCAGAAACCAAGTGGCAGCGCGTTGTGTTTGAGAAGCCGGACGGCAGCTATGTTGAGTTCATCATCGGACGAAGCCCGCAGCTGATCGATCTGTGCCGGCTGACGCGGATGCATGGCGAGGTGGTCGTCCTGCCGACGGGGCAGCGGGAGTATCTGAAGGGGGTGAACCATTACTTCCAGTCCGATTATATGCAGACGTTGACGATCGCCTACCGCGATATTGACGACTTAGACGCGCTGGCGGACGCGCCCGAGCGAATGACCCAGAACGTCATCTTTTTGGGGATGCTCTGTTTTCACAACGAGCCGCGCGAGGATGTTCAAAAGGTGATCCAGCGCTGCCGCGACGACGGCCTTCGGCTGATGGTGATCTCGGACGGGGAGATTTCGCATGTGGAGAGCATGGCGCGCCATGCGGGCCTTCTCAGCAATTCGCAGCAGTCGCTGTCGGGCGAGGCGATTCAGCAGATGGAGGATGAGGAGCTGATGCTTCGTCTCGACGACGCGGTTGTGTGCGCGCAGATGCCCAGCGAGCAGAAGGCGCGCGTTATCCAGATGCTGCAGCAGAAAGATCAGTGCGTCGCGTTTCTCGGTTCGCAGCTGGCGGACATACCGGCTCTGGAGGCGGCGGACATCGGCTTGGCGCCGTATGGCGGAAGCGCGGACGCTCTGGCGCATGAGGCGGGCGCGCTTGTGCTGGATTCCAGTTTAGGGGGTCTCTACAACCTGTTGAAATTCGCAAAGAACGCCGGCAGGCGCGTCGCATGGACGGCAAGCTGGACGCTCTCGGTTCATATCGGTCTCGCGGCGATGCTGATCGCGTCGTATGTTCTTTTTCAGCTGGACAAGCTGTGGCCGTTTCCGCTGGATATACGGATGCCGGAGCCGCCGTCGCTGGGGGCGGTACTCTGGACGCAGCTGCTGGCTCTGGGGTATCCGCTCACGGTGATGGCGCGGAGCGTCAATCTGACCCCCTCTAGACGCCGAATACTCGCCAATCAGCTGGATCAGCGGATGCTGCAGTGGCGGCCGATCATGTGGCAGGGAATGTATTTGGGAGGAGCAGGGATTATTATAGGCCTCTTCATTGGCGCGTCTGCCGAATTCCCTGATATGCATAAGAGCGCGTTATACATGGGGTTGCTAACCTTTTTATGCTGCGCGCTTGTCATGTTGATGCGCGGGCTGGCGGGCATTGACACCTCTAGGGTCGCGTTTTTCAGGGCAAACGGCGGATTGCTGGTCGGTTTCGGATTCGCAATCGTCGTAGCTGTCGGCGTGACGGCGACGCGGGCGTTAGGGTTGGTCGAAGGCAGCGCGCCCGACGCGCTTGCCGGCGTACAGTTTCCGTCGGGATGGATGGGATGGTTGGGATTCGCCGCCTTGGCTCTCGTCTCATGGAGAGCGACATCAATGGAATGAGAACGATGCCTAGAACATCGCCTCAACTCCGCATACATTTTAACTGGCAGCGCGCTCTTGGCTGTTTTACCGCTGTCATGTTGGGTGCGGGGCTGGGCGTCGGCTGGGCTTCCGCTCTCCCGCGCGCCGCGCCGGAAGAGGTCGGCATGTCGTCTGAGCGGTTGAAGCGGCTTGACCAGGTCATGCAAGCGTATGTGGACAATCAACGTCTCGCGGGCGCGGCGACGCTCATCGCCCGGCGCGGAAAGATCGCCCATATCGGCGTGTACGGAATGGCGAACCGCGAAACGGAACAGCCTATGCAGAGCGGGACGCTTTTTCGCATCGCCTCCATGACGAAACCGATCACAAGCGCCGCCGTCATGATGCTCTATGAGGAGGGCAAGTTCCGCCTAGACCAGCCTGTCGAACAGCTGCTGCCTGAATTCGCGGAGGCGCGGGTCGTCAAAGCGAACGCGGACGGCGAAGAGGGCGAGGCGTTTGAAGAGCCGATACGAAAGATGACGGTGCGGCATCTCTTGACGCACACCTCCGGCCTCACCTACGGAGGCGGGCCTGCCGCGCAGCATTACCGCGGCAAGCGCATCAACCCAGGCTTCAGGCTCGCGGACATCACGCTGGCGGAGATGACGGAGGAGCTGGGGAAAATTCCGCTGGCGTTCCACCCTGGCGACCAGTGGTGGTACGGCTATTCAACGGACGCGCTGGGTCGGCTGGTGGAGGTCGCGTCTGGAATGACGCTCGCGCAGTTTTTTGAGGAGCGAATCTTCAAGCCGCTCAAGATGAACGACACCGCTTTTTATTATCCGAAGGAGGCGAAGGAGCGGTTTGCGGTCGTCTATTCGCCGGACGCGGAGAAGGGCTTGAAGCCGCATCCGAAGACGGCGCAGGGCGGCTGGCGCTCCGTCGCATATCCGTATGAGGGTCCGCAGACGACCTACTGCGGCGGAAGCGGACTCAGCTCGACGATTCTCGACTACGCGCGGTTTTGCCAGATGATCCTGAACGGCGGAGAGCTGGACGGCGTCCGCCTGCTCAGCCCAACGACGGTGGAGATGATGTCGCGGGACAACCTGAAGGCGGAGGTGGAGTTTGGCAACGGGCAGCGGTTCGGGCTTGGGTTCATGACGCATACGAACCCGACAGCGTCCCGGTCGGTAACGTCCGCGGGGACGATACGATGGAGCGGCATATGGCATACCGCCTTTTTCATCGACCCGCAGCAGGAACTGATCGGGATCATCATGACGCAGCTGTATCCGACATGGTGGCTGGACGACCAGCAGAAGTTTGAGATGATGACGTATCAGGCGATTGTGGATTGATTTGAATGGAATGAGGCGAACAGATTTCGGTTACCATGGATGGTAGTACTCCCATACGATCATAACCATCCGTACGTATCACCCCATGGATAATCGATCTTCAGTATTCTCTGCTCAATGCGTTGTTCCAGATCGACTATGTTTTGATGCGATTCGGAAGCCGTGTCGCCCAAAATTCCGCTAGACGCATATTCATAGCCTCTCCTTACGTATAGGTCTTGTTGATCAGGCGCGATTGACCAAGTTTTCAGCTTCTCTATGATGGGCTTTCTGTTTTCAGGCCTACCTAGGAACGCATACCATAGCGTTGATTTTGAGTTGGCTGCCATCAAGATTTCCAGCTTGTCGAACATCCATGTGTATGTCTTTTCATTAGGAATGATTTGTTTGGCAAATGGCAGCATTTCGCGCCGCATCCAGTCGTTCGTCGGCAGTTCAAGATTGCGTTCCTTTTCAGGGTCGTCCCAGAAATTCCAACCAGAGTCGAGTACGTTAAGGAGGGAGAACTTTTCCACTGCGGTGGTTTCGTCCGCATGAGGAGCTGATGGGCGTACGAATCTCACATCGAACATACGCCTCAGAAATCCGAAACGGTTTTTGGCTACAGCGCCAATTCCCAGCGCATAAAGCAAAAGCGTCCCTGGGTAATTTCTTAATCTTGCAAGACTTGGCATATATAATGGTGCTTCAATTGGCGGAGGAACGAGGTCGGTCAACGCTTGCTCCCAGACAACATAATGACTTTCTTCTTCTGCCCATGCTCCGCTAAACACCGCCATCTCCAGCAGCGTTTCACAAGCAGATTTGTATCGCGCCAATCGCTCTGGAATCTGTTTATCAATCTCACCTACATCTGGTCGCATGTTCAGGGGGAAGTTTTCTGTTGAGACGGCTTCCACAACTTGATGGGCAACCTCATTGACAAGCTCGGACACTCTGATATGGTCTTGAGGAGGCGACAGATAACGCTTGAGGCTCGCAACAGCGACCGCTTTTGAAAGCGGATCTACTTTTGAAAAATTTTGGATCGCCTCCACTTGACGATGAAGGTTCTGAAAGAACTCGTCCGCGCCTTGAATCTGAATCACCTCAGCGTTCCGATGTTGAATCAGTTTTTCGGTTTCTTCATTGAGATCGCCGTATGCAGCCCAGTAGGTTGTGAATCGACGCGACGGGGCGCGCTCAATCGCCTTGCGCAGCGCAGGATCCCACTTCGCCGACCAGCCGCACACAATGAGACCGTATTCATCAATGATGCGGTCGAGAAGCCCATCAATTTCCGGCGAGTAATTTTCAAGTTCCCGCTCGGTGTTTAGAATGGGCGTGTCGAGATAATCGCCGTGCAATTTAATAAGGCAGCATTCTTCCATATGCTGAAGGGGACGCATTCCCTTGACTTGATCTGGGGAACTTAAGACTATCGGGCCTGGCGCGCCTGCCTCTTTCAAAGCATTTTCCGTAAGGCGGTCAAAATTGGTCGTGATGATCACCTTGATAAATTTCTGCGCCGCAATAGCCGCAATAGCCTTATGAGCGTCGGTAGGCTGCTTTAGTCCCTCCTCTCTTTCATCGTCGTTCGGTTCAAAATACGATTTCAAAAGCAGCTGCCGTTCGGATGGCGTTTTAGCCAACTGTTCAATAATCTCGGAGTAGTCAGGAGATTTTTTGTATTTTTTGGAATACCAGCTTTCAGGATCTGAACCGCAATCCTCTCCATGAGACGCCGCCAACTTTCGAATCAGATCATGGGTTATTTCCCAGCCGGTGCTAATTCCTGCTTGACGAGAAACGCCCGAACCGATGAGAACAGCGTAAACGCCTGGATTGGACTGCACTGAAAATGCTAACGAATGGGTGGGATCAATCATCTTAAATTCTCCGATCTAAGTTAAACGGTAAAAACAACGCCCGACTTTCTAAGTCGTCCGCACCTTCTCTATCAAAACCTGCCGCGTCCATGCCCGCGCTTTGACAAGGTTGATGAGCGCTCCGTCCTTCATGTAGCCTTCGCGCTTATTCGCCCGACGCAACGCGCTCAAGCTCATCGCGTTCGACTTCTTGCTGTTGCATGGTTGGCAAAGCAAAGCGCGGTTGTCTATGTGGTTCGTTCCGCCGTCGCTCTTCGGACTTACATGGTCGAGATGCAAATAACGCTCATCAGGAGCCTCAAAACCGCAGCCCCAGCATTTCAAACCAAACTCGCCCAGCAGAATTTCCTTCATCTCCGCATGCGTATGCAGCTTCTCAGGCGCGGCATGAAAAACAGGCTCTAGCTCCGGCGGCGCGCCCTGATCGTTATCGGAGCGAACAGGCGGCGCCGTCTTGAAGTGGAACTCGTATTTCTCCGTCTGACGCTCTAGCCATTCCGCGTCCGTCGCAAACATCTCGATCCGCGTCCGCTCCTTCCGCGTGATGCCCATCAACCGCGTTATGATGTGGTAGCGGGCGTCAATGCGCCGGTCGATTCCAACCCATCGGCGGTTCAGGTTGTTTGCGGCGATGATCGTCGTCGCGCATCCGCAGAAAGGGTCAAGCACGAGGTCGCCCTCGTTGGACGACGCTTTCACGATGCGCTCGTAAAGGGCGGTCGGCTTCTGGTCAGGAGCGCCTGTCCATTCATCGCCCTTGTTGTAATTTGTAAAGCCAGAAATATCGATGAATAGCGATTGTACCGGATTTCCAGAGTCGGCTTCGGCATACCGCTTAAGTCCAGGCCATCCCGAACGCCCTTTTTTGGGATGGCGAATCAATCCTGCAGAATCAAGAGTATCCAATCTATCATGAACGCCTTTTATGGATCGGTAGTTCGGAATCAGATTGTCTTCAATCCATTTGGCGTATTTGCCTGTCAATGGAGCTGACCAAACGCGGCCTCTCGACCTAACATCATAACCCGACCAAGGTTGCGAACTCTCCCCGCCGCTATAGCCATGAGAAGGTCCCGTCAAGTCAGACGCTCTGTATTTACCCCGCTCGTCTTGGAGCGGATACGCGCGATCAATCTCTTGCGCGGTTTTCGGAACAGCGATGGCAGACCCGTTCCAAGTCGCCTTATCCCCTCCGGAGTAATACAACAATCTATCGGTGTTATTTCCATACTTCTTTGGGTCGTTGTGGGCAGTCGCTCTACGCCATACGATTTCGTTTTTAAAGTTCTTCTTGCCGAAAATGGCGTCCATGCACTGCTTGATGTAGTGGGAGGCAGTCGGGTCGCAGTGCAGGTAGATCGAACCTGTCGGCTTCAAGATGCGATGCATTTCAAGCAGACGGACGCTCAAGAAGCAGAGAAAGGCCGCCGTGTCCTCGCCCTGCGTGTAGCGCGCCGCGTCGATGGCATGGTAAAGCGCCTCATGGTCGTCCTTGATCTCCTCCAGCCACTTCGGATGCACCTCGTTCCATTTCCACTGGTCAGGCAGAATGCCCGTGTCGCCCCATTTCCAGTTGTCGACATAGAAGCCCGCCGTTCCGCTGCGGTTGCGCTTTGTATTGAAGGGCGGATCGGTGGCGATCAGGTCGACCGTCTCGCTGTTCATGCCGCGCAGGACTTCGAGATTGTCCATCTCGTAGAGAACGTTGTCTGGAAAGTTTTGCGCTGCGCTCATTGCCGTTTCTTCCTTAGTTTATGCAAAACAGCCAGCCCAATTATAGCGCTTTTTCTTGCCTAACGCCCGTTTGCTTCTAGGTTTTGCCGGTTTGTTTTTCAAAAAGCCGCTGTTGCCTGTCTGTTTTGCGGGGCGATTCGTACGGCTTTATTCCGTAGTTGGTGATCAGGGCTTCAGTCATGGCGTTGCGGTTTTTTTCTTTGCCGCCTAGGTGGTAGAAATGACCCCTCGTTTGGAGGTGGAAAGAAGCCCATAAGCGTTCAATATAGGGATTTTTTCGGAAGCGGTTGCTATGCCATGTTGAAAGGATGAAGCTGCATGGCGCCTTCGAGAGCGAGCGCGCAAGTTGGCGTTCATTGGATTCGTCCCATCCGCTGAAGTAGTCCGCATGCCGCGCAATGTAGGGCGGGTCGCAGTAGAGAAGATCATCCTTTTGCGCCGCTTCAATGGTAGCGGCGAAATTCTGGCAGCGGAATTCATACGCGCCGAGGGCGATCAGATTCGAGACGGCTTGAACCTGATTGGCAATTTTCGTTATATATGCTTGAGAAAAGCGGTTTGGTTTTCGGCAGAACGGGACATTAAACTGCCCTTTCCGGTTGAATCGCATCAGTCCATTAAAGCATGCGCGGTTTAAGAATAGAAAATCCAGCGGATCTCCATGCTGGTTGAACCGTTCTCGGACAGCGTAGTAGTGTTCGCCTTCCGAGCGCCGTAACTCAGCGCCTTCTTCCTTGAGAAAGCGCCGCGCTGAATCAGCGGTGATTTGGCCGTCGGCGACCGCTTGATAAAAGCGGATGATGTGCGGGTTGGAATCAGCCAGCAACGCTTGCTTTGGGCGGATATTGAACGCGACAGCGCCCGATCCCATGAACGGCTCAATCCATCTCCCGCCGAAGTCGGACGGTACCGCTGAACGTATCCATGGCGTCAGTTTGGTCTTGATGCCTTGACATTTGATCGGAGGTACGAGCGTTCTGTCGAGATTCATTTGCGGTTGTTTCTTAGGACAATGAGAGATGCGTCGCCGCCTCGGTATTGGACAAACTCTTTGAGCGAGGTGATCTGCTTCATTTCTCCGGTTTCCCCTTTCACGGTGATTTTACCATAATTCATCCAGTAGTCGTCAAACCATTCTTCGCCGAGCTTTGCGAACATTCCGTTTCCAGACAGAATATCCTCGATTCGCTGAATGCTCCCGATATTCGCTGTGTTGCCCGACCCTCTCTTGTCGCTTGCGATCTTCCATTTTTCGGTCACAAAAAACTGGATGTTGGAGATGGTCGATGCTATGGACTGGAGTTTGTCAAGGGAATGCGGCTGTACTCTGTCTCCTGTTGAGCTGTCTAACCGGTCGTAGATGATTCCGATGCAAAAATGGCCCGCGTAGGAATCATAGGGAAACTGGATATTTTTCACGCTTGAGCGGTCTCTAAAATATCTCCCATGCGATCCCAATGTGAAACCGTTGCAGAGCCAAGGTTTCTTGGGGTTGCGGTATGTCGTTTTGAAATCCACGGCGAATCTTATTCTTTCATCGTCCTTCGAGACAAAGGAAATGTCTGGATAGTAATTTTGATGCTCTGGAAGAACGACTGCAAGGCGTTGCCGTTCGGCAAACTCAAGAATTTTGGGGAACAGGTGAATCTCCAAGATTTTGGATACGACCTTTGTATCTGCCGAAATCGTGTAGATTTGCCGAGAAATATCGATAAATCCCTTGACAGCCCATTGTCCGTCCGGCGCGCTGGCATGATCGGAAAGGGCGCTTTTCCATGCGTTCAGAGCCGATTCAAAGTCGCTTTTTGTCAGTATGGACATCTATGCGCTCCAGATTGTGCCGTTCTCTTTGCGTACGATCTTTTTAATATCGCGGTAGCCGGCGCGGGAAACCAGCTCGCGCGTTTCAGGCGACAGCCGCGACACGATCGGCTCAGGCAGGTCCCCCATCGGTTTGAACTGCAGATGGTACCGCAGAACCAGAATGCGCCGAATGCGGTCGGTAGGCTTCCAGCGCAAGGCTCCGTGCGTCAGCCGCTCGGTGATGACGACAAAATCGCCCGCCCGCGGACAGATATTGAGAACGCCGGGCGGGAGCTCATCGGCGTCGTCGAACGACTCCTTCCCAAACAGATCCTTGGGGCGGTCGAATTCGCTTTTGTGCGAGCCTGCGACCACGATGACGCCGCCGTCGTCGGGGTTCACATCGTCCAGATATGGAAAGACGACAATATGATCCGCAAAGACGCGCCCATGCCGAACCGCGTAAGGAGGCGTCGTCCAGTGGTAATCGTCGCGGGCGCAGTGAAGACGGAGAGGCGCGTCCCCCGCCGCGTTGATCTGCAGCGTTCCGCTTGTGAGACGGGGCCGGTTGTCCAGCAGCTCTTTGACGACCGGCCATGTCGTTGGGTGAAGCGCAAGCCGCTCCAACGCCTTGTCGAAGGCGAACCCATGGAGGTACCGCCTGTTGTCGACGCCGAAGCCCGACGGCAGCCGTTCGGGCGGCGCGTCGATATACC
Source organism: Candidatus Poribacteria bacterium (assembly GCA_028818695.1). GTDB lineage: Bacteria > Poribacteria > WGA-4E > JAPPNK01. The sequence continues at coordinate 66,536 of JAPPNK010000020.1, forward strand.
GCTGGGACGCCTCCTGCGCCGCCGCCAGCTCCTCGGCGGTCATCGCGTTTGGGATATGCAGATAGCCGAATGTGTCGAACAGATATCGTTGCTCAGGCGTCATACGGGTCTCCTTCTGCTGCGCGGTTCATTCGTCAAACAGAAAAACGTTGCCGTGAATCGGATCTCCTGGACCTGTGAAATACTCCTTGCCTTGTATCGTTGCCGCATGGCAATCTAGACATGGGGCGAAGTTGAAAATGCCGTGCGTCTCATGGTCGGCGATGATCTCCTCCGTGCTGTGGACATGGCAGCCGATGCAGGCGTGTTCGTTGTATCGGTTGCGGTATTCATGGCACATGGCGCAGGCGGCGTCATGGACAACCTCGCCCTTGGGCGTTTTCGCTTCTAAGGGGAACCATGGGTGGCGCACTTTATGAATGCCATGCCCGATGAAGCCGACGATGAGCGCGATGACAGATATGAGATGAATCCGCAGGGCGTAGTAACGAACCCACCGCTTCGTGAAGTGGGTCACAAACCCTGTCAGCATCGCAAAGGAGGCGAGCGCCAGAGCCGCCCATCCGCCGAACGAAGCGGGGGCCATTGCCGTGTGGATGACGATCAGCGCAAAGCCGGCTCCCGCAAAAAACCAGTGCGCTTTGAGCCAGCGCGCCTGATGTCCAAAGCGTATCCATCGGCGGCGGCGCCGAAGCGCAAACGGCATGTTCAGCATAAAACAGACGACGCCGACAATGCTGATCGGATGTCGAATCAGGTCGTAACGCTCGACCCATGTTGCAGCCGCCCAGACCGCCAGCCCCGCCAAAGCGGCTCCCAGCGAGACATAATAAAGCCCGCGAACCCAGTATGCGACAAAGCCGCTTTTCCAACGTATTAGCGCCATCGGCTCTCCTTGACTATAATGCATACGATACGATGAAACGCTGCGCATTCCAAGAGGCGCAGGCGAACAAAGCGTTGGGAGAAACAGATGGACCGCGTCAAGATCGCTCTTGTGGGCGTCGGAAATCGCGGCAGGAACACTTATCTGCCGATCATACAGATTTTAAAGCGCGACCTTGAGTTTGCCGCGGTGTGCGACGTTCGGGCGGACGCCGCCGAAGAAGCGGGAGGATTTGCCGGCGTCCCCGCTTACACCGACCTTGAAAAGATGGTCTCGGAGACGCAGCCCGATGTGTGCGCCGTCGTTGTCAATCCGAGCCGAACCCATGAGGCGGGCGTCCCGCTCGCGCAGATGGGCGTCAGCTACAGTACCGAAACGCCCATCAACTCAAGCCTGGAGAGGGCGGACGAGATGATCGCCGCCGCCGAAAAGCATGGGGTGAAGATTGAGGTGAACGAGCAGTACTACCGCGTCCCGACGGAGCGCATCAAGCGGCAGATGATCCTGGAAGGCGTCTTTGGAAAGGTGTTGACGGCGTACAACGACTTCCGCGGGCATGGCTACCATGGCGTCGGCTTGATCCGCAGCTACATCGGCTTTGAAGTGAGGGCGAAGCGGGTATTCGGCTTTGTTCGAACGCATGCGGTTCAAAGCCACTACTACCGCGGTAGAAATCCGAAGGATGAGAGCTGGCAGCATGGCGTCATTGAGTTTGAAAACGGCAGCGTCGGCATTTTCAACTTCTCAAGCCTGTCGTACGGCTCGCCGCTGCGCCGTTTCAGGTCGACCAAGTTCTTTGGCGAGCGCGGTTTTTGCGTCAAGGAGGAGGCGTCCGTGTTGGACGATTCCGCTTCAAAGCAGCGGCAAATTGCGATCAAGCGGCGGACGCACACGGTCGACGGCGTGGAGACGATCGCGGCGATGGAAGCGGACGCGCCGACGCCTGTTGTCTGGGAAAACCCGCTGCGGGACTATCCGCTCAGCGAAGGGCAGATCTCCGTCGCGTCGGAGATCATGAGCATCGCAAACGCGGTTCGACACGGTACCGATCCTGAATACGGTCCGCATAACGGACGCGCCGACCGAGAGATTGATCTGGCGATGTCGCGCTCTTGGGGTTCCGGCGGCGCCGCTGTAGAATTGCCGCTTTGACAGACAGCGTTGAAGAGACCCGCATGGAATCGAACTGGATCACCTTGACAGAGGCGGCAGAGCGGATGCAGGAGCTGTATGCAAGCTCGGGCCGCTCCGTCTCCCGCAAGACGGTCAGCCGATGGGCTGCAAGCGGCAAAATCGAGGCGAAGCGGGAGGGGCGGTACTGGAAAGTGAACGCAGAGTCGCTCTGCGCCGCGGCGGCGGAGACGCTTGGAGAGATGGACGTTGAGGCGGAGCTGGCGGAGCCGGCGGAGGACGCTGTCGGCGCGCTGCGGCGGTTCATACAGCGGCGGAACGCGCTTTTTTTGCGCGACCTTGAAGACGGCGTGGATTGACCGAACGTGAAGATACTGGTCTATCTGCGCGAGCTGAACGAATCGCACCAAAAACGCATACAGGCAGCCGCCCAAGAGCATGGGCGTTCGGTTGTCTTTGCAGAAACAAAAGAGGAGTTGATGAAGCATGGCGCGGACGCGGAGATCCTTTTCGCGTACAGCGCCGAGGAGGTGTTTGCCGCCGTCCCGAATGTGAAATGGGTGCAGACGTCGGGCGCGGGAATTGAGAAGCAGCTGTTCCCGGCGATGATGAAAAGCGGGGCGGCGTTCACAAACGCGGCGGGCGTTTACGCGCCTCAGGCGGCGGAGCATGCGTTTGCGCTCCTGCTGGCGTTGACGCGCGGGCTGCGGGTTTCCATACGCCGTCAAGAGCGGCGCGAATGGTTTTCGACGCGCAGCTCCGTTCTGGAGATCGGAGGATGGACGCTCGGCGTGATCGGGATGGGCGGGTTCGGTCGGGAGATGGCGAAGCGGGCGAAAGGGTTTGAGATGCGCGTCATCGCCGTCGATCCGTACTGCGCCGAAAAGCCCGCAAATGTGGACGAGCTGCTGCCGTTGGATCGGCTGCCTGACTTGCTGCGTCGGTCGGACGCCGCGATGCTGGCGTGTCCGCTCACAAAGGAGACGGAGCGGATCGTGGACGCGGACGCCCTGTCCCATATGAAGCGGACGGCGTATCTCATCAATGTGGCGCGGGGGCGTCTTGTGGACGAGGCGGCTCTGTGCGCGGCGCTGCGGTCTGGACAGATCGCGGGCGCGGGTCTGGATGTCATGGAGACGGAGCCGCTGCCGCCTGAAAGTCCGCTTTGGGAGATGGAGAATGTTGTCCTCACATCGCATTCGGCAGGGTATTCACAGCGCCGAGCCGACCGCATGGTCAAGCTGTTTTGCGACAACCTGAGACGCTACACCCGCGGGGAACCGCTGCAGAATGTTGTTCGGAAGGAGTTGGGCTTTTAGGCTACGCTCATCGAAGCATGAGAAAGGTCGACAACGGCAAACTGACGATGCGCGGATCATCGACCGTTTCGGCATCAACTTGCGTGATGAGTATTCCGAAGGGAGCGTTATTCGCCGATTTTTCCAAAAATGAACGCAGCCCCAACGTGTCGCGGTGCGAATCGATGCGCTTGCGGTATTTCACTTCTACAGGGATGCGATAATTGCCGACCGTCAAAACAAAATCGACTTCCTGGTCCATGCCTCTTTGCGGAAAATGAGCGACATCAAGACCGTGAATGGTTGAAGCCGCCGCGCCAAAGACGCTTTCCGCGATACGCCCCGCCATGTCTGATATTTCCGGCTGCTGCGCTAAAATGTCCGGCGCAAACGGAATCTGCTCCTGGAGCCAACAGGCGCGGAGACTATGGTCAGCCAAGCATATTTTGGGTCCTCCGCGCCTCTTTCTTAGACGGATCTCTAATGGAGGAATCAACCTCAACAGCAGCGTGTCTCCAAGCAGCTTCAAGTAGCTGACAACGCGCTGATAGTTAACGCCCGCTCCAAGCGTCAAATTCACTTCTTCCGTTAAAGTAGATGCGTTGGGAGCTTGACCTGCATAGCGGCATGCCAAGCGCAAAACCTCTTCCAATAATTCTGAGTCCCGTTGCTCCCCTCGTCCGCTCGCCTGCAGATCATGCTGAATGACTCTCTGGATGACCGTCTCATTCAGATGCCCCGTCAAATCTGCCATTGGAACATCTTTTTCTTTATGGGCTATTGGGTAGCCGCCCCTCTCTGAAAACAACCGAAACGCTTCATTTCGAAATTCTTGAAACGCAACGCCCTGATTGCGCAGCGATATCCAATATTCTTTATCGCGTAGATTGGATATGCCGTTCGCCTCGAGAAACGGCGCCGGCGATGAAAGACCGCGCAGCGCGCCGATCTCTGTCAGCGAGAGAACGCCCGCTTCAATCGTGGTGATGCGCCCCGCGAGGCTGTCGCGCCCCGCTTCAATGCGTAAAGCCGAACTGCCCGTAACGACCGCTTTTACGGAGGCATGGTCCACGAGAGACTTCAACTGGGCGGCCCAGTCCCTTAAGTTCTGGATCTCGTCAAAAAAGAGATACGCAGGCTCGCCGTCATGCGCCAGCGCATTGAACCGTTTGGGCGCGACATGCCGCTCAAACCAGTCTGTGACGCGTAAGATCGGCTCTCGAAGTTTTTTCAACGAATCCAGCTCGTCAAATTGAATGCGCAGGATGCGGAGCGGATGGACGCCCTCGTCCAGCAGATCTTGAATCAGTTGGAGCTGCGCTGTCGTCTTGCCAATTTGACGCGGTCCTCGAACCACGACTGCCGGAGCCAAGCCAAGGTCTAAGCTGCGGCGAATCTGCGGAACCAGATGCCGACGAATAGACGGCAGCAGCGGCATCGCTTCACCCTCCCACCACGGGTTGAAACTGCGCAGATCAGCCGACAGATCCTGGGGAAGATTTATATCAGCGAAGAACTCTAATTGATCAGCCATGAAGCCCTTTCATTTGATAATTACAGCGCCGCCACCCGCAATGATAATGGATGGGAGCCTGAAAGCGCAAGCCGCGGACAACTTCCCCGCGAATTCAATGGGCGGGTCGGACAGCGGCAGCGGGTTTGGGAAAAGAGCCTTTTAGCCTTTTTGTTGGCGGATGTATTGACTGGCTCTGCTTGAAGTTGCGCGGCTATTCATACCTCGCTCCAGTCAATATCTGCAGCTTTAGCCCCGACGATTTTGAGACCACCCTTTTTTTCATGGCAGACCCATTTCCCCTGAAATGTATTTTCCGTAGAACTCTCTAGTTCAAATGAGAAAATCTTTTTCATGCTATCCAGAAATTTTTTGGCAGACGGATCTGCTGTACATAGGTTTTTTGCGACCGGATCTACTATCATAAATTCCTTGTCCTTATAGTAACAACGGCTAATAAGATCATTTAAATGCCCATCAGCATAGTTAAAGGAATATCCTGTTATAATTACTCGAGAGGCATCTTCCAAGGTATTTTTTGAGTCATGCCATATATCAATGAATTCGCTGGAGATTAATGGCTTTACTTTCAGAGGAGCTATAATATATGGTAGGATAAAAGAGGGTTCAATTCCTTTTTCAAAGTTAGTGTTATCGACAACAGTATCTTGGATGAACCCAATGATAGTTTTTTCTGTATCAATAGTACATTTTTGTTGATTATCCATTTTTATGAAGTTATTCAAATTGCCATGAAAGTAGTGCGTTTTACCGTTTCCTGGACGCTTTTCAGCGAATGATGTATAATTAAGTGTTATCATATCCCAGTCATCAGGCAGCTTAGAATAAAATGGAATAGGGTTTTTATTATATTTATACAATACTTTCTCCTCTTGATATTTTAGAAAAGCCCAGAGGGTCCACGATTGGTATATGTACTTTTTTATATTAGATATATCATTATTGTATAGTCCTGAAAAGCTATCAGTAAGCAGGCTCTCAATATCAGTTAGGTAACTCTGAAGGTATTTCAGTACAGGATGTTTTGGTTTCGACTTAAGTAAGAGTTCACGTATAATAACTTTATAATAGTCAGTGAAGGAGGCATTATGAACATCAATCATACGTTCATCCTCGTTATCAGATTCTCCATGTCCAAAAACCTTATAAATTAGCTTTTCAATTTCTGGATCTGCCTTTGTACCATCATGAAGATTTTGAACTTTACTGATGATTTTACTAGCTAAAAGACCCTCATCTCTATGTTCATCATCTAGCCCGACATCGTTAATTTGAGTATCGATGTTTGTTACAATCTCATCTATTTGAGTTCTGTTATCCCGATGTAGTAACTTTCCCACGTCAGATTCTATTATTTTTTCATATTTAAATATATTATTAAAATAGGGTAGCACGCTCTTACTCCGAAAAGTCTTATCGATGGTTCTCCCCTCGTGCGTTTTTTTAGAAAATTGTCGATACTCGGAATGAGCTCTACCGCTAAGGGTATATCAATCCCATCGCTATTGTCTACGCCTGCGCCGCAAATAACGACTGTTTTCATTTGCGTTCTTCTCGCTTTCTCGTCTCGCTTCAAACATGGCTCAATGCCGTTTCTTTTCTTATGCTCAAAACGTTACCGCAAGCTCGCGATCCGTGTCAACTTAAAAAAGCGTTTGTTTCATGAGGCGGCCTGTGTAAGGATCCGCCATCGGCGGCAAGGGGCATGGTCGATCATTGAAAAACTCCTCGATTGACCAGAGGCTTAGGCGCGGATACGCTTGTCCGCGGACGAGAATGTCGCCCAATGCGGCTGCGTTTGCCCTTGCGCTCGGGGAGGTGACGGTTTCTAGCGTAATGAAGCGGCCGATAGCCGCCTTATCGCGTTCAACAACGCCTATAAAATCGCGCAGGCTGCTGATATTAAACCGCCCGCCTTTGACCTGCGCCAACGCCAGTTTCGATTCCCAATTGTCAGGTTGGTCGTATAACGTGGCGCGTCCGTCCACGCCTCCGTCGGCGACCTGCTTTGTATTCGGGATGAATCCTGACAATCGGTTAACCGCCCATGCTTCAAATTCAAAAGGCGTTTCCTTTGCCATTTTTTGCGCCGACACAAAATCCGCCGGGATCCCATGAACCGGGATCGTCAAGTCCTGCATACGCCGCTCGCGTATCATGTCGATGGCAAAGGAGCTGATGTCGACGCCCGCCCATTTTCTTTTGAGGCGGTCAGCCGCCTCCATTGCAGTGCCGCAACCGCAGAACGGATCTAAAACGATGTCGCCTTCATTGGACGACGCCTTGATGATTCGCTCTAACAAAGACAGCGGCTTCTGCGTCGGATAGCCCGTTTTTTCTTTTGCCATTGGGTTGACGGGGAAAATGTCTGTCCAAATATCCGATACGGGCTTACCTTTGGACGAATCTAGGTACTGTTTTCGGTTCCCAACTTGTAGCCGGTACCTGCGTCCGTCTTCATCCGTATGTTTGAAACGTCTTGCGATATACTCTTCCGTGTACGGTATGTACTGACGGTTATGCGTAAATTTTTTACTGGCGGCGTAATTGAAAATTATATCGTGCCCGGGGACGAATTTTTGCCCGCCCGCCTTTCCTCCCGACGCTGTGCTTCTTTGCCAGACAATTTCATTTCTATAATTCGCTTTTCCGAATACTGCGTCCATGAGCAATTTTAAGCAGTGGCTCGCAGTTGGGTCGCAGTGGAGGTAAATGGAGCCTGTCGGTTTCAGAATGCGCTGCATTTCTTCAAGGCGTTCCGCCATATAGGTCAGGTATGCCAGCATGCCGCTCTCACCCAGCGCATGCCACAACCCGACAATCGCCTTATGCGCAGGACGTCCAACCGCATCTCGGAACCCGTTGTATCGAACGGCTGCAGCCTTATCCCAGTACCAGGTGTCTTTGAACGCCTGGTATTGCGCCTTGCCCGCGCCCTTTGTCCCGAAGAGAATGCTGTAATTCGCGTTGGAATTGAACGGCGGATCCAGGTAAATCAGGTCGACGCAGTCCGCGTCCCATTTCCGCATCCAGTCGAGACAATCGCCGTAGTAGAGGCTGTTGGGTTGAAGCTGATTCCCGCCGTAAGACATGCCCGAATCCTTTTCTAAGTCGCGCGTTCATCGTACCACAGAGCCGCCAAAGACGGCAACTATTTTGACTGACCCCGCGCCTTAAGTTAGGACATGTCGGCGTACGAGCAATCTCCAAAGGTCAGAGGTTGCAGATCAGCGCGGCGCGCGCTAGAATAAGCCCGTCTGGATGCGGCGCGGGCGTCTCTATCATGGATTTTCCGAAGGGGCGGTCTTTTAGTTTGAGAATGTTGTTGCCGTTTAGGGTTGGCGTCGCCCTCTCCTTGCTCTGTTTCTTTGCGCCGGCGTTGGGTCTGCGCGCCGAAGAGGATCTAGAGGATCTCTACGTTGCGCGGTGCGTCTTCTATTCGGACGGGCGCGTCGTCCGTTTTGACCGCATGCCGATTGTGGCGCGTCTTGGAAAAACGCCTCCGAGCGTGGACGCGGAGCGGTTTGAAAAGGCGTTTCATGAAGCGGCTAAGATCTGGGAAGAAGCGTCGGGCGGCGTCGTCCGCTTTCGATTTGCGGACGATTCGGAGGAGCATGTGGACCTGCCTGTCGCTTGGATCACGCATCTTCCTGGGCGCGGGCGGGAGCGTCATCTTGGCAGGGCGGTTCTCTCGCGTTTGACGGGAAGCCCGGACAGCTTCCATGTCAAAATGGAGATTGGCGTCTATGACCGGGAGTCGGGGCGCGAGCTGACAGACCAGGAGGCGTTGACCGTCTGCCTGCATGAGTTAGGGCATGCGATCGGGCTTTGGGGTCACAGCGACCGTGAAGAAGATATTATGTCGCCCGCTTCTGCCGCGCCCGCCCCGACTCAGCGCGACGCGGACACCCTGCGCGCCATTTATGAAATGCCGGTGAACGCGCCGCTGCATGAGCCGGCGATGCGGGAGCTGCGCGGCGAGATCGAAGAGCGGCCGGACGATCCCGCCCCGCGCTATCTTCTTGGGTCTGTCGCGCTGGACGCGGAGCGGTACGACGAGGCGGTTGAGGCGCTTCAAGCGGCGCTGAAGATAGACCGATTTCACATGGCAGCGGGCGAAAAACTTGTCATGGCGTATCTCGAGGCGGAGCGGTATGACGAAGCGGCGCGTCAGCTTTACGACGGGCCGCTTTTCAGCGCGGAGCTGTATAACAACGCCGGCATTGTGTTCGCTGAGAAAGAAGCCTCCGAAGACGCTCTCAAGGCGTTTCAACAAGCTCTCGATCTGAAACCGACGATGGAAGCGGCGCGGCGAAATCTTGCGCGGGTTTATGCGCGTATCGGGGTGGACAAGATCAAAGCGGAGGAAACGAAAGCGGCGTACGACGCCTTTCGGCAGGCTTGGGAGCTGGACAAGCGCGCCGCCTATGGGCTTCAGCTGGGTTCAACGCTGGGCTTGATGAAACGGCATCTGGAAGCCGCGCGCGTCTATAAGCAGGTTTTGGGGGAGTTTCCCGACAATCGGGACGCGCGGATGAACCTAGCCGCCGCTTATAACAATCTGGGCGTGGGCGCCAGCGAAAAAAAGCAGTGGGAAAGAGCGCTCCGCTACTTTGATCAAGCCTCCGAAGCGGACCCCGATTTTGAAATGAGCGTTCAGAATCGCCTTGCGGCCCTCTGGCAATGGGCGTCTTCTTTAGAAACGGCGAACCCGGCAAAGGCGGTCAGCTTATACCAAGAATATCTCTCTGCGGTTCCGAGCGCCTGGGAGGCGCATGCGCAGATCGGAATGATTTACAGCCGGGCGGAGGCGCACGATAAAGCGGCGAAGGCGTATGAAGAGGCGCTGCGCCTGAACCCCGACCGGGAGACGGTTCGGCGCAACCTTGCCATCGTCTATTACAAACGCGCAAATCAGCTGTTGGAATCGGGGCTGAGCGAAGAGGCGGCGGCGTATTTTTTACAATCGATCCAAACGGATGCGAGCCTCGCCGGTCCGTATCAGGGGCTGGCGGCGGCGTATGTGAGGTCGGACAAATGGACGGAGGCGGCAAACGCCCTAGAAGAAGCGCTGCGCCGTAAACCGGACGACGAATGGGCGCGCAAATGGCTTTCTGCCGCGGCGATTGAGCTCGGAAATGCGGCTGTTGCGCGGGAAGATTTTGAAGCCGCTGTACGGGAGTTTGAACGCGCGCCCCTTGAAACGCGCGACGCGCGCGTGAACGGCATGCTTGGCTTTCTTTACACGAAGTTAGAACGGTATGATCGGGCGGTTGATTCGCTTGGACGCGCGTTGCTGGCAAATCCGAAGAATGAATCGTTTCGGAATAATCTGGAGTTCAACAGAAGAGCGGTCAAAGACATTTTGAAGCGCGACAAGTCGTTCCGATGGCGCAGCGTATGGATACGTTTGGAGGCGTACCGCCTCGCCTCTTTGATCGGAAGTAAGATGAAAAAGGGCGATCTGGAGAAGTTTGACCGGTTCCTACAGATAGAGCTGGAGGCGGAGGAGAAAGACGCCGAGGAGGTCGCATTGACTGTCGGAGCGATACAGGATTGCGCTTTGTTTGCCGCAGAGAAGGGGCGCGCGTCTTATCCGGGGCTGGCGCGCGGGATTGCCGTTAAAGCGCTGCGGTATGATCGCCGGCATGAGGGGTTGGCGCAGTTTTTGGGGGAATAGGCGTTTTTCCGCGAACGCTTATACCTTAGCCGCTGTCCGCATTCCCATTCAAAATTGTTCTAACTCAGGGACAAGGTCGGGCAATGCGCCTTGCCTCAAGGCGTAGAAGCGGCTACTATCTCATGCAGAATCGGACAAGTCGGGCGGGTGGTGGAAATGGCAGACACGATAGATTTAGGATCTATTGGGCGAAAGCCTGTAAGGGTTCAAGTCCCTTCTCGCCCACCAACGCGGCCCTGGAGGGGTACCTTTGAAAGTTGATATTGAAACGGTCGACGCGGTCGGACGAAAACTGCATATCGCGCTCCCAGCGAACGATTTGCGTCAGGAGCTGGACCGAAAACTCGCCGACCTGCGCAAAGCGATACAGCTGCCCGGCTTTAGACCGAACCGCGTTCCGATCTCCATTGTCCGATCGCGGTACGGCAAACAGGTCGAAAATGAAACGATATGGAGCGCCGCTGTCAAGGCTGTTGAAGAGGCTATTGAACGCCATCAGCTCAAGGTCGTCAGCGAGTTTAGCTTTGAGCCTGATCCGGAAGAGATGAGCCTCCCTGCGGAAGGCGACCTGCGCTTCACGGCAAGGGTCGAAGTGAGGCCCCCCATTCACATACCGCCGTACAACACGTTCGCCATCGACAAAAGCCCCGTCAACGTGACGCCCGAAGAGGTGGAAGAGGAGCTGGAATCGATACGCCGATCCTGGTCCGAATTCAAGCCGATTGAAGAGGAAAGACCGGCGCAGAAGGGCGACTCGGTTCTGCTCATCTTGGACAATCTGGAAGAGGACCAGACATCTGAAGCGCAAGAGGTTTGGTTGGAACTGGACGACAGCGCTCCTCCAGAATTGTTGGAAGCGGCGGTCGGAATGAACATCGGAAGCCATAAGCTGATCAATCTTCGCGACAAGGACGAAAACGAGATACGCCATTATGTGGAGTTGAAGCAGATCGCCAAGAGAGAAGACGCGGAGCTGGACGACGCGATGGCTCAAAAGATTGGTTACCAAACGCTTGACATCCTCCGAGGGCAGGTGTGGAACCGGATGATTGAGCAGCGGGAGCAGGAGCAAAAGAGCAGCCAAACAGATGAGCTTTTCGATCAACTGCTGGAGCGCATCGAGTGCAGCGTCCCGGATCTTCTGATTGATCGGGCTCTTCAGAACATGAGAAGCCATGATCTCCCCGTCAGAGCAGACGATGAAGCGCGGCGTCAAGTTGAGCGGATGATACGGCGGGAATGGATACTGGAGGAGATCGCCGAGAAGGAGGGTATTGAGATTTCCGAGGAAGAAGCGGCAGCCAATGCCCGCGACGAGGCGCGCCGCCGCCAAGAGGACCCTGATGAATACATAAAGGCTTTGCGCGAATCGGACGACTGGGACAGTTATGTCAACATTGTTCAGTTTGAGCGGATCGTTGATCTGCTCATTGAACGCGCGTCTCAAAAAGGAATCATCACCCCATAGCCCGCTTTTGAAAGGGACTTGCTGTGTCGCTCGTGCCGATGGTCATAGAACAAACGACGCGCGGTGAACGCGCCTATGATATTTTTTCCCGTCTGCTGAAAGACCGCATCATCATCATCGGGACGGGAATCACCGACGAGATGGCGAATATTGTTGTCGCCCAGATGCTTTTCTTGGAGATGGAGGATCCGAACGCCGACATCACCCTCTACATCAACACCCCAGGCGGTTCCGTGACGGCGGGAATGTCCATCTACGACACGATGCAATTTGTGAAGCCTGATGTGCAGACATGGTGCGTCGGCATGGCGTACAGCATGGGGGCGGTTCTTTTGACGGCGGGGGCGGAAGGAAAGCGGTTTGCGCTGCCCCATTCAACGACATTGATTCATCAGCCGCTTGGCGGCATTCGGGGGCAAGCCTCCGACATCAGCATTCACGCCGAAGAGATTCTGCGCGTCAAACGCGAAATCACCGGCATCCTAGCGCGCCATACAGGCCAGCCCATTGAGCGCATTGAACGCGACTCGGACCGCGACTTTTATATGACAGCGGAGCAAGCCAAAGAGTACGGTCTGATCGATGAAATTGTGCGCCAACGATAAGCAGGAGCAGTAAGATGTCTGAAAAACAGGGCGTCTGTTCGTTTTGCGGCAAGTCGGAAAATGAGCTGATCCGCTCCCCCGCTTCGCCGGAGGCGACCATCTGCGCAGTGTGCGTCGCCGTCTGCAACGAGTTTTTGAACGACCCGGAGCGTCTGACGAGCCAACCGCACGAGAAAAAGACGCACTCCCCGCCGGAGCGGTTGTCGCCCCCCGTCGAAATCAAAGAGTTTCTTGACCAGTATGTGATCGGGCAGGAACACGCTAAAATCGCGCTTGCCGTCGCTGTTTACAACCATTACAAGCGCATTCAGAGCGGCGGCGACAGCTCCGACGTTGAGCTGGAGAAGAGCAACATTCTGCTGATTGGACCGACGGGAGTCGGCAAAACGCTTTTGGCGCAGACGCTGGCGCGCGCGCTGAATGTGTCGTTCACCATCGCCGACGCCACCTCTCTGACCGAGGCAGGCTATGTCGGCGAAGATGTTGAAAACATTATTCTCAAACTGCTGCAAGCCTCCGATTTTGACGTGGACCGCGCCGAAACCGGCATCATCTATCTGGACGAGATCGACAAGATCGCCAGCAAGTCGGAAAACCCCTCCATCACCCGCGACGTCTCCGGCGAAGGCGTCCAGCAGGCGCTGTTGAAAATTTTGGAAGGCTCTATCGCCAATGTGCCGCCGCAGGGCGGACGCAAGCATCCGCATCAGGAGTTCATTCAGGTCGACACCTCGCGCATACTGTTTATTGCGGGCGGAACCTTCACAGGGCTAGAAAAGATTATTGAGCAGCGGCTTGGGCGGAAGTCGCTCGGTTTTGGCGCCGAGCTGCGCGACCGCGTCCATGACGGCGTCGGAGCCTCGCTGGCGCAGGCGGAACCGAGAGACCTTGTGAGATTCGGCTTCATACCGGAGCTGATTGGGCGGCTGCCCGTTGTGGCAAATCTGTATGAGCTGGATGAAGACGCGCTCGTTCAGATACTCACAGAGCCGAAAAACGCCCTTGTGAAGCAGTATCAGAAGTTCTTTGAATACGAGGATGTGAAGTTGACGATACCCGACGACGCTCTGCGCGAAATTGCCCGACAGGCGATTCTACGCGAAACAGGCGCCCGAGGGCTTCGCTCCGTCATGGAAAAAGCGATGCTGAATATAATGTACCGCCTGCCGTCGCTTTCAGGCGTTCAGGAGTGCGTCATCGGACCGGGAGTCGTGAGCGGAAACGAGGAGCCGTCGCTCATCTACAAAGACGATGAAGCCCTGTCAGCATAAGGACTGGGGAAACTTTAGACCGCTGGAGCGCGGGGATCTAAAGTTTCCCGCGAGACGACGGCTGATCAACCGCCCTGTTCCTTCAAGGCGATCTTGTTGAGAATGTCGCCTAGGATGCTCTGGACTTGCGACGCAGTCTCTTTGCGGTAGAAATCGTCCAGGTCGTAGAGCTGGTTTTCCGACAACTTCCATATCACCCGTTCATCGCCGATGATGCGCGAGAGCCGTTGTCGCCGCCTCCAGTGGTCGTTCTCCTGCTTTTTCATCAGGGCGTTTAAGGTTGGTTCGATGGCGGCCGCTTCAAAACCGGCGATCGTCTCCACCATCTTGTCGACAACCCTGTTGTTTTTTTCCTTCTGTAAAGCGTCCACAAGGGCGCTGATCGTTGAGCGTCCGTTTCCGTGTTTTTGGACGGCTTGAACGATACTCTCCCGCACCAACTCATCCTCATCGGACAGCCGCTCGATGATCTTCGACGCGGGGGGTTTCCTGTCCAAGAATTGCAGCGCATGCGCCGCAGCGCGCCTCGCCAGCAGGTCCTTTGAGTCGAGATTGTCGAGAATAAAGTTGCGTTCGCCCTTTTCGCCTAGGTTGTACAGCGCGGCGGACGCTTCCGTACGCATCCCCGCTGGAGCGGCTTCATTCTCTCGCAGCGATTTCAAGAACGGAATCGACTGGTTGTCCGCCACATGCCCCAGAACGCGCACGAGTTCCGATTTCTCTTGCGCGTTGTATGAATCGGATTGTACCGCTTCTTTGAGGCCTGCAGTCGATTTCGGGCCGATGCGCACCAGGACGCGCTGTACCTTCCGCCGCACAAGCGGCTTATGGTAGGATTTGATCAGCTCAGGAACGCAGCTTTCGCTCAAAACGACGAGAGCGCCTTCGGCCGATTCGGAAAGAAAATCTTGACGGTTCAGAATTATGACCATGCTTTGTACCGCCGAGGGGTCTTGGCGCACCTCATTGATGGCTTTGTCCCGCATGTCGGCGAATTTTTTTGCTTCCGAGGGGATGTTCTTCACCTTCTTGGCCGCGCGGTCGTACGCCACCGCCAGATAGGCGCGCGCGCTAGACCGTGTATTCGGTTCTTTCTCGATCGATTTCTGAAAATCTTTAGCCGCCTGCGCCGCGCTGCCGTTGATCAGCTGTTTTTTACCAACATTATAATATGTGAAATCGGTTCGCTTGCATTCGCAGCCGATCAGCGTCATGGAGAGAGCCATAACAGCGGCGATCGCGATTCGACCCGACTGACGGAGCCATCCGGAGCCGGGCAATTTACCTACCTGCACTTGCATATCCTTTCTTTTCCCTGCGCGAGCGAGCGCGCTTCTGTGTGGAACCTTCGGTTGAGGCGCGCAGCTGTCCGCATGCCGCCTCTATATCTTGACCCTTGGTTTTGCGGACGGTCGCTCCAATGCCGCCGTCCAGCATAATCCGTTGAAACTTCAACACGGACGAAGCGCGCGGTCGGACATAGGAACTCCCAGGGATTGGATTGAACGGTATCAGATTTACTTTCGACGGGATATCGCGCAGCAGCTGACGCAGACGATAAGCGTCTTCAGCTGTATCATTCACATCGCGTATCATCGCATATTCTATCGTTAAACGCCGTTTCGAAGCCTTGATCCATTCCAGGCACGCTGCCAACACATTTGCAATAGTATAGCGCCTGTTGGATGGAATCAAATCATTGCGCGTCTCATCGGTCGTCGCGTTGAGAGACAGCGCCAGACCCGCCTTCAACTTCTCACGCGCAAAACGGCGAATCGCCGGCGCTAAACCTGACGTCGACACGGTGATCTTGCGCGCTCCGAGCGCAAACCCCTCCGGATGCGATAGGACGCGCAGCGCGGTCATCAAATTTTTGTAGTTCGCCAGAGGCTCCCCCATGCCCATGAACACCATGTTCGTCAAAGAATCGCGCCCGACCCGGCGGGACGCCTCCAGCGCCTGCCCCAAGATCTCTCCCGCCGTCATATTGCGCCGCAGCCCCAAAAGAGCCGTTGCGCAAAACGAGCATTTTTGACCGCAGCCTACCTGACTCGAGACGCACAGCGTCAGGCGGGAGCCGTCCGGTATCAGCACCGACTCGATCTGCTCCCCGTCCTGCAGCTCCATCAGATATTTTGTCGTTCCATCGGGAGAAACCCGCTCCGCGGCGACTTTCAACACTGACAGCGAGGCGGTCTTTGACAGCTCCTGCCGCCATGCTTTCGGCAAATTTGTCATTTCGGAAAAATCGACCGCTCCGCGCCTGTAGATCCATTGGTACAGCTGTCGGCCGCGGTATGCAGGCTGGCCGTTCTCTTCAGCCCACCGCTCCATCTCTTCTATGCTCATGCCGACTAAGGCGGTTGTGGCGTTCATGCGGACGTCGCGTTCTCCTTCGTTTCGTCTCACCGCTGTTACTATGATAGCGCCGATTCAGGCAGCAGTCGCAAAAACGCTTCATTTGCAAGCAGAACGCCGCGCCGCGTCAAGCGCAGCGCCCCGTCAGCCAGCTTCGTCAAGCCGAGGCGGGTTATCTGCTCTATCTCCGCTTGGAAATCGTCCAACAGGTTGAGGCCGTATCGGCGGGCGTATTCTGTTAAGGGAACTCCGCTGCGCATTCGCAGCCCCTGCCGAATTGTTTCAGCCCGCGCCGCCTTGCCGGCGAGCCGCTCCCGTTCAACGATCGGGTCGCGCCCTTCCTCAATCCGCTTGATGTACGACCTTGTCCCGCGCGTGTTTGCTGTGCGCTCCCCGTTCAGGTAGCCGCATGCCCCCGGACCGATTCCCGCGTGCGGTTTGTTGCGCCAGTAACGCAGATTATGCTCGCATTCGCTGCCTGGCTTGGCAAAATTCGACAATTCGTAATACGGATACCCTGCCCGCTCCATCTCATCCAGCGTCCATTCGTACATGTCGGCTTGAAGGTCCTCGTCGGGAAGGGACAGGCGGCCTTGGCGGTTCCAGTAGTGAAACACGGTTTTCGGCTCAATCGTCAGGTTGTAAACGGAAAGATGTTCAGGGTCAAGAGAGAGGGAGCGCCGCGCGTCCTCCTGCCATTTCCGCATCGTCTGACCTGGGAGGGCGAACATCATGTCGAGGTTGATGTTTTCAAAGCCGGCGTTCCGCGCGTTCTGGTAAGCGCGGTTGATCTGCTCTGAAGAGTGCGTCCTGTCAAGCTGTTTCAGGGCTGCGTCATCGAAGGTTTGCGCGCCGATGGACAGGCGGTTCACGCCCGCGTTTCGATAGGCGCGCAGGCGCGGTTCATCGGCCGTCTCCGGGTTCGCTTCAAGGGTGATCTCCGCCTGCGGTTGAATGTTGAAAGAGCGGCGCAGCGCGTCCATGAGCCAGCCCATCTGCCGGCCGTCCAGCAGCGAGGGAGTTCCTCCTCCGAAAAAGAGAGTCTTGACGGCGCCTTGAACCTCCGCTCCGACGCTCTCCGCTTCCGTCTCCAGAGCCGACAGAAACGGATCCATCAGATCGGGGCGCAGCGGATAGGTCGCAAAGTCGCAGTAACGGCATTTGCGCAAACAGAACGGAATATGGACATAAAGGCTGATGTCAGGGTTCAAGGGTTCCATACCTGTTCATGATCGGTTTGATATGGTCAAAGCGAATCCAGCGCCGAAGCGACCGCCGGGGAGCGTTCGGATCGTTTGACCAGTAGATCCAGACCGCCTTTCCCTTGACAACATCATACGGCACCGGTCCCCAGGCGCGGCTGTCCTGCGAGTTGAGCCGATTGTCGCCGATCGCAAAGTAATGGCGGTCCGGCACCTTGAAAGCGGCGTCTTCCGGTATGCTGCGGTAGGGACGGCCGCGCGCAAATGTCCACCCCATCGTCTTGGTGTTTTGATACAGGACGCCGCGCATGATTCTCCCTATCCGATTGCTCGCCTCAACGATGTAGTACTCTTTTACAGGGATTCGGCGGTCGTACTCCCTGCCTTTCGCTCCGATGCGCAGCCGATAATTTGTTCCGTTTTCCATTGTCATGGCGGTCGGCTCTTCGTCCAGCAGCTGCGCCTCAACCTCTTCCCGTTCGATGAACTCTTGAACCGATTTCCAGGCGTCGGGCTGCTCCAGATAGTACGGGACTAGCGACGGATGGGATCTAAAAGGCGGAAAATGGGAGCCTGAATTTTTGTTTAGGAACGGCTCATTGTTGGCATACGGAAGCGGCTTGGCGTACTCTTCGTTTAAAAGCCGCTTGCCGTTGATGAGCAGCGGGCTGCCGTCTGAGGCGATCGTGTCGCCCGGCGTTGCGACGACCCGCTTGATAAAATGCTCTAGCGGGCTGTGTTTCGGGCTAAAGACAAACACATCGCCCGCCTGCGGTCCGCGGAAGTCGAAGAGGCGGGTGGAGGTCGCCGGCAATTTGGCGCCGTAGCTGAATTTCAGCACCAAGACCATGTCGCCGTTGAAGAGCGTATTTTCCATAGAGCCTGAAGGGATCTTATACGGCTCGGCGATAAACGGGCGAATAAACCCGAAGACCACGATAAACGCCATCATGAGTATCTGCGCCCAGTCCATGATGACGGAATTGCGCACGTCTATCTTTTTTTTGGCGGGCGCTTCATTGGGCGAGCGGTTTTGTTTAGACATCTCTTTCCACCGGCTTATGATAAGTTAATGCAATCTGCGATTTTCATTCGTCTATCGCCAAAGCTGCCGTAAACGCCTCCTGCGGCACTTCGACGCTGCCGACCGCTTTCATGCGTTTGCGCCCTTCTTTCTGCCGTTCCAGCAACTTTCGTTTTCGGGTAATGTCCCCGCCGTAACATTTGGCGGTGACGTTTTTGCGTATCGCTTTGACCGTCTTGCGCGCGACGACTCTTCTGCCGATGGCGGCCTGTATCGACACATCGAAGAACTGGCGCGGAATGACCGCCTGCAGCTTCTCAGCCAAAGCGCGTCCGCGCTCGCCCGCTTTCTCCCTGTGAATGATGAGCGACAGCGCATCGAGAGGCTTTCCGTTCAGAAGAATGTCGAGTTTCACCAGATCCGACTCGCGGTAACCGATCAGCTCGTAGCTCATGGAGCCGTAGCCGCGCGTGGACGATTTCAACTTGTCAAAAAAGTTGACAACCATCTCGCTCAACGGCAGCTCGTAATGGATCACAGCGCGCGTCGGCGTGACATACTCCAGCGATCTGTATGTCCCGCGCCGGCTCTCGCACAGCTCCATTGCCGCGCCGATATATTCGGCGGGAACGCTCAACTGAACAGACGCGCGCGGCTCTTCAATAGACGCCAATTCGCCCAAACCCGGCATATCGGACGGATTCTCAATCTCCAGCACATCGCCGCTGTTCGTCAATACCTGATACCGGACATTCGGAGCCGTCGTGATGAGCGTCAGGTTATACTCCCGCTCAAGCCGCTCCCGCACAATGTCCATATGAAGCGGACCGAGAAAACCGCAACGAAAACCGAAGCCGAGAGCGTCCGAGGTTTC
This sequence comes from Candidatus Poribacteria bacterium, assembly GCA_028818695.1. Lineage (GTDB taxonomy): Bacteria > Poribacteria > WGA-4E > JAPPNK01. Next base: position 85,867 of record JAPPNK010000020.1, read on the forward strand.
CGCCTCATAGGTGAAGGAGCTCTCGTTCAGGCGCAGCTTGTTCAGCGCCTCGCGCAGCGCCGAAAAGTCGGAGCTGTCGGACGGATACAGCCCGCAGAAGACGAACGGCTGCATGTCGCGGTAGCCTGGGCATGGCTGCGCCGTCGGATTTGCCGCGTCTGTGATCGTGTCGCCGATGCGGGTCTGGCGGATGTCCTTGATGTTCGCGGTGATATACCCGACCGAGCCTGCTTTCAGCTCATCGACAGGCGTCATGCGCGGCGCGAAGACGCCCACCTCCGCCGAATCGCGCTCGTCGCCCGCCGCCATCAGGCGTATCGGCATCTTGCTGCGCAGCGATCCGTCCATAACGCGGACGCACATGACGACGCCGCGATATGTGTCGTAATGCGAGTCGATGACGAGCGCTTTCAAGGGGGCGTTCAGGTCGCCGGAAGGGGACGGAATCCGCTGAACGACAGCTTCTAGCGCGTCCTCTATCCCGACGCCGTTTTTGGCGCTGATATGCAGTATCTCTTCTGCGGGCGTCCCTAACAGGTCTTCAATCTCTTCCAAGACGAGATCGATTCGGGCGGAGGGCAGGTCGATCTTATTCACTACAGGGACAATCTTCAGCCCCTGTTCCAGCGCCAAAGTTGCGTTGGAGACGGTCTGCGCCTGTATTCCCTGCGCGGCGTCAACCAGCAGCAAGGCGCCCTCGCAGGCGGCGAGACTCCTTGAAACTTCATAGGTGAAGTCCACATGCCCCGGCGTGTCGATCAGGTTCAGCTCATATTCATGGCCGTCCTTTGCGGCGTAGGATAAGCGCGCCACCGCCGCCTTGATCGTGATTCCCCGCTCGCGCTCAAGGTCCATCGTATCCAGAGCCTGCTCGCGCATCTCCCGCTCGTCAAGCGCGCCGGTCGTCTCAAGCAGGCGGTCGGCAAGGGTGGACTTGCCATGATCAATATGGGCGATGATGCAAAAATTGCGCGTTCGTTTCATTTTTCACAGTATCTCATCGTATATTCGGCAAAGCCTCTCTGTGATGACGCTCCATCCATGTTCCCGCTCCACATATCGGCGGCCTGCTTCGGCTAAGGCGCGCTGCCGATCCCTGTCCTTTAATAACGATATAACCTCTTGGGCGAATTTGTCTTGATCATTTGCTTCCAGCAGCTCATGCCCGTTTCTGGCGCCGCAGCCCTGCCTTCCCAGCGGCGTTGTGACAACGGGCAGCTTCATCGCCATCGCTTCCAGATTTTTGGTTTGAACGCCGGAGCCGCAGAACATTGGCGCGGCGAAAATGTCCGCCTTTTCAAAATAGGGGCGCAGATCGGGCGCCGCCCCCGTCACGACAACGCCGTTCCGCCCATCCAATCGGCGCAGCGACCGCGGCGGACTGGAGCCAGCCAAGATGAGACGGGCGCCTGGAAACGCCCCGCGAACCTTCGGCAGCGTGTCATGAACAAGAAACATCGCCGCGTCCGTGTTGGGGAAGTAGTTCATCGTGCCGGTGAAGAGAACCGTCGGCGGACCGTTTCGCTCTGGACGGGAGGGGGAGAAGTAGTCTAAGTCGACTCCCTGCGAGACGATGTCGAGCCGCGCGTCCGGAGCCGTCTCATGGATCGCGTCGCGGTCGTCCGCGGCGATGACGACTGTACGGTCGAACGCCTTGATGATCTCCGCTTCATACCGCCGCGCGCGTTTCTCTTCGATCTTCAAGAGCGGTCGGTTGAGCGGGTTGCGTTCGCGCTCCATTCGCCGGCGCAGGTTCATCGCCATTGAGTCGCACAGGTCCAGCAGCTTTGGCAGCGGCTCCTCAGCCACATACCGACCCATTCGAAAAAGCGAGGCATGGACGGCGTCCGGCGCGCTTTCGTCGATGGCTTTCCGCAAGGCGTTTGCCATCCGCGTTGATCTCCACATGGCGTTTTGAAGCGGTTCGTTTCCGAACAAGCCAGCGGCGGCGCGCGCCCGCCCCTTCCATGCAGAATGCGGCGCGGCGTATACTTCGGCGCACATCTCGCGCAGCGGACCGAGATTGTCCAGCTCGCTTCGCTTTTCAAAAAACGCCGCCAGCGCGATCCGATACTTTTCCTGCAGCCCGCGTATGAAATGAAACGCGCGGATTCGGTCGCCCCGATGAGGCGGATACGGCAAGCGCAAACTCAGAAACAGAAGGTTTTTCAAGTTAAGCGTTCCGCCCGCAGCATAGTTTAAACTTTCGGCCGCTGCCGCATGGGCAAGGCGCGTTCCGCCCCACTTTTTTGCCGGCTGAGTTGCGGGGAGCGCGCCGGGCAGGCGCAGCCGCGGCGCTCGTCCTGCCGCCGGTCTGCGCGGGCTGCTGCGGCGCCGTCTGAAGATGAATGCGGTACACATACTGCGCCGCGTCCTCGTAGATGCGCGTCAACATGTTCTCAAAAAGCGCAAAACCCTCGTTTTGAAACTCAATGAGCGGATCGCGGCCTGCATAACCTCTAAACCCGATCCCCTCCTGAATATAGTCGATGTTGTGGAGGTGCGACATCCAGTGGTAATCGATCCGATCCAGCAGGATGAGACGCTCAATTTCGCGCATGACCTCAGCCCCGATCTCCTTTTCCCGCTCCTCATAACGCTTCTGAAAGAGCTGAAGAAGCGTCTCTTGAATCTCATCGCGCGGCGTCTCCCGGTTGATGACATCCGCCGGCGGAGGCTCCACGCCGCACTGCCGCTCCATCCATGTCCGCAGCCCCTCGATGTCCCACTCCAGCTGGTCGTCTTCAGGCAGCGTCTCGTCCATCTTGGCGGCGAGCGCGTCCTCAACCATCTGGAGCATGTCTTCTCGCAGGCTCTCCTGCTCAATGGCGCGGTCGCGCAGGTCGTACACCATATCGCGCTGCTGGCTCAAAACATTGTCATATTTGAGGATCTGTTTGCGCGCCTCAAAGTGGTTCTGCTCAACCCGCTCCTGCGCTTTCTGTATCGACCTGCTGAGCCATTTATGCTCAATCGGAACATCCTCCTCCATGCCAAGCCTGTCCATCGTCGCCGCCATGCGGTCGGAGCCGAACTTGCGCATCAGGTCGTCTTCCATCGACAGATAGAACCGGGACGCGCCAGGGTCTCCCTGACGGCCGGAGCGCCCCCGCAGCTGGTTGTCGATGCGCCGCGAGTCATGCCGCTCCGTTCCGATCACATACAGCCCGCCCAGTTCCCGGACGCCGTCCGCCAGCTTGATGTCGACGCCGCGGCCCGCCATGTTCGTCGCGATGGTGACTGCATGTTTTTGTCCGGCATGGGCGATGATTTCACCCTCTTTCGTATGCTCCTTCGCGTTCAGGACGCGGTGCGCAACGCCGCGCTTCGTCAGTTCTCGGCTGAATTCAACGGACGCTTCAATTGAGATGGTGCCGACGAGAACAGGACGCCCCTCGTTGAAATTCTCCTCAATGTCGTCAATGGCCGCCTTCACTTTGCCTTCATGGTTGCGGAAGACGAAATCGGGGCGGTCGTCGCGGATCATCGGCATGTTGGTCGGCACGACGACAACATCCAAGCCGTAGATTTGGTGAAATTCGGTCGCCTCGGTCGCCGCGGTACCTGTCATCCCAGACAGCTTCTCGTACATGCGGAAGTAATTTTGGAAAGTGATGCGCGCCACCGTCTGGCTCTCCTCAACGATGCGCACCTTCTCTTTCGCCTCAATCGCTTGATGAAGCCCGTCGCTGAATCGGCGCTCCGGCTGCATGCGCCCCGTGAACTCGTCCACGATGACGACCCGCCCGTCCGTCACAACATAATCCACATCGTTTTGGTACAGATAATGCGCGTTTACCGACTGCATGATGTGATGCAGCAGGTCGATATTCTCAGGGTCGTACAGGTTTTTTAAAGTGAAAGCGTTTTCGAGCAGATCAATGCCGTCGTCGGTCAAGGAAGCGGAGCCGCGCTTGGAGCGTTTTTCGTCGATCTCAAAATGCTTGTCTTTTTTCAAACGGGAGACGACGCGCGCGATGCGCGGATAGTCGGCTTTCTCCTTCCGGCGCTCCGAGATGATATGCGGCGTCCGCGCCTCGTCAATGAGAATGCTGTCCACCTCATCCACGATGGCGTAATGGAGCTCGCGCTGCGTTTTCTCTTCGATGGAGCGGGCGCTGCTGTGGTCGCGCAGATAATCGAACCCGAACTCCGAATTGGTGCCGTAGGTGATGTCGCACTCATACGCCGCTTTTTTGACGCTTCTGGGACGGCCTTCCAGGGTGATACCGACCGTCATGCCGAGCGCCTTGTAGATCTGCCCCATCCAGTCGGCGTCCCTCTGCGCCAGAAACTCGTTCACCGTCACAACATGGACGCCGCGCTCCGTGAGCGCGTTCAGATAGACCGGCATCGTTGAGGTGAGCGTCTTGCCCTCGCCTGTCCGCATTTCGGCGATGCGCCCCTGATGCAGAACGACCGCGCCGAGAACCTGAACGTCATACGGCCGCTCGCCGATCTGCCGCCACGCCGTTTCGCGCACGACAGCGAACGCCTCCGGCAACAGATCGTCGATCGTTTCGCCGTTTGAGAGGCGTTCCCGAAATTCTGCCGTCTTTGCCGACAGCTGCTCGTCCGTCAGGTTCTTCACAGACGGCTCCAGCGCGTTCACCTGTTCAACAACAGGACGCAGTTTTTTCAGGTCTCGGTCGTTTTTCGACCCGACAATTTTTTCCAAGACATAGCCTAACATTGCTCTACCTCGCCTTTCGCCGCCCCGTTCATGCCGCTCTTCATTAAAACGTCGTCTCCCCAAATTCGTTGCCTTAAATCGATATAGATGATCGCATTTCCGACCGAGACGCCGCTAAAGAGATACGAAACGGACGCCCATAAGGTCAAGACCAATACGGAGGCGCCGATCCATACCCCGATCTGAAGCGGCAGTTCAAGCGGAGTCTGCGGAGCTGACAACGAGAAAAAGCTGCCAAACAACGCGACGGACGCCTTTGCGACATCGTCCAGTTCGGGGCTGCCGAGCGAGGCAACCAGCGTCAACAAAACCAGTCCCGCAAACGCCGCCCCCGCAAACACAGCCGCCGACAACGCCGACATGAGCAGCGTTGCCGCCTCATAAAAAAGAACGCGCCATCCCTGCGACCAAGCAATCGATGTCAGCTGGTAGGAGGTTTCTATGCCGCTTTCCCCGCTAACGCCGGCGGCGGCAGGCAGCAACAACAACCCGACCGCCCAGATGAACAGCGAGAAAGCAAGCAGCAAGCCGACAAACAGCCCCGGTATGAGCAGCAGCGCTCCCAACCCTATCCACCAGCTGCCGAGAAGTTTGCCCAGCGCTCCGCCGAGATACGCCAATCCAAGAAGCGCCGCCGGTATGAGCGTCAACACGGCGAGCGGCGCCAGCGCGGCTTTGAGCGTCGACCAAGGCGCCGGTTTTGCCTCCGCAAAAAAATCGCCCTCCAGCTGAAGGATCGTCAAGCGCGCCGAGGCGGCGGAACCTGGAATCGCCGCCAGAGCGGCCGCGGCGCATACAAGCGCGGTCTTCGCCGGCGTGAACGGCTCCCAGAACTGCGCAACCGCCCATATAAACGCGACAGCCGCCAACGCCCCCGGCGCATGCAGCGCCATCTTCCGGTCCGAGAACGCCCATCTAGGGATATTGAGCAGGTCAAGCGCGCCGCCTCGCAGGCTCATGCGTCCACCTTTTTAAAGCAGCCCCGCCGACGCGAGGGTCTCCCGCAGAGCCGCTTCGTTGGCTGGCGACATTTCGCAAAGCGGCAGCCGCAATACTCCGTTTAGCATTCCCATCATTTTGAGCGCCGCTTTGGCAGGGATCGGATTCGTTTCGATGAACAGGTCTCTCGCCAGCGGGTAAAGTTCATAATGCAGCTTTTGCGCTTCGCTGAGGGAGCCTTCCAACGCGGCTGCGCACATTCGCGCCGTCTCCGCCGGCGCGACATTGGCGACGACCGAAATGACGCCGCTCGCGCCGACGCAGATCATCGGAAAGGAGACGCTGTCTTCGCCGCTCAAGACGACAAACGCTTCGTTTTTCGCCGCCAAGACCGTCTCGCTTGTCCGCGCCAGGCTTCCCGTCGCCTCCTTGACGCCGGCAATGTTCTCATGCTCCGCCAGGCGCGCGATGGTTTCCGGCAGCAGGTCGGCGCCGGTGCGCCCTGGGACATTATACATGACGACAGGAATGTCGGCAGAATCGGCGACGGCGAGAAAGTGTCGGCGCATGCCTTCCTGCGTCGGCTTGTTGTAGTAGGGCGTGATGACAAGCGCGCCGTCCGCGCCGACCGACTTCGCATGCCGCGTGAGCCGAATCGCTTCCTCCGTCGAGTTGGAGCCTGAACCGGCGATGACCGGTATTCGGCCGTTCACCGCTTCAACCGTCTCGGCGACGACCCTGTCATGCTCATCGTGCGACAATGTCGGCGATTCGCCTGTTGTGCCGCATGGGACGATCCCGTCTGTTCCATGTTCGATATGGAATTCAATCAGTTCGCGCAATTTCGGTAGGTCTAAAGCGCCGTCTTCCGTGAACGGCGTGACCAAAGCGACGAACGATCCGCGAAACATCGTTATTCCCCTCCGTTTATTCGGCAACGCTTTAAGAATAGCAAATAAATGTTGGAAACGCAAGCGCAGTCGTTAGCCGGCAGTACCTGAAGGCGGCGGCGCTGCGCTGGAGCCGAATTTAGACCGCCTCAAGTTTCTCCTCCAACCCCGATCTGACCTCATGCTGAAAGTTGGGACAATTGAACGACCAAAGCCTTTATTCATGGGAAAAAGGCGTCGTCAACCAGGCCGTCATTCCCGCGCAAGCGGGAATCTAGAGGCGCCGCAGAAGACGTCTGCGTTCGCATGCCGACATGTCCCAAATTAAGATGTAAGGTCAGCGATAGGTTGACTCAGGCGCCGTTTCTGCGTATGCTTCGCCTTATGGAAGCTTCCGCCTCTCAGCATCGCTTCGTCTGCCCTCTGACGGTCCGAACCTACGAGCTGGACGGCTTTAGGCATGTGAACAACGCTGTCTTTGTGCAGTATCTGGAGGCGGCGCGCGGCGAGATGATCATTTCCGCCGGGCTGGAGTACGCCGACTTTCACCGCTGGGAGGCTTATCCGGTTGTCGCGCGTTTGGAAGCGGAGTATTTCTGCCCCGCCCATGCCGACGACAACCTTGAGATCGAGTGCCGCGTCGTTGAAACGAAACGAACCCGCTTCACCGTTCAGTACCGCATTCGGCGGATCAAAGACGACGCCCTGATTCTCCGCGCCTCAACCGTCCATGCCTTTGTCCGTCCGGACGGCAAGCCTGTGCGCGTTCCCGCCCCGTTTCGCGCCGCTTTCGGCTTTTAACCGCGCCACAACGAAAAATACCATTCTAGAAGATGACCGCCCCATCGCCCGCTTACCCAAGCCGCTATGCCCAAAAAAACGCCGTACGGGATCTGTTGACGCCCTCTCAACCGCACAACCGCCAAACCGACGACGCTGCCGATCACGGCGCTGAGCGAAATCGTCAGCAGAACAAGGCTCCAGCTCCCCAAAAACAGACCGATCATTCCAATCAGTTTGACGTCGCCGAACCCCATCGCTTCCCGTCGATACGCCAGGTTGGCGAGCGTCCGAATCAACCAAAGCGAACTGAAGCCGACAGCGCCCGCCGCCCCCGCATCGACAAGCGGCATCCATGCGCCCGCCAGCGTCGATTCCGCCGCCGCGAAGGTCAACGCCAGCGCCGCCCCTGTTCCCGTTAAAACGTCCGGCAAACGCTCCGTTCGCCAGTCGATGACGCCCAGCGCGAGCAGCAGCGCTCCAAACAGCGCCGTCCGCGCGCCGTCCAGCGTCGGACCGTCCTCCCATGCCGCCCATGCAAACAGCGCCGCCGCCGTCAGCTCAACAAGCGGATACCGCAGCGGGATGCGGGCGGAACAGTCGGCGCACCTGCCGCGCAGAAGCAGATAACTGAAAAGCGGGATGTTATGGACGGCGCGCACCGGCTCTCCGCAGGACGGGCAGTAAGAACGCGGAGGATTCCATGGCGTCTGCCCAAGCGGGATTCGGTGAATGCATACGTTTAAAAAGCTGCCGGCGCACAACCCGATCAGCCCGCTAAGGATCGTCAGGGTCATACGGGGGCCACCAGTCGGGGTTTTCGCGGATAGGGGCGGACAGCTCTGCCTCGGCTCCGAGGCGATATTTGTCGGGCGCGCTGTCGTTTTCAGGAGCGATGCCAACCAGCCCGCGCGCGTTGTCAAAAATGAACTGCCCGCCCCATGGCGTCTCAAGCATATTGGGCGAGTCGAGATACGGCCCGCGCCAGCCCTCCGCGCCTGGATCATTCAGCAGATGATTCGGATCCATGCATTGCCGCCCTGTTTGACGCGCGAACCGCGCCGCGGCGTCCGAGATCGTTTCCAGGCGCGTTGCCGCCGCGTTCACCTTTCGGCTGTCCATATAAACCGGTATCGTGAACGCCCCCGCCAAGACCGCCGCAACAGCCAATACAGCCGCCTTCAAGATTCGCATTCGTCCAATTTCTCCTTCCACGCGCGCAGAATGTTCAACGCTCCGTCAACATCGCCCTTCCGCAGACGCTCTAGAGCCGCTTCGTCCGCCTGTCCGCGCGCCTCGCCCATCAAAGCTGCCAGCTCCTCATATTCATGCCCGTACCGTTCTTCAAGTTCCTCCCGCATCTGCTTCGCCAACGCTGGGCTAAGTCCGCCCGTCGAGACGGCGACCGTCAACGCCCCGCGCTGAACCGCCCCCGGCGTATGGAACGTCGCGTCGTCAAGCGCATGGGCGCTGTTGACCCAGATCCCCAAGCGCCGAGCGCAGCGCGCCATCGATTCGTTCACAGCGCGCGAATCGGTCAACGCGAACGCAAGCCGGAAACCGTCCAGATCGCTCGGCTCAAACGCGCGCCGCAGCCATCGAAACGCGCCGGACGCCTCCAGCTTCGTCAGCCCCTCGTTCAGCGTCGGGCTAACGACGGTCGCCTTCGCGCCGCATGCCAACAGACGCCGTATCTTCCGCTCCGCCACCTTCCCGCCGCCGGCGACCAGGGCCGCCTCCCCCCGCAGTTTTACAAAAATAGGATACATCAAAACGGACGCCTCCCTCTGACCTTGTCCTTAAGTTGGACATCCTCAAGAGCCTAATTTCGCTGGTAGCCTCTACAGGCGACGATATACGAAAATCCTGTTCAAATCGGGCAGATCGTCATTCCCTCGAAAGCGGGAATCCAGAGTTCTCCCAGACAGCCTTCGCATTCTAAAACGGCTCTTTAAAATCAAAATCATCGCCTATTAGAGACTGCCACTTCGCTCCTTCGGTTGACATGCCGTTCAAAAAAGCGCACCATGTCTCCAACGACCTATTGTAGAGAGCGAATGATGAACGCGCAACAGACATCTCCCATACCGATCACAATCCTATGCGGATTCCTCGGCAGCGGCAAAACGACTCTCCTGAACCGCATACTCAGCGAAAACAGGGACTTAAAAACGGCCGTCATCGTGAACGAATTCGGCGAAATCGGCATCGACAATCAGCTCATCGAAAGCGTGGATGAGCTGAACGGCGTCGTAGAACTCAACAACGGCTGCATCTGCTGCACCATCAACGCCGATCTGCTAGAGACCGTTCATAACCTGCTTGAAACGAGAGACGGGCAGATCGATTATATTCTCATCGAAACGACCGGGCTTGCGGATCCGCAGCCCGTTGCGCAGACGCTCTGGGTTCCAGAAATCGTCGAAAAGGCGTTCATCGATTCCATCGTTACGATGGTGGACGCGGTGAATCTGCCGCAGGCGATGGAAGAGACGCGGATCGCCGAAGCGCAGATCGCCTTCGCCGACTTTATCGTTCTCAACAAGGTCGGCGCGGCGAAGACGAAATCTGTTCAGCGCATCGAAAAACAGATTCTCGCTCTGAACCCGTATGCGCGCATCCTGAAGACGAACTACGCCGACATCGACCTGAATCTGATTTTGGACGTCGGCGTCTTTCAGTTGGACGAACCGACCGGCGAAGACGCGCATGAACATGATCATGAGCATGACCACAACCATGATCATGACCATGAACACGAACATGAGCATGACAGCGCGGAAAAAGGGTATGCGTCCGCCTCGTTTGCGTTGGATCGTCCAATGAAGGCGCAGGCGTTTAAATCCTTTTTAGAGCAGATGCCGCGAACTATTTTCAGGGCGAAGGGCGTACTCTGGTTTTTGGGAGAGGATCGGCGCGCGCATTTCAACCAGGTCGGCAGCAGCGTTATGATGGAATGGGGAGCAAAATGGGGAGAGACTGCGCAGAGCCAAATCGTGTTCATTGGGCAAAAATTTGACGAGGACGCGCTTCGCAAAAGCCTAGAGAGCTGCCTTGTCGATCCGCCGGCGCCGCGCTAGATTTGACGGCGGCGCAGGCCGTTCCCCGGTCGGTTTGTCAAGATCAGCCGCCCGTTCTTCATCAGCATCGGCTCAAAAGGGTCGTTGTCGATCAACAGATGCCCGTCCAGGTCCGCATGGTCGGCAAGCGGAGCGATATGCGCCATTGCGGCAACGCCCGCCGAACTCTCAATCATGCATCCCGTCATGACGCGCATTCCGTATGAGCGCGCCAATCGAGCCGCCGTCAAGACCTCCGTTGGACCGCCGCACTTCGACAGCTTGAGATTCACCCCGTCCACAGCGCCGGCAAGGGTCGGTATCTCCTTGGCGGAACGGCAGCTCTCATCGGCGAAGATGGGCAGCGGCGACCGCTCCCGCACATACCGCAGCCCGTCGATATCGTCCGCGCGGACAGGCTGCTCAACCAGCTCAACGCCCAAATCTGCCAGCGCGGCGCACAACTCGACCGCCTCTTCCCGCGTCCATCCCCCGTTTGCATCGACCCGCATCGGCTTCTTCGACGCTCCCCGCAGCGCGCGTATCACGTCCAGATCGTTCTTCCCGCCCAGCTTCACCTTCAAGACCGCGTATTCCGCCGCCGCTTCCGCTTTTTCGAGCATGCGGGCGCGGTCGTCCAGCCCGATGGTGAACGAGGTGGGCGGCATTTCGCTCGGATCGGCGCCCCATAGTTTCCATAGAGGCGCGCCGAGAGAGCGTCCGAGGCCGTCCCAGAGAGCCGTTTCGAGAGCGCATCGGGCGGGTCTTCCGCCTTTGAAACGGCGCATGACAGACTCGATGGGCGCGTCGTCGGGCAAGCTTTCCAGCTCGGCGCGGCAGCGTTCAAGATCGTTGACAACGCCCTTAATCGATTCCCCGTAATAGGACCGAGGAGCCGCCTCGCCGACGCCTCCGCCCGCCCGTACCAGAACCGTTTGGCGCGTGAGGTCCGCGTCGGTTGATGCAATCTTGAACGGATCCCGCAGACGCAGCTCCGCGACCTCCCATTCCAACTTCATGGCAGCGTCTCTTGTAAAGCGTCCAGCAGTTTGTCGGCGCCGAACCGTATCGGGTCGGAGGCGGGGAGGCCTGTTTGCCGCTCCGCGTCTTCAACCGCCGCGCGCGCCTCCTCGTCGGACAGATCGAACGTATTGAGCGCAACCGCCGCCACAGGCGCGGGAGCCAGCCACCCTGCCGCCGTTTCGTAGAGGCGGACAAGTTCGTTGAGCGGCGGGATCGGCAAATCGAACCGCGCGAGGAAACGGCGCGAAGGCTGATGGCAGAGAACCATCGCGTTCGGCGCGGCTCCATGCAGCAGGCCGAGCGTCACGCCGGAATAGGACGGATGCGTCAAAGAACCTTGCCCCTCCACAAAAAGCCAGTCCGGTTGAACCGCCTCAAACCGCTCAAGCAGGATCTGCTCCGCCGCGCCGGAGATAAAGTCGGCGACGACCGCGTCCACGGCGATGCCGGCGCCGCTCAACATGATTCCGATCTGCCCCGTTGCGCAGAAGGCTGGTTTCCATTCGCGCTGGGCGGCGGCGCTGTTCATCTCTAGGGCGGCGACCATCTTTCCGACTCGGCAGTCGGAGCCGACGGTCAGAACGCGCTTCGCGTTGAGCCGCAGGGCGCGCCCTCTTCCAACCGGCAGATTCTCCGGCGGACGGCGCAGGTCCCATATCCGCGCGCCCGATTTTTTCGCCGCCTCGGCGAATTCAGGGTCCAAGGCTAAGAGCTGATGCAGCCCGCTCATCGCATGAAGCCCATGACGCAGCGCCGACAAGACAACGGAGCGCCAGCTCTCCGGCAGACTTCCCCCAGGCGGCGCGATCCCGATCGCAAGCAGCGTCGGGCGGAACTGTAACGCTTCCTCTAGGTTCGCGACGACAGGCGCGCTTCCGCCAACCCCGATCGCCTCCTGCGCCGTGCGCCCGGCGTTCATCGAGTCGATGACGCAGACGACGCGGTCGGAACGGTAGCGAAGCATCGCCGCCGCAAATTTCGACTCTAGAGCGCCGAACGAACCTTCCGCCAGTATCGCGGCTTTTTCCTTGTTTAAATCGAACGGGTATTCCAGCATCGCGCCTCATCAAAATCAATCATCGCATTTAATCTTAGCGTATCAGCCGACAATCCTCAAAATATGTCGAGGCAAGACGCCATAAGCTGGGAGGTTGGGGCATGTCGGTATGCGAATCTGGATAGGATCAAAAAATAAAAATCTCCGTATAAGCGTACTGCCGTCAGGCTAGCGCGCTTGATTTCTTTAGCCGAATCTGCCATCATAGACCCGGTGAGGAATGCATATGAAACATGAACATCCCAAAGGAGAACCTAAGCGCATGACATGGCTGCTTTTTGCGCTCATGACCGCTCTGTTCTTCGGTCTTTACGGCGTCTTTTTGCATACGGGCCAGATCGGCATGAAAGATCCAGACATGGGTCGGTATAAAGCGTTTCTGTTTGTCGGCATCGCATATCTGCTGGCGGCAGTGATCGGATCGGCGCTGATGCTCCTGGCGGGCGAGGCGTCATGGTCGTTTCCCGCCAAGGGCGCGTTCTGGTCGACCATGGCTGGGTTAGCTGGCGCGTTCGGCGCGTTCGGCATCCTGTTATCGTTCGGCGCGAAAGGAACCCCCGCAGTCGTCATGTCGATCGTGTTTGCCGGCGCGCCGATTGTGAACGCATTTGCGGCGGCGATTGCGCATCCTCCTGAAGGCGGCTGGGGGAACGTCCAATGGCCGTTCTACGTCGGAATACTGCTGGCGGCGGCTGGGGGATGTCTTGTGACGCTGTATCGACCTGGCTCCTGAGGCGTCGCGGTGAGTAAAGTTTTCCGAACTGGGCGCGTAATTGAATTCTCCGATACGGACGCCGCCGGCATCGTCCATTTTGCGCGGTATATGGCGTTTATGGAGACGGCGGAGCATCAATTTCTCCATTCGCTTGGAACCGATGTGATGTTCGAGCATGGGGGAAATCGGATCGGGCTGCCGCGCGTTTCCGCTTCGTGCGATTACAAACGGCCGCTTTTCTATAAAGACAAGATCGAAATACAGGTGCGCGTTCTCCGCATCGGGACAAAATCGGTGAAATACGGGTTCCGCTTCACGCGCGGCGAGGAGGAGACGGCCGCCGGCTCTATTGTGTGCGCCTGCTGCCTCATCAACCCCGACGAGCCGATGCGGTCTATCGAACTGCCAGACTTTTTTAAAGAGCTGATTGGACCTTACCTTCATGACGACGCCGCGCCTTGAGGTTCTTAACATTCATAAAACCTTCGGCAGCGGAGCGAATGCCGTTCATGCGCTTCGGGGAGCGTCGCTGTCGCTGAACGCCGGCGAATCCCTTGCGGTGATGGGATCCTCCGGCTGCGGAAAGTCGACGCTGCTGCATATCATTGGAACGCTGGACAGACCCGATTCGGGGCGGGTGAAGATCGACGGGGAGGATCCGTTTCGGCTGAATGAACGGGAGCTGGCGCGTTTCCGAAACCGCGATGTCGGCTTTGTGTTTCAAGACCATTGCCTGCTGCCGCAGTATTCGGGGCTAGAAAATGCGCTGTTGCCGACGATACCGATGAAGACAGACCGCGCCGAAGCGCGCAAACGCGCCGAAGAGCTGATGAAGCGCGTCGGGCTTCTTGACCGGCAGATGAACCGCCCCGCCGAGCTCTCCGGCGGGGAGCGGCAGCGTTTTGCGGCGGTCAGGGCGATGATCAATCGCCCGAAGCTGCTGCTGTGCGACGAGCCGACGGGAAATCTGGACGAGGCGTCCGCACAGAAAGCCGCCGACGCCCTGTTTGAGCTGCAGGCGGCTGAAGGCGCTTCATTGGCGATTGTGACGCATGATCCTGGATTGGCGGCGCGGTGCGATCGGCGCGTTCGTCTGGAGGGGGGCATGTGCGTCGAGGTCTGATCTACTACTGGCGGACGCATCTCGCCGTTCTCGCTGCGAGCGCGGTCGCGGCGTCAGTCGTCATTGGGGCGATTGTGATCGGAGATTCGGCGCGGGGGAGTCTGCGCGAGACGGCTCTTGAGGGTCTTGGACGCATTGAGAGCGTTCATCTGTCGGAGCATTTTTTTCGGGAGGAGTTGGCGCAGAAGATCGGGGCGCGCCCCGCGCTGTTGTCAGGCGGCTCGGCTTCGTCGTCAGGAGGGGCGCGCGCGTCGGGGGTTCAGATCGCGGGCGTTGATGAGCGGTTCTTGGAGCTGTATGAAGATACGGATGAGATTCTTGAGGCGCTGAACGAAGAGAGCGTACCTCCGCCTGCCGCGTTGAACGAGCCTCTGGCGAAGGAGCTGAATCTCAAGGTTGGGAGCGAGGCGGTCCTTTACGCCGCGTCCAGAAGCGGGGCGCATCCTGAAAACATACTCGGCTCGCGCGGCGCCGACAGCGACACCGAGGCGATGCGAATACGGGTTGCTCATATCATGCCGGCGCGGGGGGTTGGGCGTTTTAGCCTTCGTCCGAGCGGGTCGGCGCCGTTCAATGTTTTTTTGCGTCTGGATCGTCTTCAGCGCGCCCTTGGCATTCCTGAACGGGCCAACCTAGCGGCGGTCGCCCTTGGAGAGGATAAAGCCGCGTTTCAAAAGGCGTTTCGCGCCCATGCCGATTTGAGCGATCGGGGGCTGGCCGTTCGAACCGCCCCGTTTCCCCTTAACGAAAACAAAGGTGATATATGGTCGTATGAAAGCCCAAACTTCACGCTGAATACAGAGCAGACAGAGGATCTGTTGGCAGTGGCGCGGAGGCTCAATCTGCCGGCGCAGATCAACATGACCTATGTCGCCAATCGGCTTGAAGCGAACGGGCGCATGGCGCCGTACTCGACGGTCGCGGCGTTGTCGAGGTCGGCGGCTCCGTTTCCGCGGCTCGTTTTGACGGACGGGTCGCCCGCTCCGCCGTTGGACGCCGAAGGGGTTTATATCAACGCTTGGCTGGCAGAGGATCTGGGGGCGGATGTCGGAGACGCGCTGCGCATGGCGTATTTTACGTTGGAGCGCGGGGCGTTCGTTGAGCATGAGGCTGAATTCGCCGTGCGCGGAGTTGTACAAATGAGCGGCGCAGCCGTTCATCCATTGTTGACGCCTGAAATCCCCGGCCTCGGCGATTCGGACAATTTGAGCGACTGGGAGGAGACCTTCCCGTTTGATCGGAATCTAATACGCCCTAAAGACGAAACATACTGGGACGACTACCGAGCCGCGCCGAAAGCGTTTTTTTCGATGGAGGCGGCGAGGCGGATGTGGAGCCGCGCCTCTTCGGCGGGAGGCGGCGAGGCGACCTCCATATGGGTCATGGGGGACAGGTCGGACGGGGAGCGCGTCCGCTCTGCGCTGACAGCCGCCGCGAGGGTTCCGTTGATAGACGCGCGCGAAAACGCGCTGAAAGCGTCCACCGGCTCAACCGACTTTGCGGGACTTTTCGCCGGCTTCAGCATGTTTTTGATCGGATCGGCGGCGCTGCTGGTCGGTCTGCTGTTCCGTCTCGGCGTGGAGGAGCGGTCCGGCGAGGTCGGTCTGCTGCTGGCTCTCGGTTTTACGCCCTGGGCGGTTCGCCGCCGCTTTTTGGCGGAGGGGCTGGCGTTGAGCGGCGTCGGGTCGGCGGTCGGCGCGGCGGGAGCGTATGCGTACTCGCATCTGATTTTGACGGCTCTTCAAACGCGCTGGCGTCCGGCAGTAGGCGAGACGCCGCTGTCGGTCCATTGGAGCTGGGAAAGCGCCGCGCTGGGCTGGCTCTTGTCGACATGCGCGGCGTTGGCGGCGGTTTTCTGGGCGACGCGCCAACTGAAGCGCGTCTCCCCGCGCCAGTTGACCGCCGGCGCAGCTGCGCAAGGTCTTGAGCAGGTCGGCGCGGGGCGTCCGTATCTTTCTTGGGTCATGGTCGGATTCGGCTGCCTATTGTGGTTTTTCTCCGAGTCTCCCGCGCTCTTTTTTGGATCGGGCTGTCTGCTTTTGGGCGGCGGAATGGGTCTCTTTCGGGCATGGCTGCGCCGCTCTAGGAGATCGTCGGGAAGAATGGGGGCGTCGGACGCAAAGCGCAATCCGTCGCGCAGCGCCGCTTCGGCTGCGCTGGTCGCCTGCGCCTGTTTTATTCTGGTCGCCGTCGGCGCAAATCGACGCCCTGTTGAGATCGACGACGCCTCTACAGGCGGATACGATCTCATGGCAAGCTCCGATGCTCCGCTCTACATCAACTTGAACGACCCTGACGCGCGGATCGATGCCGGGGCTGACCTGGACGCCGGCGTCCGCGTTCTTTCGCTGCGTTCAACGGCAGGCGAGGACGCAAGCTGCTTGAATCTCTATAGACCGCAGACGCCGCGGCTGCTGGGGGCGTCCGACGAATTCATTGAACAAAACCGCTTTCAGTTCGTGGAATCGATTGCGGAAGAAGGGGAAAAGAACCCGTGGAGGCTGTTGAAGAAGCCGATTGAGTTGGGCGATCTGCCGGCAGTTCCCGATGAGCCTTCACCCCAATTTATCTACCATCTGCCGGCAATTGCCGATGAGCATTCCGCCCGCTGGATCCTCCACCTGAACTTGGGAGACGCATTGACCGTCGAGAATGAGCGGGGCGAACTGCTGAGCTTGCGCCTTGTCGGCTTATTGAAAACGAGCGTTTTTCAAAGCGATCTGATTGTTTCTGAAGAGACGCTGCTGCGCCACTTTCCAAGCCGAGGCGGATTCACCCGTTTTCTCATCGAATCGCCCGACGAAGACATCTCTAAGACGGCGGAGGAGATGGAGCGCGCGCTGCGCCGATACGGTTTTGACGCCGTCTCAACCGAGACGCTGCTGAAGCGTTTCCACACGATAGAGGAAACCTATCTGTCGGCGTTTCAGACGCTCGGAAGCCTCGGACTGCTGCTGGGCGTCGTCGGGCTGGCGGTGACGCAGCTGCGGAACGCTCTGGAGCGGCGGCGGGAGCTGGCGCTGTTGCTTGCGGTCGGCTATCGGCGGAGTCAGCTGATCTGGGCTGCGTCGATGGAGAACGCTTTCATTCTGCTTGCAGGCATGGCTCTCGGCGCAGGACCGGCTCTTGCGGCGTCCGCGCATCAGATACGCGCTTCGTCTCTTCTTCCGCTGCTGATCACATTGGCGGTTGTGTTTGCTGTCGGCGCGTTGACGGGGGCGGCCGCGTCGTCCGCCGCGCTGCAGGCGCCGTTGCTTCCCGCGTTGAAAGGCGCGCGTTGAGCCGCCTTTTTTAAAAACAAAATGCGAAATGCGGACGTCGGCCGCTGGACTCTGGATTCCCATTTGCGCGGGAATGGCGGTTTGCCGGCAACCAAGCTTGCGGAACGGGGCGTTTCAGCTTAGTACTAATGCGCGCTGGCGCCCAGAGATACTGACTGCCCGACCTCATAAGGAGACCGCATGAGCCAAGCCCCGCATCCCAACATCGTTTTCATACTGGCTGACGACATGGGTTACGGCGACGTCGGCTGCTACAACCCTGAGAGCAAGATACCGACGCCCAACATGGACAAACTGGCGGAAGAAGGGATGATCTTCACCGACGCGCACTCCCCTTCCGCCGTCTGCACGCCGACGCGCTACGGCCTCCTGACAGGGCGTTACTGCTGGCGGACGAGCCTGAAAAAGGGGGTGCTGTACGGCTACGAGCCGCCGCTCATCGAGACGGACAGGATGACGGTCGGAAAGCTGCTGCAAAACGCCGGCTATCACACCGCCTGCGTCGGCAAGTGGCATCTTGGGCTGGGTTACACTCCGAAAGAGGGCTGCGAGCTGAACTTTGACAGGCCCCTTCCATGGGGAAACGCGACGCGCGATTTTGAGGAGAAGGTGGACTTCTCCAAGCCGCTTTTCGGCGGTCCGAACGAGATCGGTTTCGACTACTTTTTCGGCTGCTCAGGCTGCCCGACATGTCAGCCGCCGTACGGGTTCATCGAGAATGAGCGTTTTGTTGTGGAGCCGGATTTTTATGACGCGGAGCCTGCCTTCACCAGCAGAAAAGGGATGACCGCGCCCGGATGGGAGCATTACAAGGCGGACCCCGCCTTCGCGGACAAGGCGGCTGAATACATCCATGAGCGCGCCGAATCTGATCAGCCGTTTTTCCTGTATCTTGCGCCCAGCGCGCCTCATGAGCCGTGCGTCGAGGGCGTTGTGCCGCCGTTTGCCCGCGGGAAGAGCGACGCCGGTCCGCGCGGCGACCTTGTCTGGCTCGTCGACTGGATGGTCGGGCGCGTCATGACGGCGCTGGAAGAGACGGGGCAGGCGGAAAACACGCTCGTGATCGCCTCCAGCGACAATGGCGCCCTCCCCGGCGACCGCATCCGCGGACGGCAGGGAATGGCAGGCTACAACACCTACGGGCATAAATCATGCGGCGACTGGCGCGGGTATAAGGCGCATATCTGGGAAGGCGGACACCGCGAGCCGTTCATCGCGCGCTGGCCTGGGCGAATCGAGGCGGGGAGCTCGTGCGGGCATCTGGTGTGCCTCACCGACTTTATCTCCGCCTGCGCGGAGATCGTTGATCAGCCGCTGCCGGACGGCGCCGCCGAGGATAGCGAGAGCCTGTTGCCGGCGCTGCTTCACGGCGACGACGCCCCTCCGATACGCTCCGATCTGATCCATCACTCCTCAAACGGCGTCTTTTCGATACGAAAAGGCGAATGGAAATTGATCGTCGGGACGGAAGGATCGGGCGGATGGCCTCCTCCGAGCGGCGGCGGCCCGCAGGAGGGAGCGCCCGGTCAACTTTACCATATCGAAAACGATCCTCAAGAAAGCGAAAACTTGTGGGCGGAACGTCCCGAAATTGTGGCGCGGTTGTCGCGTCTTTTGGAAACGCGGCAAGGTTAAAAAATGGATGCGTTCTGCGGGGCGTTGTTGTAAACTAACAACGTTGACATCTGTAGCGGGGGCAATGCCATGTTGATCGGATTATACTGGTTCGCCGCGATTTTGGGCGTCGGCGTCATCGTCATCGACATGCTGGGGCTATTGGGCGACGACGGGAACGGCATGGACGGCGGAGACGCAGGAGACGCCGGGGATGGAGACGGAGACGGCGGAGGCGAATCGGGGGGCGGCGGCTCTGCCGTCTTGTCGGTACTGCGTTTCATGCGCATCTTCATCTATTTCTGCGTCGGCTTTGGGCCGTTTGGTCTGGCGGCGATGGCGTTCGGCTCGCCACCGCTGGTTTCGCTTCTCTGGGCATTGGGAGCGGGGGCGGCGTCGGCGTTTTTGGCGCGTCTCTTCTTTCGATTCCAGCGTACAGACCTGGATTCGAGCCTGCAGGAGGAGGAACTGCTTTTTGAAAGGGCGACGGTGATTGTGCCGATACCGGCAGGCGGCGGCATGGGCAAGGTGCGCGTGCGCGTCGGTCAGCTGGTAGCGGAACGGTACGCTGTCTCGGAGAATTCGGAGGAAAGTTTCGGTCTCGATGACATCGTGAGCGTGGCGCGCGTGACGGACGACTGCGTGTATGTCCGCCGTTACGACGCGCTTGAGAATCGCTCCGACAACACACTTAAGGAGGAACCCGATGGGAATAACTGAGTTCATCTCAAGTCAGCTCACTTCGAGCTTTGGCGGCTTTTTCGCTGTCATTGCCTTTTTCTTTATGATTGTCATGTTGAAGGCTCTCATTCGCGTCTGTCCGCCGAATCAGGTGCTGGTGGTGACAGGCGTTAAAACGAAGCAGCATGGACGGGAATACGGTTTTCGTCTTCAGCGCGGCGGATGGACATTTGTGGTGCCGTTTTTTCAAAGCGCGCAGGGGCTGGACCTCGGCACAATACCGATCGATGTGCAAGTGGAGGGGGTCAACTCCGCCAACGGAATCACCGTCGGCGCGGACGCGACCGCCTGCGTCTGCGTCGATCATGAGGATGACGCGCTGCTCTATTCCGCTGTGGAGCGGTTGATGGGCAAGACGCGCGCGGAGGTGAGAGACCAGATCCAGCAGACGATGGTCGGGAACTTCCGCGGTGCTCTCAACAAGACGACGCCGCTTCAGGCGATCGGAATGCTGGAGAGTGTTGACGAGGACGACCGGATCGGCGAGGAACTGACGCGGGTCGATGCGGACGGCGCGGAAGGGGAGCGGGCGCAGTTCAGAGCGGAACTTTTGCGCGACAGCAACCAGGACCTTAGCACGTTTGGGATGCGCGTTGTGTCGGTATCGCTTCAAAAGATTTGGGACACATCCAATTACATCGCCAACCTCGCCAACAAGACCTTGTCGCGCAAGCGGCAGGAGGTGGAGATTGAAGAGGCGCGGTTGAAGGCGCAGGCGGAGCGGGCGGAATCGGACGCGAAGCGGCGCGAGACGGTCGCAGAGAACACTGCGACGGAGGAGATCATCGCTGCGCAGCAGGAGCTGGAGGTGCTTCGGCGCGAATGCTCAGGGAAGGTTGAAAAGGCGAAGCTGGAAGCGGACAGCGCCATTGAGCGCTCGCAGAGCGAGGCTGACCGCGCTGTCCAGGAAGCGGCGGTGGAGCTGCAGAAGCTGAAGAACGAGTCGGACATCACCTTAGAAGCGGACTCGAAACGGGAGGCGGCAGAGATCCTTTCTCAAGGTCAACAGTTGGCTGTGCAGATTGTGGAATCGACGCATAACGATCTGCTGGATCAGAAATCGCAGCTGTTGGCGGAAGCGGGCGCGGCGGGTCGAATCGCCCTGTTTGTTCAGCAGCGTTTGCCGACGCTTTTCAAGGCGTATGAGACCCATGCCAGAGATCAGAAGATCAACAATATCGTTGTGATGGACAGCGAGCGCGGGGTGAACGGCGTCGTGAACCGCGGTCCAGAGGCGTTTGTCGATTTCCTGCAGACATTTGAAGAAGGGTTTGGCATCAGCGTCAAGGAGCTGCTCGCGCAAACCGAGTCGGATCATCGGGAGGACAGGTCATGACCGCTTTTGGCATCATCTTCGGCGTACTGATCGTCATTTCGCTTCTTTTTCAGTTGGTCACCAAAATGAAGCTGGTCGGGGCGGACGAGTTAGCGATCGTCGCCGGCAAGGGCAAAGATTTTTCATCCATACGCGGGGGGCGCGTGTTCGTCTTCCCGTTGATACACCGGTTCTTCCGCATGGACATGCGCCCCCGCACGACGAGCGTGCGCGTTGAATCGGCGATTGCAGCCGGCATCGTTCCGCTGACGGTCGAAGCGACGGTCAGCTTTGCGGTGGCTTCTTCCGTGGCCGGTCAGCGCAACGCCATCCGGCGCATTCTCAATTTGACAAGCTCTTGGGACGAGTTGACGCGAATCGCCACCGGCATCATTGAGGGGCATCTGCGCGACTCGATCGCCACGATGACGCCTGAAGAGGTCATGACGGACAAGGATCAGCTTGTTCAGAACATGATCAGCGTCTGTAAAGCGGACCTGGAGGGTATCGGCATTGAGATCACCGCGATGAACATCGCCGATGTGGACGATCATCGTCTTGAGGGCGTTGAGGAGCCGGAGCTGTATATCGCGTTGTTGAAGCGGATTCAGTCGGCGAATGCGGAGTCGCAGTCGAGGGCGGCGCAGGCGCAGGCGCGCGCGTCCGCGAAGGAGGAAGCGGAGACGCGCCGGGCGGAGGTGGCCGTGCGCGACGCGGAAAACTCCAAAGAAAGCCTGTTGGCGGAGACGCGGGTTGAGGTCGCCCAGGAGACGCAGCGCAGCGCCATCGGCGTCCAAGAAGCGCAGCGGAACGCCGAAGCGAAAGCTGCAGGGATACGGGCGCAGATTGAGGCGGAACGGCAGCGCATTGAGATGTTGCGCGAAAAATACCGCGCCGAGATTCTAATTCCCGCCGAGGCGGAACGCGACCGAATGGAGATGGAAGCGAAAGGGGAAGCGGCAGAAATACGCGGACGCGCTCAGGCAGAAATCGATGAATTGAAGCGGACGGTTCAGATCCTGCAGGAAGGCGGGCGCGACAGCCTTTCCGCCTATATCATCGAAAACTTTGAGAAGTTTATCGAGCCGTTCTCGCAGACCTTGTCGCTCTACCCGGCTGAAAATGTGACGATCATCACCGGCGCGGGAGGATCGCATCAGCCCATTTCGGCGGTTCATCCGCATCCGATAGAGGAGGAGAAGGCGCGCCTGCTTCATCAGGCGATTGGCGCCGTTACATCCGCCGCGCTTCCGCAGATTGAAGAGGAAGGCGGCGAAGAGCGCGGCGGCAAAACGGAGCCGGCGTCTTAAGTCGGCATGCGCTGCGCGGTCGGGAGCTCTTTAACCGATAATCTAAAGAGCTCTCCGACGGCGCCGCATTTAAAAAAGGAGAGAGGTATGAGCGAGACTAAAAATTTCAAAGTGAGCGTCACGATTGCAGGGTCGACGACGTCGCTTCTTTTCGTGACGATCATTTGGTGTACCTGCGCCGCGCCTTACAATGAGATGCGGGAAGCGACGCTGGACGCCGCTGAAGCCAATGTGTACCTGACAGCCATGGACACGGAGCAAGAAGGGTTAGACGGCATCCGCATCGATAAGATGACGTTTGCCAAGATGGAATCGGACTTTCAGGCGAAGCGCTATAGAGCGGTGAAAGCGTACGAGCGGATGCCGTTTTATGTGAAGTGGTTCGCAGAGCGTCCTGAGGATCATATCGACAACGCCGCCCTCAAATGACCGCCGCGCTCACTTTTTCGCGTCAGGCTCTTTTTCCATGTTGAACGGCGAATCTATGCTGCGGGATTGATCAAGCCATGACGGGAGGCCGTTTTTGAACGGGTAGCTCCATGCCGTTTCATAGAGGCGCGCCGTAAAACGCGCGGCGGCGCGCATGCGTTCCACCGCAAACTCGCGCGGCAGCTTCTCCTCATTGTCGTAGACAAAATCGATCAGCTCGCGCGAGGCGTGAATCTCTTCCACGATGCCTTTAAACAGCTCCTCAAACGGCTCAACAGGCTCCGTCAGCGCGAAATCGTCCGCGGTCAGCTCCAGCTTTTCAGGCAGGCCGTCCACCTTCGCGTGGATGCCCGTATGAGGCGACGATCCGTCTGGGTTCGCCCTTCCGTCGTAATGCACGGTGCAGTGGAGCGGATTGCACAAATCCGCAGCGTAATGGGACAGAATGCCCGCGATATAGAGCGTCTTGAACCGAATATACTGGTTGTCGGGATAGCGGCGATGCTCTTCAAAAGCGAAGGCGAGCCGCTGCGTCCATTCGATGATCGCGTACGGCAGCGTTCCCGTTATGGCGGGATTGATGCCTAGCTCTTGGCAGAGGCGGTAGTATGCGTAGCGGGTTGGGGGCAGTTTGCGCCCTTTGAGCAGCTCCAAATCGATGAAATGTTCGGGGCGTTCGGCGTCTCTTAAGGCGGGGGCGTCGCGTCCGCGTATGATGTCGGGGTCGATGGACGCATGCGCAATCAGCCCTTCTCCCTCTCGGAAAAACGCTGGAAGCTGTTCAGACGGGGCGCGGGCCGCCGCTTTAACCGTTTCCACATGCGCCCCCGCCCACCATGCGCGAGCCGCGTCATATGGCAAAAGGGAGGAGGCAAAGGCGACCGCGAAAAACAAGAGAGCGCGTTTCATTGATATCCTTTCGATTTTTTGACGCGGCGATTCATCTCGGCTTATGCGTCCTCTTTAGGCGGCCATTCAGCAAAGAGAGCCTGTATGCGTTTCTGTATTTCATCGCGGACGGCGCGGAAGCCGTTTAAAATATCGTCGTCGGTTCCGCCTTTCCCCGCCGGGTCGGGGAGCGGCCAGGCGGCAAGTTTTACGGGGCGCGGAAAGACGGGGCATACCTCTTCGACGCACAGCGTGATCGCCATATCGATCTTGTCGATGGGGATGTCGTCAACGCCTTTAGAGTACTGGTCGGACGGGTCGATGCCGATTTCTTTGAGAGCTTCGACAGCGTACGGGTTGACTCGGCTGGGGCGGCTGCCGGCGCTGAACACCTGGACGCCTTCGGGCGCGGCGTTTCGGGCGATCGCTTCAGCCATCTGGCTTCGGGCGGAATTGGCGACGCACATAAACAGCAGGCGCGTCATGTTCTCTTCTCCGATTCGTCTTGTAGAAAGCCGATGTCTCGCAGATGCTGCGGGTAAAGTTTCATAGCGGGTTTCAGGAGCGGTATGAGCGCGATCATCTTTTTGAGCGGTCCGCGGTAGGCGATGCGTCCGGCGAGCGTTTCCGCCAGAACGTTCAGCTCGCCCATCCAGAATTGGTGCGCCAGATCGGCGGGCATGCTCAGTTCGATGTCGGGGGCGGGTCCTTCTTCGCCGAAGCGTATTTCGTTGACGCCCTTGCGCGTGTCGATGGAGATGACAGCGTTCGGATCAACGCATCGGAATCGCGCGACCATGTCGGCGTCGGCGGCCAGTTTATAAAGTTCAGGGTTTTGCTTTATTTTTTGGAGCAGTCCGCCGACGCAAGCATAAAACTGATCCGAATCCTTAAAAACGCTCATTGAGCATCGTCTCCTTATGCTGTGAATCTGCTTCAAGAGAAAGTGTAGCGTTGCGAGCCGCATTTTGAAAGGCTTTGTCTGCTGATCCTAAGGCTTTGTTGGGCAGGTCGGCATGCGAACGCGGACGTCGTCTGTTGGACTCTAGATTCTCTCCCTGTTTCCACAAGGAAATGGCTTGAGCGGGAATGCGTCGCTGCGGCTTTTCCGTTGGTTATTGCGGTTCTTTCGCAATGTCCCACTTTAGGCATGAGGTCGGAAGCGGGCAGTTGGCAAAGCGGCGATTTTACTTTAACATAGAGAAACGGACGAATGAGGGCTGCCGATTGAAACAAAGCTCGACACAGGATCATTACGCCGCGCTGGGCGTTTCAAGAGACGCCTCGGAGCAGGAGATACGCGGCGCCTTCCGGACGCTGGCGAAGCGGAGGCATCCAGACAAAAACCGCGGCAATCCGCGCGCCCATGCGCTGTTTGAAGAGATCGTAGAAGCGTATCGAACCTTGACCGATGAAGCGAAACGGCGCAACTACGACCGCGAAACGAAACCCCGCCCTGAAACGCCCCATACCCTGTGTTACGACCTCTTCGCGCTCCTTCTGGCGGAGCAGCCCGAAGAGGCGCTGGAGACGCTCGATAAACTGCTGATGCGCCTCAAGGCGTCCGTTTGCGCGCTCAATCTGCGTCTGTATCTGAACGAGGAGGACGCGGCAGACTGCGAGTTTCTCATGGCTGAAGCGCTGGAAAACGCCGGGCAGCGCGACGAGGCGGTCTTGCTGTATGAACGCAGCCTGATGCGAGAGGCGCGCCGCCCCCACTTCCGCAAGTTTGCCGAAGAGATACGACTGCGCCTGCGCCGCTTGCGTTTCGACAGGCTCGTCGAAAAGGCGGGCGGAGAAGCCGGCAGGCAGATGAAGCCGAGACAAGCGCTGGAGCCGATTTTTGAGCTCGGCGCGACGAATAAGCAGCGGGCGGATTACTGTCAAAAACTGGCGGACGCCCTCAAAGAGGCGGGGCATATGAAATCGGCGCGCCGCTTTCTGGACGAAGCGCGCTGTTTCTCAACCGTTCTCTTTAACAAGAAGTCTCTCCCCTCTCAAAACGGCGCGCCGCGCCCAGAAGCGGAGGAACGACACGCCGAACTACAAGCTGACGCTGGAATATGACGGAACCGATTACGCCGGCTGGCAGGCGCAAACGAACGCTCTCGCCGTTCAGACGGTTGTTGAACGGGCGGTTGAGCGCGTCATGAAGATCGACGTCAGGATCATCGGCGCGGGGCGAACCGACGCGGGCGTCCACGCCAGCGGACAGACCGCCAACTTCCGCTCCCCCGTTCGCATCCCGCCGGCGGGACTCAAACGCGCCCTGAACGGAGCCTTGCCGAGCGACATCTCGGTTCGGTCGGCTGAAATCGTCCCCGATACGTTCCACGCCCGCTTCGACGCCTTGAGCCGAACCTATGAGTACACGATTTTGAACCGCCCTGAACCGTCCGCGCTGCTGGCTCGGTATGTGTGGAATTGGGGGAAGCGGCTCTCTGCGCCGGTATGGAGCGCCATGTGCGCCGAGCTGGTCGGAGAGTTCGATTTTGCGTCGTTTCAAAAAACAGGCGGATCAATCCGCTCAACTGTGCGGCGAATCCATGAATGCGTCTGCTTCCGCGAGGGCGGTCTGGTGAAGACGCGCGTCAAGGCGAACGGCTTTCTGCGCGGCATGGTTCGCGCAATGGTCGGAACCTTCCGCTGGATCGCGCCTGACGAGAGCGTCGGCAAGGCGGAAGCGGCGGAGCGTTTGCGAGCCGTTTTGGCGGCGCGCGGCAGATCGGCGGCAGGTCCGTCGGCGCCCGCGCGCGGGTTATGCCTCGTCAATGTCGATTATGCAACCGAAGGCAATGAGCTGTCGTTTATTAAAACGGGCGCGGAGCGCCGCGGTGAAGGTTGAGGATGCGCTTAGATGCGTTTGAAATCTGTAAAATTGCGCGGTTTCAAGAGCTTTGCTGAGTCGGCGGCCATCGAAACCGGCGGCGGAATCAACGTCATTGTCGGTCCGAACGGCTGCGGCAAAAGCAACATTTCAGACGCGATCCGCTGGGCGCTGGGCGAACGCAGCCCTCGCTCGCTCCGCTGCGCCAAGATGCAGGACGCGCTTTTCAACGGCGGATCCAACCAAAAGCCTGCCAACGCCGCCGAAGTTTCCATCCTGTTCTCCAACGAAGAAAAAAGCCTGCCCATCGACTCGCCGATGGTGACGGTGACCCGCCGGTTGCGCCGGAGCGGCGAAAGCTCCTATCTGCTGAACGGCGTCGTCTGCAAGCGGCAGGACATCTATGAGCTGTTTATGGACACAGGCGTCGGGCGGAACGCCTATTCGCTCATGGAGCAGGGCAACATTGACCGTCTGTTGACGACGCGCCCCGAAGACCGGCGCTCCTTTTTTGACGAGGTCGCCGGCATCACAAAATATAAGTATCAGAAAAAAGAGGCGTTGAAGAAGCTGGAGAGCGCCGATCAGAATCTGGTGAGCATCAACGCGATGATCGTCGAGATGGAAAGCCGCACCGAAGCTCTGCGCCGTCAAGCGGAGAGCGCGCTGGCTCTGCGCGAGCGCAAGGAGATTTTGCGAATCCTTGAGATTGAGCTGGCGCGGCGGCGCTGGCTGGCGGCGCAAGCGCGCCTGACCGAAGAAGAAGAAGCGTATGAAACGGCTGATTTGACGATCAAAACATCGTCGCGCGAGCTTGAGCGGCTCGGTTCCATTGAGGAGGAAGAGGCGCGCCGGCGCGATCAATTAGCGTCCAAGGCGCAAACGGCGCGCGGACATGTTCAGAAGATTGAGGTGGAGATTGCGCGCGTTGAAGGCGACATCGGCTTTCAAAAAGACCGCCGGCAGAGGTTGATGAACAACCGAGAAGGGGCGGACGCGGACATTGAGAAGCTGCGCAAACAGGTGGAACAGATCAGCGAACAGATCGCCGAAAAAGAGCGCGGACGCGAGCAAGCTGAAATCGAACTGCAGACCGACAAGGGGCGCCTGAAGGGCAGAACCCGCGCGCTGGAAGCGCTAGACAAGCAGATTGCGGACTCCACTCTCGATATCGACCAGCTGGAGCGTCGAATCGTGGACATAGACAGGGAGCGGATGGCTCTGGAAAACTCGTTGAGTTCCATCTCCGGCAGGGCGGAAAATTCAGCGGCGCGGCACACAAGCCTAGAGGAGCGCATCGCCCGCATTGAGGCGTCGTTGAAAGAGGCGCGCTCCACGCTGGAGAGGCTCCAAGACCGTTCCAAAAACCTATCCGCCGACGGAGCGGTGAACGCCGTTAAATTGACGGAGCTGGAGGAACAGATAAGCGCAACCGAATCGGCTCTGCGGAAGGCGGAGTCGGAACGGCGCGGTTTTCAGGAGCAGTTGGCTAAATCGGCTGCGGAAGCGCGCACCTTAGAGAACCTTGCTTCTTCATATCGGGGCTACTATCAGGGCGTTACAGCTGTCGCGAGAGTCGGGCGTGAAAGCCCTGAAACGCTCCCAGGCGTTTGCGGCGTCGTTGCTGAGCTGATTTCATGCGAAGAGATGCATGAGCGCGCCATCGAAGCCGCTTTAGGCTCCGCCGCGCAGAATATCATCATGGAGACGGCTGAAGACGCTAAACGCGCCATTCAGTTTCTGCGTCAACACCGCGCCGGGCGCGCCACCTTTCTCCCGCTGGACATCCTTTATTCGCGGTATCGAAAGGACGCGCATCTGCTGCGTTATCCAGGCGCTGTCGGATGGGCGCCCGATTTAATTCGGACGGACGCGCGTTACTGGCCGGCGGTTGAAAATCTGCTTGGCGGCGTCATTGTCATGGAGACGCTGGACGACGCGATTCGTCTTTCTCGGCGGGAGCGGACGCGCTTTCGGCTGGCGACCTTAGAGGGGGAGCTGGTCTATTCCGGAGGAGCGATCAGCGGCGGACGGGAGCAGCGGCGCTCTGGCGGGGGGCTGCTTCAGCGGCCGAGAGAGCTGGAAGCGTTGAAGGCGAAGATAGGGCAGTTGAGCGCCTCTTTACAAGAAAAAGAAAGGCAGCGCGTCAAATTAGAATCGGACCTTGAGCAGATGAAAAAGGAGCGCGCCGATCGGCAAGAGAAGCTGCAGTCCGCGGCCGTCGAAAATGCGTCGCTTGAAAAAGAGATTGAACAGACCGCCGCCCGTCAAAAAGACCTTGAGGATGAGCTGGAGATCGAACAGGACGCCCGCGAGAACCTTGAAGAAGACGCCGAATCGATCGCGCAAAGCCGAGAGGAGAAAGAGACGGAGCTGGCGGATAAAGAGAAAGAGCTGAAGACGCTCCAACGGCGCGCCTCAAACCTGAAGGAACAGCGCGCTGCAGATTCGCAGAGCCGCAGCGAGCTTCAAGAGGCTGTTTCCGCCCTGAAGGTGGACATCGCCTCGCGGCAGGGAAAACTGGACGGGTTTGAAGGCGAGATGGAGGCGCTGAAAAACCGCCAAGAGGACGCCCGGCGGCAGATCGCCGACAACGAGCGCGCAGCCCAAGACCATGACGCGGCGATGGAGGAGCTGGAGGCGGCTCTCGACAAGGCGCAGCGCAACTTTCTTATCCTTGAAAGCAAGCGGATGGAGCATGCGCAGGAAGCGGATCAACTCGAAGAGGAACGCGCCGAACTGGAAACGGAAGGGGCGAAACGGCAGAAGACGATGCGCCGTCTGGAAGGCGAACTGGAGCGCGCCAAAACAGTGCGGTACGACCATGATGTGAAAATGGTGCGCCTGCGGGAGAGAGCCGCCAAAACTGCTGAGCGCATTCAAGAAAAATACCGCGTCCCGGTGGACGACCTTCAGCCGAACGAAGAGGCGCCGGAGAACGACGCCGAAGCGGCTGAAGAGGCGAAACGCATTGCCGCCGAGATTGAACGCATGGGGCGCGTCAACGAGATGGCCGCCGAAGAGTATGAGGATCACCGGGGGCGCCTTGACCAGCTGCTAGATCAGCGGGACGATCTGACAAAGGCGCGCAATTCGATACGCTCATCCATACGCAAGATCGACGCGGCGTCTCAGGAGCGGTTTGCGGAGTCGTTTGAGCAGATTCGCGGGAACTATCAGGAGGTGTTTGCGCAGCTGTTCGGCGGCGGGGAGACGGAGCTGCGGCTGACCGACCCTGCGAATCCGCTGGAATCGGGGGTGGAGATCATGGCGTCGCCGCCGGGCAAGCGCCCGGAGAGCATCGCGGCGCTGTCGGGCGGGGAGCGGTCGCTGGTGGCAATCGCGCTGCTGTTTGCCGTCTTCAAGCTGCGCCCGTCGCCGTTCTGCGTGCTGGACGAGGTGGACGCGGCGCTGGACGAGGCGAACGTGCTGCGTTTCACCAACCTGATTCAAGATTACGCCAAGACGACGCAGTTTATCGTCATCACGCACAACAACCGGACAATGGAGAAAGCGGACATCCTCTACGGCGTCACGATGGAGAAAGCGGGCGTTTCAAAGATCTTGTCGATCCCGCTTTCCCCTGCCGAAGAGGCTCCCTAGGTCCGCTGACCGTCATTCTTCCCGCGCGGGCGCGGGGAGAACATCCCAGATGTGGATAGCGAGGGTGGACGAGGCGACTCTTTTCAATCTACCGACCTGCCGAGGCGGGAGCGTTTTCCTTCTTCGGTTGAGTTGGCGCCATGAGCGGCTCCATCGGTTGCTCCCAGTTGACGCGGTCGTCCTTGAAGCCGTACAATTCCATATGCCCCCTGAAGTTGTCCTCGAAGGGGCCGTCCATGAATCTAGAGAGGCTCGCCTCGCTTTGGGCGACGCGCTTGGCGTCGTCGCTGGCGTTGATGTCGGTCAAGGTGGAGCGCCAAACCTTCGCCGCGCACAGATGGTGCAGGTAGTACGCCAGCTTCTCCATGTCGGCGCGAAACTCCGCCCGTTTCTCCTTAGGCGGCTGATCCAACTGCTCCATCTTTTCGGCGTCCCAGAGAAACATGTTCGTGGAGATCATATGCGCATCGACCGATCTGTAGGCGTTTTTTAGGACCTCGTCTGCGCAGCGGATTTCCTCGCGCTTCTCCCAGTCGAGCCGCGGTTTTAAAAACTTGGGCGACTGCCTCGCCGCGTCCCATTGGGCGCGCAGGCCGTCCATTCGCTCTTCCGCCTCAGCCGTCTCTTTGTCGGAGGCTCCCGCGATGAGCGCATCGCGCCAGTCGCGCGCCGCCAAGCTCCAGCGCAAAGCCGCCTGCGCGACCGCCTTATGCTGGGCGATCCTCTCGGCGTTCCATCTGCGTTCTGGATAGTACCAGCCTCGCCGGCGCAGCGACAGGTCCCGATATGGACTTTCCCAGGTGTAAACGGCGTATTTCTGCGTTTCGCGCAGGGCGCGTTCCATCTCCCGTTCGGCGCGCTCCAGCGGCGAACCGGCGTAATCGGCAGGCTCGAACGTGTCGGACGGCTCCCATCCCCAAACGAGAACGCCCGCCCGATTCTTCACCGTCCAGAACGTTTCGCGCGCTTCCTGAACGGCGGCGAGCAGCTCCTCTTCCGCGCCGTTTCCTTGTTCCAGCTCTCTCTCGGCGGCGCGCAGGCGGTCGAACGCCTCTAGATAGGCGGCGCGCCCGACCGACTCGGTTTCCCGTTCCGCCGGGAGAGGCGGAGGCGTCCATTCCGACAACGCTTGGACGGCGCTTCCGAGGGCGTTGTACGCGTTCATCTCGGCTTGACGCGCCGTTTCGAGAGCGGCGTCTCTCTTTTCAAACGAAACCGATTCGTCCTGGAGGACGGTCAGCAGAGCCGTTTCGGCTGTCAACAGCTCCCGCTCCGCCGCCGCATATTCCTCTAAGGATGTCCGCGCCTTTTCATGCGCTTCGACTCGCTCAGGGGGCCATCTTGACATGTCAAGCTCAGCCCCAAGGCGCTCGGAAAGCAGATAAGCGCCTTTCAAACGCCTCTCAACGCTCTGAACAGCGGACGCGGAATCTTCAACAGCTGCCTCGTCTACCGGCCATGAACGGAACATGAAACAACCGGCCAACATTGTCAACAGCGCAAGCGGAACCGATATATGCGCGGTTTTCATAAGCGCTCCTTCCGTTGCATCATAACATGCGCGCGTCGTTTGCGCAACAGCTTTCGGCGATGTCGGCGCTTGAGTGGGGGCATGGTGCGCGAGAACGGCGGTCTGCCGGGCGGCTGCAGTTCAGCCTAAGAAACTTGGTCAACGGCATTTGACAAACTCCCCCCCGCGCGTTAAACTATGAATCAAGCAGGGCGGATAACGGCATCCGTCAAGAGCGCGCAACTGCAATCAGAAAGGGTTGTTCATGTCCTCCTCCGAAATCGAAGAACTTCAGCAAATCGCCGACCAAGAATATCGATGGGGGTTCGTCACGGACATTGAGGCGGACGAAGCCCCGCCTGGGTTGAACGAGGAGATCATACGGTTCATCTCTGCAAAAAAGAAGGAGCCGGAATGGCTGCTTGAGTTCCGCCTGAAAGCGTATCGGCGGTGGCTTGAGATGAAAGAGCCGAACTGGCAGTTTGTGAAATACTCGCCCATCGACTACCAGGACATCATCTACTACTCGGCGCCAAAATCTCAGCAGGACAGGCCAAAAAGCCTTGACGAGGTGGACCCTGAACTGCTGCGGACCTACGAACGCCTCGGCATCCCGCTTGAAGAGCAGAAAATGCTCGCAGGCGTCGCCGTGGACGCTGTGTTCGATAGCGTCTCCGTTGCGACCACCTTTAAAGAAGAGCTGGAAAAAGCCGGCGTCATCTTCTGCCCCATCAGCGAGGCGGTTCAGGAGCATCCGGAGCTTGTCAAAAAGCATCTTGGGACGGTCATACCGATCGGCGATCATTTCTTCGCCGCGCTCAATTCGGCCGTCTTCACGGACGGGACGTTCGTTTACGTGCCTAAAGGCGTCCGCTGTCCGATGGAGCTGTCGACCTACTTCCGCATCAACGCCGCCAATACGGGGCAGTTTGAGCGGACGCTCATCATCGCCGAAGAGGGCAGCTATGTCAGTTACCTGGAAGGCTGCACCGCCCCGATGCGCGACGAAAACCAGCTCCACGCCGCCAATGTGGAACTGATTGCGATGAAAGACGCCGAGATCAAATACTCGACCGTACAGAACTGGTACCCCGGCGACGAAGAGGGGCGCGGCGGCATCTACAACTTTGTCACCAAGCGCGGCATCTGCGCCGGCGAGAACGCCAAAATCTCATGGACGCAGGTCGAAACAGGCTCTTCGATCACCTGGAAATATCCGAGCGTCATTCTGCGCGGCGACAACTCCATCGGCGAGTTTTATTCGGTCGCGCTCACGAAGATGAAACAGCAGGCGGACACCGGGACGAAGATGATCCATCTCGGCAAGAACACGCGCAGCACGATTATCTCCAAAGGCATCTCGGCGGGGCGGGGGCAGAACGTCTACCGCGGCGAGGTGCGCGTCAACCCCGGCGCCGAGAACGCGCGAAACTACACCCAGTGCGATTCCATGCTCCTCGGCGACCGCTGCGGCGCGCACACCTTCCCTTATATCGACGTCCGGAACCACACGGCGCAGGTTGAGCATGAAGCGACCACCTCGAAAATTGGCGAAGACCAGATATTCTACTGCCAGCAGCGGGGCATCTCGGAAGAGGACGCCGTCTCGCTCATTGTGAACGGGTTTTGCAAGGAGGTGTTTCGGGAGCTCCCGATGGAGTTCGCCGTTGAAGCGACCAAACTGCTTGAAATCAGCCTTGAGGGCAGCGTCGGCTAAACTAGACGGGAGAAACATACAGCGATGCTTGAAATCAAAGACCTATGGGCGGGCGTTGACGGGGAGCCGATCCTGAAGGGTTTGTCGCTCACGGTGAACGCCGGCGAGGTCCATTCCATCATGGGTCCGAACGGATCCGGCAAAAGCACCTTGGCGCATGTGTTAGCCGGCAAGGAGGAATACGAGGCGACCGACGGAAGCGTCCAGTACCTCGGCCAAGATCTGTTGGAGATGGCGCCTGAGGAGCGCGCATGCGAGGGCGTCTTTCTGGCGTTCCAATACCCTGTCTCTATACCCGGCGTCAGCAACACCTACTTTTTGAAAGCGGCCATCAATGCGAAGCGGAAATACAACGGCGATCAAGAGATTGACGCTTTTGAGTTCATGCAGATGGTTAAGGAAAAGTCGAAGGCGCTGAACATCGATACGGCTCTGCTGAACCGCCCCGTCAACGACGGCTTTTCCGGCGGCGAAAAGAAACGGAACGAGATTTTTCAGATGGCGATGTTAGACCCGCGCCTCGCGATCATGGACGAGACCGATTCGGGGTTGGACATTGACGCGCTCAAGGTGGTTGCGGACGGCGTCAACAGTCTGCGCGGGGACGGCCGAGGATTCATCGTCATCACCCACTACCAGCGGCTTTTGAACTACATTGTGCCGGATTTTGTTCATGTGCTGAACGACGGCAAGATCGTCCGCTCCGGCGGAAAGGATCTGGCGCAGGAGCTGGAAGAAAAAGGGTACCGTTGGCTAAAAGAGCGGGATGAAGCCCATGGCGGATGATCTGAAGCAACGCCTCTTGAACGGCATTCAAAACGCTTCAAGCCTCTCTGTGCGCAGGAAAAGCGCGCTGGACGCCTTTCGGGGCATGCAATTCCCGACGACGAAGACGGAGGAGTGGCGGTTCACCAACCTGCGCAATTTTCTTCAAACGCCGTTTGAACCCGCTCCAGAGGCGCGCCTTTCGCTGGATGAGCTGAACGCGGTTGAATTCGCGGACCTCGGCTTTCCGCGCGCCGTGTTCGTGAACGGGCGTTACGCGCCGGAGCTGTCGAACGCGGAGGAGGCGGACGGGATCTCAACGGCTCCGTTGAACGAGGACGCGGAGCTCGGATCGGCAGACGAATCGGAAAGCGACATCTTCGACGCGCTGAACGCGGCGATCGCAAGCGAAGGCGTTGTCGTACGCGCCGCCCCTGGAAAGGCGGTCGAAACGCCCCTGCATCTGGTGTACCTCACATCGCCATCCAACGGCAGCCCTGCGGCTTGCCACCCGCGTACGCTCATCGCCGCCGGCGGCAACAGCCAGCTGACCGTCATCGAGTCGCATCTTTCCTGCGGCGGATCGAACGGCGCGCCTTATTTCACCAACCCTGTGACGGAGATTGTGTGTCAGCGCGGCGCGGTCGTCGACCATTACAAACTGCAGGCTGAAGCGGAGGGGGGGTTCCACATCGGTTCAACCCGTTCGCGCCAAGAACGGGACAGCTCCTTTGCGACGCACACCATCACTCTCGGCGCGGGGCTTCTTCGCAACAACCTGACAGCGACCTTGGACGGACCCGGCGCCTCGGCGACGCTCCATGCGTTCTATCTGGCGACCGGGAATCAGCATGTCGACCATTTCACAACGCTCGTTCACGCGCGCGAGAACTGCAACAGCCGCGAGGTGTATAAAGGCGTTTTGGACGACGCCTCGCGCGCCGTTTTTCATGGGCGCATACTCGTCAAGCAGGATGCCCAAGACACCGATTCGTATCAGCAAAATGAGAATCTGCTGTTGACGAAGCGGGCGCGCGTCAACACGAAGCCGCAGCTGGAAATCTACGCTGATCAGGTCAAATGCAGCCACGGGGCGACCGTTGGGGAGCTGGACGAAGAGGCGATGTTTTATCTGCGGTCGCGCTGCATCGGGGAGCCGGCGGCGCGCAGCCTGCTCATCTACGCTTTCGCCAGCGAGGTGATTGACCAGATAAAGCCTGAACCGCTGCGTTCCAAGCTTCAAGACGAATTGTTTGCCTGGCTGCCTGAAGGCGCCGCGGCGCGGGAGGCGTTCTGATGCGCGCCGCCCCCGCGAATCCGCCCATCTACAACATCGAAAAGATACGCGGCGATTTTCCGGCGCTTCAAGAGCTTATGCGCGGAAAGCCGCTCGCTTACCTTGACAATGCGGCCACAACTCAAAAGCCGCAGGCGGTTCTGGACGTGATTCAAAACTATTATGTGTCCTCAAACGCGAATATCCACCGGGCGGTGCATCTTCTCGCCCAGCGCGCGACGGAGGCGTACGAATCGGCGCGGGAAAAAACGCGCCAGTTTCTGAACGCCGAACGCGCAAGCGAATGCGTCTTCGTGCGCGGAACGACCGAAGCGGTCAACCTTGCCGCGAACGCATACGCGCGTCCTCGCCTCAAACCGGGCGACGAAATCGTCGTCTCCGCGATGGAGCATCACTCCAACATCGTCCCATGGCAGCTTGTATGCCAAGCGACTGGAGCGCGCCTGCGCGTCATACCGATGAACAACCGCGGCGAGCTGATCATGGAAGAGTATGAAGCGCTGCTCAATGAAAAAACGCAGATCGTCTCCGTCGTCCATGTCTCGAACGCGCTTGGGACGGTGAACCCCGTTCGCGAAATCGGGCGGATGGCGCATGAACATGGCGCGGTCTTCATGGTGGACGGGGCGCAGGCGGTTCAGCATATGCGGGTGGATGTCCAAGAGCTGAACGCCGACTTCTACGCCTTTTCAGGACATAAGCTCTACGGGCCGACCGGCATTGGGATTCTTTACGGCAAACATGAGCATCTGGAGTCGATGGAGCCGTATGAGGGCGGGGGAGAGATGATCCTCTCCGTCTCGTTTGAAAAGACAACCTACAACGACCCGCCGCATAAGTTTGAAGCGGGGACGCCGAACATCGCCGGGGCGGCGGCGCTGGAGGCGGCGCTTGATTATGTGATGTCGCTTGGCGTGGAGCGCATCGCCGCGCATGAGAAGCGGCTTTTGGAGTACGCCCATGAGACGCTGTCGTTCAACCGGCGGGTTCAGCTCGTCGGGACGGCGGCGGAAAAAGCGAGCGTCATTTCGTTTGTGATGGACAGCGCGCATCCGCATGATATTGGCACCATACTGGACAGCGACGGAGTCGCCATCCGCACCGGCCACCACTGCGCGCAGCCGGCAATGGAGCGTCTCGGCGTCCCTGCGACGGCGCGCGCCTCCATCGGCCTCTACAACACGACGGAAGATATCGACGCTCTCGCGCGCAGCCTCAACAAGGTCGCCGAAATCTTTGGATAGGAAGGCGCATGTCCGAACTGAACGAGCTGTACCAGCAGACGATCCTTGACCATAACCGAAACCCGCGCAACTACGGCGTCCTAGAAGACGCGGACGGAGAAGCGGACGGCCACAACCCGCTCTGCGGCGACAAGGTGCGGATTTATATCGCGTTAGAAGGCGACACGATACGCAGCGCTCGGTTCGAAGGCGTTGGATGCGCCATCTCGACCGCCTCCGCGTCGCTTATGACTGAAGCGCTGGAAGGCAAAACGCTTGACGAGGCGGAAGAGCTGTTCGCCGGTTTTCAAGAGCTCGTAACGACGGGGCAGGACGCGATGGACGCCATCGAGTCGCTGGGCAAGCTTGCTGTGTTTGCGGGCGTCCGCGCCTATCCGATGCGCGTCAAATGCGCGACGCTCGCATGGCACACTTTCAAAGCGGCCCTCAATCAAGAGACGGCGACCGTCACCACGGAATGATCTGAACTGGACGAGATCGAACGATGTCGGAACTGATGCGCTGGGCGGAGAGGCTCAAAAAAGTACCTGAATCGCGGAGAGGCTTTTTGTCAAAGATTGGCAAAGGCGCGATTCTTGCCGGGATGGGAGCTTTCGGCGCAGGATGCGAATCGTTCGACCGCGGCGTCTTGGGGCGGGAGCTGATACCGATTGTCCTTGAAGACGCGCGGCTGGCGGGGCTGCCAAAGCCGG
Source organism: Candidatus Poribacteria bacterium (assembly GCA_028818695.1). GTDB lineage: Bacteria > Poribacteria > WGA-4E > JAPPNK01. Next base: position 123,379 of record JAPPNK010000020.1, read on the forward strand.
ACATGACCGTCCATACCGAATTCCCGTTCAACGGCGAATTCGCCCCTAGCCTTCTGAACGACGATGTCACCCCCTCCGAGCGGCACTTCGTCCGAAATAACAGCGGCATTCCTGAACGCGCCGTCAACCAAGACTTTGCAGGCTGGAAGCTGACCATCGATGGGGAAGTGAAGAAACCGCTCTCGCTATCGATGAGAGAGCTGAACCAGTTTCCGCAGACGACGATGCAGGCGGTGTTGGAGTGCGCCGGGAACGGGCGCAGCCTCTTTGAGCCGAAGGTGGGCGGAACGCCTTGGCGGCGGGGCGCCGTCGCATGCAGCGAATGGAGCGGACCGCGCCTGCGCGATCTGCTTCAAGCCGCCGGCGTGAAATCGAGCGCCGTTTATCTCGGCTGCTACGGCGAAGATATTCCGAACGACGGAAGCGAGCCGTTCTCGCGCGGTATCCCCATCGAAAAAGCGCTGGACGAACACACGCTCATTGCGACGATGATGAACGGAGAGCCGCTGCCGGCGGCGCATGGTTTCCCTGCGCGCCTGATCGTGCCAGGTTGGATCGGCAGCGCCATGCAGAAGTGGCTCACACGCATCTGGGCGCGCGACATCGTCCATGATTCCAGTAAAATGACCGGGTATTCTTACCGCGTCCCCGCGTATCCGACGGCGCCCGGCGAAACGCCGCCGGTAGAGGATATGGTTATCGCGACGGCGTGGAAGGTGAAGTCGCTCATCACGCGCCCGCAGGAGTATGTTGAACTAAAACCCGGGGCGTCGCTCTCGGCGAGAGGGCATGCCTGGGCGGGCGAGAACGAGATCGCGAAGGTCGCCGTCTCGACCGATTTTGGGCAGCAGTGGCAGGAGGCGCGCCTGACGCCGCCTGCCAACAGATACGCTTGGTACCACTGGGAGGCGGACCTGTCGTTTCCCATCCGCGGCTACTATGAGATCTGGGCGCGCGCCTACGACGACAAGGGAGCCGCGCAGCCTTTCAAGCAGCCCTGGAACCCGAAAGGGTATCTAGGCAACGTGATTCACAGGGTTCCAGTTCTCGTTGACAGTTAAACGAAAGAGGCAAGCATGGCAAAAAAAGCGCAGTTGACCGACCTTGTCGGCGCCGATCAGATCGAAGAGGAGATCGTTGCGGCGCTGAAGACGGTGTACGACCCTGAGATACCTGTCAACATCTACGATATGGGTCTCATCTACGAAATTGAGGTGGACAAGGCGGGCGCGGCGACGGTGAACATGACCCTGACAAGCCCCGCATGCCCCGTCGCGCAGTCGCTTCCGCTGGCGGTGAAGGACAAGGTCGCCTCGGCTCCGGGCGTGACGGAGGCGCAGGTGAATGTGGTCTGGGATCCGCCGTGGACAATGGAGCGGATGTCGGACGAAGCGAAGTTTGAGCTGGGGCTTATGGATGTGGAGCCTGTGGAGCGGGATCGTCGGCGTTAGGGATTTTTAAGAAACGCCCAGCGCCCAAAACCGCCGTCATTCCCGCGAAGCATGTCCTCGTTAAAACGGGGAGCGGGAATCCAGATTCAAGCAGACAGCGTCCGCGTTCACAACCAGATTTATCCTACTCAAGGGTTAAGTTGAGCGCTCCGTTTATGCAACAGGCGTCTTCTCCAGGCAGCCTCTACAGGCGATGATGTACGAAAATCCTGTTCAAATCGGGCAGATCGTCATTCCCGCGAAAGCGGGAATCCAGGTTCTCCCAGACAGCCTCCGCATTCTAAAACGGCTCTATAAAATCAAAATCATCGTCATATAGAGACTGCCTGGAGAAGACGCCTAATCGTCATTTCCGACGACGCCCAGGTCTCTAATGATGACCTTAACATCGGAAGCGTCGGGGGACGCAGTTGAGTACCGCTTTTCGTGGTCGGCGTAGTGCGGCGTCCACAGCTGATTTAACCGCAAAAAGCTTCTTGTTGCGCGCAGCGCCTGCTCAATCCTTGTCCGCAGAGTACGCCTTTCTCGCTTCTCTCTCTTTTTCTGCCATCAGCTCGCGGATGCGCCTTAGGTCTAGGCGGGCGCCCTTTGCCCATATCTGCGCCTCATCAGAATGCAAAAACGCGCGCGCGTCCTCCCGCATCTCCGCCGGCGCGGACGAGCCTGGCAGCGCGTCTCGGCACGCCGCCGCCATCACCGCCTGCGCCATCGTTCCGTACCGTTCCCAGGTTTCTTTCCGCTGCGTATCCATTGTTTTCTCCTTCGCTCGCTTGCTTTTTAAACGGCGAAAGGGCGCGATTCGATTACAGAAAAACGACCTAAAGTGCTGTTATTTTTTCTCGGCGTACAGCGTCGGAATCAAGAAATGAGTTTAGAGAAGTTAAAATTCTGGCGTTGCCGCTTGAGTCGGGTATGTCAGGACATGGAAGCAGCTCGTTATTGCCGATCTAGCGGAGATCGGCGGCTTCAAATTCAGCCCAGCGCTCTCGTATCTGCGCCGGCGAGGCGGTTCCTGTTGTTCCGATCTGCTGAACGACGATCGACGCGGCGATGTTGCCGAGCTCCGCCGCCTCATGCATCAACGCGCCGCAGCAGAGCGCCGACGCGATCGCCGACGACGCGCTGTCGCCCGCCCCTACAATATCGATCTCCCCCGTCAACCGCATCGCCGGGCTGACGCGGAAGCGCATGCCGTCGTACGTCAAGACGCCCTCTTCGCCCATCGTCACAAAGAGCGGTTTGCCTGTGCGCTGCGCGAGCGTCTCTGCGCACTCCTTGACCGCCGCGGCCGAAGGCTCTCCGCCGCTCCAGTCTGGATAGACGGCGCGGACTGCCTCATGCCGGTTCGGCTTGATGTAAATGCCGCGGTATTGTCCAATGCGTTCGCGGCTGTCGCCGATAAAGATCGTTTCAGGATAGGCGCGGGCGAGCGCGGCGATCTCGGCGCGCGCCTTGTCCGTCACAACGCCGCAATTCGGCTCCGAGACCTGGTCCATAACGACAACGGCGTCGGCGGACGCAACGGCTCCCCGCAGCCGCTCAATGAGCTCCCCCTCCACTTCGGGCGGCGTCGGCGCGCGGTTCTTGATGTCCTGGCGGTTCATCTCCGTTTCCGAGCCGTCTTCCGAAAGGCGCATCGGCTTTGTGTAGGTCGGCGTCATGCGCTTCGGCGTTTCCACAAGATATTCTGTTGAGACGTTGATTCCGTTCAGCCCGCGCTTCAGTTCATAACCTTCCCCGTCCCGACCGATGATTCCGACAGCAAGGACGGTTCCAACGCCGAGAGCGCTCAGGTTGGCGGCGATGGTGCCGGCGGCACCGGGAGAGAGCCGCTTCGAGACGACCTGATGCGCTGTTAAGCCTGTTTCGATGGACGGCTCGTCCAAAGACGGGTCAATGATGAGGTACTTGTCGAGAAAAAAGTCGCCGACAACCGCGATCGTCTTGCGCGGAAGGCGCGTCAGAATGCGCTCCAAGAGTTCTCTTTTCATGCGGTTAGACGAATCTGCCGCAGAAATGGCAGACGCGCCGAAGCGTCGCCAGGCCGACCGTCTCCGTCAGCGCGGGGACGTCCGGCTCATGCGCCGAGACGCATGTTTTGGATCGGCAGACAGGGGCGGCATGCGTTTGCGCCTCCGTCTTTTTGGGTTCAAACGGGTTGCTCGGCGCCCTGCCGAGAGCCAGCGCCAGCAGCGCCATTCGCACCGGCACGCCGTTTGAGGACTGCTCAAAATAGACAGCGCGCGGGTCGTCGTCCAGCTCGCGCGCCAGCTCGTCCACGCGCGGAAGCGGATGCAGCGCCAAGCAGGTCGGCTTCGCCCGCGCAATCAGCGCCGCGTCAATGCGGTATTGACTCGCAATCCGCTGTATCTCCTCGGCGTCCAGATCGTCCGGCAGCCGTTCTTTTTGAAGGCGGTTCACATACAGAGCATCCAGGTCTTCAATCACATGCCCAGGATGGCGCGCGCGAGACACCTTCGCGCCGTACTGCTGATCTAGACGCCACATTTCCTCTTCAGGAAGCTCAAGACCTTCCGGGGCGATCAGAACGATGTTGACGTCAAACGCCGCCAAGCCGTACACCAGCGAATGCGCCGCCCGCCCAAAACGAAGATCGCCGCAAACCCCTACCGTCATTCCCGACAGATTTTCCCGCGCCTTCCAGAGCGTGTAGAGGTCGGTCAAGGTCTGCGTCGGATGCTGATTTGCGTTGTCGCCCGCGTTGATGACCGGTACGGTTGAATGCAGCGCCGCGAGCCGCGCCGCGCCCGCCCAAAAATGCCGGATGACCAGCACATCCGCGTAGTTGCAGAGCATATGAATCGTGTCGGCGAGCGTCTCTTTTTTGGCAAACGAGGTAGAATTTGGGTCGGCGAATCCCAGCACATTGCCGCCTAATCTGAACATGGCGCTCTCAAACGAAAGGCGCGTTCGCGTGCTGGGTTCATAAAACATCGCGCCCAAAATGCGCCCTTTGCACAGGTCGGAACCCATCTCGCGCATGATCTCCATATCGCGGGCAAGCTCAAAAAAGCGGAGCATCTCCGCGCGGGTCAGGTCCTCAATGCGTATAAAGTTCTCCACAACGGCTCTCCAGAGACTGCGCCTGCTGTTTAAACGAGTCGCGCGCATGCTTCAGTTTCAGGAAATGGAGCGGGCGCTTGAGCTGGGTTGGAGGACTCTAAACGCGAACGGTTTCGGCGTCTCTCCTCTGGATTCCCGCGGGAAAGACCCGCTTCAACGACGGCGGCAATGCGGCTATACTGAACGGACGCGCAGGAGCGGACGATATGAAACGCTTACATAAAATGCCGGCGTTCTGGATTCTCATTGCGGCAGCCGCGCTGTACGCCCCTCTCGTCGTTCCGTATTGGAAGCCGACATGGGACAGCGGGACGTATATCACGCTTGCGCAGTCGCTCGCCGAGGGGAAGGGTTACTCGTATTTGGGCGATCCGCATGTGAAATACCCGCCGGGATTTCCGCTGCTGTTGATGCCGATTTTGTTTCTTTTCGGGAAAAATTATCTGCTCATGCGCGCGCTCATCGCGGCATGCGCCGTCGGGTCCATCGCGGCCGCGTTTTCTCTCATACGCAAAAGCGCCTCTTTCGGATTCGCGCTTGCGGCCGCTGTTATGACTGCCGTCTGTTACGCCATGTATTTTGAGGCGACGCGCGTCCTGTCAGATTTGCCGTATATGTTCGCTTCGCTGGGCGCGCTGCTGGCGATGGAACGGTACCGTTCCGAACCGAGCCGGCGCATGTTCTGGACGGCGGTTGCTCTCGCCGCCGCCAGCTATTCGATACGCATCGTCGGGTTGATGCTCGCCCCCGCGTTTGCGTTGAGCCTGTTCATTGACGCGAAAAGGGGAACAGAAGAAGGCGCGGAAGAGGGAGAGCCAATCAAAGAGCGTTTGAAACGGGCGGGCGTCGTGCTCGGCGTCATGGCTCTCGCCGTCTGCGTGTGGATGGGAAGGAACGCGCTTGTCAAGTCGGACGAAGGCGCCGAGCTGTGGGAAGCCGCCACCTATGAACGCGAGCTGATTGTCGGCAGCGCGACCGACCCGACCTCCGAAACGATCAACAGCTCCCAATTCATGGCGCGCTTGAAACACAACGCCGTTCACTACATCAACCTGACCGCCTCCCTTTTGACTGGCAGAAAGGCGCGAAGCGGCGCGTCGGCGTATCTGTTGGCGGGGCTGGCATGCCTTGGATGGGTTCTGTCGCTGCGCCGCCGGCGCGGCGTTATGGAGTATTACGCCGCCTTGTACGCCGCCGTTTTCCTGATCTGGCCGGCGCATCAGGGAGAGCGGTTTCTGGTTCCCATACTCCCGATGATTTTTTTCTATGCCTTGACGCCGTTTGCGTTTCTTTTAGAATGGACGGCTTCGCGCTTTAAAACGCTCGCAGGTCCGCTGTTTCGCAACATCTCCATCGCGGTTTTTTTGACGGCTGCGGCGGTCGGCTTTCTGTTTTCAAACGCCTCTAGCCTCTCCGCGGCTGTGAAGCGGGAGCGCGCCGTACCTTACTATCAAGGCGGGATGGGGGATTACATGGCAGCTTTCGTTTGGGTTAAAGAGAACGCGCCCGAAGACGCGGTACTCATCGCAAACCGCGCCCCGTACGGCATCATTACAGCGGAACGCCCGACCTACACCGTCCCGTGGGTACAGGGGCGGCATGACATGAAATGGGCGTCCATTGAGCGGGTCGGCGGGACGCATGCGGTCGCAAGCCCAGGACACGGGCATATCGCGCAGCTCATTGAGAATTACCCGTCGCGGTTCCGCGAAATCAAACGGTTCGGAGAATACGGCATCTACGAAATTCTAGAAAGGACGACGCCATGAAACTTGGCGCGGCGACATACTCTTACTGGCACTTTACCCCAGAAAAAACGCCCATTGAGCATGTGATTGACGAGGCGGCGCGCATCGGGCTGGATGGGGTGGAGATACTGCATCGGCAGATGGAATCGGAAGAGACGGGCTATATGCAGCGGCTGAAACGGCGCGCTTTTGTGAACGGACTCGACCTCTACGCTCTCTCGATCCATCAAGGGTTTGTTTCGCCTTCTCCTGAAACGCGCCAAAAGAATATCGACCACACGCTCCGATGCATTGAGCTGGCGCATGAGATGGGCATCCCGTCGATCCGCCTCAATTCGGGGCGATGGGGGACGGTCAAGTCGTTCACACAGCTGATGGCGCTTGGAGGCGTTGAACCGGCTCTGAACGAATACACAGAGGACGACGCTTTTGAATGGTGCATCGAGAGCATCGAAAAATGCCTGCCGCATGCGGAGCGGCATGGGGTGATACTGGCGCTGGAGAACCATTGGGGGTTGACCTCGCAGCCGGAGGGCGTCAACCGCATCTTGAAGGCGCTGCCGTCCGAGTGGTTGAAGGGGGCGATGGACTGCGGAAACTTCTTAGAAGAGCCGTATGAGAAACTGGAACAGATCGCCCCGTCGGCGGTATTGGTTCACGCCAAGACCTACTACGGAGGCGGCGTCTGGTACTCGCTGGATTTGGACTACAGCCGCATCGCGCAGATACTGCAGAGCGCAGGCTTCAACGGCTGGATCTCCATTGAGTTTGAAGGCAAGGAGGATGCGCATACCGCGGTGCCGAAGTCGGCGGAGCGGCTGCGCAAAGCGTTCAATCTGTAAGCCTGCCGAATGCAAAAGCGCGCGGTTTCTGCGGAGCTGTGGATTTCCCCGCGTCAGTTGCCGATGTTGCGCGTCCGCCTTCCCCATGCTATATTTAGCTAAGGCTAAATATAAACGGGAGAGGGTATTTGATGACGCCGCGCCTCGCATTGCTGATCATTTCTACGGCGGTCGGTTGGAGTTTCCTGTCAGGCTGCGGAGACAAGCCGGGCGCCCAGGGTCCGCCCGACGACGGCCGGCTCCGCATTGTCGCGACGACCGGCATGGTCGGCGACCTTGTCAAAAACATCGGCGGCAGCCGCGTCCGCGCGACAACGCTCATGGGTCCCGGCGTTGATCCGCACCTCTACAAGGCGACGCCTAGCGACGCCGCCGCATTGCGCAGCGCGGATATGATCTTCTACAACGGACTCTTTCTAGAAGGCAAAATGTCCGAGCTGTTTGAACAAATAGAGAAGCAGGGGGGGCATGTTGTTGCGGTCGCTGAAGCGGTTGACCATGCGCGGCTGATTGAGCTGCCGCAGCTAGGGCATCGCGACCCGCATATTTGGTTTGATGTATCGCTCTGGGCGGAGTGCGTTCCCGTCGTTCAGAAGGCGTTGACCCAAAAAGATCCGGACGGAGCGGATGAGTACCGCAAAAATGCCGAGGCGTATGCAAAAGAGCTGGAGGCGTTGGGCGAATGGTGCGCGGAGCAGGCGCGCTTGATACCCGAGGACCGGCGCATTCTCGTTACAAGCCATGACGCTTTCGGTTATTTTGGACGGGCGTACGGGTTTCAAGTGGTCGGCTTGCAGGGCATTTCTACTGCGCTTGAGCCTGGGCAGGCGGACATTGTCAACCTGGTTGATTTTATTCGACAGCATAATGCGCCGGCGATCTTTGTGGAGTCCAGCGTCCCAAGAGCCGCTATTGAGCGCGTTGCCGAGGACGCGGGCGTTAAAATCGGCGGAGAGCTGTTTTCAGACGCCATGGGCGGCGAAGAAACTCCCGAAGGAACCTACATCGGCATGGCGCGTCACAACATGCGGACGATCGTGGACGCCCTGTCGCGCGAAACGGAGCGCGATTCGGAATGATTCCAGCAATTGAAACGCATAACCTAACGGTCAGCTACAGCAAGCGACCCGTTCTTTGGAATGTGGACGTCGCCATTCCGCCGGGGCGCCTTGTCGGGGTGATCGGTCCAAACGGGGCGGGAAAAAGCACGCTCTTAAAAACAACGATGGGGCTGCTGCCCGCCTCTTCCGGTTGGGTGAAAATTTTCGGCAAACCGATCAAAGAGGCGCGTCGAAGAGTCGCCTATGTCCCCCAGCGCGAATCGGTCGATTGGGACTTTCCCGTCACGGCGCTGGATGTCGTTCTCATGGGTCGATATGGGCGCCTCGGCTGGTTTGGGCGTCTCAAGGCGTCGGACAGACAAGCCGCTCAAGAGGCGCTTCAAAAGGTTGGGATGGAGGCGTTCGCCCGCCGGCAGATTTCGAACCTGTCGGGGGGTCAGCAGCAGCGGGTTTTTCTGGCGCGGGCATTGGCGCAGGAGACAGACGTCTATCTCATGGATGAGCCGTTTGTGGGAGTCGACGCCGCGACGGAGAAGGCGATCCTGGAGCTGTTAAGCGAGCTTCGGGAGCGCGGCAAAACGGTTCTTGTCGTCAGCCATGATCTCGACTCGGCGCGGCGTAACTGCGACGATCTGCTTTTATTGAACATGCGCGTTGTCGCTTACGGGGCGGCTAAAGAGGTGTTCACGCCGCCGCTGCTTCAAAAAACATACGGCGGACGGTTGACGATACTCTCCGACGCCGCGGACGCGGTCTGGGAGGCGGAGCGTTGAGACCAAAACGGCTCGCCGTTGGAGCGGCGCTGTGGACGGTTGCCGCTCTCGCCCGCGCCGAACGCATTGCGGACATGGACGCTGGGGGCGCCGGCTGGGTTGATCAGGCGTACCGCTTTCTGCAAATGTCCGATCCGTCCGTCCGGCTGGGCGCGGGCGGGTCGCTTCTTTTGGGCGTTTTGTGCGGCGCGTTAGGCTCCTTTATCGTCCTGCGCGGCCTGTCGCTGATTGGCGACACTCTGGGGCATGCCGTTCTGCCTGGCGTGGCGGTCGGTTTTCTGGCGGTCGGGGCGAAGGCGCCGGGACCGATCTTTATTGGGGCGATGGCCGCCGGAGCCGCCGCGGCGGGCTGCATGAGCGTTGCGACCCGGTATTCCCGCGTCAAACCGGACGCGGCGATGGGCATTGTCCTGTCCGGCTTTTTCGGCTTAGGGATCGTTCTGTTGACGCGCATTCAAAAGATGCCGTCGTTTGGAAATCAGAGCGGTCTTGACAAGTTTCTCTTTGGACAAGCCGCCGCCATGAACGCCGGAGACCTAGTCTGGCTTGCGTCTGTCGCGGCTCTTTCCTTGGCGGTCATATGGGTTTTTTTCAAGCAGTTTGCCGCCGTCAGTTTTGACGAAATCTACGCCCATTCCATCGGCATACCGATTCGGCTGTTCCACTGGATTTTAATGTTTATGCTGACGGCCGCTGTCGTCGTCTCGATCAAAGCCGCCGGCGTCGTTCTCGTCTCCGCGATGCTCGTCATTCCCGCTTCAACCGCGTATCTGTTGACGGATCGGTTGCCGCATTTAACTCTCATGTCGGCTGCGATTGGCGCCTTTTCTGGGTTGATGGGTTCGTTCATCAGTTTTCTTGGTCCCGGTTTGCCGACGGGACCGCTGATGGTTTTGTGCGCTTCGTTTCTTTTTGCGCTTGCGTACGGTTTTTCGCCTCGGCATGGGCTTCTGACGCGCATGATGCGCAGGCGCGCCAACCGCAAGCGGACGGCGCTGGAAGACGCCCTGCGCGAGCTGCTGGGAGGGGGAGCCGTTGAGCCGGGCGTCGGCGCAGCGCTCGTCCGACAGGGTTTCGCCCAAGGCGGGGGCGGAAACCTGCGCCTCACAGAAGAAGGGCGCGCCCGAGCGGAACGAATCCGCCGCAACAGGGAGCTGTGGGAACTGTACCTCACCCGGGAAGCTGAAATCGCTCCCGACCATGCGCAGGAGGACTCGGAGGAGATTGAGCATGTGCTGGGAGCTGAGATCGTTCAGCGGTTGGAAGAAGAGCTGAAAAAGGGGCGCGCCGAATGAACGATCTGATACCCCCCTTCGACTGGACACGGGTCTTCGTTGAGCAGTGGACGGGCGCCGCAAATATCGACGCTTCCTTCTGGGTTGTGGCGACGGGCGCGCTGGCGGCAATTTCCTGCGGAATTGTCGGATGTTTCCTGATACTGCGCGGCATGGCGATGATCGGAGACGCTGTCAGCCATGCGGTTTTGCCGGGGATTGCAGGCGCCTTTCTGCTTTCAGAGTCGCGCGCCTCCTTTCCGATGTTTCTCGGCGCCGCTGTCGTCGGCGTTTTGACGGCCGCGCTCATCGAGGCGGTCTATAAGAGCAGCCGTATCAAGGCGGACGCTTCGATGGGCGTCGTCTTCCCGGCGCTGTTTGCGTTCGGAGTTCTTCTCATCTCGCTCATGGCGGACAAGGTGGACCTTGACCAGGAATGCGTTCTCTACGGCGAGATCGCTTTCGTCCCGTTTGAGGCGCGCGCCGAATGGTTTGGATGGACGGCGGGGCCTGAATCGACGATGGTTTTGCTGTGCGCGGCGCTCGTCGTTATTGGGGGCGTCGTTCTGTTTTACCGTCCGCTGCTCATCGCCTCCTTCGATCCGCAGCTGGCGACATCGATGGGCGTCAGCGCCGCAGTTGTTCATTACGGCCTCATGACGGTTCTGTCGTTGACGGTTGTCTGCTCCTTCGAGGCGGTCGGCGCGATACTTGTCATTGCGATGCTGATTGCGCCCGGCGCGACAGCGTATCTTTTTACGGACAGGCTTCCGACGATGCTTTGGATATCGGCGGGGCATGGTCTGTTCTGCGCCTTCGCCGGCTGGCATTTGAGCGTCTGGCTCGACTGCTCAACCGCCGGCGCGATGGCGGTTGTCGGGGCGGGTCTCTTTTTTGCGGCGCTTGTTGTGTCGCCTCGGCATGGGCTGCTGTCTCGGTTGACGCGGAGGGTTCAGCTTGCGCGGCGCGTCGCAGAAGAGAACGCGCTTGGGACGCTCTACCGCTCTCAAGAAGAAGGGGGCGATTCGATCGCTTCGGCGTCGCTGGCGGAGCTTCTCGGCGTGTCGGCGGGCGGCGCGAAGCGGGTCTTTCGGCGGCTTCGGCGGAAAGGATGGGCTGTTCAAGACGGGGCGGGAACGCTCGCCTTGACGAAGGCGGGGATGGGGCGCGCTGCGCAACTGCTGCGCGCCCACCGCCTGTGGGAAACGCTGCTGAGCAACGAGGTCGGCCTTCCCGACGATCATCTCCACAGCGCCGCGCATCTGCTGGAGCATTACATCGACGAAGAGACGCTGAAGGCGCTGTCCGACACGCTTGGAAATCCGAGCGTCGACCCGCATGGACGCCCCATTCCAAAAGTCGATTAGCCTGTCAGCGCTGCCAGCTTTGCCTGCACATCGACCGTCTGATTCGTTTGCGACGCTTCAATCGCGCCGAACAGCAGAGCCGCGCTCTTGATGTTGTCCGAAAGAGCGGACGGGGGAACGGCGCCTCCGTCGAGCCATTCCAAGAACTGATGCACAATCGCATGATGTCCGCCCCATTGCGGCGAAACGCGCTCCGCCTCCTCAACGGCGACGCCCTGACCAGGCGTGTGTTTCAGGACGCGCACAACGCCGTCCCTGTCCACAACCGCGGCGCCTTCGTCGCCCTCAACCCGGTAATACTCCGCATGCCAGCTGTTCTGCTCTCCTCCGCCTATGCAGTTGCCTTCGTAATGGGCGTACACGCCGTTGTTGAGCCGCATGACATAGGTTCCGCAGCATTCGCCGTCGAAGCTTTCATGGTCGGGGTTCCATTCCCAGCCTGCGATCGTTTCGCAGTCGGCGCCGGCGAGATTGCGTATCTGGTCGAAGTGGTGGACAGAGCCTTCGACAAGCAGCGTATGAGCGATCTCATGGCGGAACGCGCCCCATGCGCCGCGGCGTCTGTAATCAGCGGAAAAACGGGACATGATGTAATTTGGACGGCCGACCGCGCCCGATTCGACCGCATGTTTCAGGGTCATGATGCGCGGAGTGTAGCGGTAATTCTGCGTGATCTGCATCTTCACGCCCGCTTTTTGAACCGCGCGGTAGATCGCTTCGCAGTCTTCCCAGCTGTCCGCAATCGGTTTTTCGCTTAAAACATGGAGGCCCGCTTCGGCGGCTCCGACGGCCGCTTCTCGGTGTACGGCAGGGGGTATCACGACAACGGCAAAATCGGCTTCGACCGATTCAAACGCTTTATGCATATCGGTGAAACGCCTAGACGCGGGCAGATCCAGAAAATCGCCCTGATCGTTCAGGACGTTCTCGCGTATCTCCGCCAGCGCGACCACCTCCATCCGGTCAAAAAACGGCGGCATGAAACTCCGTATCCATCCGCCCGCCATGCCTCCCGCTCCAATCATGATGCATCGATGTTTTCTGCTCATCTGTCGCCTTTCTCTTGTATGAGCCGCGCCGTTTCGCGCGCCACAATGTATTCTTCGTTGGCTGAAACCGTCATGATCGCGGCTTCGCTGTCGTTTGACGAGAGGATTCCCTCTCCTTGAACCGTTTCGTTTCGCGCCGCGTCCAACTTTAAACCTAAACGCTCCATGTCTGCGCAGACAGCATGGCGGGTTGCGGCGCTCCGTTCGCCGATCCCGCCGGTGAACGCGAGGATGTCCACTCCGCCTAGCGCTGCGGCGTATGCGCCGACCGCTTTCTTTACGCCGTAATGGAATGCGTCCAGCGCCAACGCCGCATTGTCCTCTCCTTTTCCGGCTGCGTCAAGCAAATCGCGCAGATCGCCGCCGGGAATGCCGGATACGCCCGCTAAACCGGCGTTCGTCATGAGCTCGCGCGAAAGCTCCTCAACGCTCATGCCGTGAACGCTCATGAGATAGATCGGAATGAACGGGTCGAGATCGCCGCAGCGGGAGCCTTGCAGCACCCCGCTTTGGGCGCTGAACGACATCGTCACGTCGATGGACTTTCCGCCCAAGACGGCGCAAAGAGACGAGCTCCCGCCGAGATGGCAGGAGATGAGGCGAAGCGGCTCCCGCCCAATTTTCAGCCCATGCTCCTTCATCAGCTGCGGCGCGCGTTCCGACGTCCAGCGGTGCGAGGCCCCATGGAACCCGTATCGGCGCAAGCCATGCTTTTCCACCCAAGCGCGTGGCAAGCCCAACTCGCGCGCATGCGGGGGAACCGTCTCATGGAACGCCGTCTCAAAAACGGCCGCCAGCGGAATGTCAGGCGTCAGCGATTGAAAGGTTCGTATGCATGCGAGATAAGCGGGGTTATGGAGCGGCATGACAGGGATATACGCCTCCAAACCTGCAACGACATGCTCATCGATGAGCGCCGATCGGGTAAAGCCCTTTGCGAAGACCGTTTTGAACCCGACGCCGTCTAGGCGCAGGGAGCGCGCCTTTTTCAAGAAATCGATCGCATGCCGAACCGCCGGCAGATGGTCGGGCGCCTTCAATGCGCCCTCTGCGCTGATCTCGCCCGATCTGTATTGAAATGCGGAGGAGTTTCCGCCGATGCGCTCTACGGCTCCTTGCGCCAAGACGGTTTCATTCGCCGTGTTGAACAGTTTGAATTTGAAAGAGGAGCTGCCTGCGTTGACGGCAAGAATGTTCATCTCGTCTCTCCTTAGTCTCGGATTGGTGTTGGCGCTGTTTTTGCTTCATATCGCTTTGGACGGCTGAAAGCGGCGCATTTTCGCTGTCGCTGTTCAAAAAATGGTCAGCGCTGTCCATTTATTGAACAGTCAGGTGTAGCGAAACATGATGACATGCGTTATACTATATGATAGAGTCCGAAAACTGTATATCTGCCAGACTCGCATGTGAAGGAGTTGAGATGCTTACTCCCAAGAGAAAACAACAGACATCGCGGGCGTTTCTTGTTGCGATAGTTGTGCATGTCGGTATCGCGGCTGCGCTGACGGCTATTGTGGTCGACGAACATCTTCAAGAGATCAACGAAGACACCGACATCAAAGTCAAAGTGGATCCTCCGACGAAGCGGGGTCCAGTTGTTCGGCGGGACAAGATTGAGCGCGATCCCATCGTGTTGAAGACTCGCGATGTGAACCTGAAAACGCCGGATGTGAACACAAACCGGCCGGGGATTCGCACAGACATCCAGGTTCCGTCCGGCTCCTCGGATCTGATTCAGGGTCCTTCTGGGATTCCGGACATTCCGCCGACCGTCGCTCTTCCGAAGAACCCCAATATCGGATCCGTCAATATCGGTCCGGCGAAAGTCGACAACCCTCGACCGATAGACACCCCGCCCCCGAAGACAAATATAAAAACGCCTGGTCTCACGACCCTCGTTGAGGGGAATACACCCCCAGAGGAAAGAGAGGTCAAGGTGGACGAGGACTGGTACGCCAAGGTTCAAAAGAAGATTCTGGGGAAGCAGAAATACCCCACTTTCGCGCTGACTGCCAACCTTGAAGGGGAAACGAAGATTCGGTTCGTTTTGAAACGGGACGGAACGCTCGTTTCAAGAGAAGTCGCGGTGTCATCCGGGCATCCGTCTCTCGACAACGCGGCTTTGCAGTCCGTCAAAAATGCGGCGCCGTTTCCGCCGTTTCCAATTGCGCAAAAGGGGGACGAAGCTACGCTTGTCGTTCCCATTGTTTTCGAACTCCAATAACCTGCGCCGGACGAGGCCGCGGGGAAAGGAATCAGTATGCTTAAACGGTTCGCAGCTGTCGCCGCTGTTCTCTTCATGGCAGCGGCAGCAGCGACAGCGGAGATCCCCGAGGCCGATCTGAACGCGGTTGAAGCCTCCATCGACAAAGCCCTAGAGTGGCTTGCTGAACAGAGAGACGAGAACGGGGCATGGCGCTCCGAATACGGCCCTGGCATTACGGGGCTGGTTGCGACGGCATTCCTGAACCATCCTGGGGGCAAATACAACGCAAACAGCCCTGAAGTTAAGTCGGCGCTGGACTGGATGATCAAACTGCAGCGGGAAGACGGTTCTATCTACGACCCGAATTCGCAGCTTCCGCTCCCAAATTACAACACCTCAACTGCGTTGATGGCGATCTCCGCGGCCGACGGTCCGAAGTACGCTGAAGCGGCAAAAAAAGCGCAGCAGTACCTCATCAGGTCGCAAACGGATGAAGGCGAAGGGGCGGCGCCCGAGGACTCCAACTACGGCGGCATCGGATACGGCAGCGATCCGGATGTGCGCGATCTATCGAACTTGAACATCGCGCTTCAAGCGCTGAAAGCGAGCGGAACGCCCGAAGATGCGGAGGTCTTTGACAACGCCATCATGTTCCTGTCGAGGCTGCAGAACAACAGTGAAACGAACGACCAGGAATGGGCGGGCGACGACGGCGGCTTTGTGTATTCGCCCGGCGTCAGCAAAGCGGGTGAAGACGAGCTTGGACGCCCCCGCTCCTACGCGACGATGACCTACGCGGGGCTGCTCAGCTTCATCTATGCGGATGTCGACCGGGAAGACGCCCGCGTTCAAGCCGCATATGAATGGATACGCGAACACTGGAGCCTGGACGAAAATTATCCGATCGGGAAACAGGGGCTGTATTACGGCTACCACACGATGTCCAAGGCTCTTGCCGCGTACGGCGAGAAGCTGCTCAAAACCGCAGACGGCGAAACGATCAACTGGTACGCCGAACTTTCCGGACACCTCATGGAGATGCAGACCGAGGAAGGGTCCTGGCCTCCAAACGAAGCGGACCGATGGTTTGAGGGCGATCCTATTCTTGTGACGGCCTACTCTCTGTTGGCGCTGGAGGCGGGCTATCCAAAAGAAGAAGAGTAAAACCGCCCATGCCGCCCTGCTTCTAACGGCGGCGCTCTGGAGCCTGAACGGGCCGCTCATCAAACTCCTGGACGCTCAAGGCGGCGGTCTGGACGCAATCGCCATTGCGTTCTACCGCTCGCTTTTGGGCGGTTTATGCTTCGCGCCGATAGGTTGGCGGCGCCGGCGGTCGCTTCGCCGCGCGAAACCGATTTGGACAGCTGCGTCCGTTCTCATGTTCACGGCGATGACCTCCACCCTTGTCGCCGCGATGACGATGACCACCGCGGCAAACGCAATCATTCTTCAATACACGGCTCCCGTATGGGTGGCTGTCCTGTCTCCATTTTTATTGAAGGAACGCATGCGCACGACCGAAGCGGCAGCGATGACCGCCGCGATGATGGGCGTCGCGGTTCTCTTTTTTGGGAACCCGGTCTCGCACCGGTCGGCGATGTTTGTCGCTCTTTTAAGCGGCCTCTTCTTTGGCTTGCTGCTCATCGCGCTGCGGGCGCTTCGGCATACGGATCCGTTCGCTGTCGTCGCGCTCAACACGCTCGGCTCCGCGCTGTTGATGGCGCCGGCAGTGTTCTTTTTCGGCTCGTTTGCGTTCACGCCCGCTCAATTTGGGCTGCTCATTCTGCTTGGATTTCTCCAATTTAGCCTGCCGTATGCGATCTACTCCTGGGCGTCAAGGCGGATCAAGGCGCACCGAGCGTCTCTCATCGTCCTGATGGAGGCGGTCTTCACGCCTACGATGACATTTCTGACGGTCGGTGAAACGTTTCCGCTTGCGACATCGGTCGGCGGCGTTTTTATCGTTGCCGGCGCGGCTTCGGCGCTCTTTACCATCAAAGAAACGGATGAAATTGCCATAGATCACCCGCACCTTGACCATGGCGATTGAGGACGGGCGGGGGGGCGGCTCTTTCGTCATGACGCGCCCACTTTAAGCATGAGGTCGGAGGGCGTATTGACAATCTAAGCGTATGAAGTATCATACTTCAACGATAGGAGGAACGCCCCCATGAAAATCGCTGTCGTCGGAGCGACCAGTTATACCAGCATTGAGCTGATACGCCTCCTCGCCGCGCATCCAGGCGGGATCGAACTTGAAGCGCTCACCTCGCGCACCGAGGCGGGGCGGTCCATCGTCAGCTTTGCCCCAAATCTGCGCGGATACTGCGATTTGACTTTAGAAAAGACCGCCGTTGAGACGCTGCAGGGGCGCGTCGACGCGGCTGTACTCGCCGTCCCGCACCGCGCCGCGATGGAATATGTTCCTGCGCTGCTGAAGGAAAGCGTCCGCGTCCTAGATTTCAGCGCCGACTACCGCCTCAAAGACGCGGAGACGTATGAGAGCTGGTACGCCGCCGAACACACAAGTCCCGAGCTGCTTTCGTCCGCCGTGTACGGTCTGCCCGAGCTGTACCGCCAAAAGATTGCAGGCGCCGACCTTGTCGCCAACCCTGGATGTTATCCGACGAGCGCGGTCTTCGCGCTTCTCCCTGCTGTTGAGGAGCGGATCATCGATGACAGCGCCATCGTCATCGATTCGAAGTCGGGGCTGTCGGGGGCGGGGCGCAAGCTGAATGAAAAGACGCTGTTTTCCGCGCGGCAAGAAAATGTCGCCGCATACGGCATCGCGTCGCACCGCCACACGCCCGAAATGGAGCAGGAACTGCAAGCCGCCGCCGGCAATCCCGACCTGCGCGTCGGATTCACGCCGCATTATATGCCGATGACGCGCGGCATTCTGACGGCGGCATACGCGCCTTTGACGCGCCCGATCGCTCTGGACGAGCTCCATGCGGTTTATGAGCGGCGCTATGCAGACGAGCCGTTTATACAGACGCTCCCGCCTGGGGAGTCCGCCGAAACAAAGGCGGTCTACGGCAGCAACAACGTCCATGTCGGCGTTGCCGTCGATGAGCGGGTGAATAGGTTGATCGTCACATGCGCGCTGGACAACCTCGGCAAAGGAGCCGCCGGCGCCGCGCTGCAGAACCTGAACCTGATGGCGGGGCTGGACGAGACAGCGGGGCTGCGCTTCCCTGGCGTCATGCCGTAGAAAGGTCGCAGGATGAACCTGAAAAATCGGACGCTTTTTATCGCCGACAATTTGGACATCATGCGCGGGATCGATTCTGAAAGCGTCGACCTGATCTACCTTGACCCGCCCTTCAACTCGAAGCGGGAGTATAAGGCGCCGATCGGATCGCCCGCTGAAGGCGCGACATTCAAAGACATCTGGACAGACGAGGACGTCAAGGAAGAGTGGCGCGGGGAAATCGCGGCGCGGCATCAAGACCTATATCAAGTCATTAAAGCGGCTGGCGCGCTCTACGATCAATCGATGTCGATCTACATGACGGCGATGTCCATCCGTCTTTTTGAAATGAAGCGCATCTTGAAAAAGACGGGAAGCGTCTATCTCCATTGCGATCCGACAGCGAGCCATTATCTGAAAATCTGCATGGACAGCATCTTCGGAAAATCCAGTTTCCAGAATGAAATCGCATGGGGTTACCGTACAGGCGGCGTGAGTAAAAAACGCTGGCCTCGAAAGCATGACACGCTTCTGTTCTATGCAAATTCGAACGCTTACCGCCATCTGCCTCCAAAGGAAAGAATTTACTACGAGAAGCCGTTTTTCTCCCAAAACCAAGACGATGAGGGGCGTCACTACGCTGACGTCTATGTTAGAGACGTTTGGGACGACATTAAGCCGATTATCAACACATCCAAAGAACGCACAGGCTGGCCGACGCAGAAGCCGTTGGCGCTGCTGGAGCGCATTATCAAAGCCTCCTCCAATGAGGGCGATCTTGTGTTGGATCCGTTCTGCGGATGCGCTACCGCTTGCGTCGCCGCGGAGCGTCTGGGGCGACGTTGGGTCGGAATTGACATCTCTCCGAGCGCAGAAGTGATCACGAAATACCGGCTGGACGAGGCGCGGCATAACCTGGAAGGGACGCAGACCTTCGATCCAGAAGCGGACGTGATCGTCCTGCGCGAACCGCCGAAACGTACCGACATTCAGATTCCGAAGCCGATTGAACATAAACCGGCTCTCTACGGCAAACAGGACGGCTACTGCAACGGGTGCGGCATCCATTTTCCGTACCGCAACATGACGATTGACCATATCCGCCCGCGCGCTAGAGGCGGCGCCGACACAGTCGACAACCTGCAGCTGCTGTGCCACGCCTGCAATGCGACCAAAGGGACTGGGACGCAGGAGGAGCTGATAGCGAAGTTGCGCGAGCGCGGCGTTATCGAATAAAAATTTGACACCGAACTATGAGCATGGCATGTTTATATTCACTCGCTCATGGATATGCTGGGTCGCAAGAAAAATTCAAGGCGCGCGTTGCCTGCTAAACTAAGCCGACGCGCAACAGTAAGGAAGGAAGTTCACATGTCCCGCAACGATGTTGAAATTCAATTGGCTAACGGACACAATATTATTTTTGAGGTGTTGGATCAGAAATTTAATATAACCCCACACGATATACATATAAATAATGTTACTGAAAAAACATCTGATCTAGCAAGGATATATTATAATTCTGTCGATATGTATAACGATAACTTTATAGGGCAGATACTTGAAATAACAAAGCAGTATGGTAACCCCGTCACTGTTCAATTTTGGATGAAATTGCTTGTTCCTGAGGGGAATGGAGATCTTCCCATCGAACAAGGAGATCAGATTTCGATTAGGATGGCCCAGAGTCGTTTGTCAGCAGAAGTGCTAGACGTATCATCTCAAGAAATCGATTCTGTTGATTCTCGAAGTTTGAAACTAGAATTTAAAAATTTCAGAGGAAGTCCAAAAAGGGACTTTTCCTCTACGGGTTCCATCAAGATAACCAAGATAACCCTAGCCCCACATAACCTTTGAGGCTAGCGCCCCCGCCCTCTTTGCGCTAAAATGTGCCTATCGCAAGTTGAGGGCAAAACGTGAACATCCTTGTCCGCGGCGCATTCTATCGCCAATTTGAACGGCGGCTCAAAAAGGCGGCGCCGAACGCCCGCTTCATCCCTTTTGAAGACCGCGCGGAGATGCTGGAGCTGCTCCCAAAAGCGGACGCGCTCTACGGCGGCTCCCCGCGCGAGGACATGCTGGACCGCTGCGCCAAACTGCGCTGGATCCACATGCGCAGCGCCGGCGTCGACCGCTACTTTCCCCAAGAGCTCGCCAAGCGCGGCATTGCGCTCACGAACGGAAGCGGTGCCTACGACATCCCCATCGCCGAGCATGTGTTTGCGATGGCTCTCGCCCTCACCCGCCGAATACATCTTTACATACGCAACCAGATTGAGAAGCGGTGGGAGCGCGGCGAAACGCCCGCCGACCTGTACGGCAAAAACCTCGGCATATACGGGATGGGTTCCATCGGAACGCGCGTCGCGCAGATTGGAGCCGCCTTTGGAATGAAAGCGTACGGCGTCGCCCGCCGCGGACGCTCAAAGCCCGACTTTGCCGAAGCGCTGTGGACGCCCGATCGTTTAGACGAGCTGCTGGGCATGTCCGATCTGTTTGTCGTCTGCCTTCCGCTGACGAACGCGACGCGCAATTGCATCGGCGCGCGCGAGTTTGGGTTGATGAAGTCGACGGCGCTTTTCTTCAACATCGGGCGCGGCGCGACGGTGAACGCGCCCGCCTTGACGCGCGCCTTGACCGAGGGGCAGATCGCCGGCGCGGGGCTGGATGTGACGAACCCCGAACCGCTGCCCGTAGAAAGCCCGCTGTGGAACATGCCGAACGTTGTTTTGACGCCGCATGTCTCCGGCTCATCTGCCGTCTCGGCGGCGCGGGGGGAAGAGATCGCTATTGAAAATATACGCCGCTTCGCCGCCGGCGAACCGCTTTTGAATGTTGTCGACCCGCAGCATGGCTACTAACGCGGACACACGGAAAGGACGCCTATGGAACCGCGCATCGTGCGGCTTGAACAGCTGACCCGAAAAGAGGCTTGGGAGCGCATCCAGTCGGGAGTTGTGAAACTCGCCGTCATACCGACCGGGAGCATAGAGCAGCATCTAACACACTTGGCGATGATACATGATATTCAGTCGGCATGTATGGTTGCCGAAGATGTTGCCGAGCGGGTTTATCCGTCGGCTCTTGTCGCCGTTCCGATCAACGCCGGCATCTCGGAGCATCATATGGAGTTTCGATTCGGCTCCATTACGATGAAACCCCCCGCCTTTCAAGCGGCGCTCTGGGACGCCTGCGACAGCTTCATCCGACATGGCATCGAAAACATCCTTATTCTGAACGGACACGGCGGCAACATCGCCCCGATGGAAGGCTCCGTCAACCAGTACCGGCGCTATTTTCAAAAGAACATCCATTTCCGCTCCTACTGGGACTTTGTGCCGAAAGAGGCGGCAAACCGCTGGCTTGACACGAAGAGCGTCCCAGGACACGCGCAGGAGTATGAGACCTCCATGGCGCTCTATATGTTTCCCGAAAACGCGCGCATGGATGAGATCGCCCATTCGGACGACGCAGGCGTTCGGGCGGCGACGGCAGAAAAAGGCGAGGCGCTGTATAACGCCATGATCGAACCGCTGACCGAGTTTGTGAAAGCGATCATCGACGGGCGGGAGCAAGCCGAACTGACGGGGCTTTAAAATGTTGACGGAGAAGCAGACGCAGTTTTACAGGCGCGAAGGGTATCTGGCGCCCTTGCCGATTGCGCCGCCGACGGACGCCGCGCGGTATCAAGAAGAGTTCAACCGGCTTGAAAAAGCGGAGGGGCGCGAGAAGTGCCAGATCGGGATTTTGGACAGGCACTTTGACGAGCCGTTTATCTGGGAGCTCGCGTCGCATCCGCGCGTTCTTGACTGCGTTGAGGCGCTGATTGGGCGGGACATTCTGCTCATGGCGACGCATGCTTTTTGTAAGTACGGCGACCCGAACGCAAGCAGCTTTGTCGCGTGGCATCAGGACGTCACTTACTGGGGCTTGGAGCCGCCCACCGCGCTCACCGCCTGGTACGCCATTGACGACAGCGGGGTTGAGAACGGATGTATGCGCGCCGTCCCAAGGTCGCATCTGAACGGCGTTCTGGAGCATGGCGTCTCCAAAGAGGAAGGAAACCTGCTCAGCGTCAATCAGGAGATCGCCGTCTCAAAAGAGGAGGAGAGCGAAGCCGTCGATTTTGTTTTAAAAGCGGGCGAAATCTCGCTCCACGACGGGCGGCTTGTCCACGGCAGCCGACCCAACCGCTCGAACCGCCGGCGGTGCGGCATGACGCTGCGCTACATCTCGCCCAATGTCCGCCAGACGGTTCGCAACTCGCATGGGCGCGGCTGGAAGGTTGCGCTTGTCCGCGGCGAGGATCGATACGGGCATTGGGACCTTCAAGACGCCCCTTTTTCATAGACGGCGATGAAGCTGACGGCTCGAGAATGCCGAATTCTCGCGGCGGCGCTCGGCGACAAGCCGACGACGGTCATTCCCGTTGCCCGGCTGATACAGGGCAGATGCGCCTCTTACGCTTCCGGTCCGTTGACGAAGCCGCTTGCCGCGCTGGTCGTGAGCGACTATGCGCCTGAAGAGCCGTTTGCTTACGGATCCGACGCCGGCGCCGTATGGAGCCTTTTGAAGGCGGTCGACGGCTGGGCATGCGTGGACGCGCCGTCTCAACTGGCGGAGCCTCTGGGTCGGCTTATAGAGGCGGAGGACGGCGCGCCCGTTCAATACTACGCCGACCTGTACCATGCGCTGTTGAAACCTGTTGAGCGGCATTTTAACCGATACGCGCGCCGTTTGACGCTGTCGGACGCGCCGCTCATCAAGAGCGCGCCCGCTGAAGTACAAGGCGACGGCTACAAAACGCCCGAAGCGATGTTGACGGACGGCGTCGCCGCCGGGGCTGTTGTGGAGGGTCGGCTTGTCGCCATCGCGCACACCTACGCCGAAACGGAGCGGCATGCAGACATCGGCGTTTCAACTCTAGAGCCGTGGCGGGGCAGAGGTTTTGCGACCGCGGCGGCGTCTCTTGCCGCGCAAGAGATCCAGGCAAGAGGCAAGACGCCCGTCTGGAGCTGCGGAGCCGACAACGCCGCTTCGTTGAGAGTCGCGCAAAAACTTGGCTTTGAAGAGGTTGACCAGCGAACGTATGTGATCCCAGCTTCCCGACGTTGACGTTACGACTCAACGACGCGGCGCCGATCCGCATCTACCCGACGACGCCTGGGCGAAGCGGAACGGGCATGCTGCTGATGGAACGCGCCGCGCCCCTCTGACCTTAGGAGAACCCTGGGGCGTTGACATACGGCGCGCCCGGCAGTATGCTACAGCCGTCGAATAAAAAATGGAAGATGTTCATTGACGGCGCATCAGACGAAACCGACAGTCATGATCCTTGGCAGTTGGCACTTCTCAAATCCAGGAATGGATCGGTTCAATACCAAAACGGATGATGTCCTCGCGCCTAAACGCCAGAGCGAGATCAAGCAGGCGGTTGAACGCCTCAAAGAATTTAAACCTAGCAAGATAGCGGTTGAGGTGGACCCAAGCCGTTGCGACGCTGAAAATCAAAATTATCAAGGTTATCTAAACGGGACGTACGAGCTTGGACCGTACGAGGGCGATCAGATCGGATACAGATTGGCAAAAGAGTTCGGACATTCCAGAGTGTATTGTGTCGATCATTGGGCAGAACATGCGACGATCCATATTGACGACGAATTGATAGACTACGACACTTTTGCTAAAACTCACCATCAGGAACATCTCCTCCCGTCGCCGCCCCCAGGAAAAATTATTCAGGATAAAGACGGACAAATCTGGATTGAGCCAGAGAAATATGAAACAGTGGTTGACAAGTATATACGAATCAATCAGCCCGAAAGTAGGCGCGTTGATCATCAAGGATATTTACGGAAGGCGCGTATTGGACTGGAGGGCAAATATCCAGGCGCCAACTGGGTCGCCCATTTTTGGTATGCTCGGAATCTCAAAATCTTTATGAATCTCACACGCGTCATCGAATCTGCCGATGACAGGATCCTGCTGATTATCGGCGCAGGACATGTTTTTCTCGTTCAGCAATTTCTTGAAGATTCAGGGGATTACATCGTCGAAAGTCCGCTGAAATACTTGGATGTCGGCGCGGAGGTCAAGCCTCTCACTTGACCCGCGCTTGATATTTCTTAAAGAAGGCGCGCGATTTCTCCGTCTCAGGATAAGAAACATCCGCAGGATACGGATAGCTCGGCATCGCCTTGAACGGCAGCGGTCCGACCGTCATCGGATGCGCCGTGTAAAGGTCCATATCCTTGCAATACCCATGCGTATCCAAAATATAGCTGCGGACGCTGCCCGATGGAACGGGCGGCAGCTTGTCCGCAGGAAACGCCAGCTCCAACCCGTCCCCGCGCCCCATGATGACAAACTGATCGTCAACCTCGGTCAACAGCGGCCGGACGTCTCCAAAGCGGGTGTGAACGCCGCGCATGTTTTTGAACGGATAGGACGGATCAATGCTGTCGTAATCGTAGAGACGGGGAAGGCGGCCGTCGGGGGAGTATTCGCGCGGATAGCCCGCCCTGCGCAGAACGGCGCGCGACGCCTCCACTTGATGAAGAGCCGCAGGGCGCGTGGACGCCGCCGCTATAAACAGCTCGTCAATGTAGATTTCCTGATTCATCCGCAGACGCAGTTCGCGCCATTCGCTCGGCTGAAGATCGGGCAGCTCCAGCGTCATCATCTTCGGCATGCCGGCGGGATAGCCGGCGCTCGGAGCCGCCGCGCGCCATCCTCCCTCCGCGTCCCGCGCGTCAACGCTCATCCCCTCTAGCGCCAGCCCTTCCTGCGCCGCCGCGTAATTGATGTGCGAATACGGGTACTCCACCCAGCCGAAGACGAACAGAACCAGCCGCTCGCCGCCGCCTCTCGTCATTCCCGTGAAAACGGGAATCTTAGGCGGTTCAGATGTTTTCATCTGAACCGCCTCATCCGAAAACTGCAGATGAATGGACGCCTCTTGCTCCAAAAAGCCGAGATGCCGCCTGTGCCGTTTCAAGGGCTGATAGACGCGGTCGCGCGTCGTGAGCGCCGGCAGAAGATCCCGCCCCTCTCCGTCGACAGCACTGCGCGGATAATGCCGCTTTGCGAAGACATAAAACTGTTCCGTCGGCAGATTCCCGTCCGCCGCAAACCGCTCGTCTGGGTATGCCTCCGTCCCAACAGGATGATCGACAGCGATCAGCTTGACCGCGTCCAAGTAGACTGCCTCCTCCATCGGCTCCATGATCTGAAACAGATATTCGCCGTTGAGCGGCTCCAGCTGCCCCGCCTCCAGTTTGACGCGCTCCGTCGGGTCGGGCTGCGCATAGACGCCCGGCGCTAAAAAGAAACCAAGGCCGCCGACGCCTAGAAAATCGGTGATGAACTCATACCGCGCGCCGTTCCACGCAAACAGGATTGGGCATGAGGACGCCTTCCGCTGAACCTCCTTCACTCTCCGAAACTGATTGGCGGGCAGCTCCAGTTCCGACTGCAGAACGCCGTTTGGCCAGAGGATGCGCAGATAGTCGGCTCCTTCCCGTTGCCCTAAGCCGAATTCAAGATGCGGGTTGGATGTCATGAAGGCTCCGCCGATCATATGCCGCTCCATTTGACGGCGCATTCCGCCCGATCTGATTTCGACCTGCGCGCCGTAGCCGGAGCGGTTTGCGCGTTCGCCCTCCAGCGCGATATGGAGCCATCGGTTCGCGTTTCCGCCTTCGTTTTGGAAACAGATCAGTTCGCCGTTCTCGTCTATGGCGAGCAGGTCGGCGTCGCCGTCTGCGTCAATGTCTGCCGCCGCGATCGGTCCGTGCAGGTTTGCGGTTATGTTCAAGCCGAATCGTTCCGATTTGTCTTGGAACGCCCCGATGCCGTCGTTTTCATAAAGGCGGAGGCGATTTTTTTCGGCGAAAACGATGTCAATGTCGCCGTCGTTGTCCGCGTCAAATGGAACGGCTGAATGGGCGCGGGGCGGATCTGGGAATTGCAGGCGTTCAAATCTGCCGTCTCGGTTTAGCAAAAGCTCCGCGCCGCTCGGATATAGAAGCAGCAGGTCGACTCGGCCGTCCCCGTCAAAATCGCCCGCCACGGGCGCGCCCCCAGGTTTCATTTCAGCCAGGCCCGTTTGCGCGGAGATGTCGGTCCATCGGTTCAATCGGTCGTTTCGATAGAGACGGGGGGAGCTCCGCTTTGGCAAAACGATCAGGTCGACGTCCATATCGCCGTCTGCGTCGCCGAGGGCGAAAGGGGCGTCCATGGGGAAGGGAGGGCCGTTCTTCTCTTCTATTTTTTGAAAGGCGCCGTTTCCGTTGTTGCGGTAGACCGCCAGCGTCCCTGCGCCGGCGGCGATCAGGTCAAGGTCTCCTTCATGGTCGGCGTCCGTCCAGGCGGCGGTATGGACGGCGTCTTTGATGTTGTGAATCTCGCTTGGCGCGTCCACAAAGCGGTTTCCGCCGTCGTTGCGCAGGAGGCGGTTTTGTCCATTTCCGAAGGCGAACAGGTCGACATCGCCGTCATCGTCCATATCGCCGAAGACGCCGTTGAGGCAACCTTCCGCGCCTATCGGGACGGCTTCGGCGTAACCCGCCTCTGAAGAGACGCAGACGACGCCGGCATTCGGCAGATAGATGTCAAGCCGCCCGTCTTGGTTTAGGTCAACCAGCGCGAATGCGCTTTCGTTGACATCGACAGGCAGGCTCAGCTGTTTGCGCATGAAGCGGACATTAATGGGCGGGTCGGCTGCGCTTTCTTCTGGAAGCGGATAGATTCGAACGACATCCGCATAGACGCCCATTTCGCCGTATGCCATCGCCCGCTTGACGCCGGCGTTCGCTTCGTCCAATTTGCGGAAGAGCGCCATCTCTTTCAGCGCTTCGTCTTGCCGTCTGAGTCGAACAAGCGCTTGCCCTAAGGAGTAGCGCGCCGACAGGAGATAAGGGTTGATTTGAACCGCCTGGCGAAGCTTTGCCTCCGCTTGTTCATAGTCGCCGCGCGTCAGCAGGATCGCGCCGACGAAATAGAGGCTGTCGGCGCTGTTCGGGTCTCGGCTGAGAGTTTCATTGAAATGGCGGAGCGCCGCGTCGTTGTCTCCGCGGTAGCGCGCTAGGACGGCGAGCGCGTATTGAGGATGGGGCATTTTGGGGTTGAGCGCGTCCGCTTTGAGAAAGGCGACATGGGCTAGGTTGAGCGCGTCCGCCGCTTCAGGGTCCGACGCCGCGTTCAGCTGAGCGACGCCAAGGTTCATCCATGCATACGGCCATTCGGGCGCGCGTTCAACCGTTTTTTGAAAAGCTTTGACCGCGTCTGCAAAGCGGTACTGCTCCATCAGCCCGACTCCGCGATTCATCCATTTGACCGATTCAGCGTCCTGCGCTTCCGCGGCGCATGTCCATAAAGCGCACACGGCAAGCGCGGCCGCCGTCAAGATGCGTCTCATCATTTTGGCTCCAGCTGTTTTGCCGTCAGCTCCGCCAACCGCTCGCCGACGGCGATGGAGGCGGTCGCCGCAGGGGAAGGGGCGTTTAACGTGTGAACGATTCGGTTCGATTCTAAGAGTATGAAGTCGTCAACGAGGCTGCCGTCTCGGTTCAGGGCTTGAGCGCGGACGCCTGATTCGGCGGGGCGTATGTCTTCTTTGTTGAGCTCCGGCATCAGTCGGCGGAGCGCTGTGAGAAATGCGGTTTTTGAGAAGGATCGGCGCAGCTCCTCGGCTCCCGCGCGCCAGTATCGGAACGCCATTTTCCAAAAGCCGATATAAGTCAACGCGCTTGCGGCGTCTCTCGCCGAAAAGCTGAACTTCGAGCCGCCTCCGCGCTTCAGGGCTAATACGGCGTTCGGTCCCGCTTCGACCGCCCCGTCAATGCGCCTTGTCAGATGTACTCCTAAGAACGGGAAGCGGGGGTCGGGAACTGGATAGATGAGCGTTTTGACAAGCCCTCTCCGTTTGGGAACCAGCTCATAATACTCGCCGCGGAACGGCACGATGCGGGCGGTTGGCTGCTCGCCGCAGAGTTGGGCGACTCGGTCGGCTTGGAGACCTGCGCAATTGAGAGCCGCGCGCGCCTCGATTTTCCCAGAGCGCGTTTCAAGAACGACGCGGTTTGAACGGCGGACGCATTGGAGAACGCGGGCGTTTCTTTTGACGGCAGCGCCGTTGTTTTGCGCAATTTTTGCCATCGCTTTTGCCGCCTGCGCGAAATCGACGACGCCTGTTTCGGGAACATAGAGCGCGTCTATGCCGGCGGCATGCGGCTCATATTCTTGAATCTCGTTTGCCGACAGCCTTCGCAAACCTTTTAAGCCGTTCGCCCGCCCTCGACGCTCCAGCTCGTCCAGCCGCGGTATTTCGTCCTGGCGCGTCGCTATGACAACCTTTCCGCATCGTTTGTATGGGACGCCATGCTGATCGCAGAAGCGGTACATCCGTTCCCGCCCCTGAACGCAATTGCGCGCTTTAAGAGAGCCAGGTTTGTAGTAGAGGCCGCTGTGGATGACGCCGCTGTTGCGTCCGGTTTGACCCGACGCCAACCGCTCTTTCGCCTCTAGAACGACGACCGAATGCCTCTTTTTTGACAGAGCCATCCCCGCCGAGAGGCCGACGATTCCGCCGCCGATGACTGCCGCGTCATATGTTGGCGCCAATGCTGATCCCTTCCGTCAAACAGGACGAAACGCGGCGGAGGAGACGACGTCATACCATAAGACAAAACGCTCGCCGTTCACCGTCAGCGCAATCCCGCGGTTCAGCTCAACGTTGGTTCGGCTTTCATGGCAGTAGTGCCTGCTCAAGAGAACGCGGCCGTTTCGGGTCAGGTAGCCTTCAACGAGCAGGTCGTCCAAAAAGGTACTGCCGTCTCCGACATCGTCTTCATAAACGCGCATGCATTCGAAGTTTCGTCCGCCGATAAGCACATCAAACGCGCCCGCGCCGAGCGCCTTGCCGCTGTTGCCGAGCTGTATCGGTCCGTTGGCGGGCAGCCCAGGCTCAATGCGTCGATTCACATCCCCCCAGTCAAGACTGAAATCTGGGTCAAGATAGGTGTACCAGCCGTAGCCCGCCGTATAGACGGCAAGATAGCGCGCTTGGTCGGGTGTCAGTTGCGCAAAGACGCGTTCCGTTTCAGGCAGCCATCCGCGCCCCGCCGCCCACTCTCGGCGCTCAATTTCGACGCCTTCCAGCGGGTCGTTCTGCCCCAGTTTGAGCGCCCGGCGGAGCGATTCTTCTCTCGACGCCCTGTCAGGATCGCCGGGCTGGGCGCCGGCGCGCGATTCGATGACGCTGCGAAGCGAGCCGTCGACCGCCTCATACTCCGCATGGGAGGCGAATTCGCCCTCTTTAGGCACAATTTGCCACCAGCGCAGTTCGGGGCAATCAATAGCGATGGAGCGCCGGTCGGTCGGGAGAATCTCAATCTCAGGGCGCGTCAATGGGAAGTCGATGTTAGAGTTCATGGCGATTTCTTTCTGTAGACGCTGTTATCTTTTTCGAAAAAGGCGGCGGATGAGCCGATACAGAAACCGTCTCAATAAATACTCCGCCAGTCTTCTCATGGGACGCCCGCGCTTCCGCGGACAGCGCGCATGAGCGCCGCCGTTTTTTCAGGGTCGCGTCTGCCGCGGCTCGCTTCCGCGCCGCTGCACAGGTCGATCCCGAACGGCTGGACGAGTCGGCAAGCTTCCGCCGCGTTTTCAGGGCGTATGCCGCCGGATAGAAAGGTCGGTATCGGCGCGCCGCCTATCAGATCGCGGCATAGGTTCCAGTCGCTGCGGATGCCTGTTCCTCCAAACCGAAACTTCCCGCCGGCAAAGGCGGCTGTGTCTAGCAGCAGCTTGTCAGCTCCTGCGTCGGCGTATCTTTGCATTTGCTCTTGAAGCGCCGAGGCGTCCGCCGTTTTGTTTTCGCCTTCAGCCGGCAAAAAGATCGATTTCCACACCTCGCCGTCGATTCGTTTTTTGAGTTCGGCGGTTTGCTTTGGCGTCTCTTGACCCAGGAGCTGAACGGCCGCGGCGCCCAACGTATGAAACATTTCTGCCGTCTCTTCCGGGGGCGCGTTGAAAAAAAGCGCAGCGCCGGGCGCGGAGACGGCGGCAAAGATGGCGCAGGCAGTTTTTGGGGCGCGGTTCCGCTCGGAGAATGGAACGCCGACGCACACGCCGACATAGTCCGCCCCATGCGCTTCCGCCAAAAGCGCATCCTCAACGGAGCCGGTGCCGCATAATTTGACGCGCGTACGGGGAGACGCCATGGCGTTTGCTTTCATAGAATATGAGTATTTTTAATATAGCGCGGGAGGGCGGCGGAATCAAACGGGATGCTGCGGTTCGCCTCCCCATACGACAAGGCTCATAAAACGGCGGATTGGTTGGAAGGCGTTGTGTTCGAAGTTCCAGTAGCCGCGTTCCGCCGCCCCGCCTGCCGCTACGTTTGGGTCTGTCTGGGCGGCGATGTAGGTTCGGACGCGCGCTTTTTCCGGTTGCTCCACGGCGCCGTTGAGCCGCTCCACGCATTCAAAAAACTCGTCCACGCATTGATTCACCGGATCGTCCTTAAAGCTCTCGCACAACAGCGTTTCAAGCTCGCCTGCGCGTCCGCCGCCGGGGAGTATCAACGCTGTGACGGAGGGGCGGCCGTCCGCTTCGGCCGGGGCGTTTGGTTCATGCGGAACTGGAAGTCCTGCATTTTTCAGAGCCGACTGAACGCTTTGGAACGCGCGCTCTTCTGAATCGTCAGCGTCTAGAAGGATTCCAATTCTTTTGACCTGCTCAAATCCTTCCGACTTGACCAATACGGGCAGGAATCTCTTCAGGCTTGGTTTCCCGCCAAGTTCATAGATATTAACATCCTCAATCTCCTGACGATCCGATATCGCGCCAGCCATGTGATCAATGAGAGCTTTTAAAATGCGACTGTCGTCGCCTCCCTCTACTAGAATCTGGACGCCGGCATCCGGTTGCTGGCTTAGATCAATCGGGTCGCCTTTGGAGTTTCTTGTTTTAATGAGGGTGACAGCCATCAACGCACTTCAAAATTGAAATCGAACACGCTCTGGATCTCCTCCGGGCTGTAAGTTACGCAGTGGATTTCGCCGTCCTTTTTTTGAAGGCGGTGGAGTCTAAGCCGATCTGCGTTGATCGCCTTATGCGCAGCCCTGACGCATTCAAGGCTGTGCGTCGCGGCGAACACCTGCGTGTTTGATTCCTGCGCTGCTTTATCGATTGCCGCCCAGACATCTGACTGAATCGAATAGTGAATCCCACTCTCCACCTCGTCAATGAGCGCAACTCCTCCCTCTGCGGCGACCAGTTTTAAAATGAGGCGGAGCGTTCTTGAGACGCCGTCTCCCAAAAGCGACAACGGAACCATTTCGGGCAGCCCAATGTCGCAGAAAAGGACGGAGGAACCGGCGAAGGAGATGTCAGCGATTTCGTTTAAATCTGGCTCAATGATCTTGAGGCTGCTTAAGACGGCGGCGTCCTTCTTTTTTCGACGCAATTCGCCCATCAGTTGCGCGTATGACGATTCCGCGCTGTCGCCTTGGCTTCTGTGAAACAGCGCGTGGAACAAAGGCTCATCAGCTCCCGGCGGATCCATGAGTATCTTTGCGCCCTCAATCCATGCGCGGCTTGCCGATTCAATCTCCGCATTCACACGGCGCAGCTTTGCCTTGACAGCGAGATTTTGAACATAATTCGCTGATAGTGGAATCGAGATGTCCGGTTTTGAAGCGATCTTCAGCGTAAGACGCAGAACTTCGCAATCTAAAAAGGCGGCTTCGATCTGGATCGGTATCTCTATTTTTTGCTTATGGAACAGATGCTTTATATAAATCTCAAACGCCTGGCCGGCATGCTCCGCTGAATTTGCGGTAGGAAAGCGAAGCGTCTGTAGGCTGAACGCTGCGCTGGCGTTGCCTCCGCGCGATATGAGGTAGATCGCTTCCAGCAAGGACGTCTTGCCGCTGTTGTTTTTGCCGACGATGAGATTCACCGCCCCCAGGTCGCTTATCTCTAAGGAGCGAAAGGCTCTGAAATTTTGAATCTTTAAGCTGGTTAGCATTACCGCGCCTCCGTTGATCTTGCGTCCTTGCGACTTAATGGATGATAACATGGGGCGGTTTATTGGGCATGCGCGTTTTGCGCATCGGTTCTCTATGGCGACGCGCGCCAAAGTTGCGCTTGCCAAACCGCTCGCTCTCGTGTATCGTTTAGGCTGTATTTTGCCCTGTTGTTGATCAATCAAGACGCTGGGAGCCGTCATCTTGCTTCGCTACCGCCCCGACAATGTCCCTGTCGAACGCAAGTCGTTTTCTGGTCTGTTTTTTCTTCTTGGAGTTGTGTCGCTCATAGTGGCGGGATGGGTCTTTTTCAACGAGTTTGAAACCCGCCGCCCCTACAAAAAATATCAACGCGATTTCTACGCGCTGGAAACGACTCGGCTCAGCGCCGAGGTGGACGACCTCGCCCGCCAACTGCGCAACCTAGGACAGGACCCTGAAGACATTGAGCCGATCCTCAGCCCAAAAACGAGCCTCTCGGCAGACGAAGCGGACGCTCTTGCCCGGCAAATGCTGAAAGAAACCTACCCGAACGTTGAGACCTTTAATAAGGTATGGGCGGAGGTGCGCGTCGAAACGGTGGACGGCAAACTTAGCCCCGTCGTCATTCCGCGAAACTTCACCGAGAATGAATTTCAGAACGATCTGACAGTCGCCGATTTGGAGCGCATGCGCGTCGAAGAGGATCGGAAACTGCGCGTTCAAAAATCGCTCCGAGACGCCGAATACTATCAATACTCGTATGAGCGGCATGCGGACGATCCGAGCCGGCAATATGAAGGCGCCGTTGAAATGCGCGAGGCGGTCGTTCAACCGCGCGAAAATGTGATCCAAGCGATGACGGTTGTTGCGGACGCGATGCGCATCTGGCTTGCCGATTTTCAGAAGCGGAAAGGGGTTGAGGAGTCGCGCCGTATGGCTGAGCATCAAGCCAAGTACAGCGGCGAGGTTTCCGCGCTTGCCGCCGATTTGAGCTATGCGCGCGAGCAGCTTTCTTTGGTTGATCATAATGTGTTGGAGATGCTGAGCGACTTTGGACGGGTCAAGCGGGTTGGAATTCAGCAGCAGCTGCTTGGCAACCACGGATCGGAAATGAACGACGTCGACCGATGCCAGTCATGCCATATCGCCGCGGCGAAAGAAGGATATGAGTGGTGGATCGATATGACGGCGGTCGTGACGGAGAACCTAGAGATCGCCCTCGCCGAGCCGGACCCCGACGATCCTGAGCTGTGGATCGCGCGTCAGGGGCAAGAGATCGGAAACGCGCGGCAGATGCTCTTAAACCGCCCCGTTCAGGAGGGGGAGCTGTGGAACGATCCGCTCGTTTATATTGACGATGAGCCGTTTTATCCGCGCGACGGGTTCTCCTTCACGAAATGGACGATCGATTGGAACAGCGAGTTTGCGGACGCTTATCTGACGCAGGGGAGCGTTGTGAAGGTGTATCAGGCGTATCCGACGCTGTATCAGAGCCATCCGAACAGGGCGGAATTGTTTGCGGCGCATCCGCCGGAGAAGTTTGGGTGCGTTTCCTGCCATGCGGGTCAGGGGCGCGCGCTGACATGGGAGGACGCCGGGTGCGATTTCAGAGAAGACCCGCACAATCCAAATTCGCCGACGCACTGGTGGGAAGAGCCGATGCTGGCAAGTCTGCGCTCAAAAGACGAGTTGCGCGGCAAGGAGCGGTTCAAAGCGCATGAGAGCGGCGAATGGAGCGTACAGGCGCTCGCTGAGAATTTGAATCTGCCCGCAAGCGATCTTGTTGAATACGACGCTGAATGGTTCACGGAGGCGCTGTATCGGAAAGAATCGCATTTTCATCCAAATGTCAACAACGAGCCGATCGGCGACTTTGCCGAAACGAACTGCGCGCGCTGCCATTCCAAAACGCTGGAGCTTGACATGGCTCCGACATTGTCTAAAGGGAAACGGCTGTTTGAGCGGCTTGGATGCGCGGGCTGCCATCTTGTGAGCGATTATGAGCGGGTGGTATACAATCCTGAAGAGGACTACATGGAGCATCGTCGGATGCAGGTCGGCCCATCGCTTTCTTATGACGAGCGGATGGCGCAATTGACGCAAGCCGCCGTCGATCCCGAAATGGGCGGTTTTGGATGGAAGTTGAACGAGAATACCGGGAAAGAGTGGCTTTTCAACTGGCTCAAAAACCCGCGCTCCTACCTGCCCGAAACGCGCATGCCGAACTACCGCTTCTCGGACGATGAAGCGAAAGCGTTGACCGCCTTTCTTTTGACGGGAACGGGATGGGCGGAGAACGGCTCCGTTGAGGAGCCGGCGCTGGACGCTGCGAAGGTCGCGCGGGGCGAGGCTCTTACAAGGAACATCGGATGCTTGGCGTGCCATACGGCGCCAGACGCCGACGGAAAGCCGGTCGGGAACACATTCGGGCCGGATTTGAGTCGCGCCGGGTCTAAATTGAGCCGTAAATTCCTTATGAAATGGCTGGCGAATCCGCGCGCCTACGACCCGAAGACAGTGATGCCTTCGATGTTTGACAATGTGCCGGAGCCGGAGAAGACGGCGCAGATTGAGGCGGTGGCGGAGTACCTGCTCTCGTTGAACGACCGCTCCTGGATGTCGTATGCCGGCGGCGATTTTGAGATCACAGATGAGCTGGTGAAAGAGGGAGAGCGGCTGTTCGGCCCGTCGGGCAAGGGTTGCGTCGGGTGCCATTTCATCGAGGCGGAACTGCCGGCAGAGGATGGAGGCGTCCGGCAGGTCGGCGGCAGAGATTGGGTTGGACAGCAGATTGGGGCGGAGCTGAGCGATCTGGCGGCGAAAACGCCTGAATTTTTAGATTACGGGTTTGCGAACCACCGCGCTGTTGTCTATTACGGCGACCGCAGCGATCTGCGGTATGGAGAGCTTGTTAAGAAAAGCAACGACGGTTCCGTTCAGGTGCGCGTTCCCGTAGAGGACGGCGCCGAAGAGATGGTTAATCCGCTTGACTGGAAAGGGTTGTTCTATAAAACGGACGATCAGGTGAAAACGATCACGCTTACCCCCGACGAGCCAAAGTCGATCACCAAGATTCATTACACATGGCATGATTGGGTCTTCAACAAGATCAAGGAGCCGAACATCTACGCGACGGAGGCGAACGCTTCGGCGCAAAACATGCCGAATTTCTACTTGAGCGATGACGAAGCGGCGGCTCTGCTCGTATTGCTGCGCAGCTTCGACACGGCCCATGAGCCGTCTGAGGAGTATCAGGACCGCTTGACGGAGCGGGAGAAACGTATTGAGCGCGGGCGCGATCTGACGATACGTTACAACTGTGTCGGCTGCCATGCGATTGAGGAGTCGTTTGCGACGCGCGGGGGCCGCCTCTACAAAGGCTGGGCGTCCGGCAACCATACGCGCGATCATGAAGCGATGCCGAGATACCCCGGCCCCGACGGCGAATTCGACACCTTAGACGATATTCAAAAGAACGGATGGGCGGTGCCTGAACGCGGCTACGGCCTTTCGGTCACAATACAGCCCTCATACGACGGAGCGCGTCCGAACGCCGGCGCGCGGGCGGAGCCGATTCAGATACCGGCCGAGAAGATCATCCAGAACGGGCTGTCCAACGGGCCGTTTTCGTTTGACACGGTTGGGAACGTATTTTCGTATATGCGCGCCGGGTATCCAGCCAACGGGGCGCGCATACAGCACGGGCCTGTGTTGACCTTCGCCGGGGAGCGGTTCCGTACCGGGTGGATGTTTGAGTTCTTGAAACGGCCGTATCCGGTCCGCGAATACCTGTTTGACTTGAATCAAGGGCGCATGCCGTATTTTCAGTTGACGGACGAGGAAGCGTCGGACATTGTCGCCTACTTCGCCGCGCTGGCGAACGAACCGTATCCGTATGAGGAGCTCGAAGACGAGACGGAGTCGTCTCTAGTGAGTCTGGGGCGGACGATGTACGCCGCCGAAGCGGGCTGCTCAACAGGGGAATGTCATCCTGCGTCGGGCGATTCGTCGCCGAAATACGCTCCCGATCTGCGGCATTCAGCCCGCTTGAAGCCTAGATGGATCAAGGCGTGGGTTACGAATCCTGACGACTTTTGGCCGGGCAGCGGCATGCCGAAGTTCCCATGGATCAACGAGGCGGACGGGTCGCCGCTTTATCCGCAATACGGCGAGGTTGACCAGCTCATGTCGGCGCTCCGCGACTATGTCTTGACGCTGGGCGACTAAACCGCGCTTGATGCGCTCAAAAATGGAACCGCAGCCGCGCTCGGAGTCGTTTATCGAACGGGCGCGGACGGCGCCGCCAAGAAACCAGCTGAATGATGAGGGCGGTATGTTTATTGAACGCGATGAAGACGCGGCGCGGATCGCGCCGGAACTGGAGTCGATGCCGATTTTATGCGTTGACACGGAGACGACAGGGCTAGACCCGTTCACCTCCGAGCTGTTGCTGCTTCAGGTTGGCGATCTGAAACAGCAGTATGTGATCGACGCGCGAAAATGTTCCTTGGAGCCGCTTCGGCCAGTCTTGGAAAGCCAAAAGCCGAAGGTTCTGCACAACGCCAAATTCGACTACAAAATGCTCAAAAATCTTGCAGGCATCCGCATGGAGAATGTGGTCGATACGATGCTCATTGAGCAGGCGATTCTGAACGGAAAGCAGGCAGACGGCGGATACAGCCTCGCCGCCGCGTATAAGCGGTATTTCGACACAGAGATTTCCAAAGAGGAGCAAAGCTCTTTTGTGAACCACACGGGCGACTTTTCGAAGGAACAGATCGAATACGCCCGTCTCGACGTCCTGTATCCGCTGGAGCTGCTGTATAAGCAGATGCCGCGGATTCGGCGCGAGCGGCTGGAGCATACGGTCAAGCTGGAATGTCTTGCCGTTCCCGCCATCGCCGACATTGAGCTGAACGGCGTCGCTATCGACAGGGAGCGGTGGCTGCGCATTTCGCAACAGGCGCAGGAAGAAGCGGAGCGCGTCCGCGGCGATCTCGACAAGGAGTTTGAAGAGTATCTGAGCCAAAATCAACAGGGGCAGCTGTTCGCCGACCCGAAGGCGGTACAGACGCTCAACTACGACAGCGACCAGCAGCTGAAAGAGGCGCTGGAAAGCCTCGGCATCAAGGTTGAGAACACGGACAAGTGGACGCTGATGAGGCTTGAGCATCCGGTTTCGGATATGATTCTTGAGTACCGCCAGCATCAAAAGGTGGTCTCGACCTACGGCGAGACGTTTCTTGAATATATTCATCCGAAGACGGGGCGAATCCATTGCGATTTTCGGCAAATGGGAGCCGAGAGCGGGCGGCTTTCATGCACCAAACCGAATCTGCAGAACATTCCGTCCGACTCGGAATTCCGCTCCTGTTTCATTGCCGGCGAGGCGCGCAAGATGATCACGGCAGACTACAGCGGATGTGAATTGCGGATTTTGGCTGAAATGAGCCAGGATCCCGAATTTTTGCGCGCTTTCAAGAACAACGAAGACTTGCACTCGCTCGTCGCAACGATGATGTTCGATAAGCCTGTCAGTAAATACGAAAACCCAGAACTGCGGCAAAAAGCGAAGGCGGTCAATTTCGGCCTCGCCTACGGCATGTCCGCTAGAGGACTCGCCAACCAGATCGGCTGCGGGGACGAAGAAGCGGAAGAGCTGCTCAACAAGTATTTCAACGCTTTCCCCGCTATCAAGTCGTTTTTGGAGCGGTCCGCGGCGGTGGCCGTCTCGCGCGGATACTCAACCACGATCGGCGGACGCCGGCGCCATTTTGATGTCAGCAACATGGAAGACCGAAAGAAACGCGGTCAGGTCGAACGGAAGGGCAAAAACTCGCCCATTCAGGGAGCCAACGCCGATATGATCAAACTGGCGCTGTATGAGCTGCGGCGCGGGTTCCATGAGCGGCAGATCGATGCGCAGCTGGTGAACACCGTCCATGATGAGATTGTCGTTGAGTGCGCCGAGGAGATCGTCGAAGAGACGCAGGAGATGGTGGAGCGCATCATGCGCGCCGCGGGAGGCTATTATGTTAAATCGATACCGGTGGACGTGGAGAGCGCGGTCGCCGATTGCTGGTCAAAATAACTGAAAGCGGTCGGCGGTTGGCTCGCATTGGCAGCCTATATGGGCGCGCTGTTCTGGTTGAGCAGCCAGCCCCAGGCGCCGCTGCAAGATGTTTTCACCATCTCGGACAAGCTGGCGCACGCGGCGGCGTATTTTGGTCTTTGCCTCGTCGCGCGGATGCCGGCAAGGACGCTGTTTCGGCGGCGGGGATACGCCATTCTGTTTGCTTTCAGCGTGTCAAGCGCCTACGGAGCGGCGGACGAGTTGCATCAGTCCTTGACGCCAGGTCGAAAGTCTGATATATATGATTGGGCGGCGGATGTTGTTGGAGCCGCTATAGGCGCCGCGCTTCTCATTTATTTTGAAATCATGCGCGGAGAAAAAGGCTCGAAGGTCACGGGAGGCAAGGAATGAACTGGAAACGCGCTCTGATTGGCGCATGGGTGTGTCTCTTCGCAGCGACCGCTCATGCGGATTCTCTTCGGACGCTTGGAACCGCCTTTTTCGCGGCCGGCGCCGGGATGAGCTTTGGCGGAGCTGTCGTCGGAGCGGACGCCAGCGAAACCTACGATCAGTATCTCTTGACGGCGCGCCAAAGCGATCTAGCGGCGCTCCATGACGATTACTCAAGCAAGCGGCTTATGAGCGACAGGCTCTCTAAAACAGGGGCTGGATTGATGGCCGCCGGCGCGCTGCTTGCGATCTACTCGGCGCTGTCTGAAGACGTTCCTCCGCTTGCCGTGCCTGCGGAGGGGATGTCGGCGTTGTTTGGGTACGATGCGCCGTTCACACAGGCTGGGATCGTATGGCAGATGCGGTTTTGACGGGGTTTAAAAAGGATTAGGACGATGAGATTTTTTGCCTTATGTTGCGCCGCCGCCGCTCTTCTGATCGGTTGCGGCGACGCCGATCATTTCGCCAGCCCATACGACGCGCGCAACCCGCTCACCGAAGGCGGAGTCGTCGGCGTTGAAATTATCAACGGAGATGAAAGCGCCATGGTGATGTGGCGAGGCCTCGGCCTGAGCGGCACATCCTCCTACCGAATCTATAGACGGTACATGGGCGATCCGAATTCGACATATGAGCTCATTGGAGAGAAGCAGGCTGAACTTGACCCATCAACCGGCATCGAAGTCAAGAACGCGCTCTACCGCTTTGAGGACCCCCAAGATTCTCTGAATCCGACCGCTCTTTTGAACGACTCCATGGACCCGGCGACCGGCAATCGCGTTCCGTATCTTTACCGCGTTAGCGCTGTGGACGATGAAGGGGCGGAGTCTCCCGATCCGTCGGCGTTGGACGAACGCCCTTGGCTCGGATATTCAGCGACGCCCAGCGAGCCCCCTGCAGGGCCGATTCCGGTGCCTTTGACGAGCGATTTGCGCATTGAGTTGGAATGGACAGAGTATGCGCTGCCGGACGATGTGCAGGCATACCGCGTTTACGCCTCAAACGACGGGATTGAATGGACGCTGGCGCAGGAGATTGACGCGCGGCAGACCGTCGGGAACGATACGGGTCAGATTCTGCGCGAAGAAGATCTGAAGCGTTATGTGGACGACCAGTTCACGCAGGACGGGCAGGTTCGGCATTATCGGACAGGGGCTGTGGACGACGCCGGGGTTGAGAGCGCGGCGGAACCATCGAATCAGGTTGAGGTTGCGACTCCCAATCTGCCGCCCGCCGGCGTTCCGTTTGTATTCGAAGCGCTTCCGCTTCCCGGCGGTCTCCAGCGCATTCATATCGTCTGGGCGCCTGCGCCTGAAGCGGACGTTGTCGGATATAATGTGTATGAGAGAGCCCCTTTGGATCCGACGGGCTGGACGCTGCGCGAGACGCTGGAAAACCCGGCAGCCAGCGAGACATGGCTCACGCCGGACGAAGACGGGCTGATCGATTATTTTGTTACGGCATATGACGACACCCCGCGCGATGACGGCAGTTTTGATCAAATTTATCCGCCCGGTTTTGTGAACCCATAAGGAGATAAGAGATGCGGCGCGCAGTAGTATGGACGGTCTGTTTGAGTGTTGTATTGGGAGCGTCCGCTTCGGAACATGGGGCGTTTCCGCGAGTTGGATTGCAGGAAACCGCTTACACGCTTGGGGCGGGAGGTTTCAGCGCTTCTATCGGCGTGTCTCCGCTGGAAACGCGTCTGCCGAGACTTGGCGGGGCGTCCGTCTTTCAAACGCTCAATATCGGCGGCGTTGAAGCGGAACGAGAAGTCCTTTACGAAGCGGAAGGCTCGCTCATACCGATTATGCTCGGTTTCGGCGTCTCCGAATCGACCGATCTGTATCTGTCGGGAACGATCGCTGTCGGAACGCGCCAGAAGACGGTCAAAAATTATTACGACTCGCCCAATCTCGACGGAGCGCTCGACAGGATATACGATCAACCGCTTTTTGACGCCGGGGTTGGAATCAAGCGGGTTTTGAAGCCGGACTACGGAGATGGACTCCCCTCGATCGCCTTCGGGATACGCGCCCGCGCCGGATATGCGTCGGACGACTTCGAAGAGTTCAAAGACGACACGCCTGAAGACGGTTATTTTTCGGCTGGCGGCGACGCCTATATCGCGTTGAGCGCATCGTTTGGGGAGCTGCTTCGGGCGCATGGGAGCGCGGGTTTGGATGTGTCTCAAAAAATGGGCGCGCGGTCGTTAGCTGGAGTCGGCATTGAGGCGGCGGCCGTCCCAGGACAACTGACCGTCGTCGCTTCTTACGCCATGCGTCGAAACCTCGCCGGCATCGAAAGTACCTCCCTTATGACGGTCGGGCTGCAATACTACTTTTCGCCGACCTCCTCCGCCCAGATCTACGCGACTCCCGAACAGGAGATGTATTTTGAGGCGTTGCGACTCGGCAGCAAGCCTGAGGGACTGAAACCGACCGGCCCCATGCAAGAGCTGTTTTAACCGATGCGGGCTGTTGTCCAGCGGGTATCTCAAGCCTGCGTTTCGGTTGAGGGGCGAGCGATCGGCAAGATTGAGCGCGGACTGCTCATACTTCTAGGCGCGGCGCAGAACGACGGGTTGAAGGATGTCCAATATATGCGCGACAAGACGGCGCATCTGCGCGTCTTTCCCGACCATGAGGGGCGCATGAATCTGTCGCTGATCGACATTGCCGGGTCGGCGCTGGTCGTGCCGCAGTTCACGCTGCTGGGCGATGGACGCAAAGGCCGCCGTCCAAATTATATGAAAGC
Organism: Candidatus Poribacteria bacterium; assembly: GCA_028818695.1. Classification (GTDB taxonomy): domain Bacteria; phylum Poribacteria; class WGA-4E; genus JAPPNK01. Next base: position 164,725 of record JAPPNK010000020.1, read on the forward strand.
GGCCGCCCCCGACGACGCGCTGAACCTGTACCGGCAATATGTCAAGGAGCTGCGCGGCATGGAGATCCATGTCGAAACGGGGCAATTCGGCGCCATGATGGAGGTGTCGCTCGTGAACGATGGGCCGATTACGCTGCTGCTTGATTCAAGAAAACAGTTTTGATGGCTCGCCAAAACCGCTTTGCGGATGAAATCGACGCGTACTTGACCCATCTTGAAGCGGAGCGCGGACTCTCCCCGCACACGATCTCCAACTATCGGCGCGATCTAACGCAGACCGCCGAGGCCGCCGCTCAATACGGCAGAAGCTCCTTCGCCGAAACGACCTACATTGACCTGCGCCGTTATCTGCAGCAGCTGAGCGGGAGGCTTAGCCCTAAAACGGTCAGCCGGCGCGTTTATGCGCTCCGTTCGTTTTACCGTTATCTTGAAAGCGACGAAGGACTGGAAAACAACCCGGCGCGCAAGCTCGAACCGATCAAAACATGGACGGAGATACCGGAGGTTTTGACGCCGGAGGAGATCGCGCGGATGATCGACTCATGCGGGAACGACGCTGCCGACCTTTACGGCTTTCGGGCGCGCGTCGTCATCGAAACGCTCTACGCGACAGGGCTGCGCGTCTCGGAACTGGTCGGGTTGAAGATGGAGGACGCGCGTCTGGAGAGCCAATATCTGCGCTGCACAGGCAAGGGCGGAAAGCAGCGGCTCGCCCCCATCGGCGGATGCGCCGCGGAAGCGCTGCGCCGCTGGATCGGCGAGACGCGGCAGAAGCTGCTCGGTGGGGCGGAAAGTCCATGGCTGCTCGTCACGCGGGGCGGCGGGCAGATGCGGCGGCGGCAAATTTGGCTCATCGTCAAAAACGCGGCAAAAAAGGCGGGCATACAGCGCAACGCCTCGCCCCATACGCTGCGCCACTCCTTCGCAACGCACCTGCTGGAAAACGGGATGGATCTGCGCATCCTGCAGGAGATACTGGGGCATGACCGCATTTCGACAACGCAGCTCTACACGCGCGTAGAAACGGAGCGGCTTCGGCAGGCGCACCGCGATTTTCATTTGCGCGGCTAAATGCCCGCCCTTGCCTTATTCTTCCTCCGTCTCGTTTCTTTCGTCGTCATTTTCGCGCTCATCGCTGGAATCTAGCGCATCGGTCTTTTCCTGGCTCTCTGATTTGCCGGCCGCCTCTTCCTTCATTCTTTCCACGAACTCCTCTTTATTTATCCCTGGCTGGTTCATCTCCTCCATTTTCTTCATGAACTCATCCCTCACCCCAGCTTTTTTCACACCTAGTCTGGCGATTAGCAATACCGGGATCAGGACAACAATCTGGATGGCGACGAACGCTGAATTAATCAGCGCATGGACCAAGGATGTCATCCAAAACGCCCTCCAGAAAGAGACGCTCCTCCAATGGGCATAGACAAACGCAAAATAGAATCCTCCGAGTATTCCTGCAGAGATGCCGCGTCCAACAGAGAAGACAAAATGCGCAAGCGCAAACAGAATCATCGATACGACGATCTGCGTTCCAAAAGACGCCCCCGCTAAGCTGAGCAACGCGATTGGAATCGCCTGGTATTTCAGCGTTTCAGAAATGGGGGCATGTACGACGGTGCGTCCGAATCTACGAGAGATCACATTTAAAAGTCTTTTCAACGCTTCGCCGGCAGGGGCGCCTATCGCTTGCTTAATATCTTCAAACAGGCTGGATTCGTGATCGGTTCTGATCTGATGAACATCATCTTTTTTATTCTTTTTTGTCCAACCAAACTTGAAGATTTTGTCAAGGATAGCGATTGCGATGGATACTCCGATCCCTGCGAGGAAAAATTCCAGCGCAACGCGCCAGCAAAATGTCCAAGGGTCGGTCAGCGTTTCATGCCGCCGAAGCCACCCAACCGTCCATTCAAACGAGTCGGCTCCTAGGAGCAGCCCCAGCGCCGCCGCCCCGACAGCAATCAGCGCCCATTTCCAGCGCCTCAACTGTAATTTGTAGTTTTGCAGAGATCGTTCTGTTATTGCCGTAGGGATGATCGCGCATGTGAGCGCAAACGCGTAATAGCCTGTCCATCCTCCGTATTTGCCGAGCAAGGCGAACGTCAACCCGCCCAGCAGTGCCGCCGCCCAGAGCAGAATCTGTCGGCGGAGATTTGGGCGTTCGTCCTGCGCGTCTTTGGTTTCTTCCTTTTTCGCGCCGTTTGTTTCTTCAGTCATCTTCATCCTCACTCTCATGCCGCTCTTTGTTTTTCTTTGTCCATTCAAATATCTTTTTCAGGATTGCCGGCGGAACGTTTCCAAGCGAATGGGAAAGAGCCGTTATCCAGAACGCCTTTCTAAAGGAAAACTGCAGCCAATAGGCGTAGGTGTAACCGAGATACACGCCGCCGACATTTCCAGCGGCCAATCCTGACCCGATGGAATTCGTATAATGGACAAGCGCGAACAGTACAGCGGAAGCGGCAACCTGCGTTCCAAATGACGCGTCCATCCAGTTCAGCAACCCGATGGGAATCGCTTGAAAAAGCGCCGTTTCTAATATAGGCGCGAGGAATACAATATCGGGGAAAGTGGGACGGATGTTGGGCTGTTTGTCCTTCATCCAGCCGAATTTGTATTTCATGTCGATGAAGCTGAACAGAATAGCAGCCGCTATCGTAACGCCCATTTTTTCCAACGCGATGCGCCAGCAGAATGTCCATGGCGGATGAACCTCGTAGCGGCGCAGCCATCCGACGAACCATTCAAACGCATCAGGTCCTTCAAGAATGCCCAGCGCCGCTGTACCAACTGCGATCAGCCCCCATTTCCAGCGCTTTAGTAAGAAAAGCAGAGGCTTCCACTGCGCATTCACTATCCTTGCCGCATAGTACAATGCAGCCGTCGCCCAGAAGGGGGTCCAGTTGACAATTCCAATGAGAGCCGCCAACGCTGTCGCAGCGGCGATCGGCCCCGCTATCCATGAAAGCGTTCGGCGCCGCTTTTTGGCGCGTTCATTTTGGGCGTCTTTATGATCTTCAACTTTATCTTCGCTCATTTGCTCCAAATCTATGCCTAATGGTCAATATGAGAACTTTAAAGTATCATAATTGGCTTTTCTAATGAATGCAACCGCGTAAGTCTGACGGCAGTCTCTATAGGCGATGATTTTGGTTTTAAAGAGCCGTTTTAGAATGCGGAGGCTGTTTGGTAGAACTCTGGATTCCCGCTTTCGCGGGAATGACGATCTGCCCGAAAGGCAGACGGTTTCTGCTGAGATTCTGAATTCCCGCGCGCGGAAATGACGACGGCAAAATGAACGCCTGCTCATGCAGACTTGACGGAGGCGTCTGAATCGCGCATACCATGACCCAAGCAGGAGCCGAAGAGGCGGGGAAAGATGAGCGTTCGGAACCTAAACGCGCGATGCTATTTCAAGCTGCGTCAAAACATCGTTCTGGAAGGCGACGTCGTATTAGCGGAGATGGAGCTTCAGGCGCTGACCGCCGCGCAACTGACGCCCATTGAATCAGCGGACGCAGCCTGCCGGTATGTTCCTTCCGCCACGCATTTGAAGGGGCTGTCGCATCCCTCCTCCCATGTCCGTTCATCAGGCGTTTTAGGTTTTGGGGCGGATGTCGAGGCGGCGCGTTTGCCTGATCTTGTCAACAGCCTCAGCTTTGTTGAAAGAATATACGCCGAATTTGGCGACGCCAGCGCCGCAAAGCGCTGCTTTGATCTTCTTGAGCGGCGCTGCCCTAGGTTGTGCCGCTTGCGCGCATCGTCGGGAGGCGGCTGTCTTATGGAGGCGGTCGCGCGGTTCGCCTTCTTGGAGCTGTCAAGGACAGCGCTCAAGCGCGCCGAGTCGATCTCGGAGGCGAAAGAGAATCTGGGCGCGCTGCTGGACGGCCTCTTTCATATCGGCGATGACGGCGGGAGCGCGTTTGGCAGGCGGCTCGCCGTCGAAGCGCTGCGCGCTAAGAATACGTCCGCGTTTCTGTCGCATGACCTGCACTATTACAAGGCAAAGTTTTTTCCGCGAATGGCGCGGTCGCTTCTCAACATCGGGCGGGCGGCTGTCGGGCGCGGGCGTCCGTTCGCGTTCGACAACTTTGTCGGCAGCGGCACAACGCTTTTGGAAGCGGCGACGCTTGGGCTTGAAAGCGCCGGGGCGGACATTGACCCGCTCTCCGCGCTCATCTCCCGCGCCAAGATTGAAGCGTTAGAACATTCAAGCCGCCGTCTCAATGCGGCGGTCGGAGCGGTCGTTTCCGAGTTAGAAGCAAGGCGGCGGAAGCAGGGCGTCTTGGGCGGCGGCGCGTCAAGAAAAGCCGCATCTGAAACGGAACTGTTTCCCCCATGGCTGTTGAAAAACCGCAAAATGACGCCTGAAGTTTCAAGCGCGCTGGCGAAGGAGATACGGCTGCTTCAAACGGCTCTTGTCGACCATCCCCCAGAAATGAAGCGGCTGACGCAGGCGCTCGCGTCGGACGCCATCGCGCGCAAGATCAAGATGCGCGTTTTAGGGACGGGCAGCGGGCGGTTCTCGCTCGCCTTCGGCAAAACGCCGCTCATCGACAGCTTTTCCCGTTCGCTTCGTTGGGCGTCAAAGACGGCCGCCGCCGCTGAATGGCTGCGCTCGGAGTTGAACATAACGCCGGCGCCGGCGTCTGCGCTTGTTGGGGACGCGCGTCGATTGCCAATTCGGAGCGGCGCCGTCGATATTGTTGTTACTTCGCCGCCGTATCTGCCGGCGTCCAGCGGACGCGAAAGCTACGCGAAGGCGAGAGCCGTCTCGCTCAGGGCGGTTGGCGTCTGGAATGTGGACGAGCTGATTGAAAGCTCCGTTGGGAGCATGTCGGGAGGCGTCGGCGAGTCGATTCGATTGAGCGCGAAGGAGGCGGAGGCGGTCGCTTTTTTGAAAAACGACGAACTGCGGCGCGTCAAGGTGCTCCCGACAGCGCGGTATTTTATGGATATGCGGGCGTCGTTCCGAGAAATGTTTCGCGTTATGAAGCGGGGCGGGTTTGCCGCTGTTGTGAGCGGGAAGCAGAGCGCGTTTTACCGTTTTGCAACGCGCGAACTGTTATACGCGGTTCCGTCCGCTGAATTGTTGGCGGAATCTGCGCAGGACGCGGGCTTTGAGCTGGAGCGCCTTCTGGATGTTCAGCTGAAAAAGTCGAATCGAAATGCGCGTCCGCGGTCTTTGGACGACTATTTTGAGACGGTCATTATGCTGCGGAAGCCTTGACGCAGGCTACCCGTCCAGCAATTTCAAGAGCGCCGACTCGTCTAAGATCGGAATGTCCAGCGCTTCGGCGCGCCCGAGTTTGGAGCCTGGGTTGGCGCCGACGACGACGTAGGCGGTTTTTTTGCTGACGGAGCTGGTCACGCGCCCGCCCGCCTCTTCGATGCGCGCCTTCGCTTCAGAGCGCGTCAAGGAGGGCAGCTCGCCGGTCATCACAAACGCCATGCCTTCGAGAGGCTGCGGTCCTCCGTTCTCCTCTTTATCGCGCTCTAGGGTCAAGCCGTATTCTTTGAAGCGGTCGATGCGCTCGCGGTTGGCGGGAAGAGCGAAGTATTGAACGACGCTCGCCGCCACCTTCTCGCCGATGCCGTGAACGCCCTCCAGCGCCTCCATGGACGCCGCGGCGACCGCTTGAAGCGAGGCAAACTCCTCCATCAGCAGCTCCGCAATCGTCAACCCGACAAACGGAATGCCGAGACCATGCAGCAGGCGGGACGGGTCCTGCTCCTTGCTCTGTTCGATGGCGTACATCAGATTCGCGGCTGTTCCGTCGCCCATTCTGTCCAGCTCAGCCAACGGCTTCGGCTCTAAAATGTAGATATCGGCGACATCTTTCAGGAAGCAGGCGTCCACCAGCTGCGCAATGCGTTTTGGGCCGAGCGTATCGATGTTCATGGCGGAGCGCCCCGCAAAATGCTCCACGCTGCGTTTCAGCTGGGCGTCGCAGGACGGGTTGATGCAGCGCAGCGCCGCCTCGCCCGGCAGACGAACCGCGCCGCCGCCGCAGACGGGGCAGCTGGTCGGCGGCTCAAACGGCTTGGAACCTTCCGGACGCCGCTCCTTCAAGACGCTCAACACGCGCGGAATGACGCCGCCCGCCCGTTCAATCCTTACTGTGTCGCCGACGCGGACATCCAGGCGCGCGATCTCGTCCATGTTGTGAAGCGTCGCATGCGAGACCGTGACTCCCGACACCTCAACAGGCTCCAGCGCGGCGCGCGGCGTCAAAACGCCCGTCCGTCCGACCTGTATATGTATCTCTTGAATCGTCGTTACCGCCTGCTCGGACGGAAACTTGTAAGAGATCGCCCAGCGCGGAGCCTTCGCTGTCGCGCCCAGCTCCTCCTGCTGCGCGATGGAGTTCACCTTCACAACAACGCCGTCCGTTTCGTAGGGCAGATCGCGGCAACGCTCCTTCCATTCTTGGCAGAATTGAACCGCTTCGTCGATATTGGCGACGCGGCGCGTTTCTGGGTTAACGCGGAAGCCGCAGCTTTTGAGCAGGTCCAACGCCTCAGCGTGCGATTTCAGGCGAAGACCGACGCTCTCGCCGACGCTGTAGATAAAGATGTCAAGCGGACGGGAAGCGGCGACGCCCGCGTCCAGAAGGCGGATCGAACCTGCCGCCGCGTTGCGCGGGTTGGCGAAGGGAGTCTCTCCGTTCGCTTCGCGCTGCGCGTTCACCTCGTCCAGTTTTGCTTTAGGTATGTACGCCTCGCCGCGAACTTCGAGCAGGTTGGGCGCGTTGTCGATGCAGAGCGGGACGCTTCTGATGGTGCGCAGGTTCGCGGTGACCTCTTCGCCTGTTTGTCCGTCTCCGCGCGTGGAGCCTAGCGCATAAACGCCGTTTTCATATGTGAGGGAAACGGCTAAGCCGTCGATTTTGAGCTCGCACACATACTCGATCTCTTCGTTTGAATCTTCCCTTGCGGTGAGTCGTTTGACGCGCCCATCAAAAGCGCGCAGCTCCTCCTCGTTGAAGGCGTTGTCAAGCGACATGAGCGGAAGGCGATGCGCGACGGTCGGGAGCTCGCTTGCAGGTTCGCCGCCGACGCGCTGCGTGGGCGAATCTGGAGCGATGAGATCGGGCCGCTCCGCCTCCAGCGCTTCCAGGCGGCGCATGAGCCGGTCGAAGTCGGCGTCCCCGATTTCTGGCGCGTTGTCGACATAGTACAGGCGTTCGTGTCGGCGTATTTTGCAGCGCAGCTGCTCTATCTCTTTACGGATATTTTCGCTCATATTCCCTTCCTGGCTCTCCCTTGCACAAACGTTTCAGATCGGCGTTTCGTTCCACTTGGCAAACGCGCCCTATGCTGTAAAATAACCTTTGCGACAGCCATATCCAAACTGGGAACTTCGACATGAGCGGCAAACGCCCGAACATCATCTTCATCATCACAGACCAGCAGCGTTACGACACGATCAACGCGCTCGGATATCCGTACATGGACACGCCGAATCTTGATAGGCTCGTCCGTGAGGGCGTTTCCTTCGCCGACTGTCATGTCGCCGCCCCGTCATGCGCCCCGTCGAGAGCGAGCCTGTTTACAGGGCTGTATCCGCACACGACCGGCATTCTTAAAAACGCGGACAGATGGCGTTCCTCGTGGATCGAATCGCTTGCCGACAGCGGCTACCGATGCGTCAACATTGGGAAGATGCACACTTACCCCTACGACGCGCCGCTGGGTTTCCATGAGCGGTATGTCGTTGAGAACAAAGACCGGTATCTTGAGGAGCGCTGGTATTTTGACGAATGGGACAAGGGGCTGCGGGCGCGCGGGCTTGTGAAGCAGCAGCGGGAGCAATACCGCAAACGAAGCGATTACAACGAGCGGCTTGGCGCGTTTGAGTGGGAGCTGCCCGAAGAGACGCATTCGGATATGTTTGTCGGAGACATGGCGGAATGGTGGATACGGACGAAGCCGAAGCAGGAGCCGCTGTTTCTTCAGATCGGATTCCCAGGACCGCATCCGCCTTACGACCCGACGCCGAAATACGCCGAGCCGTATATGTCCAAAGAGCTGCCGCTCATGGAGGTGACGCAGGAGGAGCTGGACAGCCAGCCGCCGCCGTTCAAAGCGATGCGCGTCCACAACTGCGAGATTGACCATGACTCGGTCGTTCACCAAATGAACCCGTCCGAAGAGGCGCGGCATATGCAGCGGGCGTACTATCTCGCCAACGTGACGATGATCGACGAAAAGGTCGGGCTGATCATGGAAGCGCTTGAAGAGGGCGGTTATCTTGAGAACGCAGTCGTCGTCTTCACCTCCGATCACGGGGACTGCCTGACCGATCATGGACATAGCCAGAAATGGACGATGTACGACCTCATCACGCGCGTTCCGCTGATCGTTTGGGCGAAGGGGCGGGAGGACATGATACCGCAGGGCGGCCTGCAGGTCGACGGCTTATGTCAACAGATGGACATCGGGCCGGCGCTTTTGGAGTTAGCCGATGTTGTACCGCCTGAGCATATGGAGGCGAAATCGCTGCTGCCCGCGCTGAAAGGAGAAGATTGGCGTCCGCGCGAGATCGTGTTTGCGGAGCATGGGCGGGACGGAATCCTCGAAGAGACCGAGTTCATGACGATGGCGCGGACAGACGAATGGAAGCTCGTACATTTTTTGGATGAGCCGTTTGGGCAGCTGTTCAACCTGAAACGCGACCCCGAGGAGACGCGCAACCTGTGGGACGACCCGAACAGCCAAGAGGCGAAGCGGGAGCTGCTGGACGCGCTCTTGCATTGGCGCATGCGCAGCGGTTATCAGACGCGCCGGCTGTTTGAGGACGCGCGGTGACGCCCCGCGAACAGCCAAGAAAGTCTAAGCGCAATGGACGTTTCAAGCGGCGACGCTGTATGATGCTGTTAAACAGGCTAAGGAGACGGCAACATGGAAGCTCCGCATCAATGGGCTTTGCCAGAATCGGAAGGCGTCATGGCGCGCTTAGGGAAAGGGCGCGTCGAAGGGCTGAATTTTTCACCTGACCGAAAACGGCTCGCGGTCTCAAGCGCAGTCGGCTTATGGCTCATCAACATGGACGAGCTGACGCCTGCCGCGCTATGGACAGGCAAAGCCGCCGACGCGAAAGCGGTCGCGTTTTCGCCGTCTGGGGAACGCATTGCGACAGGCGGCGTCGGCGCCGTTCACATCTGGGAGGCGGAAACCGGCGTCTTATCGGAATCCCTAGAGACAAAGCCCCAACATTGGGTTGATCATCTCGACTATTCGCCGGACGGCAGATGGATCGCGGCGGACGGTCTCCATCTATGGAGCGTCGACAAAGAAATAAACGCCCCAACGCTGCAGGCTGAAGAGAACAAATGGAGCGGACCGCTCGCATTTTCTCCCGACAGCCGACGGCTCGCATGTTGCGGCTCCGAATCGATCGCGGTGTGGGATTTAGAGACGGGAGAAGAGACCGCCCGTTTGACGAATTTCTACGGCGATCCGTACCGCATCGCTTTTTCGCCTTGCGGAGGCTTCCTTGCCGCCGGCGGATGGGACGGATGGGTCCGAATCTGGAGCGCAGACGATTGGCGAACGGTTCATCGCTCCTCTTACGCGGATCATTATGTGAATATCTCGTATTCGCCGACGGGCGTCCTGCGCGCTGCTTGCGTTTCCCGCGATGGCGGATCGTCGGTTGCGGTCCGCAGCCCCGTTCAAGAAGAAACGCTTTACCAGGACCGCGAAACGCGCGCGGGCGTGTTTCCTGGCGCGTTTGTCGATGGAGGTCTGCTGGCGTATTTCAGCGGTTTTCAACTCAAGGTGTGGGAACTCGGAAACGCAAAGCCGCGCGTAAGCAATCAAGCGTTCTCAAACCCTGTGACGCAATTGCTGTTTTCAGCGGATTCAGCCGCCCTAGCGGCTCAAATAATTGGTATGGGCGCCGCATTGTGGGAGACTGGGTCTCTTGAACGCCCTCCGACGCTGTTCAGCCTCCCGGTTGAAAACGACTCGCGCCAATTCTCCATTGAACAATCGCCCGACAGCAGATTCTTTGTCTCAAGCGCCTGCGGAAATGCTGTCAAACTATATGAGGTTGGGCAAGAAACGCCGATAGCAGAATTCGCAGCCCCGATTCTTTTTGAAGACATCCAAGCGGCGGCGTTCTCATGCGCCGCGGGTCTCGCCGCATGCGCCGACGACGCTCAAAATCTGTATCTGTGGCGCCCAGAAGACAGGCAGCTTCTCTACATGATCCATAAGCGCAAGGGAACCGTCGATTCTTTGTCGTTCAGCCCAAACGGAAAATACTTGCTGGTTGGAGACATAAAGCCGCTCTTATGGGATATTGAGGAGCGCAAGCGAATCAACAAACACAAACGGGAGACGCTTGAAAACGCTGTCTTTTCGCCTTGCAGTCGATTCATCGCCGGCGTCGGACTTCGAATCAACAAAATAGCGGTTTGGGACATCCGCCGAAGAGAAATCCGCCTCTCAATGCCGATACCGAAAGCGTGGGACCTGAACACGGGCTGCAGCGGCGTTTTTGCCTTTTCGCCTTGCGGGCGGCATCTCGCCGGCGGCGCTGACTGCAAGAACGGCATGGAGAACGAATCGGTCTATATCTGGTCGCTGGAGGATGGATCGGAAGCGGCTGTGTTGCCGGCGCCGAGAGTCATGTACAGCGTCGCCTTTTCGCCGGACGGGTCGCTTCTGGCGGCGGGGTCTAAAAGCGGATCCATTCTGCTCTGGGACGCTGCGAGGATTATCCCTAACGGCGGCGGCGCGACAGATACGCCGACAGCGCGACATCAAACGGCGTCTGCGTGTTCATGAGAACATAGTCGATGGCGTGCGCGCCGCATCCTGATCGGTATGCGCCGATAAATCTCTCCGCCGCCTCCTGATACGCCGCGCGCAGGCGCGTTCCGTGCGCGGGCAGCTCGTCGCCCGTCTCCAGGTCTTTGAAGACAAGCGGCTCGTTGTATGGAAGCGTCATTTCGTCGCTGTCTAGGATATGAAAGACGATCACCTCATGCTTTTGACGGCGAAGGAGACGAAGCGCTTTCAGCGCGGTTTCCTGCTCCTCCAGCAGGTCCGACAGGAGAATAATGAGTCCACGGCGGACAAGTCGGCGCGACAGCTCGCTCAACGAACGGCCGACGCCGGTGTCCGCCCCAGGCTCAATCGATTCTAGAGCGGAGACAATCGCCTTGAGATGCAACGCGTCGCCTCGCGGAGGGATGTAGGTCTGGAGCCGGCCGTCAAAAACGGCAAGCCCCGCCGAATCGCGCTGGCGCAGCATCATGTGCGTCAATGAAGCGGCCAAGCAGCAGGCGTAATCGAGCTTGCTCATCGGAGAGGAACCGCCCTGAAAGGTCATGGAGCGGCTTGCGTCCACGGCAAGGTAACCTTTCAGGTTCGTGTCCTCTTCAAATTTCTTCACATAGTATCGATCCGACTTCGCATAGACGCGCCAGTCGATGTTGCGGATGTCGTCGCCAGGCATATACTGCCGGTGTTCGGAAAACTCCACATTGAAGCCTTGATAGGGGCTTCGATGCATGCCTGCCATATGCCCTTCGACAACAAGGCGCGCCGCGAGCTCTAAGTTGCCGAGACGCGCCAGCGCCTCCGGCTGAAGGTACTCATGCTTCATTCAGTTACGAATCGTCCCCCTCTGAAACGCGGCGAAGCGGCTGAATGTCGAACGCCTCGTCCAGCGCCTGCGTGTTGGCGGAGCGGGCGTCTGCCGGCTGATGCGTCTTCGGCTGCGCTTTTGTCGTAGAGCTGTTAAAGTTGCTCCGAAGCTGCTGGTTCATCTCGGCGACAGTCGTTCGACCCAGAGCCCCCATTCCCCCAATCGTTTGCGGGATGCGCGGCGTGTGCTGGAACCCCGCGGCGATGACCGTCACGCGAACGCGCCCTTCCATCGCTTCCTCCGTTGTGTAACCGAGGAGGATATGCTCCGAGTTGGAAGCTTGCTCAATGACTCCAACCGACAGGTCCAGCTCGGCGATCTCAAAGTCGGGGCCGGCGGTCACATTCACGAGAACATGCGCGGCTCCAGAGATGCTTTGCTGTTCTATGAGCGGGCTGGTGATGGCGTTGCGCGCCGCTTTTTCCGCCCTGTCGTCTCCATGCCCTTCGCCGATGCCCATCAGCGCCGTGCCGGAGTCTTTCATGGCGGTCTGTACGTCGGCAAAGTCTAGGTTCAGGTCGCCGGTCTCCATGACCAGTTCCGAGATGCTTTTAACGCCTGCCGCCAAGACGCCGTCCGCGGCTCGTTTCGCTTCTGGAACGGTCGGTTTGCCTTCGATCTCCAACAGCTTTTGATTGGGGACGACGATCACCGCGTCGGCCGATTCTTCGAGCATTCGGATTCCGCTGTCGGCGATGCGGGCGCGCATGGGTCCTTCCACTTTGAACGGGCGCGTCACGACGCCGATGGTGAGAGCCTCCATTTCGCGCGCCAGCTGAGCGATGAGCGGAGCGGCGCCGGTGCCTGTTCCGCCTCCCATGCCGGCCGCGACGAACACCATATCGGCGTTGGAGACCACCTCTTCTAAGGCTTCTCGGCTTTCTTCAGCCGCCTTCGCTCCGATGTCTGGATTTGCTCCTGCGCCCAGTCCGCTTGTGAGCTCCGGACCGATCGCAAGCCGGCGGGCGCGCTTGTCAACCTTCCGTTTCAAATGGTCTATGTCTGTGTTGACCGCATAAAACGCCACCCCAGGGGAAAGGTCTTCCATCATTCGGTTGACGGCGTTGCTTCCTCCTCCGCCGACTCCGATCACCTTTATTTTGGCTCGGTACCCTTCCGAGGTTTCAAATTCCTGATCGTCGTCGTCAAATGTCAATCCTGATTCTAACATCGCACATTTCCAATCCTGTTGTGCATACTATGCTCCACACGCGAACGACCGACACTTAACTATACCGCAACTGTCAAAGGATGCAACCCTCCATACAGCGATTTAATAGTCGTCTTCCGGGTACGGGTCTTGGCGGACGCGGTTGCGCACCCAGTCGAACACGCCTCCGAACCAGTTTCTCGCGCGGTATCCCCGCGAGCTGCGCCGCTCATCCGCCCCATGCAGCGACAGACCGATGGCGGCGGAATAGGCAGGGCTGACAGCGTTGTACGCCATCTGCCCGCGCTGAATCGGACTCCGCGCCTGAACCGGCACATTCATTACTTCGCTAAACAGGGCGGCGATGCCTTCAATCTGCGCGACGCCGCCTGTCAAGAAAACCCCCCTGTCAAGCGGACACTGGCACATCGCTAGTTTCGAATTCACATGGTAGATAATCTGCTGCAAGACTGCGCGGACGACGCCGCTCGCCTTCCGGCGCGGTATCTGAATTGGCCTGCCTGAATCGTCCTTAACAAGCGCCGTCTCATGCGGGTCAGTCACAAGGCTCTCCATCGCGCAGACCTGGCCGCTCTGCAGACGCTTTGCGCCGGTTGTGGAGATGCCGAACTGCCGCGCCAGCTCCTGCGCAATGTCTAAGCCGCCCGCGTTCACGATAGCCGTATAACTCAAACAGCCTTCATGAAACACCGCAATGTCGGCGGAACTTTCCCCGATATCAACGAGCGCGCAGCCATGCGACATCTCATCCTTTGTCAATACGGCAAGACCGGACGCGTACGATTCAAGAGCCATCCCTTCGACCGAATATCCAGCTCCCTCGACGCACTCCTCCCATGTTTGCGCATGCTGGGTCGACATCGTTACGACATGGGCGCGCACGCCTAGATTGCTACCGTTCATTCCGACAGGGTCCTCAACCCGATCCATGTCGTCGACTCGAAACGACTGCGGGCGGAGAAGCAGCAATTCGCGCGGCGGCGTCACCTGAACGCGCGACTGCGCCAGAGCCTGGTTCAATACGCGCTCATGGTCGGCTTGAGTCACAACTCCCCCGCCGGCTTTAAGCGAGATGACGCCTGTTACGTTCTGGCTCTGTATATGGTCGCCTGTGATGCCGACGACCGCCGAATCGACATGGACGCCGGCAATGGAGCTGGCGTTTTCGACCGCTTCCCTGATCGATTCGGAGGCGGATTGGGCGTTGAACGATCCGATGCCGGCTTTGCGAATGCCTTTCGATTCGCTCGCCCCGACGCCTAGAACCTCAATGCCGTCCATATCGTCGTTTCCGATTCCGCCGATGACACACGTTATCTGACTCGCGCCGATGTCAAGCCCCACAACTGTTTCATACTTGGTCATCTCATTTCCCTGTCATGGTAGTGCATAAATTGGAATGTCTTCAGAAAAACGCGCGTCAATCTCTTCAACAACCGCCGCTCCGTCCAAGATGTTTCCCGACGAACTCAACGAATTTTGATGTTTAGCCGCTCGATGGCTCTCTACAACCCGTATGCTCCTCAAGCTTGTCGAGTAGTCCGATTCGACAAGCAGAGCGCGCAGCATTCGCGACCCGTTTGGCGCGTACGAAATCGCGATGCGCCTCGGATCGCGCGCGTCCACGCTCCGCGCCCTGAAACTGGAATCGTCGTAACCCTCCTCCTGCCTCTTTTCATGAATCACCTGGTCCATAATGGCGACCTGAAGCCCCATCCGAAGCGCGTCGTCCAGAATCGGCCGCCCGTCCGCGCCCAGCTCAACCGAGTCGACCGCCAGCTCCACAAGCCCTTCTTTAGCGAGACGCTTGAGCGGGACGTCGCGCAGCAGCTCCAAACGGAACGGGCGGTCTAACACCACCTGATCGTCGTCAATGCAGTACACCTTCCCGCGCGTCTGGAACCATGCGGTCGGCTTCCGTTCATCAAGCGAAATGGAAACGAGGCCGGTTGGCACATCAACGCGGATAGAGGCTGGTTCGATATCGGAGAAGGAATTCGTTAAGGCGGCGGTTAAAGCGTTTCGATCAACATCGTCCATGGTCGTTTTGCCGATTTCAAGCCCCGCGATTTCAACAATCTCGTCTTTGGAGAAACGCTCTACGCCGTTCACTTCAACTTCTTTCAAAAGGTACAGCTCCGTTCCCCAGACGGCTTTGTTTTGACGTTGATTCCACTCCACATAAAACGCTCCCGCAAGCACAAGCGTCAACGCCGCTATAAAGTAAAAACGAGAAACTTTGCGTTTACGTTCCACCCATCCGCGCACCGAGCTCGGAGAGCGCGCCGTTTGATGAGCAGTCGGCCGCGCGGAGGGCTCTCTTCTGCCCCTCCTTGATCGGCTAGATCGGCTATTCATCTGTCGCCTCCGCGTGTTCGTTCAGTATTTTCATTTCCAGTTGAAGCCATACGCCTGTTTCTGCGTGGACTCGCCGGCGCACCTCTTCCACAAGGCGGCGCACATCGGTGGAGGATGCGTTGGCGGACGCCACCAAAAAATTCGCATGCCTCTCCGAGACCTGAACTCCGCCTATCGTCAAACCTTTTAAGCCGCATTCGTCAATCAAGCGGCCCGCAGAGGAGACGTCCGGATTGCGAAAGGCGCACCCTGCGCTCGGAAGCGACAGCGGCTGCGACGCGCGGCGCTCCGCATAGTACCGCTTTCTCAACGCTTCAATGGCTGTCGGATCGCCGCGTTCCATCTCAAATCGGCAAAACAGGGCGCACATATATTCGCCGATGCAGGAGCCGCGGTAACGGAAGCCCAACTCATCCCGCTCAACACGCTTAGTATGACCGCTCCATTCCAGTACGTCAACGCTTGCGACGATGTCGGACATCGATTGACCATGCGCGCCGGCGTTCATGCAGACGCCTCCCCCGACGCTGCCCGGTATGCCGAACATAAACTCGGCTCCGCTCAAACCTTCAACGGCGCAGCGTTTGCTGAAGGCGCTCATGAGCGCCGCGCAGCCGCTCAACGCCGTATCTCTCTCAAACGAGATTTCTTCAAATATTTTGCCAAGTTTCAGCACGATGCCTCGAATGCCTTTATCTGAAATGAGCAGGTTGGAGCCTCTGCCGATGATCATGATCGGCGTTTCATATTCGCGCGCGATCTGGGCGACGCGCTCCAGCTGTTTGACCGTGTCCGCCTGCGCAAAGGCGTCCGCAGGTCCCCCAATTTTATAGGAGGTGTAGCGCGCCAGCGGTTCGTCCCAACGCAGACGCAGCCCTTCAACTGCCGCAAGCGAATCGCGCCATGAACCCATCTAGACCGCTCCTAACTGCGCAGCATATCGAGAAGATCAACCCCGACGCTCCAGATGTCGCCCGCTCCGACCGTCAAGACGATGTCGCCTGGGCGCGCTAAATCGCGCAGCTCCGCGAGCAGATCGTCCCTGTTGGGCGTGTAGGCGACCTTTGGATGTCCGACGCGCCGTATTTTTTCAGCCAAGCCTTCGCCTGTAACGCCTTCGATGGGCGTTTCTCCCGCGCCGTAGATGTCCGTCACGAGCAGGACGTCGGTCTGCCCAAAGGAGCGGGAAAATTCGTTTTCTAAGGTTTGAACGCGATGGTACCGGTGCGGTTGAAAGACGGTCACCAACCGGCGGCCTGGGTATCCCGTCTTGACGCCCTGAAAGACCGCTTTGAGTTTGGCGGGGTTGTGCGCGTAATCGTCCACGATAAGGACGCCTTTTTCCTCGCCCAGCGCTTCAAACCGCCGGCGCACCCCCTTGAACTGGGACAGCGCTTCCGAGATGAGCGGAAACGGAATCTCCAGCTCGATCCCGACGCACACAGCGGCGAGGGCGTTCAGGACATTGTGCGCGCCTGGGAGGGGAAGGCGCGTTGTTCCTAGCTCTTTGCCGTTGTAAAGCGCCTTGAATACGGCGGAGCCTTTGCAGTAGGTTGCGTCCGCCGCGCGCACATCCGCGCCGTCCCAAAAACCGTAGGTCGTCCGCCGGCTTTTCACTTTTGGCATCAACCGGCGCGACACCTCCGAGTCGGCGCACCAAACCGACATGCCGTAAAAAGGAACGCGGTTTGCGAAATCGACCAGCGTCTCGCCGATCTCATCGACATCTTTATAGTAATCGAGATGGTCGGCGTCAACGGAGGTGATCACAGCAATGGTTGGATTGAAATGCTTGACGCTGCCGTAAGCCTCGTCCGCTTCCGCCACAAAGTATTCGCTCCCGCCGATGCGCACTCCGCTGTCGAGATGGACGAATCTGCCTCCGTTCACAACCGTTGGGTCCAGTCCTGCGCGCTCCAATATCCATCCAATCAGCCCTGTTGTGGTCGTCTTTCCGTGCGTTCCGCTGACGGCGACATTGTATTTGCCCCGCATCAGTTCGGCGAGCATTTCAGCGCGTTCGATGACCGGTATTCCGCGGGCGCGCGCCGACATTATTTCTGGGTTTGTTGGCGGAATGATCGATGAAACGACGGCAACGTCAGCTTCGCCAAGGTTCTCCGCCGCGTGGCCGATATGAACGCGGGCGCCGAGACTGCGCAGCCTGTCGACCGCGCGGGAGGGGGAGATGTCGGAACCTGTCACGCGCAAGCCCGCTGAGAGCAGTATCTCCGCGATGCCCGACATGCCTGATCCGCCGATGCCAATAAAATGAAGCTGCTTCGTTCCGCCCAGCATATGAATCCCCCTCGTTTCTATAAATACTCGCAGACAGCTGCCGCGAGCTGCTGCGTTGCGTCAGGCCGCCCGATGGCTGCGCTCCGTTTGGACATTTCCATCCGCCGCGCTGGGTCAACCAGCATGGTTTGCAATCGTTCCAGGAGCGTTTCGGCGTTCAATTCGGCGTCGGGTAGAATGAAGCCGGCGCCGGCGTTCTCTACAACGCGCGCATTTCGGTATTCGCCGGCCGTCTTGGCGATCGGAAGCGGAACCAGTATCGCCGGAAGGCCGCAAAGCGTCAGCTCCGAAACGGTTAGAGCTCCGGAGCGGCTCAACGCGGCGTCCGCCATGCGGTACGCGTCGCCCATGCGTTCGATGAACGGGACGGCTGCGTGGGAACGGTCGCCCGCTTCGTACAGATCGAAGACAGCGTTATTCGTTTGCTTCAAATATCTTTCTTTGACTCGCTCAAAGTCGTTTCTTCCTGTTTGATGAATCACCCTGCATCCCATTTTTTCGATGCCGGGCAGCGCGTCTAAGACGGCAGAATTGATCGATTGGGCGCCCAGACTTCCCCCTAAGACGAGCAGCGTCGGCGGCGCGTTGCGATGCGCGTCCAGAGCTGCGGTTCGTTCCTTGCCCGCTTCAACGATTTCGGCGCGTATCGGATTGCCGGTGAGGCGCGTTTTTTTCTTTGGAAAATCGCCCATCGCCTCCTCGAAGCCGACATGCACCTCTTTGACCATTTTGCCGAGCCAACGGTTTGCCGTTCCCGCCGCCGCGTTCGATTCGTGAACGATCGTTGGAACCCCCGTCATGGAGGCGGCCGCCATGATGGGTCCGCACACATATCCGCCCGTTCCGAAGAGGGCGCGGGGGCGTTCTCGACGGATGATCCAGAACGCCTGCGCCATGCTTTTTGCGAGGGTCCAGAGAGCGGGGACCCAGCGCCATGTCAAGCCGCGGGGAAAACCTGCGCCTGAAATCGGTATAAATCGGAAGCCCGCCTTGGGCGCCAGCTCCGATTCCATTCGCTGCTGCGTTCCGACAAACGCGATCTCAACGTCGGGGCGCATTCGGCGCAGCTCTTGAGCGACAGCAATGGCGGGAAAGACATGTCCTCCTGTTCCTCCCGCGGCAAAAAGCGTTTTTGAGACAGACCTAGCCATCAGCGCGCTCGTCTGCGCATGTAGCGCGATATGTTGAGAAGTATGCAAATTTGGATGACGCTGACCATCAGCGACGATCCTCCATAACTCAATAATGGAAGCGTGAATCCCTTTGTTGGAAGGAGGCCCAGCGTCATGGCGATGTTGACGAAAGCTTGGAGGCCTATGGAAACAGTGATGCCGCATGCGAGCATCTTGCAGAATCGGTCGTCAATGCCCATGGCGATCCTGAAACCGCGCGCGACGATCCAGAAGAAGAGAAGAATGATTCCCGCCGCGCCGATAAAGCCGAGCTCTTCCCCGACAATGGAGAAGATAAAGTCGGTGTGCGTCTCTGGCAGATAGTACTGCTTGAGGTTGCTTCGCCCTGGGCCGACGCCGAACAGCTCGCCGGATGTCAAGGCGTTGTAAGATTGAGATATCTGGTAACTGGCGTCCTCCGTTGTCTTTGTGGGTCCTCCGATTAAATTTAAAAAGGTCATGACGCGCCCCATGCGGTAGGGGTTGGAGACGATCAGGACATAGGCGGGAAAAGCGGCTAAAGATCCGAGCAGAGCCAGATGGATAATGCGCGCCCCCCCGATGAGAAGCATCACAAAAACGATCATGCAGATCAGCGCGCCGGAGCCGAAGTCGGGCTGCAAGATCAAGAGGGTAACGAAGAGAAGGGTTACCATCATAGTTGGCAGGACGCCGCGCGTTAATGAGCGGATATGGCGGTCGCCTCGACTCAGGAAACGGGCGACATATAGGACGACCGCAAATTTCGCCAATTCGATCGGCTGGAAGGTGAATGGGCCGAAACCGATCCATCGTCTGAATCCTCCCGCGGGCTTGCTGATAAAGGGGACATAGACGCAGAGCATGAGGACCAGGGCGGCGATCAGGACCTTGTTGGCGTGCCGCGCGAGGCGTTTAGGCGGTATTTGCATAACAGCCCATCCGCCGAGCAGACCGAGGACGGCTGCCCAAAGCTGCCGATACAGGTAGTGAGCGCTATGCCCCGTGAGATCGTTCGACATGGGGGCGCTGGCGCTGTACACCATGACAAGGCCGGCTCCCAGTAGAGCGGCGAAGGCGACAAGGAGAGAGGAATCGATTCTGCGCAAGGAATGAGCTCGCGGCTCCGTCGTCGCTGCGTCTAGGTCGCGGGCGTTCGCCCGGCGATTAACCCAGGCGTTGTACCGCGCGTTTGAACGCATCGCCGCGCTCCTTCCAATTGGAATACATATCAAAACTCGCGTGTCCAGGGGAGAGCAAGACGATGTCCTGCGCCTCTGCCGCGGCGTTGGCTTGGGCGACCGCCTCCTCCATTGAAAAGGCTTGGGAGAGCGGAACGACACTTGCATACGCCCCGCGCATTCGGTCCGTTTCGCGTCCGAGCAAGATGAGGCGGCGGACGCGGCGTTGTAAGGCGTTCGTTAGAAGGGCGTAGTCGTTGCCCTTGTCGACGCCGCCCATGATCAAGCAGACGCGGGGAGCGTTGGACGGCTCCGCCTCTAAAGCCGCCAAGACGGAGGCGATGTTTGTTGATTTTGAATCGTCAATATAGCGGACTCCGTTGAGCGTCCGCACATGTTCGTAGGCGTGGGCGAGACCCTGAAACGCGCCCAGCGCGTCGCGCATCTTTGAGACAGGCGCCTCTAAATGACCTGCGGCGCAGATGGCTGCTAAACTGTTCGACAACATATGGCGACCCGGTCCTGGCGCTTCTTCCACACTGCATATCGATTCCGTTCGACCGTTGAGGCGCAAACACAGCTCCCCTTGTTGCATAAACGCGCCGGGACCTGCTAAAGGTTCCAATGAAAATAGCAAAATTCGGGACCGGGCGCCCTCCGCAAAGCGCAAAACAGCTGAATCGTCCGCATTCAAAACCAAAACGTCGTCAGGGCCATGGTTGAGAGCGATGCGCCGTTTCGCGTCGGCGTATGCTTCCATCGTCCCATGCCTGTCCAGATGGTCGCGGGAGATGTTCAAGACGACAGCGGGAGAAGGGCGGAAATCGGCCGCGCGTTCCAGTTGAAAGCTGCTCGCTTCCACGACCGCCCAGTCGTCGGCGGAATGCGAAAACGCCTCGCTTGAGAGCGGAACGCCGATATTGCCGCCGACATGGACGCGGCCGGGGGCGGACTCGTTCAGCATGGCTCCGAGAAGCGTCGTGACGGTCGACTTGCCCTTTGTGCCGGTGACAGCGATGAAGCGGGCGGGGCTTAACCTGTAAGCGAGCTCCAGTTCGCCGATGACGGGAACGCCGAGGCGGCGCGCCTCTTGGAGCATGGGAATGTCAAGCGGGACGCCAGGAGAGGCGACAAAGAACGAGACGCGCTTCGCTAAACCGACGGGATGGGAAGAGAAAACAGCGTCCTCAACCGCCGCGGTCGGATCGGCGCGCAGACTCTCCATGACCGCCTGCAGCTGCTCTGAACCGCGCGAATCGTTCACAATGACGCGGCAACCCGCGCGGCTCAACGCCCGAACAGCGGATGCTCCGCTGACGCCCAGGCCGACGACTCCCGCCGTCTGGCCGTCCCATGTGTATGCGCGTTTCAATGGATTTGCTCGATTGAAGATGATTCCTATTCGGACTTGAACTCATGATAAACCGGATGCGCTGTGCGGTCAACCGCTTGAGGCTGACTTGATGTCTTTAGTTGGGACATGTCGACGGGCGGATGCGGACGGTTTCTGCGGCGCCTCTAGATTCCCGCTTTCGCGGGAATGACGCTTTGGTGGGCGGAGCCTTTTCCCCATAAATAGAGCGATCAGTCGCTCAAATGTCCCAACTTTACGCATGAGGTCAGCTTAAGGCGCGCTTGAGATGGTCGGCAGGAGCGGCTGCAAAGGAGCAGGTCGTTGACGCGCCGTTCAGCAGGCGCCAAAATAGTCGACGATCCAACAATCTTTTACCGCGGGGGACGCCGAGACGCCATGCGCCTAGCGATCTACGGAGGCACTTTTGATCCGATCCATTATGGGCATCTCATCTGCGCTGAAGAAGCGCTGGAGGCGTACCAGTTCGACGAATTCTGGTTTCTGCCGGCTGCCAGGCCGCCTCATAAGCTGGACGACCCGAACCGCGCCTCCCCAGAACATCGGTATGAGATGACGCGGCTTGCCATTGAGGGGCATCCCGCTTTCCGCATCTCCCGCTCCGAAATCGACCGGCAGGGCAGATCCTACGCCATCGACACGGCGCGCGAGTTCCTGAACGCCTACGGAAACAACGCGACTCTCTCATGGATTGTCGGCGCCGATTCGCTCATTGAGTTTGAGATCTGGCGCGACCATGACGCGTTGCTGGACCTATGCAGGTTCATCGCCGTCACGCGGCCGAACTACGATCTGTCGCGCGCCCCGAAGCGGGTTTTAGAAAAGACGGAGCTTTTTGAAATGACGGCTGTCGATCTCTCCGCGACGGACATTCGCCGGCGCGTGCGAGAGGGGCGGTCGATTCGGTACCGAACGCCAGCCGTTGTTGAGGAGTATATTCGCCAGAACCGACTCTACGTGCGCAGCGGCGCTCATCATAACGCAAGGGATAACGCAGGGGGGCAAGGGGGGAGCTCATGAACATCCAACAGCTGCGCCAAACGCGCAACTTCGGCATCATGGCGCATATTGACGCCGGGAAAACGACGACCGCAGAACGCATCCTGTTCTACACCGGCAAAAAACATAAACTGGGAACCGTCGACGACGGAACCGCCGACATGGACTGGATGGAGCAGGAGCGCGAACGCGGCATCACGATCACCTCCGCCGCCACCTCTTGCCAATGGAAAGGGCGTACGCTCAACCTGATCGACACGCCGGGGCATGTGGATTTCACCATTGAGGTTGAACGCTCCATGCGCATACTGGACGGCGGCGTTGTCGTCATGTGCGCCGTCGGAGGCGTTGAACCGCAAACGGAAACGGTGTGGAGGCAAGCCGACCGGTATAACGTGCCGCGCATCGTGTTTATCAATAAGATGGACAGGATTGGGGCGGACTTCTACCGCGCGCTCGATTCGATGCGCGAAAGGCTCGACGCAAAGCCGACGCCGATTCAGCTGCCGATCGGGTCTGAAGACGCTTTTGAAGGGTATATCGATCTGATCGAAAACCGAGCCTACTTCTGGGCGCATGACGCAGACGCGCATGACGCGGGAGCCGAAGCGGCGCCGATACCTTCCGAGATGCGCGAAGAGGCGGAAGCGGCGCGCATGGAACTTGCCGAAACCGCCGCCGTTGAATCGGAAGACGACGCGCTTATAGAGGCGTTTCTAGAAACGGAAGACCTTAGCCCAAACGATATACGGAAAGGGCTGCGCGCCGCGACGATCAGAGGAGGCGTTTTTCCTGTTCTGTGCGGAGCTGTTTTGCGGAATCGAGGCGCGCAGCCCCTCTTGGACGCGGTCGTCGAGTTTCTGCCGTCCCCGCTGGATGTTCCGCCTATTGAGGGCGTTCATCCGACAACGGGCGATTCGCTTACGCGCAAGCCGTCAGACGAGGAGCCAACCGCGGCGCTGGCGTTCAAAATAGCGGCAGATCCGAACGTTGAAAAAGTGGCGTTCGCCCGCGTCTATTCAGGGCAAATCCGAACAGGCGACCTGCTGCTGAACCCGCGCGCGAATCGGCGCGAACGCGTTACGCGCATCGTCCGCGTACACGCCAACCAGCGCGAGTCGACCTCAACGGCGCAGGCGGGCGACATCGTCATGCTGATCGGACCGCGCCAAACGGCGACCGGCGACACCCTGTGCGACCCGAAACATCCGATACTGCTGGAAGCGATACAGGCGCCGGAACCTGTCATGTCGATCGCGCTGGAGGCGCGCGCCGACCGCGACAAGGAGGAGATGCGCCGCGCGCTCCATATTTTACTGCAGGAAGACCCGACGCTCGAAGCGCGCGAAGACCCTGAAACAGGGCAGCAGATTCTCTCCGGCATGGGCGAGCTGCATCTTGAAATCGTTGTCGATAGACTGCTGCGCGAGTTTAAAGTGGAGGCGCGCGCTTCTGACCCGCAGGTTTCGTATCGGGAGACGATACTGACGGAAGCGGAGGCGTTTGGGCGTTTCACGCAAAAGACGGAGGACGGGACGCTGTTCGGGGAGGCGCATGCGCGCGTGAAGCCGCTGCCGCGCGGAACGGGAAATCGCGCCGAGTTCGACGCGTCAGACGGCTCCGTCTCTTCCGCGCTGCGATCCGCCGCGCTGGAAGGCGCCGCCAACGCCCTGTCGACAGGCGTTCTGGAGGGATGTCCGCTCCAGGATGTGGAGGCGCGCATTGACGGCGCAACCGCGCAGGAGCCGCTCTCCATGGCCGCCGCGGCTGCGATTGCCGTTGAAAACGCGCTGCGAAAAGCCTCGCCCGCGCTAATGGAGCCGGTCATGCGGCTGCAGGCGGTCGTTCCGTCCGAATACCTAGGGCGGACGCTGGGCGACCTGTCGAGCAGGCGCGTTCAGATACTCGGCGTGGACACGCAGGGCGGGCTGGAGATCGTCCGCGCCGACGCGCCGCTCGCCGAAATGAAGCGGTATGCGACGACGCTGCGCTCGCTGACGCAGGGGCGCGGCTCGCACACGATGGAGTTTCACCGGTACGAGATCGCGCCTGGGCGATAAGGGTTCCTCATCGCTGTCATTTTTCGGAGGAATCCTTCTGCGCCGCCTCTGGATTCGCGCGGAAGACGCTAGAAAAACCCTTATCGGCGCCAGAGCCAGACGGCAATCCCAACAATCGAAAAAAGCGCAGGAGCCAAAAACACCGCAATCGCCACAAACGCGACCCGCTCTCCTTGAGAACCTGGCCGACGGAGAACTCGCTGCGTCGGATCTCTGGGCGGGATGGCGATCAGATCCTTTTGGCGCGTCAGCCAGTTCACCGTGTAAAGAAACAGATCGCCTCCATATGCATAGAGCTGGTTGGACGCGAAATCGGAATCGCCGAACAACGCGAACCGCGCCCCGTTCTCCCCCCTCCCTTCAACCGCCGCCGCCATCAGAACCGGCCCCCCAACATCACCCTTTCCCGGCTCATAGGCGGGCGGGGCGGTCGCAAGATCGTTCTCAATCCAGGACTGCGGGGCTTCGCTTCCGCTGCTTGCCAGCGGCGCATAGTCGACATTCGCCTCAAAGACGACAGGCGAGGCGAGAGGGAATGGAACCGAACGAATCGACTGATGCAGCGTCGCCGTGATCTGATGATGCGGCTCCAGTTGCGCAGACATAAAAAACGGATCGGCGCTGTAGTTGTACCTGCTGTCTATGACAGCGGCGTTTTGTATGTCAGCGCCGGAGCGTTTTTTTAACCAAGTCCGCAGGTTTTCGAGCTTGTCCTCATTGATCGGATCCAGCAGCGCCATGACGCGCCCGCCTCGGTCCACATATTGATCAAGCGCGTTCAGCTCGCTGGCGAGAAACGGTTCCCTCGGGCCGGCGATGACGACAGCCGCGGCGTCCGCGGGGACTCGAACAGGCGCGCGGCGCAGATCCAACGGCTCAACGCTGTAATTTTGTTTCATCAAGCCGACTTCGACGCTGGTATAGCCCGTTTCGTTCGGGTCTGCGAGGGAACGTTCGCCATGATTGACCAAAAAATAAACGGCGGGCGTCTCTCCGCGCGACAACTTCAAAAGAGCGGCGGTGAAATCTGCCTCTGTCAAACTAGAGGTGCGCTCTATTCGCCCAGCCATTTTAAACGCGGCGACGCCCTCATGCAGGATGCCGTACTCTTGGGCGCGCCGCGGAGAAAGGTAAGGATCCACCATCTCAAAGTCGATCTTCCCGTTCGACGCGCGGCGGTATAATGTCAGGAGATGGTCGGCGTATAAGCCGTCGTTGTAGCGCGTCGCTTCGGGGTCTGACGGGAAGAACCCGACAATCTCCGCGTTTTCGGTCAACGAGTCGAGAACCGCATGGGTCTGTTCTGAAAGCGTGAAGACTTTATCCTCGGTGGAGTCCCAGTGGATGTCGAAGCGGGAGGCGGCGATGGCGTTTAACATCGCAGCGATGCCGACAGCGGCGGCAGCGCTGAATACTGCCGCGGCTCCGTGAGCGGCCGCCCTCCCTGTAAAGAGATCGGCGAGCTGATCTCGCCCCCATAAGACAACCGCGCCAACGCCGACGGCACTGGTCCAAAACGGCAGATGGAACGCAAGCGAACGGAATCCGCCAAACGCCCAACCGACGCCTGCGGCGATCAACATGCCGAAGCTGAGCAAGAGGCAAACGAGGACGAATCTGCGGCGGTCTGAAGAACGGTTCATTGGACGATCCTGCGCATGCGAAGGTTTTTTATCGTTGAGCGTGTTCTTTTATATATAGTAATATAGAAACAACCTCCCGCCGCTTTCTCATTTCCATCGGAACGAGGCGGAGGAGACGGTGGTC
The DNA here is from genome assembly GCA_028818695.1 of Candidatus Poribacteria bacterium. Taxonomy (GTDB): domain Bacteria; phylum Poribacteria; class WGA-4E; genus JAPPNK01. Next base: position 190,744 of record JAPPNK010000020.1, read on the forward strand.
AGATAGAGGCATACCGAAATGAAGCTAAGATAGTAAACCAGGCTTTTGACGGCGACGACTCCCTGCGAAAACCCCGTTAGATGTTGCTGAAGCGACATGTAAACGGCGATCTCGCGCAGCGTTCCGTAGAGAGTCGCGGTACCCGCCGCCGGCGGCAGCGACTGGATCATCCAAAGAAACAGCCCGGCGCCGAGAGTCGAAACCCCCGCCACAATCTGGTTCGATGAAAGCGAGGAAATGAGCAGACCGAGCGCCAGCAAGCATCCGCCCAGCAGCGCCAACCCAAGGTATCCGACCAGTATCGGCGCGACGTCAGGGTTGCCGTATCTCTGAACAAAGAGCGGATATGGGGCTGTCGCAAGCAGCATTGCGCCGACGAGAAACCAGCTGGCGAAGAACTTGCCTAAGACAATGTCGCGTTCTCGAATCGGCGATGTGGCAAGCAGCTCCATCGACCCTGCGCGGCGTTCTTCGGCGAAGGAGCGCATCGTCAGCAGCGGCGAGGCAAGCGTCAGCAGCACGCTCATCGTTTGTATCGCGAAGACCATCAGGTCGGTCGCGGCCGTTTCAGAGCCTCCTCTTTGAGATAAGTAGTTGAACGTAATGTAGAAAAAAAAGCCGCAGAGAAGCAGGAACGGAACGATCGTAAAGTAGGCGACGGGCGAGACGAAGTAGCTGTAGATTTCACGTTTACAAACGGCCAGCGACGGACCCGTTAGACGTCTCATTGTTCGCCTCTTCGGGCTGGCGCGTCTCGTTTCATGCGGCTTCTTGCTGCGTCAGGTTTAAAAAGATCCGCTCAAGCGACGGGCGGGCGGGCGCGAGTTTCAGGAGCTCCCCTCCCGCCTCCACAACCGTGGCGGCGCATGCGCCTCGTATGTCCGTCCCCGGTTCCGCTTCGACAAGCCATGCCGGCTCCTCCTCTTGAATCTCAAGGGCAGATTCTTTTGACGCCCGACGGACGGAGACGGCGCCGGGGATCTGCCGAAGGCGCGCCTCCATCGCCTCGTCAAAGGGGCGGGCGGCGACGACGACGGAGCCTTCCGACAGAAGCGGAGGAGCGTTTTTCTCTGTCTGAATCGACACGGCTTCCCCTGCCGCGTTGAGCCGTATGTCGGCGGCGATGCGCCCGCGGTTGATGACAAGCAGCCGTCCGCAGGAGGCTTGCGCTTCCGCCAAAATATGCGTTGTCAATAGAACGGCGCGGTCTTGATGTCCGAGACGCTGGACAAGTCCGCGTATTTCGACGATCTGCGCCGGGTCAAGTCCGCTGGTCGGCTCGTCCAACACAACCGCTTTCGGCTCATGAATCAAAGCCTGGGCGATGCCGACCCGCTGCCGATACCCTTTTGACAGATGTCCGACAACGCGCTTGCGCATCTCTTCAAGTCCGCACAGCTCAACCGCATCGTCGATTCGTCCGGCGATGCGGCGCGGTTCAACGCCTTTGATGGACGCGGCAAAGCGCAGATACGCCGCGACGGTCATTTCAGGATAGAGCGGCGGCGTTTCAGGCAGGTACCCGATATGGCGGCGCGCCTGCATGCTCTCTTTGAACAGGTCGTATCCGGCGACCGAGGCACGCCCCGATGTGGCTGACATGGCGCAGGTGAGAATGCGCAGCGTCGTCGTTTTGCCCGCTCCGTTCGGGCCGAGAAGCCCAACCGCTTCTCCCGCTTCAATCTTGAACGAAACCTCTTCAATGCCGAGGTAGCTTCCGTACCGCTTTGTCAGCCCTTCCGCCTCAATCATTCACTTTCACCGCCCGCTATAGAGAGGACTTCAGCCTCTGGGAGCGCGTCTTCTGAATCGTCCGCCTCAAAGCTTGCGCTCTCCGGGAGCGCGTCCGCTGAATCGATCAACGCAACCCGCCTGCCCAACGATGCGCCGTCATGGAACTTGTATCCGACGCCCCAGACGGTGAGGATGTAATGCGGTCGGGACGGGTCCTCTTCGACATGCTCTCTGAGTCGGCGTATGTGGACGTCGACGGTGCGTTCGCCGATGCAGTAGTCGGAGTTCCAGATATGATCAATGAGCTGCCGGCGGGTGAACACTTTGCCGGCGCGTTTGACGAGAAAGTAGAGCAGATCAAACTCGGTGGCGGTCAGTTTCAGGTCGCGCTCACGGATGGAAGCGGACCGCCGCGCCGGGTCGATTCGAAAGTCGCCGTAGACGAGAACGCCGTCGCTGGAGCCAGGGGATTCTTCGTTGGGGGCGTAGGAGCGGCGGATGACCGAGCGGATGCGCGCAAGCAGTTCGCGCGGGTTGAACGGCTTCACCATGTAGTCGTCCGCGCCCAGCTCAAGACCGATGATCTTGTCGATGTCCTCCGTTTTTGCCGTTAGCATGACGATCGGCACGTTGGAGGTTTTGCGTATTTCTCGGCACACATCGAACCCGTCTATCTTCGGCATCATGATGTCGAGAAGGATGAGATGGATGCGGTCTTCGCTGTTTTCGGATTGCTGTGTTTGGTTGAAGATCCGGAGCGCGGATTCTCCGTCGTACGCTGGGATGATCTTGTACCCCTCCGACGTCATGTAGGAGTCGATCATGTCGACGATGTCTTCATCGTCGTCAACGAACATTATTCTGTAGCGGTATTCTGGCATTGTTTCCACCTTCAGTTGTGCGGCGTCTCATGCATTGATCTTGCGGCGCGCTTCATCGGGCGATCACGATCAGCCCTCTAAAAACCGCGGCCGCGGCCTTCACATCTTCCACATGCGCCTGCGCGAAATACACATACGGACCGATTGGAGCCGCCTGACCGTTTCGATCAACGCCGTCCCATTCAACCGACATGGCTCCGGCGGAAGCCTTCGCCCGGTCGGCAAGCGTTCGTATCAACATCCCGCGCAGATCATATATCTTTACTGTATACCATACAGGGCGATTGTGCAAGTTTCCACCCATGTTTAAAAACAGGCGCGACCGATCCGCCCTGCCGTCCCCGTTCGGCGAAAAAGGGTTCAAACTCCATTGAACCGTGAAACTGCGCTCATCGGACGGCGCGGAGCGCATCTGAAACAAAGCCAACGGCGCCAGCGCGTTCGTCTCAAAATGGAAAAGACCGCCGACCTGCGCCGCGCGCGTCCACTCCCAGCGATTCGTTGAAGCGTCCAGAAAAAAAAGACCGATCTGCTGATCTTCCGCCGTTGACGGAACTCTCACCGCCGCCAGCACAGGGTTTAGAAAGGGAATCTCGCTCTGCGATTCCTGCGCCGCAACCCGCGCCCCCGACGCATCGTAAAACTCGATCTCGTTGATCTGTATCGTATGCCCCGCCTTCCCCTCTTCAATAAACAGCTCCGCCCATCTGCCGCTCAAACCAGGAGGAAGGTCGATCGCTGTCGCCCCGTCGTTGAACTGGTCAGCCTCCTGCGCCAATTGAAAGCGGGCGCCGTCTGTGGAGAGCCAGATGGAGGCTTTGCTTGGACTATAGGAAATGCCCCCCTCCTGATGCGCGCGGACGACGACGCGGCCGATTGTCTCAACGCGCCCAAGATCGACCTTCCAGCGTATCGGAAACGGCGCGCGCGCTGCGACCCATGTCGAAGGGTAAGCGGTACGTCCGTCCACTGCGAGCGAGGCGGGTTGACCAGGGAGAGACGCGCTCGCCTCCGCCTCAAACGCCGTTTGAAACAGCCCCTCAAAACGGTACGCCAAGAGCGGCGGACGGCGATCGTCAATGAGGCGGTGTCCGCGGTAGGACGCGAGCGGCGTCTCTTGCGGATCCATGCGTATCAGACGGAGGCCGCGCATCGTTTCGTCGACGGAGCCGGGCGGCATCTCAATTGTCAAGCCGCTTCCGTCGCTCAGGACAACCGTTTCTTCAGGCGTTCCTCCTCCGAACGGATCTGCCAGTTCCGCTTCCACTTCGGCGGAGGCGCGTTCCCCCGTTTCAAGCTGTAGAACGAAAAGCCGAATGCGGTTTGCGCCTGGGCGCAATTGGATGGTTCGTTTGAAGGTTACTTCAGCGTCCGCTTGCGCGAAAAACGTTCCCGTTTGGACGATTTGAGCAGAGCCGGCTATGAGCGCGATCCCTTTTAAACGTACGTGGGGCGTTCCGTCGGGTCGGCGCTGCCAGCCATGCCTCCAGCGCAAGCGGTAGAATCGACTGGGCGGAAGGTTGTCGAAGCGGACGGCCGCTTCTTGGCGCGGGTCGCTGACGCCGGACGGGCAGGTCAAGACAGCGGAAGGGGCGGCCGCTTGAAGAGCTGAGCTGTCGTTTCCCGTCCACACCTCCACAATGCGCGGCCCGTATGATTTCCAGCCGCGCTCCGTTCGCTCTATGACGGGCTGAAAGACGACTCCCGCGGCTGAAGTTTGTCGACCCGCGTCCAGCGCCAGCTCGGAGATATGCGTTTCAGAACCGTCCAGAGCGGAGGGCGCCGCTGTCGCGTCTATGGAAAGCAGCAGCGGGCCGCCGTCTGAAATGAGCCGCCCTTCTAGGATCAGCGTCGGATTGTTTGTGGAGAACCGCGCGCCCGCCAACGGATGCGTCAATTCAATTTGAACATCGGCGGACGCTGAACAGACGGCGGCGAGCAATGCGGCAACAACAGCGCGTTTCACGAATTCGCTTTCAGGTTTAGCGGAGCTTTTTTCAAGGCGCTGTTGAGAATGTCGTCAAGCGGCGCGTCCAGTTCCATGCGAATATTCAGCGTCAGGTAAGGAAAGCGGGGGCCGTCTTCCCATTTGACAGCGTCTTTTGCGGTGGCGACGACGGTTCGTCCGCCGGCGGCGCGTTCGATCTCGTCCCAGTCGCGCGAGTCGTATCGACGGTGGTCGGGGAACGGCATCATCTCAACGCGCGCGCCGAGGCTTCGGAGCGAGGCTTCATACTGACGCGGATTGCCGATGCCGCACACGCCCAGTATCTCAGCCCCGTTCAATTCGCCCAACGGCAGGCTTTCTCCGCCGCTGCTTGTCAAGCTGGACGGAACGCGCCGCGCCTTGACGACAGGCGCCGTCGATTTCAGATACGGGCGGATTGCCGCTTCGCTGTCTTCTTCAGCCGACTCTTCTCCCTCAACCAAAACGGCGATGTCCGCATCCGCAAGCGCTTCAGGCCGTTCCCGCAAGAAGCCGGCGGGAAGCGTCCGTCCGTTGTCAAGGGGACGCGCCGCGTCCAGCAGGACGATGTTCAGGTCGCGCGCCAGACGCAAACTTTGAAAGCCGTCGTCCAGAACGATCGCGTCCAACGGAAATTCGGAAGCGAGCTCCAGCGCCGTCCGCGCCTTGTCCTTGCCCGCGGCTAGAGGAACGGCAGGATGCTTCAAGGCGAACATGACCGCTTCGTCCCCCGCCGTTTCGACGTCCGCATACAGCTCTTCCCCGTCCGACACAAGCGCCCAGCGGAGGCTTCTGCGCCAGAACGCGCCGTTCTCGGTCGGTTGAAGAGGCGGCCGCGCCTTGTAGGCTCGCATGACGACCCCAGGCGTATATCCCGACCGCGTCAACTGCTCAACGATCGCTTCAACCATCGGCGTTTTCCCCGCGCCTCCAACAGCGAGATTGCCGACCGACACGACCGGCATCGGCAGGCGTATGACGCGCGGCGCGCCCCGTCCGCGGTAAAACGCCCGCCTCCATGCGCCCGCCGCTGCGACAAGCGGCTCCAACGGCGCAAACCATCGGGCAATCGGCGGCAGCGTCTCAACCATTCCAGTCCCCCGACGGATCCGCCGTTTTTAAAATCAAGCGCGCGATGCGCTCCATCGCCTTTTCGTCTCCCAGCTGCGCAGCCGCTTCTTGAAACGCCTGAATTTGCGCGGCGCGTTCCTGCCCGTCTTTTTTTAAAAGAGGAGAAACCGCCGCGGCGAGCTGCGGAGCTGCGGCGTTTTCTTGGTAAAGCTCTGGGCATACTTCGCGGTCTAGAAGCAGGTTCGGCAGCGCAGAAAAGCGAACGCTCGAAAGACGGCGCGCGGCGGCGTAGGTGAACGCGGAGAGACGGTATGCGACAACCATCGGCGTTTCCATGATGGCGGCTTCCAGCGTCGCGGTGCCGGACTTCACCAGAGCCGCGTCCGCCGCGCGCAGCAGCTCCCATGAACGCCCGCGCAGAACAGGCAACTCAGGCGGAAACGCGGCATCAATGTTTTCAGGCAGCGAATCGGGGAGAGCGGCGAGCGCGTTGAGAGACGGCGTCCGCTCGCGCAAAATGCGCGCGGCTCCGATCATTTCATCCGCCAGAGCGGCCGTTTCTTTGACGCGGCTGCCCGGCAAAATCGCCAGCAGCGGCGCCTTCTCGTCCGCGCCAATTCTTCGTTTCGCTTCGTTTCGGGTCAACGCTTTCGTTTCGGCGAGAGCGCCAATGAGCGGATGTCCGGCGTATTGGACATTCGCGCCGGCTTCCGCATAAAACTGGGCGGCAAACGGAAGAACGCAGACAACCAGAGAAGCCGCTCTAGCGTAACGCTGTCCGCGCTTCGGCCGCCATGCCCATGCTTTAGGGGGAATGAAAGCGACGGTCGATATGCCGTGCCGAGACGCAAATTCCAATATGCCTGCATGGAAGTCGGGAAAGTCGATGAAGACAGCGGCGTCCGGTTTATTCTGCTTGAGGGCGCGCTTGAGAATGCGCCGCTTCCGAAAAAATGCGGGCAGCTGCGCGGCAACCTCGGACAGCCCCACCACCGACGACGCCCCAATCTCGACCGTCAACTGAACGCCCGCCGCTTTCATCTGCGTCCCGCCCATCCCGAACGGCTCCAGTTGCGGTTTCAGCCGGCGCAGATGATTCATGAGCGCGGCTCCGTACATGTCTCCGCTCGGTTCGCCTGCTGAGATGAAGAGTCTCATGAGTTGTTCAGATATTCGCGCAGGCGTCTTGCTCCCTCCGCGCAGTCCTCGTCCGGGGCGGCGACGGAGAGCCGAACGTATTTGTCTGCCGCCTCTCCGAAGGTGGCGCCGGGAGCCGTTGCGACGCCGGTCTCCCGCAGAAGCGCCTGCGCGAAGGAGAACGAGTCCATGCCTGAATCGGCGATGTTGACAAGTATATAAAACGCTCCGTTCGGTTCATAATGCGCGCTCATGGCGAAACGCAGCGTATCAAGGACAACGCGCTGCCGACGGGCGTACGCCTTGATCATCTCGCGCACAGGCTCCTGCGGACCTAACAGAGCCGCTTCCGCCGCCTTTTGCGAGATGGACGGCGCGCAGGAATAGTACGGCTCTTGAAGCCGGACAATCAGCCGCGCTGTCTCGCCGCTTGCGACCGCGAAACCGACGCGCCAGCCGGTCATCGCATAGGTTTTGGAAAAGCTGAAAGCGGAGACGACGCGCCCCTCGGCGTCGAAACGGGCGGGGCTGACGTGGCGCGCGCCTTGAAAGGTCAGCTTCTCATACGCTTCGTCCGAAAGCAGGTACAGGTTGCGCCGGTTCGCCAGCTCCACCAGCCGGCGCGCGGTCTCTTCAGGATAGACGGCTCCGGTCGGGTTGGCTGGAGTGTTCACAACAAGCATCTTTGTTCTTGGGGTGACGAGCGCTTCCACCGCCTCCGGATCGGGTATGAAGTTGTCTTCCTCCCGCAGCAGATACGGCACAGGCTCCGCCCCGCGGGCGCGCGTCAGCATCGCGTAGTTTGTCCAGCCAGGCTCCGGTATCAGAACCTCGTCCCCGTTCTCCACAACGGCGACGAAAGCGCTGGCGACGGCGCCTTCAGACCCGACCGTGACGACAATGTTCTCCGCCTGCGCATCGATCTGGTTTTCTTGGCGGACCTTCTCTGCGCACAGCTCGCGCAGAGGCGCCAGCCCCGCGTTCGGCGTGTAGGCGGTGTATCCGTCCAAGGCGGCCTGATGCGCCGCCTCGATGATATGCGCCGGCGTCGGAAAATTCGGCTGCCCCGCCTCCATCCGTATGGCTCCCTGCATCTCGGACGCCATGCCCATGATGAGCCGAATGCCTGAAATCGGCATGCTCGAGGAACTGGACGCGAGGGGGCGCATGGCAGTTTTGTTCATGGTTCGCCCTGCCGCGCGCCGTTCATTTGAATTGTCATCGTTTCAATCCAGCGGATTGCCGAGCTGGTTGCGCGCTTTCGGCACGGCGTTGCGTATCGGCTTGAGCGACTGAAAATACGCCCACATATCCTTCATGTCCTGCTGCGACATGGACTGGTAATGTTTCCAGGGCATTGGGGGGAGAATGGCGCGTCCTTCAGGATCGCCCTTATGCTTGCCGCTGCGCATGGCGCGTATGAACTGTTCTTCCGTCCATGCCCCAAGGCCTGTCTCCTTGTCGGGGGTTAGATTGGTGGCGAAGGAGACGCCCCATGGGCCGCTGAAAGCGGTCATCGTGGGCGAAATAGAGATAAAAACTCCTTCATTTATGATGAGATCAACTGCTGCGCTTTTCGGCGCGGGAGCCGAGGCGGGATGCCCCGACAGATGCCGCGTCATGTCCGGCTCGGCTCTTTCGCGGGGGGTATGGCAATGGCCGCAGGCGGCAACCGACTCCGCCAGATACTTTCCGCGCGCGATCTGTTTAGACGAGTCCTGCGCCTTCAGATGCGCGAGACCCCACAGAGCCGCCGCCGCAACCGCCGCCGCTCCCAACAACCGCCAGCGCTTTGATGTTAACACCGCATGCCTCCGATTCTCACAACGCTTTGAAGTTCAACGTCAGCGCCAATTCGCGCCGCCATGGCTTTCCGTCCGCGCGGACAAGCGACAGGCTGACGAGCAAACGCACTTCGTTTTCAATATAAAACAAAAAAGAGGGCGTCGCCGTGTGCGACACAACCGTATTGCCGCCCCCCGCAAACCGCTCCATGTCAAGCCGGTAGTCGAGTCGAAAGTCGATGCGGTTCATCGCCTCGTAAAGATAGCCCGTCGAAGCCGAGAGGCGGTAGGCGCTTCCAAAATCGCTGTCCAACGGGCTTGCCAATGCGGCGCGCCCCTCTATCTGCGAGCTCCATGAGATGGGCCGGGCGTAACGCGCGGACAGATCCGCCGCAGGAGCGGGGCGGTCGGCTTGAGCGTCGGCTTGCGTCAAGGTGTAGCGCAGGCCGAGGGTGACGTCGTAGCCGTAGTACCTTTCGCCGATATTTTCGCGGTACAGCGCCTCGCTCATGCGAAGGGCGCCGCTTGCGCCGATGGTTTCTCCGCGCAGATAGCCCGAATTTTGGACAATCTTTTCGATATCTTCGAACCAGTATTTAGTGTACGTGTCGTCTCCAAATCGCTGGACATATTCGCGCTGCCGTTCAATAGCCGCCGCCATTTCCAAGAGCGTTTCGGCGGGCAGCCTGCGTTCGGTGACATTCTCTTCAGAGAAAAATGCGTCGATGCGTACGGCTTTGCGCAGCGCGGTCGCGTTGATGAACCTTCCCCATCCGATTCCGACGGTGACGCTGGAGGAGGGGCGGTCGAACGCTTTTCGGTAGTCGGCGTTGAGGCTGACGGAGCCGAACATCTCCTGTTCATCCCATGCGTATTTTTTAACGCGCCCTTCTGCGGCCGTCGCGTAATAGATGGAGGCGGCGTTTTCCAGGAGCGCGCGCGACCAGACGCCGTCCGCGTCAATGGAGTATGCAAAGGGGAGCGATTCATAAAATTGGCTGTAGTTGAAGCTGATGTCGCCGTCGTTGACGAGCGCGGTTCCGTCGTTCCGTTCGTAGTCGTAGCGCAGGTCTAAGAAGAGGCTTGTTGCGCGGCTGACGGGCGGTTTGTAGTCGAAGATCGAGACATTTTGGGCGCGCGCGTCGGGGAAAATTGCCGCCAGCAGAAAGAGACATGCGGATGTCATGCAGGCGGCTTTGAACATGGAGGCGCCGTTGATTCGGACGGGGAAGGAATCGGCGGGCGTTTTCATGTTGTTGCCTGCTCCATGCGTTTTCTGCTTCATTGACGCTCCGTTTCACTCGGGTTGGCGGGCGGGAGCCGGTCGTAAGCCGGATTCTGTTCCCGCGCTTGCTTTCGCGCCTGCGGGCGGCGGCCATTCATCTGGGGCGCGCATTGCTGCTGCGCCTCTTGCGACCTAACCCGGGGGCTGGCAGGACTGCCAATAGCCCCTCTATTCGGTCTTGCACCGGGCGAGGCTTGCCGATCCAAGCGCGTCGCCGCGCCTGCTGGTAGGCTCTTACCCCACCGTTTCACCCTTGCCTGATACCCGCGTCCTTTCGAAGCGGGTCCATCGGCGGTTTGCTTTCTGTTGCGCTGTCTGTGAGATCGCTCTCCCTGGGAGTTACCCAGCGCCCTTGTCCTTGGTGTCCGGACTTTCCTCATCCGCCCGTTCCATAAAACGCGCAGACGCGGCCGTCTGAACGACTCCCGCCTCTTAAGATGATACACCGCTTTCTCGGCCGGCGCTGTTAAAACAGCTCTCCCTGATCAGATTCGCCGGCAGGCTCCATGCATTCGCGGGCGTCGTTGACGGGGCTGTTGACGCGCCTGCTCACCGGATACGCCTCCAGATCCGCGCCGCTCGGTTTCAGCAGCGGGCGCAGCAGCGACGGCTCCTCCACCGAATCGTTCAGCCACAGCTCCCAATGCTCCTCTTCAAGCAGGACAGGCATGCGGTGATGAAGCCGCTGTACCGCCGCATTCGCTTCGGTTGTGACAACGGCGCACGACTCTTTGCCCTGCCATTCGTCCCAAATGCCCGCCGCCGCGGCTGTTTGGCGGTCGGCTCTTCGGATAAAGTAGGGCTGTTTTCCGCCTGGCGTTTCGCTCCATTCATAATAACCGGTCATTGGGACGATGCAGCGTCGGCGTCGGGCAGATTCTCGGAAGGAGGGCTTGTCAAAGAGCGTTTCGGCGCGCGCGTTGAACATGCGCCGTCCAATGCGCGCGTCAGCCGCCCAGCGCGGTATCAACCCCCAGCGCGCCATGAACGCTCTGCCGCTCCCGACAGCCGCAATCAGCTGCGACGGCGCAATGTTGTAGCGGGTCTTCGGATCCATGTCCAGGTTGACGCCGCCGCCCCGTAGATCAAGGAGACGCTGTAGAAACATGGCGTCCGATTCAAGAGCAAACCTTCCGCACATATTCAGCAACCCTTCCCGATTTCCAACTCGCCGCGCAATCAGGATACCATAGAAACTCTGACGACGCTTTGCGCTTTAAATATGAAAGCCAGGCGGTCTCCACTGCTGACGAAGTTGCAGGACGCAGTCATGGTTTGTTGAGCGCCGCGGTTTGGTGTTTTGATTGGCGAAGCGGGAAACGCGAACGCGATAGCGTCTATGCCGCGGATTGAGGAGACGAGCTTATTCGATATACTCGCGAGAGCGCTCTCGATCATACATATAATGTTCAGCGGGAAGCGGCGCTCCTCTAAAAGAATCGTAGCGGTATATCAGAGGATGCGTTTCGCTAGATCGATTCTCTAGAGACTCCATATAAAGATTCCAAAGCCCTATCCCGTGCGCCATTGCGAGGTCCTGCGCGAGCCGCTTCTCCTCTTCTGTCGCCCTGCCGTCCATCAACGCCGCTTTCCACTCTTTGACGGCGACCAGCTGCTCCAGCGCCGCCGCCGCGCGCTCTTCACACGCAAGCCGAACCTTTGTCGAATAGATGTTTTCAATGTCCATCGCAACCGCCATGCTCTCGGCGATCTTATACACCACAATCTCATAGATCGCCGTCTCAATGTCCAAGTACCGCGTTTCGCTTTCTATCAGTAACGGATAAAGCCGCTCTTTTTCTACAAACTGCCGAATGTCAAACTTCTTGGCGGCGCGGTAGGCGCCGCTAGCGGCTAGAGCCGCTTCAGCGGCGGCGCATTTTTCCTCCTCCCCCGCGCTCTCGTCTGCTAGAGCCGCCTGCCATCTTTTGACTGCCGCCCACCATTCGAGAGACGCCTCCCATTCTTCATCGAAGGTTGACGGCATGAACGCTTTTTTCCACTCGTCGCTGCTATGTTTCCGTTCAAAATACATGTACAGGAGGGTATTTCGCTTTGGAAATATCTCAATCCTCCACACCGCAGCGGTCGCTCTAGCTTTTTCCAACGCGGCTGTAGAAGGATCTAACCGCCAATCCTCATGGCGCTCCGCTCCCTTTTGAGCGATAAAGGAGGGAGGATGCGGCAGCCATTCCGCGTTTGCCGCCGCGGCGCAAGCGTCGGCGAACGCCGTATAAGAAGCGTAACGCGCCCGCCGTAACGGCTGCGCCGGCGGCTCTTCGTTCCGCTTGAGAGCCTGCAAGTAGGCGTTTTCCGCTTCAAGACGTTTCTCTACGGCTAAAAGCCATGTCTGAACGGCGGCGCGGACAACCTCATGCTTTGCCGTCCGCACCGCTGTCCATTCAGAAGCGTCCATTTGCCTTGCCAGCTTCCGCTGAATCCGTTTCGTTCGCTCCAGCGTTCGCGCGGTTCTTTCGATGCCGTTCTCTATCTCAGGAAGCTGCGGCGCAACGCCGCCGTCATGCGGCGGGAGCTGCGTTCTCACTTCGACAAGCTCTTGTAGAAACGCCGCTTGCGACCGTACGCGATTCCGCTTCGCCTCCGCCATTGGCATGCCGCTTTTGAGCGCGTCCAGCCATGCCTCTTCGATGGCGACGCTTTTCTCAAATAGAGGCAGCGCCGCCTCTACGTTCATGACCGGAAACCGATGGCCGCCGAACCAAAGGTCTGTTTCGCGCATATAGCCCAGCAGCGACCGATTCCGCTCTAAGCGCGCTTCTGCGCAGAGAATATGCAAACCTCTCATCCCGTTAGACGCGAGAAACTTGTCGATGGTCGTTTTATTTAACCAATAACGATTCTCATGATCATGAATGGAGATGCGGCTTCCCATTGATATGAGAGTCCATTCGAGATCGTCTGAATTCTTAGGTTGACAGCCGCTTAGGTCTGCAATAACGCCAATATCCGCTTCAACGCCTAGGGGACGAATTGATCCAATATAGGGTATCCAACGGAGATGGGACCTCCAAAAGGAGAGCGTCTTTTCGAGCGTATCGCGGTCCATTTTTGCGATTCTGGGATTCGGGGCTGAATCCGTTGAAGGCGGGGGCGGCGGCTGCGTGAAACATCCCGCAACCGCCGACAGCGCCGCCATGATCATGAAAAATCGCCTCATTCCTTTTTTTCAATGAGCGAACGGATGAAACCGATTAGGCGAGCGCGGTACTGTTTATAGAGGATGTTAAAGGCGTCCTCGTTTCCTTGCTGGGCGCTTACCGCCAGCTGAGCGGTCTTTTGATCGTTCATCGTCGTCATCCGCTGTTTCACTTGGCATGCGCATCATAACGCAGGATTTTATTGCGCTCAAGCTTTACTTAATGCGGCGCTAAGATTCCGCTTGCATAGGAATGACGATCTGGTTAGCGGAGCCTATGTTCGTTCAACGTCCCAACTTTAGGCATGAGGTCAGGAAGCCAGGTTGCATTACGGCGGGTCGGCGGTTATTCTACACCTGCTCTCTTGAAATTGTCAGCGGGGTTATTAAATGGGCGGCAGGCGTCGGCGCTGGATCGGATTGTTATGGCTGTGCGCGGCAGCCGCCGCAGGAGTTTGGGGCTGTCAACAGGCGCCGAACGATCCGAATTCTAACGGCGGTTTGCATTTTGAAAACGCTGAGACGCTGCGTATCGCGTCGGCTCTTCCAAGCGTGACCGAGACGCTTTACGCGCTCGGTTTGGAGGATCGCATTGCCGCCGTAACAAGCAATTGCGACTATCCGCCTGAAGCGAAAGAGAAGGAATCGATCGGCGATTTTTCGTTGAATTATGAGAAGATTGCCGCTCTGAAAATCGATGCGGTGATCGGAGCGCGCGGCTTTACGGACGCGGCAGCCGACCGTCTGCGCGAGCTTGGCGTTCAATACGCGGCGATGGACAGCTCCAATATGGACGCCGTCGCGCGTTCCATCAAGGAGCTGGGAAAGGCGTTTGGAACTGAAGAAAAGGCGCGCGAGCTCGTACAGACGTTCGATGCCGCAATTGAGCGGGCGGCTGCGCGCGCGGAGGGAAAAAAACGTCCGACAGTTTTTTGGGTTCAATGGAATCAACCGCTCTCAACGGTCGGCCCCGGCAATTTTCACCATGATTTGATTCAGAAAGCCGGCGGCGAGAACATCGCCTTCGATCTCGGATCCGCCTACGCGCCGTTCAGCGAGGAGACGCTCATCCTGCGCAACCCTGAAATTCTGCTGGTTCATGGCAAGGCGGCTGCCGAATGGGCGCGCCGCCGTTTTCCGTCTGTAGAGGCGGTTCGTTCCGGCCGCGTCTATCTGTTTTCGTTTGACGAGGCGGCGCGCCCCGGACCGCGTCTGCCTGCCGCCTTAGACCGCCTCTCGCAGTTGCTGCATCCCGAATCATGATTCGCCGAGCGCCTCTCGTCTGGGTGTTGACGGGGCTGGCGATTCTGGGAGCGGCGGCGGTTCTGTTGTCGTGCGCTCTGGGAGCCGTTTCGATACCTGTCTGGAAGCAGCTCTCGATCTGGCGGGAGACACTTTTTGAGGGCGGCGCGCCGCTGGAGGACCGCGCAGCGCATCTATACTGGAACATCCGCCTGCCCCGCGTGTTGACCGCATACGCGGCGGGGATGGGGCTTGCGGCGGTGGGGGCGTTGTTTCAAGCGCTGCTGCGCAACCCGCTGGCGGAGCCGTATATCATTGGAGTGTCGCCTGGGGCGGCTCTCGGCGCGACCATTTTTATCGCGGCGTCCGCGGTTGCGTCCGGAAATTCAGCCGAAACGGGAGCGTTGGCAGGCCGCGCGGCGAGCGCGTTTGCGGGCGCATTGGCGGCGGTCGCAGCGGCGTATCTGCTGGCGAGCCGAGGGCGCTTCTTAAACCTGTCCGACATTCTGCTGGCGGGAATTGCGGTCGGGTCGTTGGCGGCCGCGTTGACCTCGTATCTATGGATTCGCGTTTTACAGCAGTTTCGCGGACTGTTGTACTGGATGATGGGCAATTTGGGGTCGGCGTCTTGGAAAGGAGCCGCCCTGCTCGCCTGCTTGACAATTCCGACAGCGGCGGTGTGCTGGCGTCTGGCGCCCGCTCTCAATTTGATGATGCTGGGCGAGGAACGGGCGGCGTCTCTCGGCTTGAATGTGGAGCGTTTCAAACGTTGGATGCTGTTGCTCGGTTCGTTGACAGCGGCGGGTACGGTCGCGGCGGCGGGGATGATCGGTTTTGTCGGAATCATCGCGCCGCATATCGTTCGCCGGCTTGTCGGTTCAGACAACGGACGGGCGGTTCCCGCTTCCTGTCTGTTTGGGGGCGCATTTTTGACGTTATGCGACCTGGTCGCTCGGACGGCTGCCGCGCCGTTGGAGCTGCCGGTGGGCATCTTGACAGCGGCTATAGGCGCGCCGTTTTTCTTAACGATCCTGCGGCAAAGTCAGGCGGAGCGGTCGTAGCGGCTCGTTGAAAAGGCGGTTTCAATCGGCGCCGCCTCTTCGTAAGGGTCGGGCGGAAGTTGAAAGTTGCGTTCCAGCGCGCCGTTCTCTGACCATTGGACGAGCCGCCACAGGTTTGCGATTGTCCATTGGCGGAAACGGCGCGTCAGGATGCGCTCGGCGCAGGCGTTTTGAAGCCACCGGCGCGTCCATTCGGCGTCCGCCCCGATCCAACGCGCAAGCCGCTTTGCCCCGAACCGCTCCTTTAACATGCGTTGAGTTGCTCGGCTTTCGGTTCCGCGTTTCAGCAGCTCTAGCAGTGCGGAGGCGGCGCGCGCGTTCCGCGATTTGCCGTATAAGGCGCGCAGCGGCATCGGCTTTAAAAGGATGGGGCGGAACGGCATGCCCCATCCCTCGCGCCACTGAATGAATCGGCGGAAGGCGGGGAGCGGGACGAACCAGACAGCGGAGTCGCGCAGAGCCTCGACAGGAGAAGAATCGGCGGAACGGGCGGCGAGGCATGCGAGCAGATCTCCCGCTTCCGCGACCTGTATGCGCAGGTCTTCTTCGTTGCTGGGCGCGTCTGAGTCGGTCGCCGAGGGGGAGAGGTCAAGCCGTATGCGCCCCGTTTCGACGGCGCCGATCCAGTCGACGGGGCGGCCTTTGGGAGGGGGAGGTTGAAGCGGCTGTTTGGCGGCTGTTTCGACGCGCAGGGCGAGGCGCCGCCATTCGCGCATGTCATGCGGACGTATCCGCCGAAAAAACTGTGCGTCCTCTATGCGGCTCCACCGCGATAAACGCTCCGATGCGATGGGGGCTGTCGACGTTCGCGTTTTCATGGGTTCATGTCGGAGAGGTCCCACAGGATGACAGTACCGTCGCTGCTGGCTGTCGCAAGCGTCTTGCCGTCCGGCGAATATCCCACCCAGTTCACATTGCCCGTATGCCCTTCAAGCGTTTTGAGAACGTCGCCGGTCTCCGCGTCCCAGATGCGCGCCGCGCAGTCGGCGCCGCCGCTCGCGATTCTCATGCCGTCCGGCGAATAGACCGCACAGTTGACGCTGGCCGTATGCCCTTCAAGCGTTTTGAGAACATCGCCGGTGTTGGCGTTCCAGATGCGAACGGTCTTGTCTCTGCTTGCGCTGACGATCCTTTTGCCGTCCGGCGCATACGCCGCCGATCGGACACTCCCCGAATATCCTTCAAGCGTTTTGAGCGGGGCCCCTGTCTCTGCGTCCCAGATTCGTATCGTACTATCGCCTGCGCTGACGATCCTTTTGCCGTCTGGGGAGTAGGCGGCCGAATTGACCGGCGAAAACCAATTTTTTCTACTCAACCTTCTATGGCCTTTAAGCGTATTGAGCAGCGCCCCAGTTTCAGCGTCCCATATCCGAACAAATCCGTTCCAGCCTGCGCTGACAAGGGTCCGCCCGTTTGGAGAAAACGACGCGGCGCCGATCCTATTCGCATCCCCCTTGACCGCTTTGAGAAGCGCGCCAGTTTCGGCGTCCACTATATGAAGATTCATATCGTCCTTAACGCCGACAATGCGCATGCCGTCCGGCGAATATGCCGCCATGTCCACGCGAGCCTCAGGATTTTGCAGCGTGTTGAGAAGCTCCCCAGTCTCGACGTCCCACACATGCAGATGTCCTTTGCGGTGGTATTTGACGACGATTCGTTTCCCGTCCGGCGAAAAAGAGGCAAAGTAAACTTGGCCTGTATGCCCCTCCATCGTACGGACAAGGGCGCTGATCTCTATGTTCCAAATGCGAATGAATCCGTTGCTTTCAGCGCCGGCGATAAAATGTCCGTCCGGCGAAAACGCGATCGAATCGCCGTCGAGACCTTTGTTATCGAGCGGCTGAAGAGGCGATCCGTAGGCGGCGCTCCACATCCGCAGTTTCGTAAATCCTCCGCCTGCGAGGATCCTCCCGTCCGGCGAAAACGCGACCGAATCGATCCAACGCGCGTCAAGAGTATGGAGCGCCTCGCCTGTTTGAGCGTCCCATATGCGAACCGTTTGTTTGTCGCTGCTGGCGATCATTTTTCCGTCCGGTGAATACGCCGCTGATCGGACGCTCTCCGTGTGTCCTTCAAGCGTTTTGAGAACCTCGCCTGTTTCAGCGTCCCAGATGTGAACTGTTTTATCCCAGCCGCCGCTGACGATTCTTTTTCCGTCCGGTGAATACGCCGCCGATTGGACGCTCTCCGTATGTCCTTCAAGCGTCTTGAGTGTCTTTCCCGTCTCGGCGTCCCATATCCGAATCGTACTGTCCGAACTGGCGCTGACGATTCTTTTTCCGTCCGGTGAATACGCCGCCGATCGGACGCTCCTCGTATGTCCTCGAAGCAGCGCGATTTCTCCGCCGAACCGCGCGTCGTATATCCAGACGCCAAGACTCCCTCCGACCGCGATTCGGGCGTTGTCGGGCGAGTAGGCGATCGAGTAGGTCAAGCCTTTGCCGATGCGCAGCTTGGCACCGTCGGGAAGGCCAAGGCTCGAGATCATTTCTGAAGGAAACGCTTTGAACGCGCATAGGATGAACAGGCATGCGCAGAGAGGATACAGCCTTCGTCTAACGCCGCGGGGATTGTTCATGCTTCGTTCCCTTCTCGCCGTTGGATATGCGCATCACAGGTCGGAGATGTCCCACAGGAGGACGGTACCGTCGTCGCTGGCTGTCGCAAGCGTCTTGCCGTCCGGCGAATATCCCACCCAGTTCACATCGCCCGTATGCCCTTCAAGCGTTTTGAGCAGAGCTCCTGTTTCTGCGTTCCAGATGCGCGCCATGCAGTCGTTGCCGCCGCTGGCGATTCTCTTGCCGTCCGGCGAAAACGCTGTCGATTGGACGCTCTCCGTATGGCCTGTGAGCATTTTGAGAAGCGCTCCGTTCTCCGAATTCCATATCCAGACGCTGCCGTTGCCGCTGCCGCTGACAATGCGCTTTCCGTCAGGTGAAAGAGAAACCGAATGGACAGCGGATTTATGTTTGTCAAGCGTTTTGAGAAGCGCCTCGGTCTCAATATCCCATATGCGAACCGTCGAGTCCATGCCGGCGCTAACGACGCGCTTGCCATCCGGCGAAAACTCTGCAGACATCACTGGTTTCGTATGCCCTTTGAGCGTGTTGAGCATGCCGCCTGTGTTTGCGTTCTATATGCGAACCGTCGAGTCCATGCTAGCGCTAACGACGCGCTTGCCGTCCTGTGAAAACTCCACCGATAGGACCGGTTTCGTATGCCCTTTGAGCGTGTTGAGTACCGTATCTGATTCGGGGCGCCAAATATCGATAACCCCTACACGGCCTCCGCAATAGAGTTGATCGCGAGAAATTGCAAATCTTTCTCCGTCCGGCGAATACGCTGCAGATTTGGTGAAAATGTCCTTAAACGTTCTTTTGAGAAAGGTACCCGTTTCGATATCCCATATCTGCATATAGACTTGGGGCTTAAAGGCGATTCTCTTTCCGTCCGGCGAAAACGCGGCAAACTCAACGCTGTCCGTATGCCCGTTAATCGTACGGACGCGGGCGCCAATCTCTATATTCCAAATGCGAATGGCGCCGGCTCTTTCAGCGCCGGCGATAAAATGCCCGTCCGGCGAAAACGCGGCAGCTCTAACGCCATTGCCTCTGTTATCGAGACGGGGAAGAAGCGCGCCGCTTTTGGCGTTCAACATCTCCATATAAGAGAAAGATCCGCCAGCTATGATTCTCCCGTCCGGCGAATACGCTACCGACGTGAGTACTCTTACAATTGTTTTGAGCGGAGCGCCGGTCTCGGCGTCCCAGATGCGAACAGTCCGGTCTTTGTCGCAGCTGGCGATACGCATGCCGTCCGGAGAATAGGTTGTTGAATTGACCCTGTACGCATGTCCGTGGAGCGTTTTAAGCGGCGCGCCTGTCTCCGCGTCCCAGACGCGTACGGTCTTGTCTGCGCTTCCGCTGACGATGCGCCTGCCGTCAGGGGAAAACGCCGCCGAATGGACGCCGCCTTCATGTTCGTTGAGCGTTTTGATCGTTTTGCCGGTCTCGGCGTCCCAAATCCGAATCGTTTTGTCCGCGCTTGCGGTGACGATCCGTTCGCTGTCCAGAGAATATGCCGCCGAATGGACGCTCTTCGTATGTCCAGTGAGCGTGTTGAGCGGGGCGCCTGTTTCGGCGTCCCAGACGCGTACGGTCTTATCCTCGCTGGCGCTGACGATTCTTTTTCCATCCGGCGAATACGCCGCCGATTGAACGCTCCTTGTATGTCCTCGAAGCAGCGCGATCTCCTTGCCGAACCGCACGTCGTAGATCCAGACGCCAAGGCTACCGCCGACCGCGATTCGAGAGCTGTCGGGCGAGTAGGCGATCGAGCTGGTCCAGCCTCTGCCGATGCGCAGCTTGGCGCCGTCGGGAAGGCCGAGGCGCGAGACCATATCCGAAGGAAACGCTTTGAACGCGCATAGGATGAACAAGCATGCGCAGAGAGGATACAGCCTTCGTCTAACGCCGCGGGGATTGTTCATTCTTGGCTCTCTTCTCGCGGTTGGTTTGCGCATCACAGGTCGGAGACATCCCACAGGATAACAGTGCCGTCGTTGCTGGCGCTTGCCAGCGTCTTGCCGTCCGATGAATAGCCGACCCAGTTCACCTCATCCATATGCCCCTCAAACGTTTTGAGAACAGCCCCGGTCTCCGCGTCCCAGACGTGAACGGCTCTGTCCGCGCCCCCGCTGGCGATGCGCCTGCCGTCCGGCGAATACGCCGCTGAATGCGCATACGGTTGATGCCCCTCCAGCTTTTTGAGCAATCTGCCGGTCTTCGCGTCCCATATCCAGACGATGCCGTCGCCGCTGACGCTGACAATGCGCGCGTCGTCCGGCGAAAAGGACGCCGAATGGACGATAGACGTATGCTCCGCAAGCATTCTGCGCGGCGCGCCTGTCTTGGCGTCCCAAATGCGAGCTGTCCCGTCCCAGCTGGCGGTGACGATTTGGCTTCCGTCTGACGAGTAAGCCGCTGTCTGTATAGGCTTTGAGTGGCCGATCAGCGCGAGCCGCTGCCCGCCCGTATTTACATCCCAGATGAGAACCATATTGCCGTAGCTGTGGGAAAGAATGCTCAATCCGTCTGGGGAAAAGGATGCAGAATAGATCTTCGTATGCCCCATCATCGTATGGAGCGTCTCGCCCGTTTCAGCGTCCCATAGGTGGATCTTCTTATAACTGACGCCGGCAATTGTCTTTGCGTCTGGAGAATACGCCGCCGATTCAATGTAGCCGACCTGATGGGATTTGAGAATATCCCCAGTCTCAACATCCCATATCTGCAGGCGGTCCCGCATCTTAACGGCGATTCTTTCCCCGTCCGGCGAAAAGGCGGCTGACTCCATATTATTCGGATGCCCCTCAATTGAACGCGCAGGAGCTCCGATTTCGAGGTTCCAAACGCGAATGGGTCCGTTTTCCGCGACAGCAATGAAATGACCGTCAGGGCTAAAGGCGAACGCATAAGCGTTGTCGTGAATATCCTCAAACGGAGGCAGCGGCGCTCCGCTCACGGCGTTCCACAGCGACAGATCAAACCCGTCGCATACCGCAAGAATCCTTCCGTTCAGGGAATACGCCATCGAAAGGACTCTCCTGGAATATCCAATCGGAGGGTTGGGCGGGGGGCGCTCCGAAAAACGACCCGATTCTTTGTCAATATCCCATATCCGCGCCCCGTCCACGCCGCCGCTGGCAACGCTCTTGCCGTTCGGCGAATACGTTGCCGAATAGACCTCTTTGGTATGCCCAGTCAACGTGTTGAGCGGCGCGCCGCTCTCGGCGTCCCAGATGCGAACCGTCTGATCGCCGCTTCCGCTGACGACGCGCATGCCGTCCGGCGAAAAGGACGCCGAATGGACGTCGCCTTCATGTCCGTTGAGCGTTTTGATCGTCTTGCCGGTCTCGGCGTCCCAGATGCGAATCGCGTCGTCCCAGCTGGCGGTGACGATGCGTTTGCCGTCCGGAGAATAGGCGGCGGACGCGACTCGATCGGCATGCCCTGTGAGCATTTTGATCGTCTTGCCGGTCTCGGCGTCCCAGACGCGCGCCGTTTTGTCCGCGCTCCCGCTGACGATGCGCTTGCCGTCCGGAGAATAGGCAGCTGAAACGACCTTCTCCGTATGCCCTTGAAGCAGCGCGATCTCCTTGCCGAACCGCGCGTCGTAGATCCAGACGCCGAGGCTCCCCGCCGCTAAAAGGCGCGAGCTGTCCGGAGAATAGGCAAGCGATTTGATGTCGCCTCTGCCGATGCGCAGCTTGGCGCCTTCAGGGAGGCCGAGGCGCGAAACCTTTCCTGAAGGCGAAGAGAACGCTTTGAATGCGCATAGGATGAAAAGGCATGCGCAGAGAGAATGTAGATGAAGTTTCATGCGCAGCTCCTGTTTGCGCGGGTTATCATAGCGTATAAGCGGATGAGACGCGCGTCAAGAGACCGATAAAACGCGCGGCTCTCTCTTTAATATAATGAATATGGAGCGGGTTTGGGGAGAATGAGCGAATCGTTGATCAATCTTGTGATGATCGCCGGATGCAACTATTCCGGCTCAACGCTTCTGGAGATGATGCTGTCGCGCCATTCCGAGGCGTTTGGCGCGGGCGAGTTTGCGCGCTTTCGCCTTTTTTTAGACGAAACGGAGCCGTGGACGCCGACGCCGGAGCATCCTGAGCGCTCCTGCGCATGCGGAGCGGCGTCGCTGCTGCGGTGCGCGTTCTGGTCTAGAGCGATGGAGCGGGCGCGCGAGCTGTATCCGCATTTCAACCCGAATTTTGAGCGCGATCCCCGCCGTTTAATGCGGCATGAGGAGGCGCTGTTGAAGGCGTGCCAAAGCTTGACCGGCGCGCGCGTTCTCATCGACTCAAGTAAAAATCCCGACCATCTGCGCCGATGCCTCGGCTCCTCCGCCGCGCGCGTCCATGTGATTCATTTGACAAAAGACCTGCGCGAATACAGCGGCTCTTTTCAACGGCGAAACCCAAATCGGCTCTTGGCGTACGGCACCTGGATACGCCGAAACGCTCGGACGGAGCGGCTTGGGCGCAGGGCTGCTTCCTATTTCCCGCTTTCCTACGCCGACCTCGCCTCCAATCCGCAGGCTGTCATGACTGAACTGTATGCGCGGCTTGATCTGCCGTATGAAGACTCGTTTTTGCGCTACTGGGAGGGCGAGCGGCACTCCATCGGCGGAAACCGCATGCGCCGCGCCCCGCAACCGATTCAGTACCGCCCGACGCGCGCCGGCGGGCTAGCGGATCGGGCGCTTTACGGAACGGTCGGGTGGGCGTTCAACCGCCGACTGCTTCCCCCTCGGCGGCATGTTTAGCGCGGGCGCATCCTGTATAATGAAGGCATCCGCGAGAGTTGGGAGATCGAATGATACTGGTAACAAACGACGACGGCATCACGGCGCAGGGCATCCGATGGCTTGCGGAGGCGGCGGCGCAATTTGGAGAGACGTTCATCGCCGCGCCCGACCGGGAACGAAGCAACATCGGCATGGGCATCACGCTTGATCAGCCGCTGCGCGCCGTTCCGTCCGGCGAGAACGCCTACGCAATCAGCGGCACGCCTGTGGACTGCGTCGATCTGGCGATCGGCGAATTGATGCCGCGCCCGCCTGAGTTGTGCGTCGCAGGCGTGAATATGGGGCAGAATTTGGGGCATGACGTTCATTTTTCAGGCACCGTCGGCGCGGCGCGCAAGGCATGGTTTCTGGGCGTTCCGTCGATCGCTTTCTCCATGCCGCGCGGAAGGAAGTGGCGCCGCGAAACGGCTCTTCATTATGTGTCGATTTTCATACGCGAGGCGTTGGAGAGAGGGCTTCCAAAGGAAGCGCTGCTGAATGTGAACATCCCGAACGCGCCGCTGCAGGAAGTGACCGGCGTCCGTCTGACGCGGCTTGACCCGGCGCCGTACGACACGCATGTGGAGAAGCGGATCGACAAGTTTGGCGGCGAGTATTACTGGATCGGCGGAAAGCGTCTGGAGGCGGAGGGAAGGGATCGCACCGATTACGGCGCGCTGGCTGACAACGCCGTTTCCGTCACGCCGCTCGGTTCCGATCTGACGCACCATTCGTCGTTTGAAAAGTTGGCAGAATGGCGCATCGATTCTTGATTGCGCAGCCGTCCCGATGTATGATATGCGTATGAAGCCGGAGCGGCAATGAAGCAGACAGAAATGACGCAGGACGACCTGGACGGTCTAAAAGATCTGATTGGCGAACTGCTTGAGGAGCGCAGCGGAGCCGATCCGCGCGAGATTCTTCAAGCGGCGCTGGACATGTCGGCGGACTGTATCGATGGCGCCGCATTGTGGATTGACGCAGGCGGGTCGGATCTTTACGTCTCTTCGAACGCCGAGGGGGAACTGCTAGAGGCTCTGGAAGCTGCCGACCTGCGCCGTTTGTCTTCCGAAAGCGAGATCCTCGCCGGCCTTCATCAGGGCATGCATGCGGCGGCCGCTCCGTTTGGGGCGGAAGGTTCGGGCTGGCGGATTGGCGCCGTCAGCGGCCGCCCCATTTCTGGCGTCGAAAAGGTACTGAATCTACTCAACCAACAATTAGACGGGTTTGCGATGTTTGAAGAGAAAGACAGTCTGACGGAAGCGGTTATAGAGGAGCCGGCTGCGTCGGACGATTTAACGGCGGAACGTCAGGCGGTGCGATCCAAGGTGAAGACGATTTTAGAAAGCGACGGGCTGGACGGTTTCGGCGACGCGCTGGCAAATCTGCAGTCGTTCCTGGAAGCGGATCGAATCGTCGCGCTTTACTTGAGCGACCATGACGCCTACGACCATGAGCCGAGAGATCGGCGCGTCGAAACGGCGCATGCCGCTGACGGAAAGACGGTTCCGCCGCCCGCGCGCGATTATGCGCTGAACGAAGGTCTCGGCGGAAATCTGATTGCCTACGATGGAGAGCCGCTCGATTCCGAAATCGGAATGCAGGCGCTTGGCATCATCCGCAGCGTCGGGGACGAAGCGCCGCCGTGTCAGACGATCGTTCTAGAAGACCGCACGCGGACGCCGAACCGCGTCATCGGGAAGATGTTCATCGTCGGATGTCCGCCGCTGCAGCCTGCGGACGCGGACCTGGTGGACGCGGTTGCGATGCAGATCGAGACGCGGATCGCCCATTTCCATGCGGTGAAGGGCGGTTTGACGCAGTCGATTCGCGCCGACCAGGCAAATTATTTGATTCGCCGTTCCTACGCTTCCAGCTGGGCTTTTGATCAGCCGCGGCAGACGGAGGCGGCGGTCGCGCAGTGCGGCGTCAAAAACTTTGCCGAGATCGCGGTGAGCGGCAACGCGGCGGCCGTTCAAGGCGCGCGGCAGTGGATCGACATGGAGCGCGCGCTTGCCGTCCAGCGGGGCGGATATTTTGAGGTGGAGGCGGGAGACTGCGTCGAAACGATGTTCGGTCCCCCGCTGTATGAGATCAGCATGGACGCGCTGCGGGGCGTCTCTTCCGCCGGAGATCTGGACGCTTTGATGAAGGAGCTGCCGCCGAATTCGGAGCGTTATGCGTATATGGCGGCGCAGTTTGCTCTGGCGAGCGCCGCCGCGGCGGAGGAGCTGAACCTGGGCGGCGTCTCGCTGGAGCTCTCGATCGGCGTTGAAGTGGGAGAGATGACGATCGGAAATTTCACCGGTTCGGAGGGGTCGCTTTCGGCGGTGGGCGACGCTGCCAGTCGAGCGGCGCGCCTGCAGGAGCTGGCGAAGCATGGGGAGATTGCGATCGGGCCGGTGTGCCAGGAGCGGCTGGAAGGTTACCGCCGTTCAACGCTGGACGACTCGCTTCCGTTTGAGATACGGGAAGCGGGGAACGCGCAGCTGAAAGGGTATGATGAACCTGTGACCTACTATACGATTCATCCTCTTGAATAAGGCGCGGGCGCGGGTTGAGCCGCCGGACGCCCCGCGTAAAAATGAGGTTCATCGTTTGTTAGGAGCGCTGTCCGATTTGAACAGGTTGACAATTAGGGGTTGTTTGTTTATGTTTTAGTAGGCGGGGCCGTAGCTCAGCGGTCAGAGCCTCCGGCTCATAACCGGCAGGTCCCAGGTTCGAATCCTGGCGGCCCCACCAGCGGAACGGGGCGCTAGCTCAGGGGTAGAGCGCTATCTTCACACGGTAGATGTCGCTGGTTCAAATCCAGCGCGCCCCACCATTTCCCGCTGTAGAGATTGAACGGAATCATCATGTATCTGGAATCATTGACGCGGCGGGAGCTGGAGGCGGTCTCGCGCGAATGTGTGGCTGTCCTTCCCCTCGGAAGCTGCGAGCAGCACGGTCCCCACCTCGCCTTTGGCATCGACAATCTCATTCTGCGGCGGCTCATTGAGCAAGTTGAAACGCGCCTTTCCGCGCGCGCGCTCTGGCTGCCGGTTCTCCCGTACGCCCATTCAGGGCGGCACCGCGCCTATCCCGGCTCCGTCAGCGTTCCGATCGCGCTCTATACCGAAGCGGCCGCCGCCGTTCTCGACAGCATGGCGGAGGCAGGCTTCACGAAAGCTCTCCTGTTGAACGGTCAACGCGGAAACGAAGCGCCGATGGAAATCGTCTTGCGCATGCTGCGGGATCGGCGCGCCGGGTTTGCCGCTGCCGGGGTCTCCTATTGGAACCTGCTCGACAAAGCGCTTGACGACGGTTTCGTCAACCATGCGGGCGGCCTTGAAACCTCCCTCGCGCTTTTCTTGGCGCCTGAACATGCGCGGATGGAGTATGCGGTCGCCGACGGAGTGCAGCGCGCCTCCGCCTACTCCGCCAAAACAATCAATTACGCGAGAGTCGATCAGCAGTCGCGCGGCGGCGGGTTAGGCGACCCAGAAAACGCCTCCGCCGAACTGGGCAAGAAAGCGTTTCATGAAGCTGCCGATCGGCTCGCGGAGCTGATCAACGATCTGCATGACGGACTGATCGCGTTGTAGAGGGAGAAACGCATGCCGCGCTTGAGCGCGCAAACGCCCCAGCTGACTGAAGCGCAGCTTTGCCAAACTTGGCTGCGGCCGGGTCTGCTGCGCTCCCCGCTGCGCTCTATCGACGGGCGAGTGATTGAGCGGATCGACCCAGGGCGTTGGAATTTGGGCGACGGACCCGATTTTTTAGGCGCGGCGCTCAAGATCGACGGCGCGCTGAAGCGGGGGGACGTGGAGTTTCATCTCAACAGCGGCGACTGGACAATTCACCGGCACCATCTGGACGCCCGGTATGAGCGGGTCGCGCTGCATGCGGCGCTGAACCACACGGGCGGCGGGCTGTATGTGCGCGACTCAAGCCTGCGCCCTGTGCCGATTGTGGAGCTGCGCTCGCAGTTGACCTTTCCGCTGGGCGAGCTGCCGCGCATGCTGGAGAGCTCTCCGGAGGCGCGCGAATGCCCCCTGCCAGACGGCGACCCGCCGATTGACGCGCGCCTAAACCATATCGAAACGATGGCTGACATACGGCTGCTGCGGCGCGTTGAGAAGATGGAGGAAAAGGCGAGCGCATATTCTTTGGAGGAGGCGTTTTATCAGGCGCTGGGGGACGCGCTTGGGTATTCAGAGAACCGCGCAGGGTTTGCGAAGTTGACCTTCCGCGTTCCGCTGCGTTCGCTGCTTGGGCTGCCGCTGTTGGAGATCGAAGCGCGTCTGCTTGGGACGGCGGGGCTGATTCCGCCTTCCGAAACGGATGAGCGGGCGGCTCTGTTGCGTCGGCTCTGGACGGCGTACCGCAAGAACCAGCAAAACCCGCGCATGGGCGAGATGTCGCGTCAAGAATGGCGCTTCGCCCCGACGCGCAGAGGCAATGCGCCGACTCGGCGGGTTGCGGCGCTGGCGGCTTTGACGGCGCGGCATGCCGACCGTCTGGGAAGCATGCTGGACGGCATGATCAAGGAGGCGGCGAAGGGCGATCCAGGCCGCGGATGGCGCCGGCGCTGGGAGTACTTTGCGGCTCAATGCGGCGATCAAGGAGACGGGTACTGGGCGGAACATGACGAGATCGGCCGACCGTCCCGACGCCGTTCGCGCCGGCTTGTGGGAGAATCGCGCGCGCGGGACATCTGGATCAACGCGGCTCTGCCGGCTCTCGTCTTGATCGCAGAACGGCGCGGAGACGAAGAGCTGCGGGAACGCGCATTTCAGCTCTACCGCGCACATCCGCCGCTGCAATCGAATTACAAAACGCGCTGGATCGCCGAGAACGCGCTGCGTCAACCCGCCGGCTCCGACAAGCGCATGACAGCGCGGCAGCAGCAGGGAGCCACCGACCTTTACTCGTTGTTTTGCCGCCCGCGGCGGTGCGCGGAATGTCCGCTACTCGGCGCAAGAAGCCTTGCGGCGGTCCATGTAGAGAATCAGGCGCAGTATGTGATTGAGCGTCAGATGTAGGTCCTCCACGACGCCGTAGTCGGAGCTGTCGACAACGAAAGCGATGTCGCTGACGCGGGCAAGTTCGCCTCCGCCGAAGCCTGTTACGCCGACGACTCGGCATCCGATCTCTTTTGCCAGACGGGCGGCGCGAAGGACATTCTCCGACATACCGCTCGCGCTGACGCCGACGGCGACATCTCCCTCTTGCGCCAGGCTGCGCAGCTGCTCGGCGAAGATGTCCTCGTAGCTGAGGTCGTTTGCCCATGCAGTGATGAGCGCATTGTTGTCGGCCAGGCTGACGACGCGAAGAGGCGGTCCCGCGGCGACATCCTTCTCATCAAGCGTTCCTTTGGCGAGGTCGCATGCCCAGTGGGAGGCGGTGGAGGCGCTGCCGCCGTTGCCGAACACGAAGACGCATGCGCCTCGATCGCGCGCGTCTATGAGCGTCTCGGCGATTTGTTGAACCGTTTCTTTTGAGACGGCGTTCAGCGCGTTTTGCAGATCGTTCAGATAGAGATTGATCAGTTCAATCACGTATTTTTGCCGCTCTTTTTGCTAAGTCTTTTGCGTCTTGGACGCCCTGCACAGCCTTGTCGCTGCTGTATCTCAGGGAGAATACGACCGCTTTTCCGCTGAATTGGTAGGCGGCTCCGATGCGCAGCCCTTCCTCATAGCGCCGCTCCATTCCGATCAGAAACTCGTCCCCCTCCCATTCGGCGAGGGCGCGCAGGTCGCTGTTGAAGGCGAACCATTTTTTTTCAAACGATCCGAACGGGCGCGTTCTGTCCTGTCCCTCCTCCGCCGAGAGCCGATGGCGGACGCCGACGCTGCATTGGAAAAAACCGGCGGAGGGCAGGTTCAGCTCCTTTGTAAGGACCGCATGCGCCTCGGCCGGCTCATGTTCCGCCCCGATGAAAGCGGCTCCGACCGCAACCGCCGGAACGGCTCCGCTTTCTTGAATCAACCGAAGGCGGCCGGTCCAATGAAGTTCCTCCCCCTCGTCCCAGACCGCTCCGATCTGCATCCATGGGAACGCGGCCGCTTCAAAGGCGACTCCCGCCTCTTCTCGTTCAAAAGAGGCGGCGCTGTCGTACCTGCCCGTGAGACCAAACGCGCACACTCCCTGCCGCATCGTTTCGGCGGTCGGCGTTGAGACGGCTCCCGCGCCCTGAAAGTAGGTCTGGGCTGACGCCGCAGAGGCGGAGAGCGCCAGAAGCAGACTCAGCGCCGCTCTCATTCGCCTCCCCCAAGATAGGCGTTCTGAATGCTCGGATCGTTCAGCAGATCCTCGGCTTCCCCCTCCATAGTGAGCCGCCCTGTTTCCATGACATAGGCGCGGTGGGCGGTCTCCAGGGCCATTTTGGCGTTCTGTTCAACAAGCAGAATGGTGGCGCCGCCTCGTTGAAGCCGTTGAATGATCTCGAATATCTGTTTGACAAGAAGCGGAGCCAGCCCTAACGAAGGTTCGTCCAAAAGCAGGATGCGCGGTTTCGCCATGATCGCCCTGCCGATGGCGCACATCTGCTGCTCGCCGCCGGAGAGGCTGCCGGCGGGCTGCTTTCGCCGCTCTTTGAGGCGCGGAAACAGCTCATACACATAATCCAGGTCCATGCGCATCTCCTGCCCTTTTTTGCGGAGATAGGCGCCCATCTCCAGATTCTCGGCGACGGTCAGCTCCGAGAACAGCTTGCGCCCTTCGGGAACCTGCGACAGCCCAAGCCGCACCACATCTTTTGTCGAGCGGTTCGCAATCTCCTCCCCTTCCAGAAGTATGGAGCCGTTCGTGACGCGCACAATGCCGCAAATTGCGTTCAGCGTCGTCGTTTTTCCGGCGCCGTTTGCGCCGATGATCGTGACAATTTCTCCCGTCTCGACGCGAATGTTGATTCCATGCAGCGCCTCCAGGCGTCCGTAGGCGGCGCGTACGTCGTTCAGTTCAAGAAGGGGCATCTGTCAGCTCCTTTCTGCGCTGTCGCCGGAGTCGATCTCTATTGGGATGATCGGCAAGGTTACGCTCCCAGATAAGCGGCGATGACGTCGGGGTTGGAACGCACCTCCTGCGGCTCTCCTTCGCCGATTTTGCGCCCGTAATCCAGCACGACGATTCGGTCGGAGATCTCCATGACCAGTTTCATGTCATGCTCAATGAGAAAGACGGTGACTCCCGCTTCTCCGATTTTTCCGATCAGCTCAATCAGCTCGTTCGTTTCGGTGGCGTTCATCCCGGCGGCGGGTTCGTCCAGCAGGAGCAGTTTCGGGTTCGTGGCGAGGGCGCGGGCGATTTCAAGACGGCGCTGCTCCCCGTAGGCGAGTTCGTCCGCGTCTTCCCATGCGCGGTCTTTTAACCCGACAAATTCAAGATACCGCATGGCGGCTGCGGCTACGCTGCGCTCCTCGCGATTGTGGCGCGGGGAACGGAGAACGTTGTCCAGCGCGCCGCTTTTGACGCGCGCGTGCATGCCGACCTTCACATTATCGAGCGCGGACAGGTCGGTGAAGAGCCGTATGTTCTGAAAGGTGCGCGCGACGCCGAGACGCGCGACCGAGTCGGGATGGCGCGGGCGGTAGTAGAGCCGTCTCGAAAGCGGCGGAACGGCAAGGGCGAGCGCGCCGAGACCCAGCGTCGCCGAGCACAAGACCGCCGTATAGAACGAATCGAACACAGGCTTGGCAAGGTCGATGGAGGAATCGCCGCCGTGAAAAAGAATGCGCCCTTCCGTCGGCTCATAAAGCCCTGTGATGAGGTTGAAGACGGTGGTTTTGCCGGCTCCGTTTGGACCGATGAGGCTCGTGACGATGCCGGCGGATACGTCGAACGAGACGTCGTCAACGGCGCGCACTCCGCCGAAATGCTTCGACAGGTTTTCCAGGGTGAGGATGGGGGATTCGTTTGCGCCGTTCATGATCCGCCGCCGATTTGGTATAGTGAATTGTTTTCGCTGTCGGGGGGTATATCGGTCGGTTTGGCGCGGGAGCGCGTGATCAATCCCTGCGGCCGGAAGAGCATGACGACGACCAGCAGCGCGCCGAAGAACAGGAGCCGCGAGTCGTCCGGTATATCCAGCGTCTTCAACCCCCATCGCAGCGCCTCGCTCAGCCCTGTCACGATGAAGGTTCCGCCGAGGACGCCGGCGATGGAACCCATCCCCCCCAGCACAACGCAGCAGAGAATGATGACCGAAAACCATGTATCGAAGAAGGTGGTCGAGATGACGTTGTTTCGAAAGCCGAGGAGCGCCCCCCCGACGCCGGCGATGAAGGCGGAGATGGCAAACGCGGTCATTTTGTATCTGGCAAGGTTGACTCCGCTCGACATGGCAGAGGTTTCGTCCGCTTTGATGGCGAGCCATGCCCTGCCCGTTCTTGAGTTCTCCAGCCGCCAGACAGCTAAAATGGTGAGCGCCAGAATCACAAGGCACAGATAGTAGAATTCGATCGTGTTGCCGAACCAGAGGCCGTCATATCCCAACACCTTGTCATAACGCCATACCCCGTCCGAACGGAGCAAGCCTTCGTATTCGCCTCCAGTCAGTTTGGCTCCCCACAGGTTGACGGCGGGATACCCTTTTAAGCCTTGGCCCCCGCCGGTGAGCCAGGATTCGTTGCGCTGAACGATGCGTACGATTTCGGCAAACGCCAAGGTGACGATGGCGTAGTAGTCGCCCGACAGGCGCAGAGTCGGCGCGCCGCGGATCAGCCCCCATACCGCCGCATGCAGCCCGCCCGCTATCAACACAACGACAAACGAGAACGGAAACTGCATCCATTGCCGGTCGTATAAGATGGCGGCGGTGTAGGCTCCGATCGACGCGAAGACGACGACGCCGATGTCCAGCAGCCCCGTCAACCCCGTGACGACATTCAGCCCAAGCGCGACGATGGAGAAGATAATGCACAGCAGCACAACATTGACATAATCGCGCCCAGGATGATTTGGAAGCGCGGTGATCAACGGCGAGACCGCGACGATGAGCGCGATCAGTATGAAAACGGCGCGGAGCGGACTGCGCAAGCTTTCGGCGATCCATTGAGACGTTTTGGACTGATAATTCTGCATGGCTCTACGCTCTTTCTGCGGCGGAGGAGCCGAGTATGCCGGTCGGACGGATGAGAATGACAAGAATCAGAATCGCAAAGGCGAAAGCGAGCGAGTATCGACTGCTGATCTCAAGCCAGTCGGCGATATACGCTCTGGATATGGTCTCGACGATGCCGAAGATGAATCCGCCTAGGATGGCTCCGCGTATATTGCCGATTCCGCCCAGCACCGCCGCTGAGAAAGCTAAAAACCCAGGTTGATACCCCATGCGGAAATTGATGCCGACGCCGAGATACAGCCCAAACAGGATGCCGGCGGCCGCGGCCATTGCCGACCCGATCGCAAAGGTCAGGGCGATGATTCTATTGACATCGATGCCCATCAGCGCCGCGGTTTCTTGGTCTAAGGAGCATGCGCGCATCGCTATTCCGACGCGCGTTCGCTTCACGAGCGCCTCAAGGGCGACCGTAAAGAGAGCTGTCGTCGCCCAGATTAACAGTATCTTCCAAGGAATATCGACCGGATTTTTTCCGATCGGGATCGATACGGCGGGCTTGTGGAGAAAATGGCGCAGGCTTGGTCCGATGGATGGCTTTTCCAGTCCGAGGTCGGGGTTCTCGGCTTTCATTTCGTTCAACAAGGCGTTCGCTTCGCTGCTGATGACCCTTCTCGTTTCGGCGCCGCCGGTCGCAAGAGGAAATTCGACGATGAGCTGATCCTCTTCCCGTTTCAGCTTTTTAACTTTCGCCTCCGCGTCCGGCATCGGCATCGAAAGGCGTTCTTCGAGAGCGTCTAAAAAGGCAGGTCCGTTCTCTTCCGCCTTCTCTCCCTGCGCTTGAACGGCGCGCGCCGGGTAAAGATCCGGAAAATTTCGATGGTTTGCCGACCAGATGAGCATCGCTAGGTTCTGTAAAAACAGCGACATTCCGATGGCGGTGATCAGCGCCGCGAGGCGGGGGGAACGGCGCAGCGGTTTATACGCCGCCCAGTCGATCATGATGCCGAGAAAGGCGCAGATCACCATCGAAGCGGGAAGGGCGAGATAAAGCGGAACGCCGACTCCGATCAGCAGAATGCCGGCGAAGGCTCCCGCCATATAAATTTCGCCGTGCGCAAAATTGATCAGTTTGATGATGCCGTACACCATCGTGTATCCGACGGCGATAAGCGCATAGATGCCGCCTATCGTGAGAGCGTTCACCGTTTGATTGGTGAGTTGGTTCAAATCCATTTTGCTGTTCGCGCTGTTGCGGCAGGTCTCATTTTTCTCCTCTGTTGAGATAAACCCGCTGGACGCGCTCTCCGACGCCGGCTAGCAGCTCGTATGGATGCGTCCCGAACCGGGCGGCCGCTTCTTCGGCGCCGATGCGCTTTCCTCCGTCTTCGCCGAGAAGGGTTGTCTCGGTTCCCGTCTGCGCTTCGGATATGTCGGTAACATCAAACATAAAAGCGTCCATCATCACGTCGCCTAGTATATGCGCAAATTTTCCGCGCGTCAATACCTTAACGCCCTCTCCCGTTAAAGGTTTCATGCGGGCTGCCGGTCGAAACCCGTCCGCATACCCGACCGGAACGACCGCGGCGCGCATTGGACGCTCCGCCGTAAAGGAGCGGTTATACGAAAGCGCATCGCCAGGTTTTAAATGAACGATCGAGGCGATTCTCGTTTTCCAAGAAAGAACCGGCTTCAGCGCAACGGAGCGCAGCGTTTTCGGATGCGGATAGACGCCGTAAAGTCCGAGGCCGACGCGGGCAGCTCCAAGCGCCGATTCGGGAAAGTTGAGCGCGGAGGCGGTGTTGGCGGCATGTATGAGCGGTCTAGGGAAATGCGCGGCGAGGCGGAGCGGTTGTACAGCGTTTAGAAAGGCTTTCAGCTGTTGCTGGGTGAAGGCGCTGTCGGGTATGCCCGCCTCGGTGAAATGAGTTGAAACGCCGGCAAGGCGCAGGGCAGGGCAGTCTTGAACCTTTTGGACAAGCGCGGGCAGTTCGCCTGGGTCGGCTCCGTACCTGTTCATGCCGGTATTGAGCGCGATGTGGACGGAGGCGGTCGCGTTGAGTCGGCGCGCGGTCTGATCGGCGCGTTCAATTTCATCAGCGCCGGCGGCTGTGATCTCCGCGTCCGCCATGAGCGCCGCCTCCAGCTCATCCTTGAAAAGCGGGTAGAGCAGCAGAATCGGCTTCTGGACGCCGGTCTCTCGAAGCTGCGCCGCTTCGCTTGGGGAGCCGACCGCGAACCTGTCGACAAACGGATGAAGCGCCGCTGCAATTTCAGGCGCGCCGTGTCCGTAGGCGTTCGCTTTGACAACGGCGATCAGTTCGGCGTTTCCGATGCGTTTTTTGAATTGACAAGCGTTCTCGCGCAGCGCCGCGCAGTCGATCTCCGCCCATGAGCGCGCGCCGCGCGCGTTCAAAAGTCGCGGTCGATGCGGAACAGGCCGCGCCATTCGGACGCTTTCACCAGGTCATGCCCCCGCGCCAGGTCCCAGCGCAGCTGATGTCCGAGGATGCGCGCCCGCGCTCCGAACCCGAACTGCCAGTTCAGATCGTCCAACCGCGTCTGTCCGTCGACGACGCGGGCGGCTCTCGGCTTCTCGCCCCTCTGCCATGCCGCGCCCGCGTCCATGAACAGAACGCCCCGTATGGAGCGCAGACGAAGACGCGCCGGCCATGAGAGGGACAGCTCGCGCACAAACGGGACGCGCAGCTCAAGCGAACTGAACGCGGCGCGGGTGCCAGAAAACGCTTCAAAACGGGAGCCGCGCAGGGATGTATGGCCTCCAAGATACGCCAGCTCCGGGGCGGCTCCTCCGCTGTGGAAGGCGGCGATGCGTCCCGCAAAGACGGCGCTACGACCCAGCAGCGTATAAAGGCGCGCGTCGGCTGAGAAGGTGAGCGCGTTGACGCCGTCCCCCCCGCGAACGGCGGAGCCTTCAATTCTAAAGCGCGTCCCCGCCACGGGACCGAAAGCGGAGGAAACGCTCGCGTTGTCATGTACAATGGAAACGCCCAGAAACGCTGTATGGACGGGCTTGAGGATGTCCGCGTCGATCCCGCGCGCGTCGTGGCGGTAACGAAGCGGAGCCCGGACGCCGCCCAGGGACGCCTCAATGCGTTTGACTCGGCTGAGCGGATACTCGGCGGAGAAAGCGGCGGACGACTCGGTCTGCCGTTTCAATATGCCGGTCTCGTCTCGATGCAGCCGTTCCAAGCGGTCGACAGCGAGGCGGTATTTGACGGGCCGTTTCAGCCATTCCATCTGAACAGCGGCGGAGGGGGCTGTTTTCGCCGAAGGAACAGCGAGAGCGCGCAGCCGAAAATCGCCCGTCCAGGAGGCGGCGAGAACTTCCAGCGCGGCGCGCGCGGCTCCGTCGTTCGGGGTGTAAAGGCGGAAGGAGAGGCCGTCCAGCGTGAAGCCGAACGGAAGCGGCTGCGCCGGCGGAGTCTCCCGCGCGTCCGCAGTTTCGATGGTTTCGCTCTGTTCAGGGGGAGCCGGCGGAGCGGACGGTTCGCGTTCAGCTTGATCCATCGGCAGCGAAAAAAGCGTCTCAAGCCCGCGGTGAAGCGACGAGAAGGCGATCTGCGAGCCGTCGGGCGAGACGGCCGGCGTGGAGGCTCCCGCCAAAAAGTTGGTGATGCGCTGCGGGTCGCTGCGTTTCTCCTCTGCGTCGGTCTGAAACAGATAGATGTCTCGCGCGCCCGACCATTCCGCCGTGAAATAAAACGCCCCTGGCTCCTTCGCCCAGAACGGGTCGTACACTCCCCCCGCTCCGTCCAACAGCTCCGTCTGCCGCCCCGTCTCAAGATCTAAGTAGACAAGCCGCGACCTTCCCGCGCGTTCGGAGGCGTAGAGAGCCGTTTTGCCGGTCGGGTCAATGACGGGAGAGGAGTCGTAATGCGCGTCGTTCGTGAGACGGCGGGGCGCGGCTGCTTCTTCTGCGCCGTTTAGCGCGACCTCAAACAGATCGGTCTGTCCGTCCAGGGAGGCGGCGAGAAGAACCCGCTTGCCGTCCGGATAGACGGCGGGGGAATGCGCCTCTTTAAAGGGAAGATCGATGCATCGGCGCAGCTCGCCGGAGACGACGTCGGAGACGATGAGGCGCAGCCGAGGTCCCTTGCGCCCGATATAGAGAACCGCGTCGCCGTCCGGCGTCCAAGCAAGGGCGCGCCCCCTCACCGGCATCGAATCGAATTGACGGCGCGCCGATTTGGAGATGTTTTGAATCATGGACCCGTCCCGCGCCGACAAAAGCCACACCTCGTCGCGCCGGTAGCTCCGCACGACGGCGGCAAGAGCTTCTCCTTTGGGCGACCATGCGGGGCTGTATGTGTGCGCGGGGACGCTCACCGGCAGAGCGCGGGCGGCGGAGTCGATCGGCTCCTTCGCGCGGATGAGGGGCCAGTATTTTTTCTTCGCGTCCCGCTGCCACCGCTTGTTGAACGTCTCGAAGTCGATGCCGAGAATTTTTTGGAGCGGTTTGTTCATGTCTCCCGTTCGTTCTTGGGCGACGGCGGTCAGCAGCTGTCCGAGCGCGCGGTCGCCGTACTGATTGGAGATATACGCGGCGGCGGAGTATCCTTGCGCGGCTGCCAGCTCCAGATCGCCTCCGCGCCGCGCCAGCGCATTGAAGTCGTTCAACCGATCCAGCGAATCGAGCTGGTTGTTGAGGCTCGCGCCGCGCAAGACCGCCTCTTCCCGCAGCCGCCCCGGCCCCGCCAAGTAGAGAGCCGTCCCTTCCAAAAACCAGTCAGGCGGGTGAAACAGCGGGCCAAGGCCGACCGCCTCCCATCCGCCGTTTGGGTAGAGTATCTGCTGTTGAAGTTCGCGCGCGGCGAAGTACCTAACCGAACGCCGAAAATCTGCCTCAAGTCCGTCAAACACGATCATCTTCCGCCGGCGCAGAAGCGGAGACCATGCCCGCAGACGGGTATCGACCCCGCTGGCGGGTATGTTGGAAGCGGCAGCGGCGTAACGCGACGGAAAGACAAACCACGCCCCCGCCTTTTCAAGCCGCAGACCGAGTCGCTTCTCCATCTCGTCTGCCGCTTCTTCCGCTGTTGTCAGGGCGCTCCGCGCCAGCTCTTCCGCCCCCTTCGGATAAGCGATGTGAAAACGCTCCGACGCGATCGAGTTCCATTCAAGAGAGGGGGAAGGAGGGCGGTTTTGACCATATGAGCCGGACGAAAAAGCCTCGGCAGACGGCGCAGCCAACGCGGCAAAGCATGCAATCAGCAGCGCGGGAAGCAGTCTCATTGAGCCAGCGTCCTTTCTTCAATCTCGTAGTGCGGCGCAATTGCGCGGATAAATTTGAGAACCGCGCGCCTGCCCAGCTGCGACGCCGTTTCGGTTGAGCTGAGCGCCTCGCTCGCGATGGCGGTGAGCGCGTTGTGCGGCTCGCGGTAACGCTCCGTCAAAGACTGCCGAAAGATCGGCTCGCCGCTCTCCGAATCGATGACCGCGATGTCCAACTTGAAATAGTGGGAGCGGACGATGCGCGTTTCCATCTCCGTAATGATGCGCTGCTGCGCGTATGAGTAACGATCCACCGGCTGATGCTGAACGTCCAAGATTGTGTCGTAGGAGGCTTGGGCGACGATGAGCGCGTCCACCTCAAAGATGTCTGCCCAGGCGCGCGCCTTGTCTGGATCCGCCCAGTCGCCGGCGTTCAGCTCCTCGCCCGCGACCATGGAGCGCGTAAACGCCCCGCTGACGACAGACGCGTCCGCGGAACGCCCGATGCGCTCGCGCGTCATCTCGGTCATCTCTTCCAGGACAGCGTCCGGCAGGCGGCCGCTCTCATCGACAAACGGAAGCGCCGCAAAGGAGCGGAGTTTCTGCAGGTCGATGGCGGAGGCGACCCTGACCCGTATCGGCGCCTTGACGGTCGACTGGCATCCGACAGCGGCTGCGAGCAGCAAAACTGCTAAGGTTCGCATGATTCGGTCGGCTCCGTTTCGTTTGGCGGGGCGGCGGCGCGCCCTGCGCGTTGTTTGTTCATTTCAGCCATGCGCAGATTTTGAATGTAATGTTTGTTGTTTGGATCAAGGCTCACTGCCCGCTCATACGCTTTGAGGGCGTCGTCGTACTGCTCGCCTGCTTCGTAGGCGACGCCGAGGTTGTTCCACACCTTTGCGTTTCCGCCGAGGGCGGCGGCTTGCTCCCATCGGAACGCCGCCTCTTTCCAGAGGCCGTGTTCAGCTAAGCGGACGCCGTAGCGGTTGTATGCGTCGATTCGGTCGGCGGAACCGGCGCAGCCGCAGACGCACGCGGCGCATACGGCGGCGGCCGTCCATATCCAACAGGCGCGTTGCATTCGTCTCTCTCCGTCTTGCGGGGCGAAGCCTTCGATACATTTATAGTATAACGCATGGGCTTCATGTTCACCTTCATGTTAAAGGCGTACGGCAAAGGGAGCCGTCAAAAGCGAATCATGGGCGCCATTCTAGTTCGGCGGCGACGGGGAAATGGTCGCTTGGGTATTGCCCGTCCATCTCAAACAGGTGGGTCTCGTACGAGACCGCTTCCAGCCCGCCGCGCAGGAGTATCCAGTCGATGCGCGCGCCCTCGCGCGGACCGCGCCAACCGTGGTAGGTGGCGATGTTGGGAATGTCGACGCCCGATTCGAGCGCGGCGTCCCGAAACCCCGCCTTTTCGGTCAAGATCGCATACGGGCGGCTGCGTTCGGCTGCGGCGTTGAAGTCGCCCAAGAGAACGATCGGCAAATTGGAGTTCAGCTCTGCGCAGCGCGAGGCGACCAGCTCCGCCGAAAGGACGCGCGCCTTCTCCACAACATGATCAAAATGCGTGTTGACGACGTAAAGCTCCCGGTCTGCCGCCTTATCCAAAAACCGAATCCAGGTGACCATCCGCTTGACCGAATTTCCCCAACTGGAGGAGCCGACAACGTTCGGCGTGTCGGAGAGCCAGTAATGGTCAAATTCCAGCGGCTCAAACCGATCCCGCTTGAAAAAGACAGCCATGAACTCGCCTCGGCTGCCGCCGCTGCGCCCCGTCCCGATCCATTCATATTCGGGCATGTCGGCCGCCATATCGCGCAGCTGCCGATAGACCCCTTCCTGCGTTCCGACGATGTCTGGATCGTATCGGCGGCGCCACTCGCGCACAACGGGGCGGCGCTCATGCCACGAATTGGGCGGCTCATACTGCGCAAATTTCAGGTTGAAGGAGACGGCGCGGATTCGAGGAGCGGCGTCGCTGTTCATAGGATCTGCTCCTTGGATGAAAGCGGGTACTGTAAAGAGAGCCAATGCGCACACTGCCGCCGGCAACAGCATTCGTCCGCCGGCATGTTCCAACTCAAAAATCATTCTTATTAAGCCGTTTCTGTTGACACCTGCTATCATGATGTCCATAGTCATTCTACCATAAAAAAGGAGGCAGCGTGTTTAAAACTCCGTCGATCGTCTTC
Source organism: Candidatus Poribacteria bacterium (assembly GCA_028818695.1). Taxonomy (GTDB): domain Bacteria; phylum Poribacteria; class WGA-4E; genus JAPPNK01. The sequence continues at coordinate 229,890 of JAPPNK010000020.1, forward strand.
TTGATGCAATGCCCCGACCAGAAGGGGCTTGTCGCCGCGGTGAGCGGTTTCTTTTATAAACGCGGGTTCAACATCCTGCGCAGCCAGCAATATACCGACGCGGCGCGCAACATCTACTACATGCGGCTGGAGCTGGATCTGCGCCATCTGGCGATGCCGCGCCTGCAGCTTGAGGAGGAGTTCGGCGCATTGGCCAAGATACTCAACATGAAATGGACGGTGGACTACTCCGACCTCCGCCCGCGCGCCGCCATCCTCGCGACGAAGGCTCCGCACTGTCTTTACGACCTGCTGCTGCGCCGAAAAGAGGGGGAACTGGACTGCGATATTCCGCTCATTGTTAGCAACCATGCGCATTTGGAGGAGGCCGCCAATCTGTTCGGCGTTCCGTTCCGGTGCCTGCCTGTCGGCGACGACCGAGACGCCCAAGAGCGCCGTATGCTGAAGCTGCTAAAGGCGCATCATATCGATCTTGTCATTCTGGCGCGGTATATGCAGATCCTTTCCAAGCGCGCTATTGACGCCTATCCGAACCGCATCATCAACATTCACCATGCGTTTTTGCCGGCGTTTCAGGGCGCGTACCCGTATCGGCAGGCGTATGAGCGAGGCGTCAAAATGATCGGAGCGACAGCGCATTACGCCACTGAAGACCTTGACCAGGGACCGATCATTGAACAGGACGCGGCGCGTGTGACGCATGAGCAGTCGCCGCGCGACCTTGAACAGATCGGGCGCGATATTGAGCGGGTCGTGCTGGCGAGAGCCGTCAAAGCGCACCTTGAGCGGCGCGTCATCGTCTCGGAGAACCGCGTCATCGTCTTCTAAACAGGCGTTTAGCCCGCCTCGTCAACGCCGTCCCAGGTGTACCCCTCAATCTCGCCTTTTCGGACAAGCAGCGACGACTGAATCATGGCGCGCAGGCTGCCTCTGGGCTGAAAACCGATCAGGCTCTTCGCCTTATTAATGCAGTGGTCGTACACCCAGCGGACCGGCAGACGCGCCTCTGCAGGCTCCTGACCCGTCCATTCGCGCATGATCTCCGCCGCCTCGACAAAGGAGAACGGCGCGGGCGCGCCTAGGTTGAACGACTCATGGACGGCCGCTTCGGAACGAACGGCGCAGACGATCGCAAGGGCGACGTCGCGCGCGTCGTTCGGCTGATACATCCATGGACGCCCGTCCAGGTCTGTCGCGGCGCATGGCTGGGACATGCTCTCCGCCTTCTCTTCCAGTTCGCGCCATGGCTCCGTGTCGACGGGGGTGTGGATCTCGCTGAGCGGATGCCGCTGCCCGTTCTTCAAGAGGCCGACCGCCCTGCCGACGCTCAAATTGCTCAATACCGAGTCGCCGGAAAGGGCATGGCTTGGACGGACGATGGACCAGCGCAAGCCCGTACTTCGCCCCGCGTCTTCAGCCATGAATTCGCCAATCAGCTTGGAGAGATTGTATTCGCCGGGCGCGCGCTTCGGGTGGAGTTCATCGACAGGATGGTAGGCGCAGGCGAGGTTGTGGCTGTCGTTTGGAAAGACGCCCGACGAGCTGACGTAGACATAACGCTCCAGCCGGTCGGCGTTTTGAGCGCAGACGCGCGTGACGACGCGGTTCGTTTGAATGTTGTTGTCGAAATGGGGTCCGACCAGATTGGCGGTGTGCGCGACCGCGTCCACGCCGTCGACCGCTTTTTGAACAAATTCGTCGTCCTGCAGGTCGCCCGCCAGCAGTTCGACATCGATTCCGTCTAGGCGTTCGATGGCGGGGTCATCTGGGAGAACGGTTCCGCGCGCCTCCCAGTTTTGGTCTAGTATCTGTCGGACAAGCCTGCATCCGACCTGCCCTGCGGCGCCCGTTACAAGTACTTTCATATCGGAAAACTCCCTGTCGGCATTCGATTCACTTTGCGCATTATGCATGGGAGCGGGCGGCGCGTCAACTTGAATGCCGGCGCCTTATTCTTAGGACGCCCAGATCCATGACGATCTCTTCAAAGCCAGGGTCGTCTTCATCCCCCAGCTGATAAATCACCGATCGATCGCTTCTCCGTTCGAAAGCGTGATCGGATGCTGCGTTTCCGACATCGGTATGCGCCGCGCGCGCGCCAGCACATTCGGGGTCGCCCACTCCCGAACGGGAATGTCGTTGAGGAACGGTTTCATGGCGTTCAACAGATCCAGATATTCTGTTTGCAGCTTCCCGAAGGTTTCTTCTACAGCAGTTGTTTGCGCCCATTGTTCAGCCTTTTTATCGCGCGTCAAGCCCAAGTGTTCGACTACACGGGGGTTTTTTTCGAGCAAGGCGTTATACGCCGCAAAAACCTCTTCAGGAGCCCCCTGCGCCTTATACTTGTCGTACGCCAGCCCCGCCAGCTCGGCGTAGGCGTCCATCGCGTCTTCCCAGCTTTGAAAATTGTATTGAACAGCCGCGCTTTCCGTCTCCGCGGGAGCTTCTTCTGTCTCCGCGGCTTCAGCGGCAGCCTCAAGCGCCTCTTGAGGCGGCGTCTGAACGGACGTGAAAGAATAGGCGGATGTTGGCGACTCGTCGATAAGCATAAAGAGCTCCTCACCGCGCTCCGTACCGCCGCGCTGTAAGACCCAGACGACTGCCGCCAGCAAGCAGTAGAGAGAAAAGGTCAGGAGGATTCGATACGGTTTCATTTTCATTTGCGTCAGCTCCTTTTGATCGCTTCGTTTTGCGCTGCCCCGCCATGCATGTTTTACAGTACTTGATGCGTATGCTGCAACTGCAACGCGCTTTTTTCGCTGTATGCGCGAATTTTGATTGAGAGCGGCGGCTAATTCATCGCCCGAATATGCTTGCGGAGAGGCGCCATACCCGCCAGCATCCCGACGAGCGTCGCCCCCGCCGCCACGATTCCCATCTGCTCCGGCTTTAAAAAAGATGTGAAGCCTATAGACGCTCCGTATTGCCAATAAAGTCCGTACAAGATCAGCATGCCCAGCCCGCTCCCAAACAGCCCCTCCAGCAAACCTTGCAGCAGCAGCGGGATGCGGATATAGCCGTATGTCGCGCCCAAGAGGCGCAGAATCGCGATCTCCTCACGCCGGGCGTATACGGTCAGCATGATCGAAAACGCGATGACGACCATCGAGACGGCAGCGATCAAGCCGCCCAGCAGGAACGCGACCCGCTTCATCTTGTCCAGCTGCTCCATCGCCTCGTTCTCAAAGACGACATCCTCAACGCCCTCCAGCTGTTTCATCTCCTCCGCCATTTTACGCATCGATTCAGCGTTTCGGTACTCCTCGCCCGCAAACGCCTCAATCGCGACCGGGAACGGGTTCTCTTCAAACCCTTGGAGCATCAGGACGCTGTCGTCTCCGAACATTTTTTGGCCTCTCTGGAGCGCCTCGTCTTTCCAGACGATGTGCGTTCGTTCGACCGACTCCATCGCCAGGATCGTCTTTTCCAGCTGCTTGACCTCCTCTTCGGAGAGCTCGTCCATGATGAAGGCGGCCGCGCCCGCGTTCTTTTCAAACTGCGCCGCCTCCGCATAGACGGCGTTCCGCACCAGATAGAGCGAGCTGAAAAGCGCCGCTGTGAGCGCGACGATGACGACCGCCAGCAAGCTTACGACGCCGCCATGGCGCACATTTAATAATGCCTCGCGAAAGAGGCGCATCATGCGATGTCCTCAATCACGCGCCGCCGTTCAATGCGCAGGATGGGCTGGCGCCTTGAAGCCGCCATCGCCGCGTCATGCGTCGCTACGACGACGGTTGTGCCTCTAAAATTAAACTTCTCAAACAGGTCCAGTATCTCCGTCGACATGCGCGGGTCTAGGTTGCCTGTCGGCTCGTCCGCCAGCAGGACGTTCGGTTCGTTCACCATGGCGCGGGCGATGCTGACGCGCTGTTGCTCCCCGCCGGAGATTTCGCTCGGATAGGCGTCTCTGCGGTGGGCGAGGCCGACGCGCGGAATGATCTCGTCCACCTTCTCGCGTATCGTTCGGCTGGAGGCGCCTGTCACGCGGAGAGCGAGCGCGATGTTTTCAAAGACGGTTCGGCGCGGAAGCAGCTTGAAATCCTGAAAGATGAAACTCACCTCGCGCCGATAGTACGCCATGCGCCGTCCGCGCATGTTGCGCAGGTTGATGCGTCCATAAAAGACGGCGCCTTCGATGGGGCGTATGTCGCCAAACAGCAGGCGCAGCAGCGTCGTTTTGCCGGAGCCGCTCGGACCGAGGAGAAACACAAAACCGCCGCGTTCAATCGTAAAAGAGGCGCGTTGGATGACCGCTTCTCGGCTGCCGAAGCGCGCCGTCACCTCTTTCGCTTCCAGAATGGGAACCCCCTTCTCGCCGGCGGGGTTATGGATCAGATGTGTCGTATGCATGAACTCTCCGCCGTTTACAGCGTTTTCCAACCGACAATCAGTCCGTCCCGAATCGGAATGAGCGAGCAGGCGAAGTCGGGATCGCTGTATAATAGGCGCGTGATCTCGCGCACGCCGCGCGTCATGTCGTCGTTCACATTCTCGTCCCAGGCGCGCCCGCGCCAGAGCATGTTGTCGACGATCGCCAAGCCGCCGGGGCGCAGCTTCTCCTTTAAAACCTTATACGAGGCGGGATAACCGTCCTTGTTGATGTCGTTGAAGACGATGTCAAAGGGACCTTCCGCGTTTCGGAGCGCTTCAACCGCTTCGCCGACGGCGTAGTCGACGCAGTCGTTCAGTTCCATGCGGGAGAGGTACGCCCGCGCTTTTGCGGACAGCTCGTCGTCCCAGACGACATGGTGGACGGTTCCGCCACCGTTGTCGCGCACGGCTTTTGCGAACCAGGCGGTGGAGTAGCCGTATCCGCTGCCCATCTCAAACACTTTTTGGGCGCCGACAGCCCGCGCGAGCATGTAGCAGAGCTGCCCTGCCGCCGGCCCGATGATCGGAAATCGGCGCCGCCTCGCCTCTGCCTCCATCTCCTGCAAGACCGGGTCGCCATGTTCAGCCAGCGACGCCAAATAGTCGTTCACCTCTAGAAAGTCCATGCTGTCTCCTGTTCTTTTGTTGCGGCATAACGGGTTTAATTTTGAATGCGCTTCAATCCGCCCCATGCGACGGCCGCCTTGCCTCTCGGCGAGACGGACTGCGGCAGCGGCCCAAACTCCATCACCATGCGCACCTCCTCTTCGTCGAGGCCGCGCTTCCACAGGTTCAGATCGTCCATCCATCCGTTGAAGGGGCGGTTGTTGTCGATGTTATATCCGACGCGGGCGCCCATGCCCCAGTCTTTGGCGATAAGTCCGTTTGCGTCTTGGTTGCCGACCATTTCGCCGTTGATGTAGAGAGCGCCTTGACTGCCGTTGTACGTTCCGGCGTAGTGAACCCATTCTCCCGCTTTTGCGACGCCGGCGCGTATGTCGAAGAGATTCGCTCCGCCGTCGCTGCGGAGGAGCCAGCGGTAGTTGCCGTCCCCGCGTATTTCAGGATGTACGAGCCAGGTGGCGTCGCTTGCGCGGGCGTTGAAGATAGCTTGGTCAGAGATCGCTTTCACATGAACCCATGCCGAGACGGTCATGCCGCTGCGCGGCGTCAGCTCTTCCGGCCAGTTTTCGCCGTCCAGGTCAATGTAGCTGCCGATTTCAAACAGCGCGACGCGCCCGCGTTCGGCGTCCTGCTCCGAGGTCACCTTCCCTTCCACGACGCCGTTTCGGCCGTTGCCCGATTTGTCGATCGCGGCGGCTCCGTCAAAGTCTTCATAGTCATAGTAAAGAATGAGATCGGCGTCCTGCGCCAACGCAAACATGGCGCACGCCCAAACCGCCGCGCATAATGCAACCCGCATTCGAATCCTCCAGTTGATGTGTGGCTTTATTCTAACGCATTCCGCAGAAAAATGCAGCGTTTAGAGTTTGGACGCGCTATGTTGCATGGACAAGGCGTTTAGCATACAATCGGGGCGTTGGGCGCAAAGACGCAACGAAAGGAGCGCGGCTTGGCGGAAATCCGCATTGAAGGACTGCGCAAAACATACGGCGGCAAAACAGCGCTGGACGGCGTCGACCTTCATATCGAAGACGGCGAATTCTTCGGCCTGTTCGGACCGTCCGGCGCCGGCAAAACCTCCCTGCTGCGCTGCGTCGCCGGGCTTGAAACGCCCGACGAAGGGCGCATTCTCATGGACGGCGAGGATGTGTCCGATCTGCCGCCCTCCGAGCGCGGAGCCGCGATGGTGTTTGAATCGTACGCTCTGTATCCGCATCTCACCGTCTGGGAAAATATCGCGTATCCGCTGCGCGAACGCAAAATGGAACCGAACGTCGTCAAACAGCGCGTCGAAGAGACCGCCGAACGACTCGGCGTCTCCCACACGCTGAACAGGCGCCCGCAGACGCTCAGCGGAGGCGAAATGCAGCGCGTCGCAATCGGGCGGGCGATCGCGCGCGAGGCGCGGGCGTACCTGCTGGATGAGCCGCTTTCGCACCTAGACGCCCAGCTGCGCGAGCAGATGCGCGCTGAACTGAAACGGCTCCACCGGCAGATGGGCGCGTCGTTCCTCTACGCAACGCCCGACCAGCTGGAAGCGATGACGCTGCCCGACCGCATCGCCGCGCTGGACAGCGGGAAGGTTGCGCAGTGCGGACCGCCGCTAGAGCTGTATGATCGTCCGTCGCATGCGTTTGTGGCGCGTTGTTTGGGCGATCCGCCGATGAACCTGATTGCGGGAAGCGTTGACGGAGAGGGCTTTTTCACAGCGGAGAGCGTTGAGACGCCGCCGCTGCGCGTTAAGGCGCCGCCGGGGCCGGCTCTGCTGGGCGCGCGCCCTGAGGCGTTGACGTTGAGCGTTGAGGCGGAGGCGCATGACCCTGGGCGTGTGTCGTTTACGGCGCGCGTCTTTGCCGCCGAGATGCGCGGAGATTACGCTGTCGTCGCATTGACCGCCGGAGAGGAGCGCATCCAGGCTGTCGCGGCGGAACGGCCGAGCGCCTATCGATACGACGAGAAGAGGATCGTTTCATTTTTAAAAGAGAATGCTTACTTGATCAATCCAGCGACCGACTCGGTCGTCAGCCTACAAGCCCACATTGAAGGAGATGTTGAATGAAGCGCCTGCGATGGTTCGTTTTGCCGGCTCTGTTGATTGCGGCTGCCTGCTCGCAGCCCGAAGAAGAAAAAAAGATCACCCTGCAGATGACCGGTCCCGACTGGCTTCCGATCAGCCTCATGGAGCAGATCTCCGCCGATTTTCCCGCCTACGCCAAAGAGAAACTGGGCTATACGGTCGAGATCAACATGGACCCTGCGCCGTGGTCAACCTACTATGAACGGCTGACCGCAGCTCTTGCGGCGGGAAGTCCGACCTACGACCTGTTTGTCGCGGACAGCCAGTGGCTCGGCGATTTTGCCGAAAGCGGGCATATTCTCAAACTGAACGAGCATATTGCGAACGACCCTGAGCTCGCCGCCATCATGGACAAGATTCACCCTGTCTTAAAGGGGGCGTACTGCGCCTACCCAGGCGGAACGGAAAACTGGTGGGGCTTTCCGCAGGAGGCGGACGTTCAGGGCTTCTTTGTTCGCAAGGACCTGTTTACGAACGCGGATGAGCGCTCCGCCTTCCAGAGCCGGTACGGACATGAGCTCCCGCAAACTTACGAGGACTGGATGAAGGTGGAGTGGGAACAGGCGCGCGACTACGCCGAATTTTTCACGCGCAAGGCGGGCGAAACGCTTGCCGGCGAAACGCTCGAAAACGACTTTTTCGGTCTCGCCCTCGCATACAGCAAAGAGTACGACTTTGTGTCGATGGCATGGCTCCAGTTCCTTTACAATTGGGGCGGCGATGTCTGGGACTGGGAGACGATGCAAGTTGACGGGCATCTGAATTCTCCCAAAGCGGTCGAGTCGCTTGAATACTTTTTGGACCTGATGCAGTTTCAGCCGCCCGGCTCCGTCAACAACAACCTGGACGGAGTCAACAACGCGGTCGCCAGCGGACTTGTCGCCATGGCGTCCAACTGGATCGCCGTTAGCCCAGGAGTGATCGAAGACCCGTCCTTCTCGACCGTGACGGACAAGATCATGGTGGTCGTTCCGCCGGGGGCGAACGGACGTCGTTCGTTTAACCTGGGCGGACAGCCGTTCGTCGTCGGATCGAAGTCGAAGCATGTCAAGGAGGCGCTGGAGTATATCAAGTGGTGGTTTCAGGACGCGCAGCAGCAGCGTTTTGCGGAGGGCGGCGGGCTCCCGTCCACGACGGCTCTCATTGAGAGCGATGAATTTAAGAAAAGCCGCGCATGGACGCGCGCCTTTGCCGACACGATCCCGTACCAGCGCGACGTCTGGAAGCATCCAAAGTTCTTTTCCATGATCACCGCGCAGCAGGAGGAGCTGCATAAGGCGGTGTCGGGCGAGCAGACGGCGCAGGAGGCGCTGGAAAACGCCGCGCTCAGACAGGAGGGCATCCTGGAAGAATGGCGCAAGGATAAGGGGGAATGAGCGGTGAAGACGCGCCATGTCGCCTTAAAACAGGCGCCGGACGGAATGCCGTCGCTGAACGATTTTCAGATCATCGAAGCGGAGCTTCCCGATCTTAAGCCTGGCGAAGCGCTGATTGAGAATCTGTATATGTCGGTTGATCCGTATATGCGGGGAATGATGCGGGCGGGGGCGTCCGATCCGCCGGCTCCGCTTTCGGGGGGCGCGGTTGGGCGCGTCGTTCGTTCAAGGCTGGACGGGCTGCCTGAAGGCTGCGTTGTGTTGACCGGAAGCGGCTGGCGCGAGCATTTTATAACGGACAGCGCGGGTCATGAGCGGGTGTACGAGTTGTCCGCCCCGTTGTCCGCCTACCTGGGCGTGTTGGGGATGCCTGGTTTCACCGCCTGGTACGGGTTGAACCGCATCGGCCGTCCGCAGGCGGGGGAGACGTTGGTTGTGTCGGCGGGGGCTGGGGCGGTCGGCTCGCTGGTCGGGCAGCTGGGAAAACGCGCCGGCTGCCGCGTCGTCGGCGTCGTCGGCTCTGAAGAGAAGCGGCGGTATGCGCTGGAGACGCTCGGGTACGACGCGGCTCTGAACTGGCGCAAAGGCGGTCTCGGCGCCGCGCTATCAGAGGCATGTCCAGAAGGCATCGACATCTATTTCGAGAATGTGGGCGGCGCGCTGCTGGAAGCGGTTTTAGACCGGATCAACTTCGGCGCCCGAATCCCTGTATGCGGGATGATTTCGCAGTATAATCTAAAGGAGCCTGAACCGGGACCGAGCAACCTGTTTCAGCTGATTGGACGCCGAGCCGAGATGAAAGGATATATCATCAGCGACCACGGCGAATTGAAACCGCAGTTTTTGGAGGAGGTCGCGCCGCTCGTCGCAGACGGCAGCGTCCAGTATTCCGAAACGATTTCGGACGGCTTAGAGAGCGCCCCGCAAGCGTTTATCGATCTTTTCTTGGGACGGAATATTGGAAAAATGGCGGTGAAGTTGAACGATGAGGCTTAGGCGGTTCGTTCTCGCATTGATGGCTCTGACGCTGACGCTCTCCGCTTCCGCGCAGGAGGAGAGCGGAGACGCAGACGACATCCGCTTTGAGATTGCCAAACTGGAAGCGCAGAACCCGATGACGCGCGCCCGTTCGATGGACGCTCTCTGGAGATACGCCGCGCAGGAGGCGAACTGGCCTGAATTGCGCAAGGCGCTGCCGAAACTGCAGGAGCTGCTGAACGATCCGCTGCCGGTTGTGCGGGCTAGGTCGGCCCTGACGCTTCTGCGCCTGGCGCCTGAAGAGATGCGCGAGGCGGCGTATGAAACGCTGGAGAAAGATGCGGCGCATCCCCAGTACCATGTGCGTCTGACCGTTGTGGAGGCGGCGGAGCTGATGGGCGGAGACGAACGCTTGAACGCTCTGCTGCGCCGTTTAGCTGAGGACGACGACCTGGATGTGCGGGAGGCGGCTCAAGCCGCGATCAACAGTTTGAACCGTCCAAGACAGCGCGGAGGAGGTCCGCAGATTGAGCAGATAGGCTTCGACTTCAACCCGTTTATCGATGTAGAGTCGGAGACGAGCCAGCCGGAGGAGGCGGTCGGTTCGTCTTCAGAGTTGGCGCAGGCGCGCGACGCTGTCCGGCGCGTTCCCGATCCGTCGGCGCTGGAGACTCTGGCGCGCTTGACGCGCTACCGCGCCGGCTTCCAAACGGAGGAGGGCGGTCTTGTTTCGCTGGCTGAAACGGTCGCGCCGGCCGTTCAACCGCTCATACAGCTGTTGCGCGAGGAGGAGCCTGCCCGTCCGCTGGATCTGCGTTATGCGGCAATCGCGCTGGGCTGCGCGGACGATGAAGCGCTGCCTTTTTTGGCGGCTTCTCTAGAATATCCGCATCCGCACACGCGTGAGGCGGCTGCGTTTGCGCTCATGCGCCGAGGGGCGGATCAGCGCGGGCAGCCGATTGAAGAGCGCTCCTTTGCGGAAGAGGCGGGCGCGCTCGCCTTCGCCTTGACGGACGAAAGCCCCGCAGCGCGCGCTTACGCGGCTGTCGGCATCGGCAAGATGCGCGGCGGCGCATACGCCGAAGAGATCCTTGCGGCGCTCTCGGACGAAGACGGAAGAGCGCGGACGGCGGCGGCGTATGCGGCGGCAATGCTGGGCAGGTCTGAAGAAGCGGCGGAAGCGATTCGCGGCGGAATGAGTTCGCCGGACCTGTTGACGCGGGCGGCGGCGGTCTCCGCATTTCCGACAGCTGCGCCGGACGGCTTGGAGGCGTTTCTGCGTCTGATGGAGGACGCGCCGCCCCGTCTGTTATATTACGCTGTTGGGGCGGCGGCCGCGTTTGAGAACGGACAGGACGCCCTGCAAATCCTCGCCGGCAGCGCAGACGGGGAGCTGCGGCAGGCGGCGCTGGCAGCCGTATCGCCGACGGACGGGGCGAAGCTGTTTCCGCTTGTTGAACGGATCCCCGACGAAGAGGCGGAGCCGGCGCTGCGCTTGGAGATTGCGGCGGGGGCTGGTTGGACATATTTTTCAAATGCGCAGATCGAGATACCGCTGGCGGACGCGCTGGTTTCTTATACAGGACCGGCAAACGGCTCCGCCAGAACCGATTCGCGCGGACAGTTGATCTTGGAGAATCTGCCGCCGGGGCTTTACTTGGCGCGCGTTGAGGCGGAAGGGCATCTGCCGATAGAGGCGCCGATCACATTGTATAAGGGTACGGCGCGCATTCGGCTTCACCGACATTATTGAGCTCCGTATTGAAAGGAGAGAGCGATGCTGCGGGGCATACCGCCGGTCATATCGCCGGCGCTGATGCATACGCTCATGTCGATGGGACATGGGGATGAGATTGTGTTTGCGGACGGCAATTTTCCGGCGGCGTCCAATGCGCGGCGTCTTGCGCGGGCGGACGGAGTCGGCGTGACGGAGCTGCTGGAGGCGGTCGCGCCTTTTTTTCCGCTGGATCAATACGACGACGAGCATGCGCTGGTCATGGAGGTTGTGGAAGAGTACGCGCCGGAACCCCCGATTTGGGACGAATTTCGCGCGGCGTTGAGCCGTTCGGAGGGGAGGCCTGTGTCGCTGACTCCTGTTGAGCGGTTTGCGTTTTATGAACGCGCCCGCCGATGTTTTGCCGTGGTTGCAACGAGCGAATCTGCGGTGTACGCCAACCTGATACTCAAAAAAGGCGTTGTGTACAACGGCGCCGAAATCATAGAAAAGGATCGTTGATGTCTAATCCGCTTGACGCGACGCGCGATATTTTGATCGCATACATTGAAAAGTATCCGATGTCCACCTCCGCCTACTCGGCGAACATGGAAAAGACAATGCGCCAGCTGCGCGAGGATGTGATCGACTTTGCGAAGGAGATGTACCGCACTTTTCAGGAGCTTGAGGAAGGCGCTCCTCCGCCCGAACCGCCGCGGCGGCGCAACCCTGAACCGTCCGAGTCGCCCGACGAGCCGGATGAGGAACCGCCGCTCTGAATCGGAAAATGGACAGAAGGGCAGCGACGCGCCGAAGCGCGCCTCCGCTCCAAGGGCGGTCATCGAGACGACGAAGATGTTTCTGCGCCCGGCGATGTTCGGATGGACGCTGCGCGCGTTTGGAACGCTGACGATGCTGCTGATTCCGTTTGCCGCCGCGTCCACATTCTACCAGATGCGCTCGGGGAGCCGCGGCATGCTTCTAGCGGCGTCTGCGGCTCTCTTTGCGGTCGCCTGGGGGCTTCGGCGTTTAGGGGGGGTTATACGCAAAAATCGGAAATGACAGAAGGCGTACAGGGAGAATTGAGACGCGGCACTACAGCCGTTCCAGCAGGTACTCTAGATTGGCTGTCAACATTCCTGCCGCCTCCGTTGTATAAAAACGTTCCGCCTCGCCTTCTCGATGAACGCTCTCAACAACCGCTTCAAGATTTTTCCGCGCGGCTTGAACATCTCCTTCCGCCAAGAAAGCCTTCGCCCGTTTGAGAGATTCAACCACCTTGCCGCCCGCTAACGGAGCCGCCCATCCGATTTCTCTACACCGGCGGAACAAGCTTTCCACAATCTCCAAAAACGCTCCCGCTTCAAACGGCGACGGCTCTGGAACCGGTCCGACGACGAAACCGACCGACCCGACCCCCTTGTCCCTTCTGGGAATTCTATCTCCTCATGGAGATGGTTTGTCCGCGTCAACGATCCGACGACACGCGCCTCCAAAATGCCAGGCAATCCTGAACTGCGCAGCTGAAACCCGCCCTGCGTTTCGCCCGGCATAATCAAACGGCCGCGGTAGGATGAACCGTACCATCTCGCCCAGTTGGTCGCCGTAATATCGGGTCTGGGGACGGATCGGCTCCATCCAAGCTCCGCCGGGCTGGCAAGCGTTGTCGGCGCGTTTCGATCCAGCTCCATATTAATCCGCAGGCTTCTGATTGCTTGCAAGCTGGAATCGGCGCTGCTGATCTCATAAGAATACGCATACCGAACGGACGGGTCGTCCGACCTGTCTATCTGATGGACAACCGTTTTGACCGCCGCGTCCACATTGCATGCCGGTTCATACAAGCGGGACTGAAGGGAATCGTCGTAGTCGAGATGATAGATGCGCAGCCATCCGGGCGGAACCTCCTTGACCGCCGCATTCGCCGCGGCCAGCAGCTCTAGATCGATTCGGCTTTGAAATCGCGGACGCCGGGCGGCAATCGGCGCAGGCTGTTCAAGCCTGTCCGCTAGATACTCCATATTTGCCGTCAACAGCCCTTCCGCTTCTGTTGTGAACGGATGCTCACGGACAAGCAGGGCGCCTGTCGCGGAAAGCCGCTGAATCAACTGAACGCCGTCTAAAACCGCCTGTCGAGCCGTTTGCGCGTCGCCGCTCTCTAAAGCGGAACGCGCTCTTTTCAACGCCCAAAGAACCTCGATACCCTTCCGGCGCGATTCGATCCAACCGGCTTCGCCGCATTTGAAATAAAGCTTTTCAATGTACTCAATGAACGCGATCGGATGGAAGTTTTTCGGCTCTGGAACCGGACCGACGACCCAGCCGCAGACGGCGTCCTGACCAGGCTCATTGGGAACATACGCATTTTTGTGGATTCGGTTGCGATGCGACGGCTTGCCCTGCATGAACGCCGGCAAAACGCCTGGCAGACCGACGCTGCGCAGCTCAAAGTTTGCCGTCTCTCCCGGCTCCAGCGGTTTTTGATCGTTCGTCCAGACCGCCCAGTTTTTGCCGTCCTTGTTCTCGAAGGGGCGTTGAAAGCGCCACCTTTGGTATGCGGGTACCGCTCTATCGAACCTGACCGGCGCGCCTTTTTCCAGCCGCATGCGTATCGTGAAGTTCCAGATTGGCTGCCGGCTGTCGTCTGCGCTGCGTACGGCGTACGCATATGCGTATGTGTAGCGAATCGTTGCGTTGCTCGGCTTGTTTAGTTTTGTGACGATCGTCTGCGCTGTCGCGTTCACATTCACTTGAGGCTCGTAGATAAACGATTGAGAGCTGCCGTCGTCCGCGCGGCAATAGACGCGGTAGCGGCCGGGCGGGATGATCGGAGGGCTGGTACGCTCAACGGGTTTGTCAGACAGGCTGGACTCCGATATGCAGGGCGGCCATAAGTTGAGCGCCCATTCGTCAAAACGGCTTTCAAACGGCATGCGCTTTGCTGAAACGGTTGATGCAATCAGCGCCACCAAAGCCCATGCCATTTTTACGCCGTTCGCGCTTCGTCTGTTCATGCCGTTTCCGCCCGCTTGCCGTTTCCGCTCTCTACAGGTTCATCCTAGTCGACCGCCCCCTTTTCTACAATTCGACTTAACGCTTTAGTAGGGCAATATCGGCAGGCAAGCGTTGCGAAACTGAATAGACGGCGCTACAATTGCATCACACACTCCATGCGTTAGGGAAGCAAACGTGATTCGCAAGCAGATTATGATATGGGTGCTCGCATTTGGCGCAGCGGCAGCCGCCTCCGCCGTGACGGAGGGTCTTGTCGCCTACTGGGATTTCGACGACGGCAACGGAGACATGGCGCGCGATCTCTCCGGCAACGGGCATGACGGGGAGCTGGTTGGAAAAGCCGATTGGGCGGAAGGGCGGTTCAACGGCGGGCTTGAATTTGACGAACCGCTAGAATATGTCGCCGTGCCGGACCATCCCGATCTGGACCTGTCCGACGCTGCAACCTACATGGTTCATTTCAAGCCGATGGATTCGCTGGCAAGCCGAAGGCTCATGGTTAAAAACGACTCTGTATTTGTCATCTTCGACTTTGGAAACGTTACCTCCATCGACTTTCTGGTCAAGCCGACGAATTTTTTTGCTGAATCGGCGACGACCGAATGGACAATTGGCTCCTGGTACCATTTCGCAGGTACGTTTGACGGCTCCACCCTCCGCGTCTATGTGGACGGCAAACTGGACGGCGAAGCGCCTAACAATGAGCCGATTGCGACCTCTGACCTAGACCTGTGGATCGGCGCAGACGATTTTGGCCGTCCGAGCGACGCCTTTCCAGGCGTTCTTGACGATGTGCGCATCTACAACCGCGCATTGAACGAACGCGAAATACAGGAGGCGATGAGCGGTCCGTTGAGCGTTGACCCGCGCAGGAAAGCAGCCGTCGTTTGGGCGAATCTGAAACGCTGAGAGGCATCCAATGGAGCAAGCGACGCCGAAACATGAGCCGAACAGGAAGCGGAAGAACGCCCCCGCGCAGTGGGGAGGCAGCGTTATTCTGTCGTTGGCGCTGCATACAGTACTTTTTTTCACCGCTTCGTTTGTTTTGATCGACGCGGCGCCGCCTCTTGGTTCTGTCCAGAAGGCGGACGCGGAACCGCCGCTTGTGCATCTTTTCCAAGAGCCGCCGCCCGCTCCCGTTCCGCCTTTGAAGACGGAGACGGCGCCGGCCGTTCAGCCGATAGTTGAAGAACTCAAGCCGCAGCGGCCGGACGCGGGGGACGGGTCGAGCTTTAAGTTTCGACATGAGCAGGTCGCGGAACGGACCGCGGACGAGCTGTACAAAACGAGCGAGATCGCGTCCAAAACGCCTGTCTTGAACGAGCCTGCGCACGCGCCGCTGAAGCGTCAAACGGGAATGGACGCGCCCGCCTTCAAGGAAAGGCCGAGCGCTGACGCAAGCGAGATCCGGCGGGTGGAATGGCCGACGCAGGAGGGTATGAACGCCGAAGGCAGAACGGCTATTGGACGCGCGCCGAGGCTCTACGCGGCGGGGCGCCGAACCGTCAACGGAGCGGGCGGCGCCGGCGGAGCCTCCTACGGTCCAGGCTCCAACGCGCAGCCCTCTTATATGGTTGATCCGTACCGCGGCATCATGAAAAAGTTGGCGGAGGGGATTGTCCAATCGACCGAAGCGGAGAAGCTGGACATTGTCCTAATTGTGGATACGACCGGAAGCATGGAGGACAATGTGCGCGGCGTTCGCGCCTACGCCGATCAGTTCGCGCGCATCCTTCGTATCAATAAACGGGACGCGCATTTCGGGCTGGTGACCTTTACCGACGCTTCGCATGACCCGCCGAAGACGATGGGAATGACCGACAATGCGGTTGATCTGCGCAACTGGCTCAACGCGGCGAAATTCACAGGCGGCGGGGGGCTGGCAGAATCGGGGCTGGAGGCGGTCATGGCGGCGTTGAACGAGTTTCGCTATCGAGACGGCGCAAAAAAGCGGTTCATTTTCATCAGCGACGGACCCTTCCACGACCGAGATTACAACGGCGCCTCCGACTTGACGATGGACGCGGTCATCGAGACGCTCAAACAGCGGCGCGTCACGCTCGATTCGGTGTCCATCGATTTTCTCTTGACAAAGCAGCTTGCATGGGGAACGGGCGGCCAGTGGACGCGCATACCAGGGAAGGGGCATCTTGAACAGTTTATTCAGCCGCTGCCTGTCCAATCGAACGCGGCTCTAGGCGTCCTTTCCACCAAGGCGGGCAGCGCCTCGGATGAAATCTACGTCTTTGTTCCTCCAGATCAGCAGATTCAGTGGTACCAGCTGACATGGCGGCTGCTCAACCCGCGCGGAGAAAAAATACAGGGCGAATTCACCGACCGCCGCAGCGCTGTCGGACAGCGGAAGATCGTCTTTAGACCCCAATTCGACCCTGAATGGTTCAGCGGCTTGCATGGCGCCTACACCGCGATTTACCGCGTCACGGACAGCGCCGGGAACAGCAGCTCCCTGCGGCGCATCATGGATTACCGATAATCGACACTCAACGCCCGAAATCAGGCAGAGCGCAGTTCATTGGACTCTCAACCGCGCACGGGGTTGTCGACTCCTACGCGCTGTCCATACCGTATTTGCTGCCGATACTGGTCGACCGCGTCGCTCCGTCCGATCAGCGCGAGCTGTATGCCGGGCTGCTTGTCGCGGCGGCCGGCGCGTTCAACTCCATAGGACAGGTCGGCTTTGCCTGGATCGCCGACCGCGTCCGCAGCGTCTCTTTTATGTGGAAAGGGCTGGCGGGAGCGGCGGTCGGCATCTCGCTTGTGGGGCTAGCTCCGAACCTGTTTGTCATGATCGCGCTGTTGCTGGTTGGCGGTCTTGGGATCGCGGCGTTTCATCCGCCCTCGGCGATGGCGGCAAATCGGCTGTCCATTGAAGCGAAAGGCGTCGGGATGTCCATCTTTATCTGCGGGGGGAATCTTGGACAGGCGGCGGGACCGCTGCTCTTGATGGTCGCCTATGAACGCTGGTCGAACGCCGTCTTTCTGCCGGCTATGATTCCTGGGCTGCTCATGGCGGCTGCGATGGCCGCGTTGTTTTACTATGACGCAAAAACTGAGAAACGGCCGAAGCCCGCCGAGGGCGCCCCCGTGTTCAACAAGCCGCTCATCATCCTATGGACGATTGTGACGCTGCGAACCTTAACGACGATCGGATTTCTCAATTTTCTGTCGATACATCTCAAGGATGAGGGGATGACAGACGTCGCGCGGTCGCTGATTTTGTCGGGCTATCTGCTGTTCGGCTCGGTTGGGATGCTGCTCGGCGGCTATGCGTCGGACAAGTTTTCGCGCAACGGCGTTCTGATTGCGTCGCTGCTGCTGCCGGCGCCGCTTTTTCTGGGCGCGCTCGCGCTGAAAGGGCCGCTATTCTTGACGACGCTCTTTGCCGGCAACTTCCTGCTTCAGCTGACGACGCCCGTCTATATCGTCATTGGACAAGAGACGACGGAGCAGCCGACAAATCTCGCCACCAGCATGGTCATGGGAGGGGCATGGGGAGCCGCCGCGGTTTTGAACCTGCCGGCGGGCGCGGCCGCCAATCAGATTGGCATTGTTCCGATGCTGTCGGGGCTGGCGTTTCTTCCGCTCATATGCCTTGCGCTGCTGACGCTCCTCCCGTCTCGGCTGAAACATCCAAAATCGGCTTAAGGCGCCTCTTCCTTTGTCGTCTCTTCTTCCGCCTTTTCTTCCTCCGGTTGATATGTCCAAAACAGGAGCTTTCCGTCCGCCGAGGCGCTTGCGAGCGTCTTGCCGTCCGCCGAAAAGGCTGTCCATTTGACCCAGTCCTCATGCCCCTCCAGCGTCTCCAGCTGCTCCCCCGTTTGGACATTCCATAAGATCAGCGTTTTGTCGCTGCTGGCGGTGGCGAGCGTCTTGCCGTCCGGCGAAAACGCGACCGATTCGACGCGGTCTTCATGCGCGTCCAGCGCCACGCTCTCGCCCGTTTGGACATTCCATAAGAGAGCCGTTTCATCGCCGCTGCCGGTGGCGAGCGTCTTGCCGTCCGGTGAAAAGTCGGCTGTCAGTACCGCTTTTGAATGACCTTCTAATATGCGGTTTTGTTCAAGAGCGAAATCCCACAGCTGAACAGTGATGTCCCAACTGCCGGTAGCGAGCGTCTTGCCGTCCGGTGAATAGACAGCCGCGAGCGCGAAGCCCTGGTGTTTCAAGACGGTCTGTCGATGCTGTCCAGTCTTTGCGTCCCATAGGCGGACGGAGCCGTCCATGCTGCCGGTGGCGAGCGTCTTGCCGTCCGGCGAGTAGGCGATTGCGCGGACATTTCCGGTATGTCCAATGAGAACGGCGTTCAGCCCTCCCGTTTCAAGATTGATGACGCGCGCCTGCCTGTCGAATCCGCCGAAAGCGGCGCTTTTTCCGTCTGGAGAGAATGCGGCGCAGCTCGCCCCGCCGGCGCGTCCAAGCGGGAGGCTAGCGTCCTCGCCCGTAGAGAAGAGAAACGAACGGACGCCCTCAGGACCGACGACAGCGATGATCTTCCTGTCTGGAGAGAGCGCTCCGCCCATCAGCCCTTCTTTGCTCAGTTCTGCGTCCGTCTGTTTGGACGCTGTCCATTTCGCCGGCGCCGCGACTACAGCGGCAAGCCATAACCCAACCAACGCCGCCGACCATGCCGGCCATTGCGTCCAATGCTTCATTGCTCCAACCTCCCTTTTGCGCGCAGCCATTCCAGCCCTGTTTCCAATGTGTCGAACGCTCCGTCCAATTGCGCCTCGTACGCCTCTTTTAGCAGATGTCCAATCTTCGGCCCTGGCTCCATGTCCAATTCCTGTATCGCATGCCGTCCGAGAAGTATCGGATTCGGCTGCGAATCGAGCGCGTTCAGTTCCGCGGCGCGTTTTTTGAGCCATGCAAGTTCCGTCTGCCCTGTTTTTGGCAGAGGCGGGCGTCCGTTCATGTCGGCGGCGCAGACGCGCAGAAGTCTGTCTAAACGCCCCGCTCGGCGCGAGAGACGGCGCACCGCCGCGTCGCTCACGCCAGGTTCCAACTGCGCGGGAACCATATGCCAGCGCGTCAACGCCGCCGCCTCTTTCGCCAAACCTTTTTGATTGGACAACCTCTGGACAAAACGGCGCGTCAATTTCTCCCCTTGGACATCATGCCCAGGCGAACGCCAGCGGCCCCGCTCAAACACGGTCGATGCGGGTTTCCCAAAGTCATGGCACAGGACGCCCAGCCCGACAACCAGATCCTCCCGTTCGCATCCAATGCGCTCCTTGGCAAAAGCGTCCATACAGTGCAGCGTATGCGTCCAAACATCCCCCTCAGGATGCCATTCAGGGTCTTGCGGGGTATCGATGAGCGCCTCCAGCTCTGGAAAATAGCGCGTCCAGCCGACCCTGCGCAAAAAGTCCAACCCCATGGACGGCCGCTCGCCCAGCAGTATCAGTTTTTTCCATTCGTCAAAAATCCGCTCCTTCGCCAGCCCCTCCATCGTCATGGATCGGCACAGCTGAATTGTCGCCGGGTCGGCGTTCAAGCGGAAGCGCGCCGCAAACTGCGCCCCGCGCAGAACGCGCAGCGGGTCTTCAGCAAACCGATAGGACACATGGCGCAGAATTCGGCGGTCAAGGTCTCCGCCGCCGCCGAACGGATCCAGCACCTCGCCCGTCAACAGGTCGAATCCCATCGCGTTCATGGTGAAGTCGCGCCGGCTCGCAGCCTCTTCAAACGAGAGCGTCGGGTCTGCGGTTGCCGTGAAGCCTTTATGTCCAAGTCCAGACTTGGATTCGCGGCGGGGGACGGACACATCCAGCGGCAGCCCCCTGATTTTGACGACGCAGAACGCCTCGCCGACCAGATCGACCGAGAAGCGCGTTTTGAGCAGCTCTATGAGACGGCGCGGGTCCACGCCAAACGCCTCCATGTCGGCGTCTTTAGCGGCGCGTCCCAGATGCGCGTCCCGAACGCACCCGCCTACAAGCAGCGCGCGTCCGCCCGCTTCATGGACCGCGCGCGCTGTCCACTCCGCCGCCTCTGCGGCTTGGTTGTCCTGCAGCTTCACCCGCCGCATCGTCTTCTCCGCTCCCCTGGCGCCAACCGCCGTTAACATTTTATTATAACCGATTGAGGCGTAGCTATTCAACATTCCCGCCCGGCATGACCCCTCAATTGCGGCGAAGCGCGGAATTTGGAAAAATAGCGCTAAAATTGAAGCGGGAACTGCCACAAAAGAGCTGAACGAAAGGAGCGCTGAATGAACGACCGACCGCTAAGCGACTTCGACGCGACGGTTCTTGGGCAGATGGGGCATATCCGCGCCGTCGGCAGAAAGCAGCTGCGCAACCAGAACGAGCTGGACGACTTCGTCCAAGAGACGGTGGCGCGCGTCTATGCGAACCGCGCTCAACTGCGCGATCCCGCCAAGCTGAAGCAGTGGATCGCGGGCATCGCGCGGAACACGGCGAACGAGATGAACCGCGCCGGCTTCCGCAAACGCGAAGAGCCGCTGCCGGAAGAGGACGATCTGCCGGACATGCGCAACCCGCATGACGAGCTGGAACGGGCGGAACGGAACGACCAGATACGCCAAGCGATGAACAGACTGAACCCGATCGACCGCGACCTGCTGCAGGGGCGGTATATGGAGGAGGAGTCTTACGCCGATCTTCAGGAGCGGCATGGGCTGTCCTATTCGGCGGTCGGGTTCCGACTGCATCGCGCGAAACGTCAGCTTCGGAAGTTGTTGACAGGAATGAAGGTCGCGTTGGCATTGGCGCTCGCCAACATGAAACAAACAGCATTTGGAGGAGTGCTTCTCATGACAAACACGACCAAGATCGCTCTCGGAACGGCGTCGGCTCTCATTCTCGCCCTGCTGGGCGGATACCTGTGGCTCGAATACGGCGGTTCATCGGACGATTCGGCGCGCGGGCTGACGGTTGAGGAGCAGTCGCCGATTGTTAATGCCCGCGGCGCCAATGACAGCGCCGATTCTTCAGCCGAAACGGAAACGGCCGGCGGAATCGAAGCCGCGCAGACTCCTGAAACGCCCTCAACCGGCAAAAGCGGCGAGACGGTTGATGCGAACGCCGCCTCCGCCGGCGAGGCTGTGAGCGTCAACGCGCCCGACGCCTTTTCAACCGAATTTCAAGAGGCGGTTGAAGAACTGAACGACTTCGCGAAAAAGCTGCAGGCGGAATTTCCCGAATTCAGCGGCGTGACGAAAATGGCGGTTGAGATGGGGGACGCCCTTCTGAAGCGCGAAGCGGAATTGCGTCAACAGGGAATGACCGCCGAAGAACGCAAAACGCAGCTGCGCGAACAATATCAGACCGCTTCTAAGAGCTTCTCAGACAGCTTCATGGATCCAATGGTCAAAGGAACCATTCATGATCCATTGGAGAGCTCCGACCCAGTGGCTGCGTTCCGACAACACGCAGATAAGTTGCGCGCTTTAATTCGGTTCATGGCTGAGAACCAGCCCAAAAAGATGGAAACCGTTCTTGGACTTCCAACAAGCGATGTGTCGATGGATGAGATTGATGCCGTCTTCAGCGATCTCGATTCGTTCATCATTGACGCTCCCATGCCGGCGGTGGAGCCGGAGGACCGGTAAGAGTTCGTTGTTCGGCAAATTTTGTTGACGCCGCGTCAAGCCGCATGCAAATAGCGCTAAAAACCCAAAGGGCATCGCCACAACCGAACCGAACGAAAGGAGCGCTGAATGAACGACCGACCGCTAAGCGACTTCGACGCGACGGTTCTTGGGCAGATGGGGCATATCCGCGCCGTCGGCAGAAAGCAGCTGCGCAACCAGAACGAGCTGGACGACTTCGTCCAAGAGACGGTGGCGCGCGTCTATGCGAACCGCGCTCAACTGCGCGATCCCGCCAAGCTGAAGCAGTGGATCGCGGGCATCGCGCGGAACACGGCGAACGAGATGAACCGCGCCGGCTTCCGCAAACGCGAAGAGCCGCTGCCGGAAGAGGACGATCTGCCGGACATGCGCAACCCGCATGACGAGCTGGAACGGGCGGAACGGAACGACCAGATACGCCAAGCGATGAACAGACTGAACCCGATCGACCGCGACCTGCTGCAGGGGCGGTATATGGAAGAGGAGTCTTACGCCGATCTTCAGGAGCGGCATGGGCTGTCCTACTCGGCGGTCGGGTTTCGACTGCATCGCGCGAAGCGTCGGCTTCGGAAATTGCTGACTGGAATGAAGGTCGCGTTGGCATTGGCGCTCTCCAACATGAAACGAACAGCATTTGGAGGAATGCCCATCATGACCAAAACGACCAAGATCGTTCTCGGAGTTGCGTCGGCTCTCATTCCCGCCTTGCTGGGCGGGTATCTGTGGATCGAATACGGCGATTCGCCGGACGATTCGGCGCGCGAGCTGACGGTTGAGGAGCCCAGGCTGACGGCTGAGGAGCAGTCGCCGATCGTCAAGCAGAAATCTGCTGAAACGCCAAAGCAAACCGCCGAAGAAACCTCTGCGCCGGAGCGGCAAGAGGAAATGCGCGTTTTTGGAGATTCGATCGCTTCTGAAGAGTCTGCCGCCCGATCTGACGGCAGCGAAAGCGTCGGCACAACGCAGCCCGACGCCCTGCAAGCCGCTCCGCAAGACCTGTTCACCGTCGAACTTCAGGAGGGGGTCAGCGAGTTTAAGGAGGTGTACCAGCGTCTTGTTGAATTGCATCCAGGTCCGAGGGCAACCTACATCGCAGCTCTGCATAATGAAGTTGTCGACAGCATGATGGAATACAATGAGGAGCTGCAAGATCAAAACTTGGAGCGCGCGGAACGCGCCGCCAGACTTGCCGCCCGCCTCCTTGAGACCGCGCAGCGGTTGGAGCCGCAGTACACCGCGATGCTGGCCAAAATACACCCTGAAGAAAAGAAAGCGTACGCTCAATTCATTAAAAACAACACGCCCCGCAAACTGTTCGTTTTTCTCGGGTTGCTGCCTGAATAAAGCTGTTTTCAGCGCCGCGGGCGGGGGACCTCAAACGGCGTTCCCTGCCCTGCTGCGCCAATCACTTTATGGATGTCGCCGCGGTGAAGGCAGTCTCTACAGACGACGATGTACGAAATCTTGTTCAAATCGGACGGTATTCGCTAAAGCCATCTTTCCGCCCTTAGCCCGCCGCGCAGGCGGGAATCTTTTCCCAACAGCGCAAATAGACGCAATTGCATGTAAAATCTCCGGAAGGAACTCCACATGTATATTGTATAGCGAAGGGAGCGGCGCCTTGAAAGATCAACCACTGACGGACTTCGACAAGACGGTTCTGGAGCAAATGGAGCGGATACGCGCCATCGGCAGACGCAAACTGCGCAACCAGGGCGAACTGGATGACTTCGTCCAAGAAACGGTCGCGCGGGCATACGCTAACCGCGCCAAGTTGCGCAATCCCGCCAAGTTGAAGCAGTGGATCTACGGCATCGCGCGCAACACGGCGAGCGAATGGAACCGCGTCCATGAACGCTGGAACAGCAAGCGTCAGACGCTGGACGAAGCCGAAGCGGCGAACATGCCGCATCCGCTCACCGCGCTTGAACAGGCGGAGAGCAACGAACAGATACGGCAGGCGTTAGACAAACTGAACCCGATCGACCGCGACCTGCTGCGCGGGCGGTTTATGGACGAAGAGACGTATGAGGCGCTACAGAAGCGGCATGGGCTTTCCTATTCGGCGGTTGGGATACGGCTGCATCGCGCGAAGCGTCGGCTTCGGAAGTTGTTGACCGGAATAAAGGTCGCGTTGGCATTGGCGCTCGCCAGCATGAAACGAACAGCATTTGGAGGAGTGCTTCTCATGACCAAAACGACCAAGATCGTTCTCGGAGTCGCGTCCGCTCTCATTCTCGCCTTGCTGGGCGGGTACCTGTGGATCGAATACGACGGTTCGCCGGACGATTCGGAGCGCGGGCTGACGGTTGAGGAGCAATCGCCGCGCATTGAACAGAACTCTGATGGAGCGTCAGATCAAACCGCCGACGAAATCTCTGCGCCGGCGCCGCAAGAGGAAACATCCGCCTCTGATGAGTCCGCTGTCGAAGTATCTGCCGTCTTTTCTGACGACAGCGAGAGCGCCGGCGCGACGCAGCCCGACGCCCCGCAAGTCTCTCCGCAAGATCCGTTCACGCTGGAGCTTCAGGAGGGGATAGATGAGCTGAACGAGCTTGCTGACCAATTTGTTCAGCAGTTTCCAAGTTCGATAGCGGCCGATCTGGCGGATATTTTAGTAGGGATCGGGAGAGATCTGATAAAATATGACGAGGAGCTCCGCGGGGAGTACTTCACTCGAGAGGAGCGGACCGCCAAACTGCGCGCGTTTTGGCTAGAGTCCATACATCCGGCGACCGAATACTACAATGCCGTCACAACAGAATATTTAGAATCTGAAATAAAAAACGCGATGGATCAGTTCTTTAATAACAGCGCGCTTCATAAACTGGGCGCGCTTCTCGGATTGCCCAATTAAAGAAAGGATACGCCATGCGTCTCAACATCATTCTCGCCGTTTTTTGAGCCTGTTGTCTTGAACCGTCATCGCCGGCGGCTCTGGCGATGAACCTCAAACAGGCTTCCATTGCCCGTCTTGGCGCGGGCGGTCGCATTTATTAGCCGTTTCGTGTATCATCAGGGCGTCAACCTATATGAGACGGCGATGGAGGAGGCGTTCTGATCATGACGAAAACGACCAAGATCGTTCTTGCGGCAGCGGCCGCTCTGCTGATTGCGCTGCTGGGCGCGTATCTTTGGATCGAATACGGCGGCGGGTCGGACGACTCGGAGCGCGGGCTGACGGTTGAGGAGCAATCGCCGCGCATTGAACAGAACTCTGGTGGAGCGTCAGATCAAACCGCCGACGAAATCTCTGCTCCGGCGCCGCAAAAGGAAACATCCGTTTCGGATGAATTCGCCGCCGCAGAATCTGCCGTCTCTTCTGACGACAGCGGGAGCGCCGGCGCGACACAGCCCGACGCCCCTCAAGCCGCCCCGCAAGACCCGTTCACCGTTGAACTTCAGGACGCTCTCGCTGAGTTTAAGGAGCTGATCCAGCGTTTTGTTGAATTGCATCCAGGTCCGGGGACAACCGAAGTGGCAGCTCTGGCGAATGAAGTTGTAGACAGCGTGGCGGAATACAATGAGGAGCTGCAAGATCAAAACTTGGAGCTCGGGGAGCGCGCCGCCAGACTGGCCGAGCGTCTCGACGAGACCGCGGAACAGCTGTCGCCGCAGGCTAGTGAAGAACAGGAGGCGTACAAGCGATTCTTTGAATTCTTTGAAAACAATCCGCCCCGCAAACTGTTCGCTCTTCTCAGAGTGCCATTGCCTGAATCCAAATAAACAAGGAGCATCTGGAAGCGGGTCGCGGGCAGGGCAGCTTCAAACGGAGTTCCCTGTCCGCTGTGGCGCTGAAGGCAGGCAGGTTCTTTTTTCGGCGGGTTCGTGTATCATCAGAGCGTCAACCTATATGAGACGACGACGGGAAGGCGTTCTGATCATGACGAAAACGACCAAGATCGTTCTTGCGGCAGCGGCCGCTCTGCTGATTGCGCTGCTGGGCGCGTATCTTTGGATCGAATACGGCGGGTCGGACGACTCGGAGCGCGGGCTGACGGTTGAGGAGCAGTCGCCGGTCATCCATGCGGACAGCGCAGCCGATGCAGCGGACGACTCTTCAGCTGAAACGGAATCGTCCGCCGACTCCAAAGCCCCGCAAACTCCTGAAGCGGAGGAAGCTGCCGACAACGGCGGCGCGGAAGATACAGCGACAGCGTCTCCCGACGCATCCGCGTCCGCCAACGCGCCTGACGAGTTTTCAACCCAGCTCCAAGAGGGCATACAGGAATTCGTGGATTATGCGGCAAAGATCAGAGCGCAAGTTCCTGAAATGGCTGCATACGCGGATATGACGCTCGCTTTCGTGGAAGGACTTGCGGAGCTGGA
The DNA here is from genome assembly GCA_028818695.1 of Candidatus Poribacteria bacterium. GTDB lineage: Bacteria > Poribacteria > WGA-4E > JAPPNK01. Next base: position 255,992 of record JAPPNK010000020.1, read on the forward strand.
CGCGCAATTGCGGGAGCAGGGGGCGTCGTTGGAAGAGCGGAGAGAAAAGCTGCTGATGAAGTCTATCCGTAACTCCATGGGCAGCGCAGGTTCCGTGGCGGCGGGGTTTGCCTCCATGACGCAGGACCCTGAGCGCATGATGGAATTGTCCCAAAGCATCCAGAACATAGAGCAGCCTACGAAGCTGACGACGCTGCTGCAAGGCGATATGACGGATGAGCAGATGGTGGAGAAAATGAAGGCGACGCCTGAATATCAGGCGATGATGGAGGAGATGAGACAGAGTTTTGAAGGTCTTGATCTATCGGAGCCGATTGAGAATCCGTTTGAAGATCCGTAAAAGCCCTTTTCAGCGCGCCGCGGGCAGGGCGACCTCAAATGACGTCCCTTCACCCTCCACGCTCACGGCGGTCACCTTGCCGCGGTGCGTCTCCACAATGCGCTTCACCGTGACAAGACCGAGGCCCAGCCCCTTCGCTTTCGTTGTGTAGAACGGATCGAACGCCTGCTCAACCTGCTGCGGCGACATTCCCGCGCCTGTGTCCGCCACGCTCACGGACACCGTGCGTCTGCGCCGTTCGCTGTAAATCAGACGCAGACGGCCGCCGTTCGGCATCGCCTGCGCCGCGTTGCGTATCAGGTTCACAAACGCCGCGCGCAGCTTTTCAGGATCCGCCATAACAGGGCGGCGCGTTTCAGGCGCTTCCTCCAGAACCGACACCCCCTGCGCCTCCAGGTCATGCTCCATCGCGGCGCGCGCCTCCTGAACGATCTCCCAGATGTCCGTCTCCACAAAACGAAACGTCTTATCGCGCAGATAATTCAGCTCCTTCTCCACCATGTCGGACAGCTCCGTCACGCGGCTCATGATCATGTTCATTTCGGAGACGATCTTTTCAGGCTCCGCGGCGAGGCCGAGCGGATCGCCCCTTTCAAAGTTGCGCCGCAGCATCTCGGCGGGGGAGCGTATCGAGTTGAGCAGATTGCGTATCTCGTGGCGCACCTGCGAGGTCATGACGCCGAATGCCGCCTCCCGTTCCGCCCTTAGCGCGCGTCGCTCCACAAGCCGGGCGCGCGCCTCGTTCACCGAAAACGACCAGATCGCCGCCGCGCTCAGCAAAGCCGCGCAGATCGGAGCGGCAGGGACCCAGATCCAGCGGAACAGCGCCAACGCCAACGCCCCATGAACTCCCGCCGCCAAGAGACCGCCCAGAACGATGCGCCGCGCTTTCGGCAGCTGTTTGCCGACCTTCAAACCGACAGGGATCAGCGCGGCGAACCAGAGCGCGAGAACGATTCCCGTTCCCCAGCCCGATTTGGAGCGCGCCAGCTGCCCCGTCATCATGGCGCTGACCATGGAGGCGCGCAGCTCAAAGGCGGAAACGGAGCCGAACGCGGCGCGCGCCGTTTCAGCTGTCGGCAAGCTGGATCCTAGAACGATCCATCTGCCGCGCGCCGCTTGAACCGCCTCCCGCTCTCCGTTCAAAAGAGCTCCGACCGAGACGGTTTTCACATTCGATTTTTGAAACGGCGTCAGAACGCGCCCCAGCGCGTCGATCGGCAGGTTCAGTTCGCTGGGTTCCGCGTCCAGCGCGTCGGCGGCAAAGAGCGTCTCGATGGAATAATGTGGGCCGCTCTCGCCGGCGTTCGGGTCTAAGACGGCCGCTAGGCGGTGAACGCCATCCCGTTCGTCCGGCTCCGCCCCGCTGAAAGAGGCTGTCAGATTTAAAGCGGCTTTGATATTGGGGGGAATCGGAAGGAAGCGCCGCCGTCTCGAAGCGGGAATCTCGGCAGTCCGTTGAGCGGCATAAATCGGCATCCGCAGGCTTGACCATCGGACGCCGCCTTGCTTGATCTGCCCCAAGTCGTCGGCGATGTATACGCCCGCGCAGCCAGCCTTCTGGAGAGCTATGAGCGCATCGAGATAGTCGTCAGGGAGCCAGATCGGATAGGGGCGGGTGAGCTCTTCCGCTTTTTCGTCAATGTCGGCGGCGATCAGCTGCGGCGGCGCCTTCAACTTGAACCGATGCCACTGCTCGGCGCGCCAGTCGAACGCCTTCGTCTCAAGCCCGTCCAGCAGACCTACCCAGTCGGCGGCGAACGCGGCCGTCAAACAGACCGCCAGCTGAATCAGCAGCAGAAAAGCGTTGCGGTGTGAATCCAGCCCGAATGTAAGAGCCTTGCGCATAGCGGCGCGCGTCCCCTGTCAAATTTGTATAGACAGCTGCCAGCAGCTGTTAATACATGAATACACTGCAAGGGCGCAGGCGTCCACATTATTTTGTTTTAAATTTTAGTCGGATTCTCCTTGACCGATGCGGCTGCCATTTCCGACGACCATGCGTCTTTAGTTTGCGCGCCGTATCGAATGAACCGTCTTACCGCGCCGCCATTCCGCGCAGCATGTTCTCGCTTACGCTATGAAGCTCATCCTACATATCCGACTCAACGCCCTCCCATCGGCTCCATAGGTCTCCGTCCGCAGTGTCGAATTTCCACTCGTCCTGGTCTTTTCGGCTGATGCGCGTGATGAGAGCCATGCGGGGTCGTTCGCCGGCGTTTGTGCTGGCGGTGTGGGAGATCCATCCATGCCAGAAGCAGACGTCGCCCGGTCCTCCCGTGAACTCATACGGCTCGCCCAGCGAAAAGTTGACGACCCCGCCCTGCGGCCCGTCGATCGGATGCGTTCGAAAATACTCGGCGAAGAGGCGGTGGCTGCCCGGCCATAAGGTGAACCCGCCGCCTTTATGGTCGACCGTGTCGATGTAGATCGTCGCGGCGACCATGAACCGCCCCGTCGTGCCTTTTGTGACGCCGTTGTGCGGGGTGTAATACCCGTCCAGATGTCCTCGCGCGGGTATATTCCATGCCTTGTTGGAGCGCGGGAACGAAATATGCGGGCTTGCGCCTCCCGGTCCGTATATGTTCTCGGCTCCGACCAGCTGTTGCGCCGCGCCATGCACTCCGCCTTCCCGCACAATCCGCTTTACGATGTCGGAGCCTCCGACGCCGCCGATCGTTTTGTAGCCTTGATCAACCCAAGAGGCGGGGTCGCTCCTCTCGGCGTCCAGATTCTCCCACACCAGATCCAGAGCCTCTTCCGTCCACTCGCGCGGGATCATCTCTCGGCAGACGAGATAACCGTTCTCCTGAAAGAAGTTCACCTGCTCATTCGTCAAAATCGCCATACGCTTCTCCACAGCGGTTCATTTGGGCAAACAGTACCGACATCTATCGAAAAAGTCAAGCGGCGTCGTTTGAACCTGCTCCTAGGTTAGCGCATCGAAATAACGCCTGCCGCCGCAAAGGCAGAGTCGCGCCGTCGACTACGACTTAATCCACGGGAGGCCGCTTTTTTTCGTCATATAAAACACGCGCGGAGGAACCGTCCGGTCGTCTCGCAAGGCGGCAATCTCGTTCATCGTTTGAAAAATAGAGACAGGGTCCGGCAGCGGATTCAACGCGCCCTTGATGATCGGAGTTCGGAATTTCGGCTCGCCGCTTGCGCGAACCAGCAGCGCCTCCGAGACCGTCGGCTGACGCCATATGTCCAACAGATAATTCGGCAGCTGAATCTTTGACCAGTCGAGCGGATCGCGCAGCTCCCTTGCGAGTATGCCGTCTGAAACGGAGCTGAGCGGCGACTCCAGTATCTCAAAGTAGAGAGCTTGTCCGGGCGGGCTATCGAAGAGAACGAGCGCGTCATGCGCCCATCCGAGATTCCAGCTTGTTTTACGAAACTGGACGCCGTAGCCGCGCTCAAGAGCCATGCGCGTGAGCTCAACGGACAGCTTCTCTCCGACATCCCACTCTTCGGAGGTCAAGCGCAGGCAGACCGCCAAGACGACCCCAGACGCGTCTCCCTGGAAAGCTGGGCGCGATGAAATGAAGATGCTCTTTTGGCGCTCCTCTTCAAGCGGCTCCTGAATCGGGGGAAAGTTGACGGGCGGCGGAGGCTGCGGCTCTCCGCTTTTCTTGTCGAGCATATAGGCGGTCGTCGGATCCTCCATCCATGCTCGTCTTGCGACGATGTCGTCCAGCGCTTGGTAGATGGACATCGGGCGCGGAAACGGCTCTAGCGCGTCCCGAGCGTTTCCGACCTCGCCGCTGACGCGAACGAAGACAACCGCTTCGATCCAAGGATGCGCCCAAATATCGAGCAGAAACGACGGGAAGTTCATCTTTTCCCACTCAAAAGGATCCTGAATCTCTTCCGTGATGAGACCGTGGGCGATGATGTCCGGCGGCGAGGCAAGTACTTCAAAAAGCAGCGTCCTAGACGGACCTCCCATCTGCTCAACGGCGACTTGAGGCGCATCGATATTCCAGCTGACCGCCCCAAACTGCATCCCGTAGCCGTATCGAATCGCCGACTTGGACAGGTCTATGGAGAGCTGCCGCCGCGCCTTCTCATCAACGCAGTCAGACAGCTTCGCCGCCGCAAAAAATGTCAAGCTCATACGCCGTCCTTTCCTTATATCGCTGATTGATCATAACGTCTGCGCATCTCAACGGCAATCTTCAATTTCCGACCTTAAGGCTTTAGCTGGGTCATGTTGGCGGGCGGATGCGGACGATTTCTGCGGCGTCTCTAGATTCCCGCTTGCGCGGGAATGACGGCCTGGTTGGCGGAGCCTTTTCCCCATAAATAGAGAGATCATTCCTGTTTGCGTTTCCCGCTCTGTTGGTTTATTATGTAGGTATGGATAGGAAAAACGACATACGGCGCATGTGGCTCAGTTTTGCGTTGGCGCTGACAGCCGGTTTTTTGGCGGTTGCGGCGTTGGCCGGCTTGGGGCTTGTTGCGTTGTTTGCGGCGCGCGTTCTGGGTCCTGGGGCGGTTCCGCAGGCGCTTGCCGCCTTCGCCGTGATCGCCGCCAGCGTCGCTCTCGGCGCGGCGTGCGGTACCTTCGCCAACGGTAAAACCTTGCGCGAGGGGCGCATTCTCGCCGTCTTGATCGTCGGGTCGTCGTTCATCGGAGCGGCCGCCGGCGCGCTCGCATATGCGACGCATGGGCTTGGACTCATCGCCCTGGCGGGTCTGCTTGGGACGGCGGGGGCGGTCGTCTCCGCGCGCGCCTCTTCCGCCTTTCACCGATGGATCGACCGCGCCTCCGCGAAACTGCCTCCAGAAAACAGATGCTGACAGCCGAGCAGATTGAGAGCTACAAACGGCGCGGATATGTTGTCGCGCGCGGCGTCTTTAGCCAAAAAGAGATCGAAGAGCTGCGGCGAGTCGCAGACGAGTTTGTTGAACGCTCCCGCTCCGCCGTTGACCATACCGAGTTTTTCGACCTGGAGCCGAGCCATACCGCCGATCATCCGCGCCTGCGCCGACTCAAAAATCCTGTACGCGCCCATCCTGTCTTTGACGCCGCTCTGCGTCATGCGCCGCTTCTGGACATCGTTGAGCAGCTGATCGGCCCTGGCGTACGATTCAACGGGGACAAGTTGAATATGAAATCAGGCGGGTACGGCAGCCCTGTAGAGTGGCATCAGGACTGGGCGTTTTATCCGCACACGCATGACGGCCTGCTCGCCGCCGGCGTCGCGCTAGACGACATGACGCTTGAAAACGGCTGCCTGCTGATGGTCCCAGGGTCGCACAAAGGACCTGTGTACGATCATCATCAGGACGGCGTCTTCATCGGCGCCGTGACAGACCCGCGCTTTGACCCCGCCGCTGAAACGATCGACTCTATTCAGATGCGCGCCGGGAGCGTCTCTCTGCATCATGTCCGCGCTGTTCATGGTTCGGCGCCGAACCGTTCCTCGTCTCCGCGCCGTTTGCTTCTGTTTCAATATGCGGCGATGGACGCTTGGCCGCTGCTGGGAATCGAAAGCTGGAAGGCGTTTCAGGACACGATACTGCGGGGCGAGCCGGTATGGGAGCCGCACATGGAGAATGTTCCGACGCGCATTCCGCTTCCGCCGCCTCCCCGCGCCGGATCGATCTATGAAATTCAAACGCAATTGAGCGACAGCTTGCGCGTATTAAGCAATCACAGCGGCGGATGACCTGAAAGAATAACATGTCCGAGCGTCTTCTCAGCGGACCCGACTGGCTGCAGTATCTAGATTCAAAGAACGAAGGGCGCCGGCAAGGTTGGATGCATGAGCCGCATCCGGACGCTGTCGAGTCGGCCGTTCCGAGCTGCATTGAAGAAACCTTTCCGAACGCCGGGCAGGTCTCATGGCACTGGAAGCGTTTCGATCAGGACTCCCTGTCTGAGCAAAATCGATTCTTTCTTCAATTTGACGGCGTCGATTTTTTTGCGGAGGCGTGGCTGAACGGCCGCTATCTGGGCGGCAGCGAAAGCGCAAACCTTCCGTTCTCCTTTGACGCAACAGCGGCTCTCCAGAGGGGAGAAAATCTTCTGGCGGCGCGTCTTGTCAAGGCAGAACCCATCGGACAAGGCGGCGCGGGCGGCAAGCAGCTTAACTACGGCGGAATACTCCAAGATGTGCGCCTTGTCAGCAAGCGCCGGCAGTGGATTGAAGACGCATTCATACGCCCCAACCCGTCCGACTCTTCCATCGATGTTTGGGTTGAAATTGGAGGCGGAGGCGGGATTCATGAACCGCTCACCTTGGAAGCGACCGTGTCGCCCGACTTTCCTGAAACAGGCCTTCCAGTCGCCCGCGCGCGCGGAGTTGCCGAAACCGGCGTCGGAAAGCAGACCTGTCGACTCAGCCTTTTCCTTCCGACTGCGCATTTGCGCCTCTGGGAAATCCACGACGCCTTTCTCTACAGGCTCAACATTGCGCTCATGCGCGGCAGCGAAATATACGACCTGTGGACAGACCGTTTCGGGATGCGCGAATTTGGATTCGATGGATCGCACATCACCTTGAACGGTCGGCCGCTGCTGCTGCGCGCGCTGCTATACCGGCAGGTGTGGCCTGTGACCGTCGCCCGCCCTTTCAGCGTCATGGCTGAACGGGATATTGAGATGGCGCGGAAGGCGGGCGCGAATGCGATCTGCGCTTACAGCAAATCTCCCAGCAAGGCGACGCTGGACGCATGCGACGAGCAGGGGGTCATGGTTCAGGTGGAAACATTGGCAGCGTCCCATTTAAACCAAGGAAGCGCCGCCGCGCGCGCCCGTCGACTAGAGGAGCTGATGACGCGCCAGGTGAAACGCGACCGCAACCGCGCCTCGGCGCTCTGGTGGCGCTGTTTGAACGAAAACGGGGGAGAGCTGCTCGCCTATGCGACGCAGCAGGTCATGCCGAAACTGCGCGCGTTAGACCCGACGCGCATGATCGTGAACGCGAACAGCGGGGACCCAGAAGAGCGCGTCCAGTGGCTTCCCAACGAACCTGCGCCCAAACGGCAGTTCCATCAGCTTCGTCTGAACCGCGACGAAGACAGCGGGATGGAGCCTCTTGAAAGCCTGCGCGGACGAAAGCTCATGGAGCCGGCAGATTCCGACGCCCTGCCGTTTTACTTGAGCGAATGGGGGGCGCCGTCGCACGGTTCGGAGTGGGACGAGCTGTTGGCAAATTACGCCGCATACGACCTTCGCCTCGCCGATTTGGAGGCTTTCCGCGCCGTCGTCAATCATCACCGCGACCAGTATGCGCTGCATCAAATGGAGGAGCGCGGCTTCCCGACCTTCAACGCCTTTCTCACCGCAGGCAAGCTGGCGGCGGCGAAACGGTATGAGGAGTATCTGACCGCCCTATGGGGCAATCCGCGCGCGCTGGGACACTGCCTTGCGTCGCTGGAGGACAGCGGTTACGAGTTCTCCGGCGTGGTGGACATATGGCGGCGGCCGAAGGTTGGAGCCTTTCAAAAAATACGCGAGATGAACTCCAAATCGATGCTGAACGTCGACTGGCAGCCGCGCTCGCTTTACATCAACGACCCGCTCAACATGGACATCGCGCTTGTGAATGAGCAGGCGGTGGAGCCGGGGGAGTATGTTCTCACGCTGAGCCTGCAGGCAGCCGACCAGACGACCTTGTGGCGGCTGAACGAAAACGTGCGCGTCACGGGAGAGCTGATTCAACCGCTCTTTGCCGATTCGCTCCCCGGCAGCTCATCGGGAGGACCGCACCGCCTCACTGCGCAGATACGCAAACTAGACGACGGGGAGAATATGCCGGCCGCCGTGCGCGTGCGCTCCATGACGATCTATCCGCGCGAACTGGAACCGGCGCAAACGCCTGACCGACTCGTCGTCTGGGAAGAGAACGGCGAGCTGACGCAGCTGTTGAAACGCGCCGGGGCGTCCGTCCGCTCCTTGACATCTCTCGACGATGTTCAATACGCAGACGTTGCCGCTGTCTCAAAACGAACGCTGAAACCGAACGAAATGCCGATCTGGAATGCGCTGTTGAAGCGATGGAGAAACGGCGCTGCGCTTGTCGTCCTTGACCGCCGGCTCTTTGCGGACGAACAGGATTCGACAGCGCGGCTGCCTGAAATGGACGGATGGAAGCCGCCTCTGCGCGCGCTTCCGAGAGACTTTGGCGCCGCGCGGTTTATTCTACGCCATCCGATTTTTGACGGGCTGCCCCAAGGATGCGCCGTCGGTTCGACCGACGTTTACGCGCGCGTCTGCCCCGTCGACAGCTGGGAAATACACAGCCGGCCCTCCTCCGTCGAATGTGAAACAGCTGCGCTGTATGCGGACATTGGACGTCTGGATCCGTACGCCGCGGATGTCTGCATTCTGCGAAACGGAACGGCGCAGATGACGCTAACGACATTCAACCTTGTCGACCATCTGAACGCCGACCCCGCCGCCGACAGGCTCGCGCTCAATATGATGACGGCTTTCTAAAATGCGCAACAAACAGCCCGACAGCCTTTTTTCGACCGAGACAGAGCATCTTTTCCGAGAGGCGCGAAGGCGCATGTCGCTCCAAGAGATCGCCGACTGGATCGGGCTGCATGTCAACACCGTCAAGCGATGGGAGGAGACGGGAACCGTTCCTTCTGCCTACGAGGGCGATTTTCTGCGGATGAGCGGCAGAGACGGAAACGCCAGCCCGACCGGCGACCATGTGCGCGACAAGGATCAGTTTTACACAAAGCCTGAAACGGCGCGGCGTTGTTACGCTTGGCTGCGGGAGGCGGCGCAAACGCTTGAGATCGATCTCGGCGAGTACTGGCATATTGAGCCGTCCGCCGGGGGAGGCGTCTTTTACAACCTCATGCCGGCGGACAGGCGGATTGGCGTCGACATAGACCCGCGGGGCGTTTGCGCCGATGAGCTGATTCAAACCGACTATTTGCGGTGGCGTCCTGAGATCTCGGGGAAACGGCATATCGTATTCGGCAATCCGCCGTTCGGGTTGCGGGGTCATCTGGCGCTGCAGTTCATCAACCATTCTGTTGATTTTGCCGATTTGACCGCTTTTGTGCTGCCGCAGCTGTTTGAATCGGACGGCAAAGGCGTTCCCGCCAAGAGAGTCGACCCGCGGTATCGGCGCGTCCTGTCGAAGCGGCTGCCCGCCGATTCGTTTGTTACAAGCGGCGGGCGCGAGGTGAGCGTCAGCGCCATTTTTCAGGTCTGGAGCAAGGTGAACCTAGACAGGCTGCCGCGCGAAGAAGCGCTGACCTGCTCGGCGTATGCGTCGGTCTATTCGCTCTCGGACGGCGGAACGCCCGCCTCAACGCGCAACAAGAAGATGCTGTATCGGTGCGACGTCTATCTCCCGTCCACCTGTTTCACCGGCATGCGCGCCTATGAGTCGTTTGAAGAGCTGCCGCACCGGCGGGGGTACGGCGTCGTCTTTCATCGAGAAAAAGAGACGCTGCGCGCGCTGCTGCTGTCGCATGACTGGGAAAAGACAGCGTTTTACTCTACGAACGGGGCGTTGAATCTGCGGACAAGCTTGATTCAGAAGGTGATGACGTCGGCCGGTTTTTATGACCGCGCTGATAAGATGCGCCGCTGACCGTGATTCTTTTTTAATGATCGCTCTCGCTTATAGGCGCCGCGAACGATTGCGCGGAGCGGCGCGTTCGTATAAGATGAACGCAAATGAGCGCATATGAGGAACCAGCCATGAACGCGAGATTTAACGAGCTGCGCGTCTCCAACGATGTTCTGAACGACCCGCCCGAACTTCGGCGGCGCATGAACGCCGAGGGGTACCTTTTCTTCAAACGGCTTCACAACGTCGACCAGCTGCGCGAGTTGCGCCTGCGTATGATGACGCGCATTCAAAACGGCGGATGGCTCCTGCCCGACACCGACCCGATGGACGGGATCGCCGATCCTTCAAAGGCATGCACAGAAGGCGATCTCGAGTATACGGACGTCTACCATGATGTGTATAAGCTGGAGGCGTTTCACCGGTCGGCGCACTGGCCGGAGGTGATGGATGCCATCGAAAAGATCGTCGGCGGGCCGGCGCTGCCGCATCCGCAGAAGGTGGCGCGGCTTTGGTTCCCGCAATTCACCCAGCATACGACCCCTGCGCACCAAGATTTTGTCCATTTTCAGGGCAACTTTGAAACGTACACCGCCTGGTCGCCGGTCGGCGACTGCCCGATTGATCTCGGCGGGCTTGCCGTTCTGCCGGGGTCTCACAAGGTCGGTCGAGTCTTGGACCACCGTTTCTCGCTTGGGGCGGGGCAGCTGAAATTGACCGGCGAAGATGAAACGGGCGATTGGACGACGACCGACTACGAGATCGGCGACGCGCTCATCTTTCCCGCGCTCACGGTGCATCGCGCGCTGCCGAATTTGACGGAAGACCGGCTGCGGTTATCGCTTGACAATCGATACCAGGCGAAGGAGGCGACCATCTCCGAGCATGTCTTAACGCCGCATCTGGACAGCTACAACCCTCTCACATGGGAGGAGGTGTATGCGGATTGGGAGTCGGAAGAGCTGAAATACTACTGGAAAGGCGCCGGGGCGACGGTGATTCCAAAGGACAACCGTTACGCTCAAAAAGGATTCCAGGACGCTGTTGAGCTGGCGAAACGGGGGGACGAGGGGGCGCAGCTCCATCTGCGGCGCGCCGTTTTGAAAGACCCGAACTCGGAGGAGGGCAAAGCCGCGCGCGCTGTCTTAGAGCAGATCGGGGTCGAGATTTGAAAAGCGGGGCGGAAAAGCCGAATATCCTGATTGTTACGACCGATCAGCAGCGCGCCGATTCGCTCAGCTGCTACGGCTCCGACTTCACCTCAACGCCGCATATCGACCGGCTTGCGTCGGAGGGCGTCCGATTCGACCGCGCCTACTGCCCAAACCCTGTCTGTACTCCCTCCCGCGTCTCGCTGTTCACCGGCAAAGCTGTTTCGCGGCATGGCGCATGGAATGTGGGCGTCCATGCGCGAAAAGATGAACGTATGCTGTCGCATCTGCTCGCCGCGGAAGGTTATCAGACGCATTACATCGGCAAGGCGCATTTTCAGTCGTTCGGATCTGCCGACCCGCTTTCGCAAGAGCGGACAGGGCGCTGGGCGGACGGCTATGAAGGGTGGAACGGTCCTTACTACGGATTTGAGACGGTTGAGCTTGCTCTTGGGCATGCGACGTACGGAATCAGCGGGCATTACGGCGAATGGGTCAGGCGGCATGCGAAGCCCGGCGACCTAGACAGGTGGCGCCGGGCGAAGAATCTGCATGCCTTCGGATTCGGTGGAAACGCTTTTGACTGGGAGATGCCGCTGGAATTTCACAACAGCGTCTGGACGGCGAATCGCGCCGAAGCGTTTCTCAAAGAGCGCGATCGGAGCCGCCCCTTCTTCCTCGCCGTCGGCTTTCAAGATCCGCACCATCCGCATGCCGTTCCTGTTGAGCAAACCGATCGGGTTGATCCTGCCGACGTCCCGCCGCCAGATTATACGGAGGAGGAGCTTGAGGACAAACCGCCCCATTTTTTGGCGGCGCATGAGGGGCGGCTTGGGACATCGGACGCGCGCGGGCGGTTTCATGTTGCGGGTCAAGGCGCCGGGTGCGACTATCGGCGCGTGACCGAAAAAGACGCCCGACTCGGACGCGCCTACTACTATTCGATGGTGAAACTGATTGACGCCCAGTTCGGGCGCATTCTCCGCGCGCTGGATGAACAGAACCTGGCGAACGACACCCTCATTATCTTCACAACCGACCATGGCGAACTGTTAGGCGACCATGGGCTTTGGATGAAGGGGCCGTTCCATTACGAACCGCTGGCGCGGGTTCCGTTCATTGTTCGTTGGCCCGCCCGCATTCCAGGCGGGCGGTCTTGCGGAGACCTTGTCAATCTGATCGACGCCGCGCCTACATGTTTATCCGCCTTGTATATGGAGACGCCGTCTGACATCGGCGGAATAGACCTGCTGCCGACTCTTTTGGGCGAAGATGAAAATCAACGCGCCTCTACGATCATAGAGATGACAGACGACCCGAACGCCCTGCGCCTCAAAACGCTCGTAACCCAAAACCGGAAACTGACGCGGTACGCGGGGCAGACATACGGCGAGCTGTACGACCTTGAGAACGACCCGCGCGAAAAAATCAACCGATGGAGCGACCCGAAATACGCCGGCGAAAAGGCGGCTCTTCTGAACGAGCTGCTGGACGCATACGAGCCGCTTGAACGGCGCGAAACTCGACACTGCTACGCATAAAGGAGAACGATGCCTCTCAACGTTTTATGGATCTACGGCGAAGACCTGTCCCCCGACATCGCATGCTACGGAACTCCCGCTGTTCAGACGCCGAATATCGACCGGCTCGCCGCCGAGGGGGCGCTCTATACGAACGCTTTCGTTACATGCCCCGTCTGCTCTCCGAGCCGATCCGCTCTCATCACGGGAACCTACCAGACCTCCTTTGGGGCGCATCAGCACCGCAGCAAGCGCGGCTCGCCGCTTCCTGAGCATATGGAGCTGATCACAGATCGGTTTCGCGCCGCGGGTTATTTCACCTCAAACAGCCCAGGTCCCCCTTTCAACCGCCGCGGAAAAACCGACTTCAACTTCAACGCGCCGAATCCGTTCGATGGGATTGACTGGAGCGAACGGGGAGCCGACCAGCCGTTTTACGCCCAATGCAACATTCCAGACACGCACCGCGTTTTCACGCGCGATCCAGAGCGGCCTGTCGACCCTGAAGCGGCGGAGCTTCCGCCCTATTATCCCGACCATCCGCTGACGCGGGCTGATTGGGCGCGGTATCTTGAAAGCGTTCAGGTTGTCGACCGAAAGTTGGGAAAGATTCTGGAGCGTCTTGACGAAGAGGGCTTGGCGGACAACACGGCTGTCTTCTTTTTGAGCGATCATGGACGGGCGCATCCGCGCTGCAAGCAATTTCTGTACGACGGCGGCATACGCATACCGCTCATTGCCCGCATCCCCGGCGGAGAGAAGGGCGTCGTGAAGGACGATCTTGTCAGCGGAGTCGATCTAGCGCCGACCGCCCTCTCTCTCGCCGGCCTTCCGATTCCAGGTTACATGGAAGGGGCGCCCTTCCTCGGTCCGGACGCCCAGACGCGGGGTTATATCGTCTCAGCGCGCGACCGGTGCGACGGAACGGACGACCGCATCCGGTGCATACGAACGAAAACGCATAAATATATCCGCAACTTCCATCCTGAACGCCCGTATCTGCAGTTCAACGCCTACAAAAAACTGCAGTATCCCGTCCTGGCGCTCCTGGAGGCGCTGCGGAACCGCGGCGAGCTGAGCGCGGCGCAGCTGCCCTTCATGGCAGATGAACGGCTTTCGGAGGAGCTGTACAACCTTCAGAACGATCCGCATGAGACGGCGAACCTTGCCGGGGAGGCTGAGAATCAGGAGACGCTGCGCGTCCTTAGACAGACGCTTGATGAGTGGATTCGCGTTACAGCCGATCAAGGCGAGACGCCCGAAGACCCAGCAGTTGCCGCCGAAGAGGACAAGAAGATGCAGGCGTCGTATGAAGGCGGGATGGAGCGGCGCAACCTCCCAACAGACATTTCGCCTGAAGCGTATCTTGAGTGGTGGATGGAGCAGTTTGGGTTGAGTTGACGCGAGCTGGTATTGTTACCCATAAGGCGGGAATCCAAGCAGAAACCGTCTGCCTCCGCCAGGCGGCATGCTCTAACTAAAGCGCTGAGAATTGCATTTTGCAGGCATTTGCTGTAGGGTTACTTGAAGGACATTTGTCTATTGAAGTGTACGCTTTGAACTTGGAAGGAATTGAGTCTTGAAAAAAGCGATGTTTGCTGCGCTGGCGTTTGCCGCGTTTGCTTTCTTGATCTCGTGCGGCGAGGATGAGCCAGACCCAGACCCGGAGCCGGAGCCTAATCATCAGCAGATCATTGACGAAGTGAACGCTCGTTTGGACGCGCTTGGCTTCGTCTTGAATGCCGACAATTCCGCAGCCATGGTCGTCTCGTTTAATTTTAAAACCGCCGACACGGCTGAGAACAGGGCGCTGCTGAAGGTACTTGCGCCGAACGCCCCGACCGACGGCCGCCTCATCGTCAGATCCGAGCAAACTCTTGAGGAGTTCACAGCAGGGGTAGAGCCTCCGTTGGAGGTCGGCAACATGAAGCTGGAGGTCGCATCCGAAACGAGCGTCGCGATGAATGTTGAATTCATCGGAACGGTGACGATCGACGAAAACGATGTGCCGATCGGCATCAACACGGAGAATACAGGCTCCGAAACGTACACGATCAAATACCCTCTTTCAGCCGGCGGGCTTGAGATCGACGGCGCCTGGTATGCGGCAGTAGAAGCAGAGGAAACTCCTTAACGCCGCGCCGTTCACTTGGTGTGGATGCCGCCGCGGTGAACGCTGCATTGCGCATTTTGGTTGGTTATGTTATTGTTGCAGTCAACTTGGAACTTGGAGAAAGTCATGAAGTGGACTTTGTTTGCGGCGGCGTTCATTGGCGCCGCTTTTTTGATCTCGTGCGGCGAAGATGATCCAGACCCGGAGCCGGGTCCTGATCATCAGCAGATCATTGACGATGTGAACGCTCGTTTGGACGCGATTGGCGGCGTCTCGAACATCGGCAGCGCCACAGCCATGGTCGTCACATTTGATTTTGCAACCGCCGACACGGTTGAGAACAGGGCGCTGTTGGGCGTACTTGCCCCGAACGCCCCGACCGACGGCCGGCTCATCCTCAGAATCCAACAAACCTTAGAGCAGGTCGCGGCAGGGGAGCCTGGGATGTTGGAGGTCGGCAATATGAAGCTGGAGGTTGAATCCGAAACGAGCGTCGCCATGAATGTTGACTTCATCGGGACGGTGACGATCGACGCAAACCAAGTGCCGATCGGCGTCAACACGGAGAATTCAAGCTCCGACACGTTCATGATCAAGTACCCGCTCATGGAGGGCGGACTTGATATTGACGGCGTCTGGTATGCGGCAATACCGCCAGTGGAGGAAACTCCCTGACGCTACTTGAATTGCGCTGCCAGCTCTTCAGCCCAGCGTTTGTTTGCGTCGATGGTTCGGCCGGCGTTGTGCGGCGTATGCACAACGTTCGGCCGACCTAGCAACGGGTCGTCCAGCGGCAGCGGTTCAATGTCCCAAACATCCGCGGCGAGGGCGAGTTCGTTTGCCAGAACGCGTCTGCGCACCGCTTCCATGTCGCAGATGCGGGCGCGCGTCACCAGCACGACGAGGCAGCCTTTCGGCAGCGCGTTGATATGCTCCGCCGTTACGATTCCGCGCGTTGAATCGCGGAGGGGAACCATCGGCGCGAAGATTTCCGCGTCGGAGACGAGCCTGTCGAGCCGCCATTCTTTGCGCCCGCCGCCTCGGTGGAAGCACGGGTCTGGGGCGTAGGGGTCCCACGAAGCCACATCCGCCCCAAGAGCCGAGCAGAAGCTGGCGTAGCGCGAGCCGATATTGCCCGCTCCGACGATCCGGACGCGCTTGCCGTGAATCGTCCCGCTTGTGAAGTTGGGATCGTCGCCAAACTGATGACCGCGGGCACCCGGTTTGCCGACGCCGCCGGGCGGGTTGTAGTTCCACGGGGCGAGGTCGTTGATGATCTGGCGGTGGAGCTGCGGGATTCGCCGCAGGGCGCAGAGCGTGAGGGCGAGTCCGTATTCGGAGACGGTTTGCCCCCAGAACCCTTCGCTGGTGTGGCGGTAGGTCTCGACGCCTCGCTCCTTGAGCAGCTGCCGAGCCTTGTCGTTGAAGTTGGAGCCGTAGCTGCCTTGGAAGACCGCCTCTTCCAGTTGCGGCATCGCCTTGAGACATTCGAACGTCACGGGCGCGCCCATGCTGACAAGTCGGCGGGCGTTTTCAAGGGCGGAGGCGGCTTGTCCAACCGTTCGGCTGTCGCCGGGTTCTAATCGGATAAACTCAACCTCGCCCTGCGCTTTCCACAGGCGGTGGAAGTGATCAGCGGCATACGGCCAGACGCCGTCAAAATTTGGGTGTACGACCATCAAGCTTTCGCTCATGTTTTCTCCCTTGCATCATTGCGCAGATTGTAAAAGTTCATTCCAGTAACGGATATGCGAGTCTTTGATGTTCGCATCCAGCATAAAATCTGAGCGTATATTTTTTGTATAATAATCCAAGAAGAGCGTCGGATCGCTCAATAGGCGCAGATAATACTTGATAGACGGCAATATTCCATTGACAATCACCTCGCAACCATGCTGATCACGAATTCGGCGGATTGAGTCGTTCACCGCGCTTCTGTCATCAATGTCGTTCTCGGCTGTTGTGAGGATATAGTAGCGAGAAAGTGCCGCGTCGGAAAATTTATGGTAGGCGTCATCGACAATGCTTGAAGAAATTGTGATGTTGTGCTTGATTTCCACCGCCTCAAAATAATTGCCTTTTTCGTCAAGAACCTCAATATCTCCGATTCCTCCAGATTTTGCATCCGATACAGTGTGAAATTTTAGTTTTTGGAGCGTTTTATTTCTATACCTTTCAATGCTCATGAGCATCTCGTATGCCGAAAAGACCGCCAATACAGGCAGTCTAGAAGCCCCGGCAACTCCATAATTAAAGGACAATTGCTGTCTTAGGAGATTCATGATTTCATCGATTGTGATGCTTTTTGATCTTACGGACTGGGTATATCTTCGCGCAGATGCGGACATATTATCCAGATCGGCGATCGTTCGATCCATAACATCATTCAGAGCGACAAAAACTGCGCAAAGATACAGATTCGGATCCTCTTGATTTTCCTCAACATCGTTGAGAATCTGCAGAAACGATTCTCGTACAGAAATATCTCGAATCCTGCCAGGATAGTCCAGCGTGTAGGGATGAGCTTGTTCAAGCGAACGAGTTAGCCATCCGCTGCCTCCTTTCATGGCGAATCTCGGAAATCGATCTCGAATAAAAGGCGTAACGTGTTGTGTGTCATATCCCCTGCCTGAATAGCCGTTTAAAAGCTCTTTTTTATGGCTGCGAACGTCTTGACTAGGAGATTCAATCTTTTTCGTCAAAGAGGTAATCAAGACCGCAAGAACCGCCTTCTGAGATTCTGCTTTTTCTATGATTTCTTCAACCCACCCTCTTTGTTGATCAGAAAGTTCCGAAAAAATATTCGCATTCGACAACGCTTTCTGATACGATCGTTCCAAGATGGAAGCGGCTAGGCTGCTCATTATTTTCTTTCAAACAATTTATAGACGGCATGCGGCGTATCGGATACCCGCCGACGGGCATCCTTGCAATATTCAGGATTGATTTCGTAGCCGATATAACGGCGCCCCATGTTTTTACAGGCGACCGCTGTCGATCCCGACCCCATAAACGGATCTAAAACCAGCGCGCCGGGCGGGGTCAAAAGATGCAAAAATTCTTCGACGATCTCTACAGGATAGATCGCCGGATGCTTGTTGCCTTTGACAGCGGCGACCGGCGTCTCGATCACATCACGCTTGAGACGCCTTCCATGCATTCGAATGATGGTGAAGCCCTTATTCTTGATCTGCAGCTGGCGTCCTCCCGCCTGCCCGCCGAACGGCTCGGCATGGACGCCGCGTATCTTCATTCGAAAGCTGTAGGTCTCCCCGCGGCGAACTTCTTGTATGACCTCGGTTAGTTCGCGTCGGGCGGCTTTTTTTTCGTCTTTCGACAGGTCCGATTGTTCAATCAGCTCAAAATACCGTTGGCCGATCTTGGAGGACGGTTTGTTGCCGGCTTGCATCGGGGCGTCAGACTTCGCCAAAAATGCGTCTATATCGTAGTAGTACCGATCCGATTTCACAAAATGAAAAAACGGCTCTGTGCTGCTGACAAGGCGCCGGCGAAATTGCCTCGGCGTTGGATTGCGCTTCACCCATGTGATTTCATTGACCAGCTTGACCAGTCCTGTTTCGGCTGCCGCAAGCGCAAAACGGTAAGGTACCAGAAGCAGACTCCCGTCCAGATATTTGTCGCCCACATTGAAGACGAGACTCCCGCTTTTCTTTACGACCCTGACGCATTCGCAAAATAGACTCAGCAGTTTCTCGATATAGTCGTCCACATGCTGTTCGTTGCCCATTCCGCCGCCGTAGTCACGCTGCTGAAAGTAGGGCGGAGAGGTGATCGCAAGATCAACACTCTCATTCGGCAGCTCGCGAATCAGCTCTAGGTTGTCGCCGCAGACGATTTGATCAATCGGCAAGGATTCGAATCGGTCAAAGCCGCGCATCGTCAAACTCGCCGCGACGCCCATCTCGCCGCGTTCACAAACACCTTGCGGCACGGCTCCTCAAACAGGACGCGGTACGTCTCATGCCCCGGACGAAAATAAAAGATGCGCCCCAGACCGCGCTCCCAGCAGCAACCTGTGCGGAACACCTCGCCCTCCCGAAACGAAGAAATCATAACGATGCAGTCCGGCGTCGGTATGTCGAACGGCTCCACATACATTTCCGCCTCCGGCAGCGTGAACTTCTGCCCCAAGCCCTCCGCGATCGGATGCGACGGCTCAACGATATACACATGCTCCTCTTCCTCTTCTTCGCGCCAGCCGGCAATGTTGCCTGTCGTTCCAAGAATGGCGCGAAACGGCTTCGAGTGGAGAGCGGAATGGATCGGCACAAAGCCCATCCCCCGCGCGAGAATATGTTTCAGGACGCGGGCTGTTGAGTCGTCTGTGACCTGCCCGTGGCGCGAGTGCGCCCAGTAGAACAGCACATCCGCCCGCGCCAGCGCCTCCTCGCTCAGACCCTGGTCAGGGTCGGACAGCTGCGCCGTCTCCGCCTCAATCCCTGCCTCGCGCAGCGCGTCCGCAACAGCGCCGTTGATCCCGTCCGGATAGACCGACTCAGGCTCCGACCGTTCCGTCCAGCAGAGGGCTTTGATCGGTTCTTGACTCATTTAATACGCTCCTTCGTTTGCGTTGTTTGCGTTACGGTTCGTTTCTGTAAATCGTACATTGCCCGCCCGAATCTTTTGTTTCATGCATACGTTCTGCATTTTCTCCGTTCCCGTATCTGCTCTTTGGTCGGCGCTCCCATCGGACCGACCGTTTCGACCGCGAGGGAGGCGGCGCAGTTTGCAAAATCGACCGCTTCGCCCGCCTTTCCTGTTTTTGCATAACATATCAAAAACGCTGCCGCAAACACATCGCCCGCTCCTGTCGGGTCGCGCTCCTGCGCTTGATACGCCGGGAACGACTCCGCCTTGCCCTTCTCATACAAGACGGCTCCGCGCTTCCCCTGCGTCAAGACGGTCAGCGGCGACAAGGAGCGGAACCGTTCTAGTTCGTCAGGAAAAGGGGCGATGTCCTCCTCGCTCAAAATCAGCGCGTCCAGCTGCGGCAAAATGCGCTCCGCATGTTCCATGCGTTTTGCGCGGACATTTCCCTCCTCGTCCCATGCGCGAAGCCACCCCTGCGGCGCCGCGCCCGTCAACTTCCCGCAAACCGCCTCCAGCGCGCATGGCTTCACCTCGTCAGCCAGGGGGCATAGATAGAGAATGTCCGGCTTTCCAATATCGGTTGGCACAGCCTTTTTTGTCAAAAGCGCGGCGCGGCTGTGCAGACGCTGCGTTCGGCGCCCATGGATGTCGTATCGGTTTTCGAAAGTCGTTGTGCGCTGCGAATGGACCCGGCGGATGTCTATATCGTCGGGGAGGTTGGGGTCAAAATCGGGGGCGAAGGAGGTAATGAGCTCCGTCTTTGCGCCAAGATTGCGCGCCGTAACGCCCGCATACGCGGCAGATCCGCCCAGCATATACCCGCTTGAGACGATGTCGCGGCACAAATGACCGACGCTGACAAACCGCATGCTCAACCCTTGTTTTAACGCTACTTTAATCCGAGAAGGCGCCGCGCGCAAGAGGCGCCGCTCATACTCGTCTAACGATGTCCCAACTTTAGGCGCGGAGTCGGGGTTCTGTTGACTTGAGCGTCAAAATGTGTACCATGCGCAGAAAGCCCAAACTATCAGGAGAATAGACGATGAAACGAATTTTTTGGATTGCCGGCGCGTTTGCCCTGCTGATTTCCTTCTCGGCGCATTCGGCGGTGGTCCGCGTGAGCGGAGACAACGCTTGGCAGGTGTTTCACAACGGCGAAATGATCGCGCAGGGGGACAACTGGCAGGCTCCGACCGTGACCGAATTTCAGCTGGACAACCGAGGCTACGCGCTGATCGCAATTTATGTTCACGACGCTGAACCTGGAGACGCCGGCAAAGGCGGATTTCTTGCGGACATCATTCTCGATGACGGAGAATATCTTTCAACAAACGCCGACGATCCTCGATGGAAATGCGATTCGGGGGACGTTATCGCCTCTCGAGACGACGGATGGGAAACGGCGGGTTTTGACGATTCGGAATGGATGGAGCTGACCTACTATGAGCAGTTTGGAGAAGGCATCTGGGGCTTTGGGGCAGACGCCATGCGCAACCATCTAAATGATCCCGACTGCGAAGCGTATTGGGCGTGGTGCGGTCCAAATGACGGGGCGGACGACGTGTACTTCAGGTATGTGATTGGCGAGCTGGATGTGAAGCCTGCCGGCCGTTTGGCGGCCAGTTGGGGGGAGATCAAACAAGGGCGTTAGCTGCCAAACAGCTCGGAGGCGGGGGCAAAATCGACAGGGTTGCTGACATCATGCCTAAAGTTGGGACAGTTGAACGAATGATCTCTCTATTGATGGGAAAAGGCGCCGCCAACCAGGCCGTCATTCCCGCGAAGCATGTCCCCGTGAAAACGGGGAGCGGGAATCTAGAGGCGCCGCAGAAACCGTCCGCGTTCGCCCAGGCGAATGTCCCAACTAAAGCGCTAAGGTCAGAGGGTTGATCTTTACAGACGGCGTTCTCCCGGCTAACATAATCTTGTATGCGCGCCTTCATAGACCGTCTTCTCAAGTTTGAGCCGTTCCTTGCGTTGCTGCGCCGCTTAGACGCTTCGGACGCCCCGCTCGTTGATGCGACGGGGCTTCATGGATCGGCGGGCGCGATGCTGATCGCCGCCCTGCGTCAAACGCTCCCGTCCGACGCTTCCATTCTCTGCGCGCTGCCGACGCAAGCGGACGCCCGAAAATGGCAGAACGACCTCAAAGCGTTCGGCGTCTCCAACGCGGCATGCTTCCCTCTTGTGCCGGACATCTACGGCGAGCTCGGCTCCGACTCGCTCTGGGCTTTGCGCGCCGACCGTATGGACGCGGCGGAGGCGCTCATCGGCGGGGGCGTCGTTGCGGCGTCGGCGTATGCGCTTGCGCAGCGGCTTCCGCCGATAGACGAGGCGCTCAAGGCGTCGCCCATTCTTGAGGTTGGCGAAACCTTCGGCTTTCAAAATCTCGCGGCTTCGCTGGCGCGCCTCGGTTACCGCCGGCGCGATACGGTGGAGGCGCCGGGCGAGTTTGCCGTGCGCGGCGGCATCATGGACATTTTCCCCCCAACTTTCGACCGCCCCGCCCGCATCGAATTCTGGGGCGATGAAATCGAGTCGATACGCGCATTTGACGAGGGAACGCAGCGGTCGATGCATGCGCTGGAGTCGCTGCGTTTGGCGCCGGCGGGCGAAACGCTGTTGACAGACGAAGCGCGGCAAGAATGGACAAAGCGCGCCAACGCCAGAGCCGCCGAATACCCCTCCGTTCGGCTGCGCGGCGAAATTGACGAACTCACCGAACAGATTTATGAATCGGACGCCCCAACAGGAATGGAGCGTTACTATCCGCTGCTGTTCCCAGACGGAAAAACGCTTTTAGACATGGCTCCCGACAACTCAATCCTCGTCATGTGGGAGCCGCGCTGGATGTTCCGCGAGTTGAACCGTTTTCATGAAAAAGTGGACGGACTAGCCGAGCAGGCGCGCGGCGAGGACAGGCTCTGGATGACAGCGGAGGAAACGTACCTCAACGAAGAGCGTCTGCGCGGCGCAATGTCCCGCTTCAAAACGATTCGATCCTCGTTGACGCCGGTTGACGGGAGCGGCGAGTCGAAGCGCATCGATTTTAAGACGCAGCCGATCGTCTTAGGCAAGGGCGGACTTCAGCCTTTCTTTGAGGCGCTGAACGCATGGCTGGCGGACGGCTGGCAAACGCTTGTGGGCTGCGCGGACGAGGCGTCCAGCATGCAGCTGCGCGATCTGTTGAAGGAGCGCGGTTTGCTCAAAGAAGCGGTCGCGGTGGAATCGATGCCGCTCTCCTCCTCTTTCATGAGCGAAGAGATGCAGTCTGCCGTTGTGTCGCATGAAGGCGCTTTTGGACGGGCGCGCAGCCTGCCGGCGCGGTCGCGGCGCAGACCAGGCGTTCCCCTGTTGAGCCTTATGGAACTGGGCGAGGGAGACTATGTCGCCCATATCGCGCATGGCATCGGCAGGTACAGAGGAATACGGCGCATGAGTTCAGACGGGCAGGCGCAAGATTTTCTCCTGTTAGAATATGCCGGCGGCGACATGCTTTATGTCCCAGTCCACAACATCGACCTTGTACAAAGATATGTCGGGCCGCAGGGAGAAAAAGGTCCCCCGCTAGACCGCATCGGCGGGACCGCTTGGAAACGGGCGTCTGCGCGGGCGAAGCGTTCTGCCGAGCGGCTGGCGGAGGAGCTGCTGTCTCTTTATGCGCAGCGGGAGGCGATGCCGGGGCGCGCCTACTCGTCCGACACGCTCTGGCAAAAAGAGTTTGAAGCCGCCTTTCCGTATGAAGAAACGCCCGACCAGGCCGCCGCGATTGAGGATGTCAAAGAGGATATGGAGCGGGCGCGTCCGATGGACAGGCTCATCTGCGGCGACGTCGGCTACGGCAAAACGGAGGTCGCCATGCGCGCCGCCTTCAAAGCGGTCATGGACGGAGCCCAAGCCGCCTTTTTAGCCCCGACGACCGTTCTGGCGCAGCAGCATTACCACACGATCCAGGAGCGATTTAAAGAATTTCCGATACAGGCGCGTCTGCTAAGCCGCTTGATTCCGCCCAAAGAAAACAGGCAGACGATCGCCCATCTCGCCAACGGGACGGTCGATCTGGTCGTTGGGACGCACCGCCTGCTTTCGGCGGATGTGCAGTTTCGGCAGCTCGGCTTGCTGGTGATCGACGAGGAGCATCGGTTCGGAGTGAAGCAGAAGGAGCGGTTGAAGCAGCTCAAGAAGGTGGTCGACACGTTGACGCTCACCGCGACGCCGATTCCGCGGACTCTCCATATGGCGGTGTCGGGCGCGCGCGATATGAGCGTCATAGCGACGCCGCCCGAAAACCGCCTGCCGATTGAAACGTACGTGATCGAATACCGGCCGGAGCTGGTGCGCGCCGCCATTCTGCGCGAGCTCGGTCGGGAGGGTCAGGCGTTCTTTGTCCATAACCGCGTTCGGGGGATCGAGACGATCGCCGAAAATCTGCGTCAGCTTGTCCCGGAGGCGCGCTTCTCGGTCGCGCATGGACAGATGCGGGAGCGCGCTTTGGAGGACGCGATGCTCCGCTTTATTCAGCATGAAAGCGATGTTCTCGTATGCACAACGATCATTGAGTCCGGTTTGGACATCCCAAACGTCAACACGATCATTGTAAACCGCGCGGACGCCCTCGGCCTGGCGCAACTTTATCAGCTCCGCGGCCGCGTCGGGCGGTCCGACCGCCGGGCGTACGGCTTTTTGATGTATCCTAACGACCGAACGCTCGGCGAAACCTCCCTAAAACGGCTCCGCGTCATTGAAGAGTTTACAGAACTGGGCGCAGGGTTTAAAATAGCTCTGCGCGATATGGAAATACGCGGCGCCGGCAATCTGCTCGGACCGGAGCAGCATGGACACATGGCGTCGGTCGGGTATGATCTGTATTGCCGTCTGTTGAAAAATGCTGTAGCCGAGCTGAAAGGCGAGGAGATTGAAGAGGAGTTGGAAACGAAGATGCGCTTTCCGATGGCGGCGTATCTGCCGGACGAGTACATCGCGGACAGCGGATCCAAGTTTGCGCTCTATCGACGCATTGCGCGCGTCCGAACGATGGAGGATCGCGACATGATCATCGACGAAATGCGCGACCGCTACGGCCCCCTGCCGGACGAGGCGCGCCATCTGCTGGAGATCGCGTGTTTAAAGGGAAGAGCGTCGGCTCTCGGCGCGACGTCGCTGTCGGCGGTCGGCGGCGAGGCGCGAATCTCGTTTGACGAAAAGCTGGCGAAGGTGGAGGTTGAGCGCGTGTTGGCTCTTGTCAATTCTGACGCAAAGGCGCGGCTGATACCGCCCTCGCAGCTGTCGGCGCCCTTGCCTTCAAGCCGATCATATGACATATTTTCACAGTTGCATACTATTTTTGACATGCTAGAGGTTCCTAAAGAGGAGGCGTACCGCTCATGAACGGATTATGGAAACGATTTCATTGGGTTAAATTCATTGCCGCAGCGGCTCTCTCATCAGCGCTGATCGCTTGCGGCGCGTCGCATGCATCGACGCAGGAAGAACAGATCGATTCAGAAGAGGCGGCGGTCGAGCAATCTGAAGCAGAAGAGGCGGCGACAGCGGAGGAAGCGAAACCGGAAGATGTCCTGCTGGCGACATTCGCCTGGAAAGGCGAAGAGCATACGATCACCTTGGCGGAGCTGCTGCAGGAGCTGGAGGAGCTGCCGTCCTACCACAAGCGCCGGTATGAAGGGCGGGAAGGGCGGCAAACCTACCTCGCCCTGATGGCCGAGAGCCGCATCGCCCTTGAGCGCGCGATGGAGCTGGGGCTTGAAGACGATCCTGTCGTCGAAGCGAAGACGGAAGAGCTGCGCCGCAAGATACTGCTGGATGCGGTTGAAAAAGTGGAGGTGGAGGACAAGGCGGTTGTCACGGACGAGGCGGCGGAAGATTATTACAACCGCAACCTTGAAAAGTACCATCTGCCGGAGCGCGTCCGTCTTCTCAGTTTGGCGGTGAAGGACGAGGAGCAGGCGGGCGGCTATTTGAAAGAGATCAAGGACGGAACGCGCACGTTCGACGAGATCGTGAAGCAGCTGTCCGAAGACGGGCTAAACGAGGGGCCGGGCGGACGCAACAACGGCGACACAGGACTCTTTGCGCAGGATTCGTTTGTGGGGGCGGAGCCGTTCACCGAGGCCGCTTTCGCCCTTGAAGTCGGGCAGATGACCGAAGAGGTGTTTTCGTTGGAGTATAACGGCGAGACGTACTTCATGCTGTTTCGGCTTGAGGAACGCGCAGAGCCGTATCAGCAGACGCTCGAAGAGGTGATCGACCGCGCCCGCCGCTCCGCCGAAATAGAGTTGACCGAAGCGCGCGAAGCCGCCTGGGCAAGCGAGCTTGAACAGATTGGGCAGCTGACGCTTTACCCGGACAGGTTGCCGGAGCCGCCCATGAGAGATGTGGTTGAAGAGACGCCCGAAAACGGCGAAGAATCGACCGACTCAGAGTCGTCAAAAACTGACTCGGAGTCGTCAAAAGGGAAAGAGCTGGTTCCCGCCGACGAAGTCGTGTTCGCCGACCTTGAGATGGACGCCGCGACCGTGCTGGCTGAATGGACCTGGGACGGAGTTCAGCGCGCCTACACGTGGGGACAACTGCAGGCGCATTTTGACGAATTGCGCCCCTACCGCAAGAGCCGTTACGCCGGCGTGGAGGGATGGACAAATCTTGTGAAAGAGCGCGCTTTGGAGGAGCTGAAGGTTTTGGAAGCCGAGGCGCTCAATCTCGGCAAAACGGATGAAGACGCCGCTCAGCTGGCGGAATATCGGCGCCAGCTCATGATTGAGCAGCTGTACGAAAAAGAGATCAAAGGGATGGCGGACATCTCCGAGGAGCGGCTCATGGCGTACTATAAGGAGCATGCTTCCGAGTATGTGGAGCCTGAAAAGGCGCGCTTGACCTGCATCACGCTGCTGGACGACAAAGAGGCAGCCGACAAGCTGTTCGCCGAGCTCGTCAACGGGCGGGACATCGCCGAAGCGGCGCAAACCCTCTCGGAAGCGGAGAAAAACCAAGGACCAGGCGGACGCAACAACGGCGACACGGGCTTCATCACCCGAAACACCTTCGCGCAGGCGGAGGCGTTCACCGAAGCTGTTTTCTCCACAGAGGCGGGTCAGATCGTTTCCGAGGTGGTTGTTCAACCGCTGGGCGAAGACGCGACCTACTACATGATCTTCAGAGTTGAAGAAAAAATGCCGCAGCGTCAACAAACCTTTGAGGAAGTTCGTTCCACTATAGAGAAGGCGGTTGGAAAGATCGCCCGCGAGGAACGGCTAAACGAATGGCTGACGGCGTTGAAGGAGCGGACGAATTTGACGATTTATCCTGAGCGTCTGCCCGAAGATCCGCCGCCCGAAGAAGAGAACGTCGAAGAAACTCCCGAAGGCGGCGAAGAATCGACAGACGCCGAAAGCGATCCCTCAAACATTGGAAATGTTGAGGGAGATAACAACTCGGTCGAGAACGAGATCAAAATAAATGTCGAGGGCGAAAACAAGATCAAAATCAAAAAAAATGTTGAGGGCGAAAACGACTCCATCGAGATCGACGGAGAAGAGGCGGAAACGAATGACGAAGAATCACCGGAGTAGGCGATGAGAGCAAGTTGTCAAAAGCGGATTGGTTGGATCGCGGCGGTACTGCTGTGCGCGGCGATGGCATTTCCGACGCATTCGAACGCGAAGATTGTGGACCGCATCGTCGCGTTTGTAAACGCGGAAGCGTTGACGCAGGGCGATCTTCAGGGGTTGATTCGAGACCATGCGCAGCTGCTGCAGGCGTTTCAACGGCTGAGTCCGTCCGAAGCGCAGCGCGCGGCAGAAGAGCAGTCGGAGGCGCATCTAGAGGAGCTGATCGCGACCAGCCTGCTCGTTCAGGAGGCGCGCCGTCAGGAGCAGGAGAATCCGCAGTATCAGATCGCTCAGACGACTCTGGACGATTTCATCCGCGCCTTTCGAATGGAGCGGCAGTTGACCGACGACGCGGACTTCGCTCTGGCGCTGCGCCAGCGGAATCAGACCCAAGAGGCGTTTCGCCGAGAGATGATGCGCACTCTGCGGATACGGGAGCTGTTGACGCGCGAGCTGATACCGCGCTTGAATGTGACGGACAAGGACGCAGCCGCGTATTATGAGGCAAACAAAGAAGCGTTTGCCTCCAAAAACGAAGCCCGCCGCGCCCTGCGCGAAAAGCGTTTTCTAGAGGAAAGGGAAACCTACATCGCCCGTCTGCGTCAAAAAGCGTTCGTGAAGGTGTTGATCCAGTTCTGATGCGAATTGCCGCGTTCATCATCTGCCTGCCGATTCTATTGGGCGCGCGCTATGTCTGGGCGGAGGAGACGCCGGACGTTCCCCCATCCGAAGCCGACGGCAACGGTTCAACGGCGGAGCAAACGCAGGACAGCGAAGAGGCGGGCAAAGAACAGGACAGCGAAGAGGAGGACATCGGCGCCGCTTCCGAGGTGTCCATTCTAGACCGCGATATGCGCCTCAAATCGGACGAGGTGTATATTGACGCGGGCGACACGGTCGTCTGGACCGAAGAAGGCGCCCATGTGCGCGGCGACGCTTATATCCGATTCTCCGATATGACGCTGCAGGCGGACGATGTGTGGATGCATATGGAAAAAAAGGCTCTGCGCGCCAAAGGCAACGTCCGCCTGACGGTCGAGAACGAAATCACCTACGCCGACGAGCTGGTCTTCAACTTTGAAACAAAACAGGGGGTCGCATACGGCGGCGCGGCGTACGGAGAGCCTTGGTACTATCAGGGGGTCAAGATCGTCCGCGTCTCGGAGCGCGAGTCGCTCATCAACAACGGCATCTTATCGACCAGCTCTCTCAAATATCCGCATACCTACTTCAAGGCGTCGCAGATCTTCGTTCATTTAGAGCAGGAGATCATCGCCAAAAACGTGGTGTTCATGATTGGAGGCGTTCCACTGCTCTGGATACCTGTTTACCGGCGCAGCTTGCGCGAAAAAAAGCCGGCGCCGTTGATTGTGAAGGTCGGCAGCGACAGCTATCTGGGGCATTGGGCGACCTTTATTTTGCCGTTGCGGCGCACTCAGCGGATGCGCAGCATTCTTCAGTTCGATTGGTCGACCTCAAGAGGAACGGGGCAGGGCTTTGAGACGACCTACAATGTGCGCGATGTGAATCTGCGCTGGATCGTTTTTAAAAAACCGGAGGACGCGACAGCCGCTGAGCTGTCCGATTTGCGCAAAAAAGCGGCGCAGGTGCATGCCCGACTAAGAGGAGATTTTGACAATCGGCTCATCCTTCGGCTTTTCTTGCCTTACGAAATAGGGGCAGAGGACATAGACCGCGCCCGATCCAGAGCGCAGGAGGTTCAAGACGCGCTGGCGCAGGGAGAGGATTTTGGCGATCTGGCGGGGCGCTACTCCTCCGAATCGACTTCCGCCCAGAACAAAGGTTTTCTGGGCTATATGGCGGCGGGAGACGGTCTCCTTCGCCCCGAGCTGGAAGCGGCGGCCCTCTCTCTGGAATACGGCGAAACGAGCGAACAGATCGAAGCGGAAGACGGCCACTACTTTTTTCGAGTGAACGATATTCTGGAAACGCATGGGCGCATCGAAAAGCAGACGCAGATGATTCATGTCGCCGTTGAGGCGAGCGAGGCGTCTCGAGAGACGACGCGCAACCTCGCCGAGTCGCTCATGGACCGCGCCAATTCGGGCGCCGATTTCCGGGAGTTAATCAACGAATACGAGGCGGACCCTCCCGAATCGATGCTCGGCGAAACGGAAGAGCCGGCAGCGCATGGCGGCGCCGCGAAGGAGTCGAACCTGCCATTGAACCAGTATGAATGGGGGCAGCAGCAAGAGCTGCGCAAAATGCAGGTCGGCAGCGTGTCGACCCCGATTCAGTTTCGGGAGGGGCTGCTCATTGTGAAGCTGCTCGGAAGGTCCGAGACGCCCGATTTCAGCGCTCTTGCCAAGCAGCTGTCGGACGACGAAGAGACGCGCGACAACGGAGGCTACCTGGGATGGGTCGGCCCGGGCGATCTGCCGCGCAGGGTGTACAGCGCGTCGCGCGTTCTTGAACAGGGAGAGGTGAGCGCCAGCGTCGTCGAGACGGAGGACTCGTTTGTGATGACGAAGTCGGAGGGGCGGCGCAACATCACAGGCCAAGCGACGGTGTCCCGCGAAGACCTGCGCTCCTACAGCCGAGAGAACGCCTATAAAACGGGCGATCAGTATTCGGCGTATCTGCGCCATCAGCAGGACATTCCCCTTGGATGGGAGCGCGAGGGCAAGCGGTTGGCGTTCTGGTCGCGGCTCGATTACAACAGCCGCATTCCGCGCACCGATTCGGAAGGAAATGCGTATATTCAAGAGAGCTCGGAGATGCGCGCGTTTGGAACGATCGTTTTCGACTCCGCTGAGGATCTTTACAATCAACGAGAACTCTCGCTCCGGTCGCGTCTAACGGTCGACAAGAGCTTTGACTTTGCGGACGGGCTTGGCTCTACGCATAAGCAGCCTGAACTGGATATGTCTCTGGACGGGCAGCTGTCGCGCATTTACGGCGTCAGGCGGATCAATCGGACGCTGCGCGACCTTTCCGTCAAATGGGACAAGCTAAACGTTCCGATCTTGAAGGTTCCGACGTTTGACGATATGGACTTTTCTTTAAACGCCGGCGCGACGAACCTGAAACGCGATCGGTACCGTTTTTCGGACGCGATCTACGCCATACGTCAAGAGCGCGGTTTGGAGGGAGAGCAAACGCAGGATGTGTCGCTCTGGACGGCGGACGCAAGCTTGAACATCGACAAAGACACGACCGTCACCGTCACAAGTACCCGAGCGGTCACCTTCAGAATGTACGGCGCTGGGCGCTTGGTGTACAATGAAGAGGATCAGAAAGGAAACCAGCATATTTTGCGCGGCGTTGTGAGCGGGAATGTGGCAGCGAACAACACGCTTGCGCGCGTGTATGACATCAGCTTTATCCCTGGCGCAAGCCGTCTCCGCCATGAGATCGCGGCCTCCGCCGATTTCGACTGGTCCCCGTCAGCCAACGACGAGGCGGAAGACCCTGATAATCCCGACCCGGACGATATTTTGCTGTATCCGTTTGGCTCCAGCGTGTATGTGTATGAGCGGAAAGAGATCGGTATGAGCTTCGGCTCCACCATTCGGGTGAAGACAAAGCTGAATAAGGAGTTTCAGGCGCTGCGTTTCGATGCGAGCGTGAGCCGCGATTTCACGAACCGCCCTTATCTCGGCAATCGGAAGTGGGACTTTCTGCGCATGGAACTGAGCTCGCAGCCTCTGTCAAGCGGAAAGCTGACGACAACCGTCACCAGCAACTGGGATCCGAACACGTACAGCCCCGATTCTGCCATTCAGCGCGATCCGTTCACGATGGTTTCTTTTTCGTCAAGCGTCCGTTACCGCTCCGGCGACTTCACGAAAGGGTGGAGCGTCAACGTAGGCACGCAGTATCAGCGCCTCGCGTCCCGTTCTCCCCGCAGCGCGTTCACCAGCTTTTCGTGGCGGCCGAGCAAGCTGTTCAACATTGATGTGAGCGCGCGGTGGGAATATGACCGCGATCGGCTTGAGAATCCTCCCGCATGGCGCTCCAACTCGATTGCGAAAGCGATCGGAATCGCGCATATCCACCCGTATTCGCAGGAGATACGTCTGCGCCGAAATCTGCGCGACTGGGATATGCGCATCACATGGCGCCGATTCGGAAGCCTCGGCAATGTTCGCAAAGAGTTCACCTATCAGATCAACCTGATTGCCGATCCGACCCTGACGCTGGGCGTCGGGCATGACGCCGTGACGAACGACTGGGGATTCCGCAGCCTGCCGCTTGGCGTGCCGCCGACCTTCACAGGCGGAAGCCTCGGTCGGTCGCGTTTCTAAAAGGCGCAGTTGCGCTTGTCTTCATGATCGGGTATGATAGTTACGACGACGAGAGTTTATATGCGAGTTGGAGTTGTCCATGAAACGAGTACTCTTGGCGGCGGGTTTGGCCGCTGTCTTCCTTTCTGTAACGGCGAACAGTTTTGCGGGCGATTGGCCTGAATGGCGCGGACCGAACCGAGACGGAACCACCTCCGAATCGGTCGGCTGGCTGAGCGGCGAGCTGAAAACGGTCTGGCGCATGAATTTTGGCGACGGATTTTCCGCTGTCTCGGTTGTCGGAGACCGAGCCTACACCATGACATCGGACGAAGAAAGCGAATATCTGGTGTGCCTTGATGTCAAGACAGGCGACGAACACTGGCGGCAGCGCACCGACGCGATCTTCAAGGACAGGCAAGGCGGCGATGGACCGCGCGCCACGCCGGCCGTCGTCAACGGCATGGTCTATACGATCTCCGCGCACGGAAAACTGCATGCGATGAACGCCGAATCGGGCAAACCGGCATGGATGAAAGACCTTGTCAAAGATTATTCTGGCAGGAAACCGTATTGGGGGTACTCCGGTTCCCCGCTTGTCATCGAAAACGTCGTCTATGCCGAAGCGGGCGGCCCTAACGGTCAATGCTTTGTCGCAATAGACGCAAAGACGGGCGACACCGTTTGGACATCCAACTCCAGCAAGCCCGGCTATGCAACGCCGGCGCTCATGAACTTGGCGGGGATGGAGCAGCTCGTCTTCTTCCCGGCAGACGGCGCTGTCGGAATCTCGCTTACGGGAGAACCGCTCTGGTCATATCCATGGAAAACGAGCTACGACGTCAATTCGGCGACCCCGCTTCAAGTGAACGACAGACGCCTGCTGCTCGCGTCCGGATACGACAAAGGCACATCGGTCGTCGAGATCGCAAAGGAGAACGGTTCCTACACCGCCAGCGGCGTCTGGACAAACAAGGTTCTGAAAAGCCAGATGGCGTCGCCTGTCTTTAAAGACGGCTACATCTACGGCTTCGATGGCGGAACGTTGAAGTGCGTCAACGCCGACACGGGCGATGATAGTTGGGCGGTAACGCGCACATTTGGACGCGGCACCGTCATTTTGGCAAACGACAAGCTGGTCATTCTGGGCGAACAGGGCAACCTCGCCGTCGCAGACGCCGCGCCGGGCGCCTACAATGAGCATGTCCACAAAATGGCGATCGAAACGGCTCGCAAAGGCTGGACAAGCCCCTCATTGTCGAACGGGTTCCTGTTTATCCGCAGCCTTAAGGAGATTGCATGTATAGACGTTCGCTGATTCAGGTTTTCGCGCCGCTTCTCGCGCTTGTGTGGACGGTCCCCGCTTTCAGCCAAGACAGCGAAGAAGCGGAGATGGAAGAAACGACGCTGGAGGAAGTGATCGTCACCGACGAGAGGCTTTCCTCCATCGCGTTCAAAACGCCGCTCTCATTTTTGGAAACGCCGTTGAGCGTCGGCGTTGTGTCCAGCGGGCTTCTGGATAGTCAGTCGGCGGTCGGCCTAGGCGACGCGCTTAAGAATGTGAGCGGCGCGCAGGCGCAGGGCGGCTTCGGCGTTTTTGAAACATTCCTTATACGCGGCTTTGAGTCGCTCAGCAGCGGTCTAGTTATGACGGACGGCTCGCCCGAACCGGAGGTCGGCTTCTATGATCTCTACAACATTGAGCGGGTTGAGGTCTTGAAAGGACCTGGCGCGTTTCTTTACGGCGGAAACGCTCTGTCGGGAACGGTCAACCTAGCGCGAAAGAAGCCGACGGGCGATACGTTCGCGCATTTCCGCTTCGGCTACGGACAATTCAACACGAGGGGCGCAGCGGCGGATTTCGGCTGGGGAGAGGATACTCCTATCAGCGTCCGCCTGAACACAATGTGGGAGCAGTCCGACCGGTATCGGGACGACAAGGAAAGCGGCGCGGTTGCTGTGAATCCGTCCTTCCTGTATGAGCTGGACGAGTCGACAACGATCGGCGCAGAGCTGGAATACTCGTTTGTGGAGCGCAAATCGGACGCGGGGATCCCGCTCATACCGGACATGATGTTAGGGCAAGGCAACTCGCTGTTGCCGAACACGCTGCCGGATGTGCCGAGGACGACCTCCTATCAATCGGACGCGGATATGTCGGAACAGACGACGCTGCGCGCCCAGCTGAATTTTGAAACGAAGTTGAGCGACCGGTTCACGCTTCGGGACAAGCTGTACTTCACCGATTTTAAGTGGGATTCAGCCGGGTCGCTTTTTGCGGGATTCGGCCTGGATAGGGGAGTCGTTGACGCCTACCGCGTTTTGACGGAGCTGGACGACGCGCAGGTTGTGATCGGAAATCAGCTGGAGGCGCTGCTGTCTGTCAAGACAGGTCCGGTTCCGCATGAGTTCCTGATCGGGTTGGACGCGGCGCGCTGGACGGACGAATTCACCATTGACGTCTCGGCGATTTCGCCCATCGGCGTCTATGACTTTGTAACCTTTCCAATAGACCCAATTCCGCTGCCGCAGCAGTCGCAGGCGGCGGACGCATCCTCGCTCATCTTGGCGCCCTATGTTGTCGACAGGTTGAATCTGACGGAGGACATCCAGGTCTTCCTCGGCGCCCGGTTCGACTCCATCAGCTACGAGGACCCGATCACCGAAACGGAGCGCAGCTACTCGCAGCTCAGCCCGTTGGCAGGGGCGGTCTATCCGTTAAGCGAGAGCGGATCCGTTTATGCGAGCTTCAGCCAAAGCTTCGCCCCGCCCTCGGCGCGCGTCGTCGGGGAACCGGAAGCGGAAACGGCGCAGCAGGCGGAGATTGGAACGAAACATCTGCTCATGGACGGCAAGGCGCAAATTTCCCTCGCGTTGTTCAGGATGGAGAAAGACATCCAACTGCCGGACGATTCGGGCGTCCTGTCTCAAACAGGAACGCAGCTCTCGCAGGGGGCGGAGATCGACATCGCCGCCGAGCTGAAGCCCGGATGGACGGCGATGATCGCCTACGCCTTCACCGACGCTGAATATACGGAGCTGATTCGCACGCTCCCGTTCCCGATGCCGGACGGCTCCATCGTTCCGACGAACATCGATTATGCGGGCAACACGCCGCAATTCGCTCCGTCGCACCTGCTGCATTTATGGACTGAAAAGCGGCTTGAAAACGGGCTGGGCGTCTCGGCCGGCTGGCGTTATGTCGGCGCGCAGTTCATCGCGCCGGACAACGCCTACGAATTGGACGGCTACTCGCTGCTGGACGCTTCGGCGTTTTACGAGTATGAGGGGTTCCGCGTCCGCTTGACAGGCAAAAACTTGACCGACGTGGAATACGAGATGTGGGGGTTTGGCGGGCTGTCGCTTATCCCCGGCAATCCGCGGGAGGCGTTCCTCTCGGTTGAATGGGGTTTCGGAGGATAAGATGCAAGGCAATGGCAAGAGCGCGCAGCGGCTGACCGACGAGGAGCGGCGGCAGTATGAGGAGGATGGTTACTTCATCCGCCCAAGGATGTTCGGCGCAGACGAGATGGACGCCCTGCGCGCGCGGGCTGATGAGATTGCGGAGCTGGTTGAAGCGTCCGACGCGCTCACCCAACAGCAGAAAGAGACGATTCTGCGCCGACCGAACCCGACGGATGAGTCGACAGGTCCGCTTCCATTAGACAACATGTACCGCATTCACACATTCAGCCCGTTTGTGCGCTCTCATATCCGAGACGAACGGCGGCTGGCTCCTGTGAGAGACATTGTCGGACTCGATCTGTTTTGTCCAAACGACCTGTACTTTTTGAAGCCGCCGGGAACAGGGCGCCCTGTCGCGTGGCATCAGGACTCCTGGTATTTCCGCAACACCTATATGAGCAGCGTCGGGGAGGACATCGACCGCTCCACGATCGGCACATGGATGGCGCTGGACGACGCGGACGAGCAGAACGGCTGCCTGTGGGTCGTCCCTGGGAGCCACCATCTGGGCGTTGTTGATCATGGGCAAGTGGAAAGCGAGGGGTATTTCCTGCAAAAACGGCTCACCATGCCGGACGAGTTGGCGGAGCAGGCGATCCCTGTTGAGGTTCCAAAAGGTTCGCTCGTCTTTTTCAACAACGCGCTCTTCCACGGCAGTCATCAAAACCGCTCCGATCGATACCGCCGGGCGTACGTCGTCCATTACATGAAATCGACGATTCAGCATATCGAAGGAAAGCGGTGGATCGTACCCGGGACCGAAGAGTGGGGCACGCCGGAGATGTATGTTTGCGGGCGGCTGTATCCAGGCTGCGTCCAAACGACGCCGCCGGAAGCGAGCATGAACTGGGACGCGGCGCTGGGGCGAACCTTGACCAAAGACGAGGTTCGGGTCAAGAGCAATTGAGATGGCGAATCAACGTTTCAAAGCGGATACGTTAGCCGCATGAGCGGCCTGTTTATCGCCCAGGAGTCGCGTCCTGACGGTCTTCTGGACCTGGACGTAGACGCCTTGACGCCGTTTCAGCGCGCGCTGCTCGTCATTGACGGGACGGTGACGCAGTTCATTGAGGCGTACACGGCGGAGCGGGTTGATGTAACATGCCTGAGCCAAAAACGGCGCGTCTTGACGCAGCCGCACACATGGCTTGAGGTTGAGAGCGGAGCAAGCGTCATTGCGCGGGATGTGTTGCTGAAAGGCGCAAAAACGGGCGAGGTGTATGCCTACGGAACGTCGCTCATCGCCCCTGAACGGCTTGAAGGTCCACTGCTGGCGGGGGTTGAAGGCGCGGAGGAATCGCTCGGCAGGCTGCTTCGGCAGAATCGCGCCGAGACCTACCGCGAGCTGCTCTGGCGCGGTCTAGAGCCGGCGGACGCGCCTCCCTGCCCCGGCATGCAAAACAAGCGTCAGCCGCACATCTGCAGATGCTACCGCATGATCTGCCGAAACCATCCGCTCATGGTGATCGTCGAAAGGTTTCCGCTGAATCTTCATGTCTGAACTCCGCGATCGGGCTAGCATTGAACGGCGTCAACTGAAACGTCTGAACGCGGCTCTTGAGCGGATGATGCCGTCCAATGAATTTTACCGCCGAAAATTCGGCTCGGACGCGCGTGTCGATTCGTTGGAGGCGTACCGACAACTGCCCTTTACCCAAAAAACGGAGCTATCGAACGACCAGATTGAACGCCCGCCCTACGGAACGAACCTGACCTACGCGCCCGATGCGTATATCCGCATCCATAAAACCTCCGGCACAACAGGGCGGCCGCTGCGGTGGCTTGATACCGAAGAGAGTTGGAACTGGTGGGGCGAATGCTGGGCGGAGGTGTACCGCGCCGCCGGCGTGACGCGCCATGACCGCGTCTTTTTCGCCTTTTCGTTTGGACCGTTCATCGGGTTTTGGAGCGCGTATGAGGGAGCGCGACGCATCGGCGCTCTGGCGCTGCCCGGCGGGGCGATGTCCTCCGAGCAGCGCATTGACGCGATCTTATCGAACGAGGCGACAACGCTGGTTTCGACGCCCACCTACGCGCTTCGCTTGGCTGAAGTCGCCGAAGCGGCCGGCATGGACATCGCCTCTTCTGCCGTCCGCGCGACGATACACGCGGGAGAGCCAGGCGCCTCCATCCCCGCCGCGAAACAGGCGATTGAAACGGCATGGGGCGCCAAATGTTTTGACCATGCAGGCGCGACAGAGGTCGGCGCATGGGGGTATACCTGCGAAGCGGAAGAGGGAATGCATCTGAACGAGGAGGAGTTCATCTTTGAGATCATCGATCCTGAAACAGGGGAGCAAGCCGACGAAGGCGAGCTGGTCGTCTCCAACCTCGGCCGCGTCGGCATGCCGATCATCCGCTACCGGACGGGGGATCATGTCCGCTGGTTGAAGGGAAACTGCCCCTGCGGGCGTCCGTCCCGCCGGCTGGACGGCGGCGTCGTCGGGCGGGTGGACGACGCGCTTTTGATACGCGGAGTTGTCGTCTTTCCGAGCTCTATCGAGGCGGTCGTCCGCCGTTTTCCGCAGGTCGCGGAGTATTCGGTGGAGGTGAGCCGCCCCAGCGCGTTGGACGTTGTTACGATGCGCGTTGAGCTGAAAGAAGGGGATGGCGAGACGCTCAAAAAAATAGGCGCCGCTTTCCGATCCGCCTTAGGATTGAGCGTCGCAGTGGAGCGGGCGGAGTCGGGAACGCTCCCCCGCTTTGAGATGAAGGCGCGCCGCGTAACGGACAAACGCGCGGATACAACATGAAAACGCAAATCGAAAACAGATACGATGTGATCGTCGCCGGCGGCGGGCCGGCAGGTTCTACCGCGGCGGCTCTATTGGCTGAAGCGGGAGTCAAAACGCTGCTGCTTGAACGCGCGGAACACCCTGTCTTTAAAGTGGGCGAATCGCTCATACCAGGCACATATGCGACATTAAAACGTCTTGGCATGGTGGAGAAGCTGAACGCAACCGAATTCCCCCGCAAATACAGCGTCCAGTTCTTCTCCAGCTCGGGCAAGGCGTCCCGTCCTTTCTATTTTTTTGAAAGCCGACCCGGCGAGCAGTCTGTCACATGGCAGGTTCTTCGCGCCGATTTTGACGAGATGCTGCTTGAAAACGCTGCTGAGAAAGGCGCATGCGTCGTCCGAGGGGCGCGCGTTTTGAACGCCCTTTTCGACGGCGAGCGCGCTGTCGGGGTCCGCGCAAAGCTCCCGAACGGAGAGGAGACGGAGATTCGCTCAAAGGTATTTATGGACGCGACGGGGCAAAGCGCTCTCGCCGCCCGCCGTATGAAGATCTGCGAGCCTGACCGGCGCCTGCGCAAAGCCGCCGTTTACACGCATTTTATTGGCGCGAAACGGGACGAGGGCATTGACGAAGGAGCCACCTTGATTCTCAGTTCGCGCGGAAAAGATTCCTGGTTCTGGTATATTCCGCTGCCGCGCGATCATGTGAGCGTCGGAGCCGTCGGGTCGATAGAGGAGCTTTTCAGCGACCGATCCTTGAACGCGGAGCAGATTTTTAAGCGGGAACTTGAGAAGTGCGAGCCGCTGCAGGAGCGGTTAGAAGGCTCCCGCCTAGCGTTTCCGATGAAGACGACGAAAGATTTCTCCTACCGCTCCTCCCAGATCGCCGGACCTGGATGGGTTTTAATCGGGGACGCATACGGCTTTCTCGACCCGATCTATTCGTCCGGCGTCTATCTGGCGCTCCAGTCGGGCGAATGGGCGGCGGACGCGGCGATCGAAGCAATTCAAACGGGCGATCTCTCCGCGGAGCGGCTCGGCGCATTCGGACCGAAGCTCAGCGAAGGAATGGAAGCGTTTCGCCAGCTGATCTACGCCTTTTACATGAAGGAGTTCAGCTTCTCCCGTTTCCTCACGGAGCGCCCCGAATGCCGAATGGGGGTCGCCGACATACTCAGCGGGTATGTTTATACCGACGAGGTAGAAACGGCGCTAACAGGCTTGGACGCCTTTCTCCGCTCCGCTTCGGCGGACGATCAGGTGTAGCGCGAGTTGCGGTATTTTTCGGCGTAAAACTCCGGCAGCAGCTGATCAACCCGTAGGAAGCCCGCCTGCGTCAACTCGATTCCACTGCCGTCGAATTCCAGCATGCCTTCGCTGCGCAGGCGCTCCAACGCCCCGCGATGCCGCTCAATGATGTCGACTCCAAACTGATCGCGGAACGGCTGCGCGTTCAGCTTTCCAATTTTTAGCTGGAGGATCATCTGTCGGGTGACGCGTTCATCCTCGGTC
The DNA here is from genome assembly GCA_028818695.1 of Candidatus Poribacteria bacterium. Classification (GTDB taxonomy): domain Bacteria; phylum Poribacteria; class WGA-4E; genus JAPPNK01. The sequence goes on from JAPPNK010000020.1 coordinate 294,864, forward strand.
GGTTGGAAGGCGCGCTGAATCGGCAGCCGCCCTTTCGCCGCCGGTTCCAGATACCCGTCCCAATGAGGCGCATTTTGAAAATGAACGCCCCCGACATGCGAGAAGGAGGCGACGCCCGTTCCGATCAGGTCCTGCCCCGTCCAGACCGCGTCCCGATAGACGAACCCGCGCGAATTCTCCCTCTTGATGACCGTATAGGCGCTGGAAATCTCATACCCGGCGGCGCAAAACTGCTCAAAAGCGTGAGCGTGCCATTCCCGCTTCTCGTCCCATGTCGCGACAGCCGTCTCCACCATCTCCCCTGTTTTGAGATCGCGCGAATAGACCGTGTTGTGGGGCAACTCCAACTGGTACACGGTCACGCTGTCCGCGTTCAGATCGATCGTCTTTTGAACGGTGTCGCGCCAGTTCTCCCAAGTTTCGCCAATCATCCCCGCGATGAGGTCAACGTTCAGCTGGTCAAACTGCGCGTCCAAAACCCAGGGCATGACGCGGTACACCTCCTTTGAGATGTGCGCGCGCCCGTTCTCGCGCAGGATGTCGTCGTTCAGATTTTCAACGCCGAGGCTGAGACGCGTAACCCCAATCTCCTTGATGGCGGCGACCTTCGGCTGCGTGAGCGTTCCCGGTTCGCATTCAAACGCGACCTCTTCAGCCTTGTCCCATGGCATCGCCGCTTTGACGCGGTCGGTGAGCTGTTTCAAATGGCGCGAGCTGATGTAAGAAGGCGTCCCTCCGCCGAAATACACAAAATGGAGCGGTCGGTTCTCGATGCGCGGAAGCGCGGCGTAGGTCTCCACTTCAGTCGCAAGCGCATTCGTATAGGTTTCAATGTCCCGCGCGTTTTTGTCGGTGTACACCCGAAAATAGCAAAACTTGCACCGCTTCCGGCAGAACGGAATATGCATGTAGAGGCCGAGCAGCGGCGCGGGGGCGTCGTCAGGCAGCGGAGCGTTCAGAACGGCATGCGCCTCTGAAACCGCGTCCGCGTTCCAAAACGAATACGGCGGATAGTTCGAGACAAAGACGCTGCCGATGTCCGTTGTTTTGGAATCGAGCCGCGTTGTCGCCGGTTCTGGTTTAACGAGAGTCAGAGCTTCCTTCATTTTTTTCTAAGCTTCCAAAGCAGTAAACGACGCCGTCGGCGGCGCCGATGACAAGTTTATTCGACGCGACGCTCGGCGACGCGACAATGTCGGATCCTATCTCATATTGCCACACAATCTCGCCGTCGGTCAAACGCAGCGCGATTAGTTCGCCTCCCGCCGTTCCAAAAAAGACGCGCCCGCCCGCCGTCACAGGCGACGAATCGATCTTGGAGCCGACCGGTTTCGTCCATATCGGCTTTCCCGTCTTGCGGTCGATGGCGTGAAGCGTTTTATCGCGCCCTCCAATGAGATACATCTTCTCGGTCAAGGCGCCGGAGGCGAGAAACGGAAACTGGCGCGTCGGATGTTTATATTCCCAAAGAATGTCCGCTTTCTCCAGATCGATGGCGAGGGCGCGCGCGCCGTAGGAGGCGAGAAAGGCGGTCTTTCCGTCCACCGAGGCGCTGGAGCCGATGTAATCTTCAAGGTTCAGGTTTAGGTTTTCCGCGCCTGTGATCGGATCAACGGCGCGCAGGACGCCGTCGCAGCCCGCGACGACCGCGCCCAGCTCGGAAGAAGCGGGGCTGGCATGGATGTAATTGTCCGTTTCTATCTTCCAGAGCTCTTCGCCGTTTTCAATGGAGACGCCCCGCAAGTATCCGTCGTATGATCCAAAGACGACGCGCCCTTTAACGACGAGCGCGCCGGAGTAGATCTCGCCCGCCGTTTCAACGCGCCATATTTCCCCGCCGTTGTCGGCATGGACGGCAAAAAAGACGCCCGTCTCGCTGCCAAAATAGAGCGCGCCTTCATGGTAGGTCGGAGAGGAGTTGACGGGGCTGCCCGCGTCAAAATGCCATTTTTCGGTTCCGTCGGAAAGATGAAGCGCGTATAGTTTTCCGTCCCCAGATCCGATATAGACCGTTCCGTCATAGATCGCTGCGGTCGATTCGACGCTTCCTTTCGTCATGAATGTCCAGACCCGTTCCAGTTTATCGGGCAATTCGCTTTGGGCGACTCCTTTTAATTGCGGACCGCCTCGAAAGCCCAGCCAGCTGTCTTTTTTCTCCTCTGCAGACGCCGACAGCGTCAAGAAGAGAAGCGCAAGAAGCGCGTTTGCCTGCTGTTTAATACGCTTGTTCATAGAGACAGCGCAGCGAGGTCGAATCGACAGGATGAGGATTGAAGTTGGCTGTCCACTCTTCAGCTGCGCGGGCGGCAAGGTCGGGCAGATCGGCGGAAGGTATGCCCCGGTCGCGCAGCCGTTTCGGCAGTTGCGCGGCGGCTCGCAATTTCAGAAAACGCTCCTCAACGGAGCAATCAATCCCCGCCGCTTGCGCCAGCTCGTCGTAAAGGTCTCCGGCGGTTTGCCGGTTGTAGCGCATCACATGCGGGAGCGTCAAAGCGACAGCCTCCCCGTGCGCGATCCGATACCGCGCCGTGAGCGGATTCGCCATCGCATGCGCGGCGCCAAGCATGGAGAGCTCTATGCCCATACCGGCGCAGTATGCGCCGAGAAGCGTTCCCGCGCGCGCCTGAATGTTGGACGGCTCGGCAAGGGCCGTTTCAAGGCTGCCCTCCATCAGCCGCCATGCCTCGCGCGAATACATCTGCGAAAGCGGATTGCGGCGCAGGCTGACATAGCTTTCAAGCGCATGGGAGACGGCGTCGATCCCCGCAGCGGCAGAGACGCCTCTAGGCGCGCTCGCAACGAGGGACGGGTCAAGGATGACGGCATGAAAGCGCGCCTTCGGGTCGCCGCACGCCATTTTGCGTTTCGTTTCGTCGTCCGAGATGATCGCATACGACTGCGCCTCGCTGCCCGTGCCGGCGGTGGTCGGAACGCCGATAGAGGGAAGCATCGGCTTATTCGCTTTGCCGAAGCCCCAGTAATCGCGCATTGTTCCGCCGTTGGCGAGCAGGAAGTTGACGCCTTTTGCGCAGTCCATGACGCTTCCGCCTCCGACAGCGGCAATCAGATCGAAGGGGCCGGCGTCGCGCGCAAATTGAGCGGCGCGCTCCACCTGCCGAGATTCGGGATTCGGCTCCGTCTCTTTGAAGTCGGCATGTTCGATCTTCGCTTTGTCTAGGGAGTCCTGCGCCCTGTGGAGTATGCCTGCCTGGACGATGCCCATGTCGGAGATGAGCAGGACGCGCCGCGCCCCCGTTTCTTTGACGAGGCTGCCGAGTTGCGAGACGGCGCCGTCTCCGAAGACGACGCGCTGAACCAAATGGGCGTCAAAAGGCTGCAAATAGAACGCTCTTTTCGTTATTGCCGACAGGTCTGCTATCCATGTATATAATACAACGCTGACGGCTGAACGGCAAACGCGGCTTCTGATTGCGCCTCATAAGCGTCCCGGCGGGAATCCAGAGTCTAGCAGTAGACGTCCGCGTTCACAGCCAGAATTGTCCCAGCTAAAGACGTAAGGTCAGAACCTCGACTCGATTTGCGCGCGCATCGGCGCTATACTTTTTGAGCCTGACGAGCCGCGCTATCTAGGAGAGGACTCTGTTGAAGCCAACGATATTTGTCACGCGCCGCCTGCCGCAGCCGCCTCTGGACCGCCTCGCGGAGGTTTTTGACGTCTCGATCAACCCTGACAACCGCGTTCTTTTAAAACAGGAAGTCATGGACGGCGTCCAGGGAAAAGACGCGCTGCTCTGCCTCTTGACCGACGCGATTGACGCCGAAGTGATGGACGCGGAGCCGAATCTGCGCGTCTTGTCGAACTACGCTGTCGGGTACAACAACATTGACGTCCAAGCGGCGACGGAGCGCAAGCTGCCCGTCACGAACACGCCTGGCGTCTTGACCGACACGAGCGCCGATCTTGCCTTTGCGCTCATACTCGCCTCGGCGCGGCGCATCGCCGAGGGGGACGCCTTCACCCGCGCCGGCAAATTCGACGGATGGGGTCCGCTCATGATGCTTGGGTACGATGTGTACGGCAAAACGCTCGGAATCTTGGGCATGGGGCGCATCGGAACCGCTGTCGCCAAACGGGCGCAGGGGTTCGATATGCGCGTCCTTTACACGAACCGATCCGCCCGCCCCGAAGCGGAGCAGAAATACAACGCGCAAAAAGTGGACCTGGAAACGCTTCTGCGCGAGAGCGACTATCTCTCCATCCATGTTCCGATGTCGAAGGAGACGCGGCATATGATCGGGGCGGAGCAGCTGGCGGCGATGAAGCCGACGGCGTTTCTCATCAACACGGCGCGCGGACCGATTGTGGACGAGGCGGCGCTTGTCGAGGCGCTGCGTTCTGGCTCCATCGCCGGCGCTGGGCTGGATGTGTATGAAGAGGAGCCGAAGCTGGCGCCCGGTCTGGCGGAATGCGAGAATGCGGTTCTCATCCCGCATCTCGGCAGCGCGACCATCGAAACGCGGACGAAGATGGCGCAGCTGGCTGTTGAAAACGCCATCGCCGTCATCGAAGGGCGGCGTCCGGCGCATCTTGTGAATCCTGAAGTTCTGGACAGCTGAAAGCGGGGGCGGCATGGCGGTACGTTTTGGGCTCATCGGATGCGGAGTCGTCTCGCCGACGCACGCCGCTGCCCTGAACGGCATCGAAGGCGTTCAGCTGGCAGCCGCGGCGGACACCTCTCAAGAGCGTCTGGATGAGTTTACAGCCGAATTCGGCATACCGCGCAGCTACACGGATTACCGCCGCCTCTTGGACGATCCGTCCGTCGATGCTGTGTGCGTCTGTTCGCCTCATTTTCTGCATGCGCCGATGGCGATAGAAGCCGCTGAAGCGGGCAAGCATGTTCTCGTTGAAAAGCCGATGGCGACCTCTCTGGAGGATGCGGACAGGCTCATTCAGGTGTGCGGAGAGCGGGGCGTCCTGCTCGGCGCCGTTCTTCAACACCGTTTCGACCCGGCGGCGATCTATGTAAAACGGCTCATTGACGAAGGGCTGCTTGGAATTGTGACGCTTGCGAGCGTCTTTGTGCGCTGGTTCAGGGAAGCCGACTATTACGATCCGAACTCGTGGCGCGGCTCAAAAGAGAAAGCGGGCGGAGGCGTACTCATCAACCAGGCGATCCATGCGCTGGATGTGCTGTGCTGGGCGATGGGGGGCGCCGTCAGCGTAACGGGCTATTGTACAGCGCGCGCCTACGATATTGAGGTGGAGGACACAGCCGCCGCCGCCCTGCGTTTCGCAAACGGGGCTATCGGCATTGTGGAAGCGTCCACCGCCGCCTACCCGCAGACGGAGGAGCGCATTGAGATTTCAGGGACGCTTGGGACAGTCGTTATCGAGGGGGAGCGGGTTTTCACGCGCGGGTTGAAGAACGCGCCGCCCCTGCCTGAAGTGGAAGAGGAGAGCCGCTTTCAAGGCAAATCCTACTACGGAAGAAGCCATCCGCGCGCGCTGGAGGACTTCGCGGCGGCGGTTGCGGAAGGGCGCCCGCCTAAAGTGGACGGCGCAGAAGGGCGCAAAGTTTTAGAAACGATCTTCGCCATCTACGAATCGTCCCGCTTGGGAGGGCGCGAGACGCCCATTTTAGGAGGAGCTGTCAAATGAGTCCCCGTCCCAAAGTTCTGGGGGTGATCCCTGCTCGCTATGAATCGTCCCGTTTTCCGGGCAAACCGCTCGCCTCCATTCTCGGCAAACCGATGATACAGCATGTGTATGAGCGCGCTGTCCGCGCTCAGTATGTGGATTGGACGGCGGTTGCGACGGACGATGAGCGAATCGCGCGCGCCGTCGACACGTTCGGCGACGCCGTCATGACGGGCGAATGCGCGACAGGGACCGACCGCGTCGCCGAGGTGAGCGCCCGTTATCCAGAATATGAGATTGTGTTGAACATACAAGGCGACGAGCCGCTGCTGGAGCCGGCGATGCTGGACGCGCTGGCGGAGCCGTTTTTCCGCGACGACGCGGTTGTCATGACGACGCTTGCCGAAAAGCTGACCGACCGCGCCGATTTCATGAGCCGAAACGTTGTGAAGGTTGTCACGGATCGGGAGGGCTTTGCGCTTTACTTCTCCCGCGCGTCCATCCCCGGTTGCCGCGCGGACGATCATTCAGACCCTGAGCAGCTGTCGCTGCGCCATGTCGGTCTATACGGGTTTCGGAGCGATTTTCTCCGTACCTTGACAAGTCTTGAGCCGACGCCGTTGGAGCGGCGCGAAGGGCTTGAGCAGCTGCGCGCCCTTGAGAACGGCTACCGCATCTATGTGTCCGTGACGCCGCACTCAACGATCGGCGTCGACACGCCCGAAGAGCTGACGGCGGCTGAAGCGGCGATGCGGAAAAGGATGCGCCGCTCCGGCGAGTAACCTGACAAACCGACGTCAAGATTCAAAGGCAAGATCCGCTATGTTTTTTGCGGACGTTCCTTCGCCGCGGGGAACAGGACGTTGTTTAAGATGAGGCGGTAGCCTGGGGAGTTGCGGTGCAGGTTCAGGTCGGTCGGTTTCTCCCCGACCGTGTGGCGGTAATCTTCCGGGTCATGCCCGGCGAGGTAGGTAAAGAACCCCTTGCCGAATTTCCCGTGGATGTACTTCACATAGTCGGTTCCGCGCATATCGCCCAAGATCGTGACGGAGTTTTTGAGCAGGCTGCGCCGAAACGAGGTGGTCTGCCCCAGAAAACCGCGCACCCGCGACACATGGCACTGCGTCAACATCGTCGGGATCGGATCGTATTTGGCGGAAAATTCAAACAGGGTGAAATTCTCCGTCCCCGTATCGCCGTATAGATCCGGATCAGAGTTGTCAATGTCGGAGAACTCATACAAGAGCGGGTCCGGGAGAAGCTTGAAGTTTTCAAACGCAAGCGTTTCGTTGTAGTCCAGCTTCTGCGCGAAACTCGAGTCGATGGGCGACCCGTCAATCTCCGGCGCGACAATGTCGACCTTGCCTTCTTCGGAGGCGAGCGCGATGTCAAGCGTTTCCGGCGCGGAACACATGGCGAAGACGAACCCGCCGGACGCGATGTACTTCCGTATCTCTGCGGCGACCTTCCCCTTCGCTTCCGCGACCCGTTCGAAGCCCAGGCGTTTCGCCTCTTCTTGAAAGAGCGCGGTTCGCTGCTGGTACCAGAACACGCTGCGGTAGGCACCGTAGAATTTTCCGTGCTGCCCCGTAAAATCCTCATGGTGCAGATGGAGCCAGTCGTACGTTTCGATATTCACTTCGCCGCGCACAACCTGCTCATCCCAGACCGTGTCGTAGGGTATCTCGGCGTATTCGAGCGCCATCTTGACGGCGTCGTCCCACGGGTCTTCAAAGTGAGAGTCGTCCGGCGGGGCGTAGACCGCTATCTTCGGAGCTTTTTCCAGCGTGACAACATCCATGTTGCCGTCCGCCATGACGGTTTTGATCGCGCGTATCTGCGCGTCCGTGACAGGCTCCACGGCGACGCCGCGCGACAACGCCCAGCTGCGCACATCGGGCCGGTCCTCCAATAAAAAAGAGCCGCCGCGGTAATTCAGCAGCCACTCCGCCCTGTAAGACCTCGGCTCCTGAAGCGTCCAGTAAGCCAGCCCGTACGCTTTCAGATGGTCTGTCTGCTTGTCGTCCATCGGCGCGAGCAGCCCGTCCGCCTGCGCTGTCGCCGCGACAAAGAGGAAAGCTGCCAGAAGCGCCTTAAAATTTGCGTATTTTGATATTTTTAAACCATACCTTTCCACCATGATCTTGAAGCCCAATATAGCCTTTGCGGGGAAGATCCGCCCATGCGTTTTTAAATTTTGTACGGCTGCCGTCCGGGTTTTCATGCGGCTTCGTCCAGCGGGAGATGTCCGCCTCAACGACGGTCTCGCCGTTCATGTCAATGCGGATATTGGCGCCGTCGCAGACGATCGTTGTTGAGTTCCATTCGCCGGCGGGTTTCATCATCTGTTTTTGGGGAGGGACCAGCTCGTAGAGCGCTCCGCAGTCGCGCGTCCCGACGCGGCGGTCGCCAGGGGTGTCCAGTATCTGCATCTCTAAGCCTGTATGGACCGGATCGTTCAGGTTTGACCATTGAAAAAAGATGCCGCTGTTGCAGCCAGGAGCGATCTTCCAGTCGATGCGCAGTTCGTAATTTTCGTACGCTTTCTCGGTGTGGAGATATCCGCCTCTCTGGGCGAGGCAGGCGATTGTTCCGTCTTCAACCGTCCATGCGTCGGGGTTGCCGGTCGCGCTCCATCCGTTCAGCGTTTCCCCGTCGAACAGGCTTGCCCAGTCGTCATTCGCCATGTCGTCTCCTTGGTCTTGTATGCATGCGGCTTCTCTGATATTATGGCGCATGCGGGCTGTTTTGTCAAATGCCGTTTGGACCGATCTCATGCGTAAAGTTGGGACATTTGAACGAATGATCGCTCTATTTATAGGAAAAAGGCGCCGCCAACCAGGCCGTCATTCCCGCGAAAGCGGGAATCCAGAGTCCAACAGGCGACGTCCGCGTTCGCATGTCGACATGTCCCAACTAAAGCGCTAATGTCGGCGTTTGGAGCGGCGATGCGCGATCTGTTCTATGTAGGGATCGGCGGTTTTTTGGGCGCGGCGTGCCGTTATCTTGTGTCGGTCTGGGCGCGCGGCTGGACGGCGCAATTTCCGTTTGGAACGCTGACGGTGAATGTTCTTGGATCGTTGGCGCTCGGTTTTTGCGCGGCATTTTTAACAAAAGAGTCTCTGCGTTTGGGCGTTGCGGTCGGTTTTTTAGGTTCGTTCACCACCTTTTCCGCTTTTAGTTATGAGTCGATGCTGCTGTGGGAAAGCGGGCGCTGGGCGGCGTTTTTGTTGAACGCGGCGTTGAATGTGGGCGCATGTCTAGGCGCGGCGGCGCTGGGGATCTATGCGAGCCGCGCGTTGACATCGTAATTTGGGAGAGTATTTGAAGGAGCGCGATGGAAAAGCCTAAGGCGAATCCAGCGGAATCGCTGCGCAAAGAGCTGGCGAGCCGAGATCGATACTCCTTTTCGCGCGGCTGGTGGGTTTGGGACCGCCTGCGCTACCGTTATGCGGAGGGCGGACGGGAAGACCGCGCCGCCTTTCAACAGCTGGAGGCGGCTTTCCGCGCGCTCATTCTGGACTGGCATGAGAAGCTGGAAGCGAAGAGCGAAGGCGATCATATGTATCTCTACTTCACGACGCGGACGGGAACGCGCCGGGAAGAGATCATTGACCAGGACGGGCGCATTCTCCGCCGAGATATCCATGGCGGCGGATACCATGGCGGATGGGGCGGCGCCGCCCGCATGCGCGTCTATGAGGAGCTGGCGAACCAAGGCGCGCTTTCCGACAGCGACCAAGAGCGGTTCCAACGGCTCGTCTATCAGAGCCTGGAGAAGCGGTTTATCGACTTTACAGCGAAAACGCAAGCCGCCAACAACCATTCTTATGGAAACGCGGGCGGCGTCGCTTTGGCGCTCAAGCTGTTTCCTGACGCGCCTCAAGCGGACGAAGCGGGCGCATGGATCGACCGCATCTGGCAGCATCTGTCCGATTTCGGCGACTGGAAAGAATGGAATTACTACCCGTACGGTCCCATCTTCCTGCATGGCATGCTGGACATCGCCGAAGCGACGAGGCGCATCGACTCCGACCGCGCGCTGATTCAGACGATCGGCGATCGTTGCCTCGGTTTTGTGCGCGCGGGCGTTCGCGGCAATCCGAATTGCGGCTCTCCGACGCGGAAAGAGCTGTCCGCTGTTTATGAGGACCCTTGGAATGTCGGCTATTACGAGGTGGAGACCTCCGGGCGGGACGCGCATTTTTGGCGGCGCATGGCGCGTCACTTTGAAAAGCCTGAATATCTTTGGGCGGCGGAGCAGGTTTCTTTGGGCGGACGTCCGCCCGACGGAGACGCGCCGCGCGACTATGAAGCCGCATACCGCTGTGCTTTTGGATGGTTCGCCGACCGCGGAATTCATCCGCGCGCGCCTTCTGGAGGCTCCTGCGTCGGCATGCTCAGCCCCGGCAAGCGGAACGTACCGGAGCGGCTTTATTTGAGCTCTAGTCGAGAGCCGGGCGCGCCCTTCGCCTCCTTTTTTCTATACGATAAAAAAGAGGCGCATCTCGACAACCTAGGCGGCTTTTTATATGAATACGCTGCAAACGGAGCCAAGTTTCTCCACTGCTCCGGCAAGTACAACAATGTCTATTCAGGCGATGTTCTGCGCGGCGGCGGGGCGGGCGAATCGAGTCTCGACCTGCTGGTCGCCGTCCACAAGCGGCATGCGTTTCCGCATCATCCGAACCGCAAAGGCGACGGGCGCGATCCGATGCGCATGGGGCAGATTCAGCTGGACGCCGATTCCCCTACGGCAGAAAACAACTCGGACGGCGACGCCTACGGACATTTCGCATTCAACAGCTTCTACGGCGTCGACAGCCGATGGACGCGCCGCGCGATTCTCACAACGGAAGGCGCGCTCATCGTCGCGGATGAGTACATCCCAGGCGCGTCGCTTGGAGAAGCGTATCAGGCGGGACCTGTATGGCATCTCGCGGCGGAAGAACGCATGACAACAGGCGCGCAGGAGGCGAACTGGTTCTCTGCGCCGGCGTTGGATCAAGCATGGTGGCAGACCGAGCCTCAACGGGTCGCGCTTTATTTTCATCCAGACGCGGGCAACCGGTACGGCTCCGTTCAGCAGACCGTTTCGCAAGACATCGGCGGCCGCAACTTCGCCGCTTTCGCCTGCCGCTCTGTGAAAGCTGAAGAAACGGCGCGCTTTCTGAGCGTCTTCGTTCCGTTCTGCGGGGATGCGGCGGGCGAAGAAGCCGCTGCGCAGATTAAAACCTCTCTATCCGAATCGGGCGAATACGCGGTTGAGATTGGAAATATCGAAGCGCGGATGGACGCGGGAGGCGGTTGGTCCATTCTCCGCAAATGAACGGGCATTTGCAGTTGACGGACCCTCTTAAGATTCCCGTCTGCGCTGCGCAGGGATAGCGGTCTCCCATGCGGTGGCTGCCCGCGTTATGAGGCTGGGGGGCGCGGAGCCTTCAAAATGAGACCCCATTCGCCCAAAGCCCAGAGCGCCGCGCCGTCCTCCGACACGGCTAAGAAGCGCAGGGCGTATTTCACAGGCGAACGCAGCTTTCGCCATGTCTCTCCGCCGTCCGTTGTGTGAAGAATGACGCCCTCGTTTCCGACCGCATACGCCTCCTTCTCCGACAGCGCCTCGACCCAGTTCAGGTCGCTTGAGAGGCCGCTCTTCTGCTTTGTCCATGTGGCGCCGATGTCTTCCGTCCGCAGAATGATGCCGTATTGACCGACCGCCCACCCGACGCGGGGCGACGCCGCGCAAACGCTGCTCAATGAGTACGCCGTGCCGCTTTCCTGGTCTCGCCAGCGCATTCCGCCGGAGGAGCTGTGCAGCAGAATGCCGCGCGAACCTGCGATCCAGCCGTAGCCGAACCGGTCAAGATGAACGGAGCGCAGGTCGTACCCTTCGCCTTTCATCTGCCGTTCCCATTCGGGTCCGCCGTCCGGGTTATGGACGATGACGCCGCCTCGCCCGACCGCCCATGTTTCGCCGAAGCCTGACATGAACCCGCTGTTCAGCCGGATGCGCCCCGGCAGCGACTCCGATTCCAACGGCGCCCATCTGGAGCCGTCTTCGGTGAAGAGATGCGATCCGCCGGCGTCCAACGCCCATCCAAAACCGCGCCCTTTGCTTGCCCAGTGCATGGCGATGATGTCGGGACCGCCGCTTTTCTGCTCTGTCCAGGTTTGTCCGCCGTCGGCCGTGTGGAGAATCAGCCCCTCCTCGCCTGCCGCCCATCCCTCGTCCATCGACAGAAACCGACCCGCGCCGAGAGCCTGCGGCGAGCTTTCGACAAGCGGATCCCATGACGCGCCCCCATCCGTCGTTCTATACAGGCGGCCGCCTTCTGCCGCCCAGCCCTGCGACAGCGACAGAAAATAGGTGGACGCAAAACGCTGCGAGCCGGCGGGCGACCAGCTCTGCCCTCCGTCCTGCGTGAAATACGCGCGCCCCTGACGCTGCGCCGCCCATGCCGTTTGTCCATCCAAGACGCGCGCCTTCTGCATGCCGAGCAGGCGCCGCTGGCCGCCCGACTCCCAGGTCTCTCCGTCCTTTGTCACGAGCGTCTGTCCGCTGGATGAGATTGTCATTCCGTTCGTTGGGCTAAAGAAGAGAATAGCCGCCGGCGTCTGCTCAGGTTTCGCCTGTATCGCCCAGGTTTCTCCGCCGTCGCGCGTGTGGAGAATGAAGCCGCCCTCGCCCCGCTGCGGGGCGACCGCCCATCCATGCGTCGGCGAGACGAAAAAGAGGGTTCGCACCGCCGCGTTTGTCGCCGCGGTGTCCTTGTGGAGCCATGTTTGTCCGCCGTCGCTTGTGCGCAGGATCGTCCCATGCCCCGCGCTGATCCAGGCATGCTGCGCGTCTAGAACAAACAGATCGGTGAAACGCTGGCGCGCAGAGGAGTTTTGATACTCCCATGTTTCGCCGCCGTCTTTTGTGGCGAGTATCGTTCCTTCGCCGCCGATCGCCCAGCCATGCATATCGTCCGCAAAAGCGACGCGGGTCAAGCGGTTTTGTACGCCTGATTCGCGCGGCTCCCAGGTCTCTCCGCCGTCGTTCGTCAAGGCGATCATGCCGTTCAAGCCGACAGCGGCGCCGCGCATCTCATTGGCGAAGGCGACGTCCAGAAACTGGGTCGGCCATGCGCTGACGCGGACAACTTCCCAGCCCGCTTCCACTTCAGGAACGCGCGGCGGCTCTTCAACGGTCGGGCGCGTCTGAGCGATCACATCGTCCAGCGACCCCTGGTCTGGTTTGATGTCAGGCGTGTAGCGGATGACGATTCCGCCCTGCCCGACCGCGACGACGCCCTCGGAGGAGATCGCAAAATCGAGCAGATCGTTTTCGGAGCCGCTCTCGGTTTGAACCCATGTCTCGCCGCCGTTGACGGTTGTCAGAAGCATGCCGTCGTCCCCGATCGCCATCCCCCAATACTCGTTCAGAAAGAAGACGCGGTTCAGGTTTGTGAGCGTCCCGCTGAATTGAAACGCCCATGTTTCGCCGCCGTCTTTAGTGTGCAGTATTTCGCCCTCTTGCCCGACGATCCATCCGAGATCGCGGTTCACAAAATGCAGTCCGTAGAGTTCGTTGAAGGTGCCGCTGTCTTGCCGTTCCCAGGTCAACCCGCCGTCCTGGGTGCGGTAAACAATGCCCGGCCATCCGACGATCCAGCCATCGTTTTGGTCAAGGAAGAAAACGGCGGTGAGCATCTGAAAATCGAACGGCTTCTGATGAACCCAGTTGCGCCCGCCGTCTTTGGTGTAGATGATCGTGCCGAGATCGCCGACCGCCCATCCGCGGTTCGCGTCCAGAAAAAATACTCCGTTCAGCTGGAATCCCATGCCGCCTGTCTGGTAGCGCCATGTTTTTCCGCCGTCTTCGGTGTGCATAACGATGCCGCGTTCGCCGACCGCCCATCCGCGCAGTTCGTCGATGAAGGCGACGCTTTTGAGCGTGTCGACCTGCCCCGTTTTCTGCTCAATCCATGTTTTTCCGCCGTCTTCGGAAGTGAGAAGCGTCCCGCCCGTTCCGACAGCGATCGCGCGTTCGTCCGAGATAAATTCGACCGATTCAAGATGGTGCGCCGTGACGGCTCCGCTGACCGTGTTCCACGTTTTTCCGCCGTCTTCAGAGTGGAGAATGACGCCGTACCATCCGCATACCCACGCTTCATTTTTCGAGACGAATTGAATGTCGGTCAGGTTTGTTTGATAGCCGCTGTTGCGGAGCGTCCATGTGTCGCCGCCGTCGTCGGTTTGGGTGATATGCCCGCCGCTTGCGACGGCTGCGCCGTTCCTGTCGTCCCAGAAGTCGATGCCGTTCACCGAGAAACGCACATGGTCGGTGAACGGAATTCGGCTGTCTTGGAGTTCCCAGCTGCCGCCGCCGTTGACCGTCTTGAAAATGGAGCCGTCCGTTCCGCAGACCCAGCCGACCCTCTCGTTGTAGAAATCGGCGCGGTGGTAGTTGTTGAGAAGCCGTCCTTCCATGCCTTCGTAGCGGGTTGTGAGCGTCTTCCAGGACTGTCCGCCGTCCAGCGTTTTCAGCAGAACCTCCATATCGCCCATGGCGTATCCGATCTGTTTCGTGACGAATTCGGCGTCGTTGAGCGGATATTCGGCGCCGCTGGAGACGCTCGCCCACTCTTCGCCCGCTGTTTCGCTGGCGTAAATATCCCATGATTCGCCGACGGCATGAACGGTGTTTCGGTCGGTGTAATGGGCGCCGCGCAGGATCGCCCGCGACGGAAAGTTTGCCCGCTTCCATTGCTTTCCGCCGTCCGTTGTGTACACAACGGTTCCGAGTTCGCCGACAGCGAATCCGCGCAGCTTGTCGTAAAAATGGATGTCGTACAGTTCTAGGTTGACGCCGCTTTCTTGCCGTTCCCAGGTCTGCCCGCCGTCGGAGGTGTGGGCGATCATGCCGCCGGATCCGACGAACCATCCGCGTTTGGCGTCGACGAAGGAGAGGGCTCGGAAGTCGGTTTCCCAGTCCGCTTTTCGGACGACCTCGTGACGCGCGCATCCGAGTATGCATAGGGCGGCGGCAATCAAGGCGCAATGTCTCAACATAGGGTTTCGCCTTCTGAGTTGAAGTGAGCAGCGTCAATGATCAGACATAACCTTATTAAAGCGCCTATATGGTCAGGGGGCAAGCGGCTTCCCAATGTTGACGCTTTAGCGGGACATGCTGCCCGCGCTCAATTGGGCGTGTCCAACTTTTTAAGGGGACGGTCGGAACGGGTATAGTCAATAAGCGGCAAAGCGTATACAATAACGCGGGAGTTGACATTGTCCATCAACTCAGATTGAAGGGAGGAAAGATGTTCAGAAAATCGCGCTGGATTGCTCTATTGGCGGCGGCAGCCCTGTTCGCATTGGGATGCGACTCTAAAAAAGACGCCGTTCGGATCGGCGTTGCGTGTCCGATCACCGGAACCGCCGCCGCCTTCGGGGAGCAGATCAAGATGGGCGCCGAGCTCGCGCGCGACCAGATCAACGCCGCTGGCGGCATCAACGGACGCGATCTTGAACTCCAAATTGAAGACGACGAAGGAGAAAGCAGCCAAGCGGCGGCCGCAGCCAAGCGGCTGGCGGACAACAACTCCATTGTCGCTGTCGTCGGACACTACAACTCCGCCTGCTCCGCCGCCGGAAGAGAGATCTACAAGCAGGCGGAAATACTGCAGTTCTCCCCCGGCTCAACCAACATCAACATCTGCCGATTGTCCGAGTGGACATTCCGAAATCTGTACCATGACGGATACCAAGGCATTTCCGTCGCCCGGTATATCAAGAATGTGCTTGGGCATGATTCCGCGGCGGTCTTTTACGAGAACGACGATTACGGGCGAGGGTTAGGAGATGCGTTTGTCGAAGAAGCGGAGAAAATCGGTCTCGAAATCGTTGGCGTTGAGCCGTATATACGCGAACAGACGCGCGACTACACGGTCCCGCTGAATAAGATGCTGGCGAAGAACCCCGGCATCGTCTTCATTGCAGGCCTCTACAGCGAGGCAGCCACCATCGCCAGACAGTCTAGGGACAAGAACATCGACATACCGTTCCTGGGCGGGGACGCGCTGTATTCGCCTGAACTCATCAGTCTCGGCGAGGAAGCTGTGGAAGGAATGCTCCTGACGACGCCGTTTATCGTCCATCCCGCCATCGGCGGAGAACTGGCGCAGGACTTCCTGAAAGCGTTCCAAGAAAAGTACAACAGCGACCCAGACACCTGGGCGGCGCTCGCCTATGACGCGGTCAAAATGGTCGCAGATACGATCCAGAAGGTTGGAACCGACCGGACTGCCGTCAGAGACCATTTCGCGTCGATCATGTCGCCTGAGGAAGCGTTTGAAGGCGTGACAGGTCTCACGTACTTTGACGAACATGGCGACTGCCCGAAGAAGGCGTATGTCGCAGTCGTCCAGAACGGCGCGTTTGAGCCAGCCCCTGAACAGCTCCCCGACGAAATGGAAACGCCGAAAGAGGAAGAGGCGTCGGAAGAGAATGGGGCCGAATAAGCCTCTTTGAATGCATCCTGAGGGAATGTCGGACAATTAGGACGCTGTCTTTGAGGAGAAGGTTGCGCGATTCACCGACAGCGGCAATGCATGTATAATATGGGCAGTTGCCATCGTTCATCGACTCACATTGAAGGGACAAGGACGTTGAAAAAATCTCACTGGATTGCTCTTTTAGCGGCGGCAGCCGTGTTCGCATTGGGATGCGGCTCTAAAGACGAGAGCAAGGAACCGTCATCGAAAGAGGGCGTCTCCTCCTCTACGACAGACCCCATTCGGATCGGCATCGCGTGTCCGGTCACTGGAAGCGCCGCCGCTTTCGGGAGGCAGATCAAGATGGGCGCCGAACTCGCGCGCGATCAGATCAACGACGCCGGCGGTATCAACGGACGCATGATTGAATTCCGAATCGAAGACGACGAAGGAAAAGACAGCCAAGCGACGACGGTCGCCAACCGGCTGGCGAACGACAACTCCATTGTCGCTGTCGTCGGACACTTCAACTCCACATGCTCCGCCGCCGGAAGAGAGATCTACAAGCAGGCGGGAATACTGCAGTTCTCCCCAGGCTCAACCAACATCGACATCTGCCGATTGTCCGAGTGGACATTCCGAAATCTATACCATGACGGGTACCAGGGCATCTCCGTCGCCCGGTATATCAAGAATGTGCTTGGGCATGACTCCGCGGCGGTCTTTTACGACGACGACGATTACGGGCTGGGCCTCCGAGATGCGTTTGCCGCAGAAGCGAGGAAGATCGGTCTCGAAATCGTCGTCAATGAATCGTACACGCGCGAGGTGACGCTCGACTACGCGGTCGCGCTGGACAAGGTGGAGGCAAGGAACGCCGACATCATCTTCATCTCCGGCCTCTACAATGAGGGTGCCGCTATCGCCAAACAGGCAATGGACAAGAACATCAACATACCGTTCCTGGGGGCGGACGGGCTGTATTCGCCTGAACTCATCAACCTCGGCGAAGATGCGGTGGAGGGAATGCTCCTGACGACGCCGTTTATCGTCCATCCCGACGTCGGCGGAAAAATAGCGCAAGACTTCCTGAAAGCGTTTCAGGCAAAGTATAATGAGGACCCCGACACCTGGGCGGCGCTCACCTACGACGCGGTCAACATGGTCGCGGATGCGATCCAGAAGGTTGGAACCGACCGAACCGCTATCAGAGACCATTTCGCGTCGATCATGTCGCCTGAGGATGCGTTTGAAGGCGTGACGGGCCTCACCTACTTTGACGAGCATGGCGACTGCCCGAAGAAGGCGTATGTCGCAGTCGTCCAGGACGGCATCTTTCAGCCTGCCCCTGAGCAGCTTCCCGACGAAATGGATACGTCGAATGAGGAAGAGGCGTCGGAAGGCGGCGAAATGTCGGAAGAGATGGGAGCCGAATAAGCCTCTTCTGAACGCATGAGCTGAAAGGAATCTGCTCTTGGATCATGTCAGCCCAGAGCGGCGCTCCGAGATCATGCGCGCTGTGAAGAGCCGCGGCACAAGCCTAGAGCGGCGATTCTTTCAGCTCATGCGCGAAGCGGGCATCGCCGGTTTTGAGACGCACCCTGAGCGAATGCCGGGCAACCCGGACGCAATTTTTAAAGAGGCGAAGATCGCGTTGTTCATCGACAGCTGCTTTTGGCATGGCTGCCCAAAACATCTGCGCCGGCCGAGCAGCAACCAGGAGTACTGGAACGCCAAAATCGACCGGAACATGCGGCGCGACCGCCGAAACCGAGCGGCGCTGCGGCGTAAAGGCTGGTCTGTGCTGCGCGTGTGGGAGCATGACATGCGCAAGCCGACAGCCGCCTTGAACCGCATACGGCGGAAGTTGGAGGAGCGGTTGACAAAATAAACGGCTCTTAAAACATATGAGCCGCCGTAAGCGGTCTAGCGCCTCCGCCTCCGTTTGCCTCCATGCGCCAACAAATATCAAAGGCGAGCGCGTTTGACCAACTTCCCTTCAGGCTATAATGTTCATGCGTGATCGCATGTCGCATGAATTGCGCGTCATGACGCAGATCTTTTTCGAGAGGTAGTTATGCGAAAAATTGCTGTTATTGCAGTCGCGGCAGCGGTCGCGGCGTTTTTCATCTTCCGCGCTCTGACGCGGCCGCAGGGGCCGTCGGAGTCGGAGATTGCGCGTCAGTCGGCGGTCGGCTTGTCGACGCGCGACGCAGACCCGGCTGATTACCGCGCCCTGCCGCATCTTGAACAGGGGGCGAAGGGGGCGGTCGTTTCCGCCGTTCATGCGCATCACATCGCGGAAAAAGCGGGTTTCAAAAGCGGCGATTTGATCCTCTCGGTGAACGGCATTGAGACGAAGTCGGCGGCGGAATATGAGGAGGCGCTGCAGCAGGCGCTGGAGGCGGACAGGCTAGAATACCGCATACGGCGCGCGTCCGGCGTCGAAACGATCCGTTTCTCGCTCGATTATGGCGCGTCGTTCAACTCGATCGGGGCGGCTCTCATGCGGGATGGGAAGCTGGACGAAGCGGAGGCGGCGTTTCAGCGCGCCTTAGCGATAGAGCCGGACTTCGCTGAAGCGCATTATAACCTAGGGAATCTGAACCTTAAACGCAGCGATGTAGAGGCGGCCGTCTCGATGTTTCAGAAGGCGGTTGAGGCGGATCCGAATATGCGCGAGGCGCTGTATCAGCTGGGCGAGGCGTATGCGCAGTTAAAGCAGTATGAACGCTCCATCGCCGCCTTCAAGCAGCTCATCGCCGTCGCTCCGCCGGAGACGGCGGAGCGGGAGCTGCGCCCTGCGCATGCGGCGTTCGCGTCGCTGGGCGAAGTTCTCCGCCAAATTGAGGCGTCCGGCGAGGTGGAAGCGGGAGCGCATGCGGCGGTGTTTCCAAAGGCGCAGGGCGTCATTGTGGAGATGCCGGCGGAAGAGGGCGACCGCGTTCAAAAAGGGGATGTTCTCGCGGTCATTGAGCATGAGGAGCTGAAGATTGCGGCTGTTCAAGCGAAGGCGTCTTTGGAGGCGGCGTCTGCGGCGTATGCTCAGGCGCAGAAGCTGGCGAAGACGGCGACGCTGGCGCGGTTGAAGCAGGCGGAAGCGGGGGCGGCGCTGGCGCGGGCGGCGCTGGCGCAGGTGGAGGATATCAGCGAAACGCGCGCCCGCGCCCAGACGGAGCAGGCGCAGGCGGGACTGGAAGCTCTGCGGGCGAACCTGACGAAGCTGAAATCAGGTTTGCGCGAGGAGGAGAAACTGCAGGCGCTGGCGGCGCGGAATCAGGCGCGCTCGGCGTTGACAAGCGCCGAAAGCGAACGGCAGCGCGTCAAGGCGTTGTTTGAAGGCGGGGCGGTGAGCCTGCAGACGTTTGATCTGTCGACGGCGCAGCTGGACGCGGCGCAGGCGCAATTTGACGCGGCGGAGCAGGGCTGGGTTCTTGCGCAGAAGGGCGCTCGGGAGGAGGACATCTCCGCGCTGGAGGCGCAGGTTGATCAGGCAGAAGCGGCGCTTCGACTGGCGCAGGCGCAGCTGGAGACGCAGACATGGGAGAAGGACGCCGCGATGGCGCAGGCGCAGGTTGATCAGGCAAACGCGGCTCTTTTGACAGCGCAGGCAAGCGTGGACGCTGAATCGTGGCGGGCGGAGATTGCGGCGGCGAAGGCGGCTCTAGCGCAAGCCCAAGCCGCCTCCGATTTAGCCGAAAAAAGAGTCCGCGACGCCTCCGTGCGCGCGCCCATCGGCGGCGTCGTTTCCAAACGCATGCTGGACCTGGGCGGGCGCGCGTCGCCTCAGCAGCCATTGTTTGAGATTCATGATCAAGACGCGGTGGCGGCGTCCGTGCCGATACTGGAAGCGGACATCGCCTGGGTGAAGCCTGGTTTGAAAGCGCGCGCGTATCTGTCGGCGCTGGCGGAGCCGGTTGAGGGCGTCGTCGCGTCGGTCAGCCCTTCCGTCGATCCGCAGACGCGGACGGCGACCGTGGAGATTGCCCTGGATAACCCAGGCGGAGCGGTGAAGCCTGGGATGTTCGCGCGGGCGGCGATCGATATTGAAACGCGCGCGGACGCTGTCTTGGCGCCGCGCGACGCGCTTGTGACGGAGAACAGCCTCTTTGTCGCGCGGAACGGGCGCGCTCATTTGACTCAGGTGGAGGTGGGCTTGACGTTCGGAAACGCGGTGGAGATCTTGTCGGGCGTTCAGCCGGGAGAGGCGATTGTGTTCATCGGGCAGAGAAGCCTGCGGGACGGCGACTTTATTCAGATTGTGCGCAGCGTGGACGATTGGCGGTCGAAGCCATGAGGCTGGCGCGCTTTTCCGTCAAAAACGTGCTGCTCATCAACCTTGCGATGGCGACGATTCTACTTTTGGGGGCGTATGCGTTTCTTGTGCTGCCGCGCGAGGCGTCCCCCGACATTAACTTCAACTGGGCGTTTGTGACAACGCCGTACCCCGGCGCCGCGCCCATTGAGGTGGAGCAGCTTGTCACGATACCGATGGAAGAGGCGATACGCGAGGTGAGCGACGTCAACATGGTCACCTCCACCTCCAGCGAGGGGCTGAGTTTTATCAGCGTCAAATTCGCCCAAAACATGTCGCGCGACGATTTTGACAAGCGTTTTCAAGACCTTCAAACGAACATACGCGCCGCGGAGGTTCCAGACGGCGCCGAAGATCCGGACATCCGCAAGCTGGACACGCAGGACTGGTGGCCCGTCGTGAGCGTCGCGGTGAGCGGGCAGCTGCCGGAGCCTGTCATGAATCAGATCGCCGAGGATCTGATGGACCTATACGAGCAAAACGACGACGTGGGGCAATTGACCGCTGTCGGAATGCGCGAGCGGGAGATCTGGGTCGAGGCGGATCCGGACGCGATGAACAGCCTCGGCATCGGTTTTCAGAGCGTCGTTCAGGCGCTGGCGGCGCGTAATTTGAACGTGCCGGGCGGGGAGCTGCGCCCCGGCGGGCGCGGCGAATTTCTTGTCCGCACCCTTGGCAAGATCAACGCGCCGGAAGAGGTGCGCCAAGTCATCATCCGAACCGGCCCGTCGGGGCGGCAGGTGCGCGTCGGCGACGTCGCCGAGGTGACGGACGCCTTTGAAAAAGCGCGCATGATCTCCCGCCTCGACGGAGAGCCATGCATCACGATCAATGTCGCCAAAAAACGCGGCGCCAGCACCATTGACGTCGTGGACGATGTGCGCGAGTTGACCGCCCGATACGAGGCGGAGCGGCTTGTCCCAGGCGCGCGCCTGAATTTAGTGAACGACTCCTCCGAATATATCATCGATATCATCGACAAGCTGCAGTCGAACGCCGTCTTCGGAATCGTCTTTGTGACGCTGGCGCTCTGGCTGTTTATCGGCTGGCGGGCGGCGCTGGCGGTCGTCGTCGGCATGCCGGTCACCTTCGCCGTCACCTTTATCTTTATGCGCGCGACGGGTCGGTCGTTGGACGGAAACGCGCTGTTTGGGCTGGTGCTGGTCTTGGGAATGATCGTTGACCATGCGATCGTCATCGCGGAAAACTGCGTCCGCCATCTACAGATGGACAAGTCGAAGGCGCAGGCAGTCATTGACGGCGTCGGCGAGGTGTTTCAGCCGGTGCTGGCGGCGACGCTGACGACCATCGCAGCGTTTTTGCCGTTGATGCTCATGCCGGGCATCATGGGCGCGTTTATGCGCATCATTCCGCTTGTGGTGACGCTGGCGCTGGTCGCGTCCAACTTTGAGGCGTTTTTGATTCTGCCCGCGCATGTCATGGACTGGACGAAGCCGCGCGCCAAGGGCGCTAGGGCTGACAACCGCTGGTTCCGCACAATTCGGTTTCAGTATCTGCGTCTGCTGCGGCGGGTGGTCCAGCGGCGGTATCTGGCGGTGGCGCTGTTCTTGTTGATTGCGGTCGGCAGCGCATTTTTAGTGCCGCTGGTCGGCGTGGAAATGTTTGAGGGCGACCCGCTCTCCCGCTTCTATGTGCGCGTCTGGATGCCGCTTGGCACAAGCCTTGAAACGACCGACGAGATGCTGAGCGAGATTGAAAAGATCGCAATGGAGCTCCCCGATACGGACGTCTCGGCGGTCGTCTCAACGGCGGGGATGCTGCTGGACGACGAAGGCACGCGCGTCGGCGACCGGTATGGGCAGGTTCTGGTCGATATACCGGACGGGTCAAAAGAGAGCCGCTCCATTCCAGAGATTCTCGCCGATATGCGCATGCGCTGCAGTCGTTTGACCGGTTATGAAATGATACGGTTCACGATGGACGAGGGCGGCCCGCCGACCGGGAAACCGGTAGAGGTGAAGGTGAAAGGTCCCGATCTGGAGCGTCTGCAGGAACTGGTGGAAGAGCTGAAGGGGGAGCTGGCGACCATGCCAGGCGTGTACGACATCGGGGACAACTTTTCGCCCGGCAAGGAAGAGCTGCGCATCAAAGTGAACGACGAACGGGCGCGGATGCACGGGCTGGACGCGGCGCAGATCGCCATGTTTGTGCGCACCGCCGTCAACGGAACGACCGCGACCGCCATCCGCGACGGCAACGACGATGTGGATGTGATTGTGAAGGTGAAGGGCGGCGCGGAGTCGCCTCTGGAGCGCATCAAGAACTTGCGCATTGCGGCGCCTGGAGGCGGTTCGCTGCCGCTGCGCGAGACGGCGGCCTTTGAGACGGGGCGCGGCTATTCGGACATTCTCCGTTTTGAATATGAACGCTCCATTTCCGTCTTTGCGGAGGTCGACCCGACGATCGCGTCCGCTGTGGCGGTGAACAGGGAGATGGAGAACAGATTTGCGAATCTCAGCAAGCGGTACCCTGGGTATCGGCTCGATTTTCGGGGCGAGTTTGCGGAGTTCAGGGACGCCTTCAACAGCCTTGCCGGGCTGTTTGCGCTGGGCGTTTTCATCATTTTCCTGCTGCTGACAGCGCAGTTCAAGTCGCTCATACAGCCTTTCATCATCCTCTTCACGATACCGTTTGCGTTTGTCGGGGCGGTGGTCGGGCTGATTGCGATTCGGGCGCCGTTCAGCCTCATGACGCTCTACGGGATCGTCGCGTTGGCGGGCATTGTGGTGAATGATTCGATTGTGCTGATCGACTTCATCAACAAGCGGCGTTCGAACGGGGCGGGGCGGTGGCGCGCCGTGTTGAAGGGCGGCGCTTTGCGGCTTCGTCCGGTGCTGTTGACCTCCATCACGACGATTGCGGGGCTTCTGCCGATGGCTCTGGGGATCGGCGGCGGGTCGGAGGTATGGGCGCCGCTGGCGAACACGATCGTATGGGGGCTTTCGTCGGCAACATTCATGACATTGTTTCTCGTCCCCGCGCTTTATGCTATCGCGGACGACGCAGCGCAGTTCCGCGAACGCCTGCGCGCGCGCTGGCCCTCGCGTTTAGAAGCTGCGGCCGCCTCGGCAGATTAACATTCCCAAGGGCGGAACAGCTCCCCCTCCGCAATGAACGGAGGCATGGCGCGCGTCATTGTCTCCGCTCCTCGCCGTCCCAGTAGCCGACAGCGTCCTTCTTTCGGAAGGCCCCATGGATGGGGCGCGCGACAATCTTCTCGGAGTCGGGGTATTCGCACACCATATGCGGATGCTCTTCGCCCAGCAGAAAGAGAACGCACCGCTCCGAGCCTTTGTTGATGAACTGATGCGCGCCGCTGCGTCCAGGCGGGAAGGCAATGAAGTCGCCTTTGCGTATCATGAATTCGCCGCGGTCGGTTCGCATGAGGCATTCGCCCTCCATCACGATTGCCGCCTCTTCGTCGAAGTGATGAAAATGGAAGGGGCAATTGAACTGCCCAGGCTCCAGCCGCCACAGCATATAACCTAGATTCTGCGCCCCGATAAGATGTCCAATCTCCGCCGTGAACCCCTCCTCCAGTTCGTCCATGTTGATTCGGTTGATGTAAATATCGGAACGGCTTTGGAGACATTCGACAAGGCGGCGGCTCGCGTCATGAAAGATGGAATGGCCGTCTCCAACAAGGATAACGTCCGGCTGAAGGCGCAAGATCTTGCGCAGCTCCAGCGCCGCCTTGGCGGGGTTTGCCAGCTTTTCGTCCGGCAGCATGGACAGCCGCCCCATCGGCTCGCCGGCGATCAGATCGCCTGCAAGAACGGCGTTGTGTTCAGGAAAGTACAGGGCGATCTCTCCAGGGCTTTTGCCTTCTTCAAGGCGCACGGCGCGCATCCCCGACTCAATCTCTTCCCCGTCCGCGATCGTTCGTTCGACCTGCATGGAGAGCAGCGGCGCGTCCGCTTCATGCGCGGCAACCGCAGCCCCGAACCGCTTGCGGAAGGCGTCCGCTTCGCGCTCATGGTCTCGGTTGGTGATCACGATCAGGCTGACGCCCCCCAGCTGTTTAAGACGCTTCAGATCGGCGTCCGACATCGGAACGGGGTCAATGAGTATGTTGCCTTGCGGGCGCGTCCATAGATGCCCGTTGAAGTCGATCTGGCGCATTTCGCTGAAGATTGACCATGTGTAAAATCCGTCGAGCGTCAGCTGTTTCATGGTTTCCTTTCGCTGTGTGAGCGGTTGCAGACGCCCATATTCTATCCGAAACGGAGGCGCAAAGAGAAGAGCGGATGAAGCGGGGCGCGCTTGACTCCTTCTCCCATACCAAGCATGATGCGACTTGCGCAACACGGAGGACGAAACATGGCGGACGGCAAGGCGTTTCGAATCGGAGTTATCGGAGCAGGGTGGGCGGCGGACGGACACATCGCCGGGTTCAACATGGATCCGCGCGCTCAGGTTGTTGGGGTCGCCAACCGCACCAGAGAACGCGCCGAAGCGACTGCCCAAAAACACGGGATCCCGCATGTCGTCGGAAGCCACACGGAGCTGCTAACGCTAGACCTAGACGCTGTCGCGATCACAACGCCCGGCAAATATCATTATGAAGCGGCGATGGACGCCTTCAAGGCAGGCTGCCATGTGATCTGCGAAAAACCGATGGCGATGAACGCCCAAGAGGCGTATGAGATGCAGCGGGCGGGCAAAGAGCGCGGACTCGCCGGCGCCATGGCGTTCACATGGCGGTACCCCGCTCGGTTCCAGCGAATGCGCGCGCTGATCGCCGAAGGAAACATCGGGCGCGTCCAAGAGGTTCATGCGCACTGCATGTCCCCCATGGGCAAAATCTCCGTCGACGGATGGATGAGCAGGCTGGAAGAGGGGGGCGGGCTGCTCTACCAGCTCGCGTCGCATGAGATCGATCGCGTCCGCGCGCTCATCGGGCGGGAGGCGGAGCGCGTCTGCGGACGGGAGAAACGGGTCGTCACAAAAGCCGCCGTCGACCCGAAAACGCGCTATTTCTTAGAGATGATGCGCTGGCGGCCCGACAAGCCGATCGACGAATATGAGATGGTCGAAGCAACCGCGGACACCGGCTACGACATCATCGCCGACTTTGAGGAGCAGACCGCCGCTGTCTTCCGCTCCGGAAAGGGACGCGGCGAAAACGGGCGCGTCATCGAAGCGTACGGCGACGAAGGAACGCTCATCTTGCGCGAGCATGAGCTGGTCAGAAGCCCCTACGGCGAACGCAAATTTGAGCGCATTGAGGTTCCCGAAGCGTTTAGAGAGTCGACGGCGCATCTGCCGTACCTGCATCGGCTCTGGGCGGAACTGATTGCGGAGTTCATCGATCTGATGGAGGGGAAAGAGAGCGGCGTTCCGACGCTGTGGGACGGCTACAAAGGTATGCAGATCATCGACGCGGCGCGTATTTCTGGGGCGGAGGAGCGGTGGGTCCATATAGACTGATCTTATGTCGCGGGAAGCGTCATGAATAGGCGTCAATCCTACGCAACGTCAGTCCGTGCAAGCGGGAATCCAGAGACGTCCACAAAGTCTTGCGCTCCTTACGGTTCATTCTGAGGGGAAACGGGCGGCGTTTGCTGTCGCAATAAGCGCAACTCCAGCAGACGCCGCGCTATTTGCGCGCGCGTGAGGTCCGTCACTCGAGGATCCTTCTCGATATGCGCTTCAAGAGCCTCTAGAAACGCCAAGGCGATACGCTCTCGACGGGCCTGCTCCTCTGTCTTGTCGGCCGAGGGCAGAGGAGAATCGGGCGACGGGGGGGACGAGGCGTTAAGAGCGTTCGTCTTGGGCCCCCTTGACGGCGAAGATGAAGTGGTGTTCACTTTCGGCGCAGACGGTACGGATAACTTCGCAGGCTCTGGAATCTTATCCCGCGCCGCCAACTCCCGCAAAGCAGCGTCATATCGGTCTATTATCGAAAGCCAAACCACATCGCGCTCATTAGCTGCTTCGGGGCTGCCAAGGTACGACGGAAGCGCTTGCAGTAACTCATGGAGTTGGCTGTCCTTCAGGCCCTTGACATATTCTGTTTCACTAAAGAACGGTACCTCATCGGGACCCAATTCTCGGCCGCCGTTTAGATCGGTGACAAAACGAAGACGGTAACCCTTAGGCGCAATGCCATGACGGGAGATATTGTAATACTCCTCGTCGGTGAAATCTTTGCCATGCGATGTACCCACGACAGCCGTAGCGATTGTGCGGCTGACTGGGTCGAGAACCACGTCAATCGTACCTTCGCCCGTGGCAAACGCATGCTCAAACTGCTCCTTGACGGCTGGCCAAACGCGAAGTTCGTGGTCAAGAATGGCGTCTTCCACCTCTCTCATGGTTGCAGTTTCTGGCAGCCCCCATTGCTCCCGGACCGTTGTATAATCGTCCGGCGCAGCTCCGCGGGCGACAGCCGCCGCCTCGCGCCTGGAGTCCCATGTATGCGCTGCCTCAATTGCCGACACCATCAGCCCACCGAAATGGTTGATGTCCCAAGCGTCTTGATACACATAGCCGCGGTCTAACATACGCTGGTACATCGATAGAAGAGTCGCCCTGCGTTCTTCAATGGCCGTATCGGTCCAACCTTCCGCCGTTAATATTTCTCGTGACTCCGGGCTGTCAAAATCCGCAATCGACAAAATCGCCTCTGCGGTTTGAGGTCCGATATAGCGCGGGGAGGCTCCATTTCGCGCCCCAGGCTCGCGAACAAGCCATTTCTCTCTCGGACTAACTGGCTTCTTCGCCGCATCCGGCTTGTCGGACGCGGACGATTCTGCCGTTTCCGGCTCATCGGGCGCAGAATAATCCGCCTGACGCCCAATCAAGAAGCTGAGGCAGAACAGAAGCGTCGCCAGCGCCGCCAACGATATCCAAAACAACCAACCACGATTCCGCACCAAACGCATCCCAACACTCCTCTCAGTTTCGAAAACTGTCTGCCCTTAAGGGGACGGATGAAGACTGCCCGTATAACTGCCCCAGCTGGATTTGTGACGGTGCGATTTACGCCCCGCATGAAAGTGGTCGCCCGCAAAATCGCCCTCCACATCAGCAGACGAATTTATCACTGTATACCGGTAATTCCGCCAGTAGTTGTTGGAATACGACGAGGTTGACACACTGTACTTCCTAACAGGATCGTGGCGCAAACTAACACTGCGCGTAACCTTAATGCGGTTGTAGTAAGAGGGTGGAAGAAGGGTCGCCGACAAAGTCGCAGCAACCAAACCGGCTTTGGGGCCTAAGAGGATTGTGGTACCAGCCGTGATGGCGATAGGACCAGACGTGTCGCGTTTCTTCTCAACCACGACGTAAATGGATTGATTCGGAAGATTCTTGGGATCAGGAACGTACACCGGAGTCGTGAGTTGGTAGTCGAAGAATTCGTGCCCCATCAGAAGTCTGTTCAAGCTGATGTTCACTGTGCCTCTCCATTCTGCAACTTCCCCGTCGCCGCCACCAATAATGACACCGTCTGGATTTAGGTGATGTGTGAGTGTGCCCCCATAGGGACGTTCGCCGGCTTTCGTGTACGCGTACACAAAGCCGTAGGGCGGTCCCAGAGTTTTAGACGGCGGCGCAGATCTGTCGCCAGGGCCTGTCGCGGCATCTGCTTGGGGCAATGCGCCTGGTTTTTTATTCACATCGTCGGTCAACGCAGGCATTATGGTCATGGTCGCAAGGACAAATGTAATGGCGAACGCCATTAGAATTCGCTGTAGCATACTTCGTTCTCCGCCGCCTCCCAGACCAGATTTAGAAGGGCGCGGTACCCTCCCCTCGCCCCTGGTGCCAGCGTTCAGTGTTCGTCGCATCTGTTTCTCCGTTTCATTTTGTTCCGTCGCACCATTGCGACACGCCTCCCTTAAAGCAAATACGGCGCCAACTTTGAAAACCTAGCAACCGTGCGGGTTCTCCCCAAAACCGCCCAACCAAGCCTCGACGATATAGTCGAAATTTCGACCGTATGGTCGACTAAGACGTCTCGTCGGTTGAATTGCCATCGGAACCAATCTTGTATTTGTTAAGTTTGTACCGCAGCCCTCGTTCAGTGATGCCAAGACGCGCAGCCGCGCGCGACTGGACGCCTCCTGTTGCGCGCAGCGCCCGCCCAATCATCATCCGCTCCAGCCGTTCCATCGCGTCGGGCAGGCTCATCTGCGCGTCGCTGTCTTCGTTCCGGTCTGCCGATTGGGGAGGGGCGCTCTCGTCGCTGTAGCCGCTCGGCGTCATAGCTTTCGGCAGATGCTCTGGGTGAACGACGCCGCCCGCCGCATATACCGACGCGTTGCTAATCGCATTCTTCAGCTCCCGCACATTTCCAGGGTACTCGTAC
>JAPPNK010000027.1 GCA_028818695.1 Candidatus Poribacteria bacterium
CCCCCCCCCCCCCCCCCCCCCCCCCCCCCCCCCCCCCCCCCCCCCCCCCCCATATGGCTCCTGGTTCAGTATGAACGAAGCGATCAGCGTTTGCAAGTATCGCATTTGCATTGCGTCCTTTCCTGGTGTGGACATTTTCAAATTCTGTCCGAATCTTGCGAATCGAACATATTGTAGCATGGGTTCTTCTTTGAAGCAACATCTTTTTGCCGATGCGCTAAAAACTTCTCCCAGGCACTATCGCCATTGTAGCATGGGCTTCGCCCGCGCAACAGCTATTTCTGCGCAAGCGATTCCTTAACCGCTTCGCCTTATTGCTCACGCGGCTTATTTGCGGGAAGGACGATGCGGCAGGCGTCGCCGTTCCCATATAGAACAGGGGCGCCTGTTCAAATGTTCCGTATAGGGAGCCGTTTCAGAAAAATCGTCTTGATTCTTCTGCGGATACGCTATATCCTTCTGATTTGAGTTGCCGCATGCTAGGCTTTTTACAGACGAGGGCGCAAGGTGACCTCAACATTTGAGTGGCTGATCGGCGCGTTTCCCGACAAAGAAACGAAGGAGTTCCAAGTGAAATGGTCGACGGCAGAGATACAGGTCGCCGCTTTTGAGGGTGGGGAGCTCCAGTTCAACGGGCAGTTGGAAGGGACAATGCGGGTGTTTCGAAACCATGAGGAAGCGCACATGCGCGTCAAAGCGGCTGTCGAAGCCTTGCAACTCTGCGTCCGGTGCTTGGAGCTGGCGCCGCTTCAGTTAGAGATTGCGTTTGACATTCTGTACCGCCCCAGCCGTTTTAAGCCGAATTACTGGGAGGATGAATCGGACATCGGACTCGGATACTACGACAACGGAATGATCAACATGCAGGACGACCTGCGCCGGCATCTACAGCTCGAAACGTCGCTCTGGCCGGTCTGCCAAGAATCATGCAAGGGGCTATGCCCCGAATGCGGCGTCAACCGAAACGAAACGCTCTGCGGCTGCGGCAATTCCGCCCAGCCCTCCAAAACTGCCATCGGCGCGCAGCTAGAGCAGCTGTTCAACCGGTAAAACGGCCGCCGCATAACTCTCAACAAACGAAAGCAAGCGACATGGCGCATCCAAAACGAAAAACATCCCAATCCAGAACGCGAACGCGAAGGGCGCACCACGCCTTAAAACCGACCAAAACCATCCTATGCCTTAACTGCGCGCAGCGGATGATACCCCACAGGGCATGTCCAAAATGCGGGTACTACAAGGCGCATAAATGGAGCCGGCCCGTTATCTCCGTCGACATCGACTGATCGGATAATTCATGAGCAGCGACCTTTACGCCTCTATCCTGTCCACAGGCTCCTATACGCCGCCGAAAAAAATCACCAACCATGACCTAGAGCAGATGGTCGACACGACCGACGAGTGGATACGAACGCGCGTCGGAATACGCGAGCGGCGCATCGCCGAAGCGGATGTCGCCAGCTCCGACCTCGGCGTCGTCGCCTCCCAGAGAGCCATCGACGCCGCCGGCATCGAGACGGACGACATTGACCTAATCCTATGCTCCACCGTATCGCCTGATATGTTGTTTCCGTCCACCGCCTGCCTTATCGCGCGCGGTCTCGGCATAGAGCATGAGACGCCCGCGGTCGATATCGCCGCGGCATGCAGCGGTTTCTCTTACGGGCTTCATATCGCGAGCGGTTTGATACGCTCTAGGATGCATAAGACGGTTCTGGTGACAGCGGCGGAGATGTTGACGCGGTATGTGAACTGGCAGGACCGCTCCACATGCGTGCTGTTCGGCGACGCGGCGGGCGCGGCAATCGTCCAGGCAAGCGAGAAACCAGGCGGAATACTTTTCACCAAGATCGGAGCCGAGCCGCAATACGCCGACCCCGACATATTGAGCGTCCCCGCCGGCGGAGCCAGAAAACCCGCGACCAAAGAAACGGTCGAAAACCGAGAACACACAATCCACATGGAAGGGCGCAAGCTGTTTAAAATTGCCGTTTCGCTCATGCCGATGGTCGTGAAACAGGTTCTCGATGAAGCGGGCATGACCCCCGACGACATCGACCTGCTCATACCGCATCAGATGAACGTACGCATCATGGGCGCCCTTGCCGAACGCACCGGCATCGACATCGAAAAGGTGTATTCCATCGTCGACCGGTACGGCAACACCTCCTCTGCCAGCGCCGCGCTGGCTCTGGATGAGGCGTTGGCGGAAGGGCGCATCGGCGAAGGCTCCACGGTGTTTCTCATCACCTTCGGCGCGGGATGGACCTGGGGCGCCAACATCATTCGTTTATAGGCGGTTGAAATGATGACCAAAACAGCGGCAATTTTCCCTGGACAGGGTACTCAACAGCCTGGCATGGGCGAATGGATGGACGGCTACCCTGCCGCGTCGCGCATATTTGATCAGGCGGAGGCGCTTGGATTTCCGGCGCGCGCCGTCTGTTTTGAGGCGGACGCGGACGCTTTAAAGCAGACCGAGACCGCGCAGCCCGCGCTCTTTACTGTGGCGGTTGCCGCGTATGAGCTTCTGCGGTCGCGCGGGGCGCAATTTCAAGCCGTCGCCGGACACAGCCTCGGCGAATACGCCGCCCTTTACGCGGCGGCGGTCGTCTCGTTTCAAGACGCGCTCCGCCTTGTCATGGAGCGCGGGCGGCTCATGGCAAAAGCGGCAAAAGAGAACCCAGGCGGAATGTCGGCAGTCATCGGTTTAGAAGACGAGGCGGTCGCGGCGGTCTGCGAGGAGGCGTCGCAGGGGGCGGACGCCGTTTCTCCCTCCAACTTCAACAGCCCTGGGCAAACGGTCATTTCAGGCTCCGTTTCGGCGCTGGAACGCGCGGCTCTGCTGGCGAAAGAGGCGGGCGCTCGGCTTGTCGTTCCGATACCCGTTTCGGGCGCGTTCCATTCCCCGCGGATGCGTTCCGCCCAGGATGCGCTGGAAGCCGAAATGCAGCAGTTCGCGTTTCATCCGCCCTCCAAGGCGTTTTATTCGAACGTAACGGGGGAGCCGGCGTCCTCGCCTGAAACGATACGCGCGCTCGCCGTTCAACAGGTCGCGCAGCCCGTTCTGTGGACGCAGTCGCTCCAGCGGATGTATGCGGACGGGTTCGCCGTTTTTGTGGAGGCGGGCAGCGGGAAAGGGTTGACGAACCTTGTCAAACGGACGATTCCGTCCGCCGCCGTCTATTCCACCGACAGCGAGGACGATTTCAAGGAGGCTATAGATGCGGTCGCTTAATGGAAAGTCGGCTTTGGTGACGGGCGCGTCGCGCGGCATCGGACGGGAGATTGCGCTGGCGCTTGCCGGGCATGGCGTC
Source organism: Candidatus Poribacteria bacterium (assembly GCA_028818695.1). Classification (GTDB taxonomy): domain Bacteria; phylum Poribacteria; class WGA-4E; genus JAPPNK01. Next base: position 3,318 of record JAPPNK010000027.1, read on the forward strand.
AAGGTCGCGCTGGCGGCGCGGACAAAGGAGCGGCTTGAAGAGCTGGCGGATCAGATCAACGGCGCAGACGGAACGGCTCTGCCGCTCGCCGTGGACGCGCGCGATTCTGCCGCTGTCAATGAAACGGCTGCGGCCGCCGCGGAAGCGTTTGACGGGCTGGATATACTTGTCAACAACGCCGGCGTCACGCGCGACACATTAATGATACGTATGAAGGACGGCGACTGGAGCGGTCCGTTGGAGACGAACCTGTCGGGCGCGTTCTATTTTGCGCGGGCGGCGGCGCGGGGGATGATGCGTCAACGTTCGGGGCGCATTGTGAATATCACATCGGTTGTCGGAGTTTCAGGGAACGCGGGTCAGGCGAATTACGCCGCTTCGAAGGCGGGCTTGATCGGTTTGACAAAATCGCTGGCAAAGGAGCTCGGTCCGCGGGGAATCACGGTGAACGCGGTCGCGCCTGGGTTCATTGAGACGGATATGACGGCGGGTCTTCCCGATGAGATACGGGAGAAGGTTCTCGGCGCAACGCCTCTGGGCTGCTTCGGCGATCCGTCCGATGTGGCGTCGGCGGTCTGTTTTTTGGCGTCGGACGAGGCGCGGTATATCACTGGGCATGTTCTTCATGTGGACGGCGGCTTGGCGATGTGAAAGGAACGTTGCGCTTCTGCAGATTTATGTATAAAATAGGCGGGCGGATTGTCCGCAGACACAATCAACAAAGTCCGGCGGAGCCGGCGGAAATGGACGCAAGGAGTGGATGATGGCAGGTCTTGCCGATAAGGTGTGCGAAATTATTGCGCGGGAACTTTCGGTGAACGTGGAGCAGGTGACTCTGAATTCGTCCTTCATGGACGATCTGGGCGCGGATTCGCTCGACACAGTTGAGCTGGTCATGGCGTTTGAGGAAGAATTTGAGATCGACATACCGGACGCGGACGCTGAAAAGATCCGAGTCGTTCAGGACGCGATTGAGTACTTGACAAAAGCGACGGGAGGCGGCGAAGACGCGACGCCCGTCTAAGCTGCGCGCCGAGGCGGGATTCAGCAATACGCGCCTCCATGCGCCGGCGGCGCGTGACGGAGAGATTCATATCTGAAAGGCGGGGCGCGCATACTCCTTTTGCGCTGCGCGGTAGAAAAGGTTTGAAACGAAGGAGCGGATAGAACATGGAGAGGGTCGTTATCACCGGGATGGGCGTCATCAGCCCGATCGGCTCGACGCTCAACGATTACTGGACGCATCTCGCGGAAGGCAAGTCGGGCATCGGAGCCGTCACGCTGTTTGATGCCGACGAGGAATACCGGACGCGAATCGGCGGCGAGGTGAAAGATTTTCAGCCTGAGCAGTACCTGCCGCTGAAAGAGGCGCGCCGTCTGCCCCGATTTATCCAGTTTGCAGTCGCCGCGGCAAAGGACGCTCTGAAAGACGCCGGGCTGCATGAGGGCGGCTTCGACCCTGAAAGGGCGGGCGTCGCCGTCGGCTCCGGCATCGGCGGCATCGACGTCCTGGAGCGGCAGCATGAAATCCTGCGCACCCGCGGACCGAAGAGAGTCTCTCCCTTCTTTGTTCCCCATCAGATCATCAACATGGCTCCCGGGCAGATCTCCATTCAGTGCGGGCTGCGCGGGCCGAATCTGGCGCACGTCACCGCCTGCGCCACCTCCAACCATTCCATCGGCAGCGCCTACAGCATCCTGTCGAGAGGCGAAGCGGATGTCATGGCAGCCGGCGGAACCGAAGCGGCGTTCACCCCGCTTTCCTACGCGGGCTTCTGCGCAATGAAAGCGATGTCGACGCGCAACGACGCTCCAGAGACCGCATCCCGCCCCTTTGACGCGACGCGCGACGGGTTTGTAATGGGCGAAGGCTCCGGCGTTCTCATCATGGAGACGCTGAAACATGCGGAGGCGCGCGGCGCAAACGTGTACGCGGAGATGATCGGATTCGGTATGAGCTCCGACGCGCATGACATGGTCAGCCCGCCTCTGGGCGGAAGCGGGGCGGCGCGCTCCATGAAAGCCGCTATCGAACGCGCGGGCGTCGCCAGCGGCGAGATCGACTACATCAACGCGCATGGCACCTCCACCCCTGTCGGCGACATCGCCGAGACCTGCGCCATCAAGACCGTCTTCGGCGCCCCTGAAAACTGCCCGGCGGTGAGTTCGACCAAGTCGGTGACGGGGCATCTACTCGGCGCCGCCGGGGCGGTTGAGATGATTGCGTCGATCTTGGCGGTGAAACATCAGACGATTCCGCCGACCATCAACCTGAACGAGCCGGACCCAGAGTGCGATCTGGATTACACGCCGAACGAGGCGCGCCCGGCGCGGCTTCGGCATGCGCTTTCGAACGCTTTCGGCTTCGGCGGGCATAACACCACCGTTGTTATCCGCGCGTGGGACGCATGAGAGGAGACGGGGAGCCGTTGAGCTCGGCATATGTCGGTCTCGGTTCGAATCGGGGCGGACGGCTGGGCTATTTGCGGGACGCGGTGGCGGCTCTCTCAGAGCGGGCGGGAGAGGTGAAGGCGGTCTCGTCGGTGTATGAAACGGAGCCGGTGGGCGTGACGAATCAACCCCCTTTTTTGAACGCGGCGGTTCAGGTGGACACGCCGATGGGCGCGCGCGCCTTTTTTGAAACGCTGCAAGAAACGGAGCGGCGCCTCGGACGGCGTCCGTCTCAGCGGTGGGGTCCGCGCGAGATCGATCTTGATCTGCTTCTGTTCGGCTCGCGCTGCGTCGAGAGCGGCGACCTGACCATACCGCATCCGCGCATGCTGCAACGCCGATTTGTGCTGGAGCCGCTGGCGGAGATCGCGCCCGACGCTGTGCATCCGCGCTTGGGCGGGCGCATCTCGGACTGGCTCGCTTCGCTGTCTCGTTTTGCGGCGGATTCTCCGCTTGTCGCGCCTGTATTGGAGGGGACAGAGCTGTTTTAAAGAGAAGAATGAACGTTTTACGGCGCGTTCGAGCGCATTTCGCTCAACCTATTCCGTTTCGCCGGCGTCTAATGTTTGACCGCAAAGGCGCGCGGGCGGGACTGCGCATATGCCATCAACATCGGACACGAAGTCAGCAGGGTTTTTTCTAATGAATATCCGTTATCAAGCGCGCAAGGCGTTTCCCATCTTGTCGGCGCTCGCATTGATGATCGCCGCGTCGGCTTCCGCACAGAGCTTTCTCACATCCCCCTTCGCCGTAGACAACGCCGGCGAAAAAGGCGTCCCAAGCGTCAACCCGGCGGTACAAACCGCGTCGGTCGTCTTTGAAATACCGATCGGGTACTTCTACCGCGTCATCGTCGACACGAATGGAGCCGGCGGCGTCGGCTCCCCAGACGGCATTTTTGACCGAAACGACGACTGGACATGGCAGGGAATCGCCGACGTACAACTTGTCCCAGCGCAGGTAGGCGGGCAGGACAGCCTCGCCATACGAGTCGACTGGGACGGAACCAGCCAGTGGGATTCCAACGACCTTGTCGGCGACGGAACATACGCCGTTCAGGTGGAGATCGGCTTCTCCGACGCGGCAGTGCGAAACGGAACGGGCGTCAAGGGGCAGGTTCAGATTGAGATCGACACGAAGGCGCCGGCCGTCTCCTTTAGCGCCGACAGCTTTTCCCCCAACGCGGACGGGCAAAAAGACGCCGCCCAGCTCGCCTTTGCGTCCAGCGAAACGTTGGACTCTGTAGAGGTCTCCATCGCCGCCGGACCTGTGTTGAATCCGCCCAGCGCCGTTTTTTCGGCGCCGTATAACAAAGCAGGCTCCGCTTCGTGGGACGGAACCGACATCACGGGCGCGTCCTTGCCGGACGGCGAATACACCCTTCAAATACGCGGCGTTGACCGAGCCGGGAACGAGACCGCGACGCAGCGGACGATCATGATCGACACAAAGAAGCCCGCCTTTTCAACATTCACGCCTGCCAACGGCGCCCTGTTGAACGCCCCGCTCGCGCAGATTGAGGCGGCGCTGGACGCTCTCGGCGGATCGCCCATTGACGTTGACAGCCTCTCCATACAGGTTGCGAACGCGGCAGGCGAGCCTGTGGAAGGCGCCTTGGAGATTGACCCGAACGGCGGCGGCATGCGTTTCGTCTTCGCCTCGCCTTTGTCGACGACCGCCGAAAACGGAATATATAATGTAACCGCCTCCATTGCGGACGAGGCAGGTAACGCCGCCTCCCGCGCCTCCCGCTTCATGCTTGACACTGTTGCGCCGTTTGTCGGGCAGGCGGTCGCCTCTGAAGGGGCGGTCGTCCCTGGGTTCATCGGCTTGGCGTCCGATACATTGACCGTCGTCATTGACGAGACCGGCTCCGGCATCGATTTTGGATCGGCGCAGGCGACCTTGACCGCTCCGTCTGGGGCGCTTTTTCCTGTCGCTGTGAAGCTCTCCGAAACGACCGGCGGCGGACAAATTGAACTGACCTATGCGAATTTGACGGAAGAGGGCGTCTATACGATGCAGGTGTCGGGGGCGCGGGACCTCGCCGGGAACGCCGCGGCGGCGCGTTCGTTCGCCTTTATATATGACGAGACCCCGCCGCGCATTGAAAGTTTAACGCCGTTCGATCTGCGTCCGGGCGCCTTGACGCGCGCCAACTCGCCGTTCGACTCGGTTGTGTTGACCCTTTCCGACAATCTCACCGACATTGATTTTGCGGCTTCAGGCATCGTTGTGCGCGGACCGAACGGCGCCGCGTTGAGCGGTACGCTTTACAACGACGGCGAGTCGACCGTCTCATTTCAACTCGAAACGCCGTTGAGCGCCCTCGGCGCGGACGACGGACAATATGACGTCTCCGTCAGGGCGGCCGACGCAGCCGGAAACGCCGTCTCTATCGCCTCCAGCCTCATACTGGACACGCAGGCGCCGCGCATTTTGTCTATGACGCCTGCGCCCAACTCGGTTTTGAGCGGCAGCATTGAACAGATCGTTCTAACCCTCGCCCCAGACGCAACGGGGCTGGACATCTCAGCCGTTACAGCGACGCTTCTGTCGCCGTCCGGCGCCGCCGTGCCAGCCGCGCTGCGCATCGACTCGAACGAGTCGCTTCGGCTTGAGTTTGCCCCCCTGCGCGCGGACGGAACGGACGACGGAACCTACCGCGTTGTGTGGAATCTGGTCGATCGCGCTGGGAATTCTGTCAGCGAAACGCGCGAGTTCACTCTCGCTAATCGAAAGCCGTTTCTGGTGTCGTCCGAACCGGCCGACGGGGCGTATGTGAACCGCTGGTCGCAATTCACCGCGCAGCTGGGCGACGACAGCGGCGCCGGCATCAATTTCGACACGCTTCAAATATCGGTCTCCGGCCCCGATGGGCAGTTGGCGGCAGGGCGCGCCTCGCATGACGGCGCGCAGACGGTCGCGTTCACCGCGGACGCCCCGGCGCCCACCAACGGGTCTGCCGACGGGGTCTATGCGGTCTCCATTTATGTTGAAAACAAACAGGGCGGCGCCTCCGTCATCGAGACCGCCTTCACGCTTGACACCGCCCCGCCGTCGCTGCTGTCGGTGTCGCTGGCGCACGGAGCGACTTTGGACATTTCATCGCCGTTGATTGTTTCGATCTCCGTTTCGGACGAGGGCAACGGCATCGACTTTGACGCCTCCACAGTACAGGTGATCGGGCCGGGCGACGCTGTCATTCCGGCGCTGGTACAGTATGACGGAGCGGGCGTCTTTCTTCTTTCAACGGAGCCGCTCACCGCCTTCGGACGATACCGCATCGAAACAACGCTGAGCGACCGAGCCGGCAACGTTAGCGCGCCGTCCCAGACCGTTTTTGAAATACAGCAGGCGGAAGGGGTTGTCACAAGCGTTCAGCCGGCGCACCGCAGCTATGTGCGTTCGCTCTCCTCGGCGTCGGTTGAGTTGAGCGGCGCCACCTCCGATTCCACCATTGAACTGATCGGGCCGGACGGACAGCCTGTCGTCGGAACCGCTTCATTCGACCTCGGCGTGTTGACGCTGAATCTTGAAACGCCTCTGGCGTCGGACGGACGGGACGACGGCGAGTACACCCTGCGCGTTACCCCTGTGGACGCCGCGGACATCCCCGGCCCGACGCTGCAATATTCGTTCACAATGGACACGCAGGCGCCGCGCATCAGCGGACTTCAGCCCGCAAACATTTTCAGCGCGGGCGGCTATGTGAGCGCCGAGCTCATAGAAGCCTCCGTTCAGATAAGCGACGCCTCCTCCGGAGTCGACCTGTCCGCCTCATCGATTCGCGTCGTCAACAGCGCCGGCGCAGATGCGCAGGGCGTCCAAACGGACGATGGAGCCGGCGGCCTCATGTGGAGGGCGGAGGCGCCGCTTGCGGACGGGAGTTATACTCTTCATGTCGAAGCGGCCGACCGCGCCGGACATACCGCCTCAATGAGCCGCTCTTTTGCGCTTGACACGCAGGCTCCGTCGGTCGTCTCCTCCTCCATTGCGTTCAATGCGACCGTGACGGAGGCGATTACACAGATCGAAATGCAGCTCAGCGACGGCGGCGGCTCCGGCGTCGACCTGTCCGCGTCCGAGATTGCGCTGAACGGGCAGAGCGGAGCTGTTCCGCTGCAGAAGCTGCTGTCAGGCAACGCGCTGACGCTCTCCTTCCCCCCGCTGAACGAAAGCGGCGGCTACGCGCTCTCGGTTAGATTGAGCGACGAGGCGGGCAATATGATGTCCGAAGCGGAGCTGACGCCTTTCACCGTGACCTTGGATGGTCCGGCGGTTGTGAGTTTGACGATCAACGGGGCGCCTCCTTCAGCGTATGTTTCCTCCTTGACGGAAGCGCGGGCGCAGTTTGCGGATCGCGGCGGCGTCGGTTTGGACTTCACAGACGGCGGCAGCAGCCTTGCCGTCACAGGTCCGAACGGGGCGGTGGCCGGCTTTATTCAGGAGGAAGGCTCCGGTCTCGTCTGGCGCCCGACCGGCATCATCGACGCGGACGGCTCCTATACGGTCTCCGCTTCGGCGGTCGACAAACGAGGGCGGAGAAGCGCGACTTTGTCCCATACGTTTATATTGGACACGCAGGCTCCGTCGGTCGTTTCCTCATCTGTCGGGTTTGACGAAGAGTTGACCTCTCCCATCAACAGCGTTCAGTTGACCTTGAGCGACGGGAGGGGCGTCGGGGTGGATCTGTCGGCTTCCGCGATTTCGTTGAGCGGTCCTGGCGGCTCCATTCCGCTTCAGAAGTCTTTCGACGGGGAGACGTTGACGCTTGTTTTCCCAGAGATCAATGAGAACGGCGGTTACACGCTCTCGGTTAGGTTGAGCGACGAGGCGGGCAATATGATGTCCGAAGCGGAGCTGACGCCTTTCACCGTGACCTTGGATGGTCCGGCGGTTGTGAGTTTGACGATCAACGGGGCGCCTCCTTCAGCGTATGTTTCCTCCTTGACGGAAGCGCGGGCGCAGTTTGCGGATCGCGGCGGCGTCGGTTTGGACTTCACAGACGGCGGCAGCAGCCTTGCCGTCACAGGTCCGAACGGGGCGGTGGCCGGCTTTATTCAGGAGGAAGGCTCCGGTCTCGTCTGGCGCCCGACCGGCATCATCGACGCGGACGGCTCCTATACGGTCTCCGCTTCGGCGGTCGACAAACGAGGGCGGAGAAGCGCGACTTTGTCCCATACGTTTATATTGGACACGCAGGCTCCGTCGGTCGTTTCCTCATCTGTCGGATTTGACGAAGAGTTGACCTCGCCCATCAACAGCGTTCAGTTGACCTTGAGCGACGGAGAGGGCGTCGGGGTGGATCTGTCGGCGTCCGCGATTTCGTTGAGCGGTCCTGGCGGCTCCATTCCGCTTCAGAAGTCTTTCGACGGGGAGACGTTGACGCTTGTTTTCCCAGAGATCAATGAGAACGGCGGTTACACGCTCTCGGTTAGGTTGAGCGACGAGGCGGGCAATATGATGTCCGAAGCGGAGCTGACGCCTTTCACCGTGACCTTGGATGGTCCGGCGGTTGTCAGTTTGACGATCAACGGCGCTCCTCCTTCAGCGTATGTTTCCTCCTTGATGGAGGCGAGGGCGCAGTTTGCGGATCGCGGCGGCGTCGGCTTGGACTTCACAGACGGCGGCAGCAGCCTTGCCGTCACAGGTCCGAATGGGGCGGTGGACGGCTTTATTCAGGAGGAAGGCTCCGGTCTCGTCTGGCGCCCGACCGGCATCATTGACGCGGACGGCTCTTACACGGTGACGGCAATGGCGGTGGACAAGCGCGGTCGGACGAGCGCGGCGTTGTCCCATACCTTTATATTGGACACGCAGGCTCCATTGGTCGTTTCCTCATCTGTCGGATTTGACGAAGAGTTGACCTCGCCCATCAACAGCATTCAGTTGACCTTGAGCGACGGGGAAGGCGTTGGGGTGGATCTGTCGGCGTCCGCGATTTCGTTGAGCGGTCCAGGCGGCGCTATTCCGCTTCAGAAGTCTTTCGACGGGGAGACATTGACGCTTGTTTTCCCAGAGATCAGTGAAAACGGAGATTACACGCTCTCGGTTAGGTTGAGCGACGAGGCGGGCAATATGATGTCCGAAGCGGAGCTGACGCCCTTCACAGCGACGCTGGACGGTCCGGCGGTTGTGAGTTTGACGATCAACGGCGCTCCTCCTTCAGCGTATGTTTCCTCCTTGACGGAGGCGCGGGCGCAGTTTGCGGATCGCGGCGAGGTAGGTTTGGACTTCACAGACGGCGGCAGCAGCCTTGTCGTCACAGGTCCGAACGGGGCGGTGGACGGCTTTATTCAGGAGGAAGGCTCCGGTCTCGTCTGGCGCCCGGCCGGCATCATGGACGCGGACGGCTCTTATACGGTCTCCGCTTCGGCGGTCGACAAACGAGGGCGGAGAAGCGCGACTTTGTCCCATACGTTTATATTGGACACGCAGGCTCCGCGCATTTTGTCTATGACGCCTGCGCCCAACTCGATTTTGAGCGGCGGCATTGAACAGATCGTTCTAACCCTTGCCCCAGACGCAACGGGGCTGGACATCTCTGCTACTACAGCGACGCTTATGTCGCCGGACGGCTCTGTCGCGCCATCTTCGCTGCGCGTCGACTCGGACGAGTCGCTTCGGCTTGAGTTTGCGCCCCTGCGCGCGGACGGAACGGACGACGGAACCTACCGCGTTGTGTGGAATCTGGTCGATCGCGCTGGGAATTCTGTCAGCGAAACGCGCGAGTTCACTCTCGCTAATCGAAAGCCGTTTCTGGTGTCGTCCGAACCGGCCGACGGGGCGTATGTGAACCGCTGGTCGCAATTCACCGCGCAGCTGGGCGACGACAGCGGCGCCGGCATCAATTTCGACACGCTTCAAATATCGGTCTCCGGCCCCGATGGGCAGTTGGCGGCAGGGCGCGCCTCGCATGACAGCGCGCAGACGGTCGCGTTCACCGCGGACGCCCCGGCGCCCACCAACGGATCTGCCGACGGCGTCTACGCGGTCTCCATTTATGTTGAAAACAAACTGGGCGTCGCCTCCGTCATCGAGACCGCCTTCACGCTTGACACTGCCCCGCCGTCGCTGCTGTCGGTGTCGCTGGAGCACGGGGCGGTTTTAGACGTTTCATTGCCGCTGATTGTTTCGATTTCGGTCAAGGACGAGGGCAGCGGCATCGACTTTGACGCCTCAACAGTACAGGCGATTGGACCGGACGGCGCCGTCATTCCGGCGCTGGTACAGTATGACGGATCAGGCGGCTTTTATCTTTCAACGGAGCCGCTCACCGCCTACGGACAATACCGCATTGAAACGACGCTGAGCGACCGAGCCGGCAACGTTAGCGTGCCGTCCCAAACCGTCTTTAAAATACATCAGGCGGAGAAGATCGTCGCAAACGTTCAGCCTGCGCACCGCAGCTATGTGCGCTCGCTCTCTTCGGTCTCGGCTGAGCTGAGCGGCGCCACCTCCGATTCCACTATTGAGCTGATCGGGCCGAACGGAGAGCCGGTCGTCGGCTTCGATTTCTTCGCCTTTGACGTGTTGACGTTGAACCTTGAAACGCCGCTGGCGTCGGACGGACGAGACGACGGCGACTATACTTTGCGCATAACCCCTGTGTATGCAGGGGGCGTCGCCGGCCCGACGCTGCAATACTCGTTCACGATGGACACGCAGGCGCCGCGCATCAGCGGACTTCAGCCCGCAAACGTTTTCAGCGCGGGCGGCTATGTGAGCGCCGAGCTCATAGAAGCCTCCGTCCAGATAAGCGACGCCTCCTCCGGAGTCGACCTGTCCGCCTCATCGATTCGCGTCTTCGACAGCGAAGGCAAATATGTGCGGGGCGTACAAACGGACGATGGAGTCGGCGGTCTCGTGTGGACGGCGCCATCGCCGCTTGCGGACGGGAGTTATACTCTTCATGTCAATGCGGCTGACCGCGCCGGGCATACCGCCTCAATGAGACGCTCTTTCGCGCTTGACACGCAGGCTCCGTCGGTCGTTTCTTCATCTGTCGGGTTTGACGAAGAGTTGACCTCTCCCATCAACAGCGTTCAGTTGACCTTGAGCGACGGGGAAGGCGCCGGGGTGGATCTGTCGGCGTCCGCGATTTCGTTGAGCGGTCCTGGCGGTTCCATTCCGCTTCAGAAGTCGTTTGACGGGGAGACGTTGACGCTTGTTTTCCCAGAGATCAATGAGAACGGGGGTTACACGCTCTCGGTTCGGTTGAGCGACGAGGCGGGCAATATGATGTCCGAAGCGGAGCTGACGCCCTTCACGGTGACCTTGGACGGTCCTGCGGTTGTCAGTTTGACGATCAACGGGGCGCCTCCTTCAGCGTATGTTTCCTCCTTGACGGAAGCGCGGGCGCAGTTTGCGGACAGAGGCGGCGTCGGTTTGGACTTTACGGACGGAGGTACCAGTCTTGTTGTGACAGGCCCGAACGGTCCCGTGGACGGCTTGACCTTGGAAGAGGGATCAAGCCTTGTCTGGCGTCCCGCGACGGCGGCGGTCCCGGACGGCTCTTACACCGTGACAGCGACGGCGGTCGACAAGCGCGGTCGTACAAGCGCGGCGTTGTCCCATACATTTATATTGGACACGCAGGCTCCGTCGGTTGTTGCCTCATCTGTCGGGTTTGACGAAGAGTTGACCTCGCCCATCAACAGCGTTCAATTGACCTTGAGCGATGGAGAGGGCGTTGGAGTGGATCTGTCGGCGTCCGCGATTTCGTTGAGCGGTCCGGGCGGAGCTATACCGCTTCAGAAGTCTTTCGACGGGGAGACGTTGACGCTTGTTTTCCCAGAGATCAATGAGAACGGGGGTTATACGCTCTCGGTTCGGTTGAGCGACGAGGCAGGCAATATGATGTCCGAAGCGGAGCTGACGCCCTTCACGATGACCTTGGACGGTCCCGTCGTCGTCAGCGTCACGGTGAACGGAGCGGCTCCTTCACCCTACGCAACCTCCTTAACCGAAGCGGGCGCCGTCTTCGCCGACCGAAGCGGCGCGGGGCTTGACTTTACGGACGGCGCGACGCGCATACAGGTGACCGGCCCGCGCGGCGAGGTGAACGGAACGCTCGCCCAGAACGGCGACGCGCTCACATGGACGCCCGACGTTCCGATCCGCGAGAACGGTACTGACGATGGAACCTACACCGTGTCCGCCTCGGCGGTCGATCTGGCGGGGCAATCCAGCCCGACCGAATCGTACGCCTTTATATTGGACACGCAGGCGCCGCGCATCACATCGGCGCTGCCGCTAGAGCTGTTGACAAGCTTAGGCTATATGAACTCGCCGCCGTCGGTCATCAGCGTCACGCTTGCGGACGCGGCGTCCGGCGTTGACCTCAGCGCTTCCTCCATCGCCGTTTTTGACAGCGGCGGAACGGAAGTGACGGGCGTCCGCACGGACGACGGCTCTGGGACGATCATCTGGACGGCCGCTGATCCGTTCGCAGACGACGGCTCCAGCGACGACGTTTATATAGCGCAGCTGACCGCCGCCGACCGCGCGGGGCATATCTTAACGCTGGCGCGTCCGTTCACGCTGGACACGCAGCATCCGACGGTTGCGTCCTCGTCGGTCGCGTTTGACGCCGAGTTGACCGCGCCCATCAACAGCATTCAGTTGACCTTGACCGACGGAGAGGGCGTCGGGGTGGATATGTCCGCCTCGTCGTTCGCGTTGAGCGGTCCGGGCGGCTCCATTCCTTTACAAAAAACAACGGACGGCGACTCGGTTGAACTGGTATTTCCCGTTCTGAAAACGAACGGCGTTTACACCCTTTCCACGGTCTTGGCAGACAAGGCGGGGAATGTCATGCCGGAGGCGGCGTTGACGCCGTTCACGGTCCGGTTGAGCGGCCCGTCTGTGGTCGGGTTGAGCGTCAACGGCGCGGCTCCGACGCCGTATGCGAGCTCGTTGACCGAAGCGCGCGCCGAATTTGAAGACCGCGGCGGCGTCGGGCTGGACTTCACCGACGCAGGCTCCAGTCTACGGGTTACAGGACCGCGCGGCGGCGTCAGCGGCGTCTTGACGGCGGACGGCGACGCGCTCGTGTGGACGCCGGCGATACCGCTCCGAACGGACGGCTCCGACGACGGAACCTACACCGTCTCCGCCTCGGCGGTTGACATGGGCGGACGCGCCAGCTCCGCCTTGACCCATACATTTATATTGGACACGCAGGCGCCGCGCGTTGTGTCGTCCAGCCCTGTCGATGCGTCGATGCCGACCAGCTACATGAGCGCGTCCTTCTCCGCGCTGGACGCGACCGTCGCGGACATGGGACCTGCCGGCTTGGAGGCTGGGCGTCAGTCGATACGGCTCATCGCGCCCGGCGGCGGGGAGGTTCCAGCCGAAGCCTCCCACACGCTAGCGCCGAACGGGGAGGGGATCATGCGCCTGCAGCTGGACGCCCCGCTGCCGACCAACGGAAGCGGCGACGGCGTCTATACGCTGGAGATCGAAGCGGTTGACCGGGCGGGGAACGCGCTGAGCATGCGCAGCGCTGTTGTGTATGACACGCAGCCGCCTGCGCTGACCGCCTCTACTCCCGCCGACGGCGCGGTGATCGATCCGACGGCGCGCCAGATCACGCTTCAAATCCGCGATTCGGTGAGCGGGGTGGATCCAGCGGCGGCGGCGCTGACGCTCACATCGCCCAGCGGGGCGCAGATACCGGGAACGACAGGCGTCTCCATCGACGGCGAGAATTCGACCGTTCAATTCTCTTTTGAAAAAATCTTGACCGAGGTCGGCGACTATGTTTTGGCGGCGGAGCTGGTCGACAGGGCGGGCAACCGGCGCCTCATTGAGCTCCGCTTCTACAACGCCTCGAACACGCCGACGGTCATTCAGACGGTTCCAGACACGCGGCTTGCTGAGACGGCGTACGCAGAGATCGGGCTGTCCGAGGTGTCGGCGCTTCTGCGCGAGGCGCCCGGCAGCGGCATCTCCACCGCGCCTGGAGTTTCAACGATACGGCTGATCGATCCGCTGGGCAACCCCGTTTCAGGGGTTCAGAGTTCGCGCGGCGGCAACACGCTTGTGCTGACGCTTGGGCGGGCTTTGCGCGACGACGGCTCCGACGACGGAACCTATCAGATTGAGGTGACGCCGGCGAACGCCGCGGGCATTCAAGGTCCGACGCAGACCTTCACATTTGTATACGATTCGCAGCCGCCGGAGATATTCTCCTCCATCGGCACCTACTTCCCGCAGAGCGAGTTTGAGCAGTCGGGAGACGCCATCGCCGGCTTCTATGTCGATGTCCTGGACGACACCTCCGGGGTCGACTGGGAGAATGTGGATGAGACATGGATGTCGCTTGAAAACCCAGACGGCGAGACGGTGGACGCGACCGTGAGGGGAAACAGCCTGTTTCAGCTTCTGGAGATCATCTTCACCACGCCGCTTGCGAGCGACGGGTCGGAGGACGGCGTTTATACGCTGAACATCCACGCGCTTGACAAAGCCGGGAACGAGGCGGCCGTCTCGTTCCAGTTCCTTGTGGACTTGACGGCGCCTGTGATCGACGCCGGTTCGCTCACAGTGAACGGGTTGACGATCGTCACGGACGCGAACGAGACGGGCTATCCGACAAGCGTCAACTCGGAGACGGGCGTTGAGATTGCTGTCAACGTCACGGACGAGAGCGCCGGGGTTGACCTGGCGCGTTCCGGCATCGTTGTCACGGCTCCGGACGGCTCGCAGGTGGACGGAACGCTGCGGCAGAACAACCTAGACAGGCTTGTGTTTGAATCGGGTCCGCTGACGAGCGAAGGGGTGTATTCCGTCTCCGTCACAGCGGTCGGCATCGATTTCAGCGGTCTGGGGGTTCAGCCGGAGAGCGTTTTGGGCGCGTCGTTCCTGTATGAAAAGTCGGCTCCGACAGCGGTTGTGACGAGTTCGCCTGGGAACGCCGTTTTTGAAAGCGAGCCTGCGCATCTGACAGGAACCGCTCTGGACGAGCCGCAGCTGAGAGGCGAGGGTAATCCGCCTGTGCCGGCGTCCGGCGTCGCGCTTGTGGAGATTGGAGGCGTCGGGCCGGACGGCGAAGAGCTGAATTGGGAAGAGGCGGAGGATGAAAGCCCGGACGCGCAAAACCCGTGGTCGCAGTGGTCGTCCGACTTCTTGCCGAGCCGTTCGGGAACCTACCGCGTTCTTGTGCGCGTGACGGACAGGGCGGGGAACTCCGCTGTCGTGGACGCGGGGATGTATGAGTTCACAACGGCGCTCGCGTTCAAGGGTCCTGTGTATGTTTGGCCGAACCCGTTGAGCCGAAGCCGAGGCGATACGGCGCATTTTTCGTTTGAGACGAACCAGGCGGACAGGGCGGAATGGCGGTTGAGCGTCTATACCGTCGATGGGGCTTTGGTGTACAGCGCGTCTGGTCAGGCGGAGCGGGAGCGGCAGGCGAACAGCCAGTCGGCGACATGGAATCTGCGCAACGCCGCGGGACAGGCGGTCGCGAGCGGCATCTATGTCTTCAAGCTGGAGATCGACGACGGGCAGAGCGTCTTCCGCAAGATGGGGCGCCTGTTGGTGGTGAAATAACATGGCGAGAGAGCTGCCATGAAAAAAAAGGTGTACGGCGGCGTTGCCGCGGCGGTCGTATTGAGCCTGGCGGTTTGGTGGATAAACGGCGGGGGCGACGGGTACGCCGGCGATCTGGAGCGCAAGATTGAGAATGTCAAGGTCTCGGACCTCTGTATCGAAACGGATCCCCCCGCCGGCAGCGAATTCCGCGGGCAATTGACCGTCATTGACAACGGCGCGCCGGTCGGACAACGCCCGATCCACGCCGAACGATGGGAGTACCGAAAAAGCCCAGAAGACCCATGGGTGGAAAGCGAAGCTCCGCCGAAAGTAACCGCCTACAAGTTGAAAGCGCTGGTAACAGGGATGGGCGGAGTCCACTTGAGGATGCAATCCGCAAACGGGACGACCACCAAAGGATGGGAGATTGGCAAATTCCGAGATCAAAAAAAGAAACCGACGGCCATTACGGAGCCGATTGACGCTGCGATGACCACAGCGATTATGAATAAGGCGTTCTACTCGTTTCCGAGCGGTTATAGGGCGTCCTCTCTTGAAACCTATCATCCCATTCAAAACAGCGGGCTTGAATCGCAGATACGTTCCGGAACGGTGGAATTAAGCGGCAGCGGGACTGTTTATACGACGCCTATACGCTTTGCCTATGGTTCCAAAAAGCAATTGAAAGAGGCGTACGACCTGAATGATTGGCCGACATCATGGGGATCGCATCACGGTTACGGCGACACGGAAGCGGTCAAATGGGTATGGCATTATCTGTCGGATGAGCGCGTTGAGAATGTTGAGGCGAAACTGCGCGGCTCCTTTAAAGTGACGCTGCTGGAACCGATCGTTGTGTCGGACAAGTTCGAGCCGAAAAAGCCCGATACGTTTGTCGTCTGCCCCGATTGCGACAGCAAGTTGAAAGCGTACACAGATCACACGGTGAACGTCCGCCTCAGCGACGGCAGCCTGCAGTCCGCCGTTTGTCCAAACGACGGAACTGTCCCTGGGTGCGGGGTGACAATCTACCGCTGCTCGCCGAGCGATACGCAACATATTGAATGGCATCGGGAGCGCATTTGTCAAGAAAGCGTCGGCATCCTGGGGAAAACCTGCGGCGAAGCGTTTCGATACTGCAGCCTTGACGCCGACAGCCGGCATCAGCATTCTGATTGGGAAGCGTCCGGCAGGGTCTTCCGCCTCAGAGAACCTGACAGATGGCGCGCGATGAAGGAAGCGCTGGATCAACAGCAGCGCAGCAATGAACAATCTTCTTCAAACTCTAAACGCAACGGAGACGAAGCCAAATGAAACGATATGAAACCCCGCTGGCGCTCATTGCCGCCGCTGCGGTATTATGCGCCGCCGCGTCTACAGCGGACGCTCAATCCGCGGCGCATGACGACGCCGGGACGCGCGCAGCCGCCTTTTTGAATATGGAATCGGGCGGACGCGCCGCCGCGCTCGCGGGAGCCTATACGGGTCTCGCGGACGACGTCGACGGCATGTTCTGGAACCCTGGCGGCCTCTCCATGATCGAGAACAAGCAGTTCGCCGCGACATACAACATGTCGTTCGGCGGCATTAACCATAGCTCCGCCGCCTATGCGCAGAAGCTGTCGAACGGGGGAGCTTTCGGGGTCGCCTTTCAAGGAGTCTTTGGAGAGATCGAACGACGCGCCGGCGACACCATTGAGCCGGACTCTAGATTCACGCCCGGCGAATTTGCGTTCAGCGTCGGTTATGCGCATGCGTTTGGACAGCTCTCCGTCGGGGCGACGGCGAAAGGCATTCAGCAGCGGTTCGACGTTGAAACGAACGCCGGTCCCGCCTTCGACTTTGGCGCCGTGTACCGCATCAACCGCGTCTCGATCGGCGCCAGCGCGTTGAGCCTCGGCCCAGCTCTCGGCGATTCCGACCTGCCGACAACGTTCCGAGCGGGCGTCTCCGCCATGATCGCCGAGGAAGGACCCACGCTGGCGGCAGACATCGCCGTTCCAAGCGGCGACTACACGAGCGTCCGCCTCGGCATTGAACACTGGTTTTTTGATCAGATCGCGCTGCGCGGCGGATACCGCATTGTGGAGGGCGAAAATCCCGCAAAAGGGTTCAGCGCCGGCATCGGATTGAAATCGGTCGGCTCCGCTCCGCTTGAGAACGCGGGGCTGCAGATCGATTACGCCTTTGTGCCGGAGGACGGGGTCGGCGACGCGCACCGCATCTCGCTCATGATGAGCTTTTGACGCCATCGATAGAGTCGATTGAATTCGCCTGTTGAATCGGAATGCGCCGCCGTGTGCGTCGGCGAGCGGGAAAACGAGCTGGTCGCCGCCGAATGCGCCGCTTTGACAGGCGCCATGCCCGACCGCGCCTTGACGCATGCTGTCGCCCGAAACGCCGACATACGCCGAATACCGCGCGCCGCCTATCTGCGCTTCGGCGTCCGCGTCGTCGCCGAAGCGCCTGATCTGGGCGCGCTTTGCCGGCAACTGCGCGCCTGTTCCTTTCGCGCAGACGGCTTCCGTATCGAGTTTTGCCGGCTCGACCCTGACGCGCCTTTAAAGAGAACAGAAGCGGTCCCCGCCGCCGCGAACGCGATCGATGGACGCCCTAATCTTTCCAATCCGTCCGAGCGTTTTCTGCTTGCGGCGATGGGCGGGTCGGTCTTATTTGGACGGATTGAGACGGAGCCGAACCGATCCTATGAAACGCATCAGCGGAAGCCGCGCCGGATGTCCAGCTCGCTGCCGCCTCGGCTGGCGCGGGCGATGGCGAACCTTGCGCCGGACGCGCGGACGCTCATCGACCCGTGCTGCGGCTCAGGCTCGATTCTGCTGGAGGCGGCGGCGCTGGGCATGCGCGCTGTCGGCTGCGACCTGAACCCGAAGATGGTCGGGATGACGCTTGAAAACGCGCGCCATTTCGGGTATGAGATTGAGGCGTTTAAGGCGGACGCGCGAACGCTTCGCCGTCGCGCGGACGTTGTCTCGACCGACCTGCCGTACGGCAAGAATCTTCAGGCGGACGCGGCGAATCTTCAAGCGATTGCGGCGAATGCGGCGCGCCTCGCCCCTATGGCTGTCATTGCCGCCGGCGCCGACATACGCCCGTGGATGCGCGCCGCCGGCTTTGCGGACGCCCGCGTTTACAAGGTTCCCAAAAACGCCCATTTTGCGCGGTATATCCACACAGGCGTCTCCCGTTGGAAACCGTCTATATTAAAAGGAGCGGCCGATGCGCGGCGCGAATGAAGCGGACCCGCCTCGATCTGAATGGCGGCGCGCGGCTTTCAGAGTGTGCTGGGGTTTGACAGCCGTTTACAACATCGCATGGGGCGTTCTCATGCCGATGCGCAACCTGTACTTCCGCGAATCCTGGATCAACCTGCGCTTTGAGCAGATCGGCTGGCTCGGATTCATACGCGCCAGCGCGATGATTATTTGTCCGCCGCTTTTCGGGGCGGCGACCGATCGGCAGGGAAGGCGGCGTCCATGGATACTCGCCGGGTTTGCGATGTCATGCGCCGTGACGCTTCAATATATTCTCGCGCGCGGGTTCTGGACATTCGCGTTCATCGTGTTTTTAGGCACAGCCAGTTTCGTCGCCTACCATCTCAACATCAACGCGCTGGCGACGATGACGCTGGACGATCGGGCGCGCGGACGCCAATTCGGACAATACCGCGTCAGCGGCAGCGTCGGGTACGCGCTGGGAAGCTCGCTTTTGATCCCGCTTGTCATGCGCGACCCGACCTACGCCGTTGCGTTCATATGCATCGCGGGGCTGTATCTGATCTGCGCCGTCGGCGCGGGAGGGGCGCTGCGCGATCCGCCCATGAACGAGGACGAAGGGCGCGGATGGGGCTACTGGCGCGATGTGTTGAAACAACGCAATCTGGTCGCGTTGTATGTGTGCTTCGCGGTTGGGAGCGTCGGCTCTTCGATGGGAATGGAGTTTTTTACAAACCATCTGGAAGAGACGTTCGGGATGACAAAATCGTCCATCGGGCGCATCGTCTCGCTGCAGGCGGTCTTTGAGATTCCGCCGCTCATCCTGCTCGGCTGGTTCTCCGACAAATGGGGGCGCAAGCCGATCTTGATTGGGGCGACCCTTGCGGGCGCGGTTCGCTGGGCGCTGATTGGCTGGACAAACACGCCTGCGTGGATCGTCTTCGCGCAGAGCCTTTGGGGTCTCAGTTTTTCCGGGTTCACGGTCGGCGTGGCGCTCATCGCAGACCATGCGCCTCCAAGCGCGCGGGGGAGCGCGTTGGGGCTGTTCCAGCTTTCCTGGGCGTTGGGCTATTCGATTGGCCCGCCCATCGGCGGTTATCTCGCCGACAGGCAGGGGCTTTCCGTTGTGTTTCTCATGGCGGGCTGTATCGCTGCGGCGTCTGCTCTTGGGTTGGCTCTCTTTTTAAAGAACCGCGTTATAGATCCTCTTCATCCGGGTCAAGATCAAGATCAAAGTCCGTCTCCATGTCAAGATCCGGATCGTCCTGAACCGGCGAAGAAGCCGGGGCGGGAGCGGGCGGAGGCGGCGAACCCTTGAACTGCGACGGCGGAGTATAGCCCGTGTAATCGTCTGCGGCGACCTCGTTGCGCAGCGTTCCAATGCCCTCAATCGTCACCTGGCACATGTCGCCGGGGCGCAGATAGCGCGGCGGGTCTTTGAAGGCGCCGACTCCGCCCGGCGTTCCCGTCAAAATGACCGTTCCCGGCAGCAGCGTCATGCTGTGCGACAGATACGAGATGAGCGTCGGCACATCGAAGATGAGATTCTGCGTGTTGGAGGACTGAACCGCTTCGCCGTTCAATACGAATGCGATGTCAAGCGAGTTTGGGTCGATGCCGACCGCCGCATACGGCCCGATCGGACAAAAGGAGTCGAACGATTTGCCGCGCGACCATTGCCCGCTTGGACCTTCCAGCTGCGCGTCGCGCGCGCTCACATCATGCGCGCAGGTGTAATACGCGACGCTGTCGAGCGCGTTGGCGGGGGACGCGTTCACGACCTTCCGCCCGATGACGACCGCCAGTTCCGCCTCGTAGTCGACGCAGCTCGGCGCCATATGCGGCAGTACGATCGCGTCCTCGTGCCCGACGACGGAGGCGGGAAACTTCACAAAGACGGTCGGCTCGGTCGGCTGCGGCATGGTCGGCTTGCCGTCCTCTTCATTTTTCGCGTTCACCTCGCCCAGATGGTCCTGGTAGTTCATACCGATGGCGAGTACGACGGGCGGGCGGCTGACGGGCGGCAGTATCATGCCCGGCTCCGCTTGGAACGGGTCGCCGCCTCCGCCGTCTTCTAGCGCTCTCATGAGCGACGGATAGTAGCTTGGGTCATGTTCAGGGGGGAGTTCTGCGAGCAGTCCGCCGGAGGCGCGCCCGGCGGCGTCTGAGCGTTCGACTTCGCCCCATGCGGGCAGGCCGTTGTCTCCCATAAATCGCACAAATTGCGGCATCGTTTCTTTCTCCAGATGCGTCGCCTTATCTATTAGACGCCCGCAGTATAACGCTTGGCGGAGGCTGCGTCAAGCCGCCTGCTATCCCAAGACGTCATTCCCGCGCAAGCGGGAATCCAGAGTTTTCTCCGACAGCCTCCGTATTCCAAAACGGCTCAAAATCATCGTCTATAGAGACTGCTGCTGTCGAGATCGCTGTCGGTGTAGCTCGCCTAGCTGAAGGGACCGCGAAATATTTCCGTTCCGTTGCCTAGATTCTTGCCCATGGCGTTTCCGATCAGATCAAGAAGCGCCTGCCCACGCTTCACAAAAAATTGGGCGAAGTTGTCCGCTTTCAAGCTTTCAGGATCGATCCAATGCTTTCTCAAAATGCTGTCCAACGCGGTTTCGTTGATGTAATTTTTGTCGAGAAAGCGGGCGAGATAAGCGGACGGGGCGCTTCCGCTTATCTTGCCGTTGGTGGTTGCATCAATGGCGGTCTTATTGATGATAGAGTCAACAATCTTTGAGTCGACATCAGGGCAGTACTTTTTGAACCACGCGCGCGGAAAAATATGGTGGATATCGACATTTCCTCCATCCCGCATCTTGTCCGAAATCTTATCTTCGGTGCGCCAGTCTGCCGCATCGTTTTTCATCTGAAGAGCGAAGATGCCTTTGTAGGCGGCGCTGGTGCGCGTCCGCAGCGCCAACAGGCGTTCTGGGATAATGTTGGCTTCGCGTATCAACGTCGGATCGCTGCCACCGCGGATAAAACCGGGCGTTTCGCGCAGGTCTCGGCTAAATAACGCCTCCGTCCCGCTGCTGTATGATTCGCTGAAGACGCCGCACCAGAACCAGCGCTCCAGTCGGTCGAGGGCGTTTGCATTATCCAGATCAGCTCCCATCTCAACATAAAGAACCGCCAGCGGAACCAGCTGCGTTTGATAGGGAATGTCCTTGTCCCTGTAGATGCAAAGACGCCTCAAAAACTTGGCGGCTTCGAGAAATCCTATTTGAACCAGATCCGCCCATTCATTGTATTCGACAAGCTCCAAATTCAGAATGTCCCGCCGCCGGCATCCGATGGATGGAGCTTCATTTTCTGGTCTGTTCCTCGCAGTATGCTTGCGCCATTTCTCTTGCGTTGCGAGCAGCGCGACCGCCTGTAAAAAGTGGTCCGACTTGACCTTTGTGAGCGTGTTGTACTCCTTTTTCATGCTCTTGTAGCGTTTATCCCAATCGTCGCGCAGGGAGAAGTCCTCGCTTTCAGCGGCAAAGGAGGCGGTGACCAGCTCAAACACGGTCAGATCAACTCCGCCCGTGTTCACTTTTTCAAAGATGGTACAGACGGCCTCTTTCGGCGTCTCATTCGTCATTCGAATCACAGGCAATTTGTACTTAAGAAAGTTTTTGACCACTTTTTCGTGGAAATCATCGTAAAACTTATTCGCATTGCCTGCAGGTTGAGATATTTGATCTTGATTTTCCCAAAACCGCTGGTATTCCGTCATCCATACCCGGCATTCCCGATCATCGAAGATTCGATCTACAGGAAACATGCACTGCTGATATTCTTTTTCAGGAGTGGAAAGGTCCAGCTCAGTTTCCCGCCGAAAATTTCTTTTGACGATGCGATTTTCTGGGACGCTCAATATAGCGTCTTCCCGATCCGTGTTCTTGTCCAGAGCCTTTTTCATGTCGATGTAGTAATGACGGGATATGCTTTGCTTTTGATTGCTCTTCGTTTTGACAGGCTCTTTGCAGACGACAGCTTGGTAAAGCGACGTGATGCGTTGCTGACCGTCCAGCAGATAATGCTTCGGCTCGATTCCGTTCGGCTCTATTCCTTCAATGGGGCGGTGGCTGAACTTGATCTGGGAGCCTGCCTCTAGCGTCATGATGATGCCGACAGGAAAACCACGCGACACGCTGGCAAGCAATCCTCTAATCTGATCATTGTCCCATACCCATCCGCGCTGAAAATCGGGGAGCTGAAGACGACATTTTTTTGCGTCTTCGAGCAGCTTATCTAATTCGATGGGATGCGTTTCAAACATCAATCGCTTTCTTTGAAAACTCTTCTTTATTTGACGAGTCTAATCATACCGCCATGCGCGTTGATTGTCAACCTGCAGTTCTTCTGCCTTACGTCTTTTCTCGGACATGCCTGAATGCGAACGCGGACGGTTTCTGCGGCGCCTCTGGATTCCCGCTTGCGCGGGAGTATCTGTGTT
>JAPPNK010000010.1:0-101505 GCA_028818695.1 Candidatus Poribacteria bacterium
ACGAAATGATTGACTTTGAACACAGATACTCCCGCGAAAGCGGGAATCCAGAGTTCTCCCAGGCAGCCTCCGCATTCTAAAACGGCTCTTTAAAGCCAAAATCATCGCCTATAGAGACTGCCGCCCGTCGATTTTACTTGACGCCTGCGTCTCGGCGGGTTATCTTAAAAAGGCGGTTGCGTTCCCAAGACCGACCAGCGCGGCGGGGTAGCTCAGGTGGTAGAGCGAGGGACTGAAAATCCCTGCGTCGGCAGTTCAACTCTGCCTCCCGCCACCAACCAAGACGCCAGCGTAGCTCAGGGGCAGAGCAGCTGATTCGTAATCAGCAGGTCGGTGGTTCAAATCCACTCGCTGGCCCCATTTTTGCGCCTTTCGTCTCGCCTTTTCTCAACCCGTTTCGATAGGACTTCCCATGAACGCCTTCGACCTAACCGGAAAAAACGCGCTCATCACGGGCGGCAGCCGAGGCTTAGGCAAAGCGATGGCGATTGGACTCGCCCGCGCCGGCGCGGCGACGATCATCGCGGCGCGCGACCCTGAACGAATCGCCCAAACCGCCGACGAAATACAGCAAACATACGGACGACCAACCGCCGGCTTCTCATACGACGCCGCCGACGTCGACTCCATACGCCGCCTGTTTCGCCAAACGGCAGAAGCTGCGGACGGACGGCTCGATATACTGGTGAACGCCGCCGGCGTCAACAGGCGCATGCCGACGATCGACTATGCCGAAGCGGACTGGGACTACATCATTGATGTGAACCTGAAAGGCGCTTTTTTCTGCAGCCAGGAGGCGGGAAAACTGATGCTTCCGCGCCGATCGGGCGTCCTCATCCATATCGGGTCGCTCACAACCTACATCGGAACGCCGACGATCGGTCCCTACGGCGCGACAAAAATGGGCGTCCATGCGCTCGTCAAGTCGCTCGCGATTGAATGGGGACCGAGCGGCATTCGCGTCAACGGGATCGCCCCCGGCTGGTTTGAAACCGACCTGAACCGCGCGGTGTTTCAGCGTCCGGGCTGGCTTGAGACGCTGCTTGACAAGACGCCGCTGGGACGCTCCGGTTTGGGCGAAGACCTTGCCGATGTAGCCGTCTTTCTCGCCTCAGACGCCGCGCGTTATATTACGGGGCAGATGCTGCCGGTCGACGGCGGATTTTTGGCGGGATGGCACGCAGGGATGATGAATCAACCGCCTACATAAACGCGGCGCCTCTTGGACTGACGCCATGCCTTATTCGGCGGCGTTTTCCTTTTGCGGAGCCTCCGCCTCTTTCACCTCGCCCCACTGGGTATGCTTCTTGCCCGCAGGATCGACGGAGAGGAAGCGGCTCTTGCCCGCCAAGACCCACGTCGCGGAGCCGCCGGCGGCGATGCGCACGATCTCTCGCGTCTCTATATGAATGCGGTAAAGTTCGCTCGGCGAGTTGTCGTCAAGTTCCATATTGAACAGAATCCACTTGCTGTCCGCCGACCAATCGCTAACCCTTGCCCGCAGCCCGTCTTTGCGGAATGTGAGACGCTCAACATTGGAACCGTCTGGATCCATCACAAAGATGTCGCTGCCGGCGGCCTCTCCTGCCTGCTCTGGACGGCCAGACGCCATGAACGCGATTTTCTTGCCGTCCGGCGACCACTCGGGATAACTCTCGCTTGCGGCGCTCATCGTCAGATTCACAACGCCGGTTCCGTTTGCGTTCATCGTATAGAGATGGCTAGGCAAAGGGCCCACGAGTTCAAGCAACACAATATCTTCTTCTCTGGGAGGATCGGATGCGAAGGCAATCTTGCCGTCTGCAGAGACGGAAGCCCAATACTCATCCTCAATCGGCGTCTCGGTGAGCTGCTCTAGCGTCGTCGCGTCGCGGAAATCCAACGCATAGATGTCTGAAAACCGTGAGAGCGGGCTGTTTCTATCGTTCCCCCTGCATGCAAGGCGCCTGCTGTTCGGAAACCACCATGCGCCAGAGATATCGATATGCTCGAATCCCTTGTTGTTAAGGCGCTCTGTCATGTTGATCAGAAGCCCCGTTTCCAGTTCTAATATGTAGTGCGTGTACAAACCGAACTCGGGCGTATTGGCAATGAAGGAGGCGTATCGACCGTCCAGGCTCCATTCAGCAGGACCGTTGAAATCCCCCGTCATCCAGAGCCGCCTGTTTTGTCCGTCCCAGTCGATGAGGTACAGTCCGGCGCTGCGCTCTAAACAGATGGTGGGATTTTCCAGTTTCGTCGCATCTTCCAGCGGCGCATAATCTTCCGCCGGCGCGGACGCGCACAACAGAAGCGAGAGAGCAACCGCGCAAACAAAGAACAAACCCGAATCTTGGCGCATCATCAACCTCTTTATGAAAACCGACCGCGCAACAACGTTTCAGCGCAAACGAACCTCCGCCGCATGGCTATCATAATCTAAGCGGGCTTTTCGAGGCAACGTCTGTTCTCCGACCGCGTCCCTAGAGTTAGGAGATGTCGGCGTGCGAACGCGGACATCGGCAGCTCTTTCGCGGCGGTCTCCCAACTTTAGGCATGAGGCGCGATGTCCCTGACCTTATGTCTTAGTTGGGACATGTTGGCGGGCGGATGCGGACGGTTTCTGCGACGCCTCTAGATTCCCGCTTGCGCGGCAATGACGGTTTGGTTGGCGGCGGCTTTTCCATAAATAGAGAGATCATTCGTTCAACTGTCCCAACTTTAGGCATGAGGCGCGATGTCCGCCTTGCAATTCTCGGCGCGGGCGGCTACCATCATGAACCCAAAGGAATTGAGGACAACCGCCGATGGCTTATGTGATTGCCGAGCCGTGCGTTGATGTGAAAGACCTTGCCTGCGTCGCGGTCTGCCCTGTGGACTGCATCTATGAGTTTGAGGGCGAAAACCAGCTGTTCATTCACCCCGAAGAGTGCATCGACTGCGACGCTTGTCGACCTGAATGCCCCGTGGAGGCGATCTTTCCGCTGGAGGATGTCCCGTCTCAGTGGCAGCAGTATATCGAATTGAACAGCGTCATTTTTGAAACGCGCAGCGTTGACGAACGGGTCGGCGGCGGAGCGTTAGAGCCTGTCGAGGACGCGCAGCCTGCTGCCGTTGGCGTTTCCGCCGGCGAGATGGACGAATTGATTGCGCTGCTTGCCGCGGTCGCGTCCAAAGAGAGCTCCGCCGAGGCTGCGCTTGAGGATGTTCTCGCGGCGTTGGAAAAGCTCGGCGTTGAGATCGAATCCTAAACCGAAGCCGCCCTGGGAAGAGATCCGATGAGAGCGGCGATCTTTGCTGAACATGGCGGACCGGAGGTTCTGCGCGTCGAAGAGACGCCTGTGCCTGTTCTCAAACCGGGGGAAGCGCTGATAAAGGTGGAGGCGGGGGCGTTGAACCGTCTCGACCTTGCAGCGCGCATTGGACGCCCTGAAGTGGAGCCGATGCCGCATATCGGCGGGCTGGACGTTGTCGGGACGGTCGCCGAGACGGGCGCGGATGTCCAAAACGTCTCGCCCGGCGACCGCGTCGCAATCTACCCGATTCTTTCCTGTCGAAATTGCAGCTTATGCGCGGCGGGCGATTCGGCGTTATGCCGGCGGCAGCGCGTGTACGGCTTTCAGACGCAGGGCGGATTTGCCGAGTATTGCGCCGCGCCTGCCGTCAATCTTGAGCGGGTCTCGCCGCTTGCGGACGCCGCCGAAACGTCTGCGCTTTCGACAGCGTATCTGACCGCTTGGCGCATGCTTGTCCGCAACGCGCGCCTGAAACGCGGCGAATGGGTTCTCATCCATTCCATCGGCGGCGGAGTCGGCATGGCGGCGCTGGACATCGCGCGGTATCTTGGCGCGCGCGTTGTCGGCACCGCCAGCGCCGACGCGAAGCTCGAGACGGCGCTTAACGCCGGCGCGGAAGCGGTCGTCAACTACCGAAAAGAGAACGCCGCCGAGCGCGTCATGCAGATCACGAACGGGGCGGGCGCCGACGCGGTCGTCGATGTGATCGGAGAGGCGACCTGGGAAATAAGCCTCCAGTGCGCCGCTGTGAACGGGCGGATCGTAACGGCAGGGGTGACAAGCGGTCCTGTCGCGCCGACGAATATCCGCCATTTTTATCAGCGTCAATTGACGGCGATGGGGTCGGTCGTCGGGGGTCAGGCGGAGTTTCGAACGCTGCTGGCGTTGGCGTCATGCGGATTTTTGCGCCCTGTCGTCGCCCGCCGTTTTGCGTTAGACGAGATCCGCGCAGCCCATGAAGCGCTGGAATCCCGCGCCTGCGCCGGCAAGGTCGTCATAGAGCCTTGAGCTGTTCCGTCGGCATTTTGTCATTCCGCGCAAACGGAATCCAGAAGCCGCGGTAACCTCCAGCCTCCTCATTCAGTTACATCACTAAAGAGAGGTCAAAGAATTGCGGTTGACGACCGCGCATCTTCGGGCTACTCTTTATTTAGTTTATCTTTTAGCGCGGACCATAGCGAGGGCGAGCGTTGCCAATCAAGATCATGTTCCTGAAAGCGTATCGCAAGATGCAGAGCGATATTGAGGAAGCGCGCTCCAAGGTCAAGACGCTTTCATCGGAAAATAAAAGCATACTCAGTGAACTTGAAACCTTTGACGACCGCGTCGAAGAGCGGGTGGATGAGCGCATCGCCGGGATGAACATATCCCGCCAGCGGTTCGAAGACACGGCGGCGGACCGCGGCGATCTGATTGATTTATACACGGAGCGCATCTTCGCCCAGGCATGCTGTTTTGCGCAAAAAAATATCCGGGAGCAGATGCGCCGCGGTCTGTTTATCCTGTTGATTGATCAGCGGAATATGGACCCGCAAAACTTTTCCGACTTCCACGAATCGCAGAAAGAGTATCTGGAAAACGAGCGGTTTCAGAGCATTAAGGGCGTCCCGCATATCTTCTCGCCAAGCGCGGCAGAGGCGCTGGAATGGATGGGAGAGAAGGAGATTCGGCTGGATGAAAACGGCGAGATCATCGCCTATGAGGAGCGGGACGGCGCCATTTTAGTGGATCTGCGCGGCGTCATGATCAGAACGCGCCAGATGATTGAGGGCGTCCGGACGCACAAGACCGACGCATCCATTGACCAGCTGCTGCGCGGCGGAGCGAGGCACAACGCCGCCGTGTACGCCTCCTCGCTCAAAGAGGTTCTCACCTCCGTTGTCGTGAGCGAGGAAACGAATTGCGCGACGCAGTTCAACAACGGGCGCATCGTCCAGTTGTATAACCCCTACAAAGACCGTTTCTACACGCGCGACGAGTATTACAACCGCGCCCTGTGCGAGCAGACCTCCGAGGCTCAGGAGCTGGCGTAAAGCGCGTCGATCTTCTCCTGAAGCGGAGCCAGCGCCTCTTTCCGCTTCACCTTCAACGTCGGCGTCAACTCGTCCGCTTCGATGTCGAATTCCCGCTCCATGAGCAGAAACACCCTTATGCGTTCAAAGTCTGCCAGCTCGCCTGTATGCTTGTCGATCTCCTCCCGGTAGAGGCTGCGCGTCTTCGAGTGGTTCACCAGCTCCTCGATCGGCTCGGTCGGCAGCTCTTCGCGCTGGGCGAACTCTTCAAGCGCCGGGAAAGACGGAACGATGACGGCGCCGGCGACCTTCTGCGCGTCCCCGATGACGACCGCTTCGGCGATATACTGGCTCGCCTTCAGCATGTTCTCGATCGGCTCCGGCGCGACATACTTGCCGTTCGACAGCTTCAGCAGGTTTTTCTTGCGCCCCGTGATAGTCAGAAATCCGTCCGCGTCGAATTCGCCGAGGTCGCCCGTGTGGAACCATCCGTCGCCGTCGATGACGCTGGCGGTTTCTTCAGGCAGCTTGAAGTAACCCTGCATGACATGCTCTCCGCGCGTCAGTATTTCGCCGTCCTCGGCGATGCGCGTTTCGATGTCGGGAATGACAGGTCCGACGGTTCCAAACCTGTAGCCTTCCTCATGGTTGACGGAGATGACGGGGGAGGTTTCGGTGAGGCCGTACCCTTCCAAAATGAGTATGCCGGCGGCGTGGAAAAATTCAGCGGTGGAAAGCGCGAGCGGCGCGCCTCCGCTGATGAAAAAGCGCAGCCGCCCGCCGACCCGTTCATGCAGCTTTTGAAAAACCAGCTTGTGCGCAAGCCCGCTCGCAACTTTCAGCCCAAAACCGATCGGCTTCCCGCCGCGGATGCGCGCGCTCTTTTTTCGCCCCTGCTCGATAGACCAGCCGAAGATCGCTTTTTTGAGTCCAGAGGACGATTCAACGCTCTTGAGAATGCGCTCTTGCAGGCTTTCGTAAAAGCGCGGGACGCACGCCATGACGGTCGGGGCGACGGTCCCCAGCTCCCCGGCAAGATAACGCAGCCCGCGCGAATAGGCGACGGCGCAGCCCGTCGTGAGCGGCAGAAAATGTCCCGCCATCCGCTCAAAGACATGCGACAGCGGCAGGAACGAAAGAAACAGGTCGCTGTCCTCCACCTTCAGAACCTGCAGGCAGCTGCGCATGTTGGCGAGAAAGTTGCCGTGCGTCAGGATAACGCCTTTCGGATTGCCCGTGGTGCCGGAGGTGTAGATGAGCGTCGCGGTGTCGTCTTGAGAGAGTTCGTTTCGTCGGCGTTCCGTTTCTTCGACGGCGCTCGGCTCAGGGTCCTCCGCTTCTAGGCTTTCAAACGGGACGGAGCCTTCCGTCTCGCCGTCTGCCGCGATGACGAAATCCAGATCGGGGCATTCGTCTTGGACGGCGGCGATTTTCTCCAGCTGCTCCTTGCCGCGGACAAACGCGGCGCGCGCTTCGGCGTCCCGCAGAATATACGCCGCCTGCGAAGCGGGAAGCGTCGGATAGATCGGAACCGTGACGCACCCGGCGCTGATCGCGGCAAAGTCGATCATCGCCCATTCGAGGCAGTTCTCGCTCAAAATAGCGACGCGGTCGCCCTGCGCAAGCCCAAGACGAACCAGCCCGGCGGCGAGCCGGTCGATGCGCTCCGACAGCTCGCCGTAGGTTACGGAGACGGTTGTCTTGCCGTCGCTGTATTGGGCGGCTTCCTTGTCGGGAATTCGGGCGGCGGTCTCTCTGAACCGCGCAATCAAGGTGTCGGACATATCGGCTCCTTTCAAATTAGCGAAACAATCGATCCCCCGCCTCCAGATGCTGCGCGGAGCGGGCGTTGACGATCTCCTCCACCCCGTTCACCTGCTGCCCCTGCGTGTTGAGCGACTTTTCGACGGCGGCGGGATGGGCGCCGTTGTTGCCTTGTATGAAGTTGTCGTCAAGGCGTCCGCCGTCCTTCACCGCATATCCGCCGTTGCGGGCGATGTTGTTGCTGCGTATCTGCGGGGAGGAGGCGCCGCGGCACAACACGCCCGTTTCGCGGTTGTTGCCGATGAAGTTGCGCTCGATGATCGCGTCGGAGCCGTTGTCGCAGAGGACGCCCCAGACGTTCCCGGCGATGGTGTTGTTGAGTATTTCAGGGGACGCTTGACGGTCGCACTGAATGGCGGCGTCGTTGCCGAGAAAACGGCAATCCTCAATGAGCGGCGCAGACGCCTCAACGGCGAGCGCGGCATGGACGCTTGCATTCTCAAACTGGCAGAACTGCGCCTGAACGGAGGAGGAGCGGATATGCGCCTTTGCGGCAGTGAAACGCGCATGGAGAAAACGGCCGGAGCTGCCCGGCTCCATGAGCGCGCCGTGCCATTTTCGGGAGCGCGGCGCGGCGATGAAAGAAACGGGCGCGTCGGCGTCTCCTTGCACATACAGCTCGCCGCGCACAATCAGTTTGGAGGCGGGGGAGCTTTCCGCGTCGAAGTGGATGCGCGTTCCGCGCTCTATCGTCAGCGCCGCCCCTTCGGGCAGCTCCGCTTCGCCGCGTATGACGATGTGTCCGCTCCATGTCTCGTTTGCGTTCAGCGTTCCTGTTTTGACGCTCAGTTCGCCGTCGGCGTCCGCGACCGCCGCGCCGTTGACGGGGAAAGCGTCCTGTATGCTGCCGCCGCATGCCGCCGCCCAAGCGAGCGCCGCGGCGAGAAGAAGAAAGCGAATCGA
The DNA here is from genome assembly GCA_028818695.1 of Candidatus Poribacteria bacterium. GTDB lineage: Bacteria > Poribacteria > WGA-4E > JAPPNK01. Next base: position 8,015 of record JAPPNK010000010.1, read on the forward strand.
TATGCGCATTGAGGCAGTTTTCATACGTTTATTGTACCACAGGCTGCCGTTTGCGTCATGCCCGCGTCCGCCTCTTGACAAAACGGCGCAAAAGGCGCATACTCTACCGCAAACAACGCGGAGAAACGCATTGCGAACCAAGCCGAACCAAGCCGAACCAAGCCTGAACTACGTTCTCGCCGAAATCCTACATGAGATGGCGCCCAAGAGATACAGGATAGCCGAAAGCACCAACGTACTCCGTGAAGCCAAAAAGCGGCCCGACATACTCATCGCCGCGAGCGGACGCTCTCCGGTCATCATCGAGGCGAAAATAGAAGCCCCCGGGGACGTCGAAGACAAGGCAAAATCACGGCTCGGAGCCAAACCGAAAGAACAAGCGCGCCCGGTGGAAACGGCCGTCGCGCTGATCTATCCTAAAGAGCTGAAAACGACGGACAACATAGAAGGGGAGATGAATCAAGCCATTCTCAAATACTGCTTCTTCCAAGAAAACGCGCGCGGGTCGATGGCGGAGCCGATACGCTTTCCCGAATCGGGATGGCTGGAAGGGACAGTGGAGGATCTGTCCGACCTGATACGTATGATCTCCATCCCGCAAAGAGAGGTCAATGCCGTAACCGAGAAACTAGAAAATTGCATAGAAGACGCCGCCGCCCATTTGGATGAGGACGCTGAAATTCGGACAGGCCTTTCAAACAAGATTGCTAAGCTGCTCGGAATGACGAACGTTCCTTTAACCCGCCAAGTGGCATGCGCTATCCTTGTGAATGCGCTTGCCTTTCACGAACGCATCTCCGGGATGCAAGAGGATGAGGACATCGAATCGCTGGCGCTGGTCTTTGGCCGCGACCGCCTGAATCCACAAGGCAGCGTATTGAGAGAATGGAAAAAGATCCTTAACATCAACTACTATCCGATCTTTGCCATCGCCAACGATATTCTGACCATGCTGCCGTCCGACTTGGCAAGAAATGTTCTGTCAAAGCTGCGCCCCGCCGCACAGGGCGCGCATCTTGTCAACGCCCATGAAATCATCGGCCGCGTCTTTCAGCGCCTTATCTCTGACCGCAAGTATCTTGCGACCTTCTACACCCTTCCCGTTCCCGCCGCCCTTTTAGCAAGAATCGCTGTCGCCAAAATAAAAGACATCGAATGGAACGATCGGGAGTCCATCGAACAGCTGCGCATCGCCGACTTCGCATGCGGCACGGGCGCGCTCCTTGCCGCTATCTACAACCTGATAGCAGCGCGGCATGAGCGGGCCGGCGGGGATATGAACGCGCTTCACTCCGCCATGATGGAAAAGGTTCTGTACGGCTGCGATGTCATGCCGTCCGCAGTGCATATCACAGCCTCTAGTCTTTCTGGCGCGATGCCCGAAGAAAAATATGAAAATTCGCTCATTTACACCCTTCCGTATAATAGACAGGAAAGCGGCGATGTGCGCATCGGATCGCTGGAACTGCTAAGGGACGATTTCAACATTAGACCGCTGCATCAAACAAGCGACCCCCGCCGTACTGGTCAGCATGGAGAAGAAAGGCGCGAGGCGCCGAACGTTGATATGCCTCATGATTCATATGATCTTGTCATCATGAATCCTCCATTTACCAGGCCCACGAACCATGAGGGGAGTCATGCTAAAGTGATCAATCCCGCTTTCGCCGCCTTCAATGCGACTAAAGAGGACATGCGCGACATGGGGAAGCGGTTGACAAGACTGGGCAGGAACACTTGCAGCCATGGCAACGCGGGCATAGCCTCTGCGTTCGCCGCTCTAGCGGATAAAAAGTTAAAACCTGGCGGCGTTCTGGCGCTCGTGCTTCCTTTGACGGCTGTATCTGGCCCCTCTTGGCAAAAAGTGCGGAATATGCTGGCAGAGCGGTACTGCGAAATCGATGTATTAAGCATTGCCGCTAACGGTCATGATATGTCCTTTTCGTCCGATACCGGCATGGCAGAATGCTTGATCATCGCCCGAAAGAAATCTCGCGATTTGTCCTCCGGGTCAGAGGGGCGTTTCACTTCCTTGCGGAGACGGCCCAAGAGTTTCGTCGAAGCTGCCGTCTTAGCAGAGACCGTTCTCAATGCAAACGGCATCCGTCAAATTGACAAAGGTCCTTATGGCGGCGATTTCATCTGCATTGGCGATCAGATTGCCGGAGAGATGGTTGGCATGGATGTGCAGTTGAGCATACGCAACTGGGCGGCAGCGCGCATCGCAGACTACTCTGTGGCGCAAACTGCCTATGCGCTTACTCGATCTCAATTGTGGCCGCCCGGCGTTTTTGATCCGATTGGTCTAAAGATTGTCAACATGAACGAGATAGGCAAGCGCGGGATTTTGAGCCGAGACATTAATGGGCCGGCTCCACGCGGGCCGTTTGATAAACTTCCGCCAAGCCCAACAGCCACTTACCCTGCGTTGTGGAACCATAACAATGAGAAAGAAACGCGAATCGTTTGCGCACCTGATTGGCAATTGCAGATTCGTCAAGGGCTCGAACAAAAAGCGGAGGATGTTTGGAAATCTGCAAGCCGATGCCATCTCAATGCGGAATTTACCTTTAGCGCGCAACCTTTAGCTGTCGCGTTCACAGAGAAAGAAAGCATGGGGGGGCGCGTTTGGCCGAACATTATCTTTGAAGATAAACGGTTCGATTACGCTTTTACTATGTGGGGCAACAGCACACTTGGTCTGCTCATGTATTGGTGGCATGCCAGCCGTCAGCAGTCAAGCAAAGCAAGTATCGCTATCAGTACGATTATTTCGCTCCCGACGCTAGACCTCCGCTCCCTATCGGACGATCAGCTGTCCCTCGCCGAGGAGATCTTCAACCGTTTCCGCGATCGGAAGTTCAAGCCTGCGTATATCGCGGATCTTGACAAGGCTCGCGCCAATCTGGACCGCGCTGTCTTGTGCGAGCTGCTTGGTTTGGACGAGTCGGTCTATATCGCAGTGCGGGAGCTGTCGGCAAAGTGGGCTGCGGAGCCGTCCGTCCACGGCGGCAAGCCCCGCCCCGACATTCCCTTCGCCATCTAATGATCTCGTCATTCCTGCGCAAGCGGGAATCCAAAAACCACGCAAATTGTTGCAACGGCCTCTATTACGAATTCGTATATGGTTGTGTGCAGTGATTCCTACAAAGTTGCCATGACGGGGAGCGTATGCCTGAACCTGAAAAATTAGAAATTTACAAACAACGGTACGAGACTTTTCGGCATATGGACCGCCTCCGTTGGCAGATGTTCCAGATTGCTGTCGGGTCTAGTTCGTTGATCATCGCGTTCGCGCGAGAAGGGTCCCATATTGAGCCGTGGGCTTTAAGAATTGTGGGAGCTCTGCTTTTAATTTTGGGGGGCGTAAAAATACGGATTGGAGATGGAATACGTCGCAATTCCAAGGTTCTACACGAAGCCGCTGCTTCGATCGGAGACAGCGAAATTCCCATGAGTTCGATGTTTAAAAGCGTATCCTTTTGGATTTCTTGTTCGCTCGTGGCCATTGGGATTCTCATTTTAGTTTGCTCTGAGTTCATTACTGGTTTGATCGGAGGAAAATAACCATGTACGCTGGAAGCAAAACGACCAGACATAAAGTGTTCACCTGCTATCATCACAAACGGGATCAAGAGTATAAAGATCTGTTTGTCGCATTGGGCAAGGCTTATGATATTTTCATAGATAAGTCTGTGGCGTTAGGAGATATTTCTCCCAAACTAAAGGATGATACGATACGTAGAAAGATTCGTGATGAATATCTGCGTAATTCATCTGTCTCAATTGTGCTTGTCGGTCTCGAAACGAAAAAACGAAAGCACGTGGATTGGGAGATTCACTCCAGCATGATTGATGGGAGTGTAAACAAAAAATCTGGAATCCTCGTTGTGTACTTGCCAACAACGGGCTTGAAACCTGTTGTCGCTCCACACAAAGATGAAAAGGAGAAAGTTTATCCCGAAATCGAAAGTTGGGTTTCTGTCGGCACTGAAGAAGAATGTAAGCGCAATTATCTTTTTATGCCGGAAATAATCCAAGTTAATCTCCCAGAAAAGATCAACACCAAAATATCGGTAACCTACTGGGACAAAGTCTGCGACGGATCAAGCGTTGAAAATCTAAAAAAAAGCATGGAGAACTTAAGGTTTTTGACCGAGAACGCTGCGAATACAAACTAATTCCCATGAAAAAGCGCAATTCACCATAGTTGCCGTGCGCGAGCCGTCTGTCCACGGCGGCAAGCCTCGCAATCGAGAACGCTCTAAAACGGCTTCCGCGCCGTGATATTGATGCGGTCTGAGCGCCAGTCGTATTTCTGCGTCGTCCATGCGTTGAAGGCGCTCAAAAACTGAAACCCCGCCTCCTTGAGCGCCTGTTTCACCTCTTTCACTTCGAAGATTTTCTGCGTGTGCGTCTCCACATACCGCTCAAACCCGTTCTCTGCGCGGTAAAAAAAGGTCAGTTCGGTGCGGCACATTTTGTCGAATTTGGAGTATCGGTTTTTCCATATGAACGTGTAGTCGGGGCGGTTTTCGGAGAACGTTTTGCGGTCAAAATGCGCGACAATGTTTTTTTCGCTGATGATGTCGAAGATGAACAGCCCGCCCGGCAGCAGCGCCTCGCGCGTCTGCAGAAAGGTTTGGAGCAGCTCCTCTCGGTTCAACATGTAGTTGATGCTGTCGTAGAGGCAGAGCGCCGCGCCGCATGGCTCGTCAATCTGAAAGGCGCGCATGTCGGCTTGTATCCACTCGATGGACAGCTGCGCTCTGTTTGCTTTTCGGCGCGCCTCCGCCAGCATTCCCGGCGCCCTGTCGATCCCGACGACTTCGTATCCGCGCGCCGCAAGCGGCAGCGCAATCTCTCCCGTTCCGCAGCCGATGTCCAGCGCTCGGCGCGGTTTTGCCCCGTACAGCTCAAACAGCCGCAGGACGTACTCCACCCATCCCTCGTAATCGACATGGTTCATGATCTCGTCGTAGGCGCGCGCGAAGCGGTTGTAAGGTATCGGCTCCGAGTCAAGCGCGGGCTGCGAACGCAGGTCTATCATACGAGTTGGTACCCCGCAACGGTCGATTGAACGATAGCGCAGACGCCGAACATGGCGCTTGCCGCCGTCCCTGGCGTCAGCGACTTGTACCTCTCAAACAGCGCTGTGTTCAGTATTCCGATCGCGGCGACCGTGTACGGCGCCGGGAGTCCCATCATGTGGAACAGATAGAGCGTTACGCTGATGATCATCGCCCTGCTGGCGGAGCGGCGCCGTCGGAGCATTCGATGCAGCATCCCTCGAAAGAACAGCTCCCCCGTCAACGGTCCCAGCGCGGCGAGGCTCGGAATAATCAACGCCCAGAGCGGGTCGGACGGGCTGTACGGAAAAATGTCCCGCCTCTCAACGCCGAGAGCCGTCGCCGCCAGAAACGAAAGCAAGAAGACGACCGCGCCCGCCGCCGCCCCGATGCAGGTCGACCGAACCTGCCCTCGAATGCATAAGCCGAGGTCGCGTATTGACCATCGAAACCGCGACCCTGCGACCGTCACAGCGAACAAGAGCAGGCTCGCGTTTGAGAACGCATAGGTTGTCCAGACCGGTTCCGGCTGCATAAAAAATTGGAGGACTTCATCGGGCGTCGCGTCTTCGGGCGGGAGTTTGTTAAGCCCTTTCAGCATCAGCAAAACGCCCACTGTTGAAGCAGTGAGCGAAACGCAGTAGATCGCCAGCAGGTCGCGCGCTCGCCAGCGCGCGCGAAGATGCTCCAGCTGGTCGCTTTCCAGCATGCGCCGCTCGCACCTATCGCATTGAAGGCGCCCGATCAGGTTGCGGTCATACCCGCATGAAGGGCAGACCCAGCGGTACATCGGCGGTCGGCGCCATATGAGGATCGGCAGGACCGCCGAAAGGACGAGACCGACCAGACCAATCAAACTCGCGGCGGTCTGCATGAAGCGTCCATGGCGTCCGGGTGTGAAAGAGACGGCATACAGCGTCGCGGCATTGGTTTGTTCCTTTGAATGCCCGGCCCGCGCGCGGCGGGCCGGGGTATGCGTTTAGTCGGCGGGCTGTTTCAGGCTTGCCCACGCGAGCGGAAGATTCCCTTCGGGCGAGACATCGAACGGGTTCAGGTTGTCTATTAGATAGTCGTACTGGGCGACCATCTCGCCTGCCGGGGCGTCAACGCCGGCGTAGATGCCGAAGCGCAGCGGATCGTTCAACGCCTGAGTCGCCGTGCTGATTTCGATCCAGTTGGCTTCGTCCGTCTGCTTATACCACGCGGTGAAAGCGTCGCCGACGCGCCTGAAGCGCATGAACAGCTCCGCGTCCCTGTTGGGGAGTTCTCTGAAGCCAGGGACTTCGCCGACAAAGCCGTCTGCGCCGTTATGGTCTTGGCGCCGTTGGTACTGGATGATGGCGTTGTTTGCTGCGCCGCCGCGCCCCCAGTATTTGATGGTGACCCATTCGCCGGCGCGCCCTTGGCCGTCGTTGGTCGTCGGCGAATAGGCGACCAGCCCTGTCACAACCGACTCGGGCTGATAGTTCAAGATGACGCGCGTTTCAACGTCAAAATCGCCCTCATGCGTCTGGTAGAGGTGCGAGGTGGTGTAGCCGTCCCACAGGTTTCGGTTTCCGTCGCCCTTGATGTGGAGCCAGCCGGGCTTCGTTTTTCCGAGGTCCCACACGGTCGGTTCATTTTCCCATTGCCAGTTCGAGTTTTCAAAAGCGTTGAGCGTATCGCCGGTCGCGTTGAACGGGTCGCCAAGGCTCGCCGCGGACGCGCCGACCGCAAAGCACAACAACAGCGCCGCCGCGCACATTTTAAAGGCGTTCATGATCGTCTCCTGTCGTTTTCAGTTCGCATGCGTCCGCGCCTTGAGCCGACCCCAGACGGCGGCCGCTTTGCCGGACGGGTCCACCGAAAGCGTCTGCGCCTTCTGAATGTCGCTCTCATTCAGCGCGGAGTCGTACAATTTCACTTCATCCACAAGACCGGCGTACCAGCGCCCGTCCAGCACATTTCCCCCGATTGCGATGGTCGACAGCGCGGAGAGCGTGTTCTCATTCGGGTAATCTTTCTCCCCGACCTGCTTGCCGTTGATATAGATGCTCAGTTTCTTGTTGTCCTTGTCTCGAACGCCGGCGACATGCGTCCATTCGCCGGTCGTCACATCTTCGGCTGAATTAACGGAGGTGTCCGGGTTCCCGCCGAAAAAGGAGAGCTTCGTTCCCAGAACGGCGAGGATGAAGTCGTCCCGAACGCCGCCCACATCCGACCAAATGAGACCGCTGCCTTGGTACGCGTTCGCGCCGAGATTCACCTGCGGAGCGTCCGTCTTGATCCAAGCCATGACGGTGAAGTTGTCGCCGATGACGCGCTCCAGTTGAACATACGCGCCGGCTCCATCGAACTGAAACGACCTGCCGGCGACGGCGTCGTCCGAGAGCTCAAGGTTGCCGTTGGGCGTTCCGTCATGCCCGTTGCCGGACATGTCCTCGATGGCATCGCCCAGCTCGTTGAAGTCATAATAGACGAGCGGCTCAACCGCCGGCGCAGCCGCCGCCCAGGCAGCTAGACTGCACAGGGCGGCGGTTTGAAAGATGCGTTTCATCGTTTGGCGCCTTTACTGTTTGAGCTCTCCCCACACTGCCGCCGCTTTTCCGTTCGGATCGACCGACGCGATCGGGTTGGAGGCTTCGATAAAGTCGTCGTACCAGACGGTCAGGTTGCCGCCGGCAGCAGCGTCAATGCCGGCATAGACGCCGATGCGCACCGGGTTCGCCAGGGCGCTGTCGACCGTTCCGCCGACAGCGATCCAGTCGCCTTCGCCCTCGTTTTTATACCAAGCGCGGTATTCGTTGCCGGTTCGAGTCATGCGCATGGCGATCGGTATTTCGCCCGCGGGCGGTTTGTAGCCGGGCGCTTCGCCGAGGTATCCGAGAGCGGCGTTATGGTTTTCGCGCCGTTGGTACTGGATGACCGCGTCGTTGGCGCGCCCCCAGAGTTTCAGAGTGACCCACTGCCCGTCGCGGTTGGCATGGTCTTTGGTGGTCGGCGAATAGGCGATGATGCCGGAGACGACGCCCACCTCCCCGTAGTCCATCAGGAAGTTGGCGGAGACGTCAAAGTCGCCGTTCGTTTCCTGATACACAAACGCCGCGTCCAGATTGCCCCAGACGTTTGAATTATGTTTCGGTTCAAACTTCAATTTTCCGTCCGCAACGGTGAGCGTCGCCTTGTCAGAATTCATCACCTGCCACATGGAGTCCAGGTCGGTTCCTGAGAAGTCATCGCTGTTGACCGCTTGCGCCTGCGCGGCAAACCCCAGAACCAGAGCTCCCGCCAGCACGCCTAAAATAACCCGTTTCATCAATCGCGCCTCCTTCATTGGATGCCTGCAAGTTGCTTTCATACAGATAGCATGCCGAAGCGCGCCGTTTTTGTCAAGCGGGGCGGATATCCAGAAGCGCCGATTGGGGAAGGCTGGAGATTTAGCCATGACTGAAATTTTAAGGTTACAGAAACAGCCCGCTAGGGAGGGCATGCCTCCGCCTGCGCGAGGGCATGAACCTTTCCCGCTTGTCATTCGCCGCTGTCTTGCGAAGTTGGATTATTCGCGCTGCCGCCCGCTGCTTTTATTTTCCCCCATTGCGCTTTTTTTTTATCCGCTGGATCGACGGAGAGGAAGCGGCTCTTGCCCGCATGAACCCACCTTGCAGTGGCGCTTGGCGTTCTGATGCGCACTATCTCCCGCGTCTCTATATGAATGCGGTAAAGGCTCCTGGGCGAACCTGACGCTTCTTCTTCGGCCATCGTATAAAGAACCCACTTGCTGTCCCCCGACCAGTCCATAAGCCTTGCCCACACGCCGTCTTTGGGAAAAGTGAGCCGCTCAAGGTTGGAGCCGTCCGGGTTGATCATAAAGATGTGAGGGCCGTTTGGCTCGCCTTCTTCTTTTACCGGACGGCCGGAGCCTTCGAACGCGATCTTCTTGCCGTCCGGCGACCACGCAGGGTACCTATAGGACGCGCCGCTGTTCGTTAGATTGACGACGTTGCGCCCGTTCGGGCTCATGGTATAGAGATGGGTGGGGAAGTGATCAATGCCCAACGCCGCTCTCTCCGCTTCGCTGGGCGGCGTACTGTTGAAAGCGATCTTCTTGCCGTCTGCAGAGACGGTCGCCCAGTACTCGTCCCTGAACGGCGTTTGGGTGAGATTGGTCAGTCTCTTTTTATCGAGATCCAACACATAAATATCATCCCCCACGACCGGCGCTCTTTTGACCTGTCCACGGCATGCGAGCCGCCTTCCGTCTGGGAACCACCAGGCGCCTGAGATGTAGAGATGCTCGTAGCCGTTGTTTTCCCGCCATTCCCCCATATTGATGAGACGCCCCGTTTCCAGTTCCAGAATGTAATGCTTGTAGCCGCCGGTGGCGATGAAGGAAGCATATTTGCCGTCTCGGCTAAATTCGGCGGACAAGTTGAAGCGCCCAGCCATCCAGAGCCGTTCGTTCTGGCCGTCCCAGTCAATGAGGCGAAGATTTCCATCTCGGTTGATGCAGAGAGTCGGTCGCTCCAATTTGGTCACATCTTCCAGCGGCACATAATCTTCCGCCGGCGCGGACGCGCACAACAGAAGCGAGAAACTGAACGCCGCGAGAACCGTCGCGCGTTTTGAGAAAATCATGACAAGCTCCTTTCATGCTGAAGGGGAGCGTCCGCGCCGAGCGCGCATGTCTCGGCGCGGACTTGAAGCTGTTCATTCCTCCTCTTCCGATTCAGATGTAGTGGAGTTGTAGCCCACCACCCAGAACTGATCAGGCGCCCCATCTAGTTTAAATTCCCGCGTTTCCGTTGTGTTCTCAGCTCTCCCCGGCAGAGGGTTCCAATGCGCCTGGTTGATCTCTGGATTACGAGGGTCCAGGGCCGCATCTTCAAGGCGCGTCTCTCCGAAAAGGTAGTATTCCCGCCCCGGGACGAGCTGTGCCGGCCGGCTCGTGTCCCGATCGTCCCTCATGGTTCGATACACCGGCGTGTAGGCGGAGTGCTTATATGTGAGGTGCAAATCCCACAAAAGCTGCGCCTCATCTCGGTTGCCGGCTTCGTCAGCCGTGAATTCTGTGGAAATTTCCAAATCATTTCCATCCCATATCTGATACAACTTCACATAAGCGTAAACATGCGCTTTGTCGCCTGGAGTGTCATTGTAGTAAGTGATGCTGTGGTCCCAAAAGACGTCGCATCCCCACTCATTTGCGTTTCCATCGCCGTCAATGTCTGCGCTGAAAATGCTCATCCCATGAATGCCCATGTGAACCTGGGATCGTATTCTTCCGTCGTCTCCCACTATCGTATGGAGGAATTTATCTTTCCCTTCATGGACGCGGATGGGAGTTCTGTCTTCGGCCGGCGTTCCATTTGGATGGTGTTGGGGAAATACTCTTGCGACGATGTAGTACTGGCTGCCGGCATCCGAGCTTCTAGCCAGATCGGTATCATCGCTCTCAAAGAAGTGGGGGAAGGAGGCTTTGCGACTGGGTCCTATGGTCACATAGATGGGATCGCCAAACACCCTTTCGGCTTCGGGAGCCAGGAACCATGCGGGTCTTTTGATGAACCATTCGACTCGGTCAAAGGGGACGGTCGTTTCCGCCGTCGCTTCGAACGATTCGCCGGCGACGACATTGTCGAGGCCGGGGCTCATTCCAGTGATTTCATTGCGAAAAACCTTGATGGTCATCTCTTTCGGAGCAGATATCTGTTTAGGAATCCAGCCGATTGCGACCGCTTTGATCGTCACACTGTTGCCGGCAGTCGATCCGAGACCTTCGTACTCGTAGGCGAAGTAGCTGTCGGTATTGGATGTGGGGGGCGTGTTCGTGGACGTATCCTTGAGATCGCCGTTGACATACCACTTCACTTGATAGAACGGTATGTCCGTGGAGACATACACGGTATGCCATTCTCCTTCGATGGCGTCGGAGCTGAGCGGGTAGTACTGACCCATCTTGACGATTTGAATCGCTCTGACCGGATCTTCGACCGGAGGATGATCAACCGGAGGATCGTCGGCGACCGGAACAGCGCCGGCTGGCGCGCAGACGAAGAAAGCGGCTGTCGCCGCAACAAGGAAGGTCAGCGCCGCTTTACGCAGCCGACTCTCGCGGGGGGGGGGGGTCATGAGAGATCGTACGATTTTATTCAAATGACGCACGTTTACGTCTCCTTTCTGGCGGTTTCCCGCCGTGTAACTGAACGATTCTTGACAACATTCAAAACTATAGCATAGGCTTTGCCGCGCAGCAACTTTTTTGCGCAAACAAACCTCCGCTGCGTCATGACCATAACCTAAGCAGGATTTTGAAACAACATCTTTCTCCAACCTTAAGGCTTTAGTTGGAACATGTCGGCATGCAAATGCGGACGTCGTCTGCAGGACTCTGGATTCCCGCTTGCGCGGGAATGACGATGCGAGGGCGCCCGGAATGGCGGTATGAGGGCGCGGGAATGCCAATCTGTCTCATAAAATGCGCAGGGCGATCTCTCCGAAAGCGGGGACGCAGCAGACGACCGAGCCGTCTATGATCGGATAAAAGCGGTCGATCTCCTCTTCCAGCGGCGTAACGCGCACCGCCTCCGACGCCCCCTCGATGCGCAGGCGCGCGACCGAGTCGCTTCCGCTCAGCTCCCGCAGGCGCGCGATTCGACCCAGCCCGTCCGAAGCGCGCTGTATCGACAGGGCGACGTTGCGCGGCTCCACGTTCAAGAAGGCGGTCTCTCCTTCAGGCAGCCCTCCGCTTGAACGCTTGCGGATTGGCGCGGCATGCGGCTTCAGCGCTGTTTCGCGGCTAAGGCGGTAGGCGGCGCCGGCGTCGAACGGGCCGGCGTAACTGCGCAGCCGGTAGCGGAATGTCAGCGGGCCGGACAGCTGCGAGGGGAACTCGCCCGAGCCGTAGTTGTGGTAAAGCCAAGAGTAGCAATGCGCGCTTGCGGGCTTGAACTCTTGGAGCCAGCGCCCCGTGTTGATGCGCCCAAGCTGCGCCAGCGGAGCGTCGGGAGAGGCGATCGTGACGCCGAAGTCGTCGTTTGAAAAATCGATCCAGCCCTCTGTGTGCGTCCAGTCTCGGACGGTACCTTCCAAAAACCCTTCGTCAACCAGAACGAAACCGCCGGACGACTCGCAGCGCGTCTTGCAGTTCGGAACGAAGAGCGGAAAGGCGGCGTAAACCGCTTCAGGATTGGCGGAGGGCAGCTTGTCGATAGCGATGACGATGTCGATCCAGTTGTGATGTTCATACAGGACCGCTTCCAGCGAGGCGCTGCGCATCCCCTCCGCTCCGCCCTGCGGAGAAATGTCGGCGATGAGGCTCGCCGCAAGCGGGGACTGATGCCCGCTGCGCACATGCGCGTAGGTCGGGCTTTGACGCACAAAGCGGGGACCTTTGCGGTTCGATTCGCCCGCTCTGGCGAAAGCGGCGCGCGGCTTTTTTTCGTCAATGCGCTCATGTAAAAACTGCCCAAAGGCGAAGGAGCTCCGCCCGTCGACCAGCTCGCGGTTCAGCGCCTTGTCTTTGAGGCTTTCGATCACGCCCGTTTTCGGGTTCATCTCCAGCCGATAGAAACGGTTCTCTAGGACAGTTCCGTCGGTCGTCAGTTCGGAGTCGGGAAAGGCGGCGCGGTCGCCCCATCGGTAGGTTTTGTATCCGAGCGGGGGGAGATTCGCCGCGGCAAAGGCGACGCCCTCTTCAGTGATCCACTTCGGCGCATGCTCCCCGCTGACAGAGTCGATGAGTCCGGCGGAGGTGTCGAGTCCGCGCGCTTTCATTTCGGCAAGGGCGTCAACGCGCCAGGGATGCGGGTTGAAAACGACGATGCCCGGCGGAGCCGCATCCTCTCCGGAGGCGCGCTGCGCGGTCTGGGAACGGGCGTCTTCCAACGCAGCCTCAGCGAAACGGGCGGCGTCCAGCGCATACGAGTCTTGGACGGCGCGGCGCGAAAGAACGGCAAGATCGTAGGGGGCGTCGGAACTTCTGGGATGCCCGTAGGTGCGTTCGTCAAAGAGCAACAGGCTTCGGTCGGCGCGCTCTAAGGCGGAGGGACGGCCCTGGTCGGCGAAGGCGAGCAGGTTTTGCGCCGCGTTGAGCGTTTCGCGCGCGGAGCGGGCGGCCGCTGTGAGACGCGCGTTCGAAGCGGCTCCGAGCGTTCGCCAGTCGTTCCATTCCCCGCGCCGCACCGGCAGATTGGCGCTGTATTTTTCTTCAAGCCGATCCAACATGCCGCTGGGAGTCGCAAGCGCCATTTCGGGCGAGTCGTCCGGCTTGCCGTCGTTCCATTCTTGGACGAAATCGGGCAGTTTTGCGTTGACGCCGCCGTTCGTTTCCGCAACCTGAACGGCGAGAAAGTCGTAGAAATAGCCGTCTGCTTCCAGCTGCGCGATCCGTTCGCCGACGCTCTTGCGCGCCTCATCCATGCCGCGTCCAATGCCGAGACGCCGGCTTTCTTGCAGATCAAACCCGTTCCAGACAAGCAGCCGCTCCCCAGAAAGCGATGTCCACCAGAACGCTTCGGGCTGCTTGATGCCGTCCCCGGCGGGCGGCTGAAGCGGACAGGCTATGAGCCGCCCGGCGCCGATCCCGGCGAGCAGGTCGATCCATCCCGCGCCGACGCCGCCCGTTCCGAGCGCCATCGCGGAGCGGACAGGTATGCCGCGCCGCCGAAGTTCAGCCGCCGGGCGCAGATACCCAGCCATTGCCGAACGCGGCGTTGAGCCGTTCAGATGAAAAGGCAGGGCGCACGCTTCAATGCGTCCATCTGCCGCCAGTTGCGCGAACAGGTCGGCGCGGTCAGGTTCCGCCGCGTTGAGCCGCCGCGCTAACGGATCGGCGGCGTCGCATGTCCAGCGCATCCGCTCGTCTGCCGCGCATGCGTCTAGGGCGTCGTCAAGCCTCTGGAAGCTGTTCTGGTCGGCGTCGTCGGGATGCGCGGTGTATCCGTTGCGCGTCTCGCTGTGATGTATCAGATAGATGATGGTTATCGCCATATTTGCCGGTCTCTCCTTTATTCTGAGCATCAGAATAGCGCAAAAACGGCGCATAATCAAGCGGTCAATTTGGGGGGCGGCGCTGAACGGCGGCATTGCGCGCGAATGGGTATGGACGGCAATGGGCGCTCTAAGATTCCTGCGGGAGCGGTTTAAACGAAACGCCGACCTTAAGGTTCGCTCAAGGTCGGCGTTGGCGTTCGTTTCGTTTCGTTTACCGCGTTTTCAGGACTCCCCAGGAGGTGGAGGCTTTGCCGGTCGGGTCAACGGAGAGGGTGATATGCCCTTCGCCCGCCAGCCAGTTCTCAATGAACTCAACGACCAGTTCGCCGCGGATGTCGTCCTGGGCGGACGGATTTGGCCACGCTTTTTGCATAAGGCAGGCGATGATGCCGCCCGTTTCGGAGTGCTTGGCGACGGCAGGATCGGCGTCGTTCGGGCCGGCTTCTGCAAATGTCGTAACTTCCCAAGGCGTGCCGTTCAGCGTTTCCAGATGCCACGGACGGTCTGTTGTAAATTCTTCCAGATCTCTCAGCGAGGGCAGATACTTTCGCCCGTTGTCGTTCACCTTCATGACGTTGCTGCGGGAGTTGAAGTCGATCGGGGCGTCGAAGATGTTCTGGGCGCCGGCGCCTCCGTTCTCGGCGCTGCGGACATGGCCCTCGTAGCTCATGTAGCCGAACCAGTCGACGATGTTGATGACCACATTGCCATGGTCGATAAACTCCTCAATGACGGAGCCGTCCGGCTCGGCGTTCGGGAACGGGTACAGCCCGCTCGGCATCGTGCCGCATGAGAGAATGAGAACATCGACGACTCCGTTGTCGGTGCGTTCCATTGTCCATTTTGCGAGCGGCGAATCGCGCCCCTCTTCGTCCCCGTCGCCGTAAATGGTGAAGGATTGGAACATGGCGGCGATTCCGTCTTCGATGTCTTGAGTTTCGCGCTCCACCGAAGCGGTTGAAATCCAGTCAGGGTTGGGCGGACCGGCGTACACAGCCGCTTCAGCCGCCCATGCCGAACCCCCGCCTGCAAAAATCGCGCCAACGATGAGCATGGCGAATATCCTGCGTGTCATTGTCGCTCCTTTCTTTTGAAAACCGATGCGTTGCATTTGCTCGGCTTATTTTAGCGCTATTTGATAACGCGCGCAATAAGTTTTTTTGACATCAAGCGCCGTATCGATTTGCTCCGCGCTGGACATTTTTCAGCGGGCGGTGTATGAATAAAGCGAGCGCGTTCGCCTAAGCAGCGTAAAGGAGAAATCGAAATGCAAGCCGCCTCCGCCGTTCCGTTTCAACCCGACGCCGGCAACGGCGACCCAACCCGATGGAGCCTCCCCACCCATGACAACATCAAGGCGCGCCTGGGACAGGGCAGAGTCAGCGCAACGGCTCTTTCGCCGGACGGACGCTGGGTTCTTGTCGCCAGCGACGCGGGTCTCTGGTGGCATGACGCCGCGGACATGTCGCTCCACGCCTTCTGGGCAAAAGACGATACGGGTTATACGTCCGACGCCGCTTTTTCGCCGGACGGGCAAAAGATCGTCACGGGAGGGAGAAAAACGGCGCGCGTCTGGGACATTCAAACAGGGCGCATCGAAACGACTCTAGAACATACATCCGACGGCGATGTCGGCGCGGTCGCCTACTCTCCCGACGGGCGGCTCATCGCCGGCATTGTCGACCGCAAAAGCCTTGTTGTCTGGGACGCCGAGACGGGCGAGCTGCGGCGGCAGATGGAAGAACGTGTAGGCCGTTGGGGCGGTCCGCTTCTTTTCTCGCCCAACGGCCGCCTCATCGCTTGCTTGGCGGGCATCTCATGCGGAAGGGGAGCTGAATCCATCGCAGTTTTGGATGTCAACACAGGCGAGACCGCCGCCCATTTCACCAGCATGGATGGAGCGCTCAGCCTAAGCTTCTCCCCCTGCGGGAAGCTCCTTGCGTCAGGCGAACAGGGAGCCGTACATGTCTGGGATATACACAGCGGCAACCATATAGAGCGGTTTTCGGCAGGCGGGAAGAGCTGCATGCTTGTTTCCTACACGCCGTCGGGCGAGCTGCGCGTCGCGGAAGAATCCAGCGGCGGACAACAGCGCGTCTGGGACGTCAAACGGAACGAACTGATCTTCGAAGATGAGCCGCGCGCAGGGATTTTTGGCGATGCCTTTGTCGACGGAACGACGCTGCTTTATTTTTCGGACCTGGAATGGCGAATCTGGAAAGAGGGCGAAGGCGCGCCGCGCGTCGGTCCGCATACGTTCATTGTCATCTCGTTCGATCTTCGCTTCTTGACGGATGGAAAAACGCTCGCCTGTTTGTCCGCCGCCAATTCAGGGATCGTGCTATGGGATACGGAGGCGCCTCAAGCCAAACCGCGCGTCTTCAATCCGATCGGGGAAGGCTGCCACTCGATGGACATCTCCGCGGACGGCAATCTGTTCGCCGCAAGCGCTCTCAAGAAAGAGAACGCTGTTTATCTGCGCCGGATCGACGGCGGAGGGCAGACGGTTCGATACAAAGGAGAGACGGCGGCGGAGATATGGAGCTCGAAGCTTGCCATTAAGGGCGGCGTTGCGGCGCATGTTGACGAGGAAGATACGATCTATCTTTGGGACGCCCGAAGCGGCGAGCCGATTCGTACGATAGACGCCGCCGATTCGATCTTTAGATTCTGTCCGAACGGCAAATATCTGGCGGTAAGGATTGAAAGAGAAGAGTGGGACCTGCTGGATATCCAAACGGGGGAGAAGGTCTTGGACAGCGAAGAGAATCCGCTGGACGCATACTCGTTTTGTTTTTCGCCGGACAGTCGCCTGATCGCCTCCTACTCCAAAGATGAGAAGCGGATCGCGTTGTGGGACATTGAACGGGGCGCTGTCCGCTTGACGATCCCATGGCCGGACGATTGGGATGAAAGCCAGGCAGGATGCGAGTCGTACACCTTCACGCCGGACGGGCGTTATCTGGCGGGCTGCTACTCCAGCGGCATGAAAAAAGATGAGAAGACGACGCATATATGGCGCGTCGAGACGGGGGAGAAGATCGCCGCGCTGCCGATTCCGCATGCGCAGTCGTTTGCGTTTTCGCCGGACGGGTCGCTGCTGGCAGCCTGCGGATATGACGGACCGATACTGCTTTGGGAGTTGCGCCCCCCGCTTCGATAGCGCTGTCGCTCATCGCGTCATTTCCGCCCTGCGCAACGGGCGGGAGACCCCCTGCCCCCTTACAAAGGGGGGAAGTGTAGGGAGAGTCGAAAGCCCCCCTGATAAGGGGGTTTGGGGGGTTCTGCGCCTTAAAGCAACAGCTCCTTTCAGATCAATCGAGCGGGAAGCTTGGCACCTGGATATAGGTTGTCCAGTTCTCGTGATAAATGCGCCATTCGCCCTCCTCATTGACGACAAACTTCAAGGTTTTGCGCCCCTCGTCTGAGTAGGCGATCTCGTCCTGATTGTCGGCGTCTCGGTAGGCTTTGTAGGTCTGGTTGAATTGCAGGTCCGCCTCGGCGCGGTCCCCTTGTATGCTCAAGTTGGAGATTGTGATGTCAATATCGCTGTATTTTTGCGCAAGGCGTTGCATCCGAGCGCGCAGCTCCGCCACCGTCAACGGCTCGCGTATTTCGCTTCCCTCCACGACTGTCACGCGAACGATCTCCGCAAAATCCGCATACCACTTGATGTAATCTTCCACATCTCTCCGCTCCCACGCCTTCTGCCACGCTTCCAGTATCTGTCTCAGCTTGAGCTGCGTGTCGATAGGCGCGCCTTCGTCCTGTATCGGCTCCGCCGTTTCGACAAGCGGGTCCGCGTCCATGGCGCCGGGCGTTTCCACAACGGGAGAAGGCTCCAGCGCTATAGCCGGCGTCTGCTCCGCGAAGCTGGAGATTCGCCACTGCCGCGCCCATCCGCCCCTCTCCATATGGAGCGTGTATTCCGGCCCGTCCGCGTCTATCTGAAAGGTCAACTCTGCCGCGTTGTCGTCCTCAGGGTCCAGCGTCTGATCCGTCTGGACGGAAAGATGCGTCCACTCCTCATCCAGCGGCGCGTCCTTCGGCTCAAGAAGAACGCCCCCGTCCTCCCGAAGCGTTTCCAGCAGGTCTTCGCCTGTTGTCCAGGACGACCCGCTTGAAACGGTCGATTTCAGCAGCAGCTTTTCAAACTGCTCCTTTGCCGATTCGTCGGTCTGGAGCTGAACGACGCCGTTCCATCGCTCGATGAACCCGTCCAGCGTCTCCGGCTTCGGCCTTGACCACATGAGGATTCCCCATATGATCAGAAGCAGCGCTGCGGCGCCGCCGAACCAGACGACAGCGCGCATCTGTCCGTTGTCGCGCGCCGCTTGTTCCGCCTCTTCAGCAGGCGGCGCAAGCGATTCGCCCGCCGTTTCGGACGCGCTCTCTTCAGGCGCAGGCTCTGAAGTTGAACTCGATTCTTCGTCCGCGCTCTTTTCGTCTGCCCACATGGCGCATCTCCTTTCTCAACGCTCACTTTTCTTCAAACGTCGGCGCCGCTTCATAAAACCGCCACTCCTCTTTCACGATGCGCCAAGAGGCCGCCATGGACGACCAGTAGGACTTGCGCACCCAGTAATCGGGCGCGTCGGGCGATGAGCTCTTGCGCCGATACGAAAGTTCCGACACCGCCTGTTTTCCCTCGCCTCTCAAGGCAGCCTTGCCGACCGGCGTCCACGCGCTTGGATCGGCGTCGCTCACCCGCTTCATGAATTGCGTTCTCGGCGTCTCCGCCCTGTTTTCAGAGCCTTCCTTGACATCGACTCGGTATGCTTTAAGGCTGGGCGCGTAGTACGCCGCGTGCGTTTTTGCGTCGCGGCGCTCCCATGCGCGCTTCCATTGCGAGACCGCGCGCTGCGCCGCCTGCATCTGCGCGTCGGTCAGCTCGGACGGCTTTGGGCGCGTCCGCTCCTTCGCCTTTGCGATCGCCGCCTCTCTCTGCGCTTGACGCTGCGCTCCAGCCGCCGCCTTCGAATACGCTTCGGCAAGTCGGCGCGCCTCTGTCTTTTCGCGCTCCGCCTCTTTTCGCGCCGCCTGCGCCTTCGCTTCCGCCAGCTCCGCGGCTTTGCGCGCCTGCTGCAGTTGACGGTTCATCTCCGCCTTCAGCGCGTCGCTTTCAGACGCCCGGTCGTTCGCCGCCTTGATGCGCGCCTCTTTGATCGCCAGTTCGCTCTTTGCCGTTTCCAGCAGCGCCTCCAAAGCCAGAGCGCGCTCCTGCGCGTCCAGTTCGCGTTGACGCGCCTCCTCCGCCTGCCGCTGTAAATTGCCCAGCTCAAGCCCCAAGGTTTCGATCTCGGTCTGTATGGTTCTGATGGCTCCGCGCGCCTGTTCCGCCTCTAACCGCGCCGCTTCCAGCTCGTTCAGCGCTTCCTGCCGGCGCTTCTCCTCCTCGGCGGCGAAACGTTTCAGCGCGTCCGACTGCGCATCCAGAGCCGCGATGCGCTGCGCCTGCGCGGACGCCTTGTGCGCAAACCGCAGCGCCTCCACTCCGTTTTTTTCTGCAAGATAACGGCGCGCCTCGGCAAGGTTGGTCTGCGCCTCCGCGAGAGCCGCCTGCGCGTAAATGTCCATATCAGGCGATCGGGCGCTGTCGATATGCGCCTGCGCCTCTTGTATCGCCGCCGTCACATCGGTTTCTTCCAACGGTCCGAGTCCAGACGATCCGCATCCGATTCCTCCCGCTAAAAGAAGCGGCACTAAAATGAGCGTTTTGATGTAAAGCGTTCTTTTCATGGCGCGAGTCTCCTTCGGGGTTGCGCGTCCGCAGTCTATGCGCTAGCTTGATGCTGCATTATACCGCTAGAGGCAGGGGTAGTGGTTGTTTAACTCTTATCTTTTGATGAAAAGAAGTGGAATTTACCATCATTAATCTCCCGCGCCGGCTGAATTTTTTGAAAAACTGCATTGCTGTGCGGCTATACTTGTTGAACCTCGAGACGCATGCGCCAATTCATGAGCATGTCATGAAGTAACGGCGCGGCGGCGGCAGGCGCCAACATACCTTTTCATAGAAAGGCGACGCGATGGAGCAATGGAAACCGATCGACGGAGGCATCAACGCGGCAATGGGATTCACATCTGCGGGCGTGGAAGCGCGCCTCCATTACCGCGGACGCCCCGACATCGGTCTCGCGCTCTGCTCAACGCGCGCGTCGGCGGCCGCCGTCTTCACCCAAAACAGATGCGCCTCTCCGACAATCGCCTGCGACAAGGAGCGGCTGGCGCAAACAGGCGGATATGCGAGAGCGGTCGTTGTGAACGCCGGCAACGCGAACGCCGCCACCGGAGAGCGGGGCTTCGCCGACGCAAAGGCGATGTGCGACCGCGCCGCCGAAAAGCTGGGCATCGATCCCGCTGAAACGCTTGTCGCCTCTACAGGCGTCATCGGTCAGTTTCTGCCGATGGATAAGACGCTGAACGGCATCAACGCGGCTGTGGACGCGGTCAAGCAAGGCGGAAACGAACTCTTCTCCAGCGCCATTTTGACGACAGACCTGGTGGAAAAAACGAGCGCTGTTGAAACGATCATCGACGGGAAAAGGACGCGCATCGGCGGCTGCGCCAAAGGCAGCGGCATGATCGCGCCGAACATGGCGACCATGCTCGCGTTCATCTCAACGGACGCGGCGGCTGCGCCCGAATTTTTAGGGCAGGCGCTGCGCAGAGCGGCGGCTAAAACCTTCAACCGCATGAGCGTGGACGGCGACTGCAGCACCAACGACCTCGCGCTTGTCATGGCGTCCGGCATGTCGGCGCAGATCGAGTCGCACACGGACGCGGCGGACGCTTTTGAGGCAGGGCTGGAGCGGGTTTGCCGAGATCTGGCGATTCAGATCGCGCGCGACGGCGAAGGAGCGACGGCGCTCATCGAGGTGACGGTGAACGGCGCGCGGACTGAAGAAGAGGCGGAAACCGCCGCTCGAGCGGTCGCCGAGTCTTCGCTTGTCAAAACAGCCGTGTACGGCAAGGACGCCAACTGGGGGCGCATCCTGTGCGCGCTCGGATACTCCGGCGCGCAATTCGACCCCAAAAATGTCAGCCTGCGCCTTGGGGATATAGAGCTGGTGAAGGAAGGGCAGCCGCTCCACTACAGCGAAGAGAAAGCCTCCGCCTCTCTTTCAGAAGACCCGGTGCGCATCTCCGCCGACCTTGGCGCCGGCGGCGGGCATGCCGTCTTCTGGACATGCGACCTGACCCACGGCTACATCGACATCAACGCCTCCTACAGATCTTAAGAACGGAGCGAAGCATGGAATGCAGCATTGGACAGATGACGGATCGAGCGCATCTCTTGATCGAGGCGCTTCCGTATATTCGGCAGTTTTACGGCAAGACGATCGTCGTCAAATACGGCGGGCATGCGCTCGGCGATATGCAGATTCGGCGATGCATCACAAACGACATCATTCTGATGAAATATGTCGGAATGAAGCCGATCTTGGTTCACGGCGGCGGACCGCAGATTAGCGAGCTGATGTCCCGCGTCGGGAAAAAATCGGAGTTTGTGAACGGACTGCGCGTGACGGACGAGGACGCGGTGGGACTTGTGGAGATGGCACTGGTTGGACAGGTCAACAAGAGCGTCGTCTCGCTTATCAACCTGATGGGCGGCAGCGCGGTCGGCATCAGCGGCAAGGACGGCAACATGATACGCGCCCGCAAAAAATACGCGCGCGTACAACAGGAAAACGGCCGCGAAGAGCTGGTCGACATCGGCTATGTGGGCGAGATCACAGAGGTGAATCCCAGCCCCATCCGCGCCCTTGAAGAAGGCGGGTTTGTGCCGGTCATCGCCGGCGTCGGAGCGGGAGAGGATGGCGAAACATATAACATCAACGCGGACACCGCCGCCGGACGCATCGCCGCAGCCCTCGACGCCGAAAAGTTTATCCTGTTGACCGATGTCCGCGGCGCCTTGCGCGACCCTGTGGACGAATCGACGCTCATCTCCACCATGCGCGTCTCCGAGGCGCCGAAACTGATTGCGGACGGCACGCTCGCAGGCGGCATGATACCAAAGGTGAAGGCATGCGTCGAGGCGCTCCATCAAGGCGTCCGGAAAGCGCATATCATCGACGGGCGCATCGCGCATTCGCTCCTGCTGGAGATCTTCACGGACGAAGGCATCGGCACGCAGATCGTCCCTGACGACGAGGAGTGACGCCGCCCGCCTTGCCGACGGAGCGCAGGCCCACTCGTGGCGGGCGTGTTCCATTGCCTGCTCAAAGAGCGCGCGGACATGCTCGTCGTCCAGCTCATAATAGACGCTGCGCCCGTTGCGCCTGTTTTTGACGAGGCGAATGGAGCGCAGATACGCCAGCTGGTGCGAGACGGCCGACGCGCTTGCGCCCGCTTCGCCGGCGATCTCGCCCACCGAGCGTTCGCCCGAAAGAAGCGCGTAGAGTATATGCAGGCGCGTCGGGTCGCTCAACGCTTTGAACCACTCCGCCATCGTTTCAAAATGCTCGTTTGGGACTTTCATGCCGCTGCAACCTCTCCTTCATCTTCGCCCATTTTGAGCATGCGAAGCCCGTTGGCGACAACCGCCATCGACACGCCCACGTCGGCGAGAACCGCCAGCACTAACATCCCTTTGAAGGCGCTGAGCGCCGGAATGAAAGGAATGAGCGCCGCGAAAAGCACCACAATTGCTTTGGTGGAGATGGCGAACCAGACGTTCTGCTGAACGACAAACAACGCCTGCCGGCTGAGGCGCACCGCGCTGGGCAGCGGCCGGAGGTTGCCGCTGGCAAGCGTGATGTCCGCCGCCTCCATCGCAATGTCGACGCCTGCGCCGCCCATCGCGATGCCGATTTTGGACGAGGCAAGCGCCGGGGCGTCGTTGATGCCGTCCCCGACCATCGCGGCGTTCATTCCCGCCGTATGATGCGCCTTGTCTTCAGGCAGCAGCTCGTAATGCACCTCGTCAACTTCTGCTTGCTTGCCGATGGCTTCCGCAGCGTTGCGCCTGTCGCCTGTCAACATCACAATGGGGGAGATGCCGAGTTCGCGCAGCTCCTGGACAACTCCCGGCGTTTCATCGCGTATCGTGTCTAGAAGCCCGATCTGTCCGGCGAGCTTGCCGTCCTGCGCCGCAAAGACGCCCCCCTTGATGTCGGGCAGGCCTTTCGTTTCAATGCCGAGCTGGTTCATCATGCGCGCGTTTCCGAGAACCATGCTGCTTCCGTCCGCGACGATTTCGCCGCCCTTGCCAGGGTATGAAGTGTACACGCCCGATTCGGCATGCTCAATGCCGCGGTCTTCCGCCTCGTACAACACCGCCTTTCCGACGGCGTGTTCGGAAAGCGCGCCTGCGGAGGCTCCGATGCGCAGCACATCCTCTTCGGTGTATCCGGGTTCTGGGTGAACGCTTGCGACGCGCAATTCGCCGAGCGTCAGAGTGCCTGTTTTATCGAAGGCGAAGGAGCGTATTCCCGCCAGCGCTTCCATTGCGGCGCCGCCTTTAAACAGCACGCCCATGCGAGAGGCGCGCGCCAGCGAGGAGGAGATGGCGACCGGCGCCGCCAAAGCGAGCGCGCACGGACAGCCCGCCACCAAGATCACGAGGCTTATATATAACCAACCCCGCTTCAGTTCTCCATTGACCGTGGTGTCGAAGAACGGTTCAAGAAACACAAGCGGCGGAACCACAGCAATGATGATGGCGACCGCGACCACAACAGGCGTGTAGTAAGCGGCAAACTTGTCAAGATAACGCTCGGCGGGGGAACGGCGCGCCTGCGCTTCTTCGACCTGCTGAAGGGCGCGCGCCAGCGCCGTTTCGTCAGAAAGCTTGGTCGTTTCAAATTCAATGGTGCCGCTGTCGTTGATGGAGCCGGCAAACACTTCGGAGCCGACCGTCTTTTCGATGAGCGCCGATTCGCCGGTGATGGGCGATTCGTTCATCTCCGTCTCACCTGACAAGACGACGCCGTCCAGCGGGACGCGCTCGCCCGGTTTCACCAAAATGCGCTCGCCAATCCCGACATCTTCAACGGCAAGCATCTCCACAGCCCCGTTTCGGAGAACGGCGGCTTGCGACGGACTGAGCGACAGCAGCGAAGCGATCTCGCGCCGGGCGCGCGTCGCGCTGTAACCTTCCAGCGCGTTTGCAAGCGCAAAGAGCGCGACTACGGCAGTCGCTTCGCTCCATTCGTCGATATAGATTGCGCCGGCGACCGCGATTATCATGAGAACATTGATGTCAATGCGCCGGTTCCAGAGCGAGATGCCGGCGCTTCGGACGGTGAAGATTCCTCCGACCGCGATGGAGGCTACGAAGAAGATATGCCCTGTCCGCGCGTCGCCGACCAGATGCTTGCTGGCGAGGCCTGCCGCCAATCCGCACAGGGCGAAGACAGCGCAGACGGACCGCACAGAAAATCCGCTCTCGCGGGCGGTTCCGCTGTCGGGCGTTTCAAAACCCAGGTTGCGTATTTTGGATTCGATGTCCGCAATCGTGACGGCGGCCTGGTTATAGGCGACCTGCATGCGCCCCTGAGCGAAGACGACGTTGACCGAGTCGACGCCAGGCATCGCGCCGACGACGCTTGTGATCTTGCTGGCGCAGGCTGGGCAGTCCATGCCTTCGATGCGCATCGATTCTCTTCTTGTCGCATGCCGTTTACCGACGGCTTTATTGTTCATGTATTTCCACTCCTCTTCTGCGCGTGAGCGGCTGTTTATATGTTCATTTGATCATTCGTTCACATATTACCATGCAGATTTCTGCCGTGTCAACCGTTTTCAGGGCGTAACGGCGGTTTTTTGCGCAATAGAGCGATTTTTTAGATAGAAAGCGTAGAAAGGCGAAATAGAGCCGCCGATAGCGTCAATCAGCGCGCCAGAAGCGAATGATTCGGTCATGTCCAGCGACGGCAATCTGTCCGTCCGGCGAAAACGCGACGGCGCATGCAACGATGTTACGCCCCCTCAATGTGTCGATCTGCTCCCCGGTCTCGGCGTCCCAGATCCGCATATTCTGATCGCCTCCGACGACGGCAACGAGCCGCCCGCATGGAGACAGAGTTCCGACAGGAGCGTTGGTGACGCCGTTGGTATGAATCGGCATCTTCCGCAGCAGCTCTCCCGTTTGAACGTCCCAGACATGCGCCGCGCGGTCTCCGTCGATGCTGACGAGCCGGCGTCCGCCTTCCATAAAGAAAACGGAGCGCGTCATCGGCGCATGCCCCTCCAACGAGCCAACCTCCCCGCCCGTCTCGGCGTTCCAAAGCCGAATCGTTTGATCCCAGCCGCCGCTGGCGATCGTTGTTCCGTCCGGCGAGTAAGCCGCTGTGCAAACCCTCTCCGTATGCCCCTCCAGCGTTCGGAGAGGCTCGCCCGTCTCGGCGTCCCAAACGCGCGCGGTCGCATCCGAACTGCCGGTGACGATAAAGCGGCCGTCCGGCGAGTAAGCGGCGGAACGAACCGAGTATTTATGACCCGTCATCGTGTGAACGCAGCTGCCCGTTCGGATGTCCCAAACGCGCGCTGTTTTATCGTGGCTTGCCGTAACGATGCGCCGTCCGTCCGGCGAGAAAGCGGCGGAATACGCGAATCCATAATGCGACGCCCTCGTCAACAAGGAGTTTCCAGTAGCTGTAAAGTTTACGATGCGGTCTCCTGTTTCAACGTCCCACAGGCGGACGTTCTTGTCATGGCTTGCAGTGACGATCGTTCTGCCGTCCGGCGAAAAGGCTACGGATGCTATGAAGGCGGTATGGTCCGTTTGAATCTGCCTGGCAAATTCAAACGAGGAAGGCGGCGGCGGTGTCGGTGTCGGGGCAGGCGGAGGAGGAGAAGGCGGAGGCGGGGTCGGGGCGTAAGCGCGGATATCATGCCAGCGAATGCGCGCGCCTTTGCCGGCGGCGATGAGCGTCGTTCCGTCCGGCGAGAAGGCGGCGGTTCGAATCGGCTGCGCATTCCCGTTCAGCGTATGGATCGGCTCCCCCGTTTCGCCGTTCCAGATGCGAACGCTTGCGTCCACGCCCGCGCTGGCGATGAGCCTGCCGCATGGCGAAAAGAGCGCCGTGTAGATCCACTGCGTATGCCCTCTCAAAATTTGGATCGAGACGCCTGTTTCGGCGTCCCAGAGGCGGACGGTTTGATCGCCGCCGGCGCTGATAAGAATGCGCCCGTCTGAAGAGAAACCGACCGACTCCACGCTTTGCCGATGCCCGTTCAGCGTCCGGACAAGCGCGCCCGTTTCAGCGTTCCAGATGCGTATTCGATTGTCCTTGCCGCCGCTGGCGATCCGCTTGCTGTCCGGCGAGAACGCGACAGCGTGAACAGCTCCCAAACTTCCGCTCAGCGTCCGAATGCGTCCGCCCGTTTCAGCGTCCCATATCCATACGGTATTGTCCGAGCTGCCGCTGACGATGCGCCGTCCGTCGGGCGAATAAGCCGCGGAACGAACCGAAGCGCCATGTCCAGAAAGGTGATGCAGCCTTACGCCTGTGTCGACATTCCAGATGTAGAGATCCGCGTCTTCGCTGCCGCTGACGATGAATTTGCCGTCCGGCGAATACGCGACAGCGCGGACAGACTTCAGATGTTTGTTGAGCGTATGAATTCGCTCGCGCGTTTGAGCGTTGAAGATGCGCGTCGTCTTGTCCGATCCGCCGACAGCGAACGTTTTGCCGTCGGGTGAATAGGCGGCGGAGTAGATCCAAACTTCAGGCGGCGGCTGCGGCTTCTGCTCCTTTTTAGGAGGAGACTTCTGGTTCTGCTTCTTTTGTTGAGCGCCTGTGTTCCCGATCTTTTTGTCGTATGCCGCCTTTTTATCTGGTTTGCTGAGCGTATCATTCGCTTCATTGATCTCTTTGAGCTTCGCTTCGGCAATTGGGTCTGGCTTTGCTCCAAGCCCATCTCTGTATTTTTTAGCGAGTTGCCTGTACGCTTTTTTGATCTTTTCTGGAGTCGCGTTTCGCGGAACTCCGAGAATCTTATAGTAATCTTTCACCTACTCATCTCAATCGTCTCCGCCGCCGCGCGTATCGCCGCCATGCGTTTCGAATACTCTTCATTTTGAGGGTCTAGATGAAGCGCGTTCTGCATCGCATTTTCCGCCTCTTTCAGCCTTCCGCCCACATAAAGCGCGTAGGCGAGATCGCTCCACAGCTCGGCGCTCTGCCGCGTTTGGAGCTGGGCGCGCGCCTGTTGAACGGCGCGCTGGAGCGTCTGCTTTCCGCTCTCCGCCTTGCCGAGCTCCAGCTGGATCGCCGCCAGCGCCGTCAAGGTTTTGCAGTCGTCTGGGCGAAGGCGCGCCGCCCGCAGCTGCGCCCGCTCCGCGCTCGGCAGCTCGCGCCGCAGAATGTAAACGTCCGCAAGGCGCGCCCACCCTTCCGCGTTGCGCGGGTTCAGATGAAGCGCGCGCTCATACGCTGCCGCCGCGCCGAGGTAACCTCCTCCGCGTTCATACAGCTCGGCGAGGCGAAGATAGGCGCCGCTGTCGTTGGGGCGGCTCCCGGCGCGTTGAAGCGCGGCTCTCAGATCGTCATGGTATTGACGCAGCTGTTTCATGCGCGCATGGGCGCGCCGCGCCGCCTCTTTGTCGCCCAGACGCGCATGGCTTCGCGCAAGGTTTGCATACGCGGCTATGTTGCCGGGGTCCATCTCCACAACTCTGGCGAAGGCGTTCGCCGCAAGCCGATGCTTCCCCTCCTGCGTCCATGCCAAACCGAGCTCATAGTAGGCGGGCGCGAACTGAATGTCCAGCTGAAGCGTATACGCCAGGAGCGGCTTCGCTTCTGGAATGCGCCCCAGCTTGACGAGCGCAGCCGCTTTTCCGCAGTAGGCGCCGGGCAGTTCGGGGTTGAGACGAAGCGCGGCGTCGTAGGCGTTCAGCGCGTTTTCAAGCTTCCCCGCCCGCTGATAGGCGTCCGCCAGCCCGACCGCCGCTTCGGCGTCCTTAGGGTCGATGCGGAGCGCGCGTTCATACGCCTCTGCCGCCTCGTCGAAGCGCAGAGCGGACGCTAAAGCGGACCCCAGCGCGCGTTGAATGCCAGCGCTTTTCGGGTCAGCTTGGGCTGCGGCTTCGTACGCCTCGACCGCCTGCTCATGAAAGCCGAGAGCGGCGTACGTTTCTCCCTGCCGCATGAGCGCGTCCAGAGGCGGCGCGGTCGCGGTCGTCAAGGCAAGCAGCAGCGCGGCAAAGGTTGTCATGCGTCGGAGCTCGCGTCGCAGGAAAGAAGCGGGTTCAACTGGACATTACGTTTGCCGAAAACGGCGGCTCTGTCAAGAGAGAAAACCTGATACAGCCCCTTAATTTAAGGCATGAGCGCGGATGAAATCTCTTAAATGCGTACAAATCGCCGCCTTCACGATGCGTCCGCCGGCGGTTTTTAATCCGCGTTTGCCTTCTTCTTTCTATGTTTTCGCCAGATGAGCATTGTTGCTGGAAATAAGTTGTTGAGAAAATGTGAGACCGCCGTCACCCAAAAGGCGGTCCAAAAGCTGTCCTGCAGCCAGAAGGCGAACGCGAACCCTAAATACAGCCCGCCGGGGATCCCGGCGACAACCCCTACAGCAATAGACTCTCCAAAATGAATCAATGCAAACAGGAACGCAGAGGCAACAACCTGCGTTCCCAAGCCCAGCCCCATCCATTTTAGAGCTCCAATGATCAGCGCTTGAAACAGCAGCGTTTCAACGATGGGCGCAAATAGCAAACAGATAAACGCGAGTTCGGCTGAGCTTTTATCCTCAAAGCGCCCCTTCTTTTTAGGCACCTTGACCGCCTTTCGAATGAGAACTCGCGCGAAAAACAAGGGGATTTTCACAGCGAAGCCCTCTAATGTGATGAGAAGACAGAACGGCCATGGCGAAAACCGTTCATACCGCCTCAGCCAACCGACCGCCCACTCATGCTGATTGGTATACCGACCCAGCCATACAATCAGCGCTGGCGCGGCAAGCGCCGCACAGATCAACAGCGCCTGCCGGGCGCCGCTTTTCCCGCCGTTTTCATCGACGGACGGTTCTGCGTTCTCATTCTCGCTCAACGGGCGGCTTCTCCTGTTCGCTTTTGCGTTTCTGTTCGATTCGCTCCATCAGTTTATACGCGCCAATCAGCGCCGCCGTCGGCAAATTATGCAGCGAATGGGCAACCGCCGTTACCCAAAACGCCGTCCAAAATGACTCCCCCAGCCAATGCGCAAACGCGAAGCCCAAATAGATGCCGCCCGGCAAGCCCGCCGCGATGCCTGAACCCGCCGATTTGGTGAAATGAGCAAACGCAAACAGAGCCGCCGCTGCCGCCGCCTGCGTTCCCAGATCCGCTCCAACAAGCTTCAACAGAACGACGGGAGCCGCCTGCATCGCAAACGTTTCATAAATGGGAGCCTCCGCCAGCGCCTGCGCAGCCCGCATGTTTTTGATTTGAAGGATCGGATCGCGTTTCTCTTTTTTCGATTGAGGTTTGCGTTTCTCTTTTTTCGGTGGAGTCGGCTTCTCTTCGCTCTCATGTTCTTCGCTGGTTTCAACAGGTTTAGGCGGCTTCAGCCGAGCGCGCAGTTTGGACAACCATCGCCGCAGGGCGCGCGAGCGGTCCACAAACGCCCCGATGGGAGCCAGCAGCAGGCTCACAACGACCGTCTCAAGCGCGATCCATAAGCAAAACGCCCACTGCCCATGCTTGCTGTATCGAGCCGTCAGCCACTCAAACGCCCATGCATACGAGCTGCCGCTTAACAGAAACGCAAGCAAGCCAGCGCAAACAACCGCCAGCAGCGATCTCCAATGCCGAGCGCCTATTTTTGCGCCTTCCACCGCCGCCATGCCGAGCCTTAGATAAAGCGCGTTCAGCCCATGCGCGGACGCATGCAGCGCAAAAGCAAGCCCGAACGCGCCCGCCCATGAAACGCCGACTCCATAGATGAACGCGGTTGCCGCATAGAGATTCTGCGTTCCCCAGAACAGCCATGACCAACTCCCGCGGCGATGAAAAAACAGCGCGGACAGGTAAACTGAAACGGCGAGCTGCGTCCCGGCGCCGGCGTCAAAGCGGCTTAAAACAAACATCGGAACGGCTTGAAGCGCCGCCGCGTATAAAGCGGGCGCGGCGATGAGGTCTATCAAAGCGTTTTTGACGGAGCGGCGGTTCGATGCGTGAAGCGAGGCTTTTTTGCCAAGTCCAAAAAAGCGCAGGACAGGAAGCAGATCGCGCAGATTCGGAAGCATCGACCCGCGCCCGAAGAGGCGCAGAAAGATCAAAAGCGCCGCGCCGACCGCAAACTTCTCAACGGCGGCGCGCCAGCCGAAACCCCATGCCGACAGCCCCTCGTATCTGTTCATCCAGACATCCGCCAGCCCGATCAGGTCGATGAGCGGATTCAGCCGTATGAGCAGCCCCAATCCGATCAAGGCGGCTGCAATGCGCAGCAGACGTTTGATCCTGTCCCTTGGCGGCGCCGTTTCGCCTTTATCGTACATTTTTCGTACCTTCTCTCGCTCAGGGCGCTTCTTGGATTTTATTAAGTGTAAACGAATTCATCGGGCGCATGGATTCCGCCCGCTCATGTCGTTCCGCGCGCCGGAATCCACAGAGCGCGCTAAATTGTTGTCAAGGAGCTTACTGCCGCCGCGTCCGCGGGGCGGAAATTCAGAGAGTTAGCCGTTGTTCTCGACGCGCGGCAGAACGATTCCGACCTGTCCCTGGTATTTGCCGCGCTTGTCTCGGTAGGATGTCTCGCAGGGTTCGTCCGACTGCAGGAAAATCGCCTGCCCGATGCCCTCGTTGGCGTAAATTTTGGCGGGCAGCGGCGTCGTGTTGGATATCTCGATGGTCGCATATCCTTCCCACTCCGGCTCAAACGGCGTCACGTTCAGAATGATGCCGCAGCGGGCGTAGGTGGACTTGCCGAGGCAGATGACGAGAGCGTCGCGCGGGATGCGCCAATACTCCACCGTGCGCGCGAGCGCAAACGAATTGGGCGGAATGACGCAGTGATCTGCCTTCATCTCCACAAACGCCTCCTGCTTGAAATCCTTCGGGTCGACGACGCTGGAGAAGACGTTTGTGAACACCTTCCATTCGTCGGCGACGCGGAAGTCGTAACCAAAGGAGGAGACGCCGTAGCTGATGCATCCGCCGTCGCGTACCTGCTTGCTTTCAAACGGCTCAATCATGCCATGCTTCTGCGCCATGGTTCGGATCCACCTGTCCGATTTGATTGTCATGAGGTCTCCTGCGGGTCTCCTGCCGGGCGTTTCACATGAAATTATAACGAAGGGTCTTTGCGGGGGTTCCAGCTGTTTAGGGGGAGTCGGCGCTCTTTGCGGCACAGGCGCGCTGTCAGTTCGATGCGCTGTCGGTTACATATCCAGCGTATCAATCGCCTGCTTCAAATGCTTAATCGCCTTTTTTGTTTTATCTTGCGATGTTGGAAAATGCGTCGGCAAGACCTTGATTCCGTCAAGGTGCTCATAGTCATGCAACTCGCCGATGAACTCATTGAACGCGTCTGGCGTTTCAATGAGCGCGCGCGACGCATATTCGCCCAGCGCGACAACAATCTGCGGTTGTATCAGCTCCAGTTGACGCAGGAAATACGGACGGCATGTTTCCACTTCTCTATCGCCCGCCTTCGATTTTCCCTTGCATTTCAGCGCGTAGGTGAGATACACAGCCTCGCGCCGCAAACCGTTCTCTTCAATGATGCGGGTCACGTTCCGCCCAATTTTGTTCTCGCTGTCTTCAACGAACGGCGTTCCAGCCTGATCCGCTCCGCTATGCGGAATATATCCTAGAAACAGAATATCTGCGTCCTCGTTCCCCTCGCCAAAGACGACATTTGTTCTGCCGTTGTGAAGAACGCACCTTTGGCATCTGCTCGCCTCGTCTGCCAAGGCCGGCAGCTCCATCCCGCTGAACGGATTCACTTCTGCTTGCTCCTCCTGGTGCAGCGGATATTGCTCTTCTCGAAGAGCAATCACTTCGTCGCGCGCATCGGACGCATCCATCATATCCAACGCGCGAGCGATCAAATTCAAATTGAAGCGCGCATCCTCTGCCGACATGACTCCGTCTTGATCGACAAAGTTGCCGAAGATCGAACGAATCATGTAGAGCTGATGCTCAAGATCAGGGTTTTGAGAACCAGGTCCGCTTTGCTGAATCATTGGAAACGCGCGTATCTCCGCCGCGAGAGGATTGGCAGGTACGAATCCTTCCTCCTGCAGAAGCCGCTGCATCAGCTGCTCAAATTCATCGGCGCCGGCGATAGATTCTTTTGCATTTGAACAGTAGATGCGTAGAGCTTTCCAGAAGACGCTCCCATTCTCATCATCTGGAACCCACTCTTCTGGGACATCGGTCCAGCGGTCATCGTAATGTTCGTCCGGCTCGTCAACCGGCGCAGTCGAAGTCGGATCGGATGAAACGGGGTTGAGGAGCGGATACGCCGTATCCCGCATCTCTTCTATTGTGGCCCGCGCTTCTCTCGCATTATGTCCAATCAGTTCCAGCGCTCGCGCCGCCTGCGTTAAGTGTCCGCGCACAATTTCAGCGTCCAAGAAGCAGCGTGTCTTCGGCGTCGAATAGACCGCCGAGCGAAGCCGATACGCAAGGAATAAAAACTCTCGATCGCCTTCAAAGCGATCCGCAAACGAACGCTGCCAATTTTGATCAATGATTACAGGAAAAAACCAGATGTCGATGCCGACATTTGAGCCGTTGACGTTCTGATTCAAAACCCATTCTAAAGACGCTTGAATGGCAGCTGGTGTTTCGTCGCGCAGAACCGTTTCAAACGGTACCCCGCCGCGCAACGAACCCAAAGACGGGCGCATTCGGATAAACTCGCGCATCTGCTTGCGGTAAATACTCAGCCCATCGAATAGTACCCGCTCGCAACTGCCATCCTCCGCACCGCTATGGTCGCCGTCCCAAGCGGCGGCAAACTTCAATTCGCTCTCCGCTAATTCAGCCGCGCCTTCCAGCTCCTTCCGAAGATAACCTACTTCCATTTGCGCGCGCGGCGAACCGATCGCCTGTAGAGCGCGCTCTAAACGCTTCATATTATCGATCGTTTCCTCGGTGTCCAGATCCCCCTCGCCTGGGTGCGCCCATTCGACTCTCGCGTTCTGATTTATTTCCGAAATATCCGTTGTAAGCGACCAGTCATTCTGAAGATCCCGCTTAAACACGTTATTCCAGTGAGTTCGAGCAATATGATGAAAATCGCCGATATCCATGGCTGCAGACGCATCCCCGCCATTTTCTTCAAAACGGCGCATAAACTCCGAGTCATCCTTCTTTTCCGCTTTATTCAATGCATCGCATATGAGCGAATCAAGCGTGTTATCGCCCTTGACCTCCCTTTTCAACTTTTTCACTATAAAGCTGCGCATCTCCTTGCGGTAGATGTTCAGCGCCCTCGTCATCATGATATGGTTCGGCATCCCGCTCATCGCATACTCCACCGGCATTGGTCGTTGAACATAGACTATCTGAAAAGGAGAGGCGGCGCAAGTCGATATTCTTAACAAGCGATGAGATTCATACCGCTTTGTTCAAGGACTCTGGATTCCCGCTTTCGCGGGAATGGCGCGGGGATGACGGGAAGGGCGCGAGATTTCTACCCTTGCCCCTTGCCTTTCTGCTCCAGCCCAAGCAGCTCCATCACCTTCTGCATATCCTCCCAAACATACCGCTTGCCGCCTGGGTTGCGCAGCAGATACGCCGGGTGGTAGGTCGGCATGACCTGAATGCCGCCGAGGGGATGGAACCGCCCCCGCAGGTTGGAGATGCGCTCCTTGCTGTTGAGCAGCGCCGCCGCCGCATAGCTGCCGAGCGCCACAACCGCCCTCGGCTGTATCAATCCAATCTGGCGCTCCAGATACGGACGGCACCGCTCCGCCTCCAACGGCAGCGGGTTGCGGTTCTCCGGCGGGCGGCACTTCAACAAATTCGCAATATACACATCCTCGCGGCGCAAGCCCATCGCCTCAATGATCTTTGTTAACAGCTGACCGGCGCGCCCCACAAACGGCAACCCCTTCAGATCCTCGTCCCGACCGGGCGCCTCCCCGACAAACATGAGGTCCGCGTTCGGATTGCCCGCCCCGAAGACCACATTCGTGCGCGTCGCATACAGCGGACACAGCTCGCACACGCTCGCCTCCG
Organism: Candidatus Poribacteria bacterium; assembly: GCA_028818695.1. Taxonomy (GTDB): domain Bacteria; phylum Poribacteria; class WGA-4E; genus JAPPNK01. The sequence goes on from JAPPNK010000010.1 coordinate 42,185, forward strand.
CAGCCAAAGCTGTCAATGCGTCGACGGACGGCGCCGCCTGCGGTTTCTCTTCGCTTTTGGGAGGCGGCGGAGCTTCGTCTTGGACGCTGTCTGCCGACTTCGCTGCAAACGCGGCGTCCTTCTCAAGCGGTCTCGCCAGCTCCGCCCTCTCTTCAAGATGCCGCCGCACCGTTGAGAGTATCTGAAGATAATCGCCTCGGTCGTCCATCATCCGCCGCTCCTTCTTTTTTATAGAAAACGCCGCTAATCCGCGTCCGGTTCCCGCCAAACGCCGTCCTGCTTCAACAGCGACACCAGCTCCTGAACGCCGTTCTCCTGCGGGATGCCCTGTTTTACCGCGTCGCGCCCGCGGTAAAGCGCGATCGTTCCGCCCTTGCCGACATACCCGTAATCCGCGTCCGCCATCTCCCCAGGCCCGTTCACAATGCATCCCATGACGGCGATGTCCAGACCGACCAGATGCGACGTCGCGTCCCGAACCTCGTTCAGCACCGTCGGAAGATCGAACTGCGTCCGCCCGCAGGACGGGCAGGCGATATACTCGACCGTCGTCTTGCGCAAGCCGAGCGACTGCAGTATTTCGTAGCAAACGGGGATCTCTTCCAGAGGATCCTCTGCCAGCGAAACCCGTATCGTGTCGCCGACGCCCTCCGCCAGCAGCGTTCCGATGCCGACGGCGGATTTGACCCGCGCGTATTGGCCGTCCCCCGCTTCCGTCACGCCGAGATGGACCGGGACGCGGATGCCCTCCTTGTCGGCTGTCTGCGCGAAGAGGCGGTTCGCCGCCATCATGATCGGCACGCGCGACGCCTTCAACGAGACGATGATGTCCCGAAAACCATGCCGTTCGCAGATGCGCAGATACTCCATCGCCGACTCGACCATGCCCTCCGGCGTGTCGCCGTACATCACCAGCAGCCGCTCCGAGAGGGAGCCGTGGTTGACGCCGACGCGCATGGAGATGCCGCGGTCTTTGCAGACGCGGATGACGGGGAGCAGCTGCCGCTCAATCGCCTCCAGCTCCTCCTCCACTTCGGCGGGCGAATAATCGATGCTGCGCCCGATCGGTTTGCGGTACACAAACAGCCCAGGGTTGATGCGCACCTTGTCGACCGTCTTCGCCGCTTCAACGGCGATGTTGGAGCCTTGATGATGGACATCCGCGACGATCGGTATGTTTATTTTCATTTTCTTGAGCCGCCGTTTGATTTCGGCGACCGCGCGCGTCGAAGCCATCGTCGGCGCGGTGACGCGCACGATTTCGCAGTTCGCCTCCGCCAGACCGACAATCTCCCGAACGCATGCGTCCACATTTCGCGTGTCTTCAGTAATCATGGACTGAACGCGCACCGGCTCGGAGCTTCCGACCCCGACATCGCCCACATACACAACGCGGGTCATTCGGCGCGGCGCAAACAACTCCATTCGTCTCTCCCTTTCAGCATGAAACGCTACCCTACATGATGACCTCAAACGGCTCACAGTTCCACTTTTAGACGCTGCAGCGCTGTCATTTCCGTCCTCGCCTGCGCGGGAATCCAGAAACCGGCGGCATCCAAGCTGCGCCCGTTCGATGTCAAGAAGCGGCGGCTCCCGCTTTCCGCCGGCGCGCCGCCATCTTTTTCAAAAATCGCCTCAAAAATACAAACCCGACGCCGATAGCAACCCCTGTCAAGACGGCGGCAAAAGACCTTCTTAGCATGATGTACGCATACAAAGCGCCCAACAGGAACATGCCAAAAAGGAGTATATGCTTCCGCAGCTTCCTGCTAAGCGGACGCCCCCGCGCCAGCTCAATCGTATCCAAAAAGATGCGCCCGCCGTCCAATACCGGTATCGGAATCAGGTTTAACACCGCCAGTTCGATGCTGATCCATGCCGTCAGATACAGCGCGAAAAAGAGCGCCGTCCAGCTCAATCCGCCCGCCAAAACAGATTCGGCGACATTGCCGACGGTGAGCTTCCTTCCGTTTAAACGAACAAGCGTTATCTGATCCCCGCTGAAGAGAGGCTTCAACACCGACAGGACGTCTCCCGCCGAATCGACCGTCATGGAGGCGCCTTTTCGAAACGCGCCGAAAAATCCGTACCGTTCATTCGGTCCCGCCCGCTCCGTCAACACGACGGCATCAATGCGCAAATCAGAAGACGATTCCGACAAGTTGGAGAGCAGCGTCAGACCCCTAATCTGTACGCTTCCGTCCACGATTGAGGGAAGAAGCGCGGAATTGACGCAGCAGCCGCATGCGCTGTCGGACTCTTTTCCAAGCGCCTTGCGAGCGAGATGACCGGTCCAAGCCCGCCCCCGCGTGAAAAGAGAGGCGGAGCGGGTAAAGGTCATCCGCAGCCGTTCAGACGCGGTCTGCTCCTGAACAGCGGCTCGAACGCCGCTGTAAGACGACGCCGAGACGCCGTTCATCGACTTCAAACGGTCGCCCACGCGAACATTTGCTAGCGACGGGTTCCGCTCCGCGTCCACAGCCGCAACCTTCACCGTCAGATGTTGAGAGGGGTCCGTCTCCACGGTTTGCGTTGTTCCGTCTGTTTCAAAAACCATGCGGACGCTCCTTGAACCGAGCGCCTTCAACAGCGCGGCGCGCGCGTCCTCAAGAGAGCGTATCGGCGCGCCGTCGATCTTAACCAGCCTCGATCCCTCCTTGACGCCCGCCTTGGCGAAGCTCTTCGACGCCGTTACCGCTTCAACATAGCCCAAATCCGACCCCGGCAGAAAGCCCTCGCCGGTGAACGCGGCAGGCGGACCCAAGCCTATCTGCTCAACATGCATGGCTTCACGCAAGCCTGGAGGCGGCGTCAGCTCAAACTCCAGCCGCTCGCCTCGGCGCTCCGCCTCAACGAGGGTTGGACGGCTGGGTTTGAGCGTCAGCTTTTGTTGAACATCCGCCCATGTTCGAACCTTGCGTCCGTTGACGGCGAGTATCCTGTCGCCGGATCGGATGCCCGCTTGCGCCGCGGGGGAGGCGTAGGCGGGGTCGTCCCAGTAGGAGCTGCGCTGCGGCGCGTTAACATAAACGGCGCCGACGACAGGCTCCCTGTCCGGCTGAAGAACGCCGCCCGCCGCAACCGCCGTAAAAAGAACGACCGCAACCAGTATGTTGACGGCGGGACCGGCGGCGTACACAAAGATGCGGCGTTTGGGCGGCTCGCGGTCTAGGACGGTTTCTTCAAGGTCGTCGTACTCGTTCTCAGGCTCCGCCGCTGCAAAACGCACATAGCCGCCGGCGGGTATCATGGAGAGGCGAAACTCTGTGCCGCCGCGCGTGAAATTGAGCAGCCGCTTCCCGAAACCAATCGAGAACACCGCCACCTGAACGCCGATCGCCTTCGCCGCTAAAAAATGCCCCAGCTCATGCAAGAAGATCAGCGCGCCCAGCATCAGAAATACGATCGCGACGCTCAATAGAGTTTCAAGCGCGCCCATACGGAGCCTCCCTTACATGTAGAGTGTATCTATCAGCGCGGCAAACGCAAGCTGGCTAACTGACCGGCAGTACGCTCAAACGGGGTAATTGGCGGCGATAGCGTTTGATCGGGAGACGTATCTTTATAAGATTCCCGCTTTCGCGGGAATGACGACGACGGACAGCGTCAACGTTGCGTAACGTCAGGAGGCTCCGAGAAACAGATCGCGCCCTTCGGTCAAAGCGCGCATTTTGCCGTCCGCGACGCTGCGCGGCAGCATCCAGAAGCCGCAGTCGGGGTGAATATACTGAACGCGCCCGGCGCCGAGCCGTTTCTCCGCCAGCTCAATGCGCTTGGCGATCAGGTTCGGGTCTTCAATGCCGTTGTCCTTGATGTCGACGACGCCAAGCCCGACGCCAATCTCGGGGCGCAAACCGCGCAGCGCGTCCAGCTCGTCGTATCCGCGCCGGGCGAATTCCAACACAAGATGGTCAACCTCAAGGGCGTTCATAAACGGAAGCAGCGATTCATACAGCCCTTTCTGGACGGACTGCCCGCCGTAATTTCCAAAGCAGACATGAACCGCTTTCTCGCCTTGTACGCCTTCTAAGGCGCGGTTGACGGCGCGCGCCGCCCATTCTGCCTCGTCCGCGTGTCCGGAGATGTTCGCCTCGTCCAGCTGAACGGCAGCGGCGTCGATCTCTTGAAGCTGCCCGCGCAAGATGTCGGCGATCGCCATCGCGGCATCCTCCCGGCCGCTGTAATGCGAGTCGACAAGCGTCTTGGAGAGCATATGCGGACCGGTGACGGTGAACTTCAACGGCTTGTCGGTGAGACCGCTAAACGCTTCATAGTCGTCGGGCAGATTGAGCGTCCCAGGCCCGATGGGTCCGCGGATGACGCCGGCGGGGCGGGCGCGGAAACGCATCTGCGGATCGCGCCGGAACGCGGCGATTTCATGGGCGGTGAACTCGGTCGAAACGCCGCTCATTTGACCGATAAAATAATCGATCATGCCGTTCGTTTCAGGATGGTTCAGGTCAAAGCGGTACAGCTCCCCGTCGGCGAGAAGATCGATGCCAGCCAGCTCCTGCGTTTTGAGAACAACCATGACCGCGTCCCGCAGATGCGAACGGGCGGGGTACGCCTTGAGCCAGTCGGGGACAGGATAGCTTCCAACAACCGTTGTGCGGATGGGCTGGTCTGTCATAGTCGCTGTCAAACTCCGCATTTGAAGCAGCCGGCCCATGCCGTCATTCCCGCGTAAGCGGGAATCTTCGTTACGCAGAAAACCTGCCGCATGAACCAGGCAGCGTTTAAAGAAAAACGACGCTGGTCGGGGCGAGAGGATTTGAACCTCCGACCCCCTGAACCCCATTCAGGTGCGCTACCGGACTGCGCTACGCCCCGACTGCTGAATAGTATAACCGATGCGGCGTTTGCATTCAAGGATCGATTGCCGGCAGTATCTACAGCGCTGCCGCTGCGTACTAAAAACGTCCGCTAACCCCGGCCGTCATTCCCGCGAAAGCGGGAATCTTAGAGTCCAGCAGACGACGTTCGCGTTAACAATCAGCATTGTCCCAATTCTAAGGGAAAGAACATATCCGTGTTGATAAAGACGCCCAAATGCGCTACTGTATCGATACGCTAAATGTTGGAAGAATCTTAGATATGGCAAATGTGGCAAAGCGAACGATTTTCAACCCTGACAGGAATAAAGAAGAACAGATCGAATTGCCGGCGTCCGATGCTGTGAAAGAAGCGTTGATCAATTTTGAGTACCCTGCCTCGGGCATTCAGAACATGGATATTGCGGATCAACTTGCAAATCAGTTCGATCTGAGCGATAAGCAGCGAAATGCCCAACATAAAAGCGGCTACTTTGTTTGGAGAGTGCATGTCAACTCCGTTGCGAATCGGTTGGTGAAGTCTGGAAAACTTCTGAAAATCAAATACGGATGGATTGCCAAGATCGATTCACCCGATCAAGAGTCTCCAGCTTCTGAAGACTCGCAGTCTGATGAAGCCCCTGAAGTTGCGATTGAGCGTAATTATCGAACGATCCGAGAACGGCTTGAGACGGAACTTCTACAGCGCATTATGGACAACTCCCCAGAATTTTTCGAAGAGCTGGTTTTGGATGTGCTGGTTGAGCTTGGGTACGGAGGCTCGCGCACAGATGCTGAATCTGTCGGGCGCAGCGGGGACGGGGGAATTGACGGGATCATCAAAGAGGACAAACTTGGACTTGACATGGTTTATGTTCAAGCAAAGCGGCAAGATGCTTCCGTTAGCCCCAGACTTGTTCGAGAATTTGCGGGGTCATTGGGCGTCAAGGGCGCGCAAAAAGGATTTTTTATTACAACAGCAATCTTCTCTGAACAATGTAAAGAAGAAGCGGAAGCGAGCGATAAAAGGATCGTCCTTATTGACGGCAAACAACTTGTACAGCTGATGATTGAGCATGGCATTGGCGTTCAGACGCAAAAGTCTTACGACATTAAGCAGATAGACCGAGATTATTTTTCTGCAAACGAAGATGACGAAGATAGATAAAGTGCCCGACAAGTCTGAGATCGGAGCTTGAATTGAGACATATCTGAATGCGAATGCGGACGACGTCTGCGACGCCTCTAGATTCCCGCTTTCGCGGGAATGACGGAAAGGGGGCGCGAGCGGCTTACGCTTGAACGCGCCCGTACTCCGCCTCAAATGCGCCCATGAGCCGCGCCTTCGCCTCGGCGCATGCGTCGTCGTCAACGCGGTTTGTCTCCTCAAACGGGTCTTCTTGTAGATCGTACAGCTCCTTCGGCTCCCCCTTTCGCCGAACCAGCTTGAAGCGCCCGTCAAACGCGAGCCGCCATTCGCCCAAACCTGAAAACACAACCCCGCGGTTTCCGTCCGACGCGCCCGACAGAACCTCCCGCAGCGAGCGGCTGTCCATCCCGTCCAGCGGTTCGGCGCCGGCGCAGTCCAAGAAGGTCGCCGTCAGGTCGAGCGTCGCCGCGGGAGACGAAAGCCGACGTCCCGCCGCAACTCCCCAACCCGCCGCAACCAGCGGAACCCCCGCAGACGCCTGATACGGCTTCCCTTTGCCCCACGCCCCGCGGTCGCCCAGCATCTCCCCATGATCGCTGCTGAAAACAATGATCGTGTTCTCCAGCTCGCCCCGCTCGCGCAGCGCCTCTGTGTAAACGCCGAGCCATCGGTCGATGTTCTCGGTCATCGCGGCATAGTTTCGGCGGACCGCCTGATGCTTCTCCGCGTTCTCCCCGTCCCAGACCGCCGGGTCGGGAAACTCAACCTCCTTGTAGAGCTCCGCCATCGACTCGGTGATGTCCCACGGGTTGTGCGGTCCCGTGAAGTTGATCTGCAAGAACCATGGCTTCCCCGGCGGCGCGCCATTGATCAGGTCAAGCCCGTTTTGCGCGATCCAGTTGTCGCAATAAGCCGCTTCGGGCAGCGGCGTCGGAAAGGCGGCGAAGCGGTTGCGCCGCCGAAAATCCTGCACATGCGCCTCCCGCCATCCGATCCGCTCAAGGTAGGTCAAATACGGTCCCTGCGTCTCGCGCCCCGCGTTGTTGACGCCGTCCAGCTTTCCTTCGTTGTTGACGCCGGCGCTGAAGCCCCAGGCGTCCAGACGCCGCTGCCCGTCCTTCCCCCATGCGCCTTTTCTGCCGATGCAGCTGCCCTTGTTCAGGTCGAATTTGCCGCAGCCGGTCACATGGTATCCCGCCGACCGGAGACGCTGATACAGGTTCGGCGCGTCGGTTGGAAGGTCTTGCCCATTCGACGGCACAAGACACCGGTCGTATTCATTTCCGACGGCGAGGCAGGCGCGGCTTGGGGCGCACACGGGCGAGGGGCAGAGCGCGTTCTCAAAGGCGGTTCCGCGCTCGCGCAGCGCGTCCAAATTCGGCGTCCGCACAGGGATGTCGGAGCGGGCGCCGTCCCAGTCAGGGCGCATCTGGTCGGGAAAAAAGAACAGCAGGTTCGGTTGCGTCGTTTTCATGGGCGGCTCGCGTTCGGTCTCAAAGGAGCGTTTTAGGCGACCGGAAAACCGCTGCCGACAAGCGGCTCGCCGTCTTCCACCTCAATCGTCGGGACAAGCACATGCCCCGGCGACTGTTTTCGGTTGAATAGTACCCCCTTTGCCATGAAGATCATCACAAAGGCGCGCCGCTGGCGGTCGGTGACGTTCGCCGGCGTCGCGTGAAAATTCAGGCAGTGGTGGAACATGCATTCGCCCGCCTTCAGCTCCACAGGCGTTCCGTGCGAGGCGTCCAGGCGGGCGACCTCGTCGCGCGAGGAGGGCAGGTTCGTCGTTCCGTTGCCGTCCGGAACGGGCTTGCCCGCCGCCTCCGCCGCCCGCGCGTCCGGCGTGAAACGCGGGTCGACATGGCTTTTCGGGACCACATGCATGCAGCCGTTTTCGATGGTCGCGTCGTCCAGAGCGAGCCAGCAGCTGACGATGTTGGACGGCCAGAGCGGCCAGAAATAAAAGTCTTGGTGGAAGCGGAAATGTCCGTTGTCTTTGGGCGGCTTGGAGATGACCTGGTCATGCCAGAGTCGCGTTTCGGGCGTCCGCAGCAGCCCGCGCGCCGCCCCCGCGATGACGGGATGGTGGATTGCCGCTTCATAGGCAGGGTCGCGCTTCCACATATTGACATACTGATGAATTGCGCGGGCGGGTCGCGCTTCGGGCGTCTCGCCGTCGCGGTCATGCCCGTAGCCGAATTCGGGGGAGGAGGCGTCGCTTTGGCGCAGCTCCAGCTGAATGATGCGGTCAAGCCCGCTGCGCATCGCCTCAACCTCTTCCGGCTCCAGCGCCTTGCCGTACTTGAGATATCCGTTCTCTTCAAAAAAGCGTATCTGCTCTTCAGTGACCATAGGCGTCTCCTTTTCAGGAGCAGTATAGCGCCTTTTGCGGGATCAGGTTAATCGCCGCCCTTAGTCTCGTATCGCCATTCCAGCGCAAGATCGGAGCCTCGTAACTTGATACGGGCGGTTTCCACAGAATCTGTAGAGACCGCCCGCGTTCACATGCGATTGAGCCTTCGCTTTACGGCTCTTCGTCTTCCTCCCAGTTTTCGTCATCGCTTGGCGGCTGCCTTTTGAGAGGCTCCTGCTCGTCAAAGCGGCGGAAGACCTGCTCGATCTCCTCGCGCGAATGGCGTTTGCGGACAGCGTTGTAAGCGTTCTGGGCGCGCCGGGCGTCTCCCGCCTTGGCGAAGGCGCGCGCCATGCCCAACAGCGCGTTCATGTAGCCTTCGGGCGTCGCCTCGGAGAGGCCGTACTCCATTTTAAACGCATCCTGGTACGCCTTTGCAAAGTCGGCGTATGCCGCCGCCATGTCCATCGCTGCGCCGGGCGGAGGCTCCACGCCGCGCGAGGCGTCTGGATGGTCATGCGGATGCGGCGACTCAAAGTCCTGCGGATCGAATGTACCTTCAAAGCCGGGCGCAACAGACTCTGCAGAGGAAGCCGCCTGTTGCGCCGCTTCAGCCGCCGCGGCCGCCGCCCGCTCTTCCCAGATGGACGGAACCCGCCGGCTCTTCCCCGAATAACCTGACGGATCGGACATACTTATATTCGGCGCCATAGTCGGCGTTGACAAACGCTGAATCATTTCCTCCCGCGTCGGAAGGAAGCTGTTGTGGTAGACTGCTTTGTCGATCATGTCCAAACGCTCATAGGCGTAACTGAGCCGATGGTGCGCCCATTCTGGAATGTCCTTCGAAGCGAACAGCGGCTCTACCGCCGCGATCGTTTCCTCCGGGAAATCGCGCCAAAGCTCCGCTGTCGCTTGCCTCACAGCCCATGCGTCGTTTGGATACAATTCAAGGAGGCGGAAAGCGACATCTCCTTTCTCTTCTCTTGGACTCATGATGATCTTTAAGGCAAGGCCTTCGCGCGATGTCGGGTCCTTTGCGAGCGCCCGCTCCAGATACATCTTCGCATATTCAGGCTCTGCTCCCCATCTCCATCCCCGAGTGGGGGGTTGTAGAGTCATCGAGAAAAGTCCCCCGCCAGTGGGATTGTAAAGTTTCTGTGCGGCGGTCAGATCGTCCATTCCCTCTACCAAAATCTCGATGATCTCCGGCGGCGTGATCTCGGGGTAGCGCGTGGTACCGTTCAGCTCAAACAGCTTCTGACGAATCCAGTTCCGCAGATCTGGATACTCGGGATTCCATCGCCAGATGGCGATTCCAATGTTACCGAGAAACTCTTCCCACCCGGATGGGTCCATGCTTTCCATCGTTTTGCGAATACTGTCGAGTATCCTTTCGAGTTCAGCGCCTTGCTCTCCCTGCTCTCCCAGCTGCGTCCGCACAATTTGGAGCCATCGTTCGAGATCGGGTCCAAGCGCATCCATGAACGTCTTGGGCGGGGAATGTTTAGGCGCCTCTCGAATGTTTGGACTTGTCTGAGAGGGGAGATCAACCGTTTGATCGCTTGAAGGCGGCGCAGGGAGGGCGGCCTCTTCAGCCGGTTCCTCCCTGTCCTTGTTTTCGCCGCCGGCGTTGGCCGGCGGCGCTTCTTGCTGGGCAGTCTCATCGCGCGAATCGGAAGCGAAACGAAGCGCCGCAGTAAAAGCAAGCGCTGCGGTCAATGCCGCCAAACCTGCGAACAGCGCGAGACGCGCCCTGCGGTATGATGAGCGTTGCGTCGTTTTCATCGTCTTGCCGTCCCAAACCGCGTTTACGGCGTCTAGGAACAGCATAACGCCTCGGCGTTAGCGCCGCAAGCCGCTCATTCATTCTCGCCGCTTACGAACCGAGACCCATGAGGGTCGGAACCGCAGGAGTCCCTGATTTCAGGTTCTATCTCCCAGAGGATGACAGAGCAAGAACAGAAAGACTATCAGAAGCGGATGGAGGCTCTTGGGCAGCGGGCTACATCCATCCGATCTCCGCCGACGCCTAGAAGCCCTACAAGAGCGGGTGAACGCCCTCTAGTCGATGAGACCCAAATCCAAGACCGTCAGCCTGAGCTCTGGGCTTGAAGGCTGCGGGTTGGGGTCATACTTGAATTCCTCCGGGGGCGTTGAGTCTCGGTTCAGACGCCTGGCCTCCATACGCCGCCTAACGCTGTCTTCGCTGTCTTCGTTCCCGCCACTCCGCATCGCTGTCTCATGATAGTACAGTTTGGGTGTTTTCAGGTTTTCGATAGCGGCTTGTATCTGGCGCAGCTCCCTTTCCGCCCGCGCGTCCCCCGATGGTTTAGCCAACTCTGCCTCCCATACCTTACGAAACTCCAAAAGCATTGCGATCATTTTTTTACCCCGATCCGTCTCTGCGGCGATAGAACGCGTTTGCCACCTCACAATCACTTCTTCATCCATGTCGAAGTGGTAACGTTCCCCGTTGGGAAGGGTTAGATACCCCTGCTTCAGAGCCGACTGCGGCAGACGCCCTGCGCGGACAAGAAACTGTACCGAACCATATTCACTTAACGGCATCCGTTTTGCCAGCTCCGCCGGCGGCGCGTTGACGGCAGGCAAGTACTGTTGCAAAGCTGCTGTAAGAGCTGGGTCTTCGTTGTCCTCAAAGATGCGCCGCTGAACATCGTTATAAGCCTGAATCCTGGCAGTCTTTGAGTCTTTACCCGCCGCCAGCAGCGCATCGTATTCCAGCCCCATCAACTCGGCAAGATGGTTGGCGGCGTCCTGCCACTTCTCAAACTTGTAAGGGTCCGTGTCCGCTACGGGACCCGCTGCGGTTTGTTTCTGCGGCGGCGCCCCGTCTGGCTCTGGGGTCTCCTGGGTCAGAACGGGCGATTGGGCGTCTTCCGTCAAAGCGACCGCTTCGCCGTTTCTCCCGCCGTCCACCAGGAGCGCCGTCTCATTGGATAATCGAACCGACGCCAGCCAGGTCCAAATGAACACCCCAAGCAGCGCCGCCGCAAACGAGGCGGCTATGGCCGTTTGTCGAGACATGGACATCTCCTTTTGCCGCGCAACGAATTTCCTGCCAAAACATATCTTAGCGGAGAATCTAATGGGCGCCAACAACTTTATTGGAAGTCTCTATAGGCGATGATTTTAAAGAGCCGTTTTAGAATGCGGAGGCTGTCTAGAAGAACTCTAGATTCCCGCTTGCGCGGGAATGACGATCTGCCCGATTTGAACAGGATTTTCGTAACATCACCGCCTGTAGAAGCTAGCGCTTTATTCGACGCTCATGAATTTCGTTCGTATCGCATACAGGGCAGCGTTTTCGTGGAAAAGACGTTCTCAACGGACGTGGCGGTAGATCTTCGAAAGCCGTTCAGGCGGGACGCCCGCAAAGAAAAGCGCCGTGATGAGCCAGTTGCGCAGCGTCGCGCGGACAATGCCGAGCCGCTCCCATCGGCGCGGCGAAATGCGGCACGCCGGCGCGAGCAGCGTCACCCGACCGAGACGGCGCAAAGCCCTGCAAAACTCAAACTCCTCGCAGATCGGAATCTCAGGAAAGCCGCCGACCGACTCAAACGCTTCCCGCGTCGCAAAGATGCCCGCGTCTCCATAAAACAGCCCAAGCCGTCTCGCCCGAAACGCGCCCGCCCGTTCAATCCATCGGTATAAAAACGAATCCGCCTCAATGCGCGGCGTGAATCCGCCGCCGACATACCCTTCCGCCGCGGCGCGCTCCGCCGCTTCCAAAGCTCCATGCTCAAGCCGCGCGTCCGCATGTAAAAAAAGCAGAGCGCCGCCGGACGCCTCGCGCGCCCCCCGATTCATCTGCGTCCCCCGCCCGCGCTTCGACCGAACGACCCGACCCAGTTTTGAGGCGATGCCGAGCGTCCCGTCGACGCTTCCCCCGTCCACAAAAATGAGCTCGCAGCCCTGCAGCGGCGGGAAGGTCTTCAACGCCTCCGCCTCGTTCAGCGTCGGGACGATAACGGAGATCACGTTCCGCCCGTTTCAAGTCGGCTTTCCGAAACAGGCTCGGTGAGCGCCAGCAGCGGAAACACCCATGCGTTCATCGGGTTCGCGTATCCGCCAATCACCTCCCAATAGATGCCGACGGGGGACGGGTCCCATCCGCCGTCCTCCCGTTGTTGTGTGAGCAGCCGCTGAATTGCCGCCTCCGCCTCTCTGTCATGCGCGCGGAGAGCCTGCGCCGCGGCGGCGGTCTGTTCGGCGGAGCTGTCGGCCGGCTCGCCCTGCTGCGTTTCCCCCCAGCCTCCGTCCGCATTTTGCGCCGATTGGAGCCACTCAATCCCTCGGCGGATTCGCGCCGCGTCTCCAAGCTTTGTTCGCGCCATCGCCGTCAACGCGGCTCCCGTTCCGTAGCTTTTTTTGGCGATCCAGAGATCGTCCCATGACCCGTCCGCGTTTTGCGCGTCATGGAGCCACTCGACCGCTTTTTTCACGGCTTGGTTTTCGCCCGCTTTATGCATCGTTTCAAGCGCATGCGCCGTGACGCTGACGCATCCGACATCGCCGGCGCCGGGGGAGTAGGTCGCCCATGACCCGTCCGCCGCCTGCCGTTCGCGCAGCCAATCGACCGCCCGCTGAATCGGCAGACCGGCAGACTGGTCTGCCTTGGGGGAAGACGCCTCGTTCCGCGTCATGAGAGCGGCGGCGGCAAGCGCCGTGTCGTCCGCGTCGGACGGCAGCCCTCGCCCGCGCAGCCCGTGAAACGCCCAGCCGCCGTCTATATTTTGAACCCGCTCCAGCCACTGCCGCGCCTTCTGTATCGGCTCCGACCGCGCGCGAACGCCCGACTGAACGAGCGCCAGAACCGCCAGCGATGTGTCCCATACGTTGAGCGACGCCGCCTCGCGCCTTCCGCCGTCCGGGTTCCGCATCTTGTCAAGCCAGTCCAACGCGCGTTTCAGCGGCAGTTCGATCCGCTCGTCCACATTGGCGCGCTGCGCCGCTTGGAGAGCCAGCGCCGCAATCGCCGTAATGAACGCGACGCAGAACCAGCTCCCGTCCGACGCCTGCCTCGACAAGACCCACGAGGTCAGGTCTTTCATCTCCTGCGGACGCCGCCGCGTGTGCGCCTCAATGAGCAGCAGCATCGGCGCCAGCGTGTACTGCTCCGCCGCAAAGAGCCGCTTGAACGCCCCCTGCCGATGAAGCGACACCGGCGGCGCGAGATGCTGCGGCGGCTTGATCCGCCGAAAAAGCGCTTTCGGAAAAACAAGCGACAACCCGCCCAAAACGCGCCCCGCCAGCAACATATGCCAAGGCGGGATGAGCCGACGCCACTCATACTGCCCCGCCAGCGCGCCAAACGTCTTCACAATCCATAAATCCCACCCAAGCGGCGGAATCTTTTCCAACGCTCGGCGCAGCCCCTCGTCCTCTTCAATATCCAGAGCCGCTTGAAGAACGACGCGCGCAAAACGAGCCGCCTCCTCCGAAGCGCGCCCCTCAGGATCAAGCGGGTACAGCCCGTCCGGCGCCTGCCGTTCGATGAGCCAGCGCCGGCTTTCAGCGTCCAACGGCTTCCCCTCCCGCATGTCGATGAGCATGCAGGCGAGCGTCGGATAAGCGTTGGAGGTGAGCCTTCCCTCAAACCGTCCGTTCTTTTTTTGGAGCTTGAGAAGCCCTGCCTGCGCTTTTTGAGCTGAATGCTGCGCGGCGGATTCCATCGGTCAACCGATCAGCTGATGGCAGACGGAGCCGTTGATCATTGTGAAGACGACGCGCGCTTCGTCGTCCAGAAGCCGGTCGCAGATGCGCGCCTTGCCGTTCGGCGCTGTCAATCCGACAATGTCCGCCTTCCACCCGGCGCGCAGCCCGCCGATCTTGGCGGCGACGCGCGTCGTTTTCGCGCCGTTCAAGGTGGCAAAGGTCAGGATGCGTTCAGGGGCGATGTGCGGATATTTGCGCGCCGTGAAGCGCATCTCGTCCAGCATGCTCAGGCTCGGAGCGCTGGCGAGGCTGTCGGTTCCAAGCGCGATGTTGACGCCCAGCGAAAAAAGGCGTTCAAACGGATGATCGCCATGCCCAAAATAATCGTGGCTGCGCGGGCAGTACACAACGGTGATGTTCAAATCGCGCAGAATCGGAATGTCGCTGTTGCGGATGTAGTTGCCGTGCGCGATGAGAGGGGACGCCTCAAAAAAACCGAGCTCATGCAGATACCGCGCGGGCGTCTTGCCCGGCGGCTTCCAACCGGAAATGTCGACGCCAAAGTCGGTCAGCAGATCGGCGAAGGGACCGCCCCCGTCGTGTAAAAAACGCTCCTCCTCCTCCGTCTCAGCCACGTGGGAAGAGATCGGCAGCCTGCGCCGCATCGACATCTCAACGCACCGCTTGTAAAGCGCAGCTGAAACCGAATACGGCGCATGTGGCGACACGCCGACCGTCGTCAGAGGGTCCGACTCCGCGTTTAGAACGCGCTTGCGCAGGATTTCAGCCGCTTCGCCGCACCGCTTCTCGTCAAATTGTACCGTTTCAAATTCGGCTCTGGCGCGGATGGGCAACTCCTTCAAGGCGCCGTACGCATGCCCCGTGTAGGAGATGTCGACCAGCGTCGTCGTTCCCGCTTCGATGGAGGCTCTGGCTCCGTCTTTGACGGTCTGATGGACGGCTTCGGGGTTTGTGTCGCGTTGCGCGGAGAGCTGCCTGATCCATTTGGTAAAGGAGCTTGGCGGCGGCATTTGTCCCGCGAGTCCGCCTAGATCAAGGTGGGTATGGGCGTTGATGAAGCCCGGCAGGAGGGCGGTTTCGCCGAGGTCAAGCGCATTCGCGGCGCCGTCCCGCGCCAGCCGTTCAAACGGCCCGACATCCACAATGACATCCCCCGCCACGCGGACGGCTCCATTTTCATAGAGCTCATGGCTGCTCGGCATCACATATTTGGCGCGCAAGAGCATTCCGCTTCAGCCTCTGTTAAAAAACCAACATTCGGTCGATGTCGGGAGCCTTCTCAAGCAGCCCAATCTCGGCGGCAAGATAGGCGAACCATTTCAAGCCCGCGACATGATCATGGTTTAAATCATATTCGATGCTTCGGGTCAAGTAGAATCGCGCGGTCGATTCGGGAAGGCTGCGCCGTTTCGCTTCGCGCTGGACGATCTCTTCGATCCGTTCAGCGCCGGCGCGTTTCGCTTCCTGGAGAAGGCGCGCCAGCTCTAAAGTCGCCGCGGACGGATGCGCCGCCCACACCGCAAACACAAACGGCAGCCCCGTCGCCTGCATCCAATCCTGCCCCAGATCGATCTTATGAACAGAATCGCCGGCGTATTCGAGCGCAGGATCCCCAATCAGCAGCTGCGCGTCCGCGTCAGGATCGATCCCGACCTTGTAATCAGGACTAAGACCCCGCCCCGTCTCCAGAAGAATGCGCGTCAAGGCGGCGGAGGTGCGCGAGCTTGGGTCTAAAGCGACCGCGCGGACATCCCGTATCCGCCTTCTGCAAAACAGCTTGACGCTTTGGACGTTCCCTCGGCAGCTGATCGAGACGCCTGGGACGATCCGATAGCGCGGATTTTTGAGAGCCTCGAAAACAGGTATGAGCGCCGCGTCCAGGTCGCCCGCCGCGAGTTGATCCGCCAGAGCGCTCGGAACGGCGAGGCTCAACGCCGCATTCGGCAGCCTGTCCAGACCCGCGTTCACCGGCGCCGAATTCAGATAACTCACGGAGCCTATCCTCAGCGGCATCGCGCCCTACCAAACCACATCGAGAGAGCAAACCGACATGAGCGCGAGGCTCACAAGCCCGTTCATCGTGAAAAAAGCGGCGTTCACCCGCGACAGATCGTCCGGCTTCACCAGCGAATGCTCGTACACAAGCAGCCCGCCGACCGCCGCGCAGCCGCCCCAATACGCCCAGCCCAGATCAACCCCATGACCCGACGCCAGGCGCGGAACCGACAGCAGAACGATCATCATGAGCGCATGCAAAATCCGCGACAGGAGCAGCGCGCGCCGAATGCCGGCGCGGCTCGGAACGGAGTACAGCCCATGCGTTTTGTCGAAGTGGACGTCTTGGCAAGAGTAGATGATGTCAAAGCCGGCGACCCAGAGAGCGACCGCCAGCGCCAGCGCCAGAGGCAGCAGGTCAAAACGGCCGAGAACGGCGATCCATGCCCCGACGGGCGCAATCGAAAGCGAGACGCCGAGCCAAGCATGCGAAAGCGAGGTGAACCGCTTCGAATAGGAGTAGAACATGACGACAGCGAGCGCCAGCGGCGACAGGGCGAACGCCAGCGGATTGAGCCTCCACGCGCAGAATATGAACCAGGCCGCGGAGGCTGCGGTGAAAAGCTGAACCGACCGGACGCCGATCAAGCCTGCCGGCAGGGCGCGTTTCTGCGTGCGCGGGTTCGCGGCGTCGATCTTGGCGTCGGCGAGGCGGTTGAACGCCATCGCGCAGCTGCGCGCGCCGACCATCGCGCCGACGATCCAGCCGAGGGTCCCCCATTCAGGAAGACCCCCGGCTGCAAGAAACGCGCTCATGACAGCAAACGGAAGCGCAAAAACCGTATGCTCAAACCGTATCATTGCCAGTATGATGCCAATGCGCTTCATCGGCGGTCAATCCGCGTCAATGCTGTTCCCCGCGGAGCCGCCCCTTAATGGTTGCTTGCAAATTCAGCAGAATTCAGCAGGCTCCAGTAAAGGTCCTCGTACGCGCGCTTCGGATCGCGCTTATACCCGTTCATGTAGCTGCGGAAGTAGCTCCGCTCCGCCCCGGTCGGCATGCGCGACAGAGTCGCCAGATAAATCTGTTCAAGCCGCCGCTGCGTCTCGGTGTGGCGCGACAGGATGTACGCCAGCCGCGTGCCTTCCTTGGCGACAATCCCGTCGTTCACAAGCGATCCGTTCAGCATCATCAGCGCCTGCGCAATCGTCGGATTGTTCATCTCGTCCTCCTCCATCTCGTCGTTTCCGAAGGTGAAGGTGAACTGGCGCAGATAACGCTGCTTCATGTCCCGCACATTTTCACCGCGGCGCGTCTGGCGCGACGCAATGTTCGTCGCTTCAAGAAGCGAGTAGAACAGCTGCTCCGCCGTCAACGGACGGATGCGCGCGTGCGTCAGAAGGTAGTCGTCGCTCTTGTTCAAGTCGGTTGTCTTCGCGGAGCGCTGATACATCTCCGAGTTCATGATCGCCCGCGTCAGATAGCGCAGATTGTATCCGTGGCGGACAAAATCTTCCGCAAGCCAGTCGAGCAGCTCAGGATGCGAAGGTATCGTGCTGACGCCGAACCAGTCGATCGGGTCGACGATGCCCGCGCCTGTGAAGTAGTCCCAGATGCGGTTGACGGTCGCTTTAGCGAAGTACGGGTTGCCGCCGTCCGTTATCCAGTTGGCGTACGCCAGGCGCCCAGAGATGCCCTCGACGCCTTTCCATTCCTGCCCGTCCAGGAAGGTCGCCGGCATATCCATCTCTTTTTCAGGGACGCGCGCTGTTTTCAACTTGCGGTCATGCAGATAGGAGCCAACGTACTGTTCGTTCCCGTCTGCATCCTCTACCTCGATTCGCTCGCGGCGCACCGAGTCGAAGAACGCTTTGACGCCGTAAAACTGCTCCTGGAGCCACGGTTCCGACTTATGGTCATGGCATTGAGCGCACTGCAGCGGCAAACCCAAGAAGGTGCGCGATGTGCGCGAGGTCATTTCGTTCGAATCGAGATTGAACCGAACGTAGTACTCGGCGGCTCCGATCTCATGCGTCGGCCCGTTGGTGGCGATCAGCTCCCGCACCATGACGTCGTACGGCATGTTGTCTTTGAGAGCGTCCCGCACCCAGGCGCGCAGCCGCGTCGCTTCTCGGCTGTTGGGATTGCTTCGCCCGATGAGCCAGCCCGTCCAGAGGGAAGCCCAGTGGTCAAGATACTCTTCCGATTCGAGCAGGTCGTCAATGACTCGGGCGCGGTTTCCGCCGGCTCCTGTTTTGACGATCTTTTCGGCTTCTTCAGCGGTCGGGATGACGCCGGCGAGGTCGAGCCAGATGCGCCGCAGAAACGCGCCGTCCGAAGCCTGCCCAGAAGCTTTCAGCCCCGCTTCTTCGATCTTGGCGTACACAAAGTCGTCGATGCGCTTTGAGGACGTCTTGATCATCTTGTCAGAGACCCATTCTTCCACCTTGCGGGGACGTTTTTTGCCGGGCCCTTCGGCGGACAGCTTCGTCCCAGGCGGGAAGAGGGAGACGGCGGCTGGACGCGCGGTCGATTTGTCCGTCTTGGGGGAAGTTTTAGCGACCGCGTTCGGATTAGCGGCGCGCCTTTTGATGGAGGCGACGGCGCCCTGCGCAGCCAGCTTCACCAGCTTGGAGCTGTCGCTTTGAGCAAGGGCGGCCAAGAGAGCCTCGTCTGAAGGCTCGCCGATTCGGCCGAGAGAATTCGCGGCTCCTTCGCGCACTCCCCAGTTGCTGTCCGCCAGCATGGCGCGAACGGCTGTCAACGCCGTCTTGGAGCCTTTCGTCTTGCCGAGAGCCGACACCGCCGCCCAACGGATGCGGGCGTCGTTGTGCGCCAACAGGTACACAAGCCCTTTGACGCTCGGATCGGCGCCGGCGGACAGACGGCTCAGGTAGTCCATGCGGAGAGCCGCCTTTGCCGCAACCGCCTTTTCGACGAGTTTCAGCACGCTGGGGGCGAGGTCCCCTTTTTTGACCGTCGGCAGCTTCGGCAGGTTTTCAAGCGCGGAGCTTGAATCGTTCACAGCCGAAGCGGCTGGGGCGGCGCTCCCCTTTTCAGCCGACATCATCGGCGGCGCCGCAATCAAGGCGGCAGCCAGCGCTGCAGCCAAGATGTAAATCCATTTGTGAGAAGTCATCTTTTGTAGTCCCTTCGTTCA
Organism: Candidatus Poribacteria bacterium; assembly: GCA_028818695.1. Lineage (GTDB taxonomy): Bacteria > Poribacteria > WGA-4E > JAPPNK01. The sequence continues at coordinate 61,355 of JAPPNK010000010.1, forward strand.
TCCAAACGATGCGCTGATTAACGATAACATGTCAACGGAGCGTATGTCAACAGCGCGCCGCTTCCTACATAATAATACTTCAAGGAGCCATGAAACGCAACTCCTCCCATTCAGGCGCTTCGTTTGGGACAGCGCCGGGTGTGAACGCAGGCGGTTTCGGCGCCCCGTTTACGCGGAAATGACGGTCCGGCAGCGGCGCCTTTTCCGCATATAGACTGGACTTGTCCGCGTTACTCGCCTTTTTTCGGATCGAAGAAAAGCGGCGGTACGCGCGGCGCGCCCAAGGTTCCGCCGTACGCCAAAGCCGAAAACGAACCGGCGACAGCGCCTTCTCCCACACCCCGAACTCAAACGCGGACGCCCCAAACGACGCCTTGAACGCCGCCACCCCAGGCTGATCAGGCGGCGACGCCCCAAAATCGACCCTCTTACAGCCGCGCTTGACCGCCCAGCGCAGCGCGTCGTCATAGAGCAGCCGATTCGCTGCAAACGGGCGCGATTCCAGCGTACCCGCCGCCATCCAAACCGACGCCTCCTGCGCGTAGCAAAGCAGCAACAGCCCAGCGGCGACGCGCCCCTCCCGCTCTGCAAGCGTCAACCGCCCTATTGGCGACAGCGCGAGCCGCCGTACCAGCCTGAACGGCTTTGCCGGGCTTCCGAAACGGCGCATCGTCTCTGCGTAGATCGCATAAAACGCAGCCGCGTCCGCCTCTGACGACGCCTCCCGCGTTGTCACGCCGCTTTTGCGCGCCTTGCGAATGTCGGTGCGCGCGTTGCCTTTATAGTTGTTCCAGAGCGTCTCAGCGTCTGCAGGCAGACGCAGCCTGTGGGTCGTTTTTCGCTCTTTTAAAGAAAAACCCGCCCGTTTTAAAACCGACTCCTCCAGCGAGCATGCGAGCGTCAACCCGCACCGTCCGCGGCTTCTGGCTGCCTTCTCCCATGCGTTCAACGCTTTCTCAACATCCGCATCGGAGAGCGGTTGAAGCGGAAGCAGCCCACCGGGCAAACTCCACGGCAGCGCCTCTGAAAATGACAAAAACGGCGCCGGCGCAAACGAGAAACTCGCCCACAGACCCGCCCGCTCCCCGTCTCGCATCGCCGACCAGCGCTCCATCCGGTACTGCGGAAACGCCTCTTCCAGCGCGCGCGCCCATTCGGTTGAATGGAACGCGTTCGCGCCCCCGCAGGCGCTTATGAGCGCGTCCCACTCCTCCGCGTCGACCGGTTCCATCCGCAGCTCTGTATGCTTCATTTATTTATATGTTAATATACTTTCATGCCGCGCGCTCATGCGGCGCCGTCTTTTAATGTAGCGGCTCGTCCCGTCCACAGCGACAGGACGCCCGCCCCCGCGGCGTATAACAGCGCAGTCGCATGCAGCGTCAACGCCGACGAAACGGCTGTATTCCCGTCCGATCCGACGAGCGACAAAGCCCATGCCCATGGCAGTTCCGCCGCCCCGATCCCCGCAAACCCCTGTATCGGCAGCAGATTCGCCAGCCCCGTAAACGTCATCGCAAAAAGCCCCTGCGCCGCGGACAGGTCGGGAAACATCGCCCAGAGCAGATAAAGCTGAAAGCCGAAGCGCGCCGCCAGACACAGCGCCGAGTAGAGCGCGCCCTTCGCCAAAAGCGGCGCGGGCGTCTGCCGTTGAAGCTCCTTCTGCAGCTGGGCGAGCTGTTTTCCTAAAAAAGGGAGGCGGTCGACGCGCCAATTCAGCCGAGCAAGCGGAACGGCGGCCGCCGCCGCCGCGCACCCGGCGACCGAAAACCATGTGAAAATGCGCAGCGCAGGCGACTCTACCCGCGCCAAAAAATACGCCCCTAAGCTCGCCGACAATGCCAGCCGCATCCATGCGTCCGCCAGCCCAGCCAGCAAAAACGACGCCGCCCCGCGGTCGACAGGCTCCCCCATCCGATCTTTGAGAAGCGGTATATAGGACAGGTCGCCGAGGCGCATCGGGAGTATGTTTGACCAGAACGTCTGCGCGCAGACGACGCCGTAGAGTGCCCTGCTGAACGGCAGCTTCAAAAAAGCGGCGAAGCGCAGCGCCTTCAGCGCGACAAACAGCAGATACGCCGCGAATCCGACCGCCAGCCCCGCCGCGCCGAGCCTCCGCGCGGGCGTCCACAGGTCGCTCCACTCAATGCCGCGCGCGATCCAGACGAGACCCGCCGCGCCTGCCGCCGACAGCAGAACGAAACGCAGCGCGCGCCAAACGCCGCTCCGTCTGTCACGCCTCAAAGGCGAATTCGACCGTCCGCAGACGGCGCGCCGCCTCTTCAACGACGGACGCCTCGGTCGGCAAGCCGCACTCTGGGAGCGGTCGGATCGTCGCCGCCCAGCGCAGCCAGATACGCTCGTCCACGGTGTAATGCATGAGCGAGATGCGCAGTTCTTGGCGGAACCACTGGACGCAATCGATGGCGCTCTCAAATTGGCGTCCGTTTGCCGCGGTCGGACCTGGCGTGAACTGGCACAGCCCCGCGTCCGGCATGGCGCTCTTGAAGCCCGCTCCGACCAGCGCTTCATACAGCCGCTCATGCAGCTCCGCGTAGGCGCCGCGCGTCTCGTCCGCCCAGTCGGGTCGGCTCAAACACTCCAGCCCCGCCGCGATGGACGGACCGAACATCCCCGAATCCTTCACATCGGTCGCCTTTCGAACCGCCTTGATGAAGGTCGGATGTGCGGCGATCCAGCCGAAACGCAGCCCCGTTGCGTTCCACGCCTTGCTGACGCTCTGCAGAACGACGCACCGCCGCTCCCAGCCGGGAACGGTCAAAACGCTCGCAATATCAGGCTTATAGGCGATGTCGATATACGCCTCGTCCACAATCAGCAGGGCGTCGTTCTCGTCCGCCCATTCCAGAAGCCGCGCCCAGTCGTCCGCCGTGTAGCCCGTTCCTGTCGGCGTGTGCGGAATGTTGACATACATGAACAGCTTTCGCCCTGTCGGGAGGTACATCTGCGTGTTGAGGCGCCATTTTCCGTCTTCGTAGGTCATGGGCGCGTCGATGGCGTCGGCGCCGCGTTTGTTGAGCGCGCTTTTGATGACAGGATAACCAGGGACAGGGAAAATCAGCGTTGAGTTCTCGTCAAACAGAACCGACGGCAGATACTCGGCGAGGCACCGCTTGATCGATCCTGGCGAGTATTGAACCCAGTCGGCGTTCAGCTGGACGGGCGAATCGGGGCGCCTTTTGTTGAGATACGCCGCGATCGCCTCATGCGTGTCCTGAAAGCCGGCGCCTTCCCGGACGCCCGCGTTGTCGGTGTAACGGGTCGCGTCGGGCGAGTTGTCATAGTACCGCCGCGCCGCGTCCATCGCCTCAGGGCGCATCTTCCATATCGGGTCCGCAATCGAAAGCGTCAGCAACGCAGAGCCTGGGTCGCCTGGGCGGTTCGCTTTGGAGAGTTCGCGCTCCTCCGCCAGAACGTTGCTGAAGGCGTATCCGCCGCCGGGCGCGTCAAAAACGGCTCCGCCCGCCCTCTCAGCGATGACGGAGCGCCAACGAGCGTCAACATCCATATCTCTCTATCCTTTCTTCATACTTTTTATTGTTCTTTATTGGGCCTAAAAGCTTTTTCTTTTCATTTGAATAGTTGAATCGTCCTGCCCGCGCTTGACGCGGCGGTTGCGGCTGCCGGTCGAAACCTACATCCGCCTCCCTCTGTCGTTGCTAGATCTGGCGTTTATTCATATAATTTACTTCAAGGCTTATTTTTCATAGGATGATTATTATTGGGTACAGCCGCTTCAAACGCGCTCCATTCATTGAGCGTCAAGGCGCGTAGAACCGTCCAGCCGCTCTCTTGAAGCGCCGCCGACAAACCGGGCGCCTCGTCTGTCGTGAAGCCCGAAAAGACCGCCCGTCCGCCCCGCCTCAACAGCCCGCTCAAATGGGGCATTTCCTGGACAATCGTCGGCGCAAGTATGTTCATGAGCAGCAGATCGAAACGTTCATTGATCTCCGCGGCGCTTCCTTGCCTCGTCTCAACGCGGTCGGGGACGCCGTTCTGACGCGCATTCGCCTCCGCAACAGGAATCGTCTTCGGATCAATATCGACCGCTAGGCAGCGCGCCGCGCCCAGCTTCGCCGCCGCGACGGCTAAAATCCCTGAGCCGCACCCAAGGTCGAGTACCGCCTTGCCGTCGATTTCCGCCTCGGCGAGCGCCTGAAGGCAGAGCCGCGTCGATTCATGCCGACCCGTCCCAAACGCCATTCCAGGATTAAGCCGCACGACCGCCCGCGGCGCGTCCGCCGGCAGCGCTTCCCACGACGGCGCGACGAGCAGCGCCTCTCCAAAACGCTGCGGCGGAAAGTAGGAGCGCCAGTCTGTCCAGTCCGTTTTTTTAAAGGTCCGCGACGACACCCGCCCCGGCGCCGTCTCCAAGCCGCACGCCTGAATTTGCGCCAACGCCGCCCGCGTCTGTCGAACCCGCGCCTCCGCATCGTCCGACAGCGCAAAACAGCCGCTCACCGACCACGCCCCGTCCGTCTCTTCAGAATACACCCCCTCGGCGCCCATCCGCTCCATCTGATGCATGAGCGCTTCCACCGCTTCAAAAGCGGTGACCGCCTCTATAATGTGAACGGGCTTCATTCGTCTTTTTGCTCGCCGGTGAAGATGTCTTTGATCTCCTTAAAAAAGCTGCGCTTCGGTTTCGCTTCCTGCTTCTGGTTGTCCGCCCCCTTGTTTCGAAAGCTCTTTTCAGAGCGCAGCTCGGCAAATTCGCGCATCAGCGCCTTCTCTTTTTCGGTTAATTTCGTCGGCGTCTCCACCGCAAAGAGCAGCTTCAAATCGCCGCGGCCGCTCCGCTGCAGGCGCGGCATTCCCTTCCCGCGCAGAGTCGCCACATGCCCAGACTGCGTCCCCGGCGCGATGCGGACCGTCTCCTCGCTTCCGTCGATGAGCCGAACCTGTATGTCCGCGCCGAGCGCCGCCTCCGACATGGTAACGCGCTGTTCAGCGAACAGATTTGGACCTTGCCGTTCAAAGCGGGGATGCGGCTGGACGCGCACATCGGCGAGCAGGTTGCCGGAGGGAGCGCCGCGCAGACCCGCATGCCCCTCTCCGTTGACGCGCACCGTCTGTCCGTCGCTGACGCCGGGCGGCGCCGTCACGCGCGTCTTGGAGGCCGCTCTGACGCGCCCTTCGCCTCGGCAGTCGGCGCACGGATTCTCAACAACGCTTCCGCGTCCTGAGCAGCGCGGGCAGGTCTGCTGAACGCTGAAAAACCCCTGTTGAAACACGATCTTGCCGCGCCCGCCGCATTGAGGGCACGAAACGGGCTGCGTCCCAGGCTTCATGCCGTTCCCGGAGCAGGTTCCGCAACGCTCCAAACGCTGCGCCTCAATCAAAAACGTCTTGCCTTCATACGCCTCTTCCAGCGTCATCTTCACTTGAACGCGCAGATCGGCTCCGCGCCGCTCGCGGACGCCGCCCATGTTCATCATGTCGCCAAAGTCGCCGAACATCTGCGCAAACATGTCCATAATGTCCGACGTCGAGCCTGCCGAGTAGCGTCCGCCGCCCTGCATGCCCGCATGTCCGAACCGGTCGTACTGCGCGCGCATTTTTGGATCGCTCAGCGTCTGGTACGCCTCGCCCACCTCTTTGAAGAGCGCCTCGGCGTCGGGGTCGTCCGGGTTCTTGTCAGGGTGGTACTGCTGCGCAAGCTTCCGAAAGGCGCTCTTGATCTCCCCCTGCGAAGCTCCCCGTTCAACGCCTAGCGTTTCGTAATAGTCTCTCGGCATTTCACGCCTCGGTCTCGTTGTCGGCTGTTTCTTCTGCGCCTTCTTCTGTTGAATGATCCTCGCCCGCTTCTGCCGTTTCTTCCGCGCCTTCTTGGTTTGAGTTTTCCGCGCTCTCTTCTGGCAAACCGTCCTCCGGCGCAACCTCGGTTTTCTCGTCCGCGTCCGCCCCCGCCACAATCACATCGGCGTACCGCAGTATTCTCCCGCGCAACAGGTACCCGCGCTGCTGAACCTCTATCACATCCCCTTTATTAAAACCTTCCATCGGGAAAGGCGCCACTCCCGCCGCTTGATGCGCATTCGGATCCATCGGCTCCCCCTTCGCCGGCTCAATCGGCTCCAGACCCGCCCTCTCAAACGCCGCGTCCATCTTCTTGATGATCCCCTCAAGACCGGTCCGCATGTCCTCCGTCTCAGCCGCCTTCAGCGCCCGCGCAAGATCGTCCCGAACAGGCGTCAACTCCTTTAAAAGATCCGCCGATCCGAAGTTGAGCGCCTCTTCCCGCGCTTTTTCCGCTCGTTTCCTCTGCTCGTCATAAACCGATATCGAACGCGCCGCCTGATCATACTTGCTCCGCAGCTCCTCCCGCTCCGAATTCGCCTCTTCCAATTTAGCCCGCAGCTCCTCCCGCTCCGCATTCGCCTCCTCTAAAGCTCTCTCCAGCTGGTCGTTTTGTTTAGAAAGGGCAAAGAGAACGTTCTCTTCCGACGGCGTTTCTGTTTTTTCTTTCGTCGGTTCGCTGTCGATCTGTATCGTCACGCTGCCGTCCGGTTCGATAGAAGGACCCGCTTTTTCCGCCTTCTGCGTTTCATCTGGCGTCCGTTTTTTGTCGCACATACTCGTATGGCTCTCGCTTTCGATGATGTTGCCTGAATTAAGGCTGCGCCTCAAAGTAGGAGGTCAGTTGGCGCGCGGTGAACCTCACAAGCGGAATCACGCGCCGGTACGGCATCCGTATCGGGCCGATCACGCCCAGCGACCCGACGCGCCGATCCGCCAGACGATACGCCGCCGACACAACGCTGTACCCGTCCAGCCCGACGCTCCGCAGCTCCCTGCCGATGCGCACCTTCACTTTGGAGGACTCGCCCCTCGGAAGCCGAAACAGCGACACAACCGAATCGGGCGACTCCAGCGTTTCATACAGCGCGCCCAGCTTTCCGGCGCTTTCCAGCAACGACGGAATGAGCAGGTTTCGGATCCCGTCAAAATACACATCGGACTGAAATTCGGTCAAAAACGCGCTCTGGGCGATCTCAACAGCCGCTTCCCGCTTCTCTTCGTCAAACATGTTTTCGACGGCGCCGTATTCTTGTACAAGCCGCCGTATCTCGCGGAGACGCTTTCCCGCGAAAAGCCTGTTCAAAGCCCGCTCCACCGTCTCCACGACGGGTCGCGACACAGGGTTGCTGAGTATCAGCATACGCTGCTTGACGAGACCCCTGTCCAGTATCAGCGCCGCAAGCACGCTCCGCTCCGCAAACCGGTATAATGTGAGGCGCGACAGAACCGCCTCCCGCGTCTCGCCGTCTAAAACAACGCCGATATAATGCGACAAGCGCGCCAGGAGCTGGCACGCGGCGTTCAGCAGATCGTCCCACTGTTCCGCGTTCGCCGCGTCCTGCCGCGCGGGGAGTCGGCGCCGTATCGCTTCCTGCAGCGGCGAGGCGGATTCGAGATTTCGGGCGAGCAGCCTGTCCACATAGAGCCGGTACGCCTTTTGCGTCGGGATGCGTCCGGCGGAGGTGTGCGGCCGGCGCAGGTATCCGCTCTCTTCCAGCGTCGCCATGACATTGCGCGCCGTTGCGGGGCTGACCGACCATCCGCGCGTTTCGACCAGCCGCTTGGAGCCGACCGGCTCAGACCTGGCGGCGTGAATCTCGACGACAGCGTCCAGAACCTGAATCTGCCGATCGGTCAATGTTTCGGGCGGAGGGGGCGCCGCTCGTTCAACCATAAAAGATCGCTCCATGCGTCGCATACACTGCATATAGGATAGCGCCGTCAGCCCGCTCGGTCAAGAAGCCCGCCTGGCATGGCGTCTTAAGTTGAGACTTTTGAATGGACAAAGCCTTCTATTTGGAAAAATGGCTGCGCCTCTCATTCCGTTATTCCAGCGCTGGCGGGAATCCAGAAGCAGGGGATCAAAGACGCCGGACGCTGCGCGGCGGCCGTTTCGTCTGAACTAGGATTTACAAGATTGAAGGATTGCATGATTGGAGTGTGGAATGGGCGCAAACGGCGCGCCTCCAATCAGATCTTTTAAGTTGGACAGTTGAACGAACAAAGCCTTTATTTGCGGAAAAAGGCTGCGCCAACCGGATCGCCATTCCCGCGAAAGCCATGTCCCCCGTGAAAACGGGGAGGGAATCAGAGTCCAGCAGACGACGTCCACGCTCACATTGGACATTGTTCCAATAAGGCATGAGGTCAAAAATCCGCGCTTGACTTTCTCGCCGTTCCCTGTCAGCATACGTATGCTGCTGTGTTATATGCGCAGCATTGAGTGGGCGGGGCTTTTTAAACGGAGAAAGACGATGGCGAGAAAATGTTATCTGAGCGGCAAACGGCCGAGGGTGATCAACAGCGTATCAGCTGCCGACAACCGAACGAAACGGCGTCAGCTGCCGAACCTGCAGGTTGTGCGGGTGTATGATGAAAAGACGGGGGTTTATCGGCGCAGGCGCGTCTCGGCGCGGATGATGCGGACGCTTGACAAAAAAGGGCTGCTCGCCCGCGCGCCGAAGCGCGTCGTCGATGCTGAAGCCAAAGAAGAGCCGTCTTAAACCAGAGCCGAAACCGCCAAGGCGACCGCATGTCAGACAGCCGCCCGAATATCCTGTGGATCTCCTTAGAGGACACGACGCCCCGCTTTGGATGCTACGGCGATCCGTTGGCGCGTACGCCGAACCTGGACCGCCTCGCCTCGCAGGGGGTCCGTTTTCCGAACGCCTTCTCGACGGCGGGCGTGTGCGCTCCGAGCCGCTGCGCCGTCATCACCGGGATGTACGCGCCGTCTATCGGCGGGCATCATATGCGCACGGGACATACAAACCGCGCCACTCCTGAAATGCCGACGCCGTATGAAGCGGTTCCGCCCCCGTATGTGAAATGCTTCACCGAGTATCTGCGCGCGGCGGGTTACTACTGTACGAACAATCAGAAGACCGACTACCAGTTCAAGCCCCCCTTGACGGCATGGGACGAATGCGGCGGAAATGGACACTGGCGCAACCGTCCGGACGGCGCGCCTTTCTTTGCCGTCTTCAACCCGACCGGGACGCACGAGAGCGGCATGTGGGACCGGAGCAAAGGTTCTGACGGCCCGCCGCCGACCGAGACAGACCCTGACGCGGTGACGATGCCGCCGTATCTTCCGGACACCTTGAAGGCGCGGCAGGCGCTGGCGCGTCAATACGACAATATCGCGGCGTCCGATCGGATCGTCGGGCGCATTCTGGGCGAGCTGGAAGAGGACGGCCTCGCCGAAAACACCGCCGTTTTCATATGGAGCGACCATGGCGAGGGGCTTCCGCGCGGCAAGCGGTGGCCATACGACGCCGGCATACGCATTCCATGCATTGTGCGCTGGCCGGGGCGTCTGGAGGCGGGCGGCGTCTCGCAGCGGCTTGTCAGCATGATCGACCTTGGGCCGACCGTTTTATCGATGGCGGGGGTTTCCATACCGAGACATATGCAGGGGCAGCCGTTCTTGGAGGGGGAGGAGCGGGCGTATATCTACGCGGCGCGCGACCGGCATGACGAGTCGTACGACATGGTCCGCGCCGTCCGCGACCGCCGATTCAAGTATCTGCGCAACTTTTACCCTGATCTGCCGTACCTGATGTGGATACCGTACCGCAACCGGCACCCTGTCATGCAGGAGATGTGGCGGCTTCACGCCGAGAACGCGCTGGAAGGCGATCAGCGGCTCATGTTTGAGCGGCGGACGCCGGAGGAGCTGTACGACACGGAGAGCGATCGGTATGAGACGCGCAACCTGGCGGGCGACCCCGCTCACGCCGAGACGCTGGGGCGTTTTCGGGCGGAGCTGGAGCGGTGGCAGCGGGAGATTGGCGATCTTGGGCATGTCCCGGAGGATCAGATGGCGGCGCGTTTTCGTCCGGGCGGGATGCAGCGCCAGGCGGCGGCGCCGGTGTTTGCGCCGATCGCGCCGATCGCGCCGGGCGCGCCTGGGCGCGAGACGTCCGAGGGCGGTTCCTATTCGGCGCCGTGCCTCATCCAGCTGCATTGCGCGACGCAGGGCGCGTCCATCGCCTATACAACCGAGGAGGGGGGCGACGCGCGCTGGCGACTCTACACAGAGCCGATACGTTTAACGAAAGGCGATACGATCGTCAGGGCGAAGGCGTGCCGCATCGGCTACCGCGAAAGCGCCGAGAGCCGCGCGGAGTTTCTGGTGGAGTAAGACGCTCAATCGAGTTTCAGTTGCGCCCATTGCGCCGCCAGTTTGGAGCCTGGGTGGACATAAACGTCGTTTTCAATGCCGCGCCCTGTCACGGAGAGGTAGGCAAGTTCCCCTTCGGCGAAGTCTGAGAAAAAGCCGACGGCGCCTTTGGCAAGATGCTTTCGGTCTTCTATGCTACTCCACCAAAGATGGCGCGCCGACTGAACTGAATACTGCCGCTCGCCGTCGATATAAAATTGAAACCTGTCGCCAAGGATATGGGCGCGAACCGTGTACCATTTGTCAGCCTCCAATGTGATCCCTCTCGGGGTCCTGTGTGTTGCGGACGCTCCTCCGCTTCCGCCGGATTTATATCCGCGCTTAAAGATGATCTGATTGTTCAGGACAGACAGCTCGAAGGCGTAATATTGAAACTGGCTCGCCGATTCATACTGGACGCGGAAAAGGATGCCGAAACCGAAGTTTTTTGCTTTGCCGCGAATTTTTGCTTCAACCACATAATCTTCCCAGTCGGTATCTCCGACGATCGCATATCCGGGCGCCTTATCCGTCATAAAAAGTCGCGCGCTTCGGACTTTCCATTCAACGTCGTTCCATTCGGTGAGCGTCCATTCCTTCAAAGACGCGTTGAGGGAGAAGTCCCATGTCCGAGTCCCCGCCGAGGCGCCGGCTGTCAAAGCTGCCGCGGTTAGCATGACAAGCGTTCGCTTCCAGGTTCTCATCGCCGTTCTCCTTTTGGCTCAGATTCAATCCTGTTTCAGTTGCGCCCATTGCGCCGCCAGTTTGCCGTTCAGTTGGAGGCGGTCTTCGATGCTATCTCCTGTGACGGTCAGGTCGTCGAAGCTGATGAACGCGGCTGAGTAGAGCCCGATGCGTCCGCTTGCGATTCGACTGTTCCATATTTCAGCATGTAAAATGTTGTTGACGGAGAGGAGTATGCGCGTTCCCTTGACATGCGCGCGGAGAGTGAACCATTCGCCCAATTTCATACGGGCGCCGGCTCTCAGGGGCGCGCTGTAGCTCCCCGTGCTTGTGCTGCCGCCGCGGCGGCTTATGCGGTTGAGCCTGACCTCATCGAAAAGCAGATTCACACAGAAAGCGTAACAATCAAAATGCTTCCACGAATCGACCTGCGCTCGAAAGATGAGACCCGCCCACTCCGATTCAGAAAATGAGGGCGGTTTATCGATCCGCGCTTTCACCTCGACAGTGTAATTGTCCCAATGCTCCTCGCCGACAAAGGCGTATTGCCCCCAGGAGCTGTGGAGTATTCCGTCCCGCGTCTCCCATTCGCCATAGGTCATCCATCCGTCGAGTCCGCCGGAGAAATCCCACGTTTGCGTTCCCGCCGAGGCGGTTGCCGTTACAGCCGCGGCGGTTAAAACGGTGAGCGTTCGCTTTACAGCGTTCATAAGCGTTCCTTTTCGCGAAGTTTGAGTCGCGCCCATTGTTCCGTTAATATCCCGCCTTCGATGCTCCCGCCTGTGACGGTTAGGTCGTCCATGCTGACGATGGAGTACAGGCTGACGATGCCGACCGCGCCTTGAGCGATGTAATCCTCGTCTGTGTATTCAAACTCTAAAGCGTCGTTGATGTAGCACTGGAAATGGCCGCCGTTCACATGCGCCCGGATGTCGTACCATTTGCCAAACTCTACGGCGGCGCCTTCTTCATTCGGGTATCTATAACTAATACGCAAGCCGCGGTAGCGGCGGTAGCGCGCCAGCGCGACCTTCTGATGAATCAGGTTGATCTCGAAAGCGTAACAGACGAATTCGTTGTCAGGCAAGAACCGGGCGCGGAAAACGAGACCGATAGGCTGGGCGTTGAACGGCTCGTCAATGCGTATTCGGGCGGAGACGGCGTAGTTGTCCCAATAGTCTTCGCCGACAACGGCGACTGCCCAGGCATGTTTATTGCTCTGTTGGAGCGTTCCGTTTTCTGTTATCCATATAGGGCGGCTCTTTCCGGCGCCCCATAGGTGATAGGTTACGAACCGCCACTCGTCAAGCCCGTCGGAGAAATCCCATGTTTGCGTTCCCGCCGAGGCGACGGCTGCCAAGGCTGCCGCGGTTAGCATAGCGAGCGTTCGCTTCAAGCTTTTCATAGACGTTTCCTTGGACGCTTGTTTTTGAAAAGACAAGCAAAATCTATGCCAACGCAAAAAACCGCCTGAGCCGCAGGTTTTTAGAAAAAGGCGGGCGGAAATGTACCAAATGGTACGCCGGCGGACGAAAACGTACGACGGACGCTGCTTGTCAGACGCCGCGCCCCATGCGATACTGCTGCCAGCGCTGTTTCGAAGAACGGAGAGACCTGCCGTATGAACGCAGACCGACCGATCAAGACAGGACACCTAAGAGGCGTCAACGCCGCCGCTTTCTCCCCCGACGCGGAGGCGGTCCTCACTGCCAGCAGCGACGCGACCATACGGGTATGGGCTATTGAAACGGGGGAGCTTCTCCACACGCTGACGGGGCATGCAGGCCGCGTTCACGCCGCCGCCTATTCGCCCGACGGGCGCATGATCGCCAGCGCCGGCGAGTATCGGGACGTCCTGCTCTGGGACGCTCAAACAGGCGTACGGATCAAGGCGCTGGAGGGACACCGCTTCACGGCTTATTCCGCCGCTTTCTCGCCGGACGGGCGCACCATCTCCAGCGCCGGCGAAGACCACACCATACGGCTCTGGGACGCCGAAACAGGCGCGCTCCTTCGGACGCTGGAGGGGCATCTCGGCAGAGTGTATTCGGCGGCGTTCTCTCCTGACGGGCGGCAGATTGTCAGCGGCGGGCGCGACAAAACCGTACAAACATGGGACGTCGAAACGGGAAAGCCGCTGCGGACGCTGGGCGGATTGACGGAGTGGATACGCGCAACGGCGTTCTCTCCTGACGGCAACTTCGCCGCCTGCGGAGGCAAGGACAAAAGAGTTCACCTCTGGGACGCCCAGAACGGAGCCTATCTGCGCGCGTTGGAGGGACACCGCGGCTGGATTGAAGCGATCGTCTTCTCGCCGGACGGAACGCGCCTCGCCAGCGGCAGCCGCGATCAGACGATACGGCTCTGGGACCCGTTCACCGGCGCGCTTGCCGACATTTTAAAGGGGCATGACGGGCAGATCGCAGCCGCCGCCTACTCCGCTGACGGAACGCGCTTTGCCAGCGGCGACACCGAAGGCGCGCTCATGCTCTGGACGCTCTAGGCGCAGGAACGGCGCTCTTACTGGGCGCGCCAGCGGCGGAACAGGGCGCGCGTGGACGGGTTCCGACGGCAGCGCAGATAGTCGGACATGCCGATCCAGCTGTAATTGCGGGAGACGCGCCCCTCCTGAGACACCGGCTCAAAACGCCCCCCGTTCGCATACAGCCCGTCCAAAGCCGCCTCCATCGCCGGCAGCCCATGCGCCAGCGCCTGATGCCCGATGAACCGCCAATGGAAACCCCAGTTCGCCGCGTCCGGATAGGCGCCCTGGCACAAGATCGGACCCGTGTCGATCCCTTTCTCCGCCTTCAAAAGCGAGTAGCCGACATACTGCGGCTCGCCCTGAAGCAAAGCCCAGCCCGCCGTGTGAAGCCCGCGGTATTCGGGCGTGATTCCTTCATGCAAGATGAACATGCCCATCTTCGGCAGGTTGAAAAGCGCGGGCTGAAAAATCGTCTTCGCGCAGACGCTGAAAAGTATGTCCGGCTCGCATGCGGCGATCTCATCCAGCCAGCGGGGCGAATGAATGTCCGCGCACGAATGGGTCGGCGCGTCCGCAGGGGGCGGATTCTGAAACGCGGCGGGCAAACGTTCCCGCCAAAGCCGCTCGTCCCCGCGCCCGTATCGCCGCAGATAGTAGCCGTAAAAGAGCAGCTCGTCCGCGATGCGCCGCAGCCCGATCCGCTTCGCCCGTTTCTGCACGGCGCGTACGCGGTTCGCGCGCCGATTCCAGCCCTCCTCTATATAAAAAACGGCTCTGAGATCGTAACGCTCGGAAAGCCAGCGGGCGGCGCCGTTGTTGAAACCTGTTCGACGGCCGATAAAGACGACGCGCATGCGTTTTAACCCGACGGCAGAGGCGACGCCAAGCCGCGCAGTATGCGCTCCATCGCCGCGGGCGGATCGTCGCTCTGCGCGATGGGACGGCCGATGACAAGATAGTCCGCGCCGTTGGCGACCGCCTCAGCGGGGGTTGCGACGCGGCGCTGATCGTGCGCGTCTGAACCGGCGGGGCGCACGCCGGGCGTTACGACGACCATCTCGGCTCCGCCCGCCTGTCGAACCGCTTTCAGCTCCAGCGGCGAGGCGACGACGCCGTCCAATCCCGCCTCTGCCGCAAGGCGCGCCATGCGGGCAGCCTGCCTGTCCAGCGCGGCGGCGCCGTCTCCATACACCTCGCGCCATTGCCGTTCGTCTAGGCTGGTCAGCGCGGTTACGCCGATGAGCAGGGGGCGCGGGTTCAGGTTCAGGCTGTCCAGCGCGCCGCGCGCCGACTCCATCATGGCGCGCCCGCCGGAGACGTGGACGTTCATCATCCAGACGCCGAGGCTTGCCGCCGCCTTGACAGCTCCCGCGACCGTGTTCGGAATGTCATGGTATTTCAAATCCAAAAAAACGCGGGCTTCATGCCGCAGCGCAAGCTCCACCGCCGCCGGACCCGCCGCCGTAAACAGCTCCTTGCCGACCTTCAAAACGGACGCGCAGCCGTCCAGACGCTCCAACAGACGGCGCGCCGACTCCAGATCGGGCGCGTCCAGCGGCACAATGATTCGGTCTCTCATGCGTTCAACGCCTCCCGCGCCGACATCCCGTTGAGTACGCGTTCAACCGCTTTCTCCGTCCGGTTGCGCGCCGACTCGATGCGGCTTTCTCTAGACAAAATCGACTCCGCATGTTCCTTCAAAAAACGGCGCTGATCCGTCAGCATCGCCTCGACCGACGCCGGCGACGTTCCGCCCTCGCTCATGTTGCGCTTCACCGCCTCCTGCGGGTCTAAAACGGCGGCGAGCGTCTCCGCCTCAATCGCATGACCGCGCTCTGAAAGATAGGCGCCGCAAGCGTCCAGGTCCCGAAAGTCCAAACCGCGCTCCGCAAGCGAGGCGACCAGCCCCCCCGTCAAGCGGTGCGCCTCCCGAAACGGAACGCCCCGCTCCCGCGCCAAAAAGTTTGCCAGCTCCGTCGCCGATGAAAAGTTTGCATAGACCAGCTCGCGCATCCGCTCCGTGTGAAACTCCATCGTCTCAACCGTCTCCGCCAGAATTTCGGCGGACGAGGCGGCGGCGTCCAACCCTGCCCACAACGGCGGCTTGTCCTCTTGAAGATCGCGGTGGTAACCCAGCGGCAGCCCCTTCAACGACGCAAACAGCCCCGTCAAACCGCCGATGAGATTTCCGGTCCGCCCGCGCGCCAGCTCCGCGATGTCCGGGTTCTTTTTTTGAGGCATGATGGAGCTGCCGAGCGCGAGCCGATCGTCCAGCGTGAAGAGGCGGAACTCATACGAGGCGCCGTAAATGATCTCCGCCGAGAGGCGCGACAGGTTCGTCATGAGCGCCGTCAACGCAAACAGCGGCTCCAAAACGAAGCTGCGGTCGGACACAACCGCGAGCGCATGCGTTTCGACGCCGTCAAAGCCGAGCAGGTCGGCGGTCAATTGGCGGTCTATCGGAAAGCTGCAGCCCGCCAGCGCGCACGCTCCGAGCGGGGATCGGTTCGCCGTTCGGTACGCCTCTTTCAGACGGCGCAGGTCTTCTATGAAAAGCGCGGCGTATGCAGTCGCCCAGAAACCGAACGCGATCGGCTGCGCATGCTGCGTGTGGGTGTATCCCGGCATGACGGCGCCGCCCAAACGCTCCGCGGCGGATAAAAACGCGGACGCAAGCCGAACCGCCGCCCGCTCCGTCTTCAAGACGCCCTCCCTTGCCGCGATGCGCGCGTCGGTCAACACCTGATCGTTGCGCGAACGCGCCGTGTGGAGTTTGCCGCCGGCTTCAGGTCCCGCGGCGCGCGTCACATACGCCTCGACGTTCATATGGACATCTTCCAGGGCGGGGTCTAAGATGAGTTTCCCCGCCTGCGCGTCCGCCTTTGCCTCGTTCAACGCCCCCAAAATGCGGCGCGCGTCCGCGTCCGAGACGACGCCCTGCTGCGCCAGCATGAGCGCATGCGCCTGACTGCCCCAGATGTCCGCCAGGATGAGTCGCGCGTCCGCCTGCGTCGACTCTGTATAAGCCAAAACCGAATCCAACGCCGTCTGCTGCCCGCGCGATCCTATCGCCATAAGACGCTCCGCTTCCTTGCCGCGCCTAAAACTATACGCCGCGATGGGCGGCATTTCAACCCGCGCCCCGCATCAATACCATGGAATACGCAGGTCGGACAGAGAACCTGAACGGGCTTGCGTTATACGAGGTTCGTTATAGACGACTTATTAATTTATCACACGTATCGTGGGAACATACCGAGTACCACACAACGTCGCCATCGCGGAAATCCCCATCGAAAATGCCAAGCATACGATACTTATTGTTGACGCGAATAGTGCATCGATCTCTATCTTTGCGAGGACGCTTGTAATTTAAACTGGTCTGCCATCGATTCTCAGCGAAGAGCGCAAGAGCCTTGTCAATCTGCCGCTGTATATTCCTAGGAAGAGCTTGTACTCTCTTTCGAAATTAGGGGTAGTCCGCCGACCCATTAAGGAATTCCTTCAGCGATCTATTAGGATTTCCTGGATCGCAGCATTGCCCTCGCTTCGTCCTCCAACTCTTTTAATGCCGCGTCCGCTTCAGGTCGGCTAAGCAATTCATCCCAGATTGCCTCCGATTCTCTCTCTGCTTCCATGATCGGCTCAAACTCGCCCCTGTAAAGGTTAGGGTTGAGAGAGATCGCCTCAAATATCTCTTCGTGCGCGTCTTCCTCTTCGCCTCTTGCTCGGTGGATGAGTCCTTTTAAGAGGTACGCCTCGGCGCAATCGATGTCAAGGCGGATCGCTTTCTCAACGTTCTTCATGGCGTCGTCCAGTTTGTCCGCTTCGGCATACGCATGCGCCAAGAACGTGTACGTTTCAGCGGCGGGGTCCAGTTCAATCGATTTGACAAGGTCTGCAGTTGCGGAGTTAAGCGCGTCCGCCAAACTCCCCCCCAACCGGTACAGGTTCAAAGAGGCAATGCCGCGGCAAGTGTAAAAACGCGCCGAAAAGGAATGCGCAGCCTCCCCCAGGTCAACCTCCGCTGTCAAACGGATCGCTTCGCTTAAATGTTCATGCGCCTTTTTAAGCAAACGACAGAGCATATTGGTATGGGCAATGTTATCTTTGACAGCGTCAAACATTTCTTTTGCGCTTAACACCGCTGCCCATAGTTCCCTCATTGCTTCGGCGGAAGGATCCAAATGATCGGCGAACGCCTCGGCCGCTTCGCTAATCTTCTTCACGCTCTCGTCAAAATCGCCGAAATGAGCCGACAGCCGACCGTCTTCCGATGTCCTAAGCTCAGGCATGCGCGCGTCCTTTCGTTCGCTTACAGTGTATTATATGCGTCGGCGCAGGTTAATGTCAATGGCGCCTAAGATTCCCGCTTTCACGGGAGCATCGGTGTTCAGAGTCAACCATTTTGCTCACCTAGGTTCCGAAAGACGACGCTCAGTTCCGTTTCAGCTCCGCCCATTGCGCCGCCATGCTCCCTTCAGGGTCGACGGCGAGGAGGTCTTCGATGTTGGGACCTGTGACGATCAGATCGTCGAAGCTGGCGACAGAATACTGGGCGGCAAAACCGATCTGCCCCTGCCCGATATATGCGTCATCCTTCCTGTCAAATATCAATACATCGTTGATGTAGCAGCGAAAGCGTCCGTCCTCCACATGGGCGCGGATGTTGAACCATTCGCCGATTTCCAACTCAAGGCGATTCTCCGAAACTTCAGCAGAGTTCCGCACATTGTCGCCTCCCGCGCGTTGCCATGCGAGATAGACCCTATTGATCTTTGGGCTATACGAGAACAGGTAGCAGGAGAACTGATGATCCGATAGAAATCGAGCGGCGAAGACCAGACACGCCGGGAAAGTATCGTCTGGATCGTCTATCCGCATTCTTGCTTGGACGACATAATCGTTCCAGCTCTCCTCCCCGACAAGCGCCGTCGTCCATCTGTTTTTGGCGCTGTGTTGGAGCGCCCCGTCCTTCACGATCCATGGGAGATCTTCCTGATTGCCGAACAAGGGGTATTTGAAGAGTCTCCATTCATCGCCAATTCCGTCAGAGAAGTCCCAGCTCTGCGTTCCGGCGGACGCCGCTGCGGTCAGCGCCCCCGCAAGCATGAGCGTTGCCGCTTTCTTCCAGTTCATTTTCTTCGCTCCTTTCAAATGCGCCTGCGCATAGGATACGCGCGCAAATCGCGCCAGTCTATGAGACCGTATATTAAGCAGTCTCTACAGACGATGATTCTGATTTTAGAGAGATGTTTCGAATATAGAGGTTGTTTGAAAGGTCTCTGGATTTCCCTCTTCGTTCCCCGTTCCCCGTTCCCCGTTTTACGGGGACATGCTTCGCGGAAATGACGATTGCCGGGCGCGGGAATCTTAGCCGTTGTCTGAACTAGGATTAAAGGATTGGCAGGAATGACAGGAGAATTGCCGAAAACCGGCGCTCCGCCCTCCAATCCTGTAATCCTATCAATCCTGAAAATCCTAGTTCAAAACCCAAACGCAACACGTCCGCCGCTAAGATTCCCGCTTGCGCGGGAATGACAGGGAGAGGGCGCGGGAAAGGCGAGGAGAACGAGAATGACAGGGAACGGGCGCGAGAAGGGCGAGGAGGACGAGAATGACAGGGAACGGGCGCGGGAAGGACGGCAGAACAGCGGTTAAAACGGGTTGCCGAGCTCAATCCAGTAGCGCGGAGACTGCCGCTTTCCGCGAAGGCGCGACAACGGAAAACCGACATCCGCGCGAACAGGACCGATCGGCGTCGTCACCCGGAGCCCGCACCCCGCCGCGACCTTCAAACCGTCCTCGTCCAGATCGTCTAACCGCTCCCACAGGTTGCCGGCATCGACAAACGCCCCGATGCCGAAAATGCCCTTGACCGGTATGCGCAACTCCAGATTTGAAAGCGCCAGAACATTCCCTCGGTAGTTTTTAAACGCGTCCAGCGAACCGAGCGAACGCTCCGCATAACCGCGAACCGTGGAGCTGCCGCCAAGATAAAACCGTTCCGTCGACGAGACGCGGTCCGCGTTTTCTCCAAAGGAAGCGTAGCCCAGGCGCAACTGCGCTGCCGTTGAAGCTCCCCCAAACGAACGGTACATTTTGGAGACCGCTGTCCACTTGAAAATGCGCGTCTTTCCGCCCAAAATGGGACCGCCGGCAGCCTCAAAGCGCGTCATGTGAAACCATCCGCGCGTCGGATTGAGCGGATTGTCCCGCGTATCCCGCGTGAAAAGGACGGACGCCGCGCTGAGCGTCGGCAGGATGTTCAGCGGCTCCGAGCCGGCGCCGACCGCCTTGAAACGCTCATAACGGTATTGAGCCGCCGCCCTGTTGTAGTCGCCCAGCTCGCGCGACAGGTTCAGCGCGGAACCCCACGTGAGAATGTCGTCCTGCTCTTCGAGATTGTCGCGGAAGGCGCGGAGGCTGGCGCGGGCGCGCGATCCGAGCGTCCACGGCTCAATGAAATACCCCTCGAGGCGGTTGCCGCGCGTACCAAGGCGCGTTTTCAAGCCGAGCGCCCGACCTGTTCCTAGCCAGTTGCGCTGCGCCACTTCCAGCGTTCCGCGCATTCCTTCGGAGGGGCTGTACCCGCCGCTCACATTCAAAAGCCCGGTCGGACGCTCCTGTACGATGACGTTCGCGTTCAGAATCGATTTTTGCGCGGGCAGCCCCGGCATTGCGATCTCGACGCTTTCAAAATAACCCAAGCGCAGCAGACGCTGTCGACTCTGGTTGATCTTCAGATCGCTGTACGGCTCTCCCTCGCGTATGGACAGCTCGCGCAGGATCACCTCTGGGCGCGTTTTGAGCGGTTCCCGCCCTTCTTGGACGCGGACGGTTCCGATGCTCGCGGCGTCTCCCTCTTCAATCTGAAACCGAAGCGTTCCGTTGACGGCGTCAAACGCGGCATGCACATTCGCATACGGGCGCCCGTTGGCGGCGTAGTAGTTCTCAATGCGAATCTGGTCGGCGCGTCTCATGTCGAGGTTATAGGGCTGTCCGCTGCGCGTTTTCAGAAGGCGGCGCGCCCGCTCCTCGTTCTGCGGCTCCGCCCCCTCTATCTCGACAGCGCGGATCGTTATCAGCTCCCCCTCGTTGATGACAAACTCGACCGTCAGCCGTCCGTCCGAAAGGCGCGGTTCGCCCGTTACCTGAGCGTCTGGGTAGCCTTTCTGCCGATAGAACGCTTTGAGCGCGTTTTTGTCCTGTTCGAACGTTTGCGGGTTGAACAGCCCGTCCTCGAAGAAGTACCGCAGCAGCGGTACGGCGTCCATCCGAGAGCGCGGGCGCGTGAGGATTTGACGGATGAGCGCGTCGCTGTCAAAGGCGGCGTTTCCTTTAAAAAGAACCTCGCTGATGCGCAGCTTCGGACCTGGGTCGATGATGTATCGGGCGGCGGCCGTTTTGTCAGACAGCTCCAGCGGTGCCGTTTGAATGTCCGCCGCAAAATACCCTTTTCCCACATAAAAGTTGTGCAGGTTGCGCTGCGCCAGTTGCGCCGTGCTCTCGTTCACATTTTCAAGCGCCGCAACATTTCGCAGCGTTTCTTCGTCAAATCGGAGGTCGCCTTCAAAAAAAATCTGCGTCTGCGGTCCCTCCTCAATGGCGAAGGCGATGTCGAGCGCGTTCGCGGCAGGGTCGTACTGCGGCGGCTCCATCTCGACGCGCGCGCCGAAATAGTTTCTCCTGCGGTAAAACTCGATCAGGCGGGCGGGCAGGTCGTTCAGCGCGTCGGTCTCGTCCAGGCGCAGCGCCTTCATCAGCGTTTCTTCGTCAAAGGAGAGCTCCCCCTTCAGCTCCGCTTTGCGCCGGCGCGCCGGCTCTTTCTCTTCGATGTGGAACAGGATGTCGCGCGGCTTCTTCCCGTCCGCGCCGTTTTCTTCTCCGTTGATAAGTTCGGCGCGCGCCGTCGCTTGATAGTATCCGCGCGAGCGGTACAGCTCCTCAATGCGCGCCTCTTCTTGGTTCAGCATCTCTTCAAAATACTCGGAACGGCTGCGCAGATAGACCGCCTTCCGCAGCTCCTCGGTTGAGACGGCGCGGTTGCCTGTGAACTCGACCTTGTCGACGCGCATTTTTTCGATGAGGCGGAAGATGAGCCGCGCCGTTCCGTTCTCCAGGATTTCGGCGTAAACATAAACCTGCGCGTATCGGTCATAGTTTTCGTAAAGTTGTTTGACAACATTTCGGACAGCGTAGGCGGTATAGGGCTGCCCAATGAGCGCTTCGGCTTCCGCCGGCAGCTCTTGAAGCGGCTGCCCGTCCGCTTCGGCTTCGACGGCGCTGATGCGCGTCTGTTGAACGGGCTGCGCCGCGGCGAGCGCCGTCATCAGAAAAAGGAGCGCCGCCGCCTTAAAACTCATGCGAGAACTGCAGATCGGCGCCGTATTTGCCCTCTTCATTGCGTTCGCCGGTGATGGAAAACCGGTCGCTCACCTCATAACTGAACTCAAAACGCTGCTCCTGTCCAACCTGAACCAGGGAGGAGTAGTTGATAAACAGGCGCGGCAAAAACTCCCTCTCAATATGAAATTGCGTCTCGGAAGGCGATTCGGCGTCCACATCGAATTGAAGTCCAATCCGGGAGCCGAGACCGCCTGCCAGCGCGCTGACGCCCAATTCGGCAAGGTCGCGCCCACCCACCCGAGAATCGCCGAATGCGATCAGTAGCAGCGTTTCCTCCCGCGTCAGCGCGTAGGTCTCGCCAGGTTCCGTGTTGCGCACGGACGGCGTGATGTTGGGCGGAAACGGGCGGCTCAAACTGCCTTCTAAGACGATCTCGATGTCCACATCGCGCCTGCGTTCGACGCCTTGCGAGTCTGTCACGATGACGCTGCGCAGCGGCTCCACGGCGGACGCCCTGATGGTGTAGGTTGGATCAAAGACGGTTGAACTGCGGTTTTCAATGTAGCTGTCCTGAATTTCCAGCGTCAAGCCGCGCGTTAGAAGCGGGAAACCTGGCAGGTCGTTTGAGGAGAGGCGCCCTGCGATGTTGGAGACCTCGCCCTCAAAGACGAGGCGGGCGAGCCGTCCAACCAGCCTGCCGTCAATGAGAGCGCTGAAACGCGCGTTTTCGATGTCGAGAGCGACGCCGCTTGCCGCTTGAACCTGTATGTTGAGCGCCATTTCGCGCAGAATCGGGTATTCGTAACGCGCCTCTTTGTAGGGCTGGTCTTCGCCGGCGAAGAAGTCGCGCAGCAGATCGCCCAATCCGCGCTGGTATTGAAACGCGGCGAGGCTGGCGGAGCCTTCTATGTTCAAGCCGTCCAGCGGACCGTGGGCGCGCAGCGAGGCTGTTTCTATTTGGAAGGCGATGCCCTCGGTCGGGTTGCTGAACGACGCGCCTGCCGCCTGAAAGGAGACGTCCGCTGTCGGGGAGCCGGCGTTCCAATCGATAACGCTTTCTCTGCCGTCCGTTTTTTGGAGAACGCCTCCGTTGAGAGCTCCGTTCAGTCTTTGGAGGCGCATTCTGCCGTCTTCGGTCAGGACGCGGAGGTTTCCGCCGCTGAAGTCGATGTCCGCGTCGGGGATGTTCAGGGCGAGTCCGTCCAGCTGCGCGAGCCATTTGAAACGCGGCGCCTCAAAGGTTCCGCCAACGCTCAAATTGAAGGAGCCGTACCCCGACGCCTGCGCGATAGACGGAAAGATGAGCGGGAGTATGTCGAGCCGCCGAATGTTTGCGTCCAGTTCGAAGTCGATGCCGCCGTTCAAAGGCATCTCTCCGCTCATCTCAACGACATTCTCGGCGGCGTAGAATCCGCTGTCGGTCATTTTGAGTATTCCGTTTCGGCTTTCCAGCGCCGCCGTTGCGTTTTCGATGTCGACCCCGCCGACGCGCAGGTTGACGCCTTGAACGTTTAGAGAGCCGGTGAGGCTGGCTTCGGTTCTGTCGATGTTGCCGTCAAATTCAAGGCGGCCGCCGATGTCAATGCCTCCGACGCGCAAGCCGACGCTCTGAAAGGCGAGCGATCCGCTAGGGTTGGCGTCGGTTCCGCCGATGTTGCCGGCGAATTCAAGCCGCCCTTCCATATTGGGCGCCCATCCGATTCGTCTGTTGAGTTCGCTTTGGAGAAGCGCGGCGGATACATACCCGTCTATCGGCGCGTTCACCTCGCCGTCCAGCTCCCACATGCCGGACGCCGTCAGATGAAACAGGTTGCCGATTCGTATGTCCGTTTTGTTGAGACGGAAGACTCCCATATTGAACGACAGGTTCATCGGTTCCACGATGGACGCTTGCCGTTCGCCCCATTGTACCGCCGCTTCGGTCAGTTCGGCGCCGCCGTTGGAGCTTTTCAGCGCCTGCGTTACGGCGGCTTTCCAGTCGCCTTCCGCGGCGCGCCGCGACAAGCTTTTCACATCGATGGAAACGGTCGCATGGCCCGCTAGGCGCGTCTGGATGTCCAAGTTCGGCAGCCATGATTCGACGCGAGCGTCCGCAAATTTGACCGTCATCTGCAGCTGGTTGGGCGTCAAGCTCTCCATCGACATGACGGTCGGCGAGTCTTGTCCGCCGAGGCGGTAGGTTCCTCCGTCTGCAGTGAATTGAAAGCTGCGGAGCGCGATCGTTTCCGGCTCCGCCTCGATTCGCCCAGAAACGTTTTCTAGGCGTATGTTTTCGTACGCGAGCGCGATCTCGCCGTTTTCTAGGACGACGGAGCCGGTCAGGCTCGGCTTTTGCGCGGGTCCTTCGATTTTGAGGTCGAGCGCGCTAAGCCCGGACGCTTCCTTCAGCTGCGTCAAGAAGAGCGGAAAGAAGCTGATGTCGAACGAATCGGCGTTGATGGAGAGGCGCATCGGCTCCTCGTTTAAGCGGGCTTCGACGTTTCCGCCGCTCCAGCTGATGCTTGCGGGCGCAAAGCCTTCGACGTTCAGCTTGTTGACGCCCGACGTGATCTCCCATCCGTTCAGCGATATCTGGGAGCCGTCGTATGAGGCGCTTCCCGTGAAGGCGTCAAACCTGATGGCGTCGTAGGCGCCGTCGATGATCGTCCAGTTTGCGCCCAGCTGCGGCTGCGCAAGAGAGCCTCGAATCAACGCGCTTCCGCTCAAACGTCCGATCGGCTCCGTTTCCAACGGCGTCAACCCGCTCAATATTTCTAGGTTCAGATTCTCAGCCTTCGCCTGAATATCGAGCCGATGGGCGTCGTCGATCCATCCGGACGCTTCAAGCGTCTGCCCCTCTCCTTTTAGACGGAGCTCGTCGATGTAGGCGGTTCCGCGCTCATACCGGAAGCGGACGGTTCCGTCGTTGACAAGCCGTATGCCGCTGTTTTCAGCTTCAAGGCGGGTCAGGTCGGCGCGCATCTCGCCGCCTCGAAGGTTCAGCCCGTTCAGCTGGATGTCGGCGGCGCCTGCCGCTTCCGCTTTGACCTTCGAGGCGTCTTCGCCGAGGAGAGCGAGCGCGTCCGAAAGGCGCAGATTGGACGACTCGATGCGCATCGACGCTTTCATGCTGTTCAGATCAAGCGCGGACGGAAACGGATACAACTGAAACGGGACGTCCGCCCAGCCCTGGCATCTGGCGGAAGAGGACCCGAACGATCCGCTCAAATCGACATCCTGCGCGGACAGCTTATTTGCTTCAAGCCGCAGCTGGACGTTCGCCTTTCCGTCCTTGATGGGCGCGCGTTCTGGGACGGTCAGTCGGGCGAAGTTGAGCTGCGCGTCTCCCATTAAAATCGGCGCTGTCAGCGTTCCGGTCAAATGCGCCGTTCCCGACAGCGCGCCGCTTTCCGCCTCCCAGCCGGGGAACGGCGCCAGCAGCTCGGACAGGTCTAGATTGCTCCACTTGGCGCGTATGTCCATCGGCGCGTTCGGCGCCCATTCGAGGCGCGGCCCTCCCTTTAACAACAAAAGAAGAGGGAGACTGCCGCTCAACGAGGCGGAGCCGGCGCCGAGAGACCAGACGGCGCGCTCTATCGACACGGTTCCGTTTTGACAACGGGCGGCTCCTTCGATGTTGTCGGCGTAGAGCGGGTTTCCGTCGGGGCGGAGGCGCAGAGCGAGGCGGTCGGAGCTCCATGACGCTTCGATGATCGGATCGTCCGCGGTTCCAGAGACGGACAGATCGAAGGCGCCGACTCCCTCCGCCGGCGCGGGCGTTCCAATCAGCTCCGCGGCCGTCTGCAGGTCTACGCTCGGCGCTTTGACGCTGGCGCTCAGGGAGCCGTCTTGGTTGACGCGGGCGTTCGCCAGAAGATGAAAGGGCGGGCTGCTCTCTTCGGCGCGGAGCTCAAAGCGCCGCAGCTCTACGGACTCGCCCGAAAAAGAAGCGGAGAAGGGAGCCGCTGTGAAGACGGCGCTGTCGGACGCAAAGCGCGCCGACTTGACGCAAACCTCCGCGGTCGACTCGGCAATTTGGCGGAGATCGCCTGCGAGGTCAACGCGGGCTGTGAACGCGGCGGAACGGAGGCCGGGGGCGTATCGGCGGGCAAGGGCGGACGCGTCTATCTCTTGAAAGCGCATTTCGCCTTGGAACGGGGCGGCCTCCTTTTGCAGCTCGGCGGTCAGATCGAAGGCGCACTGGCCGTTGTCTAGGGCGCCTTTGACGGAGAGAGTTCCCGCTTCATAAACCGCTTCAGCGTTTCCGCCGCCGAGAGGAACGCCGTATGCGCTGGCGCCGTCAAGCCTTAAGCGCGCCTGTATGCGTCCGCCGCCGCCTTCAACCTGAAGATGAACGCGCCCGTCCGCCTGCTGTATTGCCGCGCGCGCCTCCTCCGGCAGGAGCTCCGCCGCCTCCGAAAGTTTGACAGGCCGCTCGAATTGGAAGGCGAACGTTCCGTTGTCCGCTTTTCCCGTCCAAGGGAGTCCGCCCGCCCGTCCGCGCAGGATTGGGGCGTTGAGCAGCCCTTGGGCTATCGTGAATTCTGCTGGGTCCATTTCAACCGCGCCGCCCGAAAGTTGAAAGGCGCCCGATCCGTCCAAAGCGTCCAGCGGTCCGCGCGCCGACATCCGCCCCGACAAAAAGCCGAGCTCCTCAGCATAAAGGCTCAGGTCGAAGTCGGACGCTTCCGCCTCTATATGGACGCGGGGCTGCTCGTCTTCGGGAAACGACGCGGAGCCATTAACCAAAAAAGAACCGGCGCCGTTGCGCATCTCTAAAGAGGCAGACTCAAACAGGCGCGACTCGGGCTTCCAGACGCCCTGGAGCGTTGCGGAAGGCGCCGCCCAGCCGCGCACGGAGCCTTCGTTCAGCTCCGCCCAGACGCGCGCTCCGTCCGTTCCGTTTATCGACTCGGCGCGCAGCTCAAAACGCCCTGAAGCCGTCTCGCCGAAGCCGCGCGCAAGCGTCTCCAAATTCTCGCCCGAAACGGAGAGGCGGTAGGAGGATGCCGCGCCCGATTCGTCCATATCGCCGTCCAGACGCGCGCTCAAACCGTCCGCGCTCAACTCAACAACATATTTGCGGTCGCGCACAAGGTGCGTCACGCGCGCCGCGCCGTCCACATACGGCAAGCCTTCGACGCGCAATGTTCCGCTGGACGAGACAAGAACGCCCTTTTCATTAAACGCCGCCTCGAACGTTCCGCTCGCATGCCCTTCCAGCCCTTGCAGCTCTTCATGTTCAGGGTAAAAGTAGGCGGCAAGCTCGCTCAAACGGACGCGGCGCGCCTCGCCCTTTATGGAGACAGAGGGGCCTGTTTTGACCGACATGTCGACCTCTCCGCCCCAGAGAAGCAGGCGGACGCCGTCCAGCTGCGCTTGTTCAATGCCGCCTTTGACGCGCCCTGTTCCCTTCATGCGCGCGCCGAGAAAGACGCTGTCAGACAGGTCCCACTCGCCCTCAAGGCGCAGGTCGGACAGGTTGCCCGATAGTCGTCCGTCCGTCAGCGTGACGGAGCCGGACGCCCCCTCCAGCAGGTCGGGCGCGAAGACGCGCAGCTTCTCCAGCTGAAAGGTTCCGCCCGCCTTCATATCGGCGTTTCCGTCCGGGTCAATGCCGCCCTCGGCGCGGAATTGAAAACCCTCGCCGTTGACGCGCATTTCGTCGATGCGCAGCCCGTCTTCGTTCAGTTCGCCCTTTAGAGAAGCGCCGTCCATCTCCAACGCCCCCGTCTTTGTTTTCACATACCATTCGCCGCAGTTGAAGATAATGGGGCGCGGTTCGTCTAGACGGAGCGGCTTTTCCGCTGGGAGGGTTATCACCGCCTTCGGAAACAGCATGTACCAGCCGCCCTGCTTGTCCTCATATTGCAGGGCCAACTCGCGGAAATGAACGGAGCCGAACGAAATGGGCGGGGAGCTTCCGCCGGCGGGGCGGTTCAGAATCGGGTCGATGTTGAGCGTTCCGTCTTCTCGACGGGTTACGGTCAGCTGCGCGCTATCGATCTCAATGCGCGGGATGCGCGGCGGGATCAGCTCATAAGAGACGTTGGCATGGTGCGCGCTCAGAATCGATTCTGGTTCGTCGCGATGCAATGTGACGTGGAGATCTAGGTCGCCGTAGCGCGTCTGTTTGATACTGGAGACGCTCGCCTCCACGCCGAGCGCCTTGGTGAGCTGTTTTCCGATCAGACCGGGGAGATGGCTGTGAAACGCGCCGGAGCGAACGTAGACTGCCAACACAACTCCGATGAGCAGCGTTGCTGCCGCGGCAATGATGAGCAAACGGCGCTTCATACGGCGGAGTCTCCATTTAGCGCGAGAAAGCCGTTGTCGAAAGCGCGCGCATGCTTACACGCGCGAGTAAAACGAAACGGTCTGCTGAATGTCGATGGCTCCGATGGGAACCTCTTGGCTGCCGGGGACGCTTTCGAGCGTCGCAGACATGGCGTCCGCGTCGCATGAGATGTACGGCACGGGGCGTTCGCCGAGCCGTTCGGAAGCGATCTGCGCCCATTCCTGCCCGCGCGACTTTTCGCGGACGGCGACGGTCTGGCCGGGCTTGACGCGCATGGACGGAATGTTCGCCTTGGAGCCGTCTAGTAGAAAATGTCCGTGTGAAACAAGCTGGCGCGCTTGAAACGGCGAGAAGGCGAACCCGGCGCGCAACACGACCGAGTCGAGGCGGCTTTCAAGCAGCCCGATCAGATTTTCGGCGGTGACGCCGCGCATGCGCTTCGCCTCGTGGAAGGTGCGGCGGAACTGCTTTTCGGTGATGTTGTAGGTGTAACGCAGTTTCTGTTTTTCTAGGAGGACGCGGTGGTAGTCGGTTCGTCTGTAGTTTTGCCGTCCGTGTTCGCCGGGTCCGTGCTGTCGGTCTCTAGAGGCGGGGCATGTGGGATTGTTCCAGAGACAAAATCCCGCGCGTCTGCATATTTTATGTTTGGACTGTTTTCCGCGAATCATATGTTGTACGCCTAACCATGTTGAGTGCGTCTGTTTCGGTTAAGCATAACGCGCTTGGGCGGGGAAGGCAAGTTTTGGGGAGTAGGGCGCGGCGGCATGTTTGTCTGAACTGCCGGACGCCGCGCTGAATCGCCGACACAAGACCTGTCGGGTCGTCCGCAAACCAAGGCGTCGTTCACGATGCCGCCCAGCTTGTCCGTCTTCATTCTGATAATGGTCGATGAACCGCTCCAACGGCCGTCTCCCGGCCTGAAGACGCAAACGCCCGAAAGTCCGGCGCCGGCGGAACGCGCGGCAGCTCTTTGGAGAGGTCGTTGGCGAAGCGGGGCGGCGCTCAGGCGAATGCGGGACGGCGTCCAAAAATTCTCTTCCGCTTTTATTGCCTTGTCACTTCTACTTTCTGAAAAGCCAGGTGACCGCTTTCAATTTTTTCATCTTCAGGCATTGCCATCTCGTAGTGAATGAAAATGGCATAGCTCTTTCCTTTTTGAAAAGACAGGTTGTATAAGGAGAATTTCCCGTCGTTTCCCTCGATAGGGCTTTTAACGGAGACCATCATGGTATCCCTAACTCGGGCTTTGTTTGTCGATACGATAGCATTTGGAGACGCCATAATTTTTTCCTTGACGCCGTCATCAGTGGATTCGGTGTGCGCTTTTACAACCACATCTCCATACGCGTTGCCATTTGCAGGGGTGTAAAAGAAAGTCATCTTATATCGACCGGACTGATCAGGTTCAAAGAAATACAATGCATCGCTTTGACTTACCTTTTGCGCCACGATGCGGTTGTTTTGCTTTTTCCGTTCTTCGCCTTCCAGCCCCTCCTTTACAGGGCCAATTTTTTCCATGGGAAGAATGATTTTATCCTCTTCGATTTTGATCTTTGTCAAAGGTTGGCGGAATCCTCCGCGAAGAATGAGCGCATTTTGGCTGTCGCCGACCCATGTTCCCCGCTCATTCTTCCTAAGAACGCCTTTTCCTTTTGTCCCTTTAATCTCATAAAAATACGGAAGGATCCTTTGGTAGCAAAAACTATTATATCCTTTCCACGTGTAGAGAAGTGAAGAGCCTGCATTATGACCTAAGGCAAAGGTATGTCCTACCTCATGATTGTAATCTACATAATGATTGATTCTAACCCTTTGCCGCATTCCGCCTCCTGCGTCGGCGTTGATGACTTGGGAAAAATAAGGTCTATTCTTTCCGCTCCATTTTTTCCATCCAAAAAGCGGAGCCATTTTCTTCTCTGTATGGTAAAGATGATAGACCTCTCTGACGACCCCTTTATGGTTGATAGCCTCTCGTATTTTATCGATTTCTGCTTTGAGTCCATTTCCATAAGCCATCCATCCTTGGGCATAGTTTGGGGCGTCGGGATGGATTTCAACTCTTATTGGGAATTGGCTATATCCCTTTGTATAGGATTTGCCTACAATCGTGTCGAAATAGTGCGAGTCGTAAGCGACAGAAGTGCGCCGCGCCCAATGATAATATTCAGGATGGAACGTATAATCCTTCGGAAGAGTCGCTTCCATATCTCCCGCCCCATCCGCATCTTCCCATCCCTCGGGAATAACGCATATCTGCAGCAATAAAAAAGGACTCGCCTCGAATAGAGTGATACATTCTTTTTCAAAAATCGTTTGTTTGGTGGGTATATGGATGATTTTCAAAGTGTAGATTTTATTAATGCTCCCGACTAATCCGCCCCCCAAGTACTCCTTTGGCTGGATCACAATGCTGTCTTTAATAAAATTCTCCAACCCCTTGACCTCTACATGAAACTGCCCGCCCTTATAGTCATTATAAGTCGGGACGATTTGTCCTTTCTCATCTCGCAATTCAAACTCATGCTCCTTAAAGAAAGTCGCTAAGCATGAGTTGTCGTTAAGGGTAATCGCTAAACGCGAGTAGGGCGTTATCACCAACCTGCCGTCGCGTTCTTTATTTTCATAAATTGTCTTTGTGAAGTCTATTGGAAGCCCCCCTAGTAAACCGCTATTTAATGAGAATTCATAATAATTGGCAAGTTCCCGATTGTGTTTGGCGGGGTCCAGTTTTACTCTTTTTCCGCCAATCCAAGGATTATTGATAGATCGCGGATGGTTTACAGGAATAAAATTAATGGCGTCCACTTGAATGGCGTCGCTGTCGCTATAGGATCCCCCGAAGGCGAGGGGCGTCAGAAGCGCCATCGAGAGGTTCAGAACGGGCTTGATCTGTTCAGCAAGTCTCGTCGTCAGTCGGTTCCATCGTTGTTTCATCAGTCGCTCCGTTCCTGTTTCCTGCGCTGTCCTGACCGCCCATAAGCGGCTTCAGCTTTACCGCGTTATGGTTATCATAACGTGCGCTGTTAGACGTTGTCAAATAGAGCGGTCTGACCTTAAAGGCTTTAGTCGGGACATGTCGGCATGCAAACAATGTGACGATAGGCGCGTTAGGGCGCCGCTTCCGCCGTCAGCGAGGTTCGCCAGAAGTGCTTCCACGTCAACGGGTGAGGCTTATAGTTGACGACATTCGCCCGAGCGGCGACCACATCTTTCACATGCGCGATGGGAACCCAGGGAGCGTCCTTGCGGACGATCTCCTGCGCCTTGCGGTAGATTTCGACCCGCTTTTCTTGATTCGACTCCCGCTGCCCCTCTAGCAGCAGCTCCTGGAGGGCGTCGTTCTTGTAGAAAGCGATGTTGCTCGCCGGCTTCTTCGCGTTGTCCTTGCTCAAGAGAACGTAGAGAAAGTTGTCCGGATCGGGATAGTCGGCGATCCATCCCAGCATTCCCAGATCATGCTCGCCGCCCAGCACCGCGTCCAAATAGGTTTGCCACTCCAGGTTGTCGATGGTGTTGACCGGTATGTCGACCTTCTCCAGATCGGACTGTATTGCCAGCCCGACCGACTTTGGATCTAGAAAGTAAGGGCGCGGATTGGACATGATATACAGCGTGAGCGGCTCCGCAAAGCCGTTCGGCAGAGCCTCTTGAATGAGCGCCCGCGCCTTTTCGGGGTCGTACTCAAACGGCTCAATGTCGTCGTTGTAGCTCCACAGCGTCGGCGGGAGCGGATTCTTTGCCGCGGCCGCCAGCCCCCCATAGAGCTTGTCGACGATCTTCTGCTTGTCGATGGCATGGTTGATGGCGTACCGGACGCGCGGGTCGTTCATCGGGGGGCGCTGCGTGTTCATGGCGATGTAACCGACGTTCATGCCCTCCTCTTCATAGATGCGCAGCTCTGGGTTTTGGCGCACTTTTGGGACGCTCTGCGGCTCAATGAATTCCAGCAGGTGGATGGCGCCGCGCTCCAGCTCCAGCAGGCGGGTAACGCTTTCCGGTATGGAGCGGAAGACGACATTTTTGAGCGGCGGACGCCCTCCCCAGTAGTCGTCGTTGCGCTCTAGGACGATGCGGTCTCCCGCCGCCCAGGAGAGCAGCTTGAAGGGGCCGGTGCCGACAGGCTTCGTTCCGAAATCGTCGCCGGATTCCAGCATCGCTCTTAGGGCTGGCAATGGAAAACGGCGGCAGCGCCAGCGCGTACAGAAAGGGGGTGTACGGCTTTTTCAGAGTGAAAACGACCCGGTAATCGCTGTCCGCTTTGACGCTCTCGATGATGTTGTCCATGCCGAGATCGATCCAGTAAAGGTAGGGTCCGCCGAATTTATGGAGCGGATGCGCGGGGTCGTACTGCCGTTGGAACGACTGGACGACAGCGTCGGCGTTGAACAGATCGCCGTTGTGAAAATGGACGCCGCGCCGCAGCTCAAATGTCCATGTCATGTTGTCGTCGGAGGGCGTCCATGAGCGCGCCAGCCCCGGCTCTATTTCCATCGAGTCGCGGGCGTATTGTACAAGCGTGTCGAAGATCAGCTCGGCGACCTTGAACGATTCGCCGTCGTTCACATGGGCGGCGTCTAGGCTGCCGGAGTCGGCGCCCCGCCCGATGATGAAGGTCTCAAGCGGATTTTGCTTATCGCCGCCGGCGCATCCGATAACGGCGGCAAGCGCCGCCCCCGCCAAGATGAGCATGCCGCCGCGTCGCGTGGATATGTTCAATTCGGTTTCTCCGTTGTGGAACGCATGAGTTTTGAGAAGTAATCGACGGTATGGCGCAGACCCTCTTGAAGCGAGACGCGCGGCTCCCATCCGAGCAGTTTTCGGGCGCGTGCGATGTCGGGACAGCGCCGCTTCGGGTCGTCCGAATGCGGGTTTTCAATGAAGGTCAAACGGCTCTTGCTGCCGGCGATGCGTACAATCGTTTCCGCCAGTTTCAGGATGGTGACCTCCGTGTCGGGGTTGCCGATGTTGACCGGCTCCGTTTCGTTTGACATGAGCAGGCGGTAAACGCCCTCGACCTCGTCGTCCACATAGCATAGGCTGCGCGTTTGGGAGCCGTCGCCATGTATGGTGATGTCGTCGCCTTTGAGCGCTTGGTTGATGAAGTTGGGAATGGCGCGTCCATCGTCGGGGCGCATGCGGGGACCGTAGGTGTTGAAGATGCGAAGGATGCGCGTTTCAATGCCGTATTTTCGGCGGAACGCCATCGTGAGCGCTTCGGCGTAACGCTTCGCCTCGTCATAAACGCTTCGGCGTCCGATAGGGTTCACATTTCCCCAATACGACTCCGGCTGCGGGCTGACGAGCGGGTCGCCGTACACCTCCGAGGTGGACGCCTGCATGAAGACGGCGTTTTGACGGAGCGCCAGTTCCAGCAGATGGTAGGTTCCCCATGCCCCCGCCCGCATGATCTCAATGGAAAGCGGGTCGAAGTCGACGGGGCTGGCGGGGCTGGCGAAGTTCAGGACATAATCTATTTTTTGGTTGATGCGTATCGGCTCGGCGATGTCGGCTTGGATAAACTGAAAGTCAGGTTCGTTGACGAGGTGGGCGGTGTTGTCGGTTCTGCCCGTTTGGAGATTGTCGAGGCACAGGATGCGGTATCCTTCTTTTAGGAAGCGGTCGCACAGGTGCGAGCCGATAAAGCCGGAGCCGCCGGCGACCAGAACGGTTCGTTTGCGGTGAGATGACACGTTCGCCCCTTTAAAGACTTAAGACGCAGCCTTCTAACATAACGCTTTCAGCGCCTGATAGGATTGAATGATGACACAGACGGCGGCAAAAGGCAAGCGGCGCTCTCGGCGTCTGCGGCTTCATCCGTGTAAGCGGCTTGACATGTCCTGGGCGGACTGGTTCTTTGCGGCGGCGCGGTCGTTGAAAAATGCGGCGCGGCTGCCTGGACGCCGGTCGGCGAAAGCGGAGGCGCCGGCTGACGGGGACGCGCTCGTCTGTTTGACCGTCCGCTCCGCGTTCGACCTGTATCTCCAGGCGCGGGACTGGCCGCCCGGGGGCGAGATTGTCTTCGCGGGGCTGACCGTGCCGGACATGCCGCGCATCGCCCAAGAACGCGGGCTGCGCCCCGTTCCGCTGGACATTGATCCGCTGACGGCAGAGTGGAGCGCCGAGGCGTTGAAGCGGAGCGTCGGACCGCAGACGCGCGCCGTTGTGTTGACGCATCTGTTCGGCGCGAAGGTTGAGATTGAGCCGTCTCTGGAGACCGCCCGCCGCGCCGGGGCGGCTGTTGTGGAGGATTGCGCGCAGGCGTACCGCGGGCAGGGCTGGCTTGGGCATCCAGAGGTGGACATTTCGCTTTTTTCGTTCGGACCGATGAAGACGGCGACCGCTCTCGGCGGGGCGGTCGCGCGCGTCCAGCGTCCTGACATCCGCGAGCGCATGGCGCAGATACAGAGCGGCTATCCGCTTCAGCCGGCGGGAGAGTATCTGCGGCGCGTTCTGCTGTGCGGGCTGATGCTGGCGGGGTCGAACCCGACGGCGTACGGCGTTTTGAGCGCGTTGGCGGAGGCGGCGGGCGCCGACCGAGAGGCGCTGCTTCATCGGTTCACGCGGAATGTGCCGCCGGATGAACTTTGGGCGCGTCTTCGGCGCCGGCCGTGCGCGGCTCTGCTGGCGGTTTTGGCGAGGCGGCTGTCGCAGGGAGAAGCGCTTTTCGAGAGGCGCCGCCGGCTTGGACGGAAGCTTTTCGAGGCGGCGGGACCGGAGGCTCCCATCCCGACGCGCCATGCGCTTGACCACGCTTTTTGGATGATCCCGCTGCTGGTGGAGGACGCGGCGGCGGCGAAGCGCCTTTTTCGGGCGCATGGGTTTGACGCGGTCTCGAATCGGCTGTACCCAGCTCCCGGCGCCAGAGCCGCAGGAGCGGAACGCGTCGCCGAAGCGGTCTATCTTCCGTTCGACCCGCGCATGAGCGAACGCGAGATGGAGCGTCTCGGCGCGCTTGTGAAGCGGCATTTTCGGCAGTCTCAATAGACGATGATTTTGATTTTAGAGCCGCTTTGAACAGGATTTTCGCATATCGTCGTTTGTAAAGAATGGCTGCGTCTCTCTCCGCTATCTACAGCCCGCTGGATGTGGTAAACTTGTAAGCGGCGGAAGGGCGGAGCGTATGGCGCTGGACGGCAAGAACATTCTGCTGGGCGTGACCGGCAGCATCGCCGCTTACAAGGCGATTGATCTGACAAGCATGCTGCGCAAAGAGGGCGCGGACCCGCATATCGTCATGACGCCGAGCGCATGCAGGTTTGCCGCGTCCGCCGCGTTTGAGACCATTTCGCGCAACCCGGTTCACCTGGACGCTTTCGACAACGCGCGCTGGGAGCCTGAGCATACCCGCCTCGCGGACGACGCGGACCTCGCGGCGGTGATTCCTGCGACAGCGAACATCATCGCCAAGTTTGCTCACGGCATCGCCGACGACCTGCTCTCGACGCTTTTGACGGCGGTTCGCTGCCCCGTTCTTGTCGCGCCGGCAATGAACGTTCATATGTACGAAAGTCCGATCACGCAGGCGAATCTGCGCGCCTTGACAGGGCTGGGCGTCGTCGTCGCGGAGCCTGAAACAGGTCCGCTCGCATGCGGATATGAGGGCGTCGGACGGCTGCAGTCGGTTGAACGGCTGCTGGAAGCGTTGAAACATTTGGAGGCGCGCTCGTTTTACAGGTCGGGCGTCAAGCGGGACATGGCGGGTCTGCGCGCGCTTGTCACGGCGGGACCGACGCGGGAGCCTCTCGACCCTGTGCGTTTTATCAGCAACCGCTCCTCCGGCAAGATGGGCTATGCGATAGCGGAGGCGGCGCATGCGCGCGGCGCGGAGGTGACGCTTGTGTCGGGCGCGGTCGGCTTGCCCGCTCCGCGCGGGGTTGAGTATGCGCCCGCGGAGACGGCGCACGAGATGCTGGACGCTGTCATGCGCCGTATCGCGGCCGTCGATGTGGCGGTGTTCGCGGCGGCCGTGGCGGATTATGAACCGATTGAAGCGGCGCCGGATAAAATTAAAAAAGAGCGGGATCGGATCGCCTTGACTCTTCAGAAAACGCCCGACATCGCGCTGGAGGCGGGACGCGCGGACGGGAACCGCTTTCTGATCGGATTCGCCGCCGAAACGAACGCCTTGCCGCAGGGCGGCGTTCAGAACGCGCGCCGTAAATTAACCGAAAAAAATCTGGACTTGATCGTTTTAAACGATGTGACGCAGCCGGGAGCCGGCTTTGATGTCGACACCAATATCGTAACGCTGCTGGATCGGCAAGGCGGACGAACCGATCTGCCGCTCATGCCGAAACGCGCCGCGGCGCACCGCATTTTGGACGCGGCGATTTCTCAAATGAACGCCGACCAGAGCCGCCCGTGAAAATCGGCGCGGCCGTTTCCGCTCTCTTGCTGGCGGCGGCGTTGTCGGTCGGATGCTCCGACTCGTCCGACGCCCCCTCCAAAACGCCGGCGCAGAAAACCTCCACGCCGACGGCAAAATCGACCGCCCAGCCAAACGTTTTACCGGGCGTTCGCGCGACCGCCGCCGACTGGCCGATGCATATGCGCGACGCCTTCCGTTCAGGCGCCGCCGCACAGAGCGGCTTGACCCCCCCGTTTAAAACGGACTGGACGTTCAAAACGGGCGGACGCATCTCCGCCAGCCCGATCGTCGTCAAAGGCGTCGTTTATGTCGGATCAACCGATCATTATCTTTACGCGCTGCATGCGGACAAATGGGGGGAGAAGTGGCGCTATCTGGCGGGCGGCGAGATCGTGTATGCTCCCGCGTATGTGAACGGGGCGGTCGTCGCGGCGGATATGTCCGGCAAGTTGACGGGGCTGGACGCCGAGACGGGAGCGAAGCTCTGGGAGCGCTCCTTTAGCCAGTGGATCAGCTCGCCGCCCGTCGCGGCGGACGGGCTGGTCTGGGTCGGGCTGCATCCGAACGGCATCGCCGGACTGAACCCGTTGACGGGCGACACCGCCTCTCAACAGCGGAGACAGGCGACCATCGGCGGAGCGTCGCACTATTCGCGGCGGGGGGAGCTGTTGCCCATTTCTCCGGCGACAGCGGCGCGCCCCGCCGGCAACTGGAAACATACATCGGTCGAGCCTGTGCGGGCGAACGGATTCACAATCGTCGCGTTCGGCGAGGGATCCCTGCGGGCGTTCGACAGCGCCGGCGCCTTGGCGTGGGAGGATCGCGTCGGCGAAGGTTTTGAGGCGCCGCCGGCTGTCTGGGGCGGACGAATCTACGCGGCGTCCATCGACGGAAATGTGTACGCGCTGTCGCCGGGCAAGCCTGCGGCGGAGGCGGAGCCGGTTGAGATGGTGGAGTCGACGCATAGCTCGTCTCGGACGCGCGCCGCGCCGAGCTCTGAGGCGGAGGCGGGGCCGGTTTTCAATGTCGGCATGCGCGTTCCTTTTTTGGAGAACCGCGGCGGATGGGCGCGCGTCAAAGACCCGAACGGCAAGGAGCGGTGGATGGCGCCGGGCAGCTGGGCGGCTCTTGAGAGCGCCGAAAAGGGAGCGCTGTTTTTAGAAAACCGAATCTGGTGCAAGATCGACGGACGGCTGGCGATGCCTCCTGGGGCGGAACGGCCCGTCTGGTCGCCGGACGGCAGGCGGGCGGCGTTTTATGTGCGCTCGCATGTCGGATCGAAGCATTGGCGCGCTACATCGCTCTGGTTTTACGACTCGCAGAACGGCGATACGCGGCGCGCGGCGGTTGGATCGTTTATGAACCCGCGCCTTTCATGGTCGCCGGACAGCCGATGGGCGGCGTATGAGATGTATGATACGGAGTCGCCGCAGGCGGGCGCTTCGATCTGGTTCGTCAACGCGGAAAGCGGGAAACCGCGCCGTTTGATCGACGGGGAGGCGCCCGCATGGTCGCCGACGCGCCACCAGATCGCGTTGATTCAGCGCAGAACCGACGCGGACGAGCTGGCGCTTCTCAACAGCAACGGAACGGAGCTGACATATCCCGCCCGGTATGCGTTGAAGGGGCGCCGTGAGGATTACCGCCCGCACACGCTGCCGGCGTGGAGTCCGGACGGAACGCGGCTCGCCTTCGGGACGGACGCCATCTACCACCAGGACGGAACGGCGCGCATCGGCGTTTCAGGCGTTGAGCAGCGCAGCTTTTCGGGGTATCTCAAGACGGCGGCGGAGCGCATCTACGCGCTGTCATGGTCGCCGGACGGGACGAAGCTCGCCTGCGCGGTGAGCGGCCACGGCGGCGCAAGCGCGGACGACCCAGGCAGCCGGCGCATCGTCGTTTATTGGGCGGACGAGTCGCAGCCAGGGTTCGTCCTTCCGCATGCGCACCCGACATGGATCGACGGGGCGCGGCTTGCGTATGCGCAGAGTCCGACGGTTCCGGGGGATCAGACGCGCGTCTGGGTGGTGGACGCCAACGCGCGGCGCAAGCGTCTGGCGTTGAAGACTCATCTAAACGTGTCGGGGCTGCAGTGGGTGGAGGCGCGGAAACGTCTGGCGGTGTGGACATCGAAGCGGCCGGTGAAGGACGGGAAACTTCAGGCGATGGAGACGCGGTGCTGGTTCGTCCGCATTTCAGACGAGCCGCAGTATTGAGCTCCGCCTCCCGCGCCGCTGCCTTTCCGCCGTCATTCCTCCTGCGAAAGCGAAAATCTTAGAGTCCTTTTGGACGCTCCAGACGCTTTAGAGTATTCTAAAATTGCGCGCGACTACTGCATCAGGACATTACATGAAAACACAGCGACCTTCTCTTCCGCACACTTGCAGACTTTTAGCGGCGCTTTTTGCGCTGACGCTCTTTGCTGAAAACAGCCCGGCGCAAACGGAACGAACGATCGAGAGGCATATGAGTGATGTCTACTCGGTGGCATATTCTCCGGACGGTACACAACTTGCCAGCGGCAGCTATGATAATACGATCCGAATCTGGAACGCCGAGACGGGCAAACCAATATGGACGCTCAGGGGGCATACGGAAGTTGTCTTGTCCGTGGCATATTCTCCGGATGGCTCCCAGCTCGCCAGCGGCAGCGGCGACGGCACCGTGCGGATCTGGAACGCCGATACGGGCAAACCGATCCGAACGCTCAGGGGGCATACGGGTAGCGTCTTGTCCGTGGCGTATTCTCCGGACGGCTCCCAGCTCGCCAGCGGCGGCAGCGACGGCACAGTGTGGATCAGGAATGCCGAGACGGGCAAACTAATACGAGCGCTCGGGGGGCATACAACTTGGGTCTATTCCGTGGCGTATTCTCCGGACGGCTCCCAGCTCACCACCAGCAGCCACGGCATGGCGCGGATCTGGAATGCCGAGACAGGCAATCCAATACGAACGCTTGTTGCGGGGTTGGAATATATCACGGTCTTGTCCGTGGCATATTCTCCGGACGGCTCCCAGCTTGTCGGCGGCGGCAGCAACGGCGACGTGCTGTTCTGGGACGCCGAGACGGGCAACGGACCAATACGAACGTTGGAGGGCGGCTTGTATATCCATTCCGTGGCGTATTCTCCGGACGGTACACGGATTGCCAGCAACGGCTACTATGGCAGCGACGTGTTTATCAGGAACGCCGAGACGGGCAGATTAATACGAAGGCTTGAGGGGCATACGGGTTTTGACATGCACTTTGTCGGTTCGGCGGTCTCTTCGGTGGCGTATTCTCCGGACGGCGCCCAGCTTGCCAGCAACGGCATCAACGGCGTAGTACATATCTGGAACGCCGAGACGGGCGACCTAATACGAACGCTCGGGGGCCATACGGGCGAGATCACTTCGGTGGCGTATTCTCCGGACGGTACACGGATTGCCAGCGGCGGCGCTGACACGACTATACAGTTATGGAACGTTGAGACAGGCGCGTATGCCTTTCAAATGCTCAGGGGGCACACGGGTGGGGTCACGTCGGTGGCGTATTCTCCGGACGGTACACGACTTGCCAGCGGCGGCTACGACGACACAGTGCGGATCTGGAACGCCGATACAGGCGACCCAATACGAACGCTTAAGGGGCATACGGATTGGGTCTCTTCGGTGGCGTATTCTCCGGACGGTACGCGGATTGCCAGCGGCAGCGGCGACGGCACAGCGCGGATCTGGAACGCCGACACAGGCGACCCAATACGAACGCTTAAGGGGCATACGGATTGGGTCTCTTCGGTGG